>NZ_CM149588.1:0-1817500 GCF_056156265.1 Flavobacterium sp. TS_SC_5 | reverse complement strand
ATTGTGAATTATGAATTATGAAATACTTTCATAACTCCTCAACTCTAGAATTTCTTCTTTTTTATTTAAGTGTTAAATAGTTGTCTCGGACAGACTCGAACTGTCGACCCCTACATTATCAGTGTAGTACTCTAACCAGCTGAGCTACGAGACACTCTTATTCTTAAATGGTATTATATAAATTAACAGCAAGAGTAATAAAATGTTGAAACTTGTTTCCAACTTGAACTTTCGTCTTCTTTCCCTAGCGTGTATTACTACTAACACTAAGGCTCTAGAAAGGAGGTGTTCCAGCCGCACCTTCCGGTACGGCTACCTTGTTACGACTTAGCCCTAGTTACCAGTTTTACCCTAGGCAGCTCCTTGCGGTCACCGACTTCAGGCACCCCCAGCTTCCATGGCTTGACGGGCGGTGTGTACAAGGCCCGGGAACGTATTCACCGGATCATGGCTGATATCCGATTACTAGCGATTCCAGCTTCACGGAGTCGAGTTGCAGACTCCGATCCGAACTGTGACCGGTTTTATAGATTCGCTCCTGGTCGCCCAGTGGCTGCTCTCTGTACCGGCCATTGTAGCACGTGTGTAGCCCAAGGCGTAAGGGCCGTGATGATTTGACGTCATCCCCACCTTCCTCACAGTTTGCACTGGCAGTCTTGTTAGAGTTCCCGACTTGACTCGCTGGCAACTAACAACAGGGGTTGCGCTCGTTATAGGACTTAACCTGACACCTCACGGCACGAGCTGACGACAACCATGCAGCACCTTGTAAATTGTCTTGCGAAAAGTCTGTTTCCAAACCGGTCAATCTACATTTAAGCCTTGGTAAGGTTCCTCGCGTATCATCGAATTAAACCACATGCTCCACCGCTTGTGCGGGCCCCCGTCAATTCCTTTGAGTTTCATTCTTGCGAACGTACTCCCCAGGTGGGATACTTATCACTTTCGCTTAGCCACTGAGATTGCTCCCAACAGCTAGTATCCATCGTTTACGGCGTGGACTACCAGGGTATCTAATCCTGTTCGCTACCCACGCTTTCGTCCATCAGCGTCAATCAATTAGTAGTAACCTGCCTTCGCAATTGGTATTCCATGTAATCTCTAAGCATTTCACCGCTACACTACATATTCTAGTTACTTCCTAATAATTCAAGTCAGACAGTATCAATGGCCGTTCCACCGTTGAGCGATGGGCTTTCACCACTGACTTATCTGACCGCCTACGGACCCTTTAAACCCAATGATTCCGGATAACGCTTGGATCCTCCGTATTACCGCGGCTGCTGGCACGGAGTTAGCCGATCCTTATTCTTACGATACCGTCAAGTCTCTACTCGTAGAGGTGTTTCTTCTCGTATAAAAGCAGTTTACAATCCATAGGACCGTCATCCTGCACGCGGCATGGCTGGATCAGGCTTGCGCCCATTGTCCAATATTCCTCACTGCTGCCTCCCGTAGGAGTCTGGTCCGTGTCTCAGTACCAGTGTGGGGGATCTCCCTCTCAGGACCCCTACCCATCGTTGCCTTGGTAAGCCGTTACCTTACCAACTAGCTAATGGGACGCATGCTCATCTTTCACCGTTGTGACTTTAATATCATGTTGATGCCAACTCGATATACTATGAGGTATTAATCCAAATTTCTCTGGGCTATCCCTCTGTGAAAGGTAGATTGCATACGCGTTACGCACCCGTGCGCCGGTCTCTAATTCCGAAGAACTATACCCCTCGACTTGCATGTGTTAAGCCTGCCGCTAGCGTTCATCCTGAGCCAGGATCAAACTCTTCATCGTATATTGTACGCTTGATTGCTCAAGCTATTGTTATTCGACTAAATTCTAGTGGTTTTTTCAAATCTCTCGATTCTATTACTCTTATTCTTGTGTCTTGTTCTTGCGAACGAGACGGCTGTCAATTCAATATGTCTAGGAACGTGTTCTTATCTTGTTTTTAACTCCTTTTAACACTTGTTATAGTGTTTCTCGAAGCGGGTGCAAAAGTACAACTTTCTTTTTAACTGGCAAGAAAAATTTGAAGTTTTTTTTAAGATAAATTTTATCTCGTTTGCTTCTCTTTTCTTATCAATCTATCAAGGAACTTTGCGCGTCTTGCGGGGTGCAAATGTAACATCCGTTTTCTAATCTCACAAGCCTTTTTAATCTTTTTTAGAAAATAAATTTTCTCTTTTGATTCACTTTACTTGCCAGTATTTGAAAGAACGTCTGCGTCATTGCGGGTGCAAAACTAACACCTTTATACCGTTATTCAAGCTTTTTTAAACCTTTTTTTTACCCTTTTTTTAACATTATCTTTAACTTGCTGAAAACATGCTTTTTGAAGCGTGAAGTTTTTTAAACAAAATAGCAATCTATTAGCCGATACACGCCATTTCAATCCAAAATTACCTATTTCAGTACCATTGCACGGCTATCGACTACCCTTCTTTATTTACTAAAGCTTTAGAAATTCAATCTTTGTTCATGCTTTAACAGCTCTTCACTAAACTCTAATCCTTCAAAACAGCCGACCTTGACAGTATTTGAACAAAAAAACTACTTTAGACCAATAAAATGACTTTATCCTATACCTTATATAATAACAAAAATCCCTTTTCCATTCGCTACTATATATATAAGGTTAGAAATAGGCCTAACCCGACCTAAAAAAAACGATACGTTATTAAAACGTTGATTGATGTAATAAACAATTGTTTCATTGCTAAACGAATAATTCTTTATTGCGTAGAAATAAAAATAATTAAAAAAGAGTCGTAAAAGCGAAACTTAAAATAATTGAAGAAGCAATAATTAATAGAACAATAATAACTACAGTTCATATTATGTCAAAATTACGGATGTAAATACGCTAAATAGATTGAGAAACTAGGTGATTGATAATTACGACAACAAATCTGAAGAAACTATTTGAGCTAGACTAGGCAGAAACAATATTATAAATCTAATAAAGCAATATTTACTAATATTTTAAAACTAAATAACGAAAAACACAACATTACTATTTTTCACTGAAAACTACTCCACAGTAATATACCTCAACTGCTGCAAATCTCCATTATAAATATTCACATCGACATTTCCTTTAATACCAGCGACGGTTGCTTTCTCTGTGAATTGCCAAAACAACCAGTCTTCGTCGATTTGCTCCCGATAAAAATTATAATTGGCAATCCAAAAAAGATAATCACCGAATTCTTCTTTCAAAAAATCATCATAATAACGCTCGCCAGTGTAAATAATTGGTTTAACACCATAATGAGATTCAACCGCTTGCAACCATCGCTTAAGTCCTAATTTAAGATTGGCAACAGACTGATTTTTCGGAAGTTTTTCTATATCCAAAACAGGTGGCAAATCGCCTTTTTCCAACGTCACCGTTTTAATAAAAAGTTCGGCTTGTTCCAATGAATTTTCGTTAGGTCGGTAATAATGATAGGCACCCCGAATCATTTTATTTTCTTTCGCGCCAAGCCAGTTCCGTTCAAATTTTCGATCTTTTCTGTCTTTTCCAACCGTAGCGCGGATAAAAACATAATGTAAAGGATATTTTTGTTCTAAAGTATCCACATACGACCAACTAATTTTTCCTTGATATTCTGAAACGTCAATACCAATACTTTTGCCCTCATGTTTTTCTAAAACCTTAAAATTCCGAACGCCCGAAATGCGCTTCGCTTCTCGATCAGCTCTTATGATTTTATCCGATTTAAAACCAAAATAATAAGACAAACCATTTCGATAATGAAAACCGACTCCAAGTAACACTACAATCAAAAAAGTGACAATCAAATAGCGCAATAGCTTCCCAGAGAAAAAAGTAACTTTCTTTTTGGGTTTACGAACTGTGTTTGACTTTCTTCGAACAGTTTGTTTTCTCATCCAAAAAACTACTTTTTAAGTACTTTATTATTCAGAACCGATAGTAAAACATAAAATAGTATCAATAATGGAATTCCTAAATAGCGAAAGAAGACCAATAACAAAAGTGAACAAGTCAAAAAGATAACTTGAAGTGTATTCTCTTTAAAACTAAACTTCTTGATTTTCAAAGAGAACAATGGAATTTCAGCATTCAGCATATATGCACTCAAAACCGTCAGCACCAAAAGAAACCAAGGATTAGTAAGGAGTTCGATAATAATTAATGAATCTGTGTATTTTAAAACCAAGGGCAGACTAAGAATAAACAGCGCATTGGCAGGTGTTGGCAAACCAATGAAAGAATCCGTTTGACGCGTATCAATATTAAAATTAGCCAAACGGTAACAAGACCCCAGCGCAATTATAAAACCCAAATACGGGAAGAACTGCAAATGACCGGCCGCTGCTGTTGAGGAATTGCTAATCATCATTTGAAACATTACCAAACCTGGAACCACGCCACTGGTTACCATATCTGCCAAAGAGTCCAATTGCAGCCCCAGCGGACTTGAAACGTTGAACAAGCGGGCAAAAAAACCATCAAAAAAATCCAGAAATATACCCAGACAAACAAAATAAAAGGCCATTTCAAAATCTTGATTGAAAGCAAATACCAATGCGATACAGCCGCAAAAAAGATTCAGAAGTGTAATTAAATTCGGGATATGTTTTTTAATAGTCATCATAATACAGTTTAAAGAATCAAAGTCGCAAATTTAGCATAATAAGTCAATGAACAGTTCGTTTTTTAGTAGAGATTTTTAACAGGATTAGCAATCCTTGTATCACAGCGAATTCGCAAGTTAATACCTTCCATTATAAGCAAGAAATTAGCAAATTAGCGGTAAAACCTAAACTCGAAAACTTTCAATTTTAAACAAATCAGTAAAAATACTTTACATCCGTAGCATCCGCGTTCCATTTTTTACTGAAGTAATACTCTGTTAAATCTAAACCACATGACCAACACACTAAATTAAACAGCAAAATGAAGTAACCTCAATTTAAAATTATATTTTTGATAAAAATTAAACAGACTTTCCGTTTGTAAAAATGACACCCTTGAAAAAAAGCTTTTTAATAGTAACACTTTTGATAAGTATACTGATGCACAGTCAGGCCGTTAGGAAATACTCGAATGAGTTTATGAATATCGGCGTGGATGCAGCAGCATTAGGTATGTCAAATACTGTAGTGGCTTCTACCAATGATGTCAATTCCGGATATTGGAATCCTGCGGGACTTATTCATATGGAAGACCACCAGGTATCTTTTATGCACGCCAGTTATTTTGCTAATATTGCCCAATACGATTATTTAGCCTATGCCAGTCCTATCGATGATCGCAGTGCTTGGGGAATTTCTCTAATCCGTTTTGGAGTTGATGACATTTTGAATACTACAGAACTAATCGACAGTCAAGGTAATATTGACTACAACCGAATCAGTTTGTTCTCAACTGCTGATTACGGATTTACTTTTTCCTATGCGCGAAAATTACCGGTTCCCGGATTTCAATATGGTGTAAACGCAAAAATCATCCGACGCATTATCGGTAAATTTGCGAATTCCTGGGGATTTGGTTTTGATGCCGGAATCCAATTCGAAAAAAATAACTGGCAATTTGGATTAATGCTCCGCGACATTACCACTACCTATAATGTTTGGAATATTGACGAGAACGAATATCAGAAAATTGCAAATGCGATACCCGGAGAAAATCAGGAATTGCCGGAAAGCACTGAGATTACGGCTCCAAAAGCACAACTGGGAATCGCTAAAAAGTTTATTATCCGTTATGATTATAGCATTCAGGCTGCAGCCAATGTCAACATGCGCTTTGCCAGAACCAATGATGTAATTACTACTGATTTTGTCGGCATCGATCCGGCTTTGGGACTGGAATTTGGTTATACTAATTTGGTTTTTGTTCGTGCCGGAGTAGGAAATTTTCAGAATGTACAGCAGTTGGATAGTACGGAAAAAGTAGGTTTTCAACCGAATATTGGTCTGGGATTCAAATACAAAGGCATTCAGATTGACTATGCATTGACCGATTTAGGGAATCAAAGCGCTGCTTTATATTCCAATATTTTTTCAGTAAAAGTAGATTTAGGAATGTTTAGAAATTAATTTCGAAGAATATTTAGAATCAAATTGCGCCATTCAATCTTCTATAGTTTTTCTAATTTCCTTCTAGGTTGCACAAACCCGTTTCAATAACAACCCTTTCTTTTACAGAAAAACTTTGTACGCCTTTTTCTTTCTTTGAGTATCTTTGTCAGACAAATTCAATCAATGAAATCGTAAATGAGTTTTTTTAAACAAAATTACATTTTGTACACTTTTAACAGCAAACGAATGCATACATCATTTTTCAAAAAAATAGCGCTACTCCTCTTCGTCTTATCAGCGGTACATTTTAGTTTCGGGCAAAATATTCTACTATCAAAAAATACGCACGTCAGCGTAATCACTTGTGGAACAGGCAATGAATCATATTCGCTTTTTGGACACACAGCCATTCGAGTGCAGGATACGACCAACGCCATTGATGTAGTATTTAATTATGGCGCATTTGACTTTAACACGCCAAATTTTGTGATGAAATTCATAAAAGGAGACTTGGAATACTTTGCTGTAGCACATTCCTACGCTGATTTTATCAGTCAATATCAGTATGAAAAAAGATCGGTTTATGAGCAAGAACTAAACATTCCGGTCGATTTAAAACAACAACTGTTTGACAACCTGAATACCTCTTTGGCTTCCGGTGAAAGTCATTATACCTATAAATTCATTGACAAAAATTGCACCTCGATGGTGGTTGACATCATCAATAAAACACTGGACACGATTGCAATTGTAAAAAATACAGATACTGATATCACCTATAGAACCATATTATACCCGTATTTTGACGGTCATTTTTATGAAAAATTAGGCACCAGCATTATCTTCGGTAAAAAAGTAGATCAATTTGGAACCAAAATATTTCTACCGTTTGAATTACAAAAAAGTCTCGAGAAAGTTTCCTTTCAAAATCGTCCCCTGGCACTGGGAAACAAAACTATAATCGAATTCAGAAATGAGGTTCCTATGTCTTGGTGGAATAATCCCTATACGTACTTCGTAGTGCTTAGTTTCATCGTTTTTATAAACAAGAAAAGCATCGATTTGTTTTACCTCAGCATCATGGCCATAATTGGAATATTCTTTGCGTTTGCAGGGTTTTATTCGTTACACCTGGAGTTAGGATATAACTACAATATATTATTATTCAATCCAACCTTAATAGGCCTACTCTATTTTTATTGGATGAAAAACAAAAAAATAATTTACAATCTGGCGCTATTAAATATCGCATTATTGGTGATTTATTTCTTTTTGATAATCAACAAAGTACATTTGGTGTTGGTAATGCCACTGGTAGTTTGCAGCGGAGTTGTTTTAGTGAGACTGGCCATGCAAAACATAAAACGAATTCCAATTATAATATAAGGAATTCTTCTATTAATTTACTTGAATTGTATATGACATCTAATCTTTTAGCCGCTAATGCGCTAATTTTTTAAAGATATAAATTAGTGTAATTCGTGTATTAAATAGTTATAGGTTAGTCGCTGCAGA
Organism: Flavobacterium sp. TS_SC_5; assembly: GCF_056156265.1. NCBI lineage: Bacteria > Pseudomonadati > Bacteroidota > Flavobacteriia > Flavobacteriales > Flavobacteriaceae > Flavobacterium > Flavobacterium sp. TS_SC_5. Next base: position 1,809,933 of record NZ_CM149588.1, on the reverse strand, counting down.
AAGTCCTACATTAGAAAAAAAATACCTCTATAATTTATATAAATCTTTGAAATCTGTTTTAGAAAAAGATCGGTATAATGAATAAGAATAGCTACTGCCCCCTATAAAACAATACGGTCGTTATCGTTTTGAAAGCAATATTCAAATCAAGGTAAATACTGCGATGCTTGATGTAATACAAGTCATATTGGAGTTTGATTAAACTATCATCAATCGTTTCTCCGTAGGAATAATTGACTTGTGCCCAACCAGTAAGTCCCGGTTTAATTATGTGTCTAGTTTCATAAAAAGGCATTATTTCAGCAATTTCTTTTACAAAAACAGGGCGTTCCGGACGTGGACCGATAACGGCCATATCTCCTTTTAAAATATTAATAAACTGAGGAAATTCGTCCATTCTGGTTTTGCGCATAAACTTCCCAAAGACAGTTATTCGTGAATCATTCGTTGCAGTAAAAACCGCGCCGTTCGATTCGGCATTCTTCACCATCGTACGGAATTTCAAAATTTCAAAAACAACACCATCCTTACCAACCCGCTCCTGTGAATAAAACAAACGCCCCCTGTTACCTATTGCATTTCCAACCAATATAAGCGGAAAAAGAACCAAACCGACAACAAGACCAAATAAGGAAACTACAATTTCAAAAATACGGATGGTCAACAAGTATAATTTATTTTGATTGCTTCGGCTAAAAGGGAAAAAGCGATAAAAATCACGAGACATATACTGTACAGGAATACGCTGTGTTTTACTTTCATATACCTGCGTATATTCTCTTATAATATTTCCCGATTCTAATAAATGTAACAATTGTTGGTATAAATCAGCGGTGATTCCTTCTGTTTTTTGGGAAGCAATGACAATTTCAGAAATCCCATTTTCTTTGACAAAAGAAAACAAATCATCTCTTTTTATTAGTTTCACATAATGGTAATCCAAAACCGTATCTTCTGCAATATCAGTATTAACAAATCCAACTATTTTATAATGTGGATCAATGTTTTCTAATCCTAAAATCAGCTCTTGAACTTGCTCTTTATCACATATCAATATGGCTTTCTGAACAAATCGATTGGACGCTAAAAAGAGCACATAAAACATTCGCCATAAGAACAGCACAACAAACATTACTAAAAAAAACAATACAACTTGAAGTCTGTTAGCCGGTAACTCTGGCGAAAAAAAAGGGGTGAAAAGATAAACAAAAACAGTTGTCGAAACCGTGAGTAATATGTTTTGCAAAACTAAAAGCTGATTACTGGCGACTTGTAGGTTATACATTTCGAAAATCGATGCAAAAAAAATAAGATAAACAACTAGGAGAATGGTCCAGGAAGGTCTACTGGCAGCTACCGTCAAATATTCTTGATCAAAAAAAGTCCCAAAAAGATACAAACCCAAAAGAACAAAAAAAACATCAAAAAAACGAAGAATGATTTTTCGCTCAGAAATTTCAAAATGTATTTTCCTTTTAGTAGACATGCTTTGTTTTTGGTATTTTGGCAATTTAGCAATTTTGCCTTCAAATAAATAGAAAGATGCAAATTAATCCGATAAAACCCTTACTTATTCTATTCGTTCCTAAATTGATAAAGCTTCAAACTACGAAACGTTTAGTATAAAATACTATTCTAATCACGATCCTAATTTACTTCTTTTGAAGATTTTTCAAAACGAATAATTAGCAGCGATAAGGCATAAACAAATGCTGGCGCAGCCGTACGCATAGCGGCATGGTTAATTGTCAAAAACCAAAAGATAACAAAACACAATAAGAAAACATTAAACTTATATTCTAGATACAGAACAAAAGGGGTGACAATAAGAATCAATAATCCAATTACTCCCAACATCCCATGTTCTGCTAACATGCGGGTAATTTCGTTGTGGGACGCCGTAGTTTCTCCCGTTTCGGATTGCCTGATTTCGATTACTTTCCCAACACCGGCACCAAAAAAAGGATTGTCTAAAAAAATATCAATTTCTTCATCTGCTAAATTCTCCCTTCCAGTAAACTGACTCGTTTTTACTCGTCCAGAAGCATCTTGATTGGCATACCGCTTATTGATAAGCCCTCCAGTTTGAAAAGAAGTGTACATCCACACTCCTACAATTGCAAGAACAATAAGTATTAAACTATAATTTAATTTAACTCTTCCTGTTTCATTCGAATTAAAATACAGAAATGTTAAAAGAATAATAATCATCACGATACCTGTTATCATACCTCCTCTGGAAAAAGTAATAAAACCCCTGTAACTAATATTCAAGGCAAGGAATAAATTGAAAAAAACAATCAATTTTGTTTTGGATGCTAACAATACCCGTGAGAAAAAAATAAACATACCAAGCCCTAAAGCGGTTGATACTTGATTGGGTCCAAAACCTCCTGAAGTCTGAAAATTAGATTCTGTTCCTGTAATTACATCTTTTATAATGGGTGTATAAACAGTCAAATAGACCATGCAAGTAACAATAGGCAAACCCATATTGAGCAAGACACGATTCATCTGTTCTAAGGAAATACTTCGCCTAAAAGTGTATATGGAAGCAATCCCTAAACATAGCGGTCCCGAAATATTAAAGGCTATCCTAGTTCTAATATTGGTATCTAGATCTAAAGCAAAAGTAGCAATGACAAGGCCAGGGATTAATAAAAACAAAAACAGCCAGTACGAAATGGCTCCCCTTGAAAACCCACTGAAATACATTCCTAGGAGCAAAAAAAACAGCACTCCATATTTAGATATTTCATAAAGAGGATTTCCGCCAGTCATTCTCAAAAAAACCTCACTTCCTACTACATAAGCTGCAACAAGAAGGGCTTCATTATTTTTATTTCTGCTTTTAATGACAAAAATAGTCCCAAAAATAAAAATGGAATATCCGTATATCTTAGCGGTAAATGGCAATGCATACACCAAAAGTCCAATCAAAACATGAACAAGTAACAAACAGATATAGGAGATTTCCTCTTTTTTCATTTTAAATAGTTTCTAACCAATTTAAATAGTGTTTAATAATGATATTTTCTGAATTTCCCTCAACAACACTAGCATACAATGCATGACCAAAATTAACTTTAAGAGTATCATTTTGTACTAAAGTTAGCAGTGCGGTATAAAACAGGTCGACATTCTGGGCTGGAACTATAAAACCGTTTTTACCGTCGTGGACCAAAGCAGCTATTTCTCCGACGTTTGTAACGACTATTGGTTTCTTATGCCAGCCATATTCTAAAAGTGCAACGGGTAATCCTTCTGATTTTGAAGTTAGGACTGCAACTGTCGACTGATCCAAAATATTTTTTATATCATGTTTCGAGCCGTAAAGAAACACATTTTTTTCTAAATCAAACGCAACAATTAAATCCCTGATTCCCTTGGAATAATCATCTCCAAAATCCTTACCAATAAGATGAAAAGTCCAATTAGCATCATACCCTTTTAATTTCTTAGCAACTCTTAATAATGTGAAATGATCTTTCTGCTCTCTTAAATTAGCAACACAAACAATCCGTTTTCCTTCAATTCCCCTTAAAATTGTTTGCTCGAAAACAGTATTCTCTTCCGAAGGGAAGTTAGGCAGATAAATAGCATTCCTAATGTTGAGCCGCTCATCAGCCCAGTCTTTTAATTTTTGGTTCACGGCAATTATTCCACTAAAAAACGGAAGGATTATTCGTAAAATCCCTGATGGTCTTTTTGACAAAAACTCACTGTTTCCGTAATGGTCATGCCAAATTAACTTCAAAGAAGGCAACGTTAACTTTAGTAAAAAAGCAAGAAAAAAGGAAGAACTATGCGCATGAACAACCGTTACCTTATGCTGCAGCACATAATTTCTCAAGGCAAAAAGAGCTTTAAAATCAATTATTTTTTTCTTTTTGAGGTACAAATAGGATACTTTAGTATGAATCTGGGAACATAGCGCACCTTCTTTTCTAGTTACCACTAAACCTGAAAATGCTATATATTTACTCAAAGCGTTGGCATAATGTACTGCCATGCGCTCTGCACCTCCTGTCTCTAAACTATCTATTAATTGAATAATTCTCATGATTGAAGGAGTTTTTCAATTTCATTCTCAAATACATCTAAAGTATAGGTTCTGGACCAATCACTGCCCTTTTTAGACATCATTTGAAAACAACTTTCATCATCCAAAACCTTTTCCAATTGTCTGATATCATTTTCCAAATTCATTTCCAGCAGAATACCACTATTCCCATTATCCAACATAAACGGAACACAAGACACCGATGTTGCGACTGGCACACAACCCCAAAACATGCCTTCGGCAATTGCTTTGGCCGAACCTTCGCTTTCAGATGGCAAAACCACAAAATGACTGTTTTGATAGGCTTTTTTTATAATTTCCTGATTTTGATTGCCTTCCAATACAATTATTCCTTCTAATTTATGCTTCAAAATATAAGATTCCAATTGGGCTCGCTGAACCCCTTCTCCATAAATCCTTAACACAACATCGTATCCTTTTTGAAATAATTCTGCAACCAATTGAACTGCATACAACGGGTTTTTTCCTTGTACCAAAGTCCCAACAAAAACAAAAGTAATAGTGCCTTTTAATACTTTTGGCAGTAACGGCAATATATCGTGATTCGGATAAGTAGCCGTAAAAAAAGACTTTATATTTTTAGTCTGATTGGGCCATTCTCCATACACTAAAACCTGCATATTTCTGGTCAGGAAGGAATTACTTAAAATCCATTTCTGCAAACGATAACTCCAAGGCTGTTTTGATTTTGGATCCCAATTGCCGGCATATTTGGCGGTTTTCGGTGTACTCGGAAATAGCATTTGAATAAAACAACCCAATAAACCTATATTTCCTGGGCATCGCAAATGAATGTGATCTGCGGCTTTCATGGCTTTAAAAATTTGCCATAATACAAAAGGCGACTTAAGAACTGTCTTTATTACTCCTGACAAACCATTGATATTGAAACTGGAAACTTCTCGAAAATCAATTTTTTGTGTTACATAAGTTGAATCAATTGCGCTTAGTATTGAGTTATGTAATGGCGCTACAATTATTACCTCATCAACATATTTCAACCAAATATTCATTTCGCGCACATAGGGCGTATAAGCATAGTATTTCTGCTGTTCAAAAATGTGAGGAACATGTGTGATGATAACAAAAGTCATTGCTTTTTTATTTTGGGGCATTAAAAAATAAACTCCACCAACCTATTGTTCTACCAAAGGCTTCAGTAAAGGCTTCCTTCCGTTTTTTTGTTGTAAATATATTGCTAAATCGAATCAATGTCAAAAGTACCGTAATGGAATGCCACTTCATTTTAGCATCAAATGAAGGCTTCCTGTTTTTCATCCTCCAAACATACCAACCATTTCGTACCACCATTTTACCATATTGATATTGATTGGGTCTTCCTGATGGATCATGATAATGATTTAATTTTGCACTCGTGTTCAAATATAATTTACCCATTGTGGCTACTCGTATCGAAAAATCGGCGTCTTCATACAATCCATAACCCTCAAAATAGGTCGAAAACTGAAAGGACTCAAACACTTTTTTTCTAAAAGAGGAAACACCTCCCATCAATTGCTCCACTTGATAAACCTTTTCGCTTGGTGGCAAAAAGCCAACACTCCTTCCATGAGAAAACAAGGGAGAAAAACCAGGCAAACAATCACTGTCTAATCCTAATTTTTTTCTTAAAACAAATCGGCTACTGTCTTTTCTTTTCCATCCATCAAAATAAAACTCATTTATTTTAGGCTCATAATTCAGTCCGATATATTCCCATTTCGTCTCATTATGAATGTAACCGCCAACTCCTAACGCATTTGGATATACTTTGTAAGTATTGAATAATTGCTCAAAATAATCTTTTTCTAAAACGGTATCGTCATCTAAAAAACAGACTATTTCTATATCAGTCGCAACTCGCTCTATTCCATAATTTCTTTGCTTCGTCAATCCACGACATTCTTTTGGAACAAGGAAATAATTTAAATTTTTAAAAGTATTTTCTTCCAGAATAACTTCCGTTTCATCATTGGTAGAACCATCCACAATTAAAATTTCATCTGGATATAAAGTTTGACCCTGTACAGATTGCAATAACCGCAACAACGGATTTGGGCGCATATAAGTGCAAATGATTAGAGAAAACTTCATGGTTGCTTTTTTAATTTATTAGCCCAATATTCACTTTGTTCCCATTGCTTTCTATAATTTACAAAATATCGAAATGGATTTTTAATCCTTTGAAGTTGGTAAAATTTAAAAAATAAAGTCATTTTATAACCTAAAATTTGCTCTTTTGTTTGGTACAGCAACTTACATAATAAAACAGTTGGCGATGGTTTGGGCTGAATTAAATCATCCTGCCATTGCAACTTTGGTTTCGTACGAAAACCACCCATTGGGGCTTTAAAATGCAAAATTTCTGGAGAAGGCAAATACAGAATATCAATACCCTGATTACGGAGTTGCATTCCAAAATCAGCATCTTCTCCAAAACCAAATTCGTATTTTACATTGAATTTCATATTCTGAACTTCCCTTGCATTAATAATACTGCAACCCGAACCAAAAGTTGACCATTGAATTATTTTCTCGTAAACCTTTTTTTCATTTTCTTGTAAGCAACTAAAAGTAAACGCATTATTTTTATACTTAGAAATACCATCAAGCGCATTTCTAATAAAATAATTAGCAATACAAATATCATCATCAGCCATAAATACCCACTCACTTTCCACTTGGCTTAAAGCCAAATTCCTTGCATTACACGCCCCTGCCTGATGGATAAAACTATGCTTGATTATAAATGGCCATTTCTCGGTATGCAAATAATCTAATTCTGAAACACTACCTTCTTCTGGATTTTGCTCCACAATTATCACGTTTATAGGCAAATGCATCTGCTCAGACAAGTTTAATAATACGTCATACAAATACTTCTTTCTGCCAATCGTTGGAATAATAACATCAATTGTTGCCTTTTGCACCACATTCCGATTGGATTGAACGAGAATACTATCCAAAGAAATCAACAGTTTATTCCTGCTTTTAAAAAACAAAGCATAAATAAAAGCTACAACCGGAAATCGAAATTCATATACAACCAAGTTCAGTAACAGTAAAAACAACCAACGGGTTTTATAATGTTGTTTTACAAATTTAAAAAGATCAAAAACAGAAGCTTTTGAACTTTTTTCAATTGCTGTCTCAGTCAATAATTTGGGTTCTGAATAGCATAACAAGCCTAATGGCATACAAACCTTAGCAACCGAATTAAGATAGTAATCAAAATCATTGTCAGATTTGATTCTACCCTCTATTTTTAAAAGCAAAGAAGCATGGACCACTCCTACTAAACTACTCATTTGCCAGGTTGGATACGATACTTTTTTATTGATAGCAATGAATGGAGATTCTTCTATATAGCCAATTTTTCGTCCAAAATAAGCGCTGTCGCCCAGAGAATAAGATAGCATTATTTTATCATGATGAAAAAGGAATTCAATATGTTTTAAATTAATATACTCTTGACAAACCTCATCACACCAAACTATTTTTGATTTTGGAAATGCTGATGCCAGTTGTAATAGTCCGCTTGCAATAGCCCCACTCTTATCAAAAGATATCTTTTTATTCTCCGCAGAAACTACTTTAGAAATTCGATTATTTTTATGGTATACAACTATCAAAATTAAACTATTAGAGATTTATAAAATGCAATGTTTTCTATTGCTATTTTCTCAATATCAAATTTCGCCTTAATTCTTTCTCGGGCGTTTTTCCCTATTTGTATCATCAAATCTGTATTCTCAAAAACAGAATTTATTCTATTGGCAAACAACTGATGGTCTTTTGGATGAACCAAATAACCACTTTCACCATTAACAATCATTTCTTTTGCCCAGCCAATATTACTATTGACTACTGTTTTTTGCATCGCCATAGCTTCAATAGTGACCATCCCCAACGTTTCAGCAAAGGTGGGAAATACACAAACATGGGCTTTTTTTAGATGCTCAAGTACTGCTTGGTATGGAATTTTGCCTAAGTAAGAAACTTTTTCAAAATCATTGTCTTTGAATTCTTTATGCATTAATTCCCAAGTAGATTTAGACTGCGTTGCAATGTCAAACGAATCACTTCCAACTAAAACTAGAGAGGCTTCAGGATGTTTTTGCCTTACTAAATTAAAAATAGCGGGCAATTCGAGAACTCCTTTTTTCCGAATAATTGTCCCTATATAAAGAATTACCGTTTTGTCGAAGTTTTCAGGATTGGAGTTCTGGAAATAATGCAAATCCAATCCGTTATGGATGGTTTGTATGGTTTTATTTTTAATGTTAAATATTTTTTGGGAAAGCTGACCAGCAAAAGTAGTCGGGACTATAAATGCCTTCGCTTTTTGAATAGCTAATTTCTCAAACCAATAGTTTTTTAATTTCTGTTTTCTATTTTCTAGATGACAAAAATAAGCATCACTCCCGTGAAAACGAATCACCAACGGCACTTTCAGATTCATAAAAGCGGTAATTCCAGTCCAATCGGGTGCTTCAACCAAATCAATGTGCTCCGAAATAATTAATGCATTAAGATGATTTTGAATGTATTTTCGATGCAAATACCAACCCAATATTTTATATTTCTGTGCTTTTATCAAATGAAGTTTTACTCCTTCCTCTTCAAAATCAACAGTTTCATTTTGACCATAAACAAAAACGGATACCTTCACTCCTTTTTGAGTTAAAGCAATAGCCAAGTTTTTAATACTTGTACCAATACCGGCTGAATGAAGCACACGCAAAAGAGGGTATTCAGGAGTCAGAAAAGCAATGTGCATAATTATTTATTAAAAAAGTCTTTTATAATTCGGGCAGTAAACAATCGAGCGCCTGTGTCATTCATGTGTCCGCAAGACGAAAAATAGCGATCTTCTAACACCACGTTTTCATAATTGTGAATTTCAGGATACAGTTTTTTTACTTTATCAAAATAATCCAATCCTTTGGTATTGGTGCACATCGGTGTCATGATCGCAATAAAATTAATATTATTGGCTGCACAAATTTGCTTGATTTCTTGATAATACTTATTGGGTATGGGTTTCAAAGCGCGTATATCATTTTTCATATTCCCTTTTTTATTCCCTAAAGGATAATACCCTAGATTATCTAAATACTTAGTTGGTTGCTTTCTTGCTGTTTCATACATCTCCCTAAAACCTATTTTAGAGTCAAAAGCAACATAGCGGTAGAAAGGGATATAATACAATTGATTGAAATTTTTCTCCTTATAAAAATGCTCCCTAATAAGGTCAGATTGATGAATGTAAGGCAAAAATTTGGCCGCTATTCCATCTGCTTGATGCTCATTGGACAGATTCAAATCTGTTTCCAATATCAGGTTTTTTACAACATACTTCCGCTCTACCATCAGTTTCAGCATTAGCGAAGCTTCAAATAAATGGGAACCGCTCATGCCAAAATTAAAGGTTTTCAATCCTTTTTCCTCAAACATCGGAGCAACAAAATGATTGTTCGCTCTGGAGGAACCTAAAATCACCACATCATATTTTCTGGCTTTAGAATTATAAATGTAGTCTATTTTACCTCTGTTGGAAGAATTCAAATAAACAGCAGTGTATGTAAAGTCTAAGACAACAGCAATTAATACCGTTACTATTAGTGTTTTGAAAGCGAATACTATAAATTTTTTCATGCGTAACTTTATAATTATTGTTGTTTGTGAAATTGTAACAAAAGCATCATATTACAACTCCTACTGTCACTTCGTGCGCAGTAGAGACGATTTAACTTTTAAATGAGACTCAACTGCGCTTGATTAAACAATTCAAAACTGAAAATAAATAAATTCCTTATAATCGGAGTACGTTCCTAAAGCAACTACGGCCGCAATGCATAACGCTAATTTCAAACTACTGTATTTTCCTGAAATAGGCTCTACTTGTGTTCGGCTCTTCCATTCGACCAATACAAAGCCCAGAATCAAGAGAATTATTTCATAATTATAGCGTTCATTTTCTAGGTATTGAGACTGAAAACTTTGATTGGTAAAAATCCGGCCAATATAATCAAAAGCTTCCCCTATCGATTTTGCTCGGAAAAATATCCAAGCCAAACAGGTTAAAAGAAAAGTGCTGACCATGCTTAAAAAAACTTTGAACGAATCAAAATTCCAATACAATTGCACTGTTTCCATATTAGACCGATTCCTCTTTAAAAGCAATAGCGGTAAAAAATACAACGCATTGATAAACCCCCAAGCAATAAAAGTCCAGTTGGCCCCATGCCAAAATCCGCTCACTAGAAAAATGATAAAAGTATTGCGAATTTTCATACCCATACCTCCACTGCTTCCCCCTAGAGGAATATATAAATAATCCCGGAACCAGGACGAGAGTGAGATGTGCCAACGCCGCCAAAACTCAGCGATATCTCTGGAAAAATAAGGATAATTAAAATTACGCAGTAAATCAATTCCAAATAGCTTGGACATTCCCAAAGCCATGTCAGAATAACCCGAAAAATCACCATAAATCTGGAAAGCGAAATAGAAAGCACCCAACAGCAACGACAACGAATTCATCGATTCATAATTATCAAAAATCGCATTGGCATAGGTCGCACAAGTATCTGCAATTACCACTTTTTTGACCAATCCCCAAACAAACTGATACACCCCTTCTTTGGCTTTATCAAAATCAAACGTGCGTTTTACTTTTACCTGAGGCAATAAATGGGTCGCTCTTTCTATAGGTCCGGCAACCAGCAATGGAAAATAACTGACAAACAGAGAATAATCCACAAAGTTATATTCGGCTTTTATTCTTTTAAGATAAATATCAATCACATAGGACAATCCGTGAAACGTATAAAAGGAAATACCCACCGGCAGAATAACGTTAAGTAGTAAAGGACTTGTTTGTAATCCAAGGCCGTTCAATAACTCGGAAAAGGAATCCGCAAAAAAATTATAGTATTTAAAGACGCCTAAGAAACCTAAATTTATGGTAATAGTAAACCAAAACCATAATTTTCGACCCATTGCTGTCTTGGCTTTTTCAATGCGAATACCGGTATAATAATCTAAAAAAGTAGAGAAAACAAGCAAGAACAAAAAACGCCAATCCCAACAGGAATAAAAATAATAACTCGCGATAATAAGCACTGCATTTTGAGTGCTTTTGGTTTTATTAAAAACAAACCAATACAACACAAATACAATAGGCAGGAAAATGGCAAAGGAGAACGAATTAAAAAACATAATTGATTGTAAAAAATTGTAATCTATTTTATGCTGCAAAGAAAAGGATTATTCTTTATAAATAATGGTTTTAATCGACTTCCAGATTCGGGACGATGCTTCTTCCGGGGGATGTTGATTAATAATTTCGAACCATTGCTTTGCACTTTTAATGGACGATTGATCGCCCTTAATCACGTTTTCAATTATTCCAGCTATGGATTCAGGTTTATCAATCCAAAAAACAGCAGTTTCATTGGGCATTGAGCGAAAGTGGATGTAATTGTATATTTTTTCAACAGACCAATTTGGAAGTAGTGCGTTAGGAATATTATAATTAATAAAAGCACATGATTTATGATGAGCCACATAATCAAAAACCATGGAAGATCCTAAATTGATTACCATTTCAGTATGGGCGATAGTATTCATTTGCAAATCAATATCAGCTTGAGCAGGAAAAACAGTATTCCATTCCTTACCTACTTTTTCCCAAAGTGGTACAATAGCGGTGATCACGTCTTGATAATCATCTAATACTTTATCGAAACGGCTAGAAAAGTCAACAGGGCAACGTCGGAAAATAACGCCCAACAGATACCCTTTTTTATTCAATTCCCGTATGGTTATTGCAATATCTTCAAGGTATTTTGGGTCATTAGGACTTGTAGTAACATCATCCCCAGAATAACAAATGTATTTTTTATCTAAATCCAGTCTGTTTTGCTCAAAAAAAGCATCTCTGGAAAGCAATTTGCTTTGATCAAAATGAGATTCGAACTGTGGCGTTCCTGTAATAAAAATTTGTTCTTGCTTAAGATACGGATAATACAAAAGTAATTCCTGTTTCATGTGATCACTCCATACAAAGTAATAATCAGTTTCCACAACCATCGTCGCTTTGGGTATATTGTCCCATGAAAAAATGAATGTAGCCGTAGGAATCCCTAAATCCTGTGCTGCCAATAATGGTGCAATAGCAGTCATAGGGCGTTGATTCGTACAAAAAACAAATGCAGGTTGTTCCTTTTGCAAGGTTTCCATGCTTTGATGATAATACAAAGTCTTGCGTTCCTGGTTTTTTATTTGATTCCGAATGCGCTGCAAACCACTTTCGGTAGAATGGCTTACAACTAGGAATCGGGTAAATCCGCTTTTTAGTGCTTTCTTTATACCTTTATATTCAAACGGAAAGCGATACGAATCATATACAGAATCTTTCGTTCTAGTAATGCTTCTGTTTAACTCAATGTGCTTACGTGCATTTTTATATATTTCAGTAAGCGGATGTGATTTTGAATTTTGAATTTTTATTTCATCAAATCTCAAATCCTTTAAATCAAAAGGGGTAGCATTCCAATACTTAATAACAAAACCTGCATCAATGCCTAATTTATAAAAATCAGAGAAGGCAAAATTTTTCAATCCAATTCCATCTGGAAGCAATACAAAAATCTTTTTATTTGTCATTAAAATCTCTAAACTGTTTTTGGTGGTTCAGATTCCAAATATCGCTTTTTTTCAAAGAATCTAAAAACAAATGGGCACTATTTCCAATTCCAAAATCAGGATTCACATGTTTAATTTTATTTGTCTTGATAGAACGTAGCGCTTTAACGATGCTTTCTTTGTTATAATCTACATTGATTATAGCAGCATCAACGGTTCGATTAAGTTGACGCGTTCCAATATTAATAATAGGGATTCCATAATAAGGGGCTTCCCGAATTCCGGCACTGCTATTTCCTATTATAAATTGTGCATTCTTGAGTAACGTTAAAAAATATTCAAAGCGCAAAGAAGGAATGATTCGAAATCGAGAGCTCCCTTTTAACTGTTCATAGGCACTTAAAACCAATCGACTTCCTAAATCATTGTTGGGATAAACCACTACATAATTATGATTATCTTCTAATAATGCCGTTACAAATTGAATAGCATGCTGCTCCATCTGGTCTATTTCTGTAGTAACTGGATGAAACATAACAATAGCAAACACATCAAAATCTATTTGATAGTAACTTTTTGCCACAGCTAGTTCCGGTAATGTATCCGAGAACATAATATCAACATCTGGTGAACCAATAGTAAAAATAGATTCTTGAACCTCTCCCATTTGCAACAACCGTTTGGCCGCATCTGCATTAGAAACAAAATGTATATGACTCAGCTTACTCACACTATGCCGAATCAATTCATCTACCGTTCCGGAGAGTTCACCGCCTTCAATATGGGCAACCAAAATGTTATTTAAGGAACCCACAATAGCACCAGCCAAAGTTTCAACCCGGTCACCGTGAACCACAATCAAATCAGGGCTTACTTCTTTGCAATAGCTTGATAAGCCTTCAATGGTTTTAGCCAAGGTTAAATCCATCGTGGTTTCATGCGTATGATTCTCAAAAGTAGAAACATTCTTAAAATGACACCGTTCAATTTCTATCAGGGTGTATCCATAGGTTTCTTGCAAATGCATCCCGGTTACAAATACAAATACTTCAAAATCATCCTGATTTTCAAGAATGGTAATCAGTGATTTTATTTTACCAAAATCAGCTCGGGTTCCCGTCAGGAATACTATTTTTTTCATTATTATGCTGTCATGTCGAGCGCAGTCGAGATATTTTTAGTAATCCGTATTATTTATTAATGTGTATCCGTTGGGTGCAATTATCCAGAACTCAGTTCCAGTGTTTTTTTGTTTAGTAAAACGAAACAAAAAATGTATCGAGAACCACTTTTAATAGTAAGTACCCCCAATGGGTTAATGCGTTTTAATTTTTATTCAAATAAACTAGGACAAAGTCACCGTTACGCAAAATCGATCCAATCTAATTGTTCGTCATTAGCAATGGTTCGGGTAGCCACTTTACCGATTAAATCATTATAATGTTCTGCCAGAATCTTTCCGGTTCCAGGACGTTTAACCCAAATATTTTCTTTGGTAAGCTTGTCTCCTTTTTGTATTGGTTTAATCGCACAAACGGTAGCAAAAGCAAAATCTATAGTTACCTGTTCTTCTAAAGCGGGTTCCTTGACTCCACCGCGCATTTGCCACATTTCAGTGGAACTTAATAGTAAATCCTTTGTAGCTTGTTCATCCATACTGCATACAATATCTGGACCTGTCCGCTGCATGTGGTCTGTAAAATGGCGTTCCAGAATACTGGCACCCAAAGCTACTGCTCCCAAACAAGCATTGTTATTCAATGTATGATCCGATAAACCAAAAACTTTATCCGGAAAAGCGTGATGCATTTCCATCATGGCTCCAAATCGAACCAAATGAATTGGTGTGGGATATAAATTAGTAGTATGCAATAATGCAACAGGAATTTTATGTTTATCAAAAATAGCTATTGCTTTGCCAATACTTGCAATGGTGTTCATCCCGGTACTCAAAATAACCGGTTTACCAAATGATGCGATATGCTCTAATAATGGGTAGTTATTGCATTCGCCTGAGCCTATTTTATAAGCAGGAACATTAAATTTTTCCAATCTATTTGCTGCCGCTCGAGAAAAAGGAGTTGAAATAAAGATCATCCCTTTACTTTCCACATACTTTTTTAAGTCCAATTCGTCAGCTTCGTTCAACGAACAACGTTCCATAATTTCGTAAATAGAAACATCCGCATTACCCGGAATTACTTTTTTGGCAGCTCCAGACATTTCGTCTGCTACAATATGGGTTTGGTGCTTGACCACCTCAACACCCGCACTTTTTGCAGCATCAACCATTTCTTTGGCAACAGCCAATGAGCCCTCGTGATTAATTCCTATTTCAGCAATAACCAAGGGGGGATAATCAGGGCGTATTTTTCGTCCGGCAATTTCTATATAGGGGTTCATGAAA
This sequence comes from Flavobacterium sp. TS_SC_5, assembly GCF_056156265.1. Lineage (NCBI taxonomy): Bacteria > Pseudomonadati > Bacteroidota > Flavobacteriia > Flavobacteriales > Flavobacteriaceae > Flavobacterium > Flavobacterium sp. TS_SC_5. Next base: position 1,794,790 of record NZ_CM149588.1, on the reverse strand, counting down.
TAAATTAGGAGTTAGGAGTTGTAAATTTTTGATAGAGATAGGCTGCATATTCCATATCTTCTTTCGTATCAATATCTACATGGGCAAAAATATGATTTACAAGATATGGAAATGCATTTTCAGTAATTATTTTATTTTCAATAATGGACTTTGCCTTTGTGATATACAGCAATCCGTTTTCAAAATAAAGCGGTTCTAAATCCTGGCTGCGTTGCCCAATTTCGTAATTAAATGGAACAAAGGTACCAGATGTAATTTTTCCGAATTTCTGATGGTTTTCAGTAACGGTAAACAAACTATCGACTTTTTCATTTTGGAATTTTTCAAGGCAATCTTTCAGCAAATTTGGCGGGCGCAACGGATTGGTGGGTTGCAACAATATCACATTTTCAACTTCAAAACCTATATTTCCTAGAACATGCTGAACAGCAGTAAGGGTAGGCTCTAGATCTCCCGAAAGATGATCCGGTCTATCAATGACTTTAGCCCCATAGGCCAATGCTATTTCTTTTATGGCGGGATCATCTGTAGAAACATAAACAGCATCAATAAAGGCATTATTCGCAACTGCATACTGTATCGAATGCACCAATAAAGGCAATCCTCCAAACAATTGAATGTTCTTTTCCGGGATCCGTTTTGATCCTCCACGGGCAGGAATGATGGCTATGTTTTTCATTTATTGCATCCTATTTTTTGCATTTTCAATAATTGTATTCATGCCTGAATTCCAGCTTTGAGTGGAATATAAAGTTTTTGGTATAACAATATCATTACCTTTTTTTTGATTTAAAAAATCTAAAATAGCCTCTTCCCATTCTTGTTGAAAATGAGGATTTTCAATCAACTTCCCTAACTTTCCGTGTTGCAAAACTTCTGGAATACCACCCAAGGCAGATGCAATACAATAACAGCCAGAATGTAATGCTTCGATTAAAGTTAAACCAAAACCTTCATGACATAAGGTGGGAAACAAATAACAATCTGCCATTTGATAATACTTCGGGAGTTCCTGGTTTTGAATTTTACCCAAAAAACGAACACCATCAATTGGGTTGCTGCGAGTTACTCCCACAACCAACAGAACTGTGTTTTGATCTGTTTTATGAATTTTTTTCCAAACATCTAAAATAAAATCTAATCCTTTTTTAGGAAAATCTTTAGAGCACCAAATAAATACTTTTTTATCTTTTAATTCTAATTCTTCTTTTAGAATTTGTTTTTGTTCGTTAGTTACTTTTTGAAATTTTGAAGTATCAATTCCATTATGCAATACAGAAAATCGTGTTGGCAAAACGGTATAATAATCTTTGTGCACCTTGTAACTATCATGGGTGAGTACTACCATTTCATCTATAGATTCAAAAAAACCTCTTCCTCTAAAATTTTCATGAAAAGGAGGAAATCCGTGATAAAAAAACTGAATTTGACAATTGTGTCGCAATCCGTTTTGCAGCAAAAATTTCTGTAATGGTTTTATAATCCCAAAATGATCAACAACTTGAATGATATACTTCTGATTCGTTTTTACGATTTTTTTTAAAGCGTCTAAATAGGCTAGGTACGGTTGTCTTAAAAATTTCTGCTTTATTTTTAAAATCTTACTATGCGAAAGAACCTCGTATTTTACGGTTTCAATACGTGATTCTGGCTCTTTGCAAATAATATAATCTATTTGATGATTTGCTTTCAAATAATTAAAGTACATCGTGGTCCAGCTTCCTGTATGAGCATACGGAAGAGGAAATTGTGATAAGAGAACTACTTTCGGCATTTGTTTTTTTGTAAAAATAGTATTTTCTAGACCGATTGCTTTTTTATTTTGAAAGAGATACTTTTTAAATCAGCACTAATTTTAAAAGTGTACGGCAATTGATGATAAAAAGAAATAATGTGCAACAACAGCATGTCATTTATTTCTTTTAAACTATAATAGTTTGGTACTTTTTTACCTATTGTTTTTTTTATTTTATACCTTATCGAATTTTGAAATGAATCTGCTACAAAACGAACTGATAAAATTCCGTTTTGAAATTGTGGTAATTCAACAAATAAAAAATGAGTTACACTTTCCTTTGTATTGTTTATAACAATGTGGTTATCGAAATCATTTAATTCATTAAAATCAGTTCCTGAAATGGTTTCTCCCCAGGTTTTAAAATTGGGTATTGTTACGCCCATATTTTGGTGGGTAATTAAATGTTGGTGGTTTAACTGAACAACCCCCTTCAATTGCAACTCCTTACTCAACACATCCGTTTCACCTTTTCGATAGCTTTTATGCCATTGGTGTAACAGTAAAATTTGATTATTGTAAAAGAGGCTTTCAATTCCAGTTCTAGTCAATCTGTTATGAATATCGATATCTTCGGCTCCCCAGAAATGAAAAAACTCATCAAATCCATGAATTCCCTTAACGGCTTGTAATGGAAATAATGAAAGTCCTTGAGCACCTATTTCACTAGAAAATGAAATTTGATATTCAGAAAACTTTTTTGTCACACTAGTTTCTGGTTCACTCAAAAAACCAACTTTAAAATAATAGCATCTAGCTGAATTGGCTAGATTGTTTAGAATAGCAATAAAATCATTTCTAAAAATAACATCAATATCTGCGACAAATACATACGGTGTTTGAACCCATTTCAAACCAATATTGATGGCTTTAGACCTAGACCAAGGTTGATGAAGAGTGTAACTATACTGATATGTTGCAAAACTATAACTCAAAACTAAGTTCTTAACCTCATCAGCAAACGGAATAGAAGAACCATAATCAACAAATAAAACTCTGAAATTTAGATTGTCTTGATGCACTAAGGAATCTAAAGATCGCTTAATTCTAGATAATTCTCTGTTGCGATAAGGGTAAACAATGGTTATCATTTCAAATAGTTTTTAGATTCTTCTTTGCTTAATCCTTTGCAGATTAAAAAATACGACATCATTTTTTTATTTAAAATAAATTTTCCAAAAAGTTTCGTTTTTAAATAATAAACCCACTTTGCATCAGGTTGATAAGGTACTAATTTAAAATCAAGAATCTGCTCTTGTTTTTCTAATTTTGAAACTTCATCATACATCCAATCTTCGATACTGTTCCCCATGTGGTACGTATAATTATCAAGAGTAGACAAACGCCAAAAACCTTTTTTTACCACAGGTAGATCTAAAATTTCGTCCTCACTATCCCCTCCCAATTTGTATTTTGAAAATCTACTTTCTAAATTATCGAAGACTTCCCCTCTGTAAGTGGCTATAAAATGTCCCGCTCCTACTACTGCTTTACTATCATTATGTGAAACCGTCAAATACTTTTGTAATTGAATCTCATTATAAAACGCTGCGTTCCCAACACTATCAGCAAACATTTTTAAGGCATCTCGATTTTCAACTTTAGAGAAATGTAGTCTTTTTGAAAAAAACAAATCCCAATATATATTTGCCGTATAGGTTCGTAAAGATCTTGAAGATGGTGTTGGACAAACAACACCTGTTTTAGGAAAAGCCTCAAAAACAGCATAAGTTGCTTTTTGCCAATCCTTTAAAAATAACACATCAGCATCTGTAACCGTAACCAAAGAAAAATCATGCCCCACAATTCCTTTTACAATTGCATTTAATTTGCCAATATTACTGGTATTGATAATTTCTTGAATTTCCCCATCTAAAAATAACTTGTTTAGATAAGCAATAACTACATCACAACTGCCATTATTTACAATAGTAATATATGTTTTTTTATGAATAGTTTTAAATAGTGAATCAATACATAATTTGAATATTTCAAAACTATCTTTAAAATAACCTTCTTCATTAGGTATATAAACAGGAACAACAACCTGATGAAAACAATCAGATTCTTGCTGAGGTTCGTCTTTATGTGGATTGAAGCCTACTCGCATCCTTAATTTACTATTTCCTCTCTAATATTCAAATTTCCTTTAAGTAAAGTATATCCTTTGCCTAAAAACAGGAGCAAAACAAAGCCAATACATAATCTCATTCTAGACATAATTTCGATTTTTTTTTGAAAAATTAAATCTAAAATATTTTTTTTATTTTGTTTTAGAATTTCAAATCTAGGATTGAATACACATAATTCATAAATAGTATCCGATATTCTAAAAGTCAAATATTCATTTATCAAATCTCTATCTTCGAAATATCTTTTATTATTAATTAATTTTCTGGCTTTAGAAAAAAAAATAATTTTTGAATCTAAACTTGATTTTTTATTTTGAAAATTTTGGGTAATGCTTTGATTTCCTCTTCTTACTGAAAAAAGAAAATCATCTGTATAAATGTATCTTGGATAATAAAGCAACATACGAAAATGAAAATCAGATTCGTGCGAATCTGCTAATGTCTCGTCAAACAAGTCTTTATTCAACAAATATTCTTTTCTCCATAAAGGAGCTCCTGTTAAAAAGTAATGATTTTTGACAAGATAACTTAATATTAAATTGCAACTCGGATTTCTATTAGCTTCATTTTTAGTAATTATTTCTAAATTTTCATAAAAAATCAAAGACTGGCAAACGCAAAAGTCCAATTTTATTTCTATTTTTAAAATTGTAACCTGTTTTTCTAAAAATTCAGGATGCATAATATCATCACTGTCAAACCATTTTATATACTCGCCTTTACTTAGTTCAAAACCATAATTTCTACAGGAATTAGCACCTTTGATTTTATCAATTGGTCTTTGATGGTATTGAAATCTATTATCTATTTTTATGTAATCAGTAATTATGGTAGCAGTATTATCATTGCTTCCATCATCAACAACGATACATTCCCAATTGGTGTAGGTTTGCGCTAAAACACTATCTAATGTTTCTCCAATTAAATATGCTCGATTGTAGGTTGGAATTATTATAGATACCAAAGGTTTATTCATTCTGTAAATATTTCACACCTAATTCCTTGTTCATATTTCTACTTTGGTTAATTAACCTTATTTTTTCCTTCAATACTTTTATTTGTTTTAAATACCCATAAGCATTAGTAAAGTTTAAACTTAATAAACTTTTAACAATCATTTTACTATTCTTTCTTATTTCTATTTTAATATTTTTCTGATCAAATTCTTTATTAATATCGGCATATTTAAAATATATACCTCTTAAATAATCAGAAAAATATCTTTCCGAGAACAATATAGGAATTGATTTTTTTGGTTTATGACTATCATGTCTAATATAAACAGAAGAAACAACTCCTATTTTAAAACCATGAAATTTAACCCTTTGACAATAATTATCATCTTCACCATAATGATAAAATAATGGATCAAACCCTCCCACTTTTTTTATTGTTTCAATAGGCAACAGCCAAGAAGCCGCTTGAACAAATGGAATTTCATAAATGTCTTTTTTAGCTACTTGAAGTAACAAATCCGTAACAAATTCTCTACTAAACCCTCCTATTAAAAATTTATAAAAATAATATTCTAATAACTTTCCTGAGTAATCTAACTGAATTGGGCTTAATATCGCGTAATCAGGATTTAGCTCAGAAACTTTTATCAATCCTTCTATTGTATCATAATCTAAAAAGGCATCTTGGTTTAATAAAAAAACATAATCAGCATTTTGCTCAAGAGCATAAGCCATCCCAATATTATTAGCTTTTCCAAATCCTAAATTCTCAGTTTGTTTAAACAATGTAATTTCGGGAAAATGTAGCTCAATGTATTCAACTGTCTCATCACTACTATTATTATCTATTATAACAATTTCTAAATTGGAAAGATTAGTTAAAACACTTTCTAAGCATTCATTTATCCATTTCATTCCATTGTAGGTAACAATTATTACAAAAACATTTTTCATTTCATTTTTACCTTTAAAAACCTAATAATATCACCTAACTCACTTACACTTTTAAATAATTTCCATTGCCTGTAAGGATGTAGTTGCCAAAATACATTTTTATACATAGATTTATATAAAATATTGATTTCATTTTCGAATTTAAATTGATTTATAAAAGTTGCTTGCTCTGAATGTAATCTAAAAGAAACTAAATCTTCTTCTATAAATCCAATTTTAAAATATTTCATTAGTCTATACCAATATTCAAAATCCAAAGTTTGTTTAAGTTCTTTATTAAAAAACCCAACTTTATCAAAACATTCTTTTTTTAATAATACAGCAGTTGGTTCTCCAATTTTATTTAATGGTTCCCGCATCAAATTATAATCTTTTAAGTATTCCTTCCCTTCAATTACAAATTTATTCACTTTTAACTTGTACCACTTATTATGCAAATTTTGATTTCTTGAAAGCCATTTCAAATGAACATCATTATTTGAGTCATAAATAATTTTTCTTTTGCAATAAACTAAACCAATGTTACTGTCTAAAACACTTAAATTAACCATTTTTTCGATACAGCCGCTTTCTAATACATCATCTTGAAAAAGAAATTTTATAAATTCACCATTCGCCTTTCTAACACAATTATTCCAATTTTCACCAATCCCTTGCGGTTTATGATTATAAATAATGTATGGAACATTAGTATCTGACATTAAAAATTTAATAATATCCAAAGTGTCATCTTTAGAGTTATCATCGGATATGATAATCTCAATATTTTTATACGTTTGAGATACAGCAGATACTATTGCCTCTTTAATATACTTACTACCATTGTAAGTTGGAATACATATTGAAACAAGTGGAAGGTTTTTAATCATTTGAATTATTATGTAATTTAAGTTTATTGCAGGCTTTTACCTTTAATATAATATGATCATCCATTAGTAGTACCTCAAAATTAGAATAGGTTTGATTAAAATGCTATGCAAACGTTGTACTAAATATTTCTCGTGGTTGTTACTGGGGACGATTACAGAAATTATAGGTTTAAAATTCATCTAGGTCATTTTTTAAATAAACGATTTAAAACTTGCATCAATTTATTTTTTTTTAATATTTCCAATAACTTATAACCTCTCGTATTTTTATATTTTAAAAATCTAGTTTCCATATTCGAGATTTGCATCGTCTTTTTAATAATTATACTTTTTAAAAGTAGTTGATAATCTTCCGTTGATAAAATATTCAAACCAATAAAATCTAAAGCTTTGACATAATTTTCCAACATAAACTCTTCGTCTCTAGTCATTCCGCTAGCATTCATTCTATAAAACACTAGAGCCTCATTAATAAATATAATTTGCGGATTGCATTTTAAAATACTAAGCCACATTATCCAATCTTCCTTTCCTTTTAATGTTTCTGGAAAAGCAAAATTTTCGAAATTTTGTTTGGAAAAAATGCCACAATGTATAGGAATAGTGAACTCAAAATCCCAATTATTTAAAACATTTGTAAAAGATATACTTGAAGAATCATAATAGTTTTTCAGCTCACAAAACTGTTTTACATCTTTTTCAAAGGTCTTAAAAGCGGTTACAATCAAAAAATTAGAATTTAACCGATCTTGTATTTTGATTTGTTGTATAGATTTTTGTAATTTTTCTTTATCTAAAACATCATCCGAATCTAAAAACTGTATACAATCACCTTTTGCAATATTTAAACCCGCATTCCTAGCACTACTCAGTCCACCGTTTTCTTTTTTTATATAAATAAATCGGGGATCTTTTGAAATCCATTTTTGGGCAACTTCTTCTGTGTTATCTGGGCTGCCATCATTGACAATAATACATTCCCAATTCGCATGAGTTTGCTCCAATACAGACTGCAAAGCCTCGTCCAAGTATTTCGCTTGGTTGTAACAGGGAACGATAATGGAAACTAATTCTTCCTGAATAACCATACTTGGTAAATTTCTAATTCTTCGCTATTGTTGGATTGTTGCATGCCGATCCGTTCCAATCCAATTGATTTAAAATTAGATTCTAAAAATAGATTTTCTAAATCATTTTCACTAATCCAATCTTCTATAGGTTGTCCTAGTTTTGAATTTTCTATCCATTTTAATTGTGCTTCTTTTCTAGGCGTAGTAATAATTACAAATCCGTTTTTAGTTAATAGTTTTGAAATATCCGCAACAAAATCTTTTTTTAATTCATCTATTATATGTTCTATTACTTCCGAAGAAACTATTAAATCAAATTCACCTTTACTAGCTTTTAATAAATCTTTAGATGTTCCTATAAAAAATTTGATGTTTGGAAAAATTTTTCTTGCATGTTCTATAACTTTTCCGACAGGTTCTATTCCTACTATTTCTCCAAATTGACTTAATAGATTGGTTAACCAACCTCTACCACAACCTAAATCTAATATTTTTGGGTTTTCAATTCCTTCAAAAACTTTATTGGTGCTAATTATTTTTTTAATGCTTTCCCATCTTTTATTTTCATCGTAATTTGGATTAACATTATTCCACTTTTCATTTTTCACAAAAAGATTTTCATAATATTCTTCTTCAGATAATTCCTCCTCTTTTGTAGGTTTGCTTTTATCGAATATATTTTTGATTATTCTTAAAAATTTAAAAACTAGTTTTGAATATTCCATTTTACTTTATTAAAAATTATTTTATTCATATTTTTATTTATTTTATAAAATTGTTGATTTGAGCTTTTTAAATCTACTTTGAAAAATATTTTTTCTTCTATTTTTTCTTTGTCAACATAGCCATCGCCTATAAATACATCTAATTTATAATCTCCAGGAAATAGATTAAAATTTTCTATTTCAACGGAAACAATACCTTTTTTAATCTCATCTTTATTAATTCTAGAATCTAAATAATGTTTATTATTTACCGCCATTATTGGAGTATTTTCTTTGTTATTAATTAAAAGGCCAACTACTAAGTCTTGAAAAGGAAATTCAGTGTCAAACTTTATAAAAACTTTAAAACTAGAATTCCATTCAATTTCAGTATTTGAAAAATATACTTCTTTAATAATTCCGTTTCCTTTGTAAAAAGGTTGCAAGTCTTCATTTAGGTCTATGTAATATAAATTTATAGCTGTTTCAATATCTCCAACATAGTTTACTTTCCCATGCTCAAGCACAATCCCCCTAGTACACAAACTCTTTACCGCCGCCATATTATGACTCACAAACAACACCGTTCTACCGCCTTGTCTTGAAATATCCTGCATTTTCCCCAAAGCTTTCTTCTGAAACTCAGCATCGCCCACAGCCAAAACCTCATCAATGATAAGAATTTCAGGTTCTAAAAATGCCGCTACGGCAAAAGCCAATCGCACTGTCATTCCGGAACTGTAGCGTTTTACCGGCGTGTCAATATAGCGTTCGCATCCCGAAAAATCAATGATTTCATCCAATTTTGCAGTAATCTCTTTCTTGGTCATTCCCAGAATGGCACCGTTCAAAAAAATATTTTCCCGTCCCGTCAACTCGGGATGAAAACCCGTTCCCACTTCAAGCAAAGAAGCAATCCTCCCTCTTGATTTAATACTTCCCGTGGTAGGCGCTGCCACTTTAGACAGAATTTTAAGCAAAGTCGATTTTCCAGCCCCGTTTTTCCCTATAATGCCAATGACCTCTCCGCGCTCCACTTCAAAGTTGATATCCTGCAAAGCCCAGACATAATCACTCTCCCCCTTGGTACTGCGGTCATTAGTATCGCCTATTTTAAGGTAAGGATCCTCCTTCCCTCTCAGTTTATGCCACCATCGGTTCAAATCATGACTGATGGTACCAGTACCTACCTGCCCCAAACGATATTGTTTGGAGATATTTTCAGCTTTTAAAATAATGTCTTTCATAATAGGTGAGTGGTGAATCGTAAGAAGTGAAAAGGTGTTAGCGAGATGAAATTCGTTAGCATTGAAATGATATTAGTTAGTAGTTTTTAGTGAGATGTAAAACGATAGTATTGAAAAACGGGATTTTGTTACCCAGTTCTATTCACTTTTTACTACTCATACTTCTCTTCTGACTTTTCACTCTTTTACTTTTCACTCTTTCTTTCTAAATAATTTCTAAATCCTAAAAGTAATTTTTTAACATCATTAATTTGATTCTCAATATTTTCCTCTTTACTAGTATAATTTATTCTCACAGCTATTGTATATTGTGTGTCTAACTCTGAAAGTGAGCCCAAGGCAATATGAAGGAAATGAATTAATTCCTTATCTCCTTTTCTTGCGGACCCTTCAGCAATATTAGATGGAATTGAAACTGCAGATCTTCGCATTTGACTCGTCAAACCAAATTTTTCCGAATCTGGAAATGTTTGAGTCAACTTATAAATAGTCTCCACCAAATCCATGCTTTTCTTCCAAACCTCCAAATCTTTATGATCCATATCTTTTTATATTTAATGAATTTTTTCGCAAACAGTCCGTATAAACTATCCATTCACTTCCTCACCCTTCACTTCTCACTTCCTTACTTTCTCACCTCCTCACCTCCTCACTTCCTCACCTTCTCACCCTTCACTTCTCACTTTCTCACCCTTCACTTCTCACTTCTCACTTCCTCACTTCTCACTTTCTCACTTCTAACTTCCTCACCTTCTCACCCTTCACTTCTCACTTCTCACTTCTCACTTTCTCACTTCCTTACTAAACCGTATCTATAAATGTTTTTTCTGTTTTATTAAAAATCAGCAATCCTATAAAAAAAACGGCTATGGTTACAACACCAACATATAGAAAAGAACCAACCGAAAAACTTCCGGTGTTCAACAACATATATCGGGATATTTCAATAACATACGCCATCGGATTATAGTCAATAATCCACGAATAATCAGGCATCTTTTCTTGTATCAATGCCAATGGGTAATTCACTGCCGAAATATACATCAGCAATTGTATCCCAAAAGTCACTAAATACGTCAAGTCCCTGTATTTAGTGACCATCGAAGAAATAATCATTCCAAGACCCAATCCCAACAAACCCATCAAGACTACTAAAACCGGAAAAAAAAGGAGCGTAAAATTGGGCGATAAGGACTCGCCCGATACTATAAAATAAATATAAAAGGCTATAAAAATAAGCAGCTGCAATCCAAACTTAATCAGGTTGGAGAGCACTATAGATAATGGCATGATAATTCTTGGAAAATAAACTTTTCCAAACAACCCGGCATTGGCTTTAAAAGTGTCTGAGGTAGCCAACAAACAGGAGGAAAAATAATTCCAAACAGTAATACTGGCCAAATTAAACAAAAATGGAGGAACACTACCAGTAGCTATACCTGCAACCGTGTTAAAAATAATCGTAAAAATAATGGATGTAAACAGCGGTTGGATAAAATACCAGAGCGGCCCTAAAACGGTTTGTTTGTAAACCGTTACAATATCTCTTTTAACAAAAAGTAGCAACAAGTCCCTATACTGCCATACCTCAGTAAGATTCAGGGAAAAGAATTTATTTTTAGGTGTTATTTCAAACAACCAAGGCGCAGCGCCATTTTTTGAATTATTCATTGTTTCAGGATGCTTATGTAGAAATAAAAATGTCGCAAGCCGACCCTAATTTTCTTTCTACAACGGTGGTATTATCAAACAAATATAGCAATTTGCTATAGAATTAAGCCATAGTATATAATTATTAAAATGTATAATAAAATGCATTTTAATAATAGGATAGAAAAGAAAACAGATCTAAATCCGTTACAACCATCAGGTCAATAAGAAAGTTATTCCAAAGTAAAAATACTGATTACAGATTACAGACTTGATGCTAATCCTTAAAAAATGAAATCTGTAAAAACAGTCCACCACTGAAATCGTAAAAATAACTTTTACTATTTTTTTTATTTATCTATCAAAACCGGAAAAACAACATAATCACATATAAAAACATCTTTAAAGCCTGTACACCATGCAATGACCCATTCTTCACAGCGTCCTTTTGCTTTCAACACAAAAAAAGTTTAATAACGGAGAGATGTGAATAAAAAAAATAATTTTAACAGCAAATTATCCCAGTTTAATAAGCAAACTTTTTACTTTTGCCTTTTAATTTAATTCATTAGTATCATGAAAGATTTATTAGCAAAAATTAACACCGAAATCGAAACGTTCAAAACAGAATCTGAATTACACGTCGAGAAAGGGAACAAAGCTGCTGGAACAAGAGCAAGAAAATCAACGTTAGACTTGGAAAAACTTTTAAAAGAATTTAGAAAAGTTTCTGTAGAAGAATCAAAAAAATAAATCTACAATCAATTATAAGCCCTTTGGAATTTCTAAAGGGCTTTTTTTTACTTATCCATTCAGCTACTTGTAAAACTAGACCTAGCCTATGTATAATTTAAGTTCAAAAACAAAGAATACTTCTATACTTTATTTTTTAATATCCTTTCCATAAGCAGCAAGAAAGACGTCTTGTGGCAGCTATTAAAAAAAAATCTGCCACAGATTACTATTTTTAAAAGATTTCTACCCTCCACCACGAATTAATCTGTGTGAATCTGTGAAATTCTACGAAAAAGGAGGAAGCGCTTTATTCAAATCTGACATTAAATTATAGCCCTTACTTAAATACAAAAAAGCCCATCAAACAAAACTGTTCCATGGGCCTCTGATATAATAACTGTATTAATCTGCTATTTATCCAGCACCTCAAATGTTGAGTTCATACTTTTAAACTCAGGTACTATTTTTTTCATTTTCGCAACAACAGCATCATTTTGATATTGATTAGCAATACTAATTAATTCATCGATATCAATATGAAAATTTTCAAACTCATCCTGAATTTCCTGCGCGATCATGATTTTTTCATGATGTGTGGCTAAGGTCTTAGAAGTATCATTCAGTAGTTCCTCAAATAACTTTTCTCCAGGTCGCAAACCTACAATTTGTATTTTAATGTCTTTTTCAGGAATAAATCCGGCAAGCTTAATCATTTTTCTGGCTAAATCGATAATTTTAACTGGTTTTCCCATATCAAAAATATAGATTTCGCCACCGTTACCCATGGCACCAGCTTCCAACACCAGTTGACAAGCCTCAGGTATTGTCATAAAGTACCTAATAATATCAGGATGTGTAATCGTTAATGGTCCTCCTTCTGCTATTTGTTTAGTAAATAAAGGAACTACTGATCCATTAGAACCCAAGACGTTTCCAAAACGGGTCGTGATAAATTTTGTGGCATTGGAATGACTTTCCTTTTGACTTCTTAAATGAAGGGATTGAACATATTTCTCGGCTATTCGTTTACTGGCTCCCATCACATTACTTGGATTAACCGCTTTATCGGTTGACACCATTACAAACTTCTTTACATTGTACTTACAAGATAAATCCGCTAAGTTTTTAGTCCCCTGAATATTGGTTAGAATGGCTTGAGAAGGATTTTCCTCCATCAGTGGAACGTGTTTGTAAGCAGCGGCATGAAAAACCACCTGTGGACTATAGGCACTGAAAAGATGTTCTAAAGCCTCTAGATTCCGTATGTCACCAATTACAGTTTTGATTTTTGAATTTGAAATTAAAGCTTGAGTTTCTAAGGATAAGTGATGCAGAGGAGTTTCTGCCTGGTCCAAAATAATAATTTTTTTCGGATGAAAACTTAATACCTGACGTACAATTTCACTGCCTATCGATCCTGCGGCTCCAGTAATAAGAACAGTCTTGTCTTTAAGCTGTTTCGTAATAGATTTATTGTCTAATACAATAGGCTGTCTTTCTAACAAATCCTCAATTTCAATGTTCTTTACTTTTTGAGAGATTTCTTTTTGATTTTCCCAGTTGGATATCAAAGGTACATTATATACCTTAAAATTGTATTCTAAACATTGGTCTACAATAATCGATTGCTCTTCTTTTGTCAAACTTTTGTCTGCTATAATTATACCCTCAGCACCCACAGAGCGCATTAAAGTAGGCATCTTTTTCTTTTGTACTAAAATAGGCAAATCCAGCATTCTTTTAGAAGCATTTTGATTATTCTTGTCAACAAATCCCACAATTTTAAAACGGGAAGGAGTTTCAAATTTTAATGCATTCGCTACAGATATCGCATTTGCATCTGTGCCATATATAATGGTTCTAATAAGCTTATTATTTCCTTTTTCCGAAAAATAGAGTTCAAAAGTCTGTTTCACTACTACACGATACAAAAACAAACCACAAAAAGAAAGCACTACATTTATAAACATAGCAGTATTCAAAAAGGCCTTCTCACCAACCAGCAATTCATAGGAAAAATTAAAAAAAAGAAATAACACCAAAACCGCCATTTGTGAAAACAAAAGTTTGACTGCATCTATATAGGAAGAGTGCCTGATGATTCCCGAGTACGTTCTAAAAATCCAAAAAAAGAAAAGATTAACCCCAAAATAAGAACTTATAAAAAGAAAATGATCTGGCGTAATAATATAGTCCAAACCAGTTCCTCTGAAAATCAGATAAGTAAAAAAGAAAGCAACAATCAGAACGGTAACATCCATCATCACAATAATCCAGCGCGGCAGATAACTAAGATTATGAATGTTAAATCGCAGATTAGCTCTCGAAAAATATTTTGAAACAAACCCATCTGGATTCTTATTATTATTTCTATTCAATTGATATAGATTTAAAATTATTCTTTAATACGTTAACAAAACTACAAATAATTGATGTTAAAGTAATACGTTTCGTCATTACATTTCGGTTTTTATACCGAATAAAATAAAAAGCAAGCGAGCTTTGGGTTCAGATGGGATTGTTTTAAGAACGCCGTTTCTTCAAATAAACAAGCTTCCTAGGTTAAACCTCAGCATGTTAATTGCAAGAAAACTCCTTTAATTTTGTTTAATGCTGCCGCGCTAAGATTTGAACCCGACGGCAAACAAAGTCCATGCTCAAATAAAGTTGCGGCTACTTCATGACCGTAATATGCATTTTCCTTAAAAAAAGGTTGCAAATGCATCGGTTTCCAAAGCGGACGTGATTCAATGTTTTCCTCTGAAAGTGCCTGCATCACTTGATCCCTTGTCAATTGATAAGGATTATTGGGGTCTATTAAGATTGTCGTCAACCAATAATTAGAAAAATAGCGGTCATCAGATACAGCATGCACTGTAATTCCGTCGATGCTTTCAAATAATACCGTATAAAATTGATGTACCCTCCTTCTTGATTCTATATGTTTTTGAAGCACTTCCATTTGTCCCCGACCGATACCGGCACATACATTACTCATTCTATAAGTATATCCGATCTGACTGTGCTGATAATGAATCGCATTCTCCCTAGATTGCGTGGCATAAAAAATAGCTTTCTTCTTTAAAGCCTCGGAATTTGTCACAATCGCACCTCCTCCAGAGGTAGTTATGATTTTACTACCATTAAAAGAGAATATTCCAATATCTCCAAAAGTACCACATTTACGTCCTTTGTAACTACTTCCTAGTGCCTCAGCGCTGTCTTCCAAAATTGGAATTCCATAAATATCAGCAAGCACACGAATAGCATCAATTTTATAAGGGATCCCATATAAATGAACGGCAATAATAGCTTTAGGCTTTTTCCCTTTTTTTATCTGGTCAATGATAGCTTCTTCAAGTGCAATAGGACATAGATTCCAGGTTTCGGCTTCACTGTCTATGAAAATAGGGATTGCCCCTTGATACAAAATAGGATTAGCTGAAGCTGAAAAGGTCATGCTCTGACAAAGTACGGTATCATCTGACTGAACCCCTAAAAGAATCAATCCCAAATGAATGGCCGCGGTACCCGAGTTCAATGCGGCAACATACCCTGAACCCAGAAAATGCTCCAAACTTTGTTCAAAAAAATCAATATTGGGTCCTATCGGAGCAATCCAGTTGGTATCAAAGGCCTCCTGAATATAGTGCTGTTCGTTTCCACCCATATGAGGAGGTGATAGCCAAATTTTGTTTTTTTCCATCTTCTAGAAATAAAATCCATAGGGGTTTATTCTGCTAAAGTAATAAAAAACACCTCCATGATTCTGATTGCAGTACTATATTCTTTTTAGTATTTGTTATGGTATTTTTTAAAAAAAGTAAACCAAACAGTCTTCAAAATAAGTAGCATATCCCCACTAAAACTTCGATTGTAATAATACGCTAGATTCATTCGTACTTTATCCGGAAAAATAACACTATCATTATAAACTAAAGGCAACTCCTGCTTCTGCAACATGAATTCCTCTTTATTATATTTTATGGAAGCTAAACTAGTTAATCCTGGCTTCAATTCTAGTATTTTACGATTTTCTCCTGTTAACAAATTATAATAACCCGGCACATCGGGTCTTGCCCCCACAATACTCATTTCTCCTTTGAGAACATTAAAAAACTGTGGCATCTCATCCAATTTAAAGCGTCTCAGGAACTGGCGTATTCTCGAAATGTACTTTTCACCGGTGTGAGATTCAGTCCGAATCGTCCGCAGTTTATATATTTTAAATGGCACACCAAATTGACCAATGCGTTCTTGGAGGAAGATGCCATTCGTATGTGTATCCATAGCAGCAAGCAACCATGACATCAATAGAACCCAAAAAAACAGGAGAAGTGTGAAGAGAGAGAAAACAATATCAAAAAGACGTTTTGTCATACCTTTCGAAGTATTTTATTCGGGATAAAAATACAAGCAAAAAACGGATTAAGAATTCCTGAGGACCATTTTACGAGTGACAAAATTTCGAACAAGTAAATAGATGAATGTCAGTAGCAGTAAAAATCCGCCCATAAAAAGCAGGGTCAAATCCCCATTGGCATCCAAATAAATAACCAATCCGTTTATACCCAATTGAAATCCTGCATAAATAAAAGCGACTAAAATATGGGAATAGCCCATTTCATTAGCCAGATATTGGTACAAATGAGAGCGGTGCGGCTGAAATATATTTTCTTTTTTAAGCAATCTACTGATGATGGTGATAATAGCATCAATTCCATATACCGAAAAGAAAAGAATATACCCGAGTTGCCCTGAATCAATAATGGTCTTTATCATAAAATAGCCCAAAAAGAGTGCCATACTAATACTACCAACATCTCCTGCAAAGGTTTTAGCTTTTTTTCGAACATTAAATATCCCAAAAGCCAAACAAGACAATCCCATTGTAATGAGTAATGGCAAGCTGGCTTGGTTGATTGGTAAAAAAGAAAAAGTAGCTATGGCCGCTAAAGCATACAAGACGGTGATCCCATTGATACCATCCATAAAATTAAAGGCGTTTACCCAACCTATAAGAAGTACAAACACAACAGGAAGCAACCACAAAGGTTCATAAAACAAATGCAACTCATAAAAAACCAAACCCACAGCTATGACATGTGAAATAAATCGAGGCAATTGAGACAGTGGTTTGATATCATCAATAAAACTTACTATAGCCACTAATACTACAGCAAGCGTAACAGCCCAAGAAACATAGCCCAGTAAAAAAGCGATACCTATGGCTATTGGAAAAATAATGCCACCACCTCTTAATGTAATAGAAGTATGGGATGATCTACTATTGGGTTTATCAATGATATTGTAGGTATCCGCTATTTTAAAATAAATAAGTTCAATACCAACCAATAAAATAATTAATGCAAAATATGTCATGTTTTAAACTATGTCTATGCTTTTAAATAAATAATAATAATAATAATAATAATAATAATAATAATAATAATAATGGTAAATAAGAACTAATCCCTGATCACTCCTCACTATTCACCTCTCACTTCTCACTTCTCACTTCTCACTATTCACTTCTCACTACTAACTTACAACTTATGCTTCAACAATCCCAAAAGATACTCCCCGTACCCAGACTTTTTTAAAGGTTCAGCCAGATCTTTCAATTGTTGGTCACTAATGAAACCTTGTCTCCATGCAATTTCTTCGATACAACCTACTTTAAGTCCCTGACGTTCCTCAATCACCTGAACAAATTGTCCTGCTTGCATCAAACTATTAAAAGTTCCGGTGTCCAACCAAGCGGTACCTCTGCTTAGAATACCTACTTTCAAAGCTCCTTTTTCCAAGTACACTTTATTCACATCGGTTATTTCATATTCTCCACGAGCACTTGGCTTGATATTTTTGGCAATTTCGACTACTGAATTATCATAAAAATACAATCCTGGTACTGCATAATTTGATTTGGGTTCCAAGGGTTTTTCTTCAATCGAAAGTGCTTTGAATGTGGCATCAAACTCCACCACACCATAGCGTTCCGGATCAGAAACATGATACGCAAAAACAACTCCGCCTTCAGGATTAGTGTTAGATTGCAATAATTCATGCATATTAGCACCAAAGAAAATATTATCCCCTAAAACCAATGCGACACTATCTTTTCCTATGAATTCTTCTCCAATAACAAAAGCTTGCGCCAGACCATTCGGAATAGCCTGTTCCGCATAACTGAATTGACAGCCTATCGAAGACCCATCGCCTAGTAATTTTTTAAAATGAGGTAAATCATGAGGCGTAGAAATAATCAATATTTCATGGATCCCAGCCATCATTAGAGTAGACAACGGATAATAAATCATCGGCTTATCATACACAGGCATCATTTGTTTGCTCATAGCAAGCGTTAACGGATGCAAACGGGTTCCGGATCCTCCGGCTAATATAATTCCTTTCATAAATTTTAAATTTATTTATTATTGGTCATTTATGGAATCGCTTTTTATTTTTTGGTGTTTGCTTAGGCAAAAATTTTTAATGGCGATTTCATAATTGTACTAATTTTACGAATTAATTCGAATTTTTTAAATTAATTATTTTTTTATAAGGTAAGTAAGGCCTGCCGAAATTAATCAACATACTCAAGTAATGACTTTAATCTAATGTCATAATTAATTAAAATATATTTTTTTTACCACAAATTTCACAAATTACCACTAATTAAATTAATTTATATTGTAACAAATCTTTTTAATACTTCTAATCTGAGACAAAAATGTCTTTAATAATTAAGACAATATATTTTTCATACTTCGTAATTAATAATAATATAAACGCTCTCACACCACTCCTCTCCCCGCCCTTAAATTAAAAACGTCAAAAAACAACGAAAAAACGAAGTGGCAGCAGTCCGCGAGTTGAGCCTGAAAGGCGAACGGCTCGGGCTGCGGAACGTAGTTTTGAGGTAGTTTTTAAGTTTTTAATTTTCAGGCTTGATCTTTTGTTTCTTTTGCATCAAGGCAAATCGAAGATTCAGACACCCGAGCGAAGCGAACAGGCGAAGCAAATACCAGTTAAAATAAAATTTTAGTGAGCTAAAAGAAAATTAATAAGCCATAATTTCTAACTTTAAACAAAATCTCATTGCTAGCATCCATTCCTGAAATTCGGATTAATTAGTTTTAATTCGAGTAAGAAAAGTTTTTGTTACTGTTGATTTCATATTTTTAGATTTTTCATCTTCCTACCTTACACTTTTTTGACTAATTCATCACTAAACGAAATACTGAAAACTTCTCATTCCTCACTATTCACTTCTCACTAACTATACTGTTTTTCGTAATAGGTTGCATACTCTCCAGAAGTAATATTATTCAACCAGGTTTGATTTTCCAAATACCAGTTAACGGTTTTTTCCAATCCTTGCTCAAAAGTAACGGATGGTTTCCAGCCTAATTCCTTATTAATCTTACTAGCATCAATGGCATAGCGCAAATCATGTCCTGGACGGTCTTTTACATAGGAAATCAGCTGTTCAGAGGTTCCCGCTGTTCTTCCCAATTTCTCATCCATTATTTTGCAAAGCAATTTAACCAAATCGATATTCTGCCATTCATTAAAACCGCCAATATTATAGGTATCGTGGTTTTTTCCCTCGTGGAAAACCAAATCAATCGCTACAGCATGATCTTCTACAAAAAGCCAGTCACGAGTATATTTTCCATCGCCATATACAGGTAACGGTTTGTTTTGAATGATATTATTGATAAACAATGGAATCAGTTTTTCAGGAAAATGAAAAGGACCGTAATTATTAGAACAGTTCGTCAATACATAAGGCAAACCGTATGTTTCTCCATACGCTCGAACAAAATGATCCGAACTCGCTTTAGAAGCAGAGTAAGGAGAGTTAGGATCGTAGGCCGTTGTTTCAGTAAACAATCCTTCGGCACCCAAACTTCCATAAACCTCATCTGTGCTAATGTGATAAAAACGTTTCCCTTCATAATTTCCGTTCCAAATTGTTTTGGCGGCATTCAATAAATTCATAGTTCCTATCACATTTGTTTTCACAAAAGATAACGGATCCGTTATGGAACGATCCACATGCGATTCAGCAGCTAAATGCAAAACCCCATCAAACTGATGCTCCGCAAATAATTGATCTATAAATGTAGCATCAACAATATCGCCCTTAATAAATGTGTAATTAGGTTCCTTTTCTATATCAACTATATTCTCCAGATTCCCTGCATACGTCAGCGCATCCAAATTAAAAATTTGATACTGTGGATACTTGTTTACAAACAGTCGCACTACATGAGACCCAATAAAACCGGCACCACCGGTGATAAGTATATTTTTCATTTTGTTTTTATATATTTTAATTAGTTGCAAAAAGTCCCTAACTATTTTTGTTTACTCTTTAATGGCAATAATAGAAAAACCCTCTATTTTCGGCTTCCTCTAGGTCTGAGGCGAAACGAAAATTGCAAGCCTCTTCTCACTATTCAATTCTCACCTCTCACTATTCACTCCTCATTCCTCACTTCTCACCTCTCACTATGCACTATTCACTTCTCAATACTCTTTGCCCCGCCCTTAAATAAAAAGCATAAAAAAACAACGAAAAAGTAAAGTGGCAGCAGTCCGCGAGTTGAGCATGAAAGACGAACGGCTCGGGCTGTGGAACGGCACTTTGAGGTAGTTTTTAAGCTTTTTATTTTCAGGTAGTGATTTTTTTGTTTCTTTTTTGATCAAGCAAAAAAGAAAATTAGTAACCCCTACTTTTTTACTTTCAATAAAAAGGTATTGGTAACATATTTCAAAACCTCTTTATAGTCTCGAAACAAAATCATGCTCTAAATATTCGACTCCCTTTATATCTATGGCAAAACGAAAATTGCAAACCACTTCTCACTCCTCACTATTCACCTCTCACTATTCATTTCCCAACAACTTCATGCACGCAATCAAACTTTCTTTATACTCCGGAACCTCAACTCCAAATGTATCTTTTATTTTAGTTTTATCCAATAAAGAATATTGCGGACGCTTTGCAGGTGTCGGATAATTAGAAGCTGGAATTCCACTGATTTCACAATCAAAATTGCCTAATTCTTTAATTGCCAAAGCAAACTCATACCAACTGATTTCTCCCTCATTAGAAAAATTATAAATACCTGCCTGCCAATGAGCATTTACCAATATTGTCATGATAGCCTGAGCCAAATCAGCGGCATAAGTTGGGCTTCCTATCTGATCATTTACAACATTTAAGCTGTCTCTTTCTTGCATTAATCGGGACATCGTTTTTACAAAATTATTTCCAAAACTAGAGTACACCCAAGAAGTCCTGATTATAATTGAATTTGGATTTTCTTGCAAACAAGCCTTTTCTCCTGCCAATTTAGTCATACCATAAACATTAATAGGATTCGTCGGAGCCGCTTCAGTCAATGCAGTAGCTGCAGTACCGTCAAAAACATAATCGGTAGAAATATGGATTAATTTTACGGAATGATCTTTAGCATATTGGGCAATAATACCTAGAGCCAAATCATTAATAATGTTTGCTAATTCCTGTTCGGTTTCAGCTTTGTCTACAGCAGTATAAGCACCACAGTTCAAAATTATATTTGGAGATAGTACTTCTAATTGTTTTTTTAAGACATCCAAATTATCCAAAGATACTTGCGTCCTATCGGCAAAAATCCATTCATATTGCGCATAATTCTCAGATAACACTTTCAGTTCTGAACCCAATTGTCCGGTGGCTCCTGTTACTACTATTTTTTGCATAATTATTTTTTATCAAACAAACTCTCAATCTTACCGACAACTTTAAACTTTAAACCTTAAACTTTTTTTAATCTTCTTTGCGAACTTTGCGGTTAAATTTTAAGACTCCCAGTCAAACAACTTTGAGTCCTTCGCGCCTCCTTTGCGAACTTTGCGGTTAAACCCAATTCTCATTCTCACCAGTGACAACTTTAAACCTTAAACTTTAAACTTTTTTTTCG
Source organism: Flavobacterium sp. TS_SC_5 (assembly GCF_056156265.1). Classification (NCBI taxonomy): domain Bacteria; kingdom Pseudomonadati; phylum Bacteroidota; class Flavobacteriia; order Flavobacteriales; family Flavobacteriaceae; genus Flavobacterium; species Flavobacterium sp. TS_SC_5. Next base: position 1,772,698 of record NZ_CM149588.1, on the reverse strand, counting down.
CGAACTTTGCGGTTAAGTATTAAAACTCCCAATCTATTTCATTAAAACTAGGCAAAATCAGATCCTTTTCTGAAACAATAATCTCTTTAGAATCTAATTGCCAATCTATGGCAAGAGTCGGGTCATCATAACGAATTCCTCTCTCACTATCCTTATGGTAAAGTTGATCTACTTTATACAGTACTGAGGCAGTTTCACTCAAAACCGAAAAACCATGAGCAAAGCCATGAGGTACCATTAATTGTTTTTTATTATCCGCACTCAAAACCACACTAAAATGTTGCCCATAAGTAGGTGAATTTTTTCGTAAGTCTACAGCTACATCAAGGATTTCACCTTGTAGCACCCGTACTAATTTGGCCTGTGCAAAAGGATTGATTTGCAAATGCAATCCTCGAATCACCCCTCTTGTAGAGAAGGACTGATTGTCTTGAATAAATTGATATTTTATTCCATTTTCATGAAATTGAGCTTGGTTGTAGGCTTCAAAGAAATAGCCACGCGAATCTTCAAAAACCGTTGGGTTAATGATTACTAAATCTTTTATTGGTGTTTTTTCAATGGTCATTTTTGTGTATTTAACATTTTATATTTTATAACGCTGTGTTTTACAGCTTATTTAATCCAAGAAAATTGAATACTAATAATAACCCGATAGAAGTAATTAGTTTTTGATGATAATTTTTCGTCAGTTCATGTAATTTACTCCCGAAGCCTCGGGAAGAAATTTGTATCGAGAGCAAGAACAATTTCAATAAAAACGGTTCTGGTTACATTTTTTGTTCTGTTTTACTACATAAAAACAATCGAACTTACGTTTTAAATAATTACATCCACCGAGACAGTAATAATAACTTAGTTTTTTTCCTAAACGAAAAAACCTACTATCTCCCAAAATCATCCTGTACCCGTACAATATCATCTTCATCAGATGGGTTTTCTGCGTCGGTATGTTGCCAGATTTCAGCAACAACACCCCAAGCTTCAAGGCCTACTAAACGGTGACGTTCTCCTTGCTGTAAAGTAATCGTATCGCCTTTTTTTAATACTTCAAGTTCTCCTTGTACATCATCTTTACTGCGGATAACACCTGCTTCCCCATCGATGAGTCGCCATATCTCAGCCCTACGGTGATGGTATTGCCAAGATAATCGTTGATGAGGCGCTACTAACAATATTTTTGGACTAAGTTTTCCGGATATCTTCAGTGATGCTACATCCAATCCTTCAAAATAGTGGTTGGCAAATTGCTGTGCTTGATTTTCATCTATAACAAAAAAACCGCCCCAGGGGCGATGGTCATCATAGGATGCTATTGTAAATCCCTCTTGTTGTAAGGATTCATTTATTTGATTAAATATAGTAGTTTTCATTTACAGTATTATGTTATCAATTATCACCTTTTTTACTGAAAATCAACACCAAAATCTTCACTCATTTGTATCGATACTTGTTTGATTTCTTGTTCTTTGTCTTTAGGGTAAATTAGTAATACATTGGCATCATCAACAATAATGTAATTTTCAAGCCCGTCTATAACTACCCCTTTCCCTTTTGGCACTTGTATCAAGCAATTCGCAGTGTTGCTGAGGTGCTTTTGAGAAACGGTAACCGAGTTATTAAAAGCATCTTTCTCAGCTACTTCATGCAAAGAGGCCCAAGTGCCCAGATCGGACCAACCGATATCAGCAGGAATGGTATAAACATTGGTTGCCTTTTCTAAAATAGCATAATCTATAGAGATGTTAGGGCTTTTAGGATAGTTTTCCGCTATAAATGCTACTTCTGAATTGGTATTATAGACATCATTTCCTTGAATGAATAACTCATGTATTGCAGTTGCATGTTGTTTAAAAGCATTTTGAATACTTTGAGCACGCCAAATAAAAATTCCTGCATTCCACAAATATGCTTCGCTAGCGAGATATTCTTGTGCTTTTTTAAGAATAGGCTTTTCAAGAAAACAAGCTACTTTATGAACGCCATCAATACCCTCTTTCTGGAAATTGACATACCCATAACCCGTATCCGGTCGTGTTGGAGTAATTCCCAACGTAACCAATGCGTCGTTGGTTGCGGTATAATCTAGGGCTTGTGAAATTTTATCCAAAAATTCCATTTCCTTCAAAATCAAATGATCTGAAGGAGCCACTACTATATTGGCATCTGGATTCTGTTTAAGGATTTTATAAGAAGCATAAGCAATACAAGGAGCTGTGTTATTGCGGCTCGGCTCCAGTAGAATGTTAGCTATCAAAATACCTGCCAACTGTTCCTGGATTAAACCCAAATACTGTTCATTGCTCAGTATATAAATATTTTCTTTGGGACAAATTTTCTCAAATCGCTCATAAGTAAGTTGCAGTAATGATTTGCCTATACCCAAAAAATCAATAAACTGCTTGGGAAAGTGGTTGCGGCTCTTACGCCAAAACCGACTGCCCACGCCACCAGCCATGATTAAAACATAGTTGTTGTTTTTAGTTCCAGTCATTATATTTTTTTGTCTTTTATTTCTTAAAGGATTCAAAAGTCATCATCAGACCTTGCTCAGTAGAAACAGGCAATGTTTTCCCGATCGCCTTTATAATCTTTCTATTGCTAACCACATAATTCTCCGTTAGCTTTTGTAACCGTTCTGAATTTAAAGGTAAATGTAAATGATCTCCTAATTTAGCAATAGAGCTTATCATATTTTGTGATAAGTTGAGTATTCTGCTTTTTTTATCCAAACTCTTTCCAAGCAACTGAATTAATTGGTTTGTAGACAAAGGTTCGTCATCTGCTACTTGATAAACCCCCGACGGAATTGCTGTGTTTTCTAATAATTCTTTAATAACAAAACAAAGATTTTCGATACTCAGAAAAGAACGTTGGTTCTCAAAAGCGCCCAAAGGCCAAGGAAATCCTTTGGCAACCAATTGATACAATAAATTTAAATTGCCTTTATTTCCAGGACCGTGAATCATACAGGGACGCAAAATATACACTCTCTTTTCTTCTGGTAGTGATTGACTCAGAATATACTGTTCGGCCTGTTGTTTTGCAATACCATAATGGGTTTTAGGGCAAAGAAAGTCATTTTCTTTCAGTACGCCATTCACCTCATCGGTGGCAGCTTTTACCGTACTCATAAACACAAAAACTTTGGCATCTGAACGCAAAAAAGCATCAAACAATTGTTTGGTCAGCTCAAAATTAGCTTCATAATATTCTGATGGCTTAGACACTTTCATTAAATCGTGAGCTTTCCCTGCTAGATGAATTAGGACATCCGTTTTCAAATCAAATTTCTGATTTTTGATATAGCGAACACTCAAAGTTTCTATTTCGTGTGAAGTCTTCAAATAGCAGCGAAGATTCGTCCCTACAAATCCTGTGGCCCCGGTAATTACGATCGATTTTAACATTATAATTGATAGATTTCCTTGTATGCTTCCGCCATTTTTTCTCGTGAAAATATTTTTACTCTTTCTAACGAATTGGATGAATAGGACTCATACAAATCTTTATTATAAATTATTTTTTCAATTGCGGCTGTTAACGCATCAACATCGTTAGGTTCGACTGTAAGTCCTGAATAATCATTCAAAGACACAAAAGGAACACCTGATTCTAAATTGGTATTTACAACCGGTAGTCCATTAGCCATAGCTTCTAATTGGACAACTCCAAAAGCTTCTGCCTCATTAATTGAAGGCAGCACAAATAAATCAGCATTTCTGTAAAATACTGCTAACTGTTTATCATCAGCATCAGAAACAAAAGTTACCTTATGCCCAATATGTAGCTCTTCTACTAATGATTTTAGGTTTTGAAGTTCTTCCCCATTTCCAACTATTTTCAACTTAACCTCTAAATTTTTAACAGCTTTTATTAAATATTCTACCCCCTTATATTTTCTAAGTTTCCCTACAAAGAGTAATTCAAAGCATCTATCCGACGGATATTTTTTAGAAGTAATTGATAAATATTTAGGATCAAAACTTAAAGGTATTGTTTTGACTTTTTTACTATACTTTTGAAGTATAATTGAAGCCTCAAAAAGTTGTGGTGAAGTTACAATTATAGCATCTGCTCTATCGAGAAGTTTTTCAATCATTGGATTATAAATCCGTTCAATCCAACTCCATCTGGAATTTTTTATATTAGCATGCCATGTAATGATAAATTTTTTATTAGACATTTGTTTAAAATATCGTAGCAAAGCAAATTCCATCGTTGGAAAAGGATAATGATGATGGACAACATCATTATCTATTATTAACTTTTTTAATGATGGATATCTTAAATTTAGGGGTTGGCTCTTAAAATGGGCAGGTGTAATTTCTTTTATAATTCTTTCCCTGTTTTTCTCTTTAACAGACTTAACAAAATTTTGACTGTGATTATTAGAATAGACTGTAAAACTTATATCATCAGAGTAATCAATAACACCTTCAACTACATTCTTCACTACCGACTCCATACCTCCTTGGCAAGGATCGTAATATTTAACCAACTGTAGTATTTTCATATTTACAACTTAATATCTTTAATTAAATTATGGACTTTTTCTCCAGAATCCTTCCAATTGAAAAATTTTGAACGTAAACGTCCTTTTCTTTTTAATTCTTCTTTTAAAACTGAATCCCCAATTATTTTTAAAATCCCATTTTTAATAGTTTCAGTATCAAACGGATTAACATAAAGAGCTGCATCAGAACAAACTTCTTTTAGACTTGGAATCTCAGAAACAATAACTGCACAATCATTTTTCATAGCTTCTAAAGGAGGGATCCCAAAACCTTCGTACAATGACGGATATATAAAAAATTCACATTTTTTGTACAAGCTAGACAACTCAAAATCAGACACAAATCCAGTAAAAATTACATTTTTTGAGTCAGCGCTTAATTTTACATTAAAATGATTCGAAGTTTTTCCAACCAAAACAAGCATGTAATTTTCTAAATTCAATTCTAAAAAAGAATCTATTAAGCGTTGCAAATTTTTTCTCGGATCTATTGAAGATACAGCTAAAACATATTTATTATTCAAAATAGAGTTTACAATTGGACTAACTTCCGTATTACGAATACTGTTTTCACCTTCATCAGTAGCTGCATTGTAAATAACTTCTATTTTATTCTCATCAATCTTAAGGTATTTTATAATCTCAGTTTTAGAAAAATTACTAACTGTAAGAATTTTAAAGGCATTATTAGCTAAAATTGGAGTTGCTATACTATAAAAAAGAGTATACGATTTAGAAAACCATTTCTTGTTTTCATAAAACGACAAATCATGGATTGTAATAATTTGATTATTATAAAACAAAGGCCCTAATCCAGATAGATTTAGAAGCAATGGATTTCCATTAATTTTAAGAAATCTTAATAAGTCAATTTGTTCCCAAAAATGAGATTTTAAGCTGCCAAATCTAAGTATTTCAAAACTCTCTTCGTTTTCATATTCTAGCCATTTAGGAATTACAATCCTAAAATCTAATCCTAATCTTTTTAATTGTTTGCAAATCTCCAATGAAAATCTGCTGATACCGTCCATTTTATTACAAAGAAAACGACCGTTTATATATATAGTTTTATCAGTTTCCAAATTATTGTTATTGTATTTATAGAACACCTTGAACTAAAGATAAAAACGACTCTTTAATAATATTTGAGTGAAACTTATCTAAGTTAGGCAAATCCGAAAAATTATTATTTTCTAATATTTCTAAAACACCTGTCATAAATTCCTTTTGGTTATGCGAATCTATTATTATTTTTTGTTTTACTCCGTTTAAAACCTCAATAGCTCCTTTATTCATTATAGTTACTACTGGCACTTTTAATGCTAATGCCTCAACATAAACCAAAGGCATTGCTTCCGAAAAAGATGTATGAACCAATGCTTTAGCTCTTTTCATGATAGGCAATGGATTTGAAACTGCCCCTACCAGATGAACATGTTCTTGAACACCCAATTCCTTAATTTGGGTTTCTATATTCTTCCTTTCTGTTCCATCACCTAAAATCACCAAATCATAATTGAAATTTGGGATTTCAGATTTCATCTTTGCATATACATCTATTAAAAACGGATAATTTTTTACGATTTCCAATCGGCCTACAGCCACTAAAAAGTTTTTTGCTGAAATCTTGTTAAAAATAGATTCTTCTATTGAATCGTTCGATTTCTTAAAAAAAGAATCATTTATCACAGCGTTATAAATTACTCGTATCTTGCTGGGGTTGATACCATAATTAATCATCAAATCGGTTTTAACACCCTGAGAAACAGCCACAACTTTATCCGCGTGATTATAAGTCAGTTTAATAAGATATGGAGCTAATTTACCTACCAATCCTAAATTGTCCATCTCTACATCTTGATAACTATGCTGAGTAACAACGACTTTAAGTTTCCTAAATGCAACGAGATTACAAATAACGGCTATTATGTTTGGGTAAGTAGGCCCTGTTATTAATAAGTCGGCAGTTGATTTTTTTATATAACTATATACCTTAATAAAAGAACCACGCAATTTACTACATCCTAAATCAACAATATTAACATTACCATTTAACTCGTCTTTTAATATTCCTTCATTTAAGCTGACAATAAAATCTACTTTGTGTCCATCTTCCACAAAACTATTGGCAAGGGTAACAAATGCCCTCTCAACACCCCCCAAATTAAAACTTGAAACAAAAAAAGCAATATGCTTAGCCATAAAATATTATTTTAACAATTCTGCTATCCAATTAGAAATCTCTAATCTTTCGATGTTATTGTAATCTTCTTTAAACTCGAAAAAATCATTTTCCAAAACAATATTTTCTCTATCAATAACTTGAATCATTTTATCATTGTAAAATGGTTCTTGCTTTATATATGAATTTGTAGTTATTAATTTTTTCCCACTACCAATTGTTTCAATGGTTCTCATTGTCAAACCTGATTGCCATGGATGATTGATGTCAACTATACATTTTGATCTTTGATAATAATTAGTCATAACATCAAATGGAACCGTCTTAAAAATAAAAAAATCCGAGGGCAACAAAAACCTCTTAACATAAACCAGATAAAAATACATATAACGAGGATAGTAAACCTTGAAACAATATTTTAAATTATTTTTGTTTGCATATTCCGCAATCTTATCTAAAATTGTAATTCGATCACTATGCCAAATACCAATAAATAATAAGTCAATATCTTCTTCTGAAACCGAATTTGATTCTTTATTGTAAAACAATGGCAAATACGGTATTCCTAGTTCCTGTGCATCTGCACTGTCAAAAGTTTTAACCACATCAAAAAAAGGAATCATCCCTCTGAAATCAAAATTTTTGAAGGAATCCCATTGATACAAGATTTTTTTAAGATTAAAATTATTCTTTACATACTTCCAAAACTCAACATCTAACGTTTTTCCCCCAACAACAATCATTAAGTCATAATTACCATTCTGTAATTTTAACAAAACTTCATTTTGATACTTTGCTTTATATTTTTTTAGCAAATAATTTGACTTGGAAGAAAGTGTATACAAAAATCCCGAGTTTTTATCTTCCAAAAAATCTACCAAATAACCTTTTTTTTCCAGCGTTTTAATTATAAGATCATGGTAATTAAAGTAAACTGGAGCTATTAAAATAATATTGTTTTTCATCTAATAATTTAAATTTAATTGTTCTTGCTTTTTCCTTTCAACACCAAAAACAAAAAAAATCATTACTAATTTGAAATTTAATGCAGAACCTGGAAAAACATCATATTTTATTTGGACAACAAATAGTGTAATTGCAACAAAAAACAATAAATAATTAATTCCTTCACTTTTCTTGAATAATCTAGCGGTTCTGTTAAAAACAAAAATCCAAAAAACATAAACTGCTAAGCTACCTATTATTCCATAAACATATAAATTCCTCAAGTAACCCGAGTCTGTAAAAGTCCCCATGTAATGAACTCCATTTACAAACGTTCTATTGGGATCACCTATTAGGATTGTCTGCCAATCTGAGGGAATAACTGACAAATGGTTATTTAACAAATCATCTAAAGACTCACTTTTTGCAGAACCGTCATTACTCAAATTAATAAATATTTCGAATGCCCAATCAAAAGCCAAATCAATTTCATCCTTAATTTCAGAAAAAAATAAATTTATAATTATTGGTATTGAAAAAAAAATTACAAACATAATACTTAAAACATTTTTAGAATATTTTTTCAACCTTAAAGAGTTTTTGGGATAACGATTAATGAGTACAAAGAAAAAGATTAATCCAAATGACAACCCAACAAAAAAAGTACGTGCCGCTAAAATTCCACCACAAAATATTAACAAAAAAAATAAAACGTATTTAAAATATTTTACTTTGTTTCTTTCATTTAATATATATAGAAATATTAACATTATTGCAAATGAAAAGAATACAGACATTCCTAAAGTTCTATCGCTAGCTAAGGTTAGTCCTCTAAAAGAATCCTTTATTGTATCAGCCTTACTAAACAGTGCGAATTGTGGATTAGCTTCCATTACAGCAACAACAAAACTTTTCAAAGGCGGTATAAACAAAGACCCCACCATGATAAATGCTTGAATAATTGAGATAATAATAATATTTTTAATTAATTCATTTAATGAATACATTTTAAACAATACTATTATAAAATATGACCCCAACAAATACTCTATTACATAAAAAACTAAAACAGTTAAATAATAATCATCCTGAGTATTGTAAATTATTTTTAAAAGTATAAAAGTGATAATGTAAACAATAATAACTCCGAAGATATAATACAAATATTCTTTTGACAATTTTATCTTATCTACTTTTTTTAATAACAAAATTGTGATCAAATAAATTATTGCCGCAATAGAAATCAACTTACCTGATGAGAAAGGTATTTTAAAAAAATGCAATGGTATATTAAAAAAAAACAAAAATAAAACTAACTGAATACATAAAGTATTAATTAGATTACCCTTAATTCCTAAAAGAAATGATTTATTTTGCAATGTCTTTATTTTACATATTTTTATTTAAACAATCCTTTTTCTTTCATTTCAGCTATTGACTCTTCGTACCTACTTTCCTTTACTTCTTGAGTCAGTACCCAATCGGTAAATTCCTTAATTCCTGATTCAAAATTGTATTTTGGAGTAAAACCCAACAACGATCTAATTTTTGTCAAATCAGCATAATTGTGCCGTATATCTCCCAAACGATAATTCGCTGTAATGTTTACTTTGGTATTACTGCCGTAGTTTTTAATCAATTCATCGGCCACTGTAATCACATCAATCGCTTCTCCTGTCCCTACATTAAAAACTTCTCCATTGGCTTCTTCTTTTTCTAATCCCAAAATAGTGGCTGCAACAACATCTTCTATAAATACAAAATCACGGCTTTCTTTTCCATCTTCAAAAATATTGATCTCTTTTCCATTTTTGATTAAGGTTGAAAAAATTGACAATATTCCTGTATATGGATTTGACAACGATTGTCCAGGTCCATATACATTCTGATACCTAAACGCAACTGCTGCAATCCCAATAGTAGGGCAAACCGTCATAATCATTTGTTCCTGATTCTGTTTGGTAATGCCATAAACGGAAGATGGATGAATTTTTGATTCTTCATCGGTAGCAACCAATTGCAATGGTTTTGACAAACCAACATATTTAACATCAAAATCATTTAACGCCATATATTCATCGGTACGGTGCTTTGGATAAACCGCAGTATTCCACTCTTCCGACCAATATTTCCCTTCTCCATAAATAGATCGCGAGGATGCAACAACTACTTTTTTTATGTTATGATCATTATTAGCTAATAAATCTAGCATGATAGCTGTACCTCCAATGTTTACAGTAACATATTTTTCTATTTCATACATTGATTGACCTGTACCTGTTTCAGCAGCTAAGTGAACAATCACGTCTTGATTAAGAATCGCATTTTTCCAATCTTCTTTTGAAGTAACACAACCTTTAATAAATTTAACTTTATTTTTAATTTTTGAAAATAAAAAAGAATTTTCTTCAGGATTTTCGCCATGAATTTGTACTGATAAATTATCTAAAACAGTTATTTTATATCCTTTTTCAATAAGCTTTAGAGCCAAATTTGAGCCAATAAAACCGGCTCCTCCTGTTATTAATATATTTTTCATTATTGTTCTTTTATAAAATTTCCATTTTTATCTGTTTTTATCCATTTGTTATTTTCAAAACAGTAGCGTTTTATTATTTTGGCAGGAGTACCTACGGCTACGCAATAATCAGGAATATCTTTTGTTAACACAGAATTAGCTCCAATAACGCAATTCTTCCCAATTTTAGCACCAATCACACAGACATTTTCACCCAACCAAGATCCATCTCCTATAACCACAGTTCCAATTTGTTTTATTGGTTGGTGTATTATTGGTAAAGTTATATCTTCGTAACCATGCAGATTATCTGAAATATATACTTTATCAGCCGTTAATACATTTTTACCTATAACAATAGATTTTGTCGCATAAATATGATTAAAGTTCCCTATACAAGTACCCTCTCCAATTATTAATTCGCAATTTGGTTCCCCAGTATGGGGTACAGCTGCCAACCAAGTTTTATATGCTACATTAACACGGCTACCTATACTGATGTTTTCGATTCCGTTTAAATTTAATGGAAAAAGAACACTTGATTTATCCCCAAAATGTTTGAATTTAGACTTGTAAAACAATCTAAAAAAACGAATATATAATGATTTTAATAATCTTACCGAAAACATAATTTACAAATTAGAATGTTTCAATATAAAGGCATCTATGTTGTAAAATAAATTCAAATTTTCTTTTATTTTACTTTCTTCCCAATCCCACCATCTTATCTCCAAAAGTTTCTTTATTTGTTCTTCGGTGAAACGATAACGTATATGTCTTGCAGGCATCCCACCTACTATAGAATATGGTTTTACGTCTGAAGTAACTACAGAACCGGCTGCAACAACTGCTCCGTCCCCAATAACTATACCCCTCATAATAATCGCATTCATTCCAATCCAAACATCATTTCCTATTATGGGTATCGTTTTTTGAGGTTCACTAACATCATTTTCAACAAATCCATATTCTTTACTAGTAATAATTGGGCTAGTTGTAACCCATTCATAATTATGTCCAGAAACGCCTATAACCACTTGCCTAGCAATAGAACAAAACTTACCAATTATTGCTTCTTCTACATAACTCCTAGGTCCACTTATATATGAATAATCACCAAGACTTATGTTCCCTACTTCAGTTCCACTCCGAACCATTGTCTTTTTACCTAATTTAGTACTTGGTGACAAATTATAATTAAACACCTTCAAACCTTCAGTAAAATTCCTGTATTTCCAGTAGAAATAAAGCAATTTAATTTTAATAAAAGATTTCACATAACTAACAATATTTGTCATCATTATTTTTATTTTATTCTTATTTTAAAGTAAACAGATAGGAGGTAAAAAAATTTAAAAGAAAAATATATGTTAAAACATATCACAAAATTATTTAAGGAAAATGATTTGAATAAAAATATAAATGAAATAGATGCAATGTAAACGATTAAAGCTAAGATGTCACTCCAAAAAATCGGCTTCAATCGCACTATACTATTCAAATACAACGAAATAGGATCGCTTAACGTCCTGAAAATCAAACCAGGAAGAGCTAAAACTACCAAATGGACATAGGGAAGATGCTTTGGAAAGACCAGTCCTACGATTGGAGATGCCAAAATAATGATTATCATAGATACACTTAAACAATATCCTAAAGTTATTCTTGAATTCAATTTGATTACTTTATCAAAATTTGGTAAATCATTTTCAGAATAAAACTTAATTGCTTTAGGAAAAAACAAATTCAAAATAGAAGAAGGAACTAATACCCATAATGTTATTGTCAAAAAGACTAAGTACATCTTCCCTAAAGCTTCAGATCCCAAAAAAGCATTGACACTCCATCTTTCAATTTGCATATAAAGCAAAAAGAAAATCCCAGACAAAAAAGGAATGAATCCAAAACTCAGTATATATTTTATATATTTAATATCTAAATCAAATTTATTCGGAATTTCTTTATTGTCTGATGTAAAGACCACAAATACAAAAATTATTGGTTGTATAAGCAAACTTAACAATGCGCCATATAGTCCAAAATAATAGGCTAAAAGCAAACATAATAAACTCGCTAATGCACTAATACTGTTTGCAATGTTTAATCTTTTAAATTCACTTGCTCCAATCAAAGTATTTGTCAGCCAATTCGTTATCAGCATACAAACACCCATTATGTTTATTATTATAAGTAAAAACCAGTTTGTATAAAAACCTAAAAGGAATACAATTACAGAAAAGGCTGCTAACAAAATTGACAAAATCCCAAAGTAAGAAAATATAACGTTATTAACTTTCACATTTGAATCCGACTCTCGCAAAGCAATAATCCTATATCCACCATTAATCAACCCTATTTGAAACATTCCAATTAAAGATGCAGCAGTGCTAACTAAAGTAATAATCCCTAACTCATGAAAATCGAAGAATTTCATAAATGCAAAAGAACGCACAAAACCTAAAAAAGCAACGAAAATATTAATAGCTATAAAAACAAAAGATTGGTTGTTTTTAATATTTGCTTTAATATTCATTAATTTCTTTTTTACCATAAAAGACCTGTTCCTCTTTATTCATAAAATTTTCATATTTATTAAAAAACAAGGCAAGTCCTTTAGCCACATTTTCAGTATTCATTATCATATCTAATTCGATCTCATTTGCGACATTCCCATAAAAATCAGTAAACCCAACTTTATGCGAATCAAGGTAAGATAAAACAAACTTATTTAATTCATCGTCGTCCTCGTAATTAATACCTTTCAAATCATAAATCACAGTTCTAAAATCTTTAATATTACGAACATAGCTAACACGACTTGACACGTTATAAAATGCAGAGCCAAATGATATAATTTGTTTATTTAGTAATAAAGCTTCCAACCCAGCCGTCCCATTTAAGGTTATAACTCCTTTAGAATCATTTACGATTTTCTTTCCTGGCAAATGAGGTGCTAACAATTTTACGTTAGGAATATCTTGGATACGTTTATAGTCGGAAACATCCCTATATCCATACAGATGAGGATGATCTTTAACATACAACATTATGCCTGGTGGTAATTGTGAAGCAATATTCTCAATAAGTTTTACTTGATTTGAATAAATACCATCTGCCCAGTATAATACTACCGCTTCAGGTTCTAGGTGCAAAGGATAAAAATAAAAATCTGCATCAGACACGTATTCATCATATTTTATCTTTCTATATTCAATAAAATTTTTAATCCTTTTTGAATTTAGCCTACTATTATTTAAGAAATATTCAACATTATTTATAGCTCTGTCAATTTTTTTTCTCGAAATAAAACGCGACAATTGTTCTTTAATCGCAGATTTAAATATTTTAAAGTAAAAACTTAAACTTGGTTTTCCAGATCCTATAACATCAAAAAAAACATTATAATTAGACCTAAAATTTTCTAAAAACAACTGTATCCGTTCCTTATTCAACTCAATATCTTCATCCGTGATGCTATTGAATTTATTGATAAACTCAGTAGGGTATCCATTATCATGATCAACCATTATAAAATTATAATCAGCCTCTCCTTGAACCATTATATGGGTGGAATAAACCCCACCCTGCTGCTTACATAATACGGAAGCCATATGATTAAGCATTAACGATGTTGGTTCGTGTATAAAAAAATCTATTTTTAATTTTGAAAATATATTTTGCCATACTTTATGATAAATTGCAGTTATTTCTAATGCTTTATCATAATCCATGTTTAAGAAAGTTCTGTCACTTTGAATAGATCCATTGAGATTAAAACGACCATCCGTTTGATTAATAAAAAGACGGTCTATTTCTTCAATTAATGTATTACTCAGTTTAAACTTTTCTTTTTCAACTATGAATTCATTTTTTAAAATCCAAATGTTTGAAAGTCCGTAGTCATTAACTAGCACAGTTGCCTCCTCTTCCGAATAGGCGACATGTACAATATTATAATCAGTGATTAAATATTTATGAAGTTTTCCGTACAGATGAACTAATTCACATCTACTGAAAAATAAAATTGTTTTTTTTTGCATTTCAACTAGTTGATCTAAAATAATTTAGTTAGATATTAATCTTCTAAACCTTTACCCGCGACATTGTGTCTTAATTTCCAGTTTCCTTCTTCATCTTTACCCCATAAATGTGGAGATCTGAATTTATCACATAAATCATGAAACTCTTCAGCAGTCATACCTATATATTCCATAATATCATTAAAATATCGATCCGGAAACTCCCCATCAAATCGATTAACTAGCGCAACCCCTTCCTCTCTTGTCAAGTGCCTGTTTCTAATTTCCTGTGCAGCATCATAGGTAGCACGACCTATTCCAAATTTAATAAATGTGGTATAAAAATGTAAATCATCAATTTTGTCATCGATACCGCTATACTTACTGAAGGTGCCCTGAGTTCTATGAGGTCTTGCCTTGAAACCAGTGTTTTCAACAGCGTAGTAATATACCTCTTGTGGCGTCCACCTTAGATAATAACCCAAGTAATGCACTTCTATATTTGCTTTTTCTAGATCTTCTAGTTTTGGTGGTAGAAATGACATCAAATCACTTAATCGTACTTCATATTTTTCCATCAATTCTTTAATGGAAACACCTGCTAAATACACTTCGTCTAAATGCTCAAAACTAAAATAAGATTTATCACGTAATGAAGTGGTATTATCAGCTAAAGGGTTTCCGTATTCTGCCTCATTCTCTCCATAGAATATAAGATTGATCCCATGCTGAGCTGCAATCTTTGGAGCTAAATTCTTCTGCCCAAGAATAAATGTTTGAAATGGGTGCAACAAATTTTCAATAGACAATTTAGTCAACAACTTCATTACCTTACCATTACGATAAAAAGAAATATTATCAAAACCAGAATCTAACCAGTTTTTCCAGTTTTTCAGACCATAATCCGTATATAAAATAGGAGGCCGATGTAACTGTTAATGGATTCATATTGTACTTATATTTCAACACATGAGCCTGATATGCACTGTCTTTACCGCCACTTCCTGGAACAAGACAATCGTAAGAACCATCATTTTTTCTGTATTTATCAAGAAGAGCTACTAGCTCTTCTTCACGCATACCCCAATCGATATTATCCTTAATTTCGGCAGTTCTACAAGCATCGCAAACACCATGCTCATCAAAATTCATGGTAGTTTTTTTACTGTCTTTGGTGTGCTTAAATTCTACCGCCGATGTTGGACGCTGATTAGACATTACACATTTAGTACAAAACGTAACTTCTTCTGGCAATCCGTAATACGCCTCTAATTTTTTCTTTTCTGACATTACAATAAATTATTAATTAAAGCCCAATTTTTATAAATAGATATTCCTTTACTTGCACTTTTTTCTGGGTGAAATTGAGTGGCAAAAATATTGTTTTTAATAATGGACGAACAAAACTCGATTCCATCATAATTTGTTTTGGTTAAAATACAAGATTCATCAGAAGGCTTTACATAATAAGAATGTATAAAATACATAAAATCATTATTTTCTAATGCAGACAAAGCTGATTTGTCCCAATCTTGATTGGACTTATAGATAGTATTCCAAGCGATGTGGGGTACCTTAATTTTTCTATCCTCTAATTTTTCTGGAAATCTTTTAATTATCCCAGGAATTAAGTCCAAACCGTTTCCAGCACCAAACTCTTCACTTTCTGTAAAAAGCAATTGTTGACCCAAACAAATTCCAAATAAAGGAGTCCCATTATTTACTTTATCTTTAATTGCAGTATCTAATCCTAATTTTTTTAAATTATTCATAGCCTCAATAAAAGCACCTACTCCCGGTAAAATTAGAGCATCCGCTTTCAAGATATCTTCTCTTTCAGAACTAATTCTCGCATTTATTCCTACAGTATCACAGGCTTGCTTTACACTAAAAAGATTACCTAATTGATAATCGATAATAACTACATTTTTTTTTAAATTATCCATTATAATCTACATTCTATTTTATTATCAATCAACAACTTTTTTAAATCAGTTATAGTACACGGTTCAAAAGTATGAAAATTCCTTTTTTGGTTTAAAAATTCAACGTTCCCTTCCAATGAGGATGCTTTCGAATCATTTTCTTTTATAAAATGATAATGAAATAAGGAGGATATCATTACTGCATCCGCATTTCCTCCGTTCAGCAAATCTAACACCTGCTGCTGTTTTCCTGCTCCACCATGCGCTATTACGGGAATACTCACAAGGCTACTGATTTTAGAAATTAAATCCAAATCAAACCCTTGTCCTGTACCTTCATTATCAACAGAAGTAATAACTATTTCACCTGCACCTAATTCATCTACTTTTTGAGCCCATTCAAAAACATCAATACCTGTGTATTCACGACCATTATCTGTATAGGCAAAGTATTTACCATTACTTTCTTTGATTGCCTCAATAGCAACTACAATTGTAGAAGATCCAAACATTCTAGATGCATCTCTAATCAATTGAGGATTCTTAATAGCTGCTGTGTTTAAGCAAACTTTATCTGCGCCTACACGCAAGACTTCTTTTATATCCGAGATAGATCTTAAACCTCCACCAACCGTAATTGGAATAAATATTTTTTTAGCCGTTTCTGAAATAATATCATGAAGACTGTTGCGCTCGTACAACGAAGCTACAACATCCATAAACATCAATTCATCAGCGCCTTGTTCATAATAATATTTAGCAAAATCAGATGGCTTACCTAAAACTCGTAACCCTTCCAAATGGATACCTTTAACTAAGTTTGGCCCCTTAATATCTAACCTTGGTATAATTCTTACTGTTTTCATTGTTTATTTAAATAAAATTCTGCCAAAATCCAGTCAGCCATTGTATCTATATCAATACTCCTTTCTTCAGGCATTACTATTTTTTTTATTTTCTTAAATTCATTAATTGACCTATTCTTTAAAGCACTTACTTTTAACAAATACATAGAACCATTAAAAGCAAAAACATCAGGACAATCTTGTCGTCTTTGAAAATCTCCTTTTTTACTTTTATCTAAAAATCCAGATTCATTTTCTTCAAAAAGAGTAAAATAAGGGTTCTCTTTTGCTTTTTTAACACTAACCACCATTTCAACTTCATCATCATAACTTTGAATTAAAGTATCAAAATCATCTTGAGACCTAAAAGGAGATGTGGGTTGCAAAAGTAATACTAAGTCAAAACATTTGTTATTATCTTCATAATATTTAATTGCATGCATAATAACATCATAAGAATTGGCAGTATCAGAGGCTAACTCCTCTGGTCGAACGAATGGTACATCTATACGTAGACTTTTTGCTATATCTAAAACTTCTGCATCATTTGATGAAATACATAACTCATCCTCTTCTTTAATGTTTTTTAAAGCAAAATCAATAGTATGCGCAATCAACGGCTTATCTCCCAGAATTTTTACATTCTTACCTGGCAATCCTTTTGAACCTGCTCTTGCCGGTATTAAATAGAGTATTTTCATTACATTTTTATATGCTTAATATCAATTTGTGCTTTTTCAAAATCCTCGTGTTTGCCCACATCCAACCAATAACCCGAAAAAGGAAAAGAGATAACTTTCAGTTTATTCTTAATTAATTCTTCCATTAAATCAGTCGCATTGAAAAAAGTATCATGAGGAATATACCTCAACATTTCTTTTTTCATCAAGTAAATTCCGCCATTAGAATAATAGGTATAGGTTGGTTTTTCCTTAAAACTTCGTACTTCGCCGTTATTCGTTTCCAAAACGGCATAAGGAATATTCACTTGGTAGGGAATTGTCAACACTGCTAAATCAGCATCTTGATTAATAAACTCCAGGAAAAACTGTTCGTAATCGATATTGGTTAATAAATCGGAATTGGTTACCAATATATAATCGTGTTCAAAATTTTTAATTTGAGAAACTGCTCCAATAGTTCCTAGCGGTTCGTTTTCCCAAACATATTCTATTTTTACATTTTTTTCTATTCCTTGACCAAAGTGATTTTCAATTTGCTCACCTAAATATTTAACAGAAATCCAAAAATCATCTATCCCAAATAAAGCCAATCGGTCCAGATTATGCTCCATAATCGCCTTATTTCCTACTTTTAAAAGTGGCTTTGGAACAGTATCCGTCAAAGGCTGCAAACGTTGCCCTCTACCTCCTGCCATGATTACGGCATCGATAGGTAAATAAGACTTTATTTTTCTAAAATTGATAACATTGACAATGCTATGATTTTCATCAACTACAGGTACAATTCTGAAATCACCTTCGCGGTATTCAATAATTTTTTCCAGATTATTTTCTCCTTTGGTAATATATCGTGGATCATCCTGAATAATTTCATCAACAAAACTATCTATTGTAAAACCTTTAAGTAATCCCCGTCTTACATCTCCATCCGTTAATGCACCTATTAATTTAGCTTCTGCATCAACAACAAATAATATAGCGTCAGGAGCCAATTCATTAAATTGAAGTAATGCTTCTTTTATACTACTCCCTAAAAGAATTAAATGGTCTTTGTACATTCTCATAAAAATTCTTTTACAATTTTAATTATATTATCAACAACTCCAACTTTGAAATAAACATTTTTCCCATTGTATTTTTCAAAACTCATGGCTTTTGCAGCACCTGTAACCATAGCCGTTGCTTCAAATTCACAATTCAAAACATTATCACTTTGAACCCTTCCTTTTTGTCGATCTCCCACATTTACCACATACTTCCCAAATGAAGCCGCTTCCAAAATTCCGCTTGAGGTATTCCCAATCAAAATTTTGGCATAATGCATCGCTGAGAAATAATTAACTTTACCAAAGTTTTCAATCAACAAAAATCGCTTAGGAAATTCCTCCTTCAATTGTTCAATGACTTCTCTGTAAACCGACCCCTGTGTGTCAGCATTTGGCATTGTGATAATTACAAATATTTTTTTTGAAATCGATACCAAGGCATTTTTCATTTCTTGGGCATATCTACCATTATCCTGTAAAGACATTGTTTCTGGATGAAAAGTCGCTAAAGCAAATTCTTCATTGGGTATAGTAAACTTTTCGAAGAAAACAACTCGATCTATAGGGACAAAGGATTTAATATCATTTAAACTCAACGATCCAACATAATAAACACCTTCCGAAGAACCTAACAAATCGATTACTTTTTCTCTAAAAACTTCAGTAGCAGTAAAATGCAACTGTGCTGCTAAAGTAATTTGATGGCGGTAAACATTGTCTATTGCTCCCAATGTGGTTTCTCCTCCGTGTATATGAGCAAATTTTACTCCACAAGGAATTCCTGCCTGCACAGCAGCACTCATTTCAAAACGATCTCCCAAACAAAACACCAAATCATAGGTATGACTCGCCCAAAAGTCCGCAAACTTCAATACGGTCAAACCATAAGATGACGCAATAGATTGTTCATCATCATTTGAAATCAATGAAGAAATGGTATGAATACAAGTATATTTATCCTTCTCTATATCCTTTACCGTATATCCGTGGCTTTTTGACAAATGAGTCCCGAAAGCAATAATCTCCATTTCAAAAAAAGAATCACTTTTCATTTTTTGAAGCAATGGAAGATATATCCCATAATCGGCTCTTGAACTGGTTAATATTCCTATTCTCATATAAAATCTGATACTAATAATTTATCAAATTCGTTTTTGTCGACATTTAACTTTTTGCCTATAATATTTTCCCATTCCATTGGAGAAATTCCGTCTCCTGGTCGTAATGAAATAATATCATCATCGGTAATAGTATGTCCTTTTGATAAACTCTTATTAATATGAATACTTTTTCTGGCTATCGCTATGTTCTTTGTTTCACTTTCGCTTGGTTTTTTTTCACCATCACCACTCATTGCCAATTCTATGTTGCGTATTGCGGTAACCATCTCCTTTAATTCCGTCGGTTCTAATGAGGCCACATGATCTGGACCTGGTAAAGTTCTATCCAAAGTAAAATGTTTCTCAATTATTGTTGCTCCCAATGCAACTGCTGCAATAGGTACCTCGATACCAAGTGTGTGGTCTGAATATCCTATTTGTACCCCAAAAGTTTTTTGAATAGCCAACATTGCTTTCAAATTGACATCTTTCATAGGCGTTGGATACTCGGTATTGCAATGTAAAATGGAAATAGCCTCTTTTTTTAAACCAAATTTCACTAAAACATCTAGCGCCTGTTTGATTTCAATTTCAGAACACATCCCTGTTGACATAACAACTGGTTTACCGCATAAAGCAACCGCTTTCAAGTAGGGATAATTGGTTATTTCGCCACTTGGAATTTTAAAAAACGAAAGCCCCAAATCATTTAGATAATTCACCCCTTCGACATCAAATGCCGTAGAGAAAAATTGAATTTTTCTTTCTGCGCAATAAGACATTAACTCCAAATGATTTTCATGACTCAACTCCAAATTTTTCAACATAGCATATTGAGAGTCATCACCGTCATTGATATTAACAGTCTGATATTCCGCTTTTTTAGCCGATTTACTTACTAAACTATCTGCTTTAAAAGTCTGAAATTTAACATAATCTACGCCAGCATCTACCGCCACATCAATTAGCTTTTTAGCTACTTGAATGTCTCCGTTATGATTTACGCCAGCTTCGGCTATAATAATTACTTTGTTCATATTTAGATTATTCTACCTGGATTACCGACTACTATTTTACCATCAGGTATATTACTAATAATGACGGTTCCAGATCCTATTACAACATCTTTTCCAACAAAAATACCTTGTTTTATTACCGCATTAGCACCCACAAATGTTCTTTCTCCAATACTAACACTTCCTGCTAAAACTGCTCCTGGTGCGATATGAACCGCATCCGCTAAAACACATTCGTGCTCGATGATACAGCCGGTATTTAAGATTACATTTTTTCCAACTACTGCAAGAGCATTGACAACAACATTTTTATTAATAAAACTACCATTCCCAACAACAACACTCTTTGAAATGTTAGCCGTTTTATGAATAATCGTTTCGACTGTCTTTCCTTTGATTTCAATTAAATTGGCAATATTTTGTCTCAACGTATTATCCCCTATTCCAAGAACAAAAGAAACATCCTTCTGCCATCCAATAAAATCGTCATCTTTTTCAAATCCTAAATAAGTTAAATTATAAGGGTCTGCATCCGATTTCTCTTTATCAGAATAACCGATAATATCAAAGCCATTATCCAAAGCCGTTTCAGCAACCACATATGCATGCCCTGAATAACCGATAACAATTACTTCCCTATCTAACACTACTCGGTATATTTACAATTCGTTCTTCTAAGAATTCCGCATTTACATTCTTATCTCTCTGACAATGGGCATACATCGGCAAACGATACATCAACTGCCATATTGGTCGGGTCATCACTCCATTTGCATTAGTTGTTTCCAAAAACAAATCACGTTCAGACTTATTTTCCAACTCCACACACATTAACCAATAGTTTGCCTTGGTTTCAGGTGTTTCGGTTCTGAATTGTATGCCTTTTGTTGCAAAGAAAGATTGATACTCTTTGACTAATGTTCTTTTATTTTCTAAAAAACCATCCAACTGTTCCAATTGTGCACATGCCAAAGCGGCATTCAAATTGGGCATTCTAAAATTATATCCCATTTCATCATGAACATATTCATAAGGATGAGGAACTTTTGCTGTAGTTGTTAAATATTTACCCTTTTCTCCTATTGAAATATCATTGGTAACAATTGCACCACCACCACCACAAGTCACAATTTTATTTCCATTGAAAGAAAAAACCCCCACTTTTCCTAAACTGCCTGTTGGTTTTCCTTTATATTCGCTACCTAATGATTCTGCAGCGTCTTCTACAACTGGTATTTTCCAAGCATTACAAACGGTAAGCAGTTCATCTAAATGAACCGGAAAACCAAAAGTATGCATCGGAACACAGGCACTTATTTTTTTACCGGTTTTTTTATTATAACAACCGTCTTCCCGCAAATCACCATACTCTTCTAAAAATGTAGCAACTGCTCTTGGAGACAATCCCATGGTATCTAAATCAACATCTAAAAAAACAGGAGTCGCGTTTTGGTAAGCTATAGCATTGGCAGTAGCCACAAATGTTAACGCTTGCGTTATTACCTCATCACCCTGTTTTACCCCCACTAAACGCAAGGCCACTTGAATTCCAGCAGTGCCATTGACAACAGCAACAGCTTTTTGAGTTTCGGTAATGGTTTGCATCATCGACTCAAATTGATCTACATAAGCACCTACAGAGGATACAAAAGTAGAATCAATCGTTTCCATTAAATATTTTTTTTCGTTACCTCCAAAATGAGGAACGTGTAACGGTATAAAAATTTCGGTCTTATATTGATTCTTTATAAACGAAATAACTGAATTGAAATCTGCCATAATTACATTTTTGAATCTAAATATTTACCCGCTTCTCTATGTCCAAAATTAGGAATCATACCATGAAATAAAGAGACAATTCCCTCTTTACTCCATGTTTTATCTATTTTCATCTGAGCAATTTTGGAGGTGAAATTTTCTAATTTAGATGGGTCAAAATTAGCTTCGTTTTTAATAACACCTAAATTTTCAAATCGTTCCATATCCAAAACCTCACTATCGGTAAAAAACTCTTCAAAATCTTTTTCTCCTGTGGTGTCACTGGCTGTAAACAGACAAGGCCATTTTTTTTGTGCGATCAAATCATCAACACTATTTCTAGCTTCCTCTTCCGATTCACACAAATAGTATTCGTACCCAATTTCAGCAAGATATTTTACTGCAATATCGGCAAAGGAAATCAAATGCAAATTCTCACTCAACTTTGGAAAAAAAATATCCCTGTTTTCTCCAAAAATACAGGACATAAGACATAATTCACCTGATTCTTTTGGAGTTACAAAATAACGTTTAATATCATTGGGAGCCACTATAGGCTGTTTTTTCAAAATACGTTGATTGAATCCATGTAATAAAGAACCATCCGAAAAAGCTACATTGGCAAAACGGGCAGTGGAAATTTTTATTTGTTGGCTCTTACGCATCAAATACATTTCCATAATGCGTTTGGAAGCCCCCATCATATTTACAGGATTGGCTGCCTTATCTGTCGAAACACAGAAATACTTTTTGGTTCCATTTTCGATGGATTGCTGTAAAGTTTTCTCTGTATTGAAAACATTTACGTCTATCATTCGCATCAAAGTAAATGGATCTTTTTCGCTTCGTACATGCTTTAAAGCTGAAAGATTTAAAACATAATCGTATTTACCATCCGCTTTGATAAAAGCATCGTATTCAATAGATCCAATATCCAGGGCAAAGGTTTGAAAATCCCCATCAATATAACCATACGAACTTCTCAAATCACGAACCAATTCCACCATATTGTTTTCGCTGATATCGACAACATGCAACTTAGATGGGTTACGTTTGAATATTTCTCTAGTTACCGCTTGACCTATGGATCCCGCTCCACCAATTACCAAAAAGGAAGAACTACTAACAATTGCAGATAATTCATTTTCATAAGTTGAAATATCTTTTTCAAACATTTCTTCTTCTCTACCTATTAATTTGAGGATATTCATTTGTATTTACTTAAAGTATATTCACTATTTAAAAACATTATTGAGTTATCGATTTCAGCAACCTTCTCACTATCAATCCCAACACTACCAAAAAACCCGCTAAAACTCCTCCCATCACAATTCCTTTCGCCTTCCCAAACTTTTCTTTCTTCAAAGGTAAAATGGGTTGATCAATAACTTGAATTAAAGGCGTTTCTTTACGCAACGTTACTTTGGCTAATTCCGTTTGTTTGACCAATTCAGTCAATATCGCCGTATTCGCCTGCACATCCACCTGTCTTCGGGCAGATGGAGCACGACGTACATTCATAGCAGGATTCAATCCAAATGTATTGTCATTAGCCACGGCTACACCAGTAATGGCACCATTGAGTGCCCCACGAATAGAATCCGTTTGACGTTCCAAAATAGCCATATTCATTCGCGCTTTCTTACTTTTGGTATCAATATAAAAATCGGATACTTCTTTTACCAAAGATTCAGTAAAATATTTAGAGAACAATTCATTGGTAGAAGAAACATCAATTGTAATGATTGCTATTTTCTTATCTTTTTGACCGACGACTAAACCATTTGTAGACAAATTTTGATACATAACCCCTAAAATACTGTCATGGACTCGGGTGAAGTACTTTCTCTTGGTATCGGGCAAAAACTGGATAGCTTTGTATTTTGGTGTATCGTTCCATTGGTCTCTCCATCCATTATTCTGAATATACATTTCCGCCAAAGATATAGCCTTTCCATCAACTAAAACGGGACTCAACAACGTTTTCTCTACTATAGCACGGGATTTGAACAATTCCGTCAAATTAGAGCCGGTAAAAATACTTCCGCCGCCGCCGCCAAGATCTAAGCCAAGCGAACTAGCCAAACCAAGTGCGCCACCTAAACCACCACCTTTTTCATCTTCCAAAGCAAAAGACAAACTGGCCGTGTACACTGGTTTTTTACTAAAAGAATAGGCAAGACCCAATCCAGCGCCTACAATCCCCGCCAAAACAATAACCTTCCATTGCGAAAGCAAATAAGAAAACCATTCCTTTCCTTTTTCTATTAATTCCTTTAACGATATTTCGTCGTTAATATGTTGTTCGTTCATATATTTTTATTATTCGATGGTCGATTTCGGTTTGGTATTTTTCGATGTTCGTTATCACTTTTCTCTAGACGATAGATAGAGTACAATAGACGAAAACTCCTTCTTATTGAACCCTCACTGAAAACTGATTACTATCTCAATATCGCTATAATAACTCCAGCCAAACTGGCCAAAACTCCCGCTATACTTACAAATTCTCCCGTACTCATCTTTTTGGTCTCTGGTTTTTCAGGAACAATAATCTGCGACCCTGGAGTCACCTTTGGGTAATTTTTGAAAAACAAGAAAGAACTCGCTACATCCGCTTTTCCATTTGGATAAATAATATACGCTTTCTTCTTCCACCCTTTAGCATCAATACCACCGGCAGCATTGATATAGTAACGGAATCCTTTTTTCTGGTCATACGGAATCTCCGAAGTCAACAACACATTTCCAGTCACTTTAACTCCTTCATTGAAGGCAACCACTTCTATTTCATCTCCTGGAAACAAAGTGACATTAGTATGGGTTTTAGGATTTTTGATAATCGACTTCCAATCCACGGGAATAGTCGCATATTTCAAATCTTCTTTTAATTTTTTCTCTAATTTATTTTGAATGCTGTCCTTCTCACCTAGGTTTAGGTTTATATTTTCCAAGGCTTCAATTTGTTTCGCTTGAATGGGTCTTTTGATGCGGACTCCTTCTACATTAGCAACCGAAGTTAATCCGCCGGCTCTTTGAATCACATCATACACACGGTCTTTTTTACCGGCCAATACATATTTGCCAGCATAATGTACTGCTCCACTAACCACAACAATCTCAGGTTTTTCATATACCGCCATTTTTCGGATATTGACCACATCAAAAGGAAGCAACGCAAAATTTTTAGCCTGCTCATTATTGGTGGCTGAAATCTCGATATTAAACAATTCTACTTTATTCGGATTCGAATCATCGATCTCCTCTGATTGTATCATTCGGGCAATCTCCACCCTTTTAGAGGCCGAACCACTTAAACCGCCTGCTTGCACCAACAAATCATTTAAGGTCAAATTCTCATAATAATCATAAATACCCGGTTTTTTTATTTCTCCGTCAATGGTTATTTTAAACTCTTCCACAAAGTCCAATATAGAATAGACCGTTACTACATCTTCTTTTTTCAACGCTACATCTGCTTCCAAGTCTCCGGATAAGGCTTTCGCCAAATTAACGTTGACGATTTCAGTGGTAAGATCCGATTGCAAACGAATAATTCGGGCTCTGTTGTTGTAAGCATCTTCCTTTAAACCATCGGCTTTGCTGATTAGGTCAGAAATACGCATGCCCTCATAAAAGGAGTATGTATCCGGTCTAAACACGGCACCCTCAATTTTAATTCGGTTTTCAAAACGGCTTAAAATTTTAGAAACGCGAAACACATCGCCTGACAGCGGTTTATAGGTATTAAATTCAGAATCCTTAATATCTGTTACTTTGAATTCCTTATTCGTTTTTTGCAACACATTTACAGAGGCCGTGTAAGCAAATTCATTAAACCCGGAAGCGAAAGACACTAAAGTACTGAAAGTCTCGCCTTTCTTCATTTCAAAAATTCCAGGACGCTTGACCTGACCCTCTACTGTTACCCTTTGACTGTACGCTGGAATGCGAATGACATCATTATCCTTCAGACCTACATTGTCAGACTGGTCTCCATTAACCAAAAAACGATAAATATCTATATTTTTATATACCTTATTGTCTCGCAACAATTCAATATTTCTGTAACTACCGTTCTTTCCCGGACCTCCACCTAAAAACAAGGCATTGTAAACGGTTGCTAAAGAGGAAATAGAATAATTTCCCGGCTGCTTACTGCCTATTATCGTTACTCGGATTGTTCTAATTCTGCTAAGACTCACACCCACCTGTGACTGACCGGACGCAACTGTGCTATACACCCGCGCAATGGCACCTTTGATCTTTTGAGTAGCCGCTTCAATAGTCATTCCCGAAACGGAAATCTGACCTACATATTGAATAACAACTTTACCTTCTGTAGTAACCGGCACCGATGCATTAAATTCCTGAACACCATAAACGCTGATTTGCAATTCATCACCAGGTCCTAGGACATAATTCATTGGGGTCGCTAATTTCAAATTAGGCTCGAAATTTAGAGTAGGATTATCAAAAAGCTCTGAACCAAAGATTAACGCATTGACAGTATCTTTTACCTTCTTATTGACAATTTTTTCCTGTTTTCTGCTAAGCTCTTTGGTAGCTGCTTCATTCTCTGAATCATCACTTATTCCAGAAGTTGCTCCATTGGTTTGCTGCAAACGAATTTTCAATTTAGCAAATTCAGCTGCGGGCATTCCTTTTGCTAAAGACATAGGCTCAGCTTGCTCAATAGTCAAATTATTAGACTGCAACTGCATTTTTATTTTTGAAATATCACCATCGGATAAATTATCCACTTTAAGTGTACTTAAGTCAGCACTTTTTAATAAATCTTGAGCTACCACAGTAGTCGAGTAGAAAAAAGCGATAAAAAGGATAAGAACAGTAATTATTTTTTTCATAAAATGGTGTGTGTGTAAATTTATGCTGTGCAACTGTTGGCAATTAATACTAGGGAAGCAATGTGAGGTCCAGAATAAAAAAGAGAGTAAAAATGTACTAGAACGATACAATTACTTTTCTGGTTCTAATTTCTTCAAAAGCACTTAAAGCGAAATAATCATTGCTAGAAATTCCTAGTACGCATTTTTCATCTTTATATTGTTGTCAAAAATCACCACATGATATGGCTTCGCCATTGCAAGTCCCAATTAGGAATTTGCGCTAGACATAAAACGGCAAATTTATAGTAAATAATTAGACTATTATAAATTTTGTTTACAAAATTCACAGTTTTAATTAAAAAATACCACTTCATTTTAAAGTGATTTTTCTTGCATATTATTAAATAAAAGATATACTAAAAAAATTCAATTGATACGAATTCACTTATAAAGCTAACAAAAATAGTACTTCGCGATACATCGACCGTATTAGTAATTAATGATTTGTTGGATACAATTACTAAAAATTGAAAACAGCAATAAATTAAAAAAAACGAAACATAGTAGAGATACTAAAAAAAACTGAAGAGACCTGTTTTTGGGATGAAAAAGCCATTTTTTTTCTAAAATAAAAAAACTTTCCCTATTAATGAACCTATCCTTATCGCCTTCTGAACAGCGCATAGTCGATGTGGTCAAGCTATAAAATCTTATGAATACAAAGCGCTTGTAACTCATCTATACAAACGCAAAACATAGCAAGAAGCTTTTACAATTGTTTTTTTTCTACTTTAAGCACGCAGCCCAAAGATTCCAACACCAGCAGGTAATGGCTCTGCTTGACTTCTTGTACAATAGCCTCTTGGTCAATAAATGGTCCCGACTCCAAAACAATTTTATCCCCTTTGCGCCAAGTTTCTATAGCAATTTCAAATGTTTCCGGTACCGAAAGCCAATTCTGAATGGCTTCAATTTCAATATCTTTAACTTCTGCCGGTTTACCTAACCAAAACAAATAGCGAATAGCCCCAGGTATGTCAAAAACCTGACTCCGATCTTTATCCGCTATCTGAACAAAAATATAAGAATTAAACAAAGGCACCATGACCTTTTTTTACGGTCGGACCATTGACTAATTTTTGCAATCAAAGGACAATAGGCAACGACTCCCATTTCAGTCAATCGCTCCGCCACTTTTTTCTCCCATTTGGGTTTGGTGTATACAACGTACCAACTCATATTTTTCCAGTATTGGTTATTCTTTTATTATTTCAATGGAACTGCAGTCCAATGCCTTCAGTACAATTTTTAAACGCCCTAAAAAAATCAAAAACCACAAAAAACCACGGTGAGCAATTTTATAAAATAGCGACAGCGGCTTTATAAAAACGTATCGAGAACCATCTGTAATCAAAACTTCTCGAGAACCCACGACCGTCAGTTCGAGTGTTTTTATAAAATAGCGACAGCGGCTTTATAAAAACGTATCGAGAACCATCTGTAATCAAAACTTCTCGAGAACCCACGACCGTCAGTTCGAGTGTTTTTATAAAAGAGCGACAGCGGCTTTATAAAACGTATCGAGAACCCGTCAGTTCGAGTGTTTTTATAAAAGAGCGACAGCGGCTTTATAAAACGTATCGAGAACCCGTCAGTTCGAGTGTTTTTATAAAAGAGCGACAGCGGCTTTATAAAAATGTATCGAGAACAGCTGTGAATCCAAAACTTCTCGAGAACCCACGACCCGTCAGTTCGAGTGTTTTTATAAAATAGCGACAGCGGCTTTATAAAAATGTATCGAGAACAGCTGTACATCCAAAACTTCTCGAGAACCAACGACCCGTCAGTTCGAGTGTTTTTATAAAAGAGCGACAGCGGCTTTATAAAAATGTATCGAGAACCATCTGTAATCAAAACTTCTCGAGAACCAACGACCCGTCAGTTCGAGTGTTTTTATAAAATAGCGACAGCGGCTTTATAAAAATGTATCGAGAACAGCTGTGAATCCAAAACTTCTCGATACATTTTGGCTAATGTAACTATCCTATTCAAACAACTTCCTCCAGCCAAAACACTCGAAGTGACGTACGGGGTAGTAATTGAGAACCCACGACCGTCAGTTCGAGTGTTTTTATAAAATAGCGACAGCGGCTTTATAAAAACGTATCGAGAACCATCTGTAATCAAAACTTCTCGAGAACCCACGACCGTCAGTTCGAGTGTTTTTATAAAATAGCGACAGCGGCTTTATAAAACGTATCGAGAACCATCTGTAATCAAAACTTCTCGAGAACCCAAGACCCGTCAGTTCGAGTGTTTTTATAAAATAGCGACAGCGGCTTTATAAAAATGTATCGAGAACCATCTGTAATCAAAACTTCTCGAGAACCCACGATCGTCAGTTCGAGTGTTTTTATAAAATAGCGACAGCGGCTTTATAAAAATGTATCGAGAACAGCTGTAATCAAAACTTCTCGAGAACCCACGACCGTCAGTTCGAGTGTTTTTATAAAATAGCGACAGCGGCTTTATAAAAATGTATCGAGAACCATCTGTAATCAAAACTTCTCGAGAACCAACGACCCGTCAGTTCGCGTGTTTTTATAAAATAGCGAAAGCGGCTTTATAAAAATGTATCGAGAACAGCTGTGAATCCAAAACTTCTCGAGAAACCACGACCCGTCAGTTCGAGTGTTTTTATAAAATAGCGACAGCGGCTTTATAAAAATGTATCGAGAACAGCTGTGAATCCAAAACTTCTCGATACATTTTGGCTAACATACTATTTTATATAAACAACTTCCTCCAGCCAAAACACTCGAAGTGACGTACGGGGTAGTAATTGAGAACCCACGACCGTCAGTTCGAGTGTTTTTATAAAATAGCGACAGCGGCTTTATAAAAATGTATCGAGAACAGTTGTGCATCCAAAACTTCTCGAGAACCCACGACCGTCAGTTCGAGTGTTTTTGTAAAATAGCGACAGCGGCTTTATAAAAATGTATCGAGAACCAACTGTAATCAAAACTTCTCGAGAACCCACGACCCGTCAGTTCGAGTGTTTTTATAAAATAGCGAAAGCGGCTTTATAAAAATGTATCGAGAACAGTTGTGCATCCAAAACTTCTCGAGAACCCATGACCGTCAGTTCGAGTGTTTTTATAAAATAGCGACAGCGGCTTTATAAAAATGTATCGAGAACCATCTGTAATCAAAACTTCTCGAGAACCCACGACCGTCAGTTCGAGTGTTTTCATAAAATAGCGACAGCGGCTTTATAAAAATATATCGAGAACAGCTGTGAATCCAAAACTTCTCGATACATTTTGGCTAATGTAACTATCCTATTCAAACAACTTCCTCCAGCCAAAACACTCGAAGTGACGAACGGGGGTAGTAATTGAGAACCCATGACCGTCAGTTCGAGTGTTTTTATAAAATAGCGACAGCGGCTTTATAAAAATGTATCGAAAACCATCTGTAATCAAAACTTCTCGATACATTTTGGCTAATGTAACTATCCTATTCAAACAACTTCCTCCAGCCAAAACACTCGAAGTGACGAACGGGGTAGTAATTGAGAACCCAAGACCCGTCAGTTCGAGTGTTTTTATAAAATAGCGACAGCGGCTTTATAAAAATGTATCGAGAACAGCTGTACATCCAAAACTTCTCGATACATTTTGGCTAATGTAACTATCCTATTCAAACAACTTCCTCCAGCCAAAACACTCGAAGTGACGAATATACTACGATTGAGAATTCATCATTTATGAAATCTCTTTTTAGCTAAGTTAATTAATGACTCAAATTCACCATTAATTAAAGCTTCTTTCTTAATTTTCGACCACTTCTTGATTTGCTTTTCTTTTTCTATAGCTATGTTTATATCTGTAAACTCACAATAGAAAACTAATTCTAATGGTCTTCTATTAAAAGTATAGCAATCAGGATAGCATCCAGAATTATGTTTGTATAATCTACTAGATAAATTACTTGTAACACCTGTGTAATAACTACCACCTGAGCATTTTATAATGTACACATAGGACTGCTTCATTTTATTTTTTGTTAAGTACAAATTATAAAATTTTAACGTACAATCAGAGTTTCTCGAACCAAAAGTAACGTCAGTTCAACTATTTTTTCAAAACTGCAACAACACTTGTATAAAAAGACATTAAGAACAACCAACGGATTTAGGATTAAGAAACCTAATAATCGCTTTGATTTAATCCAATAAATTAGATTTCTTTCTTTCTAATTCGTTATAAACATTCTTGACTTCCTGTGAACTTTCTTTCTGCAAAATTAAATTAGCTGACTCGGTAGAAACAAAGATTGTATTCTTTAGCCCTACAAAAGCAGTATAAACAGCTGTCCCAATAACCATGTTTCCATGCGTATCTACAGCATGACCTTTTGATACTAAATAATCATAAACCGATTCAAAAGACCCCAAATCAGACCATTTGAATTCTGAAGAAACTACTTTTATCTTCTTACTTCGTTCCATCACAGCATAATCAACACTTATAGAAGGAATGGCAAGTGATAAGTCCAAATCCAATTTTCCATCTATATTAGCATCCCAAGCAATTTTCGATTTTTCATATACTTCGGCGTTTAACAACTGAAGTTCTTTTAAAAAAACGGATGCTTTAAAACAAAACATACCACTGTTCCACAAAAAATTACCTTTTTCAATAAAGTCTCTAGCTGATACTTTATTTGGTTTTTCTCTGAAAGAAATTACATCATCGCCCAATCTTTCGATATAACCGTAACCTGTTTCAGGCTTGGTAGGAACAATTCCAAAAGTAACAATATAACCTTGTTCTGCTTTTTCTATTGCTTCATTGATCGATTGTTCGTAGGCTTTAGTGCCATCAATAATATGATCAGAAGGTGTGACAATCAAAATTGTATCAGGATCTGAGGCGAAGGCCGCAAATGCTATTGCTGCAGCGGTATTTCTTGGAGTAGCTTCAATAATATCAACATAAGCAGCAGCTGATTTATCCATAGCCATCCTACTCAAATGGCAATTATCGGTATTGCCCACAACCATAACAGTATCCACCAAATTGCGATTTCTTTCAACAGTCATTTCAAACAAAGATTTGCCGTCAAACAAATCCAAATATTGTTTCGGTTGGCTTTTGCGTGATAAAGGCCACAACCTGCTTCCAACTCCTCCCGTAAGTATTACGTGTGTAACTGCATTTGTTTTTTTCATAATTACGCTTTATATAATTTGCAAACTTTTTTTTATTACTATAAAAGACCAAAACTTCTTAACCACAACTAAACGAATAAGCCTACTAAAATGGATCCGAACGGCAAGCATGGCGCTACAAACGTCCATCCGCTCGATCTCCTAAAATTCCTTTAACATCATACAACAAACTTTTTTCATGTTGCAATAATGAGAAATCCAAATCTAGAAATACAGTGTGAGACACCCCTAAAACAACCGCATCAAAAGATTCAATAGGAAGCGTTGTTGTGGTAATCAAATTGTACTCCCGTTGTACCTCAACTGGATTGGCCCAAGGATCATATATTGTAATTTGAATACCATAATCAGCCAAAGCTTTAATGACATCAACTATTTTAGTGTTGCGTACATCTGGACAATTTTCTTTAAAAGTGATACCCAGCATCAACAAACTGGCACCATTAACGATTACACCTTTTTTTATCATTAATTTCACTACTTGAGACGCTACATATTCTCCCATGCTATCATTCAAACGGCGTCCTGCAAGTATAATTTCAGGATGATATCCTTTTTCTTGGGCTTTTTGAGCCAAATAATAAGGATCAACACCAATACAATGGCCACCGACTAAACCCGGTTTAAAAGGGAGGAAATTCCATTTCGTTCCCGCAGCCTCCAAAACCGCATGGGTGTCAATTTCTAAAAGATTAAATATTTTTGCCAATTCATTCACAAAAGCAATATTAATGTCTCGTTGTGAATTCTCAATTACTTTGGCTGCTTCGGCTACTTTTATTGATGGGGCTAAGTACGTCCCGGCTGTAATTACCGATTGATACAGCTGATCTACTTTATGCCCTGTTTCCGGAGTGGATCCGGAAGTGACTTTCAAAATTTTCTCTACGGTATGTTCCTTGTCTCCCGGATTGATACGCTCTGGCGAATAGCCGGCATAAAAATCAACATTGAATTTTAATCCCGAATATCTTTCCAGAACAGGAACACATTCCTCTTCAGTAACACCAGGATAAACAGTAGATTCATAAATAACAATATCCCCTTTCTTTAAAACAGAAGCTACGCTTTCACTGGACTTAAACAAAGGAGTCAAATCTGGACGATTGTTCTTATCTACCGGCGTTGGAACTGTAACGATATAATAATTACAATCGGCAATGTCAGCTAAAGTAGCAGTGCAATAAAGCCCAACTTCATTACTTGGTGCAGGGCGTAAAACACGCTGCAAGGTTGCATCATCAATTTCAAGTGTGGTATCATTTCCAGCAGCAAGCGCTGCTATTCTCGACTGATTAACATCAAATCCTACTACAGCATACTTGGTCGCGAAAAGCCTTGCCAAAGGCAGACCTACGTAACCCAGCCCTATAACTGCTATTTTTATATTTGTTTTCAACTTTATAAATGGAATTGGTTAAAAATTACAAAACCTATTTGGCTTGTACCTATATTATTTAAAAATCACAAAAATCACCCCTTAATTTGACAAGCAAAGATACTTTAAATAGTGATATTTCTCTCTCCACTTTGCAGCGCATGAAACGAACAGCATAATCTACTGGAGTGGCAACAGCTAAAATACATACTCCAAATCAATAAGCAAAAAAAAGATTGAAAATTATCTTGATCAGGGCGACCTAATTACTTAAACTAGGAAAGTAACAATACCCTAAATGTCGCGAGCACTTCTTTTTCCTTGCTAAGATCCTATAGCATGATAAACAAAGCCAATTGTTTTCATTTTAGAGGCGTTTAAAACATTTCTACCATCAAAAACAAAGGCAGGTTTTTGCATGGAATCATATATTTTTTGCCAGTCATATGCAACAAACTCATCCCACTCAGTGAGTACTGCAATGGCATGTGAATCCCTGCAGGCAAGGTAAGGATCGTCATAGGAGGTTACTCCTGCTATATTTTCTTCGGAAGTTCTTGTCTCTAGATAATCCAAATCTGCCAGTACTTTTTTAGGACTCACTTTTGGATCAAAGACTGCGATCTTTGCCTGCTCATTAAGTAAATGATCAGCTACATAAATGGCAGCCGACTCTCTGGTATCGTTCGTGTCTTTTTTGAATGCCCATCCTAAAAATGTGATTTTTTTTCCCGCTACAGTATTGTATAACGTTTGTACAATACTATTTGAAAAACGTCTCTTTTGATGATCATTCATGATGATTACTTGCTCCCAATAATCAGCAACTTCATTCAGGCCATACGATTTAGCTATATATACTAAATTCAAAATGTCTTTTTGAAAACAAGACCCACCAAAACCAACGGAAGCTTTTAGAAACTTCGAACCTATCCGACTGTCCATTCCGATGGCTTTTGCAACTTCATTAACATCAGCTCCCGTTTTTTCACAAAGTTCGGACATCGCATTGATGGAAGAGATTCGTTGTGCCAAAAACGCATTGGCGGTAAGCTTAGACAATTCAGAAGACCAAACATTAGTCGTTAAAATTTTATTAGCAGGAACCCAATTTGCATATACGTCAACTAAAGCTTGTATGGCTTTTTGACCCTCTCCTGAAGAATCTCCTCCAATTAAAATACGATCGGGATGCAATAAATCTTGAACAGCAGTTCCTTCAGCAAGAAACTCCGGATTAGAAAGAATTTGAAATTGAACACCATTACCGGTATGATCCAAAATACTTTTAATTGCTTCTGCGGTGCGAACCGGAAGAGTTGATTTTTCAACAACAATTTTATTGCCTTTAGCAACTCTGGCAATTTGTCTGGCACAAAGTTCTATATACTTCAAATCAGCTGCCATTCCTTTGCCTTTACCATACGTTTTGGTAGGCGTATTTACTGATATAAAAATAATTTGTGCTTCATCAATCGCTTTTTCAACGTCTGTAGAAAAAAATAAATTTCTTCCTCTGGCCTCCGCTACAATTACATCAAGACCTGGTTCATAAATAGGAATATTCGCAACATCATCATCGTTCCAAGCTGCAATTCGATCTTCATTCACATCAACAACCGTTACTTGTAAAGCAGGACATTTCTGCGCAATAACCGCCATAGTTGGCCCTCCTACATATCCTGCCCCGATGCAACAAATTTTTGTAATTTTCATTCTTTACTTTTTTCTATTCGCTAATTTAACTTCTCACCTCTCACTTTTCCCTTCTCACCTCTCACTCACTCTTCACTTCTCACGCAAATTCTCCCAATACCATTCTACAGCTTCTTTTAATCCTTCTTGCATAGAATATTTAGGATTATATCCCAGTAAGGTTTTTGCTTTATCAATACTAGCCAATGAATGCGGAATGTCACCCGCTCTGTTCGCACCATATTCAACAGCAACATCAGCTATTTTTGGATCATATTTTGCTAA
Source organism: Flavobacterium sp. TS_SC_5 (assembly GCF_056156265.1). Classification (NCBI taxonomy): domain Bacteria; kingdom Pseudomonadati; phylum Bacteroidota; class Flavobacteriia; order Flavobacteriales; family Flavobacteriaceae; genus Flavobacterium; species Flavobacterium sp. TS_SC_5. Next base: position 1,736,698 of record NZ_CM149588.1, on the reverse strand, counting down.
AAATTCTTTCAAATAATCCACTAAATTGTTCAACGTATTTCTATCGCCATACGCCGTATTAAAAACGGTATTAATAGCAGCTGGATTTTGTGTCAACATCGCCAACTCATTCATTTGAATGACATTATCGATATAAGTAAAATCACGGGAATAATTTCCATCCCCATTTATTTTTGGACTCTCGTGTTGCATGAACTGCATGACAAACTTAGGAATCACTGCAGCATAAGAGCCATTAGGATCTTGCTTTCTTCCAAAAACATTAAAATATCGCAACCCTATCGTCTCTAGACCATATGTTTTGCTGAAAATTTCAGCATACAATTCATTCACATATTTTGTAATTGCATACGGAGAAAGTGGTTTCCCAATCACATCTTCCACTTTTGGCAAAGCTTCTGAATTTCCATACGTAGAAGAACTCGCGGCATACACAAATCGTTTAACTTTAGCATCTCGAGAGGCTACCAGCATATTCAAAAATCCGGATACATTAACATCATTTGTGGTTATAGGATCATTTATAGAACGCGGCACAGAACCTAAAGCAGCTTGATGCAACACATAATCCACCCCTTGAACGGCACGCTGACAGTCGACTAAGTTTCGAATATCACCTTCTATTAATTGAAAATTAACATTATTAACAAGATCTTTAAGATTATGCCGATGTCCCGTAGCAAAATTATCCAAGCAAATTACTTTATACTTTTTGTCTAAAAAATATTCACAGAGATTAGACCCTATGAAACCGGCACCTCCGGTAATCAAAATCGTTTTTTCTTTCATTTTTATCGCTGCTTAACAGATTATAATCTGTTTTTTTTCTTTAATAATTTATGCGCTACTCTTTCATAAATGCTTTTTGGTTTTTCCTCATCATGATATCCATCAGAATAGGGCGCATTTCCGTAACCATATCCATATCCGTAACCTGTTCCATACTTAGCTTTATTTGCAAACCCATTCAAAATAATACTTGCATGATCTAATTCTCCTCTTTTCACTCTGTTGTTCAATAATGTAATCATATCCTTTTTAGTGAAATTTTGCCTTACAATATACAACGTTACATCACAAAATTGAGCTAACTCTAAAGCATCAGACACCAGACCAACAGGAGGTGTATCCAGAATAATATAATCGTATTTTTTCTTTAATTCTGTGATTAACTCCCCCATACTTTCACTCAAAATCATCTCTGATGGATTTGGCGGAATTGGTCCAGAAAGGATAACATCCAAAAAAGGAATTTGAGTATGATTTATTATTTCATCCACAGTTTTCTGCTTAATCAGATAATTCACAACACCCACTTCATTGGGCAAATTAAATTCATCAAATAATTTAGGCTTTCTTAAATCAAGTCCAATGATAACCGTCTTTTTTTCGCTGAGAGCAAATACTGTTGCAATGTTTATAGAACAAAATGTTTTTCCCTCACCACTCACTGAAGATGTAATCATTAGTGTTTTTGCTCCATCCACGTTTTGTTTCTTGTATAAAAATTGCAACGAGGAACGAATCGCCCTAAATGATTCTGATAATGCAGATTTTGGCTTCTCATATACTGCCAAACTTGATTCCTCTCTATTTATACCCACCACTCCAATGATTGGAATTTTAGTCAACCTACTAATATCCTCTACATTTTGAATAGAATTATTTATAAAGAAAATTCCAAAAACAAATAATAAGGGAATCAAAATTCCTAAAAATAAAGCCAACACATAATTAACTGAAGTTTTAGGCCCAATTAATCCTCCTCCAACATCCTTAGCTGGATCAATAAAATGAATATCTGATAAATTTGCAGCTTTAACAATATCGGCTTCACTACGTTTTTGAAGAAATGTGCTGTAAATATTATCACTTAAATCATATTTCCTTTTTATTTTAATAAGCTCTTGCTGATCTTCAGGCAACTTTTTTATTGCACTTTCAGTCTGATTGATTTTGCTGTTCACCATAGCGAGATCTTCTTGTAAAGAAGCTTTAGCCGATGCAATATTTTCTATTAAGACTTTTTTTACAGCCTCCATCTGATTGTCAAAATCTTTGAATATCTTATCACTTTTTACCGCATAAGCCATTTCCGATCTTTGTGTGGAAAGCGCAATCAATTTTGAAACATTAACCACTATATTAGGATCTTCGATTCCAGCAACCGTTGGAGCGGGAAGCTTAGAATAATCAACACTATTTTTCAAATAAGACTTCAAAGAGTTGTAATACGTTATTTTACGAATAACTTCATCTCTTTTAACATCAAATTCCAGAGCTTTGTCAGAAAATTTTGTCCCTCCTTCCTCTATATCAAAAATGTTTTTATCCTTCCTAAATGATTTTAATTCATCCCCAGTTTCTTTCAATTGAGATTCCATAGCCACAAGTGTACTATCTATAAATGCAATTGTATTGGTCGCAAATTGATTCTTACTATCTAGTTGTCTTTTGATAAGCATTTTAACAGTTGAATTCAAATACTCAACCATTCTTGCTTTATTGGTCCCTTGCATCCCAAGAGTAATGATAGAACCACCCTTATCATCTGACCTGACGCTTATTCCTTTGTAGCTGGATACAGTTTCATCAAAACCATTAAACTGTACAAAATATTCATTTCCTTTGTAAAAACCGGGATTATCTTTTATTTGTAATTTCCAGTTTAAAAAAGGTAAAGACACTTGTTCTCCAACCTTATATTTTTTTACAAAATCCCCAGTTTCAACATTTGTATTGCTATAAGAATTATTGGAATACGTTAGTAATGAAACACTTTGATTCTCAAATGGAACCCTGATTTCATATTCATTTTCGCTTAGAAACTTAATCCCTATCAGGTTTCCTGCCAATTGACCTTTAGATTTATCAATATTTACATAAAAGGGTACGGCGCCATAAGCATCTACAACATTATATTTCCCCTGAACTAAGTAATTAATATAATATTGCAATTTGTCTACTACTAGCTCATTATGAGATCTGGATTGTAACGTTGTTGAAATCGTTTGAACTTGATCTGAAGTACCTCCCCAATTAAAAACCAAGCTGGTGTTTGAAGTAAAAAGAGGATTACTTTCTTCTTTCACTGCTATTAACGTTTCCATTCCGTAAATTTTTTCTTTACGAATATTCACTTGGTAGGCAATAGTGAAAGAAATTAATAAACTAATTAGAAACCACCTCCAGTAACTTCCGATTTTAATTAAAAAATCTTTAAAGTCGAAACTGGTTTGATTTTCAAAAACCGAAAAATCTTTTATATCTAACATTTTTTGAAATCTATTTTATTTTTTTAAAAGTAAAAAAGTAGTTGTTGCCAATGACAATAGCGTAATAATTGTTCCCAAAGATTCGATTCCTGTCTTACCGGTTCCCCAGGATTTTTGTTTGAGTGGTTTTACATAGATATAATCATTCGGTTGCAAATAATAGTAGGGTGATTTCATCACATTCCTATCGGTAAGATCAAGGTCCTGCATTTGAACTCCTGTAGGTGACTGCCGAATAATTGTAACAGCTTTTCTATTACCGGTAATTGTAATGTCTCCGGCATTTGCAATTGCTTCCATTACATTTACATGTTGTTGAAAAAGTGTTTTCGTACCTGTACTACCTACTTCACCATTTATTGTATATCTAAACCCAGCTAATTTTACAATAACAAATATATTTGCCGCTTCGTTGAAATATTCGGATAATAATTGCTTTTCAATTTTGATTCGTACTTCTTCGAGAGTATAGCCAATTACGTTTATTTCCCCTAAAACTGGAAATCGTATTGCTCCGTGATCGTCTACTGTATACCCATCAAAATACAAACCGGATTCTGATTTATTTCCTATTTCAGATTGATTTGAAGTACTAAAAATTGAAACTAATTTTGGATCATTTGCATTAATAGTAATACTCAAAACATCATTAGTTTGCAATCGATACGGTTTTGACTCTATGGCAACTACAGTACTTTGAGCTTCATTTCCATCCTTTTTTTGCAAATAAACCAAATCTTGCGTAGGAATACAAGAAGAAAAAAACACGCTAATAATTAGTAACAAACAGAAAATGGACTTACTCATTTTTATATTTTTAATAACAAATATAGGCTTTTCATTTACCATATTAAAAAGCACCTTGATTCATTAAAATGAATTAATTATTTTTAAAAGATTTTTCGAATGGAACTCGATGTAAAATACTCCTTCCCAAGGTAACTTCATCCGCATATTCCAGCTCATCACCTACCGAGATTCCTCTGGCTATTGTTGAGATTATTATTTCACAATCGGCAATTTGTTTGTAGATGTAAAAATTAGTAGTATCCCCTTCCATTGTTGAACTTAAAGCAAAAATGATTTCGTTTACACTTCCTGATTTCACTTTTTCGACTAACGTAGTAATGTTTAATTGACTGGGACCAACACCATCAATGGGAGAAATTTTACCTCCCAAAACATGATAAATCCCTCTAAATTGACCTGTGTTTTCAATTGCCATCACATCACGAATATCCTCGACGATGCAAATAATCTGGTGATTCCTGCTTTGATTAGCACAAATTTCGCACATCATACTATCCGAAATATTATGACAACTTGCACAATACTTAATATCTTCACGCATAGCGACCAAGGCTTGTGATAAAAAACCAGTTTGTTCTTTGGGCTGTTTTAATAAATGAAGCACCAATCGCAGTGCGGTTCGTTTGCCAATTCCTGGCAGCTGAGACATTTCGTTAACTGCTTTTTCTATTAATTTCGAAGAAAATTCCATAACTGCAAATGTAGCTAATTTGTCCCAATCGTTCGGGATAGATATTTTGAAAATTTGAAGATTATTTATGTAATTTGGCCAAATACAATATTCACACAATATGACTCCATTCGCCATTCTATCACTAATTGTAATCTACTTCGGAATTCTTTTTTTGATTTCGCATTTTGTAAGCAGAAAAGACAGTGGCAATGATGCTTTTTTTAAAGCCAATAAAAATTCCAAATGGTATTTAGTAGCTTTTGGAATGATTGGAACGGCACTTTCCGGTGTGACTTTTATTTCTGTTCCGGGAGAAGTTGGTTCTCCAAATGGGGAGCAATTCAAATACTTTCAGTTTGTCCTGGGGAATGCTATTGGCTTCATCATAATTGCAAAAGTTTTGCTTCCGCTGTATTATCGGATGAATTTGACTTCGATTTACGGTTACATCGAACACCGATTAGGTGTGTATTCTTATAAAACTGCCGCAACTATTTTCCTGATTAGCAGAACTATTGGATCGGCATTCCGATTGTATCTTGTTGTGATAGTTTTGCAACGCTTTGTTTTTGACTTTTACGGAATCCCATTTGCGGTTACTGTTTTAATTTCACTGGCTTTGATATTTGCTTACACCTATCGAGGCGGATTGAAAACCATTATAATTACAGACACTTTACAAACTTTTTTCTTAGTAACGTCTGTTTTTATGACGATTTTCTTTATTTGCAGAAGTTTAAACTTGAATGCTTTTGAAGCCTTTGAAGCTGTAAAAAACAGCAATTATTCTAAAGTATTTTTCTTTGAGGATTTCGTGTCGAGTAAGTTTCATTTTGTAAAACAAATTCTGGGAGGAATCTTTGTAACTATTGCCATGGTAGGTTTGGATCAGGATTTAATGCAAAAAAACCTAAGTTGCAAAAACATTGGCGAAGCCCAAAAAAATATGTTTACGTTCACTGCAATATTTGTAGGTATTAATATCTTTTTCCTCAGCGTGGGTGCTTTACTGTACATCTATGCGACTAAAAACGGAATTGAAGTTCCCACCGATTTAGTTACAGGAAAACCAAGAACCGATTTACTGTTTCCCGAAATTGCATTTAACCATTTGACATTAATTCCTTCGGTTATTTTCTTGTTAGGATTAACAGCAGCTACCTTTGCTACGACGGATTCCGCTTTGACAGCGTTAACAACTTCGTTTTGTGTGGATTTTTTAGGAATGGATAAAACAGAAAATCTAAACAAGCCAAACGTAGTCCGAAACAGGCATCTTGTGCATATTGTCTTTTCGTTTTTAATGTTTCTGGTGATTATTTTCTTTAATGCTATTAATGACAGTTCTGTAGTGGGAATGATTTTTAGGGTTGCTTCCTACACGTATGGCCCGCTTTTGGGATTGTATTGTTTTGGTTTGTTTGTAAAATCAAAAGCGGTAAAAGACAAATTTGTTCCTTTCATTTGTTTATTATCTCCTGCTGTAACGTACTTGATCAGCGAAAATTCGAAGACTTTATTTTTTGGATACGTTTTCGATAACGAATTAATTATCGTAAACGGGCTAATCACTTTTCTAGGGTTGTTGTTGATTAGCAAAAATGCCACTTCTGAAACGCGATTCTAATTTTTAGCCCAGATAGCAGCGACATCCTTTTCTTGTTCCGTTTTTTTTTAACGGAACAAGAAAAGATATAGCGTATAGCTGGAAATAGCTCCTAAAAAATTTAATATTGATTGGTAGCTAACAAAACTAACGTACAAGCTACTTCTACTTTAATATCATTCAATTTCAACAACTGATAGAATTCTGGATTTTCAGTACCCGGATTAAAAATAACACGTTTTGGTTTTGCTTCGACGATATAATTGTAATAATCGCGTTGACGTGTGGGATTTAAATATAGGGTAACAGTATCGATATTTTTTAACGGAATGGCTTTGGTCTGGATTTTTACACCGGCCACTTCACCTGCATTTTGGCCTAATGCAAGAACGGAATGTCCTTTATCTACTAACATATTCACAGCTTTGAAGGCGTAGCGCTCTGGTTTAGTTGTTGCTCCCAGAACCAATGTTTTCTTATTCTTTATCATTTTCTTTAATTGTATTTGGCAAAAGTAATCAAAAAGGTTTACCTGTTTAATAATTTTAAGATTTACTTACAACTACAATAAAAAACATTCCCCTAACATTAAAAAACAAAAAAAGAGTATTTTTACACCCTTAAAAATAAAATATGGATCTGTTTATTTACTTGTTTGTTGCCCTGTTTTCAGTTTTAAACCCCATTGGTACCGTCCCTATTTTTGTGGGACTTACACAACATGATACTAAAAAAGAGCGTTCCAGAATTTCTTTATGGACGGCGATAAATGTATTTATCATTCTGATTGTCTCGTTTTTTATCGGGCAATATGTATTGCTTTTTTTTGGAATCAGTATTGATGCACTCCGAATTGCGGGTGGAATTATTATTGTAAGTTCTGGTTTTTCATTACTTTCTGGAAAATTCACTAAGAAACGAGGTATTAACAAAAAAGCAGAAACTGACGCACAACAAAGGAATGACATTGCTTTGACACCGCTTGCAATCCCAATGCTTGCCGGACCTGGTTCTATTTCTCTACTTATTGCTTTTTATCAGGAACATAATACGACTATGGAGATAATCATTTCTTCCATTGCTATTCTTGCCATTGCAGTAACCATTTTTCTTATTTTAAAGAGTGCTCATTATTTGGCCAAAATACTTGGAGCTTCAGGAATTGTAGCGATATCCAGAATTGTAGGTTTCATTGTAATTGCGATTGGAATTCAATATATCGTAAGTGCCATTATCAATATTATTAAAGGTAATCTTTCCTAAACTTAAATTACAAACATAAAAAAACCGGATATGATTTAGAATCGTATCCGGTTTACTTTTTTTAATTTCTTGGCAAGAAAATCTCTGCCATCATACATCTGGCGCTTCCTCCGCCACAAGCTTCAATCGTGTCCAGACTTGAACTCAAAATTTCAGCATGTTTTTCCAATTGCTCTATTTGTTTTGGAGTCAGGCTTTGATGAGCTGCAGCACTCATAACCAAATATCGTTTATCATTTGCTCCACGAATTTCAAGCATATTTCCAGCAAAATTGTTCATTTGGGCTTCGGTAATCAAAATGATTTCTTTTCCATTATCTTTCAAATTGTCCAAAACCATTTTGCGTTCTTTTTTATCATCGATACAATCCGCGCAAATTACTGCAAAGGTTTCTCCCAAACACATCATTACATTGGTATGATAGATTAGTTTTCGCTCCGAATCAACCGTTTGAAAAGCCTCAAAAATTATTGGTGCATAATCAAAATCCTCACAGAATTCGATGAATAATTCTTCATCTGCTCTTGGTGATAATGCGCAATACGCTTTAGCATTTGCTCTGTCCAAAAGTAAACTTCCTGTTCCTTCCAAGAAAAATCCATCTTCTTCAGCGGAAGTGTAATCTATAATATTATGAATCACGAAACCTTTTTCTTCGAGTAGATCTAAAATCTCTTCACGGCGTTCGTGTCGACGATTTTCAGCAAACATTGGATATAAAGCTACGTCACCATTCTCGTGAAAAGAAATCCAGTTGTTTGGAAAAATACTATCTGGAGTGTCTGGATTTAATGTATCATCAACTACTGTAACATCAACACCAACTGCTGTCAATTTTTCGACAAAAGCATCAAATTCTTGTTGCGCTTTGGCATTTACCGTTGCCGGCAAAAGTCCGTCTAAAACTTTTTGGTAATAATTATTTACTGCCGTTTGTTCGTTCATTCTAAACGCAACCGGGCGAATCATCAATATGGAATTTGTGGTTTGTTTCATGTAATTTTAGTTTAAAGTTTAATAGTTTAAAGTTTAATGTTGAGCATCATAAAACTTTAAACCTTAAACAAATATTTAATCTCTAATTAAAGGCAAGGTAGAACATCGCAATAATCCTTCTTGTTTTGCAATTTCTGAATATGGAATTTCTTCTACGATAAAACCGTTCGAACGCAACCAATTGTTAAGTCGGGTAAAATTCCTTTCTGAAACGACAACATTTGTATCAATAGAAAAAACATTGGAATTCATATTGTACATTTCGTCTCTGGTAATATGGAATAGGTTTTCTTTTCCAAAAAGATTTACCAAAAACAAATAATCTGCTTCTTCACGGAATCCGTTTTTGTAAATAATCCCTTTATCGTTTCCAACAGGTTGAAAACAACAATCCAGATGCAACGCATTGTCACGGGCTTCAATTTTAGATTTTACCAAATCAAATTCTTTGACTATTTTATTTGGAAATAAATCTTTTATGTATTGCACTCCTTGTACATTCGTTCTTGCCGTAATATAGTCTTTGTAGTCACTTCCTTTATAGGTTCCAATGAAAATATAATCGTTCCACAACATCACATCACCACCTTCTATGTGAACTTCCTCTGGAGGACGAACTACTTTTTCAGGATTAATTTGGTCAATTATATATTGGATTGCATCCAGTTCCCGTTCTCTATCCGGCAAGATATTCGATTTTACAAAAACATCATCAATCACGAAACCAATGTCTCTGGTGAATATCTGATTGTAATTTTCAATCATTTCGGGACGATAAACGGTCACATCATATTTTTTTAGTACAATATTAAATGCTTCCATTTCATTAACCATATCATGCTCCAGAGGATAAGTTCCTGCTAAAATATGTTCTAATGATTTAGGATCATACGCTTCTTCAACCTTCGGTGTGGGCCCATTATTAACTGCTGAACCCACAACTACAACTCGGAGTCTGGAAGTTTCATTCTTTATATTTAACTCTAACATGTATTTTTAGCTTTTGACAAATATAAAAAAAGCTTCACAAATTAGTGAAGCTTTTTAAACTGATTTTATCTTTTATCTGTTGGCACAAAATCCCTCAAAGGATGACCTGTATAGACTTGTCTTGGCCTTCCGATAGGCTCCTTGTTTTCACGCATTTCTTTCCATTGTGCGATCCAACCCGGCAAACGTCCTATGGCGAACATTACTGTAAACATGTCGGTAGGAATTCCTAAAGCTCTATAAATAATTCCAGAATAGAAATCTACATTAGGATATAAGTTTCTTGATTTGAAATATTCATCTTCCAAGGCTGCTTCCTCCAGTTTTTTAGCAATTGCAAGAATTGGATCTTCAAGTCCTAAAGTTGCTAAAACTTCATTGGCTGCTTTTTTGATGATTTTTGCTCTTGGATCAAAATTTTTGTAAACTCTATGACCAAATCCCATTAATCGGAAAGGATCATTTTTATCTTTGGCTTTAGCCATATATTTATCAGCATCTCCGCCATTTCTGTGGATTTCTTCTAACATTTCAAGAACGGCTTGATTTGCTCCTCCGTGTAATGGTCCCCAAAGTGCAGAAACTCCAGCAGATATTGAAGCAAATAATCCTGCGTGAGAAGAACCCACCATTCTCACAGTAGAAGTTGAACAGTTTTGCTCATGATCTCCGTGAAGAATAAACAATTTATCTAATGCATCGATAACTACAGGGTTTGCCGTGTAAGGTTCTGTAGGTAATTCAAACATTAAACGCATGAAGTTTTCTACATATCCTTTTGTATTATCGTAGTAATTCAAAGGATAACCCATGCTTTTTCTATACGTCCAAGTTGCAATAACCATGAATTTACCCATAGTTTTACACACCGCCTCGTACATTTCTTTTTCATTGTCAACATTCACTGATTTAGGGTTAAATGCTGTTAATGCACTTGTCAAAGCTGCTAAAACGCCCATTGGATGCGCTGTTTTAGGGAAACCATCAATGATGTTTTTCATTTCTTCATTGACCAAAGTGTATTTTCTAATATCCGTTTCAAATTGCGCTAACTGCTTAACAGTTGGCAATTCTCCAAAAATTAAAAGGTAAGATACTTCCAGAAAATCTGCTTTGTCCGCTAAATCTTCAATCGAATATCCTCTGTAACGAAGAATTCCTAATTCTCCATCTAAAAAAGTGATGTCACTTTTACAAGAACCTGAATTTTTATAACCAGGATCCAATGTTATTATACCGGATAAATCACGTAATTTGTTAATATCGATGGCAACTTCATTTTCACTTCCTACAATTATAGGCAGTTCAATTTTCTTCCCATCAATTTCTAATGTTGCTGTTTTTGACATAATATGTTTGAAAATAAACTTTTAAAATAATAATTTCTCAAATCTAAGGAATTAAACACTAATTAAAAAGAGAATAACACAATGAAATTGTTAAATATTATACAAAAAAGCCACTCACACAAGGTGAATGGCTTTAGATAAAAATATCGTAAGAATTTATTTTATTTTAAAAGCAGCCTTACCAGGGAAATACGCTGAATTCCCTAATTCCTCTTCAATTCTCAATAATTGATTGTATTTAGCCATACGATCAGAACGAGAAGCGGAACCCGTTTTAATTTGACCACAGTTTAACGCTACTGCTAAATCAGCAATCGTATTATCTTCTGTCTCTCCTGAACGGTGTGACATTACTGAAGTATACCCCGCATTTTTAGCCATATTAACTGCTGCAATAGTTTCAGTCAATGTTCCAATTTGGTTCACTTTGATAAGAATTGAATTTGCAATTCCTTTTTCAATACCAGTAGACAAACGTTCAACATTAGTCACGAATAAATCATCACCAACTAATTGAACTTTATCCCCAATTCTTTCTGTAAGCAATTTCCATCCGTCCCAATCATTTTCATCCATTCCATCTTCAATAGAAATAATAGGATATTTAGCTGCTAATTCTGCTAAATATTCTACTTGCTCTTCAGAAGATCTAATTTTACCTGTTTCTCCTTCAAATTTAGTATAATCGTATTTTCCGTTTACATAAAATTCTGCAGCAGCACAATCTAAAGCGATCATGATTTCGTCTCCAAAAGTATAACCAGCAGTTTCAACCGCTTTTTTGATTGTATCCAAAGCATCTTCCGTTCCTCCAGGTAGGTTTGGTGCAAAACCTCCTTCGTCACCTACAGCAGTAGAAAGTCCTCTGTCATGCAACACTTTTTTCAAACTGTGAAAAATTTCAGTTCCCATTTGCATTGCATGTGAAAACGAAGTTGCTTTCACCGGGAAAATCATAAATTCCTGAAACGCGATAGGCGCATCAGAATGCGAACCTCCGTTAATAATATTCATCATTGGTACCGGCAACGTATTTGCCGAAACACCACCTACGTATCTGTATAAAGGCAATCCTAATTCGTTTGCAGCCGCTTTGGCTACAGCCAATGAAACTCCTAAAATTGCATTGGCTCCTAAGTTTGATTTATTTGGGGTACCATCTAAATCGATCATCGTTTGGTCAATAAGATTTTGTTCGAAAACAGAAACTCCTACAAGTTCTTCAGAAATAATGGTATTCACATTTTTCACTGCATTCAAAACTCCTTTTCCAAGAAATGCTTTTCCACCATCACGTAATTCAACCGCTTCGTGCTCTCCAGTTGACGCACCTGATGGTACTGCCGCTCTCCCTAAAACTCCATTGTCTGTAATTACATCTACTTCTATTGTAGGATTTCCTCTTGAATCAAAAATTTGTCTTGCGTGAATTTTGATAATTATACTCATAATTTCTAATTTAAATTTTATAATACAAATATATTCTATCTTTTGTAATGAGTTTATGAAAATAATGAATGTTATTAACGAAAACGTTATAATTTTTTTACAAACAGAACATTTAAGCTTTTTAAGGAATTTATTTTTACACTATGTGTTATTTTTCTGTTTTTTTTTTAAGATAAAATCAAAAAAATTTACCGCACAGATGCTAAAATTAACCAAAGTGATTAAAATTAAATTTAACATTTCTAAAATACTGATTTTCAATTATTTAAACTAATTTTATATAATCCTCTAAAAAAGATATAGAACTTTTTCACACCCTGCTTTCTAAAGAATATTTAAAGTCTTAATTTTTAAATTAAAATCTGATGGAAACTTTCAAAACGACTAACAACAACATTAATTATGATGCGATTATATCATTATTAAAAAGAACTTCTTTACCTCTAGAAAACCCTACCGATTTAGATCCGTTAATGAATTACATTGGAGACGCAAAATATGTACTTTTAGGAGAAGCTTCACATGGAACACATGAATATTATACTTGGAGAGCAAAAATTTCACAACGTTTACTTCAAGAAAAAGGATTTTGTTTTATAGCTGTCGAAGGTGATTGGCCAGATTGCTATCGTTTAAATCGTTTAAATCGTTTTGCAAAAGGATATTTAGATTCTGGCAAAGATATATTAAACGTACTCACTGAATTTAAAAGATGGCCGACTTGGATGTGGGCAAATTGGGAAATTGCAGCATTTATTGACTGGCTCAAGATTTATAATGAAAGCTTTCCTGTTGATGAAAGAATAGGTTTTTATGGTCTGGATGTATACAGTTTTAGAGAATCCATGAATTCCATAATTCAATATTTAGAAAAAAATGATCCAAAAGCATTAGCAATAGCAAAAACTGCAATGAAATGTTTTGAACCTTACGACAAAGATGAAGGACAATCTTATGCAAGAGCTTCTTCTTTTATCCCAGAATTATGCGAGAAAGAAATCATACACATGCTTACCGAAATTCTCAGAAACGTTCCTAATTACAATCATGATTTAGAGAATGTTTTAAGCATAGAACAAAATGCTTTCGTGACCAGAAATGCGGAAAAATACTATCGGGCAATGATAAGAAGAGGCTCGGCTTCTTGGAATATTCGTGACGAACATATGGTTTCCACTATAGAAAGGCTAATGAAATCCCATGGAAAGGATACTAAAATTATCATTTGGGAACATAATACTCACATTGGTGATGCACGCGCTACAGATATGGCATCTGAAGGAATGGTGAATGTGGGACAATTGCTAAGGGAACAACATGCTACAGACGGTGTTGTTGCAGTAGGATTTGGATCATATAAAGGCAGTGTGATTGCAGGAAGAGAATGGGAAGATTCTATGCGAAAAATAAAAGTTCCAGAAGCAGTTGAAGGAAGCTGGGAACATGCTTTTCATATTGCAAACAATGGAAAAAATAGATTATTATTAATGAATAAAGTAAAGGATGAAAAATGTCTTTCCTCACTCATAGGACATCGTGCAATAGGTGTTGTTTATAATCCTGAACACGAAAGATTTGGAAATTATGTCCCTACAATACTTCCAAAAAGATATGATGCTTTTATATTTATTGATGAAACTAACGCTTTACATCCCATAAATATTGAAGTTAATGGAAATCAAATCCCTGAAACTTATCCTTTCGGTATGTAAACTATTAAATAAAAAAAAGGTTTGACTTATTTAAAAGTCAAACCCTTTTTTATACCTAATATTGGAAAAAATCCAAATATTAACCTTTTATGTTCTCAATGAATTGATCAAATAGGTAGGAAGAATCGTGAGGACCAGGACTTGCTTCTGGATGATATTGAACGGAAAAACAGTTTTTATTTTTCACGCGCATTCCTGCAACCGTACCATCATTTAGATGAAGATGAGTAATCTCTAAATCAGAATGATTATCTAATTCTTCTTTATTAACGGCAAAACCATGATTTTGAGAAGTGATTTCCCCTTTTCCGGTAATCAAATTTTTCACCGGGTGGTTGATTCCTCTGTGCCCGTTGAACATTTTATATGTAGAAATTCCATTGGCTAAACCAATCACTTGATGTCCCAAACAAATTCCAAATAAAGGCTTATCATTTTTAAGAATTTCTTTGGCTACTTGAATCGCTCCAGAAAGTGGCTCTGGATCACCAGGTCCATTGGATAAAAAATATCCATCCGGATTAAAAGCGGCTAAATCCTGATAAGAAGAATCAAAAGGAAATACTTTGATGTAACAATCTCTTTTAGCAAGATTACGAAGGATATTCATTTTAATTCCTAAATCAAGTGCTGCTATTTTATAGGTAGCATTTTCATCACCAAAAAAGTAAGGTTCTGTTGTTGAAACTTTAGAAGCTAACTCTAAACCTTTCATGTCTGGAACCTTTGATAATGCACTTTTAAGTTCTTCAATAGGAGTTTCATCGGTACAGATTACAGCATTCATAGCTCCGTTATCACGAATGTAACTTACAAGCGCACGTGTATCTACATCAGAAATACATATTAAGTTTTGTTTGATAAAATAATCTTCTAAACTCCCTGAAGCATCTTCACGAGAATAATTGAAGCTGAAATTTTTACAAACTAAGCCAGATATTTTAATGCTTTGTGATTCAACTTCTGAATCGTTTACCCCATAATTACCAATATGTGCATTAGTAGCTACCATTAGTTGACCAAAGTAAGAAGGATCTGTAAAGATTTCTTGGTAACCTGTCATTCCTGTATTAAAACAAACTTCTCCAAAAGTAGTACCGCTAATTCCAATAGATTTACCATGGAATATAGTTCCGTCACTTAATAGAAGAATTGCTTTTTGTCGTGTTGTGTATTTCATTTGTAGTTAAATATTTTGCAAATTTAAATTTTTAAAACAGTGAATACAATGTTTTTTAAAAAATTTATGTTTTTCAGGTTTTCCTAGTTGAAGGAAAAAGTTTTAAACTAGCCCCGAATACTTCACTTAGTTGTTATTTTTATAGTAGTTCAGTGAACTTTGTTTAAAGTGGAAATCCTCTTTCTATTTTTTTTTAAAAGAAAGATTACTTCACTTAATATTCATTTTAAGCAGAGTTCAGTGAACTTCGTTTGCAACTGAAAGCCGGAAAACTAGTTCTTAAAAATTTCAGATATCTTGCTCGTAAAAAATCAAAAAAAAAGGATAAACTATAAATAGCTTATCCTTATTTTTTATTGAATGATTATTTTCATAATTACTCTGCAGTCTCAGTAGTTGTTTCAGTTTCAGCAGCTGGAGCTTCAGTAGCTTCATCTTTCTTAGCTTTACCACCACGACGGCTTTTTGCTTTCTTAACTTCTTTTTTACCACCATTGTAAAGTTCATTGAAATCTACTAATTCGATCATTGCCATATCAGCATTATCTCCTAAACGATTTCCAACTTTAATGATACGAGTGTATCCACCTGGACGGTCTCCTACTTTAGCAGCTACGTCTCTGAACAAGTCAGTTACGGCATATTTGCTACGTAAGTAAGCAAAAACGATACGACGATTGTGAGTTGTATCAGCTTTAGATTTTGTTATTAAGGGCTCAACGAATTGTTTAAGCGCTTTTGCTTTAGCAACAGTAGTGTTAATACGTTTGTGCTCGATAAGAGAACAAGCCATATTAGCTAACATAGATTTTCTATGTGCAGTCTGTCTGCTTAAGTGATTGAATTTTTTTCCGTGTCTCATTGCTATGTAAATTTAAACCTTGCGGCTTAGATTATTCTTTATCTAGTTTGTATTTTGCTAAATCCATACCGAAATTCAAATTTTTAACTGCAACAAGTTCATCAAGTTCAGTTAAAGATTTTTTACCAAAATTACGGAATTTCATTAGGTCATTTTTATTAAACGATACTAAATCACCAAGTGTATCAACTTCAGCCGCTTTCAAACAATTTAATGCTCTAACAGAAAGATCCATATCAACAAGCTTAGTTTTAAGCAATTGTCTCATGTGTAATGATTCCTCATCATATGATTCTGTTTGTGCAATTTCGTCAGCCTCGAGTGTAATTCTTTCGTCAGAAAACAACATGAAATGGTGAATTAAAACTTTTGCAGCTTCAGTAAGTGCATCTTTTGGATTGATAGATCCATCAGTTTTTATTTCAAAAACTAATTTTTCATAATCTGTTTTTTGCTCTACACGGAAGTTTTCAATCGCATATTTTACATTTTTTACCGGAGTAAAAATTGAGTCTGTAAAAATAGTTCCAATTGCAGCATTCTGTTTTTTGTTCTCTTCAGCAGGAACATATCCTCTACCTTTTTCGATGCTTAAATCGAAATTAAGTTTGATTTTGCTGTCTAAATTACAGATCACTAGTTCTGGATTCAAAACTTGGAAACCTGAAATAAATTTTTGAAAATCACCTGCTGTTAACTGATCTTTACCTGAAACAGAAATAGTAACTGATTCATTATCTATATCTTCAATTTGACGTTTGAAACGCACTTGTTTAAGATTAAGGATAATTTCGGTAACGTCTTCAACAACTCCTGAAATAGTAGAAAACTCATGATCTACACCTTCAATACGAACAGATGTAATTGCATAACCTTCTAATGCTGAAAGCAAAACTCTTCTAAGTGCATTACCAACGGTCAATCCGTAACCAGGTTCTAAAGGTCTGAATTCAAATTTACCTTCAAAATCGGTTGAATCGATCATGATAACTTTATCGGGCTTCTGAAAATTAAATATTGCCATAAATTTCGACTAAGTCAATTATTATTTGTTGTACAACTCTACGATTAATTGTTCTTTAATGTTTTCTGGGATTTGAAGTCTCGCAGGTACAGAAACAAAAGTACCTTCTTTAACATCATTATTCCAAGTAATCCATTCATAAACATGACTTGAATTAGATAAAGAACGTTCGATAGCTTCTAAAGATTTAGATTTTTCACGAACTGCAACTTTATCACCAGGTTTAAGGTGGTAAGAAGCAATATTTACAACATCACCATTGACAGTGATATGTCTGTGAGAAACAAGCTGTCTGGCACCTCTTCTTGAAGGAGCTATACCCATTCTAAAAACAACGTTATCTAGTCTTGCTTCACATAATTGTAAAAGGATTTCACCTGTCACACCTTTGGAAGCTGCTGCTTTTTTAAATAAACCTCTAAATTGTTTTTCTAAAATTCCGTATGAATATTTAGCTTTTTGTTTCTCCATTAACTGGATAGCAAACTCAGATTTTTTACCTCTTTTTTTAGCCATCCCGTGTTGTCCAGGTGGATAATTTCTTTTTTCGAAAGCCTTATCGTCTCCGAAGATTGCCTCGCCGAATTTACGGGCGATTCTTGTACTTGGACCAGTATATCTTGCCATTTTAAATTGTTTAAGATTGAGGTTATGAATTCAGGTCTTATCCTTCAATAACCGATATTCAATCTAGGTTATACTATAAATATTTTTGAGTATTAAACTCTACGTCTTTTTGGAGGACGACATCCGTTGTGCGGCATTGGGGTAACATCGATAATCTCTGTAACCTCAATTCCACCATTATGCAGGGAACGGATAGCAGACTCACGTCCGTTTCCTGGTCCTTTCACATATACCTTTACTTTTTTAAGTCCAGCTTCAAGAGCTACTTTACTACAATCCTCTGCTGCCATTTGGGCTGCGTATGGAGTATTCTTTTTAGAACCTCTAAAACCCATTTTACCAGCTGAGGACCACGAAATAACTTCACCTTTTTTGTTAGTCAAAGAAATAATGATGTTATTGAAGGTAGCAGAAATATGAGCTTCTCCCGTTGATTCAACGATAACTTTACGTTTTTTTGCAGTTGCTTTAGCCATATTACTTATTATTTAGTTGCTTTTTTCTTGTTAGCAACAGTTTTTCTTTTACCTTTTCTTGTTCTAGAGTTGTTTTTAGTTCTTTGTCCTCTTAAAGGAAGACCAGATCTATGACGGATACCTCTATAACACCCAATATCCATTAAACGTTTGATGTTTAAAGAAACTTCAGAACGTAATTCTCCTTCAATTTTAAAAGTTGATACCGCCTCACGAATTGCTCCGATCTCGTCATCATTCCAATCTTGAACTTTTTTATCTTGGCTAACTTGAGCTTTTTCTAAAATCTCAACAGCTCTACTTTTTCCTAATCCAAAGATGTAGGTAAGTGCTATAACACCTCTCTTATTTTTTGGGATATCTACCCCTGCTATTCTTGCCATAATTATCCTTGTCTTTGTTTAAATCTAGGATTCTTTTTGTTTATTACGTACAATCTCCCTTTTCTTCGCACAATTTTGCACTCGGGACTTCTCTTTTTTACTGAAGCTCTAACTTTCATTTTGAATATCCTTTAATATCTATAAGTAATTCTTGCTTTTGACAAATCATAAGGGCTCATTTCTAGTTTCACTTTATCACCAGGTAATAACTTGATATAATGCATACGCATTTTTCCAGATATGTGTGCGATTACAATATGTCCATTTTCTAATTCTACACGGAACATCGCATTTGATAATGCTTCGATGATTGAACCGTCTTGTTCTATTGCTGATTGTTTTGCCATAAAATTAAGCTACTGCTTTCCTATTTTTACCACTTTTCATTAAACCGTCATAATGTTTATTCAACAAATATGAGTTGATTTGCTGCATTGTGTCTATGGCAACTCCAACCATAATTATTAATGAAGTACCTCCAAAAAACATTGCCCAAGATTGTTGAACATCCATAACGCTTACAATTATTGCCGGGAACACAGCGATTAGAGCAAGAAATAAAGACCCTGGAAAAGTTATTAAAGACATCACTTTGTCAAGATAATCAGAAGTTTCAACTCCCGGCCTAACACCTGGAATAAAACCGCCGCTTCTCTTTAAATCATCAGACATTTTGTTAGTAGGCACCGTAATGGCAGTATAAAAGAAAGTAAATACAATTATTAAAGTTGCAAATACTAAATTATACCAAAAACCGAACATATTACTAAAAGCGCCAACGATAGACTGTGATGCATCAGATTTAGACAAACCTGCTAAAGCAGCTGGAATAAACATAATTGCTTGTGCAAATATAATTGGCATAACCCCTGAAGCATTAAGCTTTAATGGAATCCACTGTCTATTTCCACTTAACATGTCTTGTTCAAAATCACCCGAAGTTGTCCGACGAGCATATTGAACAGGAATTCTTCTGACCGCCATAACTAAGAGTACACAACAAATAATAACTAATAGCCAAATGATGATTTCAATAACCAACAACATCGGACCACCATTATTATTGGTAACCCTAGTCGTAAACTCTTGTATAAAAGCTTGAGGAAATCTAGCCAATATACCAACCATTATCAACAATGAAATACCATTTCCTATTCCTTTATCAGTAATTTTTTCACCTAACCACATGGCAAATATTGTACCTGTAACTAGGATAACTACTGAAGAAAATAAGAACTCAAAAGAATTAAATCCCAATAAGAACGCATTACTAGGCAATGTTCTGTATAGATTGTAGATATAAGTTGGACCTTGAACTAAAGTAATACCTATTGTCAACCAACGAGTAATTTGATTAATCTTTTTTCTACCACTCTCTCCATCACTTTGAAGCTTTTGTAAATATGGAATCGCAATTCCCATCAACTGAACCACAATAGAGGCAGAAATATAAGGCATAATACCTAAGGCAAAAACGGAAGCTTGTGAAAAAGCGCCTCCAGTAAACATGTCGAGAATTGAACCAATCCCTTCTTTTGTTTGCCCAGCTAAATTACCTAATTGAGTAGCATCAATACCTGGCAGGGTCACTTGCGCCCCAAAACGATAAACCAAAAGTAAACCCAATGTTATTAGGATCCTATTTTTCAGTTCTTCGATTTTCCAAACATTACTTATTGATTCAATAAATTTCTTCATCTTAATTGAAAAATTACATTGTTACAGCTTCTCCACCAGCAGCTTCAATAGCAGCTTTTGCAGTAGCAGTAAATTTGTGAGCGGTTACTTTTAATTTTGCTTTCAATTCACCTCTACCTAAAATCTTAACGATTTCATTTTTAGTAGCTAAACGATTAGCAACATAAACTGTCATATCAACAGTATCTTTAATAACACCGTTATCAACTAAAAGTTGTAGTGT
The DNA here is from genome assembly GCF_056156265.1 of Flavobacterium sp. TS_SC_5. NCBI lineage: Bacteria > Pseudomonadati > Bacteroidota > Flavobacteriia > Flavobacteriales > Flavobacteriaceae > Flavobacterium > Flavobacterium sp. TS_SC_5. The sequence continues at coordinate 1,716,101 of NZ_CM149588.1, read as the reverse complement.
ATCAAGATTTACACCTTCGTAATCTTTACGATTGATGTTTGTAAAACCAAACTTAGGCACACGTCTTTGAAGTGGCATTTGCCCACCTTCAAAACCAATCTTTTTAGAATAACCAGAACGAGATTTTGCTCCTTTGTGACCTCTTGCAGAAGTACCACCTTTTCCAGAACCTTCTCCTCTACCTAATCTTTTATTTTGATTGTGTGTAGAACCTTCAGCAGGTTGTAAGTTACTTAAATTCATAACAGTATTTGTTATTTAGCTTCTTCAACAGAAACTAAGTGTTTAACTTTATTTATCATCCCAAGGATTGTAGGGTTTGAATCATGCTCTACAACTTGTCCCATTTTACGTAGACCTAAAGCTTCTAATCCTCTCTTTTGAGTAAGAGGACAGTTGATTTTGCTTCTAACTTGTTTTACTAATAATTTAGCCATAATTTCCTTGAATTAACCTTTAAAAACTTTTTCTAAAGAAACACCTCTTTGTTTTGCAACAGTGTAAGCGCTTCTCATTTGTAATAAAGCATCAAAAGTCGCTTTTACTACGTTGTGAGGATTTGAAGATCCTTGAGATTTAGATAATACATCATGAATTCCAACTGATTCAAGAACTGAACGAACAGCTCCACCAGCAATAACTCCGGTACCATGAGAGGCAGGAATTAAGAATACACGTGCACCACCAAATTTACCTTTTTGTTCGTGAGGAACTGACTGACCATTCAAAGGAATTTTTACTAAATTTTTCTTAGCATCTTCTACTGCTTTCGCAATTGCTTCAGAAACATCTTTAGATTTTCCTAATCCGTGACCAACCACCCCGTTTTCATCACCTACAACTACAATAGCAGAAAAACCGAAAGCTCTACCACCTTTTGTAACCTTAGTAACACGATTAACACTTACCAAACGATCTTTTAATTCAAGACCACTTGGTTTTACTAACTCTACATTCTTGTATTTACTATTAGACATACTATATTAGAATTTAAGTCCAGCCGCTCTTGCGCCTTCCGCTAATGATTTAATACGTCCGTGATACAGATAACCTCCTCTATCGAAAGTTACTACTTCTATCCCAGCCTTTAAAGCTTTTTCAGCAACTAGTTTCCCAACCGCTGTAGCAACTTCAATGTTCGTACCGTTACCTATTTCTTTTTCTCTTGAAGAAGCCGCCAACAATGTAACTCCGTTTACGTCATCAATAAGTTGAGCGTAAATTTCTTTGTTACTTCTAAATACAGATAGCCTTGGATTAGTAGCAGTACCACTAATTGTTTTTCTAATTCTGAATCTAATTCGTTGTCTTCTTTCAGGTTTTGTTAATGACATAATCTTATTTTTTAAGCTGATTTACCTGCTTTTCTTCTTAATACTTCACCTACAAATTTAACACCTTTTCCTTTATACGGCTCAGGCTTACGGAAACCTCTGATTTTCGCAGCAACCTGACCTAAAAGTTGTTTGTCAAATGATGTTAATTTTACGATTGGGTTTTTACCTTTTTCAGATATAGTCTCTAAAGTTACTTCTGGAGCAATTTCTAAAACAATATTATGAGAGTAACCAAGTGCTAAATCTAACTTTTGTCCTTGGTTTGAAGCTCTATAACCAACTCCGACCAACTCTAATGACTTAGTAAAACCATCTGTTACACCTATAATCATGTTATTGATTAAAGATCTGTACAAACCGTGTTTTGCTCTTTGGTCTTTGTGATCAGATGATCTGTCTACTTGAACTTGACCATCTTCAACTGTAACAGTAACGTCCGAAAACTCCTGAGTTAGTTGACCATTTTTTCCTTTTACTGTAATAATACCATTTGCAACTTCAACAGTTACACCTGCTGGTATTGTTACTGGGCTTTTACCTATTCTTGACATCTTATATAGTCTTTAAATTAGTATACGTAACAAATTACTTCACCACCTACGTTCAATTGCTTCGCTTTTTTTCCTGTCATCAACCCTTTTGAAGTTGATACAATAGCGATGCCTAATCCGTTAAGGATTCTAGGAATATTTGAAGAACTTGAATATTTACGTAAACCTGGTTTACTAATTCTTTGGATATCTTTAATTACTGACTCTTTAGTATCTTTATCATACTTCAAAGCGATCTTGATTGAACCCTGAACGGCGTTGTCTTCAAATTTGTAACTCAAGATATAACCTTGATCAAATAAGATCTTAGTTATTTCTTTTTTTAGATTAGATGCAGGAATTTCGACAACTTTGTGGTTTGCAGCCACAGCATTACGAACTCTTGTCAAATAATCTGCAATAGGATCTGTATACATATGTATTAATTTGCGGTTTTGGTTTTCAACAAACGATTTGCCGAACCTGAAACCAATTTATAAATGTTTATGATACAGACAAAACTTACGTTAAGTCTGTATCAGGACGCAATAAATTACGTCTTACCAAGATGCCTTTTTAACACCAGGTATCAATCCATTATTTGCCATTTCACGAAATGTAACACGTGATAGACCGAATTGACGCATATAACCCCTTGGTCTACCCGTTAATTTACAACGATTGTGTAAACGAACTGGTGAAGCATTTTTTGGTAACTTTTGCAAACCTACGAAATCTCCAGCTTCTAACAAAGCTTTTCTTTTCTCAGCATACTTAGCTACTGTTTTTTCTCTCTTAACCTCGCGGGCTTTCATTGATTCTTTAGCCATGTCTTAATTCTTTTTAAAAGGTAATCCTAATTCTGTCAATAGAGACTTCGCTTCTTTATCAGTTTTTGCAGTAGTCACAAAAGTGATATCCATACCTGAAATTTTGTTTACTTTATCAATATCAATTTCCGGGAAAATGATTTGTTCCAAAACTCCAAGGTTGTAATTTCCTCTTCCGTCAAATCCAGTAGCTTTAATACCACTAAAATCTCTTACACGTGGCAAAGCTGAAGTAATAAGTCTATCTAAAAACTCATACATTCTTTCTCCGCGTAAAGTAACTTTTGCTCCAATAGGCATCCCTTTTCTCAATTTGAATGACGCAACGTCTTTCTTTGAAATGGTAGATACTGCTTTCTGTCCAGTGATCTTTGTTAACTCATCAACTGCATAGTCAATTAGTTTTTTATCAGATACAGCTGCACCAACTCCTTTACTTAAAACGATTTTGTCCAATTTTGGAACTTGCATTACGTTTACGTATCCGAATTCCTCTTTAAGAGCAGCAATTACTCTGCTCTTATATTCTTCTTTTAGTCTAGGTATATACGCCATTACTATAGTACTTGATTAGATTTTTTCGAAAATCTTACTTTCTTATCTCCTTCTACTCTAACACCAACTCTAGTTGTTTCCTTAGTTTTAGGATCAATTAGAGAAATATTAGATATTTGTATCGAAGCTTCTTTCTTTACGATACCACCTTGAGGGCTTTTTGCACTAGGTTTCGTATGTTTTGAAACCATGTTTACACCTTCAACAATCGCTTTGTTTTTCTCACGGTAAACACGTAATACTTTACCTTCAGCACCTTTATGGTCTCCAGCAATTACTCTTACAATGTCACCTGATTTTATTTTTAGCTTTATCATCTTAAAAACGAATTAAAGCACTTCTGGTGCTAATGATACAATTTTCATGAATTGTTTTTCACGAAGTTCTCTTGCTACCGGACCAAAAACACGAGTTCCTCTCATTTCACCAGCAGCATTCAATAACACACATGCGTTGTCATCAAATCTAATGTATGAACCATCGGCTCTTCTTACTTCTTTTTTGGTACGTACAACAACTGCAGTTGAAACAGCTCCTTTTTTAACGCTTCCGTTTGGAGCAGTATCTTTGATAGAAACTACAATCTTGTCACCAACAGAGGCATACCTTCTTTTGGTACCTCCTAAAACACGGATAGTTAAAACTTCCTTTGCTCCAGTGTTATCTGCTACTTTTAGTCTTGATTCTTGTTGTACCATAATTATTTAGCTCTTTCTAAGATTTCAACTAACCTCCAACATTTTGTTTTACTTAAAGGACGCGTTTCGCTAATCCTTACAGTATCTCCAACGTTACAGTCGTTCATTTCGTCGTGTGCGTGATACTTTTTAGTTTTCAACACGAACTTACCGTATAATGGGTGCTTTACCTTACGCACTTCAGCAACAACAATAGATTTATCCATTTTGTCAGAAGTAACAACACCAACTCTTTCTTTTCTTAAATTTCTTTTTTCTTCCATCTTTCAGCAGACTACAGTTATTGTCTTTTAGTAAGTTCGGTAGCCAATCTTGCAACTGTTCTTCTCACACTTCTAATTTGAAGAGGATTCTCAATTGGCGAAATAGCGTGAGCCATTTTTAGATCAGCATATGTTTTCTTAGTCTGGCTAAGCTTTTCTTGCAACTCCGCTGCAGAAAGATCTTTTATTTCTGATTGTTTCATAATATAATATAGATTATGCTTCGAAATCTCTAGCAACGACGAATTTAGTTTTTACTGGAAGCTTTTGAGCCGCAAGACGTAACGCCTCTTTTGCAACTGATAAAGGTACTCCTCCAACTTCAAACATAATTCTTCCGGGTTTAACAACGGCAGCCCAATACTCAACTGCTCCTTTACCTTTACCCATACGCACCTCAAGAGGCTTCTTGGTAATTGGTTTGTCTGGAAATATTTTGATCCATAATTGTCCTTCTCTCTTCATAAAACGAGTTGCAGCAATACGCGCAGCTTCAATTTGACGAGAGGTTAAGAACATTCCATCTTCATGTACAGATTTAATACCAAACATTCCATTAGAAAGTTCATGTCCTCTTTGAGAATTCCCTTTCATTTTACCTTTTTGTACCTTACGGTATTTTGTTCTTTTAGGCTGTAACATTTTTTTTTAGTTTAAAAATTTACTTTCGTTTACGAGCGTCTGGTTTACCACCTTTATTAAAAGGTTTTCTGTCTCCTCTTGGAGAATCACCACCTTTACCACCAGCACCAGATTGTTTTTTGTCCATTCCGGCAAGTGGTGAAAGATCTCTCTTTCCATAAACTTCGCCTTTCATGATCCATACTTTGATCCCCATTCTACCATAAGTAGTGTGAGCTTCAGCCAAAGCATAATCAATGTCAGCTCTGAAAGTTGATAGAGGAATTCTACCTTCTTTGAAACCCTCTGAACGAGCCATCTCTGCACCATTCAAACGACCAGAAATCAAAACTTTGATACCCTCTGCGTTCATACGCATAGATGCAGCAATAGCCATTTTGATTGCACGTCTGTAAGAAATTCTGCTTTCGATTTGACGACAGATGCTTGTAGCAACTAGATACGCGTCAAGCTCAGGTCTCTTGATTTCAAAGATGTTGATTTGAACCTCTTTATCAGTAATTTTCTTAAGTTCTTCTTTCAACTTGTCTACCTCTTGCCCGCCTTTTCCGATAATGATACCAGGTCTAGCAGTAGTGATAGTAACGGTTACAAGTTTCAAAGTTCTCTCGATGATTACTTTTGATACACTAGCTTTTGATAAACGAGCATGGATATACTTTCTGATTTTATAATCTTCGGCAAGCTTATCACCGTAATCATTTCCACCATACCAGTTTGAGTCCCATCCTCTGATGATACCAAGTCTATTTCCAATTGGATTTGTCTTTTGTCCCATCTTGTATTAAATTGCTTGTGTGTTATTAATAGATCCAAGCACGATTGTTACGTGATTAGAACGTTTTCTAATTCTGTGAGCACGACCTTGTGGAGCGGGACGAAGTCTTTTCAACATCATTCCACCGTCTACACGGATTTCCTTAACAAATAACCCAGCTTCTTCCATATTAGCGTCAGGGTTTTTTGCTTGCCAGTTGGCAATTACAGATAAAACCAATTTTTCTAATTTTCTTGAAGCTTCTTTAGAACTAAATCTTAAGATGTTAAGTGCTCTCTCTACCTTCTGACCTCTTACCAAGTCCGCTACTAAGCGCATTTTTCTAGGTGAAGTAGGGCAGTTATTCAATTTTGCGAAAGCTATAGACTTATTAGCCTCTTTTCTCGCATCTGCTGTTTCTCTTTTACGAACTCCCATTGCTTCTTATTTTTTACCTTTATTTTTTGCTCCAGCATGACCTCTAAAAGATCTAGTTGGTGAAAATTCTCCTAATTTGTGACCTACCATGTTTTCTGTTACGTAAACTGGTACAAATTGACGACCGTTATGAACTGCGATAGTTTGTCCAACAAAGTCTGGAGTAATCATAGAAGCTCTAGACCAAGTCTTTACAACTCCTTTGTTTCCACCTGCAATGTTTTCTTGAACTTTCTTGTCTAACTTATAATGAACAAAAGGTCCTTTTTTTAATGAACGTGCCATATCTTACTTATTTCTTTCTACGTTCTACGATATACTTGTTACTCGGGTTTTTCTTAGAACGAGTTCTATAACCTTTAGCTGGTATTCCATTTCTTGAACGTGGATGTCCACCAGAAGAACGTCCTTCACCACCACCCATTGGGTGATCGACAGGGTTCATTGCAACAGGTCTTGTTCTAGGTCTTCTTCCTAACCATCTTGTTCTACCTGCTTTACCAGATACAACTAATTGGTGGTCTGAATTAGAAACCGCTCCAATTGTAGCCGAACAAGTCAACAAGATTAATCTTGTTTCACCAGAAGGCATTTTAATTGTAGCATATTTTCCATCTCTTGCCATTAATTGAGCAAATGTTCCAGCAGAACGAGCAATTACAGCTCCTTGTCCTGGCCTCAATTCGATACAAGAAATTACAGTTCCAAGCGGAACTCTACTTAAAGGTAAAGTATTACCAATTTCAGGTTGCGATTCTGGACCAGAAACTAATTTCTGACCAACTTTCAATCCGTTTTGAGCAATAACATACGTTTTCTCTCCATCAGCATAAGCTAACAAAGCAATAAAAGCTGTACGATTTGGATCATATTCAATAGACTTAACCGTAGCAGGAATTCCTTCTTTTGTACGTTTAAAATCAATAATACGATATCTCTGCTTGTGACCACCACCCGTATAACGCATGGTCATCTTTCCTTGACTATTTCTACCACCAGAGTTTTTTATCGGCGCTATCAAAGAGCGTTCCGGCTTATCAGTCGTAATGGCGTCATAACCATTCACAACTCTAAATCGCTGACCTGGGGTAATAGGTTTTAATTTTCTTACTGACATTTTATCTTAGATATTGTTGTAAAAATCAATTGTTTCTCCTTCTTGTACTTGAACAATTGCTTTTTTAATTGCATTCGTCTTTCCACTGATTAAACCACTTTTAGTGTATTTTGTAGTTCTATCCGGCCTTACGTTCATCGTGTTAACACTCAAAATAGTTACTCCATAAGCAGCTTCAACAGCTTTCTTAATTTGTACTTTGTTTGCTTTTTTATCAACAACGAATCCGAAGCGATTTAAAACTTCACTTTCTTTGGTTACTTTTTCCGTTACTATAGGCTTAATAATGATGCTCATATCCTATTATTTACTTAAATTTTCTTCAATTATCTCCAAAGAACTCTCTAAAAGCACTAAATTATTAGCGTTTAATATAGCGTAAGTACTTAATTCTAAGCTACTTACTACGCTAGAACCCTTTAAATTGCGTGAGGACAAATATACATTTTTATTTACATCACCCAAAACAAACAAGGATTTTTTATTTTCTAACTCTAAAGCTTTCAAAACGTTAATGAAATTTTTAGTGCTTGGCGCCTCAAATTCAAAGTCTGCAAGAACGATAATATTCGATTCTTTAGCTTTAATTGAGAAAGCAGATTTTCTCGCCAAACGTTTCAAGCTTTTATTCAATTTGAATGAATAACTTCTTGGTCTTGGTCCAAAAACCGTTCCACCACCTTTAAACAATGGATTCTTTGCACTACCCGCACGAGCAGTACCAGTTCCTTTTTGTTTTTTAATCTTACGTGTACTTCCCGCTACTTCAGCTCTTTCTTTAGCTTTGTGCGTCCCTTGTCTTTGATTAGCAAGATATTGCTTAACATCAAGGTATACTGCATGATTGTTTGGTTCTATACCAAATACTGAATCAGAAAGTTGAACTTTTCTTCCAGTATCTTTTCCGTTGAAATCTAATACTTTTGCTTCCATTACTTCTGAATGATTACATAAGAGTTGTTATGACCAGGAACGCATCCTTTTATAACAAGTAGGTTCTTTTCAGCAACTACTTTTAAAACTCTAAGGTTTTGAACTTTTACATTGTCTCCTCCCATACGTCCAGCCATACGCATTCCTTTGAATACTCTAGATGGATAAGAAGAAGCTCCTACAGAACCCGGCGCTCTTAAACGGTTGTGTTGACCGTGAGTTGCTTGACCAACACCACCAAAACCGTGACGTTTTACAACCCCTTGAAAACCTTTACCTTTAGACACACCCTGTACATCTACAAATTCTCCTTCAGAAAAAATAGAAACATCAATAAGATCTCCTAATTTTTGCTCTGTTGCGAAATCTTGGAATTCAACGACTTTTTTCTTAGCTACAGTTCCTGCTTTTTTAAAGTGACCTAAAGCCGCTTTTGTGGAATGTTTCTCGTTTTTGTCATCGAAACCAAGTTGCAACGCTTCGTACCCGTCAACACCTTTGGTTCTGACTTGGGTAACAACACATGGTCCAGCTTCGATTACTGTACAAGGAATATTTTTCCCGTTCTCGTCGAAAATGCTAGTCATGCCGATTTTTCTACCAATTAACCCAGACATAAATATTAATTATTAATTATTAAATATAAATATAGAACGCAGCTTTTAACCGAATCCTATTTTTTAAGTGGGTGCAAATGTATAACTTATTTACACACAAACCAAAAAAATATTTTTCGCTTAAAAACAGCGTTCCTTTTTACTCTTAAACTATTTAAACTTTGATCTCTACTTCAACACCACTAGGTAATTCAAGTTTCATCAAAGCATCAATAGTTTTTGATGAAGATGAGTAAATGTCAATTAATCTCTTGTATGACATTACTTCAAATTGCTCTCTCGCTTTTTTGTTAACGTGCGGAGAACGAAGAACAGTGAAAAGTTTTTTGTGAGTTGGTAATGGAATTGGTCCCGTAACAACTGCACCGGTACTTTTTACCGTTTTTACAATCTTCTCAGCAGACTTGTCTACCAACATATGATCGTAAGATTTCAATTTTATTCTGATTTTTTGACTCATTTTCTTAAAGATTATGCGTTTCCTTTTGCTTTTTTGATAACTGCTTCTGAAATATTAGAAGGCGTTTCAGAGTAATGTGAAAATTCCATAGTAGATGTTGCTCTACCTGATGAAAGTGTTCTTAACGTAGTAACGTATCCAAACATTTCAGATAATGGCACATCTGCTTTAATAGTTTTTGCACCAGCTCTGTCACCCATATCATTCACCTGACCTCTACGACGGTTAATATCACCTACGATATCACCCATGTTTTCTTCTGGTGTAATCACTTCCATTTTCATGATCGGCTCTAATATAACAGCACCAGCCGCCTTAGCTACCTCTCTATAACCCATTCTTGCTGCAAGCTCAAAAGAAAGTGCATCAGAATCCACCGGGTGGAAAGATCCGTCTAATAAAGTTACCTTTAAACTATCTACTTGGTATCCTGCTAAAGGACCTGTTTTCATAGCTTCTCTGAAACCTTTTTCTACAGATGGGATATATTCTTTAGGAACGTTACCACCTTTAACAGCATTAACAAACTGTAATCCTACAGGAGCTTTACCATCAACTTCATCAGCAGGTTCTAGTCTAAATACGATATCACCGAATTTACCACGACCACCAGATTGTTTTTTGTAAGTTTCTCTGTGTTGTGCTTTCTTAGTAAATGCTTCTTTGTATTCGACTTGAGGTTCACCTTGGTTTACTTCAACTTTGAATTCACGTTTCATTCTATCAACTAAGATATCTAAGTGAAGCTCACCCATACCAGAAATAATAGTCTGACCTGAAGCTTCATCAGTTCTAACAGTAAACGTAGGATCTTCTTCAGCTAATTTAGCCAAAGCCATACCCATTTTATCTACGTCAGCCTTAGTCTTAGGCTCAATAGCAATACCAATAACTGGTGCCGGGAATTTCATACTTTCTAAGATGATTGGGTGTTTTTCATCACACAATGTATCTCCAGTTTTAATATCTTTAAACCCAACTGCCGCTCCAATATCACCTGCTTCGATATAATCGATTGGGTTTTGCTTGTTAGCATGCATTTGGTAGATACGAGAAATTCTTTCTTTGTTTCCTGAACGTGTGTTCAAAACATAAGAACCTGCATCCAAGCGTCCTGAATAAGCACGGAAAAAAGCTAAACGTCCTACGAATGGATCGGTAGCAATTTTAAATGCTAAAGCAGCGAAAGGCTCTTTAACATCTGGCTTACGCAATATCTTAGTTTGATCTTCTTCTAATAATTCAGCATCATCAGGATGAATACCTTCGATACCTTCTTTATCCATTGGAGATGGTAAATATTTACATACTGCATCTAACATGAATTGAACTCCTTTATTTTTAAAAGAAGAACCAGCAATCATAGGAATAATAGCCATATCCATTACAGCTGCTCTTAATGCAATGTTGATTTCTTCCTCTGTAATAGAGTTTTCATCTTCCATGAATTTTTCAAGCAAAGTCTCATCATAATCAGCAACTGCTTCAATAAGAATCGATCTATATTCTTTAACTTCTTCAAGCATATCCTCTGGAATTGGCACAATCTCGTAAGTTGCTCCCAAACCTTCTTCATGCCATACTATAGCTTGATTTTTAACCAAATCCACAACACCCTTGAAATCATTTTCTTCTCCAATCGGCAAAGTGATCGCAACCGCATTTGATTTTAACATATCTCTTACTTGTTGACAAACCATCAAAAAGTTAGAACCTTGTCTATCCATTTTATTAACGAAACCAATACGTGGTACTCTATATTGATCTGCTAATCTCCAGTTAGTTTCTGATTGTGGCTCAACACCATCAACAGCACTAAATAAGAAAACCAAACCATCAAGCACACGCAATGAACGGTTTACTTCAACTGTAAAGTCAACGTGTCCCGGTGTATCGATAATATTAAAGTGGTAAGGCAATGTTTCAGGTAAAACTTTACCTTGAGTAGTTGGAAAATTCCATTCGCAAGTTGTAGCGGCAGAAGTAATTGTAATACCTCTTTCTTGCTCTTGCGCCATCCAGTCCATTGTTGCAGCACCATCGTGCACTTCACCAATTTTATGTGATTTTCCCGTATAGAACAATATGCGCTCCGTTGTTGTTGTTTTACCAGCATCAATATGAGCAGCAATTCCTATGTTTCTTGTATATTTAAGTTCTCTAGCCATTTCTTAAGAATTAAAATCTAAAGTGAGAGAATGCTTTATTAGCTTCTGCCATTTTGTGAGTATCCATTCTTTTCTTTACAGCAGCTCCTTCTTCTTTAGCCGCAGCTAAACATTCTGAAGCTAACCTTTGAGCCATAGATTTTTCGTTTCTTCTTCTAGAATAAAGAATTAACCACTTCATCGCCATAGAAATTTTTCTATCCGGACGAATTTGCATTGGAATTTGAAATGTAGCTCCACCTACTCTACGACTACGTACTTCAACGTGAGGCATAACATTGGTTAACGCATCTTTCCAAATTTCTAATGATGGTTTCTCTGCATCTTGTTTTTTAGACTCAATGATGTCAATTGCATCATAAAATACTTTAAACGCTGTCGATTTTTTTCCATCCCACATTAGGTTGTTCACAAAACGTGTTACCAGTTGGTCATTAAACCTTGGATCTGGTAAAAGTGGTCTTTTCTTTGCCGCTCTTTTTCTCATGTCTTTTTTTTAATAAAATGTCATAATTATACAGTTGTAATGAATTACATCTCTACAAGAAATAACTTTTTAAATTACTTTTTTGCTTCTTTTGGGCGTTTAGCTCCGTACTTAGATCTTCTTTGCGTTCTTCCTGCTACTCCTGACGTATCAAGCGCACCACGAACGATGTGATATCTAACTCCTGGTAAATCCTTTACCCTTCCACCCCTAACTAATACTATCGAGTGCTCTTGTAAATTGTGTCCTTCACCAGGGATGTAAGCATTCACTTCATTACCATTTGTCAAACGTACACGCGCTACTTTACGCATTGCAGAGTTTGGTTTTTTTGGTGTTGTAGTGTAAACACGCGTACAAACCCCTCTTCTTTGAGGACAAGAATCTAAAGCAACCGATTTACTCTTCTTAGTTATCTGAGTTCTTCCTGTTCTTACTAATTGTTGAATTGTTGGCATAATTAATACTAAAAATTTCTTATTATATTAAATTCCCGCTTTTTACGGGGTTGCAAATGTAGAAAATATTTTTTACTCTACAAACGTTAATCTATTAATTTTCAATAAGATTATTTTATCATTTGATTTTTATCACAAACATTAGATATTTGCGTTACATTTATTTAAATAAATATTCCTTTGAAAACAGCTTTCCTTTTTCTTTTATTTTTGATTTTTGGATGCAATTCTTCTGCTCAAAATTTACACTTACAAATAACTGGAGGCTCTACATCCGAAACAAGAACAATCGACTCGATATCTTACCTTAGAAAACACAAAAAAACAAAATCGGTTCAGGACGAAATAAGTGAAATATCGCGCAAACTTTCGAAAATAGGATACATTGAGAACAGCCTTACTGATTTTCAAAAAGCAAACGACTCTAGTTACGTCACAAAACTAAATTTAGGCAAACAAATAAAATCTATACACATATATATAGGTAGCGACGAATTATTAAATAACACAATTACCTTAACCAAAAAAAACAACAACATTGAATTACCGTATTTTGATACAGATTCCTTTCTAAAAGAAACCATACAAAAATTAGAACAAAAAGGGTACGCTTTAGCCGTACTAAAACTAATAAATATAAAGAGAGACAAAAACACTCTTCATGCTGAATTAATATTAGAATCCAACAAAAAAAGAAAACTCAATTCTATTCTGATACAATATTCAGATAAAACGCAATCCAATAAATTTCCTAAGGGACATTTGACACAAATTAATAAAAAATACAATAATTACATTTTTAACCAAAAAACAGTAGAAGAAATTTATAGTGACTTCAATACATTTGGTTTTGTAAACCAAATCAAATACCCTGAAATCCTATTTACAAAAGACACAACAAAAGTCTACGTATATCTCGAAAAAAAGAATTCTAATACATTTGATGGTTTCTTTGGTTTTTCAAACGACAACAACAGCAAATTAACCCTAAATGGATATTTAGATGTGAAGCTAGAAAATATTTTAGCTGCCGGCGAACAACTGTCAGTATTTTGGAAAAGTGACGGCAACGATCAGAAAACTTTTAATGCCCAGATTGAAATTCCCTATTTACTGAAAACCCCCATAGGATTAAAGGCGCAAATTCAATTATTCAGACAAGACACAACTTTCCAAAATACAAAAACCGCCTTTGATTTGAGCTACTCTGCCACTTATAACACACGGATTTATTTGGGATACCAATCTACGGAATCAAGTGATATACAAAACTCAAACAACGCCTCGATTAGTGATTTTAACAATTCTTACATAACATCCAGTTTTGAATATACAAAACTAGACAACGACAAAACTATTTTTCCAATAAAATCAAAATTTTTCACATCCGTAGGAATAGGAAAGAGAGATCGTAACTTATTAATTGAAAATTCAAAAAACAAGCAATTTTTCGCAAATATTCAAGCTATGCATAACATCTACTTGAATAAAAAGAATTCAATAAACTTAAACAGCCAAAATTACTATCTGAGAAGCAACAATTACATTATTAATGAATTGTTTCGTTTTGGAGGATTCAAAAGCGTGAGAGGTTTTACTGAAAACAGCTTACAGGCTTATTTTACAACATCGATTCTTACAGAATACAGATATATTCTTTCCTCCAATTTATACATTCATTCCATTCTTGACTACTGCCTTTATAAAAATAAAACAGGTTTAGATATAAGTGATAAAACCCAAAACTTAATTGGCGCAGGCTTTGGAATAGGATTACAAACAAAAAATGGATTGCTAAAATTAGCTGTCGCAAATGGCAGTGCTAAAAATCAACAATTCAAAATTTCCAACTCAATTATTCATATTAGCTATAATGTTAAATTTTAATTTTAAAAAAGAAATAGACTTTTTTATATTAGGAAAGTTAACATATTATTAAGAAGTTTGCGAGACTAATTCAAAATATTAAAAAATGAAACTAAAGTTTAATGGATTCTTAGTACTATTAATAGTACTTGTGGCGCAAATTACCTTTGCGCAAGAAAGAGCTGTTTCAGGTGTCGTTTCTGACAATGCAGGAATGCCTTTACCAGGCGTGAGTGTATTAGTGAAAGGAACGCAAACTGGAACACAAACTGATTTTGATGGAAAATACTCTATCAGGGCAACTCCAAGTCAGGTCTTGGTATTTAGCTACATTGGGATGAAAACTCAAGAAATGTCAGCTGGGTCTTCAACTGTGAATATAAAATTAGCAGATGATGCAATGGAACTTGAAGGAGTTGTAGTTACAGCCTTAGGTATCAAAAGAGAGAAAAAAGCTTTAGGCTATGCGACACAACAAGTTGGTGGAGAAGAGGTTTCTAATGTAAAAAGCCAGAATTTTGTGAATTCACTTTCTGGAAAAGTGGCTGGTTTAAACATCAAAACATCAGGAAATTTTGGTGGTTCAACTCAAGTAGTAGTAAGAGGTAACAGTTCTATTACGGGTAATAACCAAGCATTATTTGTTGTTGACGGAGTTCCAATAGATAACGGCAACTCAAATCTTGGCACCCAGCAAGCTGGAGGAGGTGGTTATGACTACGGAAACGCAGCATCAGATATCAACCCAGATGACATTGAGTCTATCAACGTTCTTAAAGGAGCAGCTGCAACAGCACTTTACGGGTCTCGTGCTTCTAAAGGTGTTGTGATGATTGTTACTAAAAAAGGAAAAAAACGTAAGGGTCTTGGTGTTACTGTTTCTTCTAGTATGACTTTAGGAAATGCTGATAAAGAAACATTACCTAAATATCAAAACAAATATGGTGCTGGTTATGGTCCTTTTTATGGACCAAACGAAGACGCATATTTTAATCAAGCAGATATCAATGGAGATGGAATTCCTGATTTAACTACACCATTTACAGAAGATGCTTCATATGGAGCTGCATTTGATCCAAGTTTGTTGATTTACCAATGGAATTCCCTGTATCCGCAATTGACAGATACATACCAAAAAGCAACACCATGGGTAGCTGGAAAAAATAATCCAAATTCCGTTTGGGGAACAAGCAGCACAGCTGTCAACTCAGTTTCATTAGACGGAGGTACTGATAGCAGTACTTTCAGATTAGGTTTTACTAACTTGCTTTCAGAAGGAAACTTACCAAACAGTAACCTAAGAAGAAATACAATCACTTTTTCAGGATCCCAAGAACTTTCGGATAAATTAACAGTATCTACAAGTCTAAATTTTGTAAAAGCAGATGGTAAAGGAAGAAATGGTACTGGGTACTCTTCTGGGAACGTTATGCAACAATTTAGACAATGGAATCAAATGAATGTTGATTTCGGAGAACAAAAAGATGCTTACTTTGCAACAGGAGATAATATTTCTTGGAATCCAAATAGTGCTACAAATCTAAGACCTATCTATTCTGACAATCCATATTGGACTTTTTACGAGAATTATCAAAATGATACTAGATCAAGATACTTTGGTAACGTTGCTTTAGATCACAAAATAAATGACTGGTTGAGCGTAATGGGAAGATTCTCATTTGACACTTTCGGAGAGATCCAAGAAGAAAGAATCAATGTAGGAAGTGCTGATGTATCTAAATATACTAGACGAAATAGAAATGTTTCTGAATATAATTATGACGCAATGCTAAACTTCAATAAAGATTTAACTGAAAAATTAAATTTAGAAGGAAACATCGGTTTCAACTTAAGAAACAATACTATCAACAGTATATCTGCTGAAACAAACGGAGGTTTAAACCTAAGAGGTTTATATTCTCTTTCAAATAGTGTGAATCCTATTAATGCTCCTATTGAATATGCTTCAAGTAGCTTAGTTGATGGGGAATACATTAGAGCAAGTTTAGGGTACGATGGATATGCTTACTTAGAAGGTTCATTTAGATCTGACCGCTCTTCTACATTACCTAAAGAGAATAACAGATTTAATTATTATTCAGTATCAGGAAGTTTAATTTTCTCTGAGTTGATTAATGCGCCATGGTTATCATTTGGTAAAGTTCGTGCTAATTATGCAGAAGTTGGTAGTGACACCAATCCTTACAATGTATTTAATACATTTGGTATTGGAACTCCATTCAACGGAAATGGTATTGCATCAAATCCAGGAGCACAAGCTAACCTGAATTTATTACCTGAAAGACAAAATAGTTATGAACTTGGTTTAGAAATGTCATTTTTTAAAAAACGCGTTGGTTTTGACATATCCTATTACAACAACCAAAATATTAACCAAATAACACCTATTCCATTATCTACTTCAACTGGATACTCTCAAGCGCTATTGAACGCGGGAACCATCGAAAACAAAGGTATTGAAGTTCAATTGAATGCTACACCTTTTAAAACTGCTGATTTTAAATGGGATTTAAACCTAAACTGGTCTCAAAATAAAAGTTTAGTTGTTGAATTATTAAACGGAATTGAAAACCTACAAATTGCAAGTTTACAGGGTGGTATATCTATCAATGCTACGCCAGGTCAACCTTATGGGACTATTAGAGGTAGCGACTTTATTTATGCTGCAAATGGACAACCTATCGTTAACCAAACTGGGTCAGCAACAAGAATCGGTTCATACCAAAGAACTAGCACAAATAATAGTGTGATTGGTGATATCAATCCTGACTGGAAGGCTGGTCTTAATAACAGTTTTACTTACAAAAATGTAAATTTAAGTTTCTTAATTGACATGCAAAAAGGTGGAGATGTTTTCTCACTTGATACATGGTATGGTTATGCTACAGGTATGTATGATTTCTCTGCTGGAAACAACGATTTAGGCAATCCAGTAAGAGATGCAGTAGTAGGAACGCCTGGGAATTACGGCGCAAACTCTGGTGGTGTAATATTACCTGGTGTTGCTCCTGATGGCACACCTAACACAGTAAGAGCGAATGCTGATACTTATCAAAACCCATGGGGTTACGCAAGAGCTCCTAATAAATTACACGTTTACGATGCTGGTTATATCAAATTACGTGAAGCTAGTTTAACGTATATTTTCAGTGGTAAAACATTAGATAGATTACCTTTTACTAACGCTTCATTCTCAATCATTGGTAGAAACTTATGGATTATTGACAAAAATACTCCATATGCTGATCCTGAAGCTGGGTTAAGTTCTGGAAACGTTCAGGGTTACCAATCTGGTGCTTACCCTTCTATTAGAGAAATTGGAGTAAGTTTTAAATTACAGTTTTAAAAAATTAAATTATGAAAAAGATAATAATAACAGCATTATCTATTTTAGCTCTAGTATCGTGCCAATCTGATGATGCATATGAAGACTTAAATAGAGACCCAAAGAATCCGACTCAGGTTAACGCATCATTTTTATTCAATAGTGCAACTAAGAGTTTAGTGGATCAAATGACAAGTACAAATGTGAACACTAATATCTTTAGGATGTTAGGGCAACACTGGACTGAAACAACGTATGTAGATGAGGCCAATTACGACTTCAATACGCGTAATATTACTAATGCTCACTGGTCTGAAATGTACAGAGATGTTATTTTAGATTTAAATACAGCAAAAAATAATACTGAAGCAACTCCTATAAGCCCTACTTTTTCTCAACAAACTAAGGATTCAAGAAAAGCTCAAATTGAAATATTGAGTATTTATGCTTGGGCTAACTTAGTCGAGACTTTCGGAGACATACCTTATTCTCAATCATTAGATCCTGGTACATTTATTTTACCTAAATATGATGATGCAGCTACTATTTATGCAGACTTACTTACACGCTTAAATGTTGCAATTCCAAATTTAACTAATAGTGGATTTGCCGCTGTGGATCCAATTTATTCTGGAAACGTTGCTTCTTGGAAAAAATTCGGTAATTCTTTAAAGCTAAGAATGGGTATTCGTATTGCTGATGTTACTGCCTTATCAACAGTTGCTCAGACAGCAATCACAACTGCTATCAGCGGAGGTGTGTTTACTTCAAATGCGGATAATGCATCTTTACATTATGAAAGTTCTTCTCCAAATACAAATCCGGTGTGGGTTGATCTAGTTCAATCTGGAAGATCTGATTTCGTTGTAGCTAATACATTAGTAGATTTCATGAATAATCTTAATGACCCGAGAAGAGAAGTTTATTTTAAACAAAATTTAGGTGTAGGAGTTTATGAAGGTGGACCTTACGGCGCAAATAATAGTTTTTCGTCTTATACACAAATTGGTGACATAGTAGCAAATCCAACTAATCCAGCCTCTTTATTAGATTACTCAGAAGTAAGCTTTTATTTAGCTGATGCCGCTGAACGTTCTATTTCAGGAACTCCAACTCTAGCAGCAGGATTTTACAACAGAGGTATAACAGCTTCATTTGAACAATGGGGTGCATCAGGTATTACAAATTACTTACTTAACCCTAATGTAGCCTATGCAACTGCACCAGGATCATGGAGAGTAAAAATAGGTAATCAACTTTGGTTGGCTATGTACAACAGAGGCTTTGAAGCATGGACTGCTTGGAGAACTTATGACATTCCAGGTTTCAACATACCAGCAGTTTCTGAATTGCCAGTTCCTACGAGATATACATATCCTATCAGCGAACAAAATTTAAACAAAACTAACTACACTGCAGCTTCTGCAGCCATAGGAGGAGATGAACAAACTACAAAACTTTTTTGGGACGTAAACTAGAAATTACAGTTAAAGTAATTAAAGGCTGCCCTTAAATAGACTGCACCCAAAAGTTTAGACAAATTTATAATTAATTTTGATAATAATGAGCCCGATATTGTGTCGGGCTCATTCCGTTTAAATTCAGTTTTATTCTTTCATTATTGTAATATTTGATATACTCTTTAATTTCATTTTTCAAATGATTGATGTCTTTGAATTTCATAATATAAAACAGTTCTGATTTTAATATTCCAAAGAAGTTTTCAATAATTGCATTATCTAAACAGTTCCCTTTTCGAGACATACTTTGTATTAATCCTTTTTCTTTCAAAAGCATTTGATATTGTTTCATTTGATATTGCCAGCCTTGGTCTGAGTGCAATATTAGATTAGAATTATTAGGTATACATTTAAAAGACTTTTTAAGCATATTGCTTATTTGATTAAAATTGGGTCTTTCCGATAATTCATAACTTATTATTTCTCCGTTAAATAAATCAATAATAGGCGAGAGATACAATTTATTGCCAGAGATATTAAACTCCGTTATATCGGTTGCCCACTTTTGGTTGGGTGCTGTTGCCTTAAAATTTCGCTGTAATATATTAGGAGCTATCTTCCCTTGTTCTCCTTTATATGATTTATATTTTTTTAATCGTATTAAACTTTTTAATCCTAGAACCTTCATTAATCGCAATACCGTTTTGTGATTAATTACAATTCCTTTTTGTTTGATTGCCAAAGTAATACGACGGTAACCCAATCGGCCTTTATGGTGGTTGTAAATCTGCTTAATCAATTCTTTAATGTCTTTGTATTTGTCGATTAATTGACTTCTTTTTTCATGGTAATAATAACTACTTCTGACCATTTTCATGCAATTGAGAAGAACCTCTAAATTATATTTATGCCTTAATTCCATTATGGTTTGAGCCTTTTGTTTTGATTGGCTTGTTCGGCTTGAATTAAGGTATTGAACTTTTTTAAAATTTCGTTCTCTGCTCGCAAATATGCCAGTTCCTTTAAAAGTTCTTCTTCCCTGGTTAATGGTTTGTCTGTTTTTCGTTGTTTTCTCTTAAAATTCATAGATGCTGGTCTTCCTTTGAGTTTAGGTTTTAAACCTGCCGAACCTTCTTTTGCATATTCCCTTTGCCAACGTCTTATTATCGAACTTGTCGGAATATTAAGTATTAAACAGGCTTGACTCAAAGATAATGACTTGCTTTCAATACTTTGTAGAACTTTTAACTTAAAGCTTATAATATAATTTGCGTTTTTTTGGACAGGCAAAAGACCTTCGTTTCCAAATTTAAGATACCACCTAATCCAATCTTTAAGGCTGGTTGTGCCTATGTTATTCTCTTTAGTGATGACACTTAGTGATTGACGATTTTTTAAAACTTCATTTACACATCGAAGTTTAAAATCATAATTGTAACTGACTTTTCTTTCCATAAAAATACCCCCAGATAATGTCTAATTATTTGGGGGCAGTTCAATTAATACTACCTTTTTTTATCATTAGATTACTCAGAAAAAAAGGAACAATTAGCCACAAAACTAAAAAAAAATTGACTTAAAAATCTATTCAAATAATAGCACCTATAAAAATAAACAAGAGATACAGTTTAATTTTATCACTCAAACTAAATCTTTAAAACACTCCCATTTATTAGGATGGTTTTTTTTATATATTTGCACCATGGAAAAAGAACATCAAATATTTGGGATTAGAGCTATAATTGAAGCAATACAAGCAGGCGCGACAGTTGATAAAGTTTATATTCAAAAGGAAGCGAGCAGCGAACTAATGAAAGACTTAATGAAAGTAATGAAGCGCGGAAACATCAACTTCTCATATGTTCCTGTTGAAAAACTAAACAGACTGACCCCTAATAACCATCAAGGTGCTGTGGCTACTATCTCTCCTATTTCGTTTTTTGATTTAGAATCTTTGATAGAATCAGTAATTGAAAACGGAAAAAAACCTTTGTTTTTAATTTTGGATCAAATATCTGACGCGCGCAATTTTGGTGCTATCATCAGAACAGCAGAGTGTACAGGAGTAAATGGTATTATTGTTCAAAAAGCAGGTTCAGCACCAGTGAATGGCGATACGGTAAAAACATCTGCGGGAGCAGTTTTCAACATTCCTATTTGTAAAGTAGAGCATATTAAAGATGCTATTTTTCTTTTGCAAGCCAGTGGTATCAAAACTGTGGCTGCTACCGAGAAAACAGATCAAAATATATATGATATTTCTTTAAACGAACCTGTTGCTATCATTATGGGATCTGAAGATCGAGGTGTAAACCCGTCAGTTCTTAAGATTGTTGATGAGAAGGCTAAACTTCCTATGTTTGGAACTATCGGATCATTAAATGTATCTGTAGCGTGTGGTGCCTTTTTATACGAAGCAGTAAGACAACGATCTTAGATTGTTATACTTCTTAGATTATTAGAATCTAACTCTAAACTCTTCGATGAAAAAAATGAATCAAGACTGCGGTTTTGATTCATTTTTTTTATTTGTGACAATTTCATAATCTACAAGAAAATTGGAAGTATAATATGATAAAATTTTCTGCTTATCTTCATGTTCTTTGATTTCTGGCAGGTTGACAAAATTCCCATCGACATCGAAACGCTGCATAAATTTATCTTCAGAGGGATCAAAATCCGGAAGCTCCCAATCATATTTAATTACCTTTTTATACTCTGGAGTTTTATAAACCAATGAAAGAAAAAATCCTGTCAGTAATCCTCCCAAATGACCTTCCCAAGAAATAGATTTGTTTCCTGTTATTTCAGGACTTGGAAAAACATACCAAACCAAACCACCGTAAATGACTATTACCGCAAGCGACAAGGCTACTAATCGATTGTATCTAGTTTGTAATCCTTTAAAGAAAACAAAACTAAAGAGAACATAAATTAATCCACTTGCCCCTATGTGATAATTCTCTCTCCCAATAACCCAAGTAATACACCCCGAAACTAAAATACCACATCCAATAACTCTTATCGATTGCTCCGCATAAAAAAATCGTAAAGCCGCCAATAATACTAGTAATGGAATCGAATTATTATAAAGGTGTTCCATATCAGCATGAATGAATGGACTAAACAAAACCCCTTGTAAACCTGAAAATGTCCGAGGATAAATACCGTTTTGAACAAAGTCAAAGTCAAATCGGATTTCGAGCCAAAAGACAAACCATAGTACTACCACAAAAAAAAGAGGTAGTCCTATAACTGAATTGGTAAATTTAAAATCCTTTTCCATTAATTATTTAAAGTTTTACTCTCTGGTTATAATTCAAAAACTTATCCAAAAGTAATTTAATGCTATTTTGTCATATTTAAACTTCAACTGCATTTTTAGTGTACTTCCCTAGCCCAGATGGAAATAGCTCCAAAATACTAAATTTGCCAATCGCAAACGAGCTCAGATTAAAAAAAACAGTAATTTTGTAAAATGGAAGCACCACTTGCAGAACGTATACGGCCGCAAAAACTTGAAGAATATATTAGTCAGGCCCACTTGGTTGGACCTAATGGATCTTTAACACAACAAATTGCGAAAGGAATAATTCCTTCATTAATTTTTTGGGGACCACCAGGAACAGGAAAAACCACATTGGCACAAATTATCGCACAAGAATCAAAAAGACCATTCTATATCTTGAGTGCGATCAATTCAGGGGTTAAAGATATTCGAGAGGTTATTGAAAAAGCAAAGCAAAGTGGCGGTTTGTTTACCGCCAAAAATCCTATTTTGTTCATTGACGAGATTCATCGTTTCAGTAAGTCACAACAAGATTCCCTATTGGCTGCAGTCGAAAAAGGATGGATTACTCTAATAGGAGCCACCACAGAAAACCCAAGTTTTGAGGTTATCCCAGCATTACTATCCCGTTGTCAAGTTTATGTTTTAAACGCTTTTACAAAAAAAGATTTAGAGTCTCTACTTGAACGAGCGATGAAAACAGATACTTATTTGTCTACAAAAAATATTATTTTAGGAGAAACCGAGGCCTTGTTAAGACTTTCCGGTGGTGATGGACGCAAACTATTAAATATTTTTGAACTTGTTGTAAATGCGTCTAATGAAGACGAAATTTTTATCACAAATGATCTCGTTTTCTCTTTGGTACAACAAAATACCGTTTTGTATGACAAAACTGGTGAACAACATTATGACATTGTTTCTGCTTTTATAAAATCAATTCGAGGAAGTGATCCTAATGGCGCTGTATATTGGCTCGCCCGAATGATTGAAGGCGGTGAAGATGTTAAATTTATTGCACGCCGAATGCTAATACTTAGCAGTGAAGACATAGGAAATGCGAATCCGACTGCTTTTATTATGGCTAATAATACTTTTCAAGCTGTGGCTACCATTGGATATCCAGAAAGTAGAATTATTTTGAGTCAATGCGCTGTTTATTTAGCTACCTCCCCAAAAAGTAACGCTTCATACCTTGCTATTGGAACCGCTCAACAGCTTGTAAAACAAACCGGAGATTTACCCGTGCCTATTCATTTGCGTAATGCACCAACAAAATTAATGAAAGAATTAGGTTATGGTGAGGAATATAAATATTCGCACGATTACACCAATAATTTTGCTGACCAAGAATTTTTACCGCATGCTTTAAGCAAAACCCCAATCTATGTACCTGGAAACAATTCCAGAGAAAACAGTATCCGAGAATTTCTTAAAAACCGATGGAAGGACAAATACGGCTATTAGTTTCATAAACAGATTTTTTATGACTAAAACTTAACAGCTACTTTTTCAGACATTAAGCTATCGTTTTGATAGTATTCAAAATACCATTGATTGTCTTTTAAAATTAATGATCCCTGAACAGTGTCTTTTATAGCTATAAAAGAATTCGCCTGAGAAGTCTTATATAACTTCATAACTACTTTTGGCGTACTATCTATCAACTGAAATCCAGTAGGAGTAGCTTGCGCATAAAGCAAATTAGAATCTTTACCTTCAATATTTCCCTTCGCCCCGGCAACAATAGCTTTTTCCAATACTACTGGAGTTGAATGCGTTTGCACAACAATAGGTTCCGTTTTTGCAACGGCTCCACTATACTTATATTGCAAATTATAAACGGATTGAAATGCTTCATTAAGCGCTTCATTATAGGCCTTTTGATACTCTTTTTCTTTACTTTTACCAACAATGGACTGAAATACAATTTGGTCATTGCAATCCTTCATCATAATATAGAGTTTTGTAGTCAAAAAACCGCTTTCTTCAACCACATCTAAGTACAACAAATCACAGCGGTTACTGTATTCAACAGGAAAAGTTTCTCGATTATAAAAAGCAACAAAACCCGCTTTATTCAAATTAAATTTAGTCAATGTGTTCAAGCGATATTGGTTCTCACCTTTAAGGAAATCGTATTTTAAAGGAACAATAACTGCCTTGTAATCGTTTACGGACTGAGCATAAGAATAGCTAACGAAGAAGATTAGCAAAAACAGGAAGGATTTTTTCATCTTTATAAATATTTTTTAAGTTCTAATAAATGATTAATCTGTTTGATATTATCTTCAACAATCATTTTTCTTTCATTAAAATAAATGGCATCTAAACCAGCATTAAGTGCTCCTTGAACGTCTGCGTCTAAGCTATCTCCAATCATGATGCTATATTCTTTTTTGGCTTTGGCCAAATCTAAAGCATAATCAAAAATAATAGGGTTTGGTTTTTTTACTCCAGCCATTTCTGAATTAGTAATAGTCTGAAAATAAGAACCAATTTTTGAATTATTTAATTTCTTATATTGAACATCTGCAAAACCATTGGTTATAATATGCAAATTATATTTAGGTTTCAAATACTCCAAAAGTTCCATTGTCCCATCAAAAAGATGATTGTTCTCTGGCAAAAACTTGATATAATCATTTGCAATTGCATCAATTTGCTCATCCGAAACTGAGTAATTTAAAGCATCAAAAGAATGCTTGAGTCTATTGTAACGCAATTCTTCGTGCGTAATTTTATCATATTGATATAACTTCCAACATTCTTGATTTATTGGCACATACTTTTCAATAAATTCTTTAGTTATTACTGATGGATGATTTCTATTGAAAATCGTCTCAAAAGTAAGCTCTGAATTTTTGTCAAAGTCCCAAAGTGTATGATCTAAATCAAAAAAAACGTCCTTTATGTGTATTTGTTTCATTTTATATTTTTAAAATATTCCTTCATCTGCAAAGCTGTAATAACTGGTTTCAGTTACAATGAGATGATCCAATACTTTTATTTCTAAACTATCGCCTGCTAATTTTAATTTCCTTGTGATTTGCTTGTCTGCCTCACTTGGAATCAAAGTTCCCGAAGGATGATTGTGACACAATATCAACGCTGTAGCTCCCATTTCTAGCGCTGTTTTAAAAACAATTCGCACGTCAACCAAGGTTCCCGTGATTCCGCCTTTACTCAACTGAGACTTGGCAATTACTTTATTCGAATTATTCATGTAAATAATCCAAAACTCCTCGTGTGGCAATTCGCCAATAATGGGCTGCATGATTTCGAAAATGATTTTACTCGAAGTGATTTTCTTCAACTCCACTGCATCCTCTCCTCTTCGGCGTCTTCCTAATTCTAAAGCTGCAATGATAGAAATTGCTTTCGCCTCCCCTATTCCCCTGAATTGCATGAGCTGCGATAACGATAATTTCCCTAAGGCGTTCAAATTATTATCAACACCAGCCAAAATGCGTTTGCTTAAATCTACCGCTGACTCGCTTCTGCTTCCTGAACCAATCAAAATTGCAATTAATTCGGCATCACTCAAAACACTTTTGCCTTTAAGCATCAGTTTCTCACGTGGCTTATCGTCTTCGGACCAATTAGTAATAGGAAAAAAGGAATTTTCAGCCATTTATATAATGTTTAAATTTGTTTCTGCATGCAAATACTATTTTTTAAACCCACATAAGGTTCGTAATTATCAACTATGGTATATCCAGTTTTTTGATATAAAGCAATCGCTTCTTTTTGTTTGTATAAAGTTTCCAAAACAGAAAAAGAATATCCTAAATCACCTGCCCAACCCTCTAATTCAAGTAAAATAGTTTGTGCCAAACCCATTCCTCGAACTTGAGATGAAACAAACATACGTTTAATTTCTATTGCATCTTTATCGTATTTTTTGAAACAACCACAACCAACAGCTTTGTCTTCTACATACAGAATAATAACATTTGGATTTATTTCCAAAATATTATTTCCCCAATAATCAGATTTCAATTCCAGATAACGTTCCCATAAACTTTTATCCAAATCGGCAATTAAATTGACAAAATCTTGATTTTCACTGGTAGTTTTAACAATTCTAACTTTGTCTTTCATACTATTTTTACTTTACCAATTCCTTTACTTCATCAAAGTTTAATCCTCCATAATTACCAGAACTCATCAGCAGCAATGCAGAATTTTCAAGATTTAAGTTGAACAAATAGTCTTTGAAATCTTTTGGATTGGTATAAATAATCAAATCCTTTCTATTAAAAGCACTTGCTATTTGGTCATAAGTCACTTCCTCCAGCTGTTTGATTTTAACTGCATCTGGCGAATAAAAAACAACTGCTTTATCAGCATATTCCAGTGCGCCTTCGTATTCTTTTAGGAATTCAGCATTTAAACTACTGTAGGTATGTAATTCTAAACAAGCCACTAAAGTTCGGTTTGGATATTGTTCTTTCACCGCTTTTGTAGTTGCTGCCACTTTACTTGGTGAATGAGCAAAATCTTTATAGGCTACTTTTGTTTTGCTTTCGGCAATTTTTTCCAATCGTTTTGAAGCACCTTTAAAACTGGCAATGGCTTCATAAAAATCAGCTTCATCAACGCCCATATTTTGGCAAATCCATTTGGCTCCAGCCAAATTATTAAGATTATGCGCTCCAAAAACTTCAATTGGCATATCGCCTTCTGGAGTTTCGAGCAGTGTTACGCCATCATTTACAGCATATTGTGGGGTATGATATGCTAATTTTCGAATTGGGTTTGTTGCGGCCTCTGAAACACGTTTTACTTCAGCATCATCTTCATTGTAAACGAGAATCCCACCGTTTGTAATTTTGCCAATAAAAATTTCAAACTGTTCAACGTAATTCTCGTACGTAGGAAACACATTAATATGATCCCAAGCAATTCCTGAAATTAAAGCTATGTTAGGCTGATACAAATGAAATTTAGGTCTGCGATCAATTGGCGAAGACAAATATTCGTCTCCTTCCAAAACAATAAAATCATTCTCCTCCGTTAGATGCACCATCGTATCGAAACCTTCCAGTTGTGCACCCACCATGTAATCGACAGCAATATCATGGTAATGCATTACATGCAAAATCATTGAAGTAATTGTTGTTTTTCCATGGGAACCACCTATAACAACGCGCGTTTTATTTTTAGATTGTTCGAAAAGAAATTCCGGATAAGAGTATATTTTTAGTCCTAATTCCTGAGCTTTTAATAATTCAGGATTATCTGCTTTTGCATGCATACCAAGAATGACTGCTTCAATATCTGGCGTTATTTTCTCGGGAAACCAGCCTAATTCTGGAGGCAAAATCCCCTTTTTGTCTAATCTTGATTTTGATGGTTCAAAAATCGCATCGTCACTTCCGGTAACTAGATATCCTTTATTGTGTAATGCTAAAGCCAGATTGTGCATGGCACTTCCCCCGATAGCTATAAAATGTGTACGCATTCTAATTTTGGTTTATAGATTTTGGATTCAGGAGCAATTATAATCAATCCTGATTTTTTTTATTATACGTTTCTAATATTATTTTTGCCTTTTCAGGATCACGCATTTTGTTCTTGTACAAGCTGGCTAACTTTTGGTAACTTGTCTTGGAACCTCCTACAAGAATTGCTTTTTTATATTGTTGTTCTGCAACAGTATATCTTTTAAAATATTCGTCGATATGACCTCTTGACAAATAACCGTCAACGGGTGACAATCGCAATAATTCATTGGAATATTTTAATGCTTTAGATTCGCTTCCGCCAACAATTCCCGGTAATTGAATGTATATTTCTATCAAAGCCCATCGTGATTCAATGTGTTTTGGGTTCAAACTAATCGCTTTTTCAAAAGAAGCTTTCACTTCATCAATCATACCAAGGGCTTTAAACTTGTTTGAATCTTTGGCTTTCATTCCTAACGCACCACCATATTTATAGTGATAATTAGCTTCGGAAGGTTTGAGTTGCTTGAGTTTTTTATAGTACCCAATTGCTTTATCCCAAGATTTACCATGACCTGCAATATCTCCCAGATACTCAATCGTTTTTAAATCCGATGGATTGGATCTTAAAACAGAATCAAAAACTAACTCGGCTTGATCCATTTTATTCGCCTTATATAGCTTTTCCGCTTTATCAAAATCAGATTGAGCCCACATCATCATAGGTAGGAATACAAATAAATAAATAATATGTTTCATTCATCAAAAATAGGGAAATATGATACGTAAGATTTGATTTTAAGTAAAAATTAGTAATTTAGTAAGAAATATTTTCTAATATTAATTTCACTTAATTTAAGAATATTTCCACATTATTTTAAAATCAACCTATGAAAAATATTTTCTTAATCATTATTTTATTATCTACTTCAATTTTTGCACAAAATTATGACAAAAACTGGCTTAAAGTAATTGAATATGAAAATCTGGGAAAAATTAAATCTGCCAATGAAATAGTTTCTAGAATACATCAAAAAGCTTCTCGAGATAAAAACGAAGTACAAATAATCAAATGCTTTTTTTATGAATCGAAATATTTGCAAGTGCTGGATGAAGATGCACAAACCAAAATCATAAACAATTTAAAAACTGAAATCAGTAAAGCTTCAATTCCATCGAAAGCGATTTTGAATTTAGTATATGCGAAGTGTTTAAATGATTATCAAAAGAAAAACTACTATTTTCTGTTCAGCAGAACTAGTACTTTAAGTTTTGATGATCAATTTTTAACTTGGACTTCAAAAGACATTTCGGAACAGATCGATCGTGCTTTAGAAAAAACACTTCTTGAAGAGGCGATATTAAAGCAGACTTCCTTGAGTAATTACCTTTCTATTTTATATTATAATAATGAAGATATAACTAAAAAAGAAAATCTGTTTGACTATTTATTAAAAGAAAACATTGCGATACTTACTCCGCTGATTCCTCATTGGGAAGTTCAAAAAAAGGAATTTTTATCGTATGAAAAGGAACTTTTAGGAAATTCAGCATCTTTTTTACAACTTAATTTTGCTTTTGTAAAAAATAAAAAACTAAAAAAAGTGCTTGATTTGTATCAAAAACAAGAGAAAAATGATCCTGATTTAGAAAATCTCTTCGAAAGAATTCACTTTTGTAATCGCGTTTTGCTAGATTCTGATGAAACATTTATGAAGTCCTTAAATACAATTCAAAAAGAATCCAAAGACCTAATTCTGACTCAAAAAATTCAGTTAGAAAAAGCAACTATTCTCTACAATCTAGCTTCTAAAGAAATACATCCTGATTATAATATTCGAGCCGTTGCAACTCTTGACAGCATTATCAGCCTTAATAATCGTTCAAATGCTCACAAACTGGCGCTACAAAAGAAACAAAATATTAGTTCCAAATCATTGAAAATTGAACTTCAAAAATTCAGTTATACTGATGAAAACACAAGAGCTTTTGTTCGGTATAAAAACCTAAATCGTCTTTCGATTTCTTTCTTTAAAATCGACCAAAATACGAATAAAGACTTCCTAAACTCCCCTTATAAAAAAGACAGTTTAGTAGCTGCAATCATTAAAAACAAAAAAGCAATTGCATCTAAAAACTATGAACTTGAAAAAAAGAATAATTATTTCGAATACAGCACTGAAGTACTTTTACCGCCATTAAAAACAGGAAGTTATTTGGTTTATTTTGAAAGTGATTCTGACATCAAGAATACAAAAGCATTTGCTTACGAAACCATTACAATTTCAAACATTACAGTTTTCACTTCACAAAACGATAAGAAAGAAGTATATCAAGTATTAGACAGAAAAACTGGGAAACCTTTAGAAAATGTTTCGATAGCATTATTAAATCAAACTATTAAAACCGACAAAAACGGTATAGCAACGCACCTAAAAAAAATTAAAGAGCGTGATTATAGGCTTACAGAATTTACAACAGAAAACGATTCGCTGTTATTGAACAATTACACTCGATATAACAATGATTATGCAACCCATGAAAACGAGAAAGCAAAAGGCAAAGTTGAATTCTATTTGGACCGCGCCATTTATCGTCCGGGCCAAACGGTTTACTATAAAGGAGTTGCTTTTCGAAAAGAAAAAGACAAAACAACTATTGTTGGAAAAACAGCTTTCAAAATTACCATTCAAGACCCAAATCGTGCTGTTTTCAAAGAATTCAATGTGACTACAAATGAATACGGATCTTTCTCCGGAGAATTTATAGTGCCAAAAAATGGACTGACAGGAAATTTCCGAATGACAGCTAACAAGCCCGATACTAATAAAAATTTTGTTTTTGTTCAAACAAATGATCAACATCAGTTTTGGGATACTATAAATTTTGTAGATTCTGAAATATTTCTCAGAGTTGAAGAATACAAGCGCCCGAAATTTGAAGTTACTTTCGAGCCTTTTAAAAACACCTATCAAGTCAATCAAAAAGTAAGCGTAGAAGGACTTGCCAAAGCTTTTGCCGGAAGTAACATTTCCGATGCAAAAGTAACCTACAACGTCAAACTTATTCCGTATACCCTAAGTAACGGTTACTATTACAACCTAAATGGGAAGTCCGAAACTATTTTAGTTGGAGAAACTAAAACAGATGCTTCAGGAAAATTTGAAATAAATTTTATCGCCAAACCATTTGAAAATGCAACAAAAGAACAGTTACCCATTTTTGAATATTACATAACAGCATCTGTTACTGATAATAATGGAGAAACCCACCAAACCCAGACAACCGTAAGGGTTGGCTACCATTCTTTGACACTTGCTGCAACTATCCCAAACCGAATTGAAACCAAAAATAAAAATGAAATTGAACTAACGAGCACCAATCTCAATGGAGAATTTTTAGCTGCCAAAGGCGAAATCAGACTCTATTATGTAAGTCCATTTTCAAGCAAATTCAAACCCAGAGTTTTTCCGAAACCTGAAATTGAAACCATTTCGAAAGAAGATTTTGAACGATTATTTCCTTTTGAAAATAACGAAAACCAAAAAACTGTAAAACCAAACGAAACTTTAGTGTATTCAAAAAAAATAGACACTGAAAAAGACAAAAAATTAGCATTAGATTTTATTTCTAATTACAAATCTGGGAATTATAAAGTAGTTTTTTCGGCTAAAGATGCTTTTGAAAATCCAATTGAAACCAGTTCTAATTTCCAATTGATACAAAGCAAAGACAAAGTCGATTCAAGTAAATTATTTGTCGCTGAACAAATTAATACTGATGCTAAAAAAGATGGTTTTGTTTTAGTAAAATTAACGTCGGTTATTCCGGAACTGTATATTAACACCACCGGAAATTACCAAAGTTCCCTTTATTTTAAAAATACTTTTCACTTACAAAATAATGAAATCATTATAAAAATTCCACTAAAAAAGGAATTTGAAAGAAGCATCAAAATAGGTTTTCAAAGCGTCTTCGAAAATCAAAATTTTACCGACCAATTAGAAGTATTTCTCAAAGAAGAGATATCCAAATTAGAATTCACAGTTGAAAGTTTCAGAAACAAATTACAACCTGGAAGCATTGAAAATTGGTCGTTTCAACTGAAAACATTTAAAAGTCCAAAAGAAGCTGAAGTTTTGGCCTCAATGTATGACAGCTCGTTAGATCAGTTTGCTAAAAGTGACTGGAATGGTTTGAAATTTAATGACTATAACTACAACTCTGCTAACTTTAGAATGAGTTTAGGATTTGATAGGACATCGAGTTACATTCGGAATCTGAACCCTATTTTAAATCGCTTAGACCTGAATTACGAAACTACCAAACTAATGTGGTTTGGTTTTAACATCAACGATTCTTTCACAACACAGCAACTCAAAGAATATCAAAAACAGCTAAACAGTAAAAGTAAAAAACCCCTAAATGCAAAAATTATTTCAGGAATTGTTTCCGACGATCAAGGACCATTAGCGGGCGTAAATATTGTTATTAATGGGCTTCAACGAGGCACATCAACTGATTTTGATGGATTTTACGAAATAGAGGCCGCGACTGGCGAAGAACTAACGTTCTCTTACATTGGGTTCGAATCTCAAAAAATAAAAATTGACTCAAACATAATTGATGTTAAGTTAGAGGAATCCGGTAATAGTTTAGAAGAGTTAGTTGTTGTTGGTTACGGAATAAACAGAAGTAAAAAATCATTGGCTTATTCTCCTCAAGTAGTAGAAGAAGCAGACAATCAAATTTACAATAGTGCAGGAATCGAAATAAAATTAGAAGGAAAAGCTAGTGGAGTAACAATTATAGGAAACTCCAGTATTTCAGGTAACTACAAAAATGCCTTGTATATTGTTGATGGCGAACCAGCAACTGAAGAACAATTCAGATTAATTTCTCCAAGCGATATTATTTCTATTGATGTTTTAAAAGGAGAGAAAGCCGCTGCATTATACGGAAACAAAGGAGCTAACGGCGTTATTATTATCACTACCAAGAAAGCTTTGGAAGCCTTGACTCAAGTAAAAGCCCGAAAAAACCTCTCGGAAACTGCTTTCTTTTATCCGAATTTAAAAACAGATGCGAAAGGAAAAGTAAGTTTCAATTTTACTTCGCCTGAGGCTTTGACCGCTTGGAAACTCCGATTATTAGCACACAACAAAGAGGCTGTTTCTGGTTATTTAGAAAAAAGTGTCATAACTCAAAAAGAGTTAATGGTCACGCCAAATTTCCCTCGTTTTTTCAGAGAAAAAGACTCGATAGTCATCACGGCAAAGGTGGCAAACATTACTAATGAAGCCAAAACTGGAATTGCTCTATTGCAACTCTTTGATGCTACCACAATGCAGCCAATTGATGCTAAAATGGGAAACGCAAATACAGTAAAAAACTTCAAAATTGCTCCTTTTGGAAATACAACTGTGAGTTGGAAAATCTATATTCCAGCGGGCCTGCAAGGTGTTCAGTATAAAATTTTGGCGAAAGCAGGAAAATTTTCGGATGGCGAAGAAAACATACTTCCCGTTTTGACTAATAATATGCTGGTTACAGAAAGTATTCCTATTTGGGTTCGAGAGAATTCCAAGAAAGAATACACCTTCGAAAACCTAAAAAACAACAATTCGACCACTTTACGAAACCATCAATTTACGTTAGAATACACATCAAATCCATCTTGGATTGCCATTCAATCGTTGCCCTATTTGATGGAATACGAACACGAAAGCGCGGAGCAAACTTTTGCCCGATTTTATGCTAATGCTCTGGCTTCTGAAATTATTTCCAGCAATCCGAAAATCGCTAATCTGTTTGAAACTTGGAGAAAGAACGGAAAATTGAATTCAAAACTGGAAGAAAACGAAGAATCGAAAGCAATTATTATTGCTGAAACGCCATGGTTGAATGATTCCCAAAACGAGGAAGAGAAAAAGAAAAATCTTGCTTTACTTTTCGATTTAGAAAAAATGAAAAATGCACAAGAAACAACTTTTGATAAGCTGAAGCAAAAGCAAAATTCGTCTGGAGGTTTTGCATGGTTTGAAGGAAGCACCGAAAATGAATATATAACCAGACATATTTTGGCAGGTTTGGGACATCTTTCGAAACTAAGTAATAATGAAAATACCACTTCAAAAATCAAACAAATTGTCGCAACCGGAATTCCATTTTTGGACCAAAAGTTTTTGCAATACCATAAAGCCAGAACGGAAAAATTAAAAACAACGGAAAAATTGATTTGGTTGAATCCACATTCCGATTTACATTATTTATACACCCGAAGTTTCTACCTTGAAAATTATCCACTTTCGGATACTTTAAAAAAAGCGACTAAATTGTATCTCGAAACGGCTAAAAAAGATTGGTTGACTTATTCTTTATACGAAAAAGGATTGGCGGCCTTAACCTTAAATCGTTTTGGCGAAAAAGAAACTGCCAAAAAAATTCTAGAAAGTTTAAAAGAAACCGCTTCTAACAACGACGATTGGGGAATGTATTGGATTGCTAACAAATCAGGCTGGTATTGGTATCAGGCCCCGATAGAAACCCAAGCACTCTTAATTGAGGCTTTCACCGAAATTAGTAATGACACGAAATCGGTGGATGCCATGAAGGTTTGGTTATTAAAAAACAAACAAACTAAAAACTGGCCGACCACAAAATCCACTACCGAAGCAATCTATGCTTTATTGATGCAAGGATCGGATTGGTTGAGCATCAAAGACAACACAATTTTCAAAATTGGGACGGAAAAGATTCTAAGCAAAAAATTAGCTGAAAACGAAAAAGAAGCAGAAACAGGTTACGTAAAACTCAATTGGAAAGCAGAAGAAATCAAAAAAGATATTGCAACTATTTCCATCGACAACAAATCTAAAGTTCCGGGATTTGGAGGTATTTATTGGCAATACTTTGAAGAATTAGATAAAATAAAAACCAATTCTGCAACTGCGTTATCAGTTTCCAAAGAATTGTATGTAAAGAAAAATACTGAGAAAGGCGAAATATTGGAACCAATCAATTCAAATAATCCATTAAAAATCGGTGATTTAGTAACCGTGAGACTAGTAATTTATGCTAAAGAAGATATGGAATTTGTGCATTTAAAAGATATGCGTGCTTCTTGTTTTGAACCCGTAGATGTACTTTCGGCTTACCAATACAAAGGCGGATTAGGTTTCTATAAAAGCACAAAAGATGCTGCAACTCATTACTTTTTTGACCAAATAAACAAAGGAACTTATGTTTTAGAGTATGATATTCGTGTAAACAATAGTGGTGATTTCTCTAATGGAATTACAACTATTCAAAGTATGTATGCTCCTGAATTTAGCAGTCACACCACGGGAATCAGGATAAAAACTATTGAGAAATAGCAATAAAAAAACCGTCTCGCAATATATACGAGACGGTTTAGATTATATATATAAAATCAAGAATTAGTCATTCAACATTTTCCACAATTTATCTTTCAATTCTGTCAAACCTTGTTGCGCAACAGATGAAATAAACATATAAGGAACATCCTTGAAAGCAACATCTAATTCAGTTTTCAATTCTGCTTTTAACTCATCGTCCAGCATATCGCATTTAGAAATCACCAATAAACGCTCTTTATCAAGCATTTCAGGATTGTATTTCGTCAATTCGTTTACTAAAATATCGTATTCAGCTTTGATGTCCGGAGTATCCACTGGAACTAAAAATAGCAAAGTCGAATTACGCTCAATGTGACGCAAGAAATAATGCCCCAGCCCTTTTCCTTCGGCAGCACCTTCAATAATTCCAGGAATATCAGCAATTACAAAAGACTGAAAATCTCTGTACGCTACAATTCCAAGATTAGGTTTTAGAGTTGTAAACGGATAATCCGCAATTTTTGGTTTAGCGGATGTCAACACGGATAACAACGTTGATTTTCCTGCATTAGGAAAACCTACCAAACCTACATCAGCCAATACTTTTAGTTCTAGAATCACATCCATTTCAGCTCCGGGCAAACCAGGTTGTGAATATCTTGGAGTTTGATTTGTTGAACTTCTAAAATGCCAGTTACCTAAACCACCTTTTCCACCGCGAGATAGAATTTGCTTTTCACCATCATCGGTAATTTCAAATAATATTTCTCCTGTTTCTTTATCTTTTACAACGGTTCCTAATGGCACTTCAATAAATTTATCATCACCATCAGCACCAGTACTTCTGTCGCCACTTCCATCTCCACCGTTTCCAGCTTTGATATGTCTGGCAAATTTTAGGTGAAACAATGTCCAAAGACCTTTATTCCCCACTAAATATACATGCCCTCCGCGGCCACCATCACCACCGTCAGGACCACCTTTTTCAATAAATTTTTCTCTGTGCAAGTGCGTAGATCCTTTTCCTCCTTTACCGGATGAAACATATATTTTAACATAATCTACAAAATTCCCTTCTGTCATTTTTTTTAATTTCAGATTTCAGATTTCAGCTTGAACAAATTCAAACTTCTAACTTAAGTCTATTTTTATATTTTAATCGCTTTCACCATCACTTTATCAATCTTCACGCCGTCCATATCGATAACTTCTAACTCAAATTTCTGCCAAATTAATTTCTCTCCTTGTTTTGGAATATGAGAGAGTTCGGTCATGATTAATCCGCTAACGGTTGTCACTTCATAATCATTGATTAACTCATCTAATTCAAAATATGTCAAGAAATCGTGTAGCGAATAATGTCCGTCAACTAACCACGATCCGTCTTCTCTTTCAATCAACTGAAAATCATCTTTATAAAAATCAGAAGCATCACCAACAAGTGCTTCCAGAATGTCATTCAGTGTAATAATTCCTTGAAAAACTCCATATTCATCAGAGACAAAAGCATAATGAATTCCTGATTTTTTAAAATTTTCTAAAGCGACATAAGCCGTAGTTTGCTCCATCATGAAAGGAGCTTCGGTCATGATATCCGCCAAATTGAAATTTTCATTTTCAAAATGGGCAAAAATATTTTTTAGGTTTACAACCCCAACAATATCATCATAATTTTCACTGTAAACCGGATAAATAGAATGTAGTTCCTTGAGCATAAACTCCCTAACCTGTTCTTTATCAGAGTGCAAAGGTAAAAAAACCACTGATTTTCTGTGAGTCATTAAAGAGTTTATTTTTCTATCGCCAATATGAAAAACGCGCTCTACAATATCTTGTTCTATTTCCTGAACTTCACCACCTTCAGTTCCTTCTTTGATAATCGCTTTTATTTCTTCTTCGGTTACTTTACCGTCAGCGGTGGGTTTTATCTGTAAAATATCCAGTAAAAAATCAGTAGAATGCGTTAACAACCAAATAAATGGCGCCGTAACAATTGAAACTATTTTCATCGGAAGAGCCACTGCTTTTGCAATAGCCTCCGGATGATTTAGTCCAATTCTTTTTGGTAACAATTCACCTAAAACAAGAGAGAAAAAAGTCAAAGTAACAACTACTACACCTACAGCAACAGGATGCGCGTAAGGTACCAAAGCTTCAAATCCTTTTATAAAAGTTTCAACATCTTTCGTTATTTTGTCTCCACTATAAATACCGGTAAGAATTCCTATCAAGGTAATTCCTATTTGCACGGTTGATAAAAACTTATTAGGAGAATTTGCCAAATCTAAAGCGATTTTCGCACTTTTGTTTCCTTTTTTAGCTGCGGTTTCCAGTCTATTTTTTCGTGCTGAAATTAATGCGATTTCCGACATCGAGAAAACACCATTTAGCAGTATTAGAAAAAATATTATTAATATTTCCAATTTTTTTAATTGATTCGTTTATATCTTAAAATGTGATTCCTAAATTTTTGAAATCGGTTTTTTGTATGCGTAATAGTATAGCGTAGATGGCAGTGAAAAGCCCGGAGATAAAAAAACTAATTTTTCTTGTCAAAAAAGAGCGACCAAAGGAAGCTCCTTTTATGACTTAGAAAAATATTTTTTTTATCGAGGACTTGTAACGTACAGCTGGAATTGCTGCTATAAATTATCAATCACGTTACTTACTCTTTCCGTAATTTCAGCGATGGAACCAATTCCATTTACGGAATGAAATTTTCCTTGCTCCTCGTAATAATTCATCAAAGGCGCTGTTTTTTCGTTGTATTCCTGGTAGCGATTTCTGATTTTTTCTTCATCTTGATCGTCAATTCTACCGCTTGTTTTTCCTCTTTCTAACAATCGTTGCACTAAAATCTCATCATCGGCTTCAAGCGCAATTGTTGCAGCAACAGTCGAACCAATTGAAGTAAGAAATGCGTCTAAAGCTTCGGCTTGCGAGATTGTTCTTGGATATCCGTCAAACAAAATACCGTTTGTGTCCGGATGATTATTAACCTCATCAATCAACATTTTTGTAGTCAATTCATCCGGCACTAAATCTCCGGCATCCATATATACTCTTGCTTGTTTGCCTAATTCTGTGTCGTTTTTTAAATTAAAACGGAACACATCACCGGTCGAAATATGCGTTAATTTATATTTTTCTTTCAAAAACTCTGCCTGAGTTCCTTTACCAGCTCCTGGTTTTCCAAATAAAACAATGTTAGTCATGTTGATATGTAGTTATTCTTTTAGTTTATATACTTCGGGTAAATTTCTTCCTAATCCATTGTAATCTAAGCCAAAACCAACAATAAATTTGTTTGGAATTCGGATTCCAATGTAATCTATTTTGATATCTTTTGTATACGCTTCAGGTTTGAAAAAAAGCGTCGCTATCTTAAAATGCTTTACGTTTTGTTGTTTGAACAACTCTTTCAATTCCACCAAAGTATTTCCGGTATCTACAATATCCTCAATTATAACGACAGTGCGTCCCGTTAAATCCTGGTTCAATCCTATTAGCTGCTTCACTTGGTTTGTTGAAGAAGTTCCCTCGTACGAAGCCATTTTGATGAAAGACACTTCACACGGTTTTTTGTAAAGCTTCATAAAATCAGAAACTACCATAAAAGCACCGTTCAAAACACCTACAAATACTGGTATTTCATCAGCAAAATCATCTTCGATCTGCGCTACCATTTTTGTCAAGGCAAATTCTATTTCTTTGGCAGAAATAAACGGAACAAATTGTTTATCGTGAAGTTGTATCATTATTTTCGTATTTAAAATAATGCGCAAAGATACAGAATTCGGATTTGTGAATTGAGAAATGAACATTAATTTGTATTTTTAAGTAAATTTCATAAAAAAGCATCTTAAAATGTATTGAAAATAATAAAGGAAGGAGCAGAAATTCCGAAGAAAATAAAATAGCATTTTCCAATTCAATCATTATAAAGTATCTTTGCGTAAACATACAACTACACCATGAATTATTTTTCTTCTGATTTTAAATTGGGGATTCTCGGCGGCGGACAACTGGGCAAAATGCTGTTGTTTGACACCCGAAAATTTGATATTCAAACATATGTTCTGGATCCAAGCGATGAAGCGCCCTGCAAAATAGCCTGTGACCAATTCTTCAAAGGGGATTTAATGGACTTTGAAACGGTTTACAATTTTGGTAAAAAAGTAGACGTTTTGACTTTCGAAATTGAGCTGGTCAATCTGGAAGCTTTGGTAAAACTCGAAGAAGAAGGATTAAAAGTATACCCTTCGCCAAAAACGTTGAAACTGATTCAAAACAAAGGAATTCAGAAAGATTTCTACATCCAACATGCCATCCCAACAGCAAATTATAAACGTTTTAATAATATAAAAAGTCTTATTGTTGACATTCTAGATTCAAAAACAAAACTGCCGTTTGTATGGAAATGCACGGAATTTGGTTATGATGGAAATGGCGTAAAAGTGATTCGACATATTTCAGATTTGGATAATTTAGCCAATGTACAATGCATTGCCGAAGAAATAGTTCCGTTCAAAAATGAGTTGGCCGTTATCGTTTGTCGCAATCCATCTGGCGAAATAAAAACATATCCTGTCGTGGAAATGGAATTTCATCCTGAAGCCAACCAAGTAGAATACGTAATTTGTCCCGCTCGAATAGACAATAAAGTTGCCGAAAAAGCCAGAGCAATCGCACTAAATGTTTCCGAAAAATTCAATCACGTGGGATTATTGGCTGTAGAAATGTTTCAAACTGAAGATGATGAAATCCTTGTAAACGAAGTGGCTCCACGCCCGCACAATTCCGGTCACTATTCTATTGAAGCCAGTTATACGTCCCAATTTGAAAATCATTTGCGTGCTATTCTTGATTTGCCTTTAGGAAATACGGACAGTAAAGTAGCTGGAATTATGGTAAATCTAGTAGGTGCCGAAGGTTTTTCCGGAAATGTAGTCTATGAAAATATAGAAAAAATATTAGGCTGGAATGGTGTTACACCTCACATTTACGGAAAGAAACAAACGCGCCCATTTAGAAAAATGGGACATGTAACGATCGTAAATGAAGATATCATCGAAGCACGAAGAATTGCTGAAGAGGTGAAGAATACGATAAGAGTAATAAGTTAATTGAAAGATTGAAAAAATTAAAGATTGAAAAATTCAGAACGCCAACTAAATTAAATTTCTCAAAAATCTTTAAATACTTAAATCTTTAAATCTTTAAATAAAATACAATGAAAGTAGCCGTAATAATGGGAAGCATCTCCGATATGCCAATCATGCAAGAAGCCATAGATATCCTAAAAGCGTTTGAAATAGAAATTGAAGTCGATATAGTTTCGGCACACAGAACGCCGGAAAAATTGTTTGATTTTAGTCAAAATGCTCATACTCGTGGCATTTCGGTAGTGATTGCTGGTGCTGGCGGTGCTGCACATTTACCTGGAATGGTCGCTTCAATGTCGCCGCTTCCCGTAATTGGCGTTCCCATAAAATCAAGCAATTCAATTGATGGTTGGGATAGTGTTTTATCCATTCTTCAAATGCCAGGCGGAGTTCCCGTTGCAACCGTTGCCTTAAACGGAGCAAAAAATGCAGGAATCCTTGCCGCTCAAATCATAGGAAGTCACAATAAAAGTATACTAGAGAAAGTAATTAAATACAAAACCGGACTTAAAGAAGCCGTTATTATCGCTTCTGAAAGTTTACAAAAATAGAAAAAGCTCCTTGATGGAGCTTTTTTCATTTATTTAAACCTTGAAACAGTTATGCAGCATCAACCACGATTTCAAGAACTCCTTCAAATTCTGATGCAATGATATCGTCCTTGCTCAACCAATATTCAGAAGTCATAATCGTATAATTCATATTATCCGTAGTCTTAACATCCCATAATATATCTTCCGCTTCTAAGAAAGGCGCGTTTTGAGTCATTTGGCTGTCAAATAATCTTTTGATCAAATTACTTCCTGACAATCCGTTGTTTAATAATTTTAAAATATTTTCTTTAGTTAATTCGTTTTCATTTTCACCCTCTGCTGGCGCCAAACTACATTCTATAATCGTCGCTTTTGCATTAGGAAAAGTACCGTTATAGGCTTTAAAAAGCAATTGATTAATATGAAACAAAGTCGAATGCAATCCTATTTCCGGATATTCTTCACATACTTTATCCAAAAACATATCATTTGAAATTTGTTGAATTTGACCTTCATTCAAATCTT
Organism: Flavobacterium sp. TS_SC_5; assembly: GCF_056156265.1. Taxonomy (NCBI): domain Bacteria; kingdom Pseudomonadati; phylum Bacteroidota; class Flavobacteriia; order Flavobacteriales; family Flavobacteriaceae; genus Flavobacterium; species Flavobacterium sp. TS_SC_5. The sequence continues at coordinate 1,674,819 of NZ_CM149588.1, read as the reverse complement.
CTGACAATTTATATTCCAGAACAATTGCAGCAGCCTCTCTGGCTTCAAAATCAGAAATTGCCATAAACAACAATTCTCTCAAACTCGCAGGTTCCGCCTCAGCTGCATCCGGGTAATCAAACTTTTCCAAGAGTTTTATATAATCCTCATTTGTCCAATATTCTTCAACCTCATCAACAGTATTCGCTCTATTTATTGTAATTTGATAATTCATCTTTTCTTTTAGTTTATTATATTTTTTTTGATTCGTCTTTTATAAAACCAATCATTTTTTTACAATCTAAGGCTTTATTACCGCCAAACGAAATAAATAACATTTAAATAACACTATTGCTTCCGCTATTTTAGTCCAAATCAATTGCTTGGACAACCCCATTTTTTTTATTAAATCCGTACCTTTGATATCTTTAAACATGGAATTATTTTATCAAAAATACAAATGAGCATCTTAACCCACCATTTCAATACAAAATACAATACAGCACCTTTTTCGAAAATTAAAAACGAAGATTTTCTTCCAGCTTTCCAGAGAGGAATCGAATTGGCAAAAGCCGAAATCGATGCAATTGTACGAAATCCAATAAAACCTACTTTCGAAAATACGATTGAAGCTTTAGCATTCAGTGGAGATGTTTTGGATAGAATTTCAAGCATTTTTTTCAACTTGAATTCTGCAGAAACTAATGATGAAATTCAGAAAATAGCCCAGGAAGTTTCGCCTTTACTTTCTGAATTCGGAAACGATGTACGCCTTAATCCTGATTTATTCGCTAGAGTAAAAACGGTCTATGAGCAACGAGGAAAACTGAATCTTAATCCAGAGCAAACCACGCTTTTGGACAAAAAATACAAAAGCTTTTCCAGAAACGGAGCCAATTTATCGGAAGACAAAAAGAATCAACTACGGGAAATCGACAAAGAATTATCGAAATTGAGTTTGCAGTTTGGCGAAAATGTTTTGGCCGAGACCCAAGCCTATGAATTGCATATTACAAATGAATCCGATTTAGCTGGTTTACCCGAAGGAACCATAGAAGCCGCTCATTCTTTAGCTAAAAGCCTAGAAAAAGAAGGCTGGATTTTCACATTAGACTATCCTAGTTATGTTCCGTTTGTGACGTATGCTGATAATCGCGAATTACGCAAGAAAATGGCGATTGCTTTTGGCGCCAAAGGTTTTCAAAACAATGAATTTGACAACCAAGAAATCGTTCTAAAAATTGCAAAATTACGTTTTGACAGAGCGCAAGTTTTAGGTTACGCTACCCATGCTCATTTTGTGCTTGAAGAACGCATGGCCGAAAGCCCGGAGAAAGTAAAAACATTTTCGAATGATTTATTAGACAAAGCTAAACCGGCCGCTTTGAAAGAATTTGCACAACTGACTGCTTTCGCAAAAGAGCAACACGGAATTGACCAATTAGAGAAATGGGATGGTGCTTACTATTCCGAAAAATTGAAGCAGCAATTATTCAATTTAGATGATGAAATATTAAAACCGTATTTTCAATTAGAGAAAGTTCTGAACGGTGCTTTTGCAGTAGCGCAAAAATTATTCGGAATCACCTTCGAAGAAATTTTTGAAGTGGACAAATACCACGAAGAAGTAAAAACATACGCCGTAAAAGATGAAGATGACCAACTTGTTGCTGTTTTTTATGCTGATTTCTTTCCAAGAAAAGGCAAACGCAACGGTGCTTGGATGACGTCTTTTAAATCACAATACATCAAAAAAGGAAGTAATGAAAGACCGCATATTTCCATTGTGTGCAATTTTACGAAACCTACCGAGACCAAACCATCACTGTTAACTTTCAACGAAGTGACAACTTTGTTTCATGAATTTGGTCACGCCTTACATGGGATGTTAGCCAACACCACATATCCAAGTTTATCAGGAACTTCAGTATATTGGGACTTTGTGGAATTACCAAGCCAGATTTTAGAAAATTGGTGCTACGAACCGGAAGCATTGGCTTTGTTCGCTTATCATTATGAAACCGGGGAAATGATTCCGATGGAATTAGTGCATAAAATTAAAGAAAGCGCGAGTTTCCAAGAAGGAATGGCAACGATGCGCCAATTGAGTTTTGGATTATTAGATATGGGTTGGCATGCGCAAGATCCTTCCAATATCAAAGACATCAAAACTTTTGAAACCGAACAATTTGCAGCCACGCAATTATATCCTGATGTAAAGGAGAATGCAATGAGCACTTCGTTTTCACACATATTTCAAGGCGGTTATTCATCTGGATATTACAGCTACAAATGGGCCGAAGTGCTGGATGCAGATGCTTTTGAATATTTTCAGGAAAAAGGCATTTTCAATAAAGAAGTTGCAACCAAATTCAAAGAAAATGTGCTCTCTAAAGGTGGAACAGAACATCCAATGATTTTGTACAAACGTTTTAGAGGACAGGAACCAAAGCCAGAAGCTTTGTTACGAAGAGCAGGATTAGTTTAGAAACATAATTTTTGAAAACCCGAAGTAACAGACTTCGGGTTTTTTAATAGCATGACAACACACCCAAAAATTAAAACCAACAAAAGATGAGTTTTTTAAAAGCCGAATGGAACAATTTAGCAATGATTAATTATGTGGTCAATCCCGAAATTCTGCAAAGGTATGTTCCTGCAGGAACGGAAATAGATTTCTGGAACGGCAAATGTTATGTTAGTTTTATTGGATTCCTATTTGAAAATGTTCGCGTTTTGGGAATAAAAATACCATTTCATTCTGATTTTGAAGAGGTCAATCTTCGGTTTTACGTGAGACGATTTGAAAACGGAGTGTGGAAAAGAGGCGCGGTTTTCATCAGCGAAATTGTTCCGAAATATGCCATTTCGTTTGTTGCAAATACATTTTACAATGAGCATTACCGAACCTTGCCAATGAAACATACGTTGAAAGTAAATGAAAACTCCAGAGAATTTATATACCAATGGAAGGTAAATAATAATTGGAATAGTATTAATATAGAAACCGGTAGAAACCCTGTTGCAATTGAACCCGATTCTGAAGCTGAGTTTATCACGGAGCATTATTTTGGTTATACCAAAATCAATGAAAACGAAACTTTTGAATACCAAGTCACCCATCCGAGATGGCAACAATATGAAGTAACAAAAAACGAATCTGTTATTGATTTTGAAGGAGTTTACGGACAGGAATTTGCTTTTATTAAAGACTTAAAAGCCACTTCTGTATTTCTGGCCGTTGGCTCGAAAATTACAATTGAAGATAAACGAAAAATAAAACTTTAATGACCAGAATAAAAATTCGGACCAAAATAAATGCACCCATTCAAACTGTTTTTGACATTTCCAGAGATATTGACGTTCATCAAAAATCTGCCAGTCCCACAAAAGAAACCGCTATTGACGGAGTCACTTCAGGACTGATCAATTACAACGAAACGGTAACCTGGCGCGGGAAACATTTTGGTTTTTATCTAACACACAAAAGTCGAATAACCGCGATGAATCTCTACGATTATTTTGTAGATGAAATGGAGGAAGGAAAATTCAAATCTTTTCGGCATGAACATATTTTTTACGAAAAAAATGGATTAACCGTTATGAAAGACAAAATACATTACGAAGTACCCTATGGTTTTTTTGGAGAATTATTTGATTTCTTGTTTTTGAAAAATCACATGATTAATTTTATTCTCGAAAGAAATAAAACACTGAAAGCTTTATCAGAAAATGAGAAGCAATAACCACCAAAAAATCGGCACACTCTCTACCCAAAAAGAAGTGTAATATTTTGTCCGTTTTTCATTAGCAAAAAGGATAAAACACGAAATGACAATCACTAAAATCAAGTTGATTATTAACTGATTTTTATCCAAAACACTTTTGAAAAACTCCAGAAAATAAAATGGAATCAAAAGTAAAATCCCTAATATTTTGGTACGGTTTACTCCTATTTGCTGCGGAACGGTTTTAAGATGCGGATCATCATTTGCCAAATCAATGATTTCAAAAATAAGGACCAATACAAAAATCAATACAAAGCGTTGCATACATTTTAGATAGAAATCCAGGTTTATTGATATGCCCGCATCTAAAATTGGCAATCCCAACGTCACACCGACCCAACACAACGCCACGATATAAATTTTGACACCAGCCCAATTCCTTGCATTTTTTTTATTTGGAAAAAAGGGAAGTGTGTATAATAAGGTAATGCTCAAAAAAATCACTGCCGTTATTTGTGTTACGCGTTCCAACTGAAAAAAATAAAAGCCAACCAAAATAAACGAACAAAAACTGAATAAAATAATTACTTTAAGTTCCTTCCGCATTTGTATTTTTTTGGCTCGAGCCAAAGCATCGTATTTCACAAAATTATAGCCGACAATCGTTCCGAAAAAAGCAAACTGAGCAACTGCATCGCCTTCCGGAATGTGGAACATGTGTTGCGTCATTCTGACCAAGGCATAACACGAAAAAGCCACGTGAATACTACTATTTATATAAAAATTGAATATTTGTTTAAAAAACCTCATTAGACAAAATTAATCAAAGTGTTAACAACAACGGCTTTTAGTTGAAAAATTCACAGAAAATCAAGTTAAAAAAGGCAATTAATAGCATATTAATATTTAATTTTACAGCCTTTAAAACAAGAAACACACAACCCATTTTATATACAATGAAAACAGACGCTTTTGCATTAAGACACATTGGCCCAAGAGAAAATGATCTAGAACACATGTTGAAGACGATTGGGGCAGGAACACTGGAACAATTGATTCAAGAAACGATTCCAAGTGATATTCGTTTAAAATCTGATTTAGATTTAGAACCTGCAATGACCGAATATGAGTTTGCAAATCACATTCAGAAATTAGGGAATAAAAATAAAGTTTTTCAATCCTACATTGGTTTAGGTTACAATGCCGCCATTATTCCTGCGGTTATCCAAAGAAATGTTTTTGAAAACCCAGGCTGGTACACTGCTTACACACCTTATCAAGCCGAAATCGCGCAAGGTCGTCTGGAAGCAATTCTGAATTTCCAAACCATGGTTATCGAATTGACCGGAATGGAAATCGCTAATGCTTCGTTATTGGATGAAGGAACTGCCGCTGCAGAAGCAATGGCATTACTTTTTGACGTTCGTTCTCGTGATCAAAAGAAAGCCAACGTTTGTAAATTCTTTGTTTCAGAAGAAATATTACCTCAAACTTTATCCGTTTTACAGACACGTTCTACGCCAATCGGAGTTGAATTAGTAGTTGGAAATCATGAAACATTCGATTTTTCTTCGGAATATTATGGCGCAATTCTACAATATCCAGGGAAATTTGGACAAGTTCATGATTATGCCGCTTTTATAGCGAAAGCTGCTGAAAACGAAATAAAAGTAGCAGTTGCCGCCGATATTTTAAGTTTAGTAAAATTGACTCCTCCAGGAGAAATGGGCGCAGCAGTTGTACTGGGAACTACACAGCGTTTCGGAATTCCGTTGGGTTACGGCGGACCGCATGCCGCTTATTTTGCTACAAAAGAAGAATACAAAAGAAGTATGCCGGGAAGAATCATAGGCGTAACTGTTGATACTGATGGGAATCGGGCTTTGCGAATGGCGTTACAAACCCGCGAACAACACATTAAACGTGATAAGGCAACATCAAATATTTGTACGGCGCAGGTTTTATTGTCTGTTATGGCAGGAATGTATTCCGTATATCATGGTCCAAAAGGATTGCAATACATCGCAGATAAAGTACATGCATCTGCAGCTACATTAGCAAATACATTAGAAAAATTAGGCTATCAGCAAACCAATACTGCTTTCTTTGATACGATCGTTATAAAGGCTGATGCCAAAAAAGTAAAATTGATTGCTGAAGAAAACGAACTTAATTTCTATTATATCGATGACAACACGATTTCAATTTCATTAAATGAAACGACGAGTATTGCTGATTTAAATAAAATTGTTGGTGTTTTCGCTTCTGCAAATGGTACTCCGGTAAACACCATTGAAAGTTTATCCGAAACCAATCATTTTCCTGAAAATATAAATAGAACATCAACGTTTCTGCAACATGATGTTTTCAACAAATATCATTCAGAAACAGCTTTGATGCGTTACATCAAAATGCTGGAAAGAAAAGATTTAGCATTGAATCACTCGATGATTTCACTTGGTTCTTGTACCATGAAACTGAATGCTGCTTCAGAAATGTTGCCATTGAGTATGGCACAATGGAACAACATTCACCCATTCGCACCGCTGGATCAAGCACAAGGATACCAAGAAATGTTGACTAAATTAGAACAGCAGTTAAATGTGATTACTGGTTTTGCTGGAACAACATTGCAACCTAATTCAGGAGCACAAGGAGAATATGCGGGCTTAATGGTAATTCGTGCGTACCACCAATCCAGAGGAGATCACCACAGAAATATTGCTTTAATTCCATCATCTGCTCACGGAACAAATCCGGCTTCAGCAGCGATGGCAGGAATGAAAGTTGTGGTTACGAAAACATTGGAAAATGGAAATATAGACGTGGAAGATTTACGTGAAAAAGCACTTTTGCACAAGGACAATCTTTCTTGTTTGATGGTTACATATCCATCAACTCATGGTGTTTTTGAAAGTGCAATTAAAGAAATTACACAATTGATTCACGATAACGGTGGACAAGTTTACATGGATGGTGCAAATATGAATGCCCAAGTTGGATTAACAAATCCTGCAACAATTGGCGCTGACGTTTGTCACTTGAACTTACATAAAACATTCGCTATTCCTCACGGAGGTGGTGGACCTGGTGTAGGACCTATTTGTGTTGCACCACAATTAGTGCCTTTTTTACCCACTAATCCAATAATTCCAACAGGTGGAGAAAATGCTATTACGGCAATTTCTGCAGCGCCATGGGGTTCCGCGTTGGTTTGTTTAATATCATACGGATATATTTGTATGCTTGGTGCTGAAGGATTGAAACAATCTACTGAATATGCAATTTTAAACGCAAACTATATTAAAGAGAAATTAAACGGTCATTATGATACGTTGTATTCCGGAGAAATGGGTCGTGCAGCACACGAAATGATTTTAGAATGTCGCCCTTTCAAACAGAAAGGAATTGAAGTGACAGATATCGCTAAACGTTTGATGGATTATGGGTTCCATGCTCCAACAGTTTCATTCCCTGTTGCCGGAACTTTAATGATTGAGCCAACCGAAAGTGAAAATCTTGAAGAGTTAGACCGTTTTTGCGATGCTATGATTGCGATCCGAAAAGAAATTGAAGCCGCTACTTTAGAAAACCCAAATAATGTATTAAAAAATGCGCCACATACTCTAATGATGATTACTACTGATAACTGGAATTTCCCATACACTCGTGAAGCAGCAGCGTTTCCATTAGATTATATTGCCGAAAATAAATTCTGGCCGACCGTCCGTAGAGCAGATGAAGCATACGGCGATAGAAATTTAGTTTGTTCTTGTGCACCGATTGAAGCATACATGGAAAGCTAATTTTACATATTTAAAAAAACAAAAATGCCTCGACAAATTCGAGGCTTTTTTTTTATAAGAATATTCTAAATTTAGTATTTATATCCTAAACCCGTTTTTATTGCTTGTGTCCCACCAAATTGATTGGAATTTGCTCCAACAGTTGTCTTGTCAGAAGTCATTAATATAAATGGACAACCTAAAATAGCAGCTGCCATTTTAAGCTTTTTTTCTGCTTTTTTGTCACCAGTATTACCTGTTTGCAAGTTGATCATTCCTGTTTTACCTCTAACCTCACCTACTTTTTTCAAACCGGAAATATATGATTTCTCTTCAAGGATAACTACTTTTTCCCAATCAGCTTCTCCTGCAAGAACGATTTTTTCAGTAACATCTTCAACTCTACCACTTTTACCATAAACAATTTTTTCAATTGCATATTTCCCTATAGAGTTTTCAGCATCCTCACCATCGTATTTAAAAACAACAGTATACTCATCAACACGCATAACTTTCCCGTTTACAACCTCTCCGCTATGTTTTGAAATTACATCGGTTTGAGCTGCTACACATGTTGTAGCCAAAATCACAGAAAATAATAAAATAATTTTTTTCATTTTTTTTTAAATTAGGTTTTTTGTATTTCTCAAAAATATAAAAAACTTACAAAAAATAACTATACTTTAAGTAAAGAAATTAAATTCTTACCAAAGTTATAATAATAACACACAATCTTAAACTATAAATCAGCTACAAATGAAATCAATCTTTGAAAAGCTATTAAACAGCTTCCATAACAACTGCATTTTCACTTACGAGATTAAAGAAATAAAAATCACATCAAATCTTTCAATTTGTAATAAAATAATCAATATTTTTGCCAATAAATTATTATTTCACAATTATATGCATGCATAGTAAATTTTGTGAGTGTAATAATTTATTAATGATTAAATTAGCATCAAATTTGGAAAATTAACGCAATGAAAATAAAAATAGCTGGAATAGGAAGTTATATTCCTGAGAAAAAAGTAAGTAATACTGACTTTGGCGAACATGTTTTTTTGAATGAAGATGGAACCGCCTTTGGTTATCCTAATGAGGTAGTGATTAGAAAATTTAAGGGTATCACTGGAATTGAACATAGGCGATATGCTGAAGACCATTTAAATTCATCTGATTTGGCTTTCTTTGCTTCTCAAAAAGCCATAGAAAATGCTGGTATTGATCCCGAAACTATAGACTACATTATATTTGCACACAACTTTGGCGATGTAAAACACGGAGCAATTCAATCGGATATGCTTCCGAGTTTCGCAGCTCGCGTCAAAAATAAATTACAGATCAAAAATCCAAAATGTGTCGCTTACGACATTCTTTTTGGTTGTCCTGGTTGGATTGAAGGTGTACTTCAAGCCAATGCGTTCATCAAATCAGGAATGGCGAAACGCTGTTTGGTTATTGGTTCCGAAACGCTATCTAGAGTGGTAGATGCGCATGACAGAGATTCTATGATCTATTCTGATGGAGCTGGAGCTTCTATTATTGAGGCTTCCGATGATGAAACTGGAATGCTGTCTTATGAAAGTGCAACGTATGCTAACGACGAAGCTAATTATTTATATTTTGGAAATTCATACAATCCGGATTTAGACCCAGACACCCGTTACATCAAAATGTACGGACGTAAAATTTATGAATTTGCATTAAACAATGTTCCTACAGCAATGAAAAGTTGCTTAGACAAAAGCGGACTTGGAATTGACGATGTAAAAAAGATTCTCATTCATCAAGCCAACGAGAAGATGGATGAAGCAATAATTCAACGTTTTTACAAATTATACGACAGGCCTGTTCCTAAAGACATTATGCCTATGAGCATCCACGAGCTGGGAAACAGCAGTGTTGCAACAGTTCCTACGCTTTTTGATTTGCTAATTCGTGGTGAAATCGAAAACCAAGAAATCCATAAAGGCGATGTTATGATTTTTGCTTCTGTAGGAGCTGGAATGAACATCAACGCCTTTGTTTATCGATATTAATCCATTCAGGAATATGGCATTCAGGAGCTGATCCGGCTGTACACTAAAATTCCTCACTACAAAACTTGTTTTTCTAAGGTGCAAGAAAGCTTCTTTCAGTCGCTTTATGCACCTTGAAAAACTACATTTTCAAGCTCCGGGATTTTCATTTCCATCCGGGCTAAAAAACAATGCCCAAAAACACATTTATTACTATATTTGTGCCTTCGTGCCCCAGCGGCAAAATCAAAAAAACATGTACGAAAAAACGTTTCCCAATAAAAGATTCAAACATACTTTAGAATTTCTAAAAAAACACGTCTCAGCATCAGAGACCATATTAGATTTAGGAGTTGAAAACCCTTTTTCTAAAATAATGAAATCCAAAGGGTTTTCAGTTACAAATACAACAGGAGAAGACTTAGACAAAGACCAATCAGTATTTTCAAATGAAAAACAGGAAGTGACAACCGCTTTCGAAATCTTTGAGCATTTACTAAATCCTTACACGATATTAAGTGAAATAAAATCAGATAAACTTATTATTTCCATTCCATTACGATTGTGGTTTTCACCTGCTTATCGCAGCAAAACAGACATGTGGGACAGACATTACCATGAATTTGAAGATTGGCAACTCGATTGGCTTTTAGAAAAAACAGGTTGGAAAATAATCGACAGAGAAAAATGGACCAATCCTGTAAAGAAATTTGGTATTCGACCATTACTGCGCAAATTCACGCCTAGATATTACATCGTTTACGCCGAAAAAATAAAATAATGAACTATTACATCGTCATTCCGGCGCATAACGAAGAAGCATTTATTGCTCTGACTTTAGATTCATTGATTTCGCAAACCGTTTTACCAAAAAAAGTTGTAGTTGTCAATGACAATTCTACGGATAAAACTGCCGAAATAGTAACAGCGTTCGCTAATAATAATACTTTTATTACTTTAGTAAATAAAACCTCTGAAGCGATACATTTGCCAGGAAGCAAAGTGATTCAGGCTTTCCATAAAGGTTTTGAAACACTAGACGAAAATTATGAAGTGATTGTAAAACTAGATGCCGACTTGATTTTACCCAACAATTATTTTGAAACTATATTAAACATTTTCGAAAAAGATCCTTCGATAGGAATGGCAGGCGGATTCGCTTACATCGAAAAAAATGGCGAATGGATTTTGGAAAATCTTACTGATAAAGACCATATTCGTGGTGCATTCAAAGCGTACAGAAAACAATGTTTCCAACAAATAGGAAATTTAAAACCTGCTATGGGTTGGGACACGGTTGATGAATTGCTATCAAAATTCTATGGTTGGAAAGTGGTTACTGATGCTTCATTAATTGTAAAACATTTGAAGCCAACCGGCGCAAACTACAACAAAACAGCCCGATACAAACAAGGAGAAGCATTTTATACTTTAGGTTACGGGTTCCTTATCACTTCTATCGCTTCTGCAAAACTGGCGATGATGAAGAAAAAACCGCTATTGTTTATAGATTACATTAAAGGATTCTGGAAAGCTAAAGCGGCCAAAACGCCTTTGTTGGTAACAGAAGAACAAGCAAAATTCATTCGGAAATATCGTTTGAAAAAAATGAAAGAAAAGCTTTTTTAGCCAACAAAATCAAAAAACAGCTAAATCAAAAGGGATAACTCCTAACATTTTTTGTAATTTAGCCCATATTCGCAAAACTTATGATGCTCATTCGCTATATAACGCAAATCGGAAGATACTTCCTAATGCTAAAAGAAATTTTCAACAAACAGACGAAATGGTCTGTAATGAAAAATCTGATTTTTAAAGAAATTGATGATCTAGTTATCGGTTCATTAGGTATTGTTGCCTTCATTTCCTTCTTCGTTGGAGGGGTTGTTGCCATTCAAACGGCTTTGAATTTAACTAATCCTTTAATTCCAAAATACCTTATTGGTTTTGCTACGCGACAATCCGTAGTATTAGAGTTTGCTCCTACTTTTATCTCTGTGATTATGGCGGGAAAAATGGGATCATTTATCACTTCAAGTATTGGAACAATGCGGGTTACGGAACAAATCGATGCCTTGGAAGTGATGGGAGTAAATTCGTTAAACTACCTTGTATTCCCTAAAATAATAGCCTTGTTATTGTACCCGTTTCTGATAGGAATCGCAATGTTCCTGGGAGTTCTAGGAGGTTGGATGGCTGGTGTTTATGGCGGATTTATCTCTAGCGCAGAGTTTATCAATGGAACACAAATGGATTTTATTCCGTTTCATATTGTTTATGCTTTTATCAAAACATTAATTTTCGCGATGCTATTAGCAACTATCCCTTCTTTTCATGGCTATTATATGAAAGGTGGCGCACTCGAAGTAGGTAAAGCCAGTACTGTATCCTTTGTTTGGACATCAGTTTCAATAATACTTTTCAATTATATATTAACGCAATTGTTATTAGGATCATGATAGAAGTAAAAAACATAGAAAAATCATTTAACGGAAATAAAATTCTTAAAGGTATTTCGACGATTTTTGAAACCGGAAAAACGAATTTGATCATTGGACAAAGTGGATCCGGAAAAACGGTCTTACTTAAAAGTCTTTTGGGTATTCATACTCCAGAATCCGGGACTATTTCATTTGATGGCCGAATTTACTCCGAATTAAATCCAGATGAAAAACGAGAATTAAGAACTGAAATCGGAATGGTTTTTCAAGGAAGTGCTTTGTTTGATTCCATGACTGTGGCTGAAAATATTGGATTTCCGTTACGAATGTTCACCAAAGACAATAACAAAAAAATTCAGGAGCGTGTAGACTTTGTTTTAAAAAGGGTTGATCTAACAGAAGCGCACAAAAAATTACCTTCGGAAATTTCTGGCGGAATGCAAAAACGGGTGGCGATTGCTCGCGCAATTGTAAACAATCCAAAATACTTATTTTGTGATGAACCAAACTCTGGTTTAGATCCAAATACGGCTATTTTGATTGATAATCTTATCAAAGAAATTACGGAAGAGTACAACATTACAACGGTTATAAATACCCATGACATGAACTCTGTGATGGAAATTGGAGAGAAAATTCTATTCCTGAAAGATGGTTTAAAGGCCTGGGAAGGAAACAAAGAAGAAATTTTCAGAACCGATAATGAGGCTGTTGTCGCCTTTGTTTATTCTTCTAATTTATTCAAAAAAGTTAGAGAAGCATATTTGAAAGAGTAAAACTAACTGGACTTCAATAACTCTACCTCAGCATTTGGATTAAAAAGATAAGTCTTTCCAGAACTCATTTCGAGACATTCAAAACGCTTGGTTCTTATCGCTATTTTTTTGAAAATCTTTCCGTTTTGGATTCGAAAAACACTGCCGTACGGAATTTCAAACACATAATTCTTATCATTTTGTTGGTCAAATTGTTTCAATGCCAAAGCCAAAGTAGCATCAGTATCGCTGCTTGCTGTTGGATTTTTGAAATGACTCGCTAATAAAGGCAACAAATGATTCGGGAAAATCTCTGGCCGAATGTAAGGAATCATCAACCGCTGAAAAGAATATTTCCACTCATTTCCATGAGGTTTAATGTTTCTTCCAAATTTTTCAAACGCAACCAAATGTGAAATTTCATGAATCAGCGTAATCAAAAACTTGTATTTATTGAGATTTGAATTGACCGTGATTTCATGCTTTCCGTTCAAGCCTTTTCGATAATCCCCATGACGCGTCTGACGCTCGTTCACAATCTTAAGGTGCACTTGATTGGCAACAATAAGTTCGAAAACGGGTTTTACCGCATGCTCTGGAATGTATCTGGCTAAGGTTTCGCTCAAAACAGTTATAAGTTATAAATTATGAGTTATGAATTTTTCTTAGAGGTTATTATAATACTCCGTATTATTTTCAAAACTTCAATATTCTGTTGGTAAATCGATTCAAATTCTATCGCAGAAATATAATTGGTTTCTTTTAAAAGTTCTAGCCAATAAAGAGATTCATCACATTCTTTCTGGGCTATTGACAACTTATGAATAAAGTCAGGCTTGCTTTGGGCATTTACTGCTTCACGTACGTTTGCTCCAACAGAGGTAACTGAACGTAAAAATTGTTTGCTCATAATATATTCTTTCTTTTCAGCGACCAAGTACTTGTAAAAATTTACACCTCTAATTGCCAACTCAAAACTCTTTGTTTTTACAATACTTTCACTCATAATTCATAACTTAAAATTTATAACTCTAAGTTAAGGATTGGTAGAAGAAACTTGCAACACTTTACCATTGAAATATTTATTACCGTTCAAAGTAAAATCATAAATATAATTGGCCATTTCGCCCGCTGTTATTGGTGCTTGATAGCCTGGGAAAGCTTCAGCCAGCATTTCTGTTTGAACAGAACCCAAAGCTAATACATTGAAAGAAATTCCACGCTCTTTGTATTCTTCTGCCAGCAATTCTGATAATGTAATAACGGCTCCTTTACTGGAACTATACGCTGCTAATCCGGCAAATTTTAAACTTCCCTGAATTCCGCCCATAGAACTTATTGTTACTACGTGACTTCCTTTTTGTAGATAAGGAAGGCAAATTCGAGTCAGATTAGCTACTCCAAAAACATTGACCTTATAAATATTTTCAAAATCTTCCTGAGTAGTTTCTGAAAAGGGTTTCAACAATAAACTTCCAGCGTTATGTATGATTGCATCTATTTGTTTCCAAGACTTGGAAAGAAAATCAGTTACTTTCACTAATTCAGATTCATTGGATAAATCAACAGAAAGACAAGTGATGTTTTGGTTCCCTAATAAAGCTTCTGGAATTTTTCTGGAAATGGCTAATACTTGGTGTCCCGCATTAGCAAATTGCAATGCCAACTCAAATCCTATTCCCCTACTTGTTCCTGTGATGATAATATTTTTCATAGAGCAAAAATAAACAAAAACGGTAAAAAAAAGATGCTTTACGCAAAGGATTGTTACTGCAATAAAAATTAAAGATTCCTATAATTTTACTTATTTTTGACAAAGTAAATTAACACCTGAATTTTCATAAAATGATAGAAAGCATACAATTCGAAATTGCAACAATAACTGATATTGATGGCGTATTGGCACTACAGGAATTGTATCTTGTTGCTAATTTATCCGAAGATGAGAAAGCTTCCGGATTTGTTACCACGCCATTTACAATTGAGCAACTAACCGAAGTCATCACTGAAAACAACTTATTTGTTGCCAAAGACCAAAACAAAATCATTGCATATATTTTTGCTGGAAGCTGGGATTTTTTCAAACAATGGCCCATTTTTAATTACATGAGTTCGTTGTTTCCAAAACTTACCTTTTTAGATTTTGACATCACCACTACCAATAGTTTTCAATACGGCCCCATTTGCATTCACAAGGAATATAGAGGAAAAGGATTGATAACCCCACTTTTTGAGTTCATGAGAAAACACGTTGTCAAAAAATACCCATTGGCTTTGACATTTATCAACAAAATTAATATTCCGTCAATGAAAGCGCATACCGAAAAACTAAAATGGACTATTATTGGAGATTTTCAATTCAACAATAATGAATACTTCATTTTGGCGTATGATATGAAAAAGGCAGTTTCTTCAACTATTTGAGCATTATGATTTCTTGTGTCGGGGAGTTTGCCATTTGCGTTACAGCAGGTAATAATTCCTGAATAAATGAAGTCATGTGCGGAATATCCATAGCACTGAAATCATCAGAAACATGATGGTAAAATTCAAAATTCTCGAAATCAAACGTACTCACAGATTGGCAAGGCACTTTGAAAAGATCATAAAAAGAGTAGTTATCTGATCTGTAAAATAATTTATATTCGGCTTCTTTTGGAAGAAAACCAATTGTGTTTTTTCCAGTATATCCATTGATTTTACCCGCCATGTTCGACTTATCAAAACCAGTAATATAAGCTAGATAATCTCTTTTCATTGGCACACCAATCATTTCAATATTGAATTGAGCATACAATTTAAAATCTTGTGCTTTCAATTTTTTAGCTAAATGTTTAGAACCTAACAAGCCTTTTTCTTCTCCTGCAAAAAACACAAAAAGAATACTGCGTTTATTATTTTTGATAGTACTGAAATACTTTGCCATCTCAGCAACTGCAGTTGTTCCTGAAGCATCATCATTTGCACCGTTATTTATAAAATCGCCATTTACCCCATTTTTATCCAAACCAATATGATCGTAATGTGCGCTTAAAATTATAAATTCATTCTTTAGAACCGGATCATTTCCTTCTACAACACCCACAACATTAAAGGCCGCCTCCTTAAAAGTTGATAACGTATCACGATACGATTTAAAATAAGGCTTTACATTGTTATCCTTGAAAAACTGTTCTAAATAATCCGCAGCTTTTACCATTCCCGCTTTTCCGGTTTCTCTGCCTTCTAATTCATCCGAAGCTAAATATTTCAATGTTTTAGCGACATCATTTTCTTTTACTCTGTAAGCAATTGACAGCGGTTCACTTGTTGCGGCCTCAGTTACAACCGATGAAATTGGTTTGCAGCACAAGAAAAGAAATGGAAGTAACAGAAAAACTTTTTTCATAATTAAAGTGGATTTTTAGTTAGTAAAGATGATATGATTTAGCATTAACCTTTTTTGCTCAGACTCTTTCTCGATAATATTTTTTGTACACTTTAACTATTTGAAAAAAAGCTAAAACCACAAAAAATGATGGAATTACAATTGGAATTATATATTTAGAAAAGCTTGCTGTGTTTTGAGCTAAAATATTCAATATCAGAACCAAACTCAACATTCCCGCGAATGTACCTATTAAAGTCCCTGCAATATAATACAGTTTGAGTTTATTTACAATCGAAATATAATTCCCATTGATCAGATACAGATTCCAACCGGTCCAAAATGGTACCTGCAGAAAATTAATAGCACTCAAAAAAACACCTATCAAAAATGGAGAATACATTGCATATTTTTCTAAAACACCTTGCTGTTCCATCGTTTGATTCGCACTGGCATAAAAAGAATAGGCTATAATCAACAGGAAGAAAACGGCAAAAAAATCAATAAACTTCATTAATTTTTTATTGTTCACCAATTGCTTTGTAAAAATTAAAGTAAAATAAATCACAAACATTTCCACGAAAATTACTCCCAATAAAAAGAACACCAAGCTGTTCATTCCTAACCTTGAATAAATTTCAAAACCTATAACATTCAAATATCCTAATGGTATGGAACCAATAAAGCTCACTAAAAAACCAACAAAAATGTTTTTTAATAATTTCATGATATTAGAAATTTACAATTTTATTGCTTTGTTGCAAGTGCATCCTGTATTCCTTCATACCATGTTTATGCAGTAAATATGGAGCCCCATTTTTATGGTTTGCGACACTTATTTCATACATATACGTAATGTGTCGTGCAAGTTCTTTCCATGCAAAAAACAAAGAGTGCTTTGGATCATAAATGTGGGTGGGTTCACTTGCAGCTCCATTCAGTTCCACGACTGAAAAATTCAATCCTTGTTCTAATTCTTCAATTGTAGTATACATTACATCCAATCTACCAAAGTAGAAACCTGGAATTTGCAGACACATTTCGTTAATGGTTTGTGCCAATTTTGGTGTTATCCAATGACTTCCATCAATGAATTTCGCGCCTCGTGCATGATTCCCATAAGGCACCAAATTCAATTTGTCTCCTTTTGGAAGAATATCGAGTAGTTTTTTACCGTATTCCTGTTTCAAAACCTTTAATTGCAATTCGTATCGCGGATTCTCTTTGATTAATTCTTCTACATTGGAGAACCCGTTTCCGGTGACAATCAGAAATTCTTTGGAAACTATCCCTGTTATTCTGCCGGTTTTTTGATGAGGATAACGCACATAAAAAATCCCAACTTCGTTTTCGTAATGAATTAAATCTTGCACTACATAATCAAAATTTGCTTTTTCAGCATATTCTTTTAAATCTTTAACCGTATTAATTTTTTTGACACCAGATCCACGTAGACCAATATCCGGTTTTGCAATTAAAGGATATTTTATTTTCACTGCTTCAATCACATTTAAAACATCTTCAAGAGCAGTTCCTTCTTTTATTAATTCCGTTTTTGGATAATACTGTTGTGGAATCAAATTGTAGATTTCTTTTTTGGACTCCATCATAAAACCGCCATTTTTAATGGTAGGATTTGAAGCACTAAAGAAAAAAATCGATTTTGTCTTAATGGAATAGTAGGACCATAAAAAATAAATAGGAATATAAACAATCTGGAAAGGCCAGTATTCCCAATGCGTAATTTTATGAAGAAATAGTTTCACAGTATTTTTTTTAAACGGTGATAAATGAGGTCGAAAAATCCTGTTGCGGAATTAAATCGTAATGTAATATTGCTACTATATTTTTTTCAATAACCGCTTGTGTGATACTCAACGTTTTCATCTCGTCATTTCTATTGATGACCAAACCATTTTCTTCATTTTCTTCTTCGGTGTAGCGATGAAAATCGTGCATTTTTGATTCGGAAATTTCGGGATTTGTATCCATAAAAGTATGAAACCAGTCGGCACGTTTTTCACGAATCGATGAGGAATACAAAGTCGATGAAGACCAAATATGATTTTGATGAATATTCAAAGGAGTTGTTCGCTTTTCTCTTCCGTTCCAACGAAATTGAAAAAGAGCGTTGTTTTGGAATAAAACTAACGTAAAAGGTTCTATGTTGTTCAAATCAATTTCGTTCCAGAAATCCTTTGGCGATAAGCTGCTGATCATGTCTAAAACAATTAAACCACGGCTTTTTCGATATGGAAGTTCCACTTCATGTTTTTCATCGGCACCATTTAAAAGCACCAAAATTACTCCATCAGCATTAGCTACAAACCAAGTCCCTCCTGCTTTTGGATCCTTTGGAAAAATAAGATTTTTTCCGTTTACGGTGTAATTCCGTGGTGGTATTGCACTCGGTCTTGCTGTTTTTTCATCCCGATTCGATGTAATGATAATTTTATCATTTGTTGTTACAAAACTTACTGTGCACATCGATTTCTATATTCTATGGTAGATCGGGCAACACCAAAATTAGGATTTATTGTGACTGTTTCACATTGTAAAATAGCCACTTTAATTAGCGCCTGATGATGAATGCAATGTTCTAAATTATACAATAATTCTCTAAAATAGTTACTTTCAATTCGGATCTCTTCACCATCAATGATTTGTAACAACTCGATCTTCTTATTTTTTTTTTATGTAGATTTTGTTGAATCAATAATATATTTTCAATGGCAAAAGCAGTGTCTGTTTGAATACGAGTGTTTCGTTCTCTTTTATCATAATTCACAACACCTGAATCATATTGATTCTCCAAGCATTGAAACATCTCAATAATATGTCTGGTATGCTCGCCAATAGTAGCATTACTTAACTCTAAACAAGAATTTGAATATTCTTTTTGAGACAATTGATTCAGTAAATCAATTAATTCATTTAAACTATTATTAATGGAAGGTATAAGCATATTAAAGTTTTAATTCAACAGATTCATTAGTTTAGTTCTATCTTTAAAGACCAAAATAAGACAACAAAGAAAGGTAATTAGTGCCAAAATAAAAAGTGCGCCACCATCATTTTGCTGCAATACCAAGTATGAATATGTGAGCAAAAATCGCACCAACCAAAATGTCACTGAATAGATTAGTAACAAATAAAAAAGTTTTTGGAATAAAACCTAAGATTACTGCAGTTTCAGATTTCTTTTGATAACGACATTTCAATAAGAATATAAAAAAACAAAACCCTTTCTAACCGAAATTAGAAAGGGCTCAAACAACTATTTTTAGTTTATTTACTAAACCAATCCTCTAGAAATTACAATTCGTTGTATTTCAGAAGTACCTTCATAAATTTGAGTGATTTTAGAGTCGCGCATCATACGCTCCACATGATATTCCGCTACATAACCGTTTCCACCATGAATTTGCACTGCTTCATTAGCCACTTCTAAAGCAATTTCAGAAGCGTATAATTTTGCCATTGCTCCAGAATGCGCAATATCTTTACCTTCATCTTTTTCGCAAGCTGCTTTCATCACCAATAATTTTGCTGCAGTTACTTTCACATACATATCAGCCAGTTTGAATGCGATGGCTTGATGATTGAAAATTTCTTTTCCAAATGCTTTTCTCTCATGCGAATATTTCAAAGCAATTTCATAAGCACCAGTTGCTATTCCTAGCGCTTGTGATGCAATACCTATTCTTCCGCCGTTTAAAACATTCATTGCAAAAGCAAATCCAAATCCATCTTCGCCAATTCTATTTTCTTTAGGAACTTTTACATCGGTGAACATCAAGGAGTGCGTATCGCTTCCACGAATTCCCATTTTTCTTTCTTTTGGTCCAATATCAAATCCTGCCCAATCTTTCTCAACAATAAAAGCATTAATTCCTTTATGTCCTTTTTCAATATCAGTTTGAGCAATAACTAAATAAGTGGATGCAGTTGATCCGTTTGTAATCCAGTTTTTTGTACCGTTTAATAAATAATGGTCGCCTTTATCTATTGCTGTTGTTTTTTGCGAAGTAGCGTCACTTCCTGCTTCAGGCTCTGACAAACAAAAAGCACCAATCACTTCCCCTTTTGCAAGCGGAACTAAATATTTCATTTTTTGCTCTTCATTGCAATATTTCTCAAGACCAGCACAAACTAAAGAGTTGTTCACGGACATGATCACAGCCGCCGAAGCATCAACTTTAGCAATTTCTGTCATTGCCAAAACATAAGAGATGCTGTCCAAACCAGACCCACCATATTTAGGATCTACCATCATTCCCATAAAACCTAAATCGGCCATCATTTTCACCTGCTCAGTCGGGAATTTTGAATGTTCATCACGTTCAATAACACCCGGTAATAATTCTGCTATTGCAAAATCTTTAGCAGCTTGCTGAATCATCAAATGCTCTTCAGTTAGATTAAAATCCATATTTTTATTGTAAATTAAATGTTCTTAAATTTGTCCTCAAAAGTAATTATTAAATATCAGATTTCAAACGATTTCGTAAATTTAGCCTATGTTTAAAGAAAAAATGTAAAGTTGAATAAAAACACAACGAAAACATTCCCTTCGGAACACACTTATTATCTTAATTATTTATTGTAGTATGTAAATACAAAATCTTTCTGCAGTTTATTAAGGTCTTGAACATAATAGGTACACAACTAGTTTATACTACAGTTTGCATTTTTTTTCAGAAAAGATGACCGTCAGTTTCAAGATAACGATACTAAACAAAATAACTTATTTCTGTATTCTGTTCTACCTTTAATGCGCAAGGTGAAATTAACATGTTAAACAATATCAAAAGCATAAGAGAACTACTCCTACAAATTAATTTTACTCATAACTCTTTTATAATCAAAGCAATATTGTAATAAAAACAAAAACAGAATCAGACAATCTCTACTTAAATAAGTATTTTTTGACTTCTAAAAAAATAAATGATAGTTTTGCTGAAATATATATCAGTTATACTATGAAAAATCTATTATTACTTTTCTTGTTTGTACTATCTGTGCAGGTAAGTCACGTATCCGCACAAAAACAAATTGAAGTTGAGGGAGTTGTTTTGCCTAGAACTATTGAGTTCAAACAAAGACAGTTGATGCTAAACGGCGTTGGTATAAGATCTAAAATGTGGGTTGACGTATATGTTCAAGCGCTATACTTATCTGAACTTTCACAAGATGCAGAAAGAATTATTGAAAGTACTTCAGAGATGGCAATAAGATTACAAATTACATCTTCAATGGTTACTTCAGAAAAACTGTCAAAATCCCTTAACAAGGGTTTGATAAAATCAATTGGTGATGGTAACCTTGCAAACTTCAAATCTCAAATAGCAATGCTTGAATCACTTCTCAATAAGGAAAAAACGGTTAAGGACGATGCTTTTAACCTCATATATAATTCTGCAGATGAATCCCTTTGGGTGTTTAAAAACGACCGATATGAAGGAAAAATTCCTGGATTTGAATTCAAAAAATTATTTTTCGGGATTTGGCTTTCTAACAAACCAGTTGACGAAAAACTTAAAAATGACTTATTGGGTAAATCTTGATAGCTTTTTTTTGACTAAAACGCATCTGATAAATAATACCTAAAAAAATCAAATTCACATTATTCTATTTTTTATATTTGCCAAAATTAAACATATCGCAACAAATGAAAGATTTATTAAAGAAATTCGAAAATAAAGAACCTGAGATAGTTTTCCATTGGAAAGATGCTGAAACAGAAGCCGAAGGATGGACAGTCATCAATTCGTTACGTGGTGGTGCTGCCGGTGGTGGAACTCGTATGAGAAAAGGGTTGGATATGAATGAAGTTTTGTCTTTGGCAAAAACTATGGAAGTGAAATTTTCGGTTTCTGGACCTGCTATTGGCGGCGCTAAATCTGGAATTAATTTTGATCCAAATGATCCAAGAAAAAAAGGCGTTTTACAGCGTTGGTATAAAGCAGTTTCTCCATTATTGAAAAGTTACTACGGAACTGGCGGTGATTTGAATGTTGATGAAATTCACGAAGTGATTCCAATGACAGAGGAATGTGGTGTTTGGCATCCGCAAGAAGGAGTTTTTAACGGTCACTTCAAACCTACCGAAGCAGACAAGATCAACAGAATTGGACAACTTCGTCAAGGAGTGGTAAAAGTGATTGAAAATCCTAAATTCTCACCGGATGTCTCCAAAAAATATACAATTGCTGATATGATTACCGGTTACGGAGTTGCCGAAGCCGTTCGTAATTATTACACGATTTATGGTGGAGACGTAAAAGGAAAGAAAGCAATCGTACAAGGTTTTGGAAATGTAGGTTCTGCCGCAGCATTTTACTTAGCTGAAATGGGCGCTAAAGTTATTGGTATTATCGACAGAGACGGCGGATTAATCAATGAAGAAGGATTCTCTTTTGAAGAAATAAGAGCTTTATTTCTTGCCAAAGACGGAAACAAACTGGTTGCCGAAAACATGATTTCTTTTGAAGAAATCAATCAAAAAATATGGACCATCGGTGCTGAAATATTTACTCCCTGTGCTGCTTCACGATTGGTAACTCAATCTCAAATTGACAGTTTAATCACCAATGGTCTTGAAGTAATTTCATGCGGTGCGAATGTTCCTTTTGCTGACAAGGAAATCTTTTTTGGTCCAATTATGGAAGATGTAGACCACAAAGTAAGTTTGATTCCTGACTTTATTTCTAATTGTGGTATGGCAAGAGTTTTTGCTTACTTCATGGAAAAGAAAGTACAAATGACGGATGAAGCTATTTTCCATGACACATCAGAAATCATCAAAAAAGCTATTGAAAAAGCACATGCTTTAAATCCAAGTAAAACAAATATAAGTGCCACTGCTTTTGAAATTGCACTGAAGCAATTAACTTAAGATTCACTTGTTTGTAAAAAACAATTTTATTTTACAATTTTAATTCTAAAAGTCAGTTTGATGCATGATGTTCCTAACAAATGCATTAAACTGACTTTTTAAATGGTTTAAAAGTAACACCCTAAACAAAACCTTCCCATTCATATTTTAAACTAACAGAATAGCAATTTTTATAATATATTAGCGTTTTTATACCAAATAAAATTTTTATGAGTCTATTGTTACAAGCGGATAGCTTATCCGTCGCACAAGAAAGTGTAGTCGATGCAGTTCCTGTTGAAAAAACTTTATCAATTATTGAACTATTAACTAGCGGAGGATTAGCAGGTCAAATAATAATGATTTCATTATTTCTGATGTTTTTTATCGCTTTATATCTCTATTTCGAACGTTTAATGGCCATCAACGCAGCTTCAAAAGTTGACACGAACTTCATGGGGCAAATTAAAGATAACATCAAGAACGGCCGAATTGATAACGCAAAAATTATTTGTGCACACTATAAATCTCCAGTTGCACGACTAATCGAGAAAGGTATTTCACGAATAGGAAAACCACTTGATGACATTAATACTGCTATTGAAAATGCAGGAAAACTTGAAATTTACAAACTCGAAAAAAATGTAAGCATGCTTGCTACTATTTCGGGAGCAGGACCTATGACAGGTTTTCTTGGAACGGTCGTAGGAATGATTCAAGCGTTCCACAAAATGGCTAGTTCTGGCGGGCAAATTGAAGTAGGCGCACTTTCTGAAGGAATTTATACCGCTATGACAACAACCGTTGTTGGCTTGGTTGTTGGTATTATTGCATACGTGGGTTACAACCACCTGGTAGTAAAAACAGACAAGATAGTTCATCAAATGGAAGCCAATGCAGTTGACTTCTTAGACTTATTAAACGACCCAGCATAATCATGAATTTAAGAGGAAGAAATAAAGTTAGCGCAGAATTCAATATGTCATCCATGACGGATATTGTTTTTCTATTACTGATATTTTTTATGCTGACATCTACAATGGTGACAACCAATGCTCTGAATTTAGTTTTACCAAAAGCAAAAGGAAAAACAGACAGTAACAAAAATATTTCAGTAAGTATTAATAAGAAATTAGAATTTTTTATTGACAAGGAACACGTTTTAGAAACTGAATTAGAATCTAAATTACTATCTCTATTTACTGCTGACAAAGAAAAAGCTATTATTTTAAGAGCTGAAGAAGGAGTGCCAATTGAAAAAGCAGTGAATGTTTTAGACATTGCAAACCGAAACCAAATCAAGGTAGTCTTAGCAGTTAGACCCAAATAATTTTAGTCCGTATAAAGATTTATTCTAAATGAAATATATAGAAACAGCAGAAGAAAAAAAATCATTTGCAATCACATCAATTATTTTTGTGGTTCTATTTATTTTGTTCTTCTATTTAGGATTAACATCTTTAGACCCACCTCCCGAAAATGGTGTTACCATCAACTTTGGAACTACCGAATTTGGATCAGGAAACATACAACCTACCGAAGCCATAGAATCAGCTCCTAAAGCGACCGCAGAAGAAGAAACAGCTTCAAGCAACGACGATGTGTTATCACAAAATATTGAAGAGGCTGTGGTTATCAAAGAAACCAAAAAAATTCAATCTACAAAGGAAACCGCCAAAGAAATTGTCAAACCAAAGCCTAAAGAGAATCCAAAACCGTCACAAAGTACATCAGATGCTTTATCAAGTATTTTAAACGGTCCTAAATCGGAGGGAAAAGCTCAGGAGAGGCCAAGGAAATGACAATACAACAGGAGATAAAGGAAGCCCAAACGGCAATCCTTACGCAAACACGTACTACGGTTCAGGAAGTGGAAGTGGCAACGGAAGCGGCTGGGGTTTAAATGGCAGAAGCATCAGCTCAAGAGGAAAAGAAGTGCAAAAATGCAACGAATTTGGCACTGTAGTGGTTCAAATTACAGTAAATAGAAATGGAAACGTAATTGCCGCCAAATATACTAAAGGTACAACAAATACCAATCCTTGTTTAGTAGAACCAGCATTAGCAACAGCCCGCAAATACAAATGGCAAGCAGACCCAAAAGCACCCGAAACGCAAGTTGGTTTCATAACCGTTAATTTTAAAATAAGCGAATAATCCGCACGATAAACAATAAAAACTCAAGTACCTTTGAGTTTTTATTATTTATAGACCTCATGAATTATCAGGAAACCATAAATTGGATGTTTAATCAACTCCCGATGTACCAACTTCAGGGTGCCTCGGCGTACAAGAAAGATTTAACCAATACGCATTTACTTATATCTCATCTTGATAATCCACAAGAAAAAATAAAGTGCATTCATGTTGCGGGAACCAACGGAAAAGGATCTACTTCGCACATGTTGGCATCAATTCTTCAAGAAGCGGGTTACAAAGTTGGATTGTACACTTCTCCTCATTTAAAGGATTTCCGGGAACGTATAAAAATTGATGGAAAGGATATATCTGAAGAATTTGTTACTGATTTTATCAATAAACACAAAAGTTTTTTTGAGTCCAATGACATGAGTTTTTTCGAAATGACCGTAGGTTTAGCCTTTGATTATTTTGCCAAAGAAAAAGTAGATATTGCCGTTATTGAAGTGGGAATGGGAGGAAGATTGGACGCCACCAATATCATCACTCCATTAGTTTCGGTGATTACCAATATAGGATGGGATCATACACAATTTTTAGGCAACACAGTTGAAGCTATCGCTTCAGAGAAAGCAGGAATTATAAAGCCAAATATTCCCGTAATTATTGGCGAATACACTCCTGAAACAAAACCTGTTTTTTTGATTAAAGCCAAAGAATGCAATTCGGAAATCTATTTTGCTGCTGATTTGATTTCAGAAACCTATTCTTCTGACTTAATTGGTGATTATCAAATTCATAATAAAAAAACTGTTTTACAAACTGTCAAAGTTTTAAACAAACAGAACGAATTTATAATCACTACTGAGAATATAAAATCCGGCTTATTGAATGTAGTAAAAAATACCTTACTTCAAGGAAGATGGCAGCAATTAAGAGAATTTCCAAAAGTTATTTGCGACACGGCCCATAACAAAAACGGACTGGAAATTGTTTTGAATCAAATCCAAAAAGAAGATTTTGATACTTTACACATCGTTTTGGGAGTGGTAAATGATAAAGATTTAGATGAAATTTTACCTTTATTTCCTAAAAAAGCCATCTATTATTTCTGTAAACCAAATATTCCTCGCGGACTCGATGTTCTAATTTTAAAACAAAAAGCATTAACTTTCGAACTAAAAGGACAAGTATACGATTCTGTTTCAGAAGCTTATCAAAAAGCACTGAAAAATGCAGGCACCACTGACTTCATATTCATTGGCGGAAGTACATTTGTGGTCGCAGAAATTTTATAATTTTTTTATTTTTTTACTTGCAAATACCAATTCTAGTCGTATATTTGCACACGCAATAACGGAAACGAAAGTAACCAAATTGTTTAGGGCGATTAGCTCAGCTGGTTCAGAGCACCTCGTTTACACCGAGGGGGTCGGGGGTTCGAACCCCTCATCGCCCACAAAAAACTCCATTAGAAATAATGGGGTTTTTTCATGTCTAATTGACCCGTCTTTAAATATAATTAAGTTCAAAATTTGAAGCTGTACAAAAAGGATTAAATAACTTGAACTAAAAAACAAGACACAAAAAACTCCTTAATTCCTTAACGAGTTTTCTATGTTTATTGTTCAGATTACCATCCCTGAGTCAATCCATTCTTAACGACTTCCTCATATTTTTCTTTATCAAAACTATACAAATTTGGAGCTTTATGCGCGACATTACTTTTCTTCTCATCCAACTTTGTTAAAATCCCGATTGCCGTTATTTTACGTAAAAAATTTCTACGGTCAAGTTTCCTGCCTAGAATGGTTTCATATAATTTTTGTAATTCCGGAATAGTAAATTTTTCGGGAAGCAAATTATAGCCTACCGGCATTAAATTCAACTCCTTCCGAAGGGTTTCTAGTGCTTTGTCTAGAATTTCCTCATGATCTAAAACTAATTCTGGCACCGCATTGTGATCAATCCACTCTACAATTTCATTTTTGCCGTCAGGTTGCGGAACCGTTTGTAAAAAATCCACTAAAGCATAATAACCAACTGTTACAAAACGGCTTGCAAACCATTTCCCCTCGTCTAAAGGTATTTCGTAAAAATTCAGAACACCATTGCTCACTTCAACATCGCATCTATTTGCTGCTCCAAAAGTAGCAAACTGCCTCAGAAAAATTCCTTTTAATCCTGTTCTACCATGCAAAACCGTGACAGCTGCCTGATCAATACCCTCGTTTACCGGCACAAAACCGCCTGGCAAAGCCCATTTATCGCTGTATCTTGTTTTTATCAACAAAACTTTAAGCTGATTATCATGAAACCCGAAAATCACACAATCTATTGACAAACCCGGTTGATAATCTTCCTTGTTATCTAAAATGGTTTTTAACATGTGATTTATTCTACTTATTAATTTATATACTTTTTGAAAGGCGCAATTTAATTCATTTTTTATAAGAAAATAAGAGAACCCCTCATTTTGAAAACGAGCCAATCTTTACTTCTGGTTAAAATCAAAAAATAATGTGACAAAGAAACAAATCCATTTGACATGAAAACAGATTTGTACAAAAAAACACTTAAAAAAAACCGTAAACAAAAAAAATTTGTGAAATTTTAAATCGAATGCATTGCCAATCATAAATTTATGTACATTGCGTCAAAATAACACATATTATTATTTGTTAAAATAGTCACCAAAAAACAACCACAAATAACCATGAAAAAATTAATTTTAATACTTATCGGACTTATATTTACGTCCCAATCGAATGCGCAAGAAGTAGATTATCGTGCAAAAGCAAAAAAATTAGTTTCACAAATGACATTAGAAGAAAAAGCTTCTTTGTGTTCCGGTGAAACAGCTTGGTCTACAAAAGCCATAACCAGACTTGGTATTCCTTCAATTTTTATGACTGACGGACCGCATGGTTTGCGTAAAGCTGAAGGTTTCGACTTTACGAATAGCGTTCCTTCCACTTGTTTTCCAACAGCATCTGCACTTGCTTCGTCTTGGAATCCAGCATTGGCACAAAAAATGGGTGAAGCCTTAGGAATTGAAGCTCAAGCTAACGATGTTCAAATACTATTAGGACCTGGAGTAAATATGAAGCGTTCGCCTCTTGGCGGGAGAAACTTCGAATATTTTTCTGAAGATCCAGTTTTAGCTGGAAAAATGGCTATTGGTTACATCAATGGAGTTCAAAGTCAAGGAATAGGAACTTCCATGAAACACTTTGCAGCAAATAGTCAAGAAGCAGAACGAATGTCTAACAGTTCTAATGTTGACGAACGTACCCTGAACGAAATCTATTTCCCTGCCTTTGAAATCGCCGTAAAAGAAGCACAACCTTGGACAGTTATGTGTTCGTATAATAAACTTAACGGAACATATGCTTCTGAAAATTCTTATTTATTAAATCAAATGCTAAAAGAAAAATGGGGTTTACAAGGCTTTGTGGTTTCTGATTGGGGTGCAGTAAATGAAAGAGCGATAGGTGTTGGTGCCGGATTGCATTTAGAAATGCCCGCCAGCAATGGTATCAATGATAAAAAAATTATTGAAGCAGTAAAAAAAGGAACTTTGGTGGAAGCCAGATTAGATGAAATTGTAACAGATTTACTGGCCATTACCTTAAAAGCAAAAGACAATCACAAAAAAGGAATTGTTGTCGACAAAGTAAAACACAACGAATTAGCCAGACAAGTAAGTAGCGAATGTATTGTTTTATTAAAAAACGACAATGCGATATTACCGTTGCAATCAGTTTTAAAAAAGATAGCTATTATTGGTGATTTTGCAAAAAATCCACGTTATCAAGGAGCAGGAAGTTCACAAGTGAGACCTACCCAAATTCTAAATGCCCTTGATGAATTACAAAAAATGGCAAAAGGAACTCAATTTTCATTTTCAACTGGGTACAATACTGCAGGTGAAACGGATGATGCTAAAATTGCAGAAGCAGTTCAAAATGCAAAAAATTCAGAATTAGTTATTGTTTTCGCAGGTTTACCAGACAGTTATGAGTCTGAAGGTTTTGACAGAAACAATATGGATCTACCTGCCGGTCACAACAAATTGATTTCAGAAGTAGCAAAAGTGAACAAAAACATTGTGGTGGTATTGATGAATGGCGCTGCTGTTTCTATGCCATGGAAAAATGATGTTGCTGCAATCGTTGAAGCGTATCTTGGTGGTCAAGCCGGTGGTGGTGCAATTGCTGACGTGCTGACTGGAAAAGTAAATCCTTCAGGAAAATTATCTGAAACTTTTCCTGTTCGCTTGGAAGACACTCCGACTGCACTGGATTTCCCTTCCAGAGATGGAAATGCAAATTATGGTGAAGGCGTTTTTATAGGCTACCGTTATTATGACAAAAAGAAAATCGAACCTAACTTTCCTTTTGGTTACGGCTTGAGTTATACCTCTTTTTCGTATTCTGATATTAAAGCCAGTACTACATCCGCTAAAGATTCCGATGCAATCAACATATCTATAAAAGTAAAAAATACTGGCAAAATTGCAGGTAAAGAAGTAGTTCAATTGTATGTTCATGAACAAGAAAGCGAGGTCGCAAGACCTGAAAATGAACTGAAACATTTTGAAAAAGTAGCATTACAAGCCGGTGAAGAAAAAACAGTTGGTTTTCAAATGACTTCTCGTGACTTTGCTTATTTTAATTCAAAATCTCATGATTGGGCAATAAAATCTGGAAAATTTGACATCCTTATTGGAAGTTCCTCTCGTGATTTGCCTTTAAAACAAACCATAGCTATTGAATCGACAAAAGCTGCAAAAATAGTGCTGACACGTGAATCATTATTTAAGGAATTCAAAAATTCTCCAAACAGTCAGGCGATATACGAACAACTAGTTCAAAGTTTTACTGGTGCCAATAAAAAACCAGAAACAGAAGATGAGAAAAAAGCAGCTTCATTTTTAGAAGCAATGTTAGCCGATATGCCAATAAATAAATTCCTTTTATTATCTGGAGGGAAATTTACAGAAGAAAATCTGGATGGTATATTGAAAGCCGTAAACCAGAATTAAAGATTGTTATTAATTGTTGTTGGAAAAAGTATTGAAAAAGAATGTAATTGAAACATTTGTGAGCGTCTTCAGCTAATTCCCTCAATCCAATTTATTCTCCAAATAAACAGCATAACTTGTAGTTTATTAGAAACTAAATATTGAGTCAAAACTTTTTTATTTAAAAAAAACGCAGTCAAAAGTATACTTTAGCTACTGTCGATTGCGTTTTTTTAATGCTTACTAATCTTTGGTGCCAAACCACAAAAAAAGAAATTGATTATAAAGATCTTTGAGTTCGATCTATTTACTGGATTTTTTAAATTCTAAAAAGTTCAAATTAAAATTCCCTTTTTCAAAACGGACTTTGACTTTATTTGTTCCTTGTTTTAAAATCACATTTTTTAAAATCACCATTTTCCATTTATCATATCCTCCCGAAGATGGAATTGTTATGGTTTCAGAAATTATTCCATATTCATCTTCTAAATACAGTTTTCCGCCAGCAACACTACTCGCAAAACGAACAGCAATATCAAAACTAGTTTTGGTTTTTACCTCAACCGTATATTGCAGCCATTCACCATCTTCAATAAAGCCAACATGAAATCCGTTTGTCATTGTATCACTGCAAGACTCAATATCAACACCATCATTTCTCATCATTCCGCCTTTGTTCCATTTGGTAAACTTTGTCCCGTCAAAATTCGCGATATCTTTATCCAAATAAGCGTATCCGCTTTGTCCCAAATCATATTCGGTTGCGAATACTCTCCCGGGCAAAGCATGATTTTTAAATTTCTTGGTTTCCGTAGTTTGGATTTGTCTGAACATCGCATCAATCACATCATATCTGATGGTCAGATTTTCAATTTTGAAGTTTTCGGCAATTTGCATCAATGCTTTTTTTCCAAAATTAACCGAAGGTTTAGCTCCTTTGTTATTCCAATATTGCAACAATTGCTCGTATTCCGCAGTTTTTGTAACCGAAGTAACTGCCGCTAAATTCTCAATTTTTTTCATTGGCCAAAAAGCCCAACCAATGTTATTCGACTCCATCAAAGAAATAGCTTCCTTAAACCAAACATTAGAATTTTCTCCACTTTCTCCCAACCAAATTGGCACATTGTATTGCGTTCTGTAATCCAACATTTTTTGTATCGAACCGATATCGTTTTGATTCCAATATTTATGAAAACTCAACGCGATATTTTCATCCCAAAGCGGAAACATTCCGTTGTAATTATTCCCCCAACAGTTCCCTTCAATGAAAATTAAATGATTTTTATCTATGGCTCGAATGGCATTTGTGACTCTAACTTGCAAAGCTCGTAAAGGCGCATTGGAGGTTTCATCACAACCATTTTGGTTCGTTCCCGTAAAATTCCAATTGGGTTCATTGATGATATCATAACCTCCTATCCAAGGATTGTCCTTGTAACGTTCTGCTAATTTTTCCCAAAGAGCGACCATTTTATCTTGGTTGGCGGTACTTTCCCAAAGTGATGGTTTTGCAGGATTATAATCCGAGATATTGGCATCTTTTCCTTGTCCACCCGGTGCTGCATGCAAATCCAAAATCAAATATATTTTATTCGCAGCACACCATTTCAATAACTCATCGGTCATTTTGAAACCTTCCTCTAGCCACGTATTCTCACCAGAAACCGCTTCTTGTTCAAGAGGCAATGTGTATAAATTGTAATGCATTGGCAAACGAACAGAGTTGAAACCCCAAGCCGCTAATGAATCAATATCTCTCTTTGTTATTCCATTTGCTTTATAGGCATCATAAAATTCTTCGGTGTTTTTGGCACCAATTAAATTGGTTATTTTTTGCTTAATCTCATGTTGCGGACCTGCAAACGAACCGGTTTGAAGCATATATCCTTCTTGAACCATCCATCCACCCAATCCCAAACCGCGCAATACAATGTTTTTTCCATTTCCATCGACAATTTCTTGTCCATTTCTATGCAAAAAACCCTGTCCAAACGAGGCAATTGAAAAAGAAATAAAGGCTATTAAAACTATTTTTTTCATACAATTGGTTTTAAAATAAAACAGTTTTAAAATTAATACACTAATGTTTGAATCCCGTGAGGCGGAATTACGACAACCGTTTTATCTGTAGCAATTATTAAATTATACGTCACACTTTTGTCACTTTGATTCATCACTACCGTAACCATTTTCCCGTCTTTATTAAGGAATGATGTACTTATCAAACTGCTTCGGCTTACCGCTGTACTAACTCTTTTAGCATCTGGTCGAATGAATTTTGAGAAATGTCCAATATAATAATACGACGGCGTATAAATTAATTCTCCCGAATTAGTATCTGCATGAATGGGTGCAAAACAAAAATTCCCTACGTGATTCGGCCCGCCGTTTTGGTCCAAAAGAATGTTCCAATCTGTCCAACCCACAGTTCCATTATTAAAATCATTAATCATAGAAGTTCCATAGCGTTCTCCGTTTGCCCAGAATTGGTATTTTTTAGCATCGAATTTTTCGACACAACCTTCTGTAAACAATAAATTTTTAGACGGATAGGCTTCGTGTACTTTTCGAACATTATCAAACATTGGTGCTCCTCCTGCCCAAGTTTCGTACCAATGAAATCCCATTCCCCAAGCATATTTTGAAGCTTTCGGATCTGAGAAAATAACATTCGCTCTTTGGTTCATCAAATCACGATTGTGATCCCAAACTACAATTTTTTTGTCTCCTAAACCTTCTTTTTTCATTGTTGGGCCAAGGAAATTCTTCAAAAAATCTCTTTCGGCTTCCGCAGAATATACACAGGATTCCCAAGTTTGCGTTGCCATAGGTTCGTTTTGAACGGTTAATCCCCAAATTGGCATTCCCTCCTTCTCATACGCTTTGATAAATTTAGTGTAATAATTTGCCCAAGACTGGTAATATTCCGGAAGTAAAGTTCCTCCTTTTAGCATGCTACCGTTGCTTTTCATAAAAGCGGGAGGACTCCATGGCGAAACATAAAGCAATAATTTTCCACCTGCTGTTTTTATGGCCTCTTTAAGCATTGGAATGCGATATTGTCTGTCATGCTCAATGTTGAATGTATTTAAATCCTTATCTCCGTCTTTGATATACGTGTAACTCCCACTCGAAAAATCAGAACTGTGAATGGTGGTTCTCAATAAAGAATAGCCAATTCCTTTCTCTTTATCATAGTAGGCGTTTAAAAGTTCTTGCTGTTTCTCTTTGCTCAATTTTGCAAAAACCTCAGCACTCGCATCCGTGATTGCTCCGCCAATTCCCATAAAATTTTGGAATGTTTTAGTTGGTTCCACAAAAACAGAAATCTCTGTTTCCAAAGGTTGTTTTGAACTACTAAAACTTAATTTATCAGTTTGAGTCAATCGCAACTTCGTGTTTTCTGCTGTTGTGTAAACGGTAATCGTTTTATCTTTAGTAGAAAAAGAGCGTTGTTTCGTTTTATTTTTTTGCTGTGAAAAAGCCAAAAAAGTCACTGCCAGTAATGCAATTGTTGTTATTCTTTTCATGATGTAAGTATTATTATACTATTTTATATTACCAAATGTATGTTCCTACTGAACCTGCTTCCAGTGAAGTTGTTATCCATTTTCCATTCTGTTTAATATTAAAAATTTCGGAAGTATTCCCATCATTTTCAACAATTAAAACTTTTTTCCCGCCAGGTGTTTTAAAAGCCACAGAATTCAAATTACCGCTAATAGTACTTGAAATTCTCACCGAACCTGCAGGAACAAATTTAGAGGCGTGGGCAATGATATAATACCCTACATTTCTGGTAAAACTATCACTGCTGTTAATAGTCAATGCGCCTTTGCAAGTGGTACAACCGCCGGGAGTATTTGGTCCAAAAGAAGCGTTATTTGCTAGGTTCCATTCCAATGCTGTTTTGCTCCAATTTCGCATCGAACCGATGATTACATTTTTGACATGCCATTTTAAATCGCCATCAAAACTGCCCGTAGACGAGGTGTATTGCTCTGTAAAATAGATATTTTTATTTGGGAAGGCATTATGAACTGTAGACAACGCGCTGATATCACCTTCATACAAATGAAAAGCAGAACCGTCAACGTAAGGATTTGCTTCTGGATCATTTAGTACTTCAATAGGATATTCGGGTTTGTTGCAATTATGGTCGTATGCCACGATTTTGGTCGACAAATTTGCCGCTTTAAAAGCTGGACCTAAATGATTTTTTATAAACTCAGCCTGTTGCAATGCGAGCATCAACATACTTGGATTATTACCCGGATGAAGCGGTTCGTTTTGAGGCGTAACAGCATCAATGGTTATTCCTTCAGCTTTCATTGTTTGGATGTATTTCACAAAATATTTTGCGTAAACAGCATAATATTCCGGTTTCAAGCTTCCGCCAATAAAACTAGAATTATCTTTCATCCAAACCGGTGGGGACCATGGCGTTGCCATAATTTTAATATTTGGATTGATTGCCACAATTTCTTTTAGCATTGGAATCAAATCCGCTTTATCTGGTGCCAAACTGAAATTGTCCAGATTTACATCTATTTGTCCGCTTGGTAAATCGTCATATGTAAAAGGCGCAGCATTCAAATCTGATGCACCAATACTGATTCTTAAATAACTTATGGCAATAGAATTAGCATCAGAACCAAACAATTCTTTTAATAATTCTTGTCGCTTTTGCGAATTTAACTGATTGATAACCTGAGCGCTTCCTCCCGTTAAAGTATATCCGAAACCATCGATTGTTTGAAACGTTTTTGCATCATCAACCTCAATATTTGCGTAGTTATTTACCGTGGTTCCAAACGCTAAAACTGAAATTTGCTTTTGAAGCATCACACTTTGATTGCCTTTGGTCAACCAAAAATCCACTTCATTTGTAACTGCTGCTGGCGGATTGGGAGTTGGCGCTGGAGCCGGATCCACTGTATCTCCAGACGGAGAACATTTTGACATAAGCAACGTAAGGGTTAGTACAACTAAAAACTTCATAGTATTTTTTATAGTGTTCATAATTTATTTCAAGTTTATTTCAATATAAACCGGTAAATGATCTGATGGGTATTTCAAGTCTTTTGAATCGCTCAAAACGGCATATTTTTTAACTTTAAAAACACTATTTTTAGAAATAAAAATATAGTCAATCAATTTAGTTACGGGTTCGTTGTGTTTAAAATTGTTAAATGTTCCTGAAGGCCAAAAGGCTTTTCTATCGAAACTTCTCTGGTGTCATCCATTGCTTTTTTAAGCAGTAGTATTCTGTCTTCTTGAGGTTCTGAGTTTAAATCTCCCATCAGAATTACAGGATAATTTTTAGTGTTCACTTCCTTTATTTTCGAAAGAATTAATTCAATTCCTTTGGTTCTGGCTTGTTCACCAATGTGGTCCAAATGGGTATTAAAAAGCCAAAAGAGTTTTTTTGTTTTCAAATCCTTGAACAGTGCGTACGTACAAACTCTATTGTAGGCAGCGTCCCAACCTTTTGAAATTGTATTTGGCGTTGCAGAAAGCCAGAATGTATTGCTTTCTTTGACCGTAAATTTTTCTTTTTTATAAAAAATATTAGACGATTCTCCTTGTCCAATTCCGTCTCTTCCAACACCTACATTATTGTATTCTAAAAGTGCTTTTGAAATATCAATAACCTGATTGGGTTTTGCTTCTTGGACTCCAAAAATATCAGGATTGTAAAATTGAATTTGAGAAATGAAATAATCTTTCCTCAAAGGCCAAGCATTAGTTCCATCACTATCAACATCTAAGCGAATATTATAGGTTATCACTTTCAATGTTTGAGCATTGGAAAAAACTCCCATTAGCAGAAAAACTACTGAAACAATTATTTTTTTTACCTGATTCATAATGCTATTTTAAATTAATATTCTCCATCTGAGCTTCTATCCAACTTACAAACAGAAGCTCTCAATGAAGACCTAACTAAACAAAAACCATATTATTTAGAAACCCTAATATAATCTACCTCAAAAGTGGAAGACGTAAAATTAGGATCTATTGCTCCACCAAAATTTCCTCCCATTGCATTGTTTATGATCAAGAAAAAATTCTGATTAAAAGGAAGACTAGCCAAATTTATAAAGGTATAAAATAACTGACTGTCAACATAAAACTTAATGGATGTTGCTGACCAATCTATCGAATAAACATGAAACTCAGCTGAAGCATTAGGAACCATAACCGTACTTGTATCAGGCGTGTTTCCTGAACGTCCCGGAGAATGCAAGGAACCATGAACCCTGTTTTGGCTGTTGCCAACATGTTCCATAATATCTACTTCTCCACATGCAGGCCATCCAGCTGTACTTATGTTACTTCCTAACATCCATAAAGCAGACCAAGTTCCGGCACCCAAAGCCAGTTTTGCTCTAATTTCCACTCTTCCGTATTTAAACGAAAATTTATCTTTTGAAAGAATTCGAGCCGAAGTATAATTGCTTCCACTGAAACTTTCTTTTAGCGTTTTAATTTTTAATAAACCATCTTGAACAATTACGTTTTCCGGCCTGTTTGTGTAATATTGGGATTCGTTATTTCCCCAGCCACCTGCGCCTAAATCATAACCCCATTTTGAACTATCGGGAGCACCATTTATATTAAACTCATCTGACCAAACTAAAGCAGAACCTACGAAAACCGTTACTGAAATAGTGGAAGAAACAAATTGTCCTGAATTATATGCTGACACATATATAACATAGGTATTTGTACCCGCTGTCGTATAAGTGTAAGTAAAACTTCCATTTGTTAACTCTTTAGTTTCTCCATTACCAAGTGAAATTTTATAGGAAGTGGCATTAGTCGCACTGAGGTGAAAATTCACTGTTCCGCTTCCATAGCCGTTTGGATTTTGTGTTGTTACTCCAACTACTGTCGCTACAACCGAAAGATTTGAAGGTGCAGTTAGTGTTCCATCTTCACTATTATTGCTACCACTGCATGAAAACAACATGAAAAAATTAGCCAAAGCCAATAAAAACATATAATTCTTATTTTTCGAAAATTGAAGCACCCGATTATTCCTCATCTTTTAAAAGCTATTTATATTTAATGCTTAAAATAAAGCTCAGAACTTTTAATTATTCTGAGCTTTATTTTATGATTTATTATAGTGCCGGTTTCAATTTTAGATACCAAGCATTTCCAGTTTCAGTTCCTTGTACACGAACATATAGATAAGTTGGTGTTATGACCAAAATTTCATATTCTTTTTGAACTGCTCCATAACCAATGAAAGTATCAACACCAGACAGTAATATACTGGTTTGAGTCGAAGTCGAATTATTAGCATTAGCCATTACTACCGGTGCACCCGACGATGCTGGTATAAAACTAAAAGCAGAAGTTCCGCCGCCATAATTATAACATTCTTCACCTCCTGAACCCGGAATACCCGGAAGAGTTGTTAGTGAACCTGTTTTTGTAAATGCACCGTCCGGAGTAGCAACTTGCAAGGAGTATGTTCCCGAAGAAGCAACTTTAGCAAAAGTAAAAGTGGCCGTGTAAAAACAATTTGCAGAAGCTACTTTTTCATTAACACCTCCAGCCCACCATTCAGGTCTGATCGAAGCAACGTTCCAAGGACCTACGCCAATATGCCCTGCTACACTTTTATCTACTATCCACTTTTTTGAAGCATTATTAGTTAATGCAGTAGCAATTTCCGGAGCAACGGTAAAATCACTTCTTACGGTAACTTCTTTAGTAACATTGGTAGAAGATCCACCTTTGCCATAAGCTACAACAGTTATTCTATAGGCGTTTATACCAAGAGAAGTGTATTTTTTAGTGGTCATACCCATTGATAAATGCACCAAATCCAATGGAGTATTGGCGTCATAATCAATTTTATATGAAAGAACATTGTCTCCTGTTACTGAAATTTTTACGTTTCCTGACCCGTCACCATTTGGATGGGTTGCATCTACTCCGACAACCTCAGTATTTATTACAACATTTGCAGGTGCCGATAACTCCCCCAAACTATATTCTTCTTCGTTACAGCTTATAAATGTTAGTGCTACTATGAAAAGCCCTAAAATATATTTGATATTTGTTTTCATATTTTTTTTTAATTAGTTAATCTAATATTGTCTATATAAATTACTTCTCCTAATCCTTTTGATGAATCATTGTATCTAAATACAAGTTGAGTAAATTTGGCATTAGCCGGAATTGCTGCAATTGTACTGAAATCAAAGACTAATTCATGCCAAGAATTGGCTACAGTATTGGCTACTTTTAAAACCGCAACACCATTAGCGGGTTTTCCGCCTACAGCCCATTCTAATTCTAAATTTAGACTTTTACCAACTTCTGTTGTATACATCAATAATTTGATTTTTTTTCCTGTTGCAAAATCTATTGGAGATTCTAAAGGAGAATAGGTTCCGCTCCAGGTTTCTGCTCCGGTAGTTTTTGTGTACATCCAAACAGTTGCGCTAGTGTTTAATCCTGATGGAAAAGGATTTGCCACTACTGCTGTTGAAATTCCGCCAAAAGTTCCGCCAACTCCGTAATTTTGAGTCGCTAATTCATAGGTGATTGGCAACCCGTAAGCATTGTAAATAATTGTTGATGTCGTTTTTTCAGTTTTGGCTACGCCACCGCTTAATGCAACAACTTTTACATTATAAGTTCCGGCTACTGCATAATCATGAGAAACTTCTCCACCAGTAGCTAGTGGCGTACCTACTTCATTAGTAACATCCCCAAAATAAACTAAATACGATTTTGCATA
This sequence comes from Flavobacterium sp. TS_SC_5, assembly GCF_056156265.1. Taxonomy (NCBI): domain Bacteria; kingdom Pseudomonadati; phylum Bacteroidota; class Flavobacteriia; order Flavobacteriales; family Flavobacteriaceae; genus Flavobacterium; species Flavobacterium sp. TS_SC_5. The sequence continues at coordinate 1,635,934 of NZ_CM149588.1, read as the reverse complement.
ATCTGCTTTGGCTTTTACTTTTAAATTGTGAACGCTTTTATTTAAAGTAACAACTAAGTTTTCAGGTGCTCTATATACAACACCTAACGGGAATGTTTGTTCAGTTGTCGCTCCAGAAATTGATGTCGCAGTGATTTTTACTGTATATTCCCCTTCTGGATAAACATGGGTTGTACTAGCGCCGGGTTTCACTGCAACTGACGATGCGGTTCCGTGACCATATTCTACTTTGAAAGAAACAGCACCATCAGCTGTTGGGGTTATTATTACTTTTCCTGAATTATCAGTGCTAACATCAAATATCTTATTGAGATTAGCAGATGATTCTGTTCCCAAAAGAGCCGTATCGTCGCTAATTCCCTCCACGTTACAACTTATAGCTACAAGCTGTACTAGTATAAAGCTGAAAATTAATTTTATCTTTTTCATAATTTTATCTTTTATTAATTATAGCCTAGGTTTTGTTTTAATTTGGTTCCTTGAAGTTCTCTTATTGGTATAGGGAAAATTTCATCTTTACCGGCAACAAAACCTCTGTTTGATAACTTTGTAGCTGCATCACCCCATCGAACAAGATCGAAAAATCGGTGCCCTTCACCAGCAAGTTCCATTCTTCTTTCATTTTTAATGGCTGCAAGTGTAACCGGAACAGAAGGCAAACCAACTCTTGATCTAACTGCGTCAAGTAATGCTTGAGCCCTTGCTCCTGAGCCTAATGCTTCTGCTTCCATCAAATACGTATCAGCTAATCTAATGATGTACGAATTTTGTCTGTAATTCAATTCTGCGGCTCCACCACCGGTTCTTACATCTTCTTTTCGAGGAAGAAATTTGTTTAAGAAATAACCAGTATCTTGATATCCGCCAATATAATTTGCTTTACCGGCAGCTTTCAGAGCTTTCAAATCTAATATTGTAGCTCCAAATCTTGGATCTAACTTAATCGCATCATATAAATCTTGTGTGATTATACCAAAACTCCATCCTGATGGTAAATCAGGCGCTGTAGAACCTGCTGGTCTTGAATAACTTCTTGGTCCTACCATAACGTTCAAGGAATTCCCTTCGTCTCTTCCAGAACCCCAGAAACCCCAATCCGAATTACCGGCACTGGTATGAGAAACTTCAATAAGTGACTCGGTATTAAACTTATTAGAAACTACCCATAAATCATTAAAATTGGTCAATAATTTATTACCATATTGATTTGTTACTCCCGGCGTACCATTTACTAAGGCTAGAATAGCAGCTGCTTCGACTTTTTTACCTTCTTGTAAATACACTTTTCCAAGCAAAGCTTGTGCAGCACCTTTTGTAAGACGTCCAGATTCCGTATCAGGAGGAACAGTTGTTGGTAAAGTGGCTATTGCATCAATCAAATCTTTCTCTATTTGAGCATAGACGGCTTCTGATGTCGCTTGTTCAACTTCATACATATTAGTAGCTGTCAAAGGATCCAATAACAATGGAACATTCTTAAACAACCTAACCAAGTTGAAATAATACATCGCTCTCAATGCTTTTGATTCTCCTGAAAATCGCGCTTTCACATTATCTGGCATTACAACACCCGGTAATTTCAACAACAAAGTGTTCGCTCTAAAAATACCTTGATAATAATCGTTCCAAAAACTTCCCGGGATAATGGTTGGCGTCAGTGTATGCGTTGAAAAACCTTGGATTCCAGCTCCATCAGTTGGACCACCGCCACCAGCAAAATGATCATCTGAACCAGAATTCATCATCGCAATCATGTTTTCAAAACCACTAGAATTTTTTCTGATTGGATCATAAACTCCCACAAGAGCGGCCGTAGCCTGATCTTGATTTGCATAATAATTTTCTGAAAGAAAAGAACCTTGTGGTTTTACTTCGACAAATTCTTCAGAACAAGAACCGAATGAAACCACAGCTGCTGCAATAAATAAATATTTGAATTGTATCGTTTTCATAATTGTTGATTGTATTAAAATTGTACGTTAGCTCCAAGCATAAATGTTCTTGCTTGTGGATAAATTCCTTTATCTATTCCGAATACACCGCCACCAATTTCAGGATCGTAACCCGTATATTTAGTTATAGTCAATAAGTTCTCGGCAGTTAAATAAAAGCGTACTTTATTTGCCCCAATTTTACTCACTACATTACTGGGCAATGAATATCCAAGTTGAACTAACTTCAATCTAAGGTAATCTCCATCCTCTAAATAAAAATTCGACATTTTTCCGAAATTACCATTGGCATCATCATTAGTAAGCCTAGGATAATCATTTGAAGTCCCTTCACCTGTCCATCTGCTTAAAGCAATTGTTTGATAGTTTGCATTTCCTACATCAAGTCTACGCAAACCTTGGAAAATTTTATTTCCTGCAGCTCCCTGAGCAAATGCCATCAAATCGAAGTTTTTATAATCTAAATTTAATGTCAAACCAAAAGTGTATTTTGGAATATTACTTCCTAAAAATTGTTTGTCATCATCTCCAATTGAACCATTACCATCTGTATCCACCCAACGGAAATCTCCTGGACGTGCACTTGGCTGAATTAACCCACCTGATGAATTTGTATAAGCATTAATTTCTGCTTGGTTTTGAAAAATACCAGCCGTTCTGAATCCGTAAAATGAATTATACGATTGTCCGACTTGCGTTCTTGTCACAGCTCCCATAGATTGAAAAGAAGCATCACCCACTAAATAATTAGAATCTGCTGCCACATAAGTAACTTTATTTTCTAAGTAAGCAACATTTCCATTTACAGAAAAATTAAAATCTCCAAAAGTTTTTTTATACCCTAATTCAACCTCGATTCCTCTATTATCCATATCAGCTACATTTCCAATTGGGCTTGAAGTAACACCAACATAACCTGGTATGTTTATAGGACGTAAAATCCCTTTAGTAGATTTTTTGTACAAGTCTACAGTAAGACTGATGTCATTAAAAAATTTCGATTCGAAACCAACATTTGCTTGAGAAGTTTCCTCCCATCTCAAATCTGGATTGTCAAGTGTAAGGTTAGCATAACCAGTAGTAATTGCTCCTGAGTTACCAAAAGAATAATTATAACCCCCTTCAACTAGAGAAAGATATCTAAAATCCGGTATGGCATCATTTCCAACAACTCCATATCCACCTCGTATTTTAAAGGTATTAAGTACTGTGCTTTCTTTCCAAAAATCTTCTTTGGTCAAAACCCAACCTAAATTAAACGATGGAAATACACCAAATTTATTATTTCCTCCAAAACGACTCGAACCATCGCGACGAATAATCCCTGTAAATAAATATTTTTCTTTGTAATCATAATTCACACGTGAGAATAAAGACGTCAATTTGTGCTCTGTAGCATCATAAGTATAACTACTTCTGTCAGATTGCGGAATATCAAAATTGAAAGATGCGTCGCGGTAATTAGTCACTGGTAAACCAAATAATGTAGCACCAAGACCTCCACCAATATTATCAACATAAGAACCTTGGCCTAATAAAACAGTAACATTATGATTCCCAAACTGGTTATTGTAAGTCAATATATTTTCAATATTCCATGCAAAACTCTTATTTTCATTTTTACTGTAGTTATTTTTAAGCACATTTGAAGTCGCACTCAAATAGAACACTGGCGTAAATCCCTGTCCACCCCAAGTAGACAATTTTGCTCCGAGAGTTGATCTTACTTTGATGTGTTTGGTAATAGCTGCTTCTAAATAAGTATTTCCTACGATATCATCTGCAGTGCTATAACTTCCTAATCTAGTTTTGGCATACGCCAAAGGATTCGTCATTTCTTGACCTACTAAACTCGAAATTCCATAAGGATTTCCATTTGAAGCACGAATGACAGGATTAGTACTGTAAGGTGCATTATTCGCTTTTACAGGGTCTGTTTCTATCAAAGGAGTAGTTGGATCTAAGTTAATTACTGAACTTAACGGCCCCCCAAATTCACTGTTTGTATTTCCAATACCAATTGTTTTTTGTCTAGAAAAACCCAAAGTTTGACCGAAAGTAAATATTTTAGATATTTTATGTGTGGAGTTCAAACGGAAATTCTTTTTAGTAAAGTTTGATATTTCTGTAGAAACAATCCCTTCTTGGTCTTGAAGTCCAAAAGAAGCGTAAAAATTAGAAACATCATTTCCTCCACTAATACTTAACTCATGAGAGTAACGAAAAGCACTATTGTTAAAAATCGCTTTTTGCCAGTCTGTACCAACACCTAAAGTAGATAAGTTAGGAAATATGGCTGGTCCGCCGGCAGCAACTGATTTTTCATTTAACAAAGCGCCATATTGTGTGGCATTCAATAAATTTAAAGTTTTTTCTGGTGCAGAAAAACCTGAAAACCCATTGTAGTTAACAGAAATTTTTCCTGATTTTCCTTTTTTGGTTGTCACCAAAATTACTCCTGTTGCAGCACGCGTACCATAAATTGCAGCAGAAGCAGCATCTTTAAGAACCTCAATCGACTCTATGTCTGATTGATTAAGGAATCCTATTCCACCGCCATCTACGACAACACCGTCAACAACCCAAAGTGGATTATTACCGCCATCGCCAAAAGTAGTTACCCCCCTCACGCGTATTGTAGATGCGGAACCTGGCTGACCTGAACTGGCAGCGATAGTAACACCAGAAACTCTTCCCTGTAAAGCTTGCTCGATACGACCATTTGGTACTTTCTCTAGATCTTTTGCTTTTACACTGGAAATTGCTCCAGTAACAACACTTTTCTTTTGAGTTCCGTAACCTACTACGACAACTTCTTGTAAGCTTTCAGTTGAACGTTTAAGTCTAACATCAACTCGGCTTCTTCCGTTAATAGCTTCTTTTGAGGTGATGTAGCCTAAATAGCTAAACTCTAAAGTACCTTTTGAATCAGCCTTAATTTGATAATTTCCATCAAAATCTGTTGCTACAGCTTTAGATGTTCCTTTAATTAAAATAGAGACTCCAGGGATTGGAAGTCCGTTTTCATCGTATACTTTTCCGTTTACCGTAACATCTTGTGCTTGTGCGTAAACTGAGAATAGAATAGATAAAAGACAAAAAACAAACAGTTTTGTAAATTTCATATTTCTAAAAATTTTGGTTAATTAATTAGTAATTTGAAGCAATAGTAGCACTATTTTTTCTATATTCATTTTAATTATTTACTACAAAAACACATCAAACACTTTTTTATTACTTAACAAAAACACATCAAATAAATTATAAACACTTGCTAATTAACAGTTTAAATATTTTTTATAATTGTTATTTAAATGTTAATTTAAATTAAAACCACTACATTTATAAAATAAATAAATATTGCACTTTATTTATAGAATTAATTAAAATACAACTCAATAGCTGTGCATTTATAAATACTACACATCATCCTTTTACAAACAATTATCAACGCAGTATATACAGGCTCCAATCATGAAATTTTCTAAACTTCACACCCTAATTTTTCTGATTCTATCTTCTTTTGCTACTTATGGCCAAATAAAAAATATTGGTTTACCAGAAATCAGAAATTACAAAAGGACAGATTACAAAGGAGGCACCCAAAACTGGAATATTGACCAAGACAAAAACGGCAATATGTACTTTGCAAATAATAATGGCTTGTTTCAATTTGACGGTTCTACTTGGCGAAAATATACTTTACCGAATTTTTCCGCTATTAGATGTTTAAAAATTGGTGACTCCGGGAAAATATTTGTTGGCGGTTACGATGAATTTGGTTACTTCGAATCCGATTCAAAAGGAAAACTAATTTATTTTTCCATTTCAAAATTGGTAAACCGTGAAAACATTAAAACAATTGACTTCATCTGGAAAATACACATTGAAGGCAATGAAGTTATTTTCCAATCTTTTGCAAGAGCCTATATTTTCAAAAAAAATAATCTCACATTACTTGAAGCACCTGATAGATTCCAATTTTCATTTCAAATTAAAAAACAACTTTATTTTCAGGATGTTTCTAAAGGCATAATGAAATATGAAAACGGACAATTACAACCTTTGAAAGGTTCAACAACATTAAACAATACCGAGATTTGGGGAATGTTTCCTTTGCCTGAAAATAAAATACTCATTACGACTTTAGATAAAGGATTGTATTTGTATGACGGAGAAAAAATGACATCATGGAATACGGAAGCTAATATTTTCATTAAAAAGAATAGTTCTCTGGGCGGAGTCACAATAAAGGATAAGTTCATCGTGCTGAATTCTGTTTTAGACGGTGTTATTATTTGCGATTTAAACGGTAAAATAATTCAACACATCAATCATCAAAAAGGACTTCAAAACAACACGGTTCTTACCTCTTTCATTGACAATAAGAACAATCTATGGCTGGGATTGGACAACGGAATTGCCTTTATAAATGAAAATTCTCCGTTTACCTATTTTGGGTTTAGTTTTGGTTTGAGCACCGTTTACGCCTCTGTTATTTACAAAGGAAATCTTTATGTGGCGACGAATCAGGGTCTTTTCTATCATTCTTGGAACAACACTATAAAAGAAAACAAATTCACACTTGTCGAAGGAACTACTGGACAAGCATGGAACATCCAAGTAATTGATGACCAATTAATATGCGCACACAATAGAGGTGCGTTACTAATACTGGGCGAAAAAGTGGTTAAAACCTTAAACAATAAAGGTCATTTTGGGTTTCAGTCAATCCCAAATCGTCCAAGTTACATAATTGGCTCTAGTTATAACGGTTTTACTGTATTTGAAAAAACGGCAAATAGCTTGGAATATAAAAACCAAATTGATGGTTTTGATAAATCAGCCAACACATTTGAAATAGATGAAAATAATTTATGGCTAAAAAAAGATGAATTAATCTACCAAATGAGAATTACAGAAGATTTAAAAAAAATTCAAATCAATTAAAACACATAAGAATTTATCAAATTCAGTTTCAGGAATTGGAAGTATCCAGCGCATAAAAAACACTATTTACTTTCAGACAAAAAATCGTTTTTATAAATACTCCCAAGAACAAGACTTGTTTTTTGAGGATAAAAAAATGAGCACATTATTTAAGGAAATTCCAAAAATCTATTCCTTATCAGAGGATAATTACGGTAATATTTGGTACCTGTTTAATGAATCATTGGGTGTATTAATGAAAAGCCCGAATGGAAGATATAAAAACAACTTGACTCCATTTTCAAATTTAACGGGTAATTTGGTTAATAATTACTTATCTATAAACACACTAGATCCCGAGAACATATTCATAGGTTTAAATGATGGTTTAGCGCACTATAACACTAAACTATCTAATTATCTAGTTACAAAACCCAAGGCGTTTATCCGGAGTTTTTCCTATCCTGGAGATACTATACTTTTAGGAAATGGAAAAATCAAGATTGAAAAACTTAAAATTCCATACGCTTCAAATCAAGTAAAATTCACATTCTCCTCCCCGACTTATGAAAATCTGGAAAATATAGAATTTTCCTATCAGCTGGAAGGATTTGATGACCGATGGAGCAATTGGTCCACAGCTGCCATAAAAGAATATACTAATCTTAAAGAAGGTGATTACACCATGAAATTGAAGGTTAGAAACAGTTACGGAATCCAATCTGAGGAAACTCTTGCCACTTTTACCGTTTCACCCCCCTTTTACCGGCATTTTTTAGCCTATTTATTTTACGTTTTGATTATTGTTGCTTCAATATTCTTCATTAGAAACAGAATAAAAATAAAAATTCGAAAAAATAAATACTACGAAACTATCGAACAACGAAGATTATACCTAGAAAAAGAATCCAAAATAAGACAAGAACAATATGAATTAGAGAAAGAAATTGAAAAATTAAAAAATGACAAATTGCAAATTAAGATTTTAGCAAAGGATAAAGAATTAGTCAATAACTCGTTGCAAGTAGTTAAGAAGAACAAAATCCTGAACGGAATAATTTATAAATTAAAAGATATCAATGTCGAATCCTTTGATGATTCCACTAAATTCCAATTTACAAAGTTGAACAAAAGCATCACGAAGGAGGTAAATGCAGACAAAAGCTGGAAAGACTTGGAAAAACACATAAAAAATGTCCATTTTGATTTCCTAAAAAGACTAAAAGAAAAGTATCCAACAATATCTCCACGAGAACTGGATTTATCAACTTATTTATTGATGAACATGTCTACTAAAGAAATTGCCGAAATCATGAATATTTCCAGTGGCGGAGTAGAGTTAGCCCGTTACCGATTAAGAAAAAAACTAGAATTAAACAAAAAAGAAAATCTTATAGGATTTCTAATGAGTATTTAATAGAACTAAAAATGCCATCAAAATAAATCGTGATGGCATTTTTTCTAGTTGAATTGTTTCTTAACTACTTTATAAATTCCAAGGTTCGCTCCAACGCCATTCCACGAGATCCTTTAATTAAAATAGTACTATTATCAAATTTCATTTCAGATAAATCATTTGAAAAACTTTCAAAAGTATTGTAAAACCAAAAATTATCCTTCTCAATTTTACTTTCATAAAATGCGGATCCAACAAAATAACACTTTACATTTTCATCCTTTGACAAAATGGCAACAATTGCCTTATGTTCTTGTAAACTTTCGTCACCAAGCTCAAACATGTCCCCTAAAATCATAACCTTATTAGCGTTGTCTAATTGTAGAAAATTCTCAATTGCTACTGACATACTGCTGGGGTTTGCATTATAAGCATCCAGAATAATCTGATTTGTACCTTTTTGCACTAATTGTGATCTGTTATTTTCAGGTATATAACTTTCCAAAGCATCTTTTATTTCACTGTCCGTGACTCCAAAATACTTCCCTATAGTCAGCGCTGCGTTGATGTTATTGGCATTATACAATCCAATTAAATGAGATTTAATGACCGAATCCGAATAGCCGATTGTCACAAACGGATTCGCTTTAATCGAAGTGATATTGACATCAGCATTTGTTTTGTTAATCCCGAAAGAATATGACTTTAGCAACTTTGACTTCTCAACTTGAATTGGGTCTTCCAAATTAATAAAGACAAGTTTATCATTTGCCGAAAGGTATTTATACATTTCGCTTTTGCCTTCAATCACACCCTCAACACCACCAAAACCTTCTAAATGAGCTTTCCCAAAATTAGTAATATACCCATAATCCGGCGTTGCCAATTCACATAGAAATTCAATTTCTTTTTTGTGATTCGCTCCCATTTCAACTATCCCTATTTCAGTTTCTGAAGTAAAAGAAAGCAATGTCAAAGGAACTCCGATATGGTTGTTTAGGTTGCCTACTGTTGCTTTTGTTTTAAATTTTCTTGAAAGCACAGCGTGAATAAGCTCTTTGGTAGTCGTTTTACCGTTGCTTCCCGTAAGCGCAATTATAGGCAATTTTAGATAATCCCGATGGAATTTTGCCAATTCCTGCAGTGCAATCAAACTATCTTCAACTAGTATTGTTCTTTGATCAATACAGTATAATTCATTATCAATTATAACATACGCAGCGCCTTTTTCTAATGCTTCTTTTGCAAAAGTATTAGCATCAAAACGTTCTCCCTTTATGGCTACAAATAAAGAGTTTGTCTCAATTTTACGGGTATCAATCGAAACTGAGCTACATTTTAAAAACAAACTATGAATGTACTTAATATCCATTTGAAATGATTTTAAAAAAAAAAGCCCTAATCAAAGGGCTTTTTTTGTATTATATCTTAAACATTTAATTTCTCGGCGATCTTTTCTTATCAGATTTTGGCCCTACTCTAGACATTGCACATCTAAAACCAATATAATCTGTAGCCATATCTTGTGGAAAATACCTTCTTTGTGCAGGGTCAAGCCAATAAGCTCTATCTCTCCATGAACCACCTTTGTAAACTCTAACCTGATCATTAATCAACGTTGACCTTTTATTTGAAGAATCATATTTACGAACCATTTTCCCTAAACTGTCTGTTGTAACATTATGTTTAGGAGAATTATACATGGACTTTTCATTTTTTGATTTTTCATCATCAGAGTCCGAACCTCCAAAATTATAATATTTACTAGACTGCTTGTCTCCATCCCTGTAATTGATGTTATTACTTTTATCGAAATTTTGTCTCAAATAAGTTTCTTGCTCATCTACTGGAACTTGTGCAATCTCTCCTGGTAAGTTCCTAGCAATGATTCTACCATTACTTAGAGTATCATACTTAATATTATCTTTAGTGACAATTTCAATTTTACCATCTGCACCAATTTTATTTTTAGTATAAAGATTCCCTCTAAAATAATTGAAATCATTTGCTTCATTGTCTACGATAGGTCTGTATACATCCGCAACCCACTCAGCAACGTTTCCAGCCATATCATACAATCCAAAATCATTTGCCGGATACTTTTTGACCTCATTGGTAATATCAGCTCCGTCATCAGACCAACCTGCAATTCCGCCATAATCACCATTTCCTTGCTTAAAATTCGCCAACTGATTCCCTTTATTTTGTCTTTTCCCTGAGCGAGTATAGCCACCAGACCAAGGGTATTTTTTTTGACCTTTATATGAATTATACTCTCTTTGACCTACATCTGCAGCGGCTGCATATTCCCATTCAGCCTCTGTTGGTAATCTATATTCTGGTAAAACTATCCCGGAAGATCTTTGTGCATATACATTTTTTTCTTCAGTAATATTGCCGTCTTTATCCGCTTTTGGAGATTTAGCTTTTTTAGAGCCTCTCCCACCTTTTAATACAATCTCCTCATTTCCTCCAAAAGTACTTGTAGGAGATTTTAAATACGTCTCTGTGCTAAAAGAGCTTTCTGCACTAACTTCTGTGTTTTTAGCATTCTTTTTGAGATACCCATTTTTTTCTAAAACTGCTTCGTTTACACGATCAGTTCTCCATTTACTAAATTCAACTGCTTGAATCCAATTCACACCTACAACAGGATATTCTGCATAAGAAGGATGTCTCAAGTAATTATTAGTCATAGTTTCATTATAACCTAACCTATTTCTCCAAACTAAAGTGTCAGGCGACGCACCTTCGTATATGTTTTTATAATTTTCTTCACTTGGCGGAAACACCATTTTCAACCAATCTAAATATTCTAAATACATAAAATTAGTTACTTCAGTTTCATCCATGTAAAACGACTGAACATGTTGCTGAGTTGGCGCATTATTCCAATCATGCATTACATCATCCTGCACTTTTCCCATTGTAAAAGTTCCACCTTCTACAAAAACCAAACCAGGCCCTGCTTCTTGCTTCTTATTACCCGAACCTGCTTTTTTACCATCAACGTTCCAACCTGTTGCTCTTGATGAATTTTTGGAGCTAGATTTTTTACTGCAACTAGCCAAACCGACAATCAATATAATTGATAAAATCAATCGTACGACCATAATTTTCTTTACTTTCATACTCTTTAGTAGGTAATAATTTTTGAAGCCGCAATATAATAATTATGATTTAATCTGCAACGTCCTTTTTTTAATAAATAATTATAACTCAATTCCATTTTATATTTGTATAAAACAAAACGCAAATTTATAATATTTATTATTTATAATAACGTTAAATGATTTATTTTTACTTAATAATTATTCCTTAAGTTGCACCGAGATTTACAAAACAATGAGAAAAACATTTCTGTTATATTGGACATTACTACCTTTTTTTTCATTTTCTCAAATAAAAGAGGATGTTGTAATTGAATGGTTGGGCACAAAAGAAATGTCATATGGTAATTTCACCATTAATATACCCAAATTTTCAGGTAATAGTTTTCATTATGATGCTTCCAAAAAAAACATCACTTACACCGCTATATTAAAAGATACGCCATATTTTGACGATAATAAAATTCAAATTACTAACGTAATTTTTGAAAATATTGCACTTTCGGATCTAGGCGATTTAGCCTCTGAAAATATCCCAGAAATTATTAATCCTTCGATAACCATTTCTACTTCAAGAGACATAAGAGAGGCTTTCGTCTCACTTTCGCCTATAATCAAGGATGATTTTGGATTCAAACGAATCAAATCTTTTTCATATGAAATTGGCAATAGCAATAATACCTCTAGAATCCAGCAATCTGGAAAAATTGTAAATACCTTTTCAAATTCTGTTTTAGCAACTGGCAATTGGTTTCAATTTTATATCGAAAAATCTGGAGTTTATAAAATATCTAAAAGCTTTCTACAACAACTGGGAATTGACGTAAATGTTATTGACCCTAGAAAAATAAAAATTTATGGAAATGGTGGTCGAATGCTACCATTGTCAAACAATATTTATTATCCGAATGACTTAATTGAAAATGCCATTCAAATCAACGGTGAAAGTGACGGCGTTTTTAACAATGAAGATTATATCCTCTTTTATGGCGAAGGAGTTGACACTTGGAATCAAGAAAGCAGAACGCATTTAAATTTGTATGACAAAAAATCCTATTACTATATTACTGTACAAGGCGCTGATGGAAAAAGAATTGCTCCTTTAGCACAGCCTGCAGGAAACAGCACTTTAACTATAACTTCTTTTGATGATTATCAATTCCACGAACAGGATCTTGTCAATATTGCCCGTTTGGGTCGTCAATGGTTTGGCGAATCATTTGACGTAAAGAATGAGCAGGAATTTGATTTTGTTTTCCCAAATCTAGACAGTTCAGTTCCTGTGAAAATTATGCTGACAGCTGCTTCAGCTGCATTTACGCCAACCTCTTTCAATGTAACAGCAAACGGAAATGCCGCAGGAACCATTTCATTCCCTGCATTAAGCAACAATTCTGGAACTGAGTTTATCGTTGGTTTTTTGCCAAACAATACTGCTTTCAACGGGACAGAAAACATCAAAATAAAATTAAAATACAACAACAATGGCGTTCCAGGCTCCAAAGGTTTTCTCGACAATATAAGGCTTACCGCCAAAAGAAAACTTTTAGGCTACGGAAAACAATTTCATTTTCAATACGATCAATCCGTTTCTAATCTTGCAATTGTAAATTATGAAATTTCAAATGCTACAGGAATTTCTCAAATTTGGGATGTTACCGATATTTATGCTATTAGCAAAATCGAAAATACGAGTCAAAGTTCCCTAAGTTTCAAAGCAAATTTGGGTGAACTGAGAAAATACATCGCATTAGATCCAGCTGATTATTACACCCCATTAAAAGACAGCAAATCAAAAATTGTGAATCAAAACCTAAAAGGCTCACTTTTTAAAAATAGCCAAGGTCAGTTTCAAGATATTGATTACGTAATTATTTCACCCTCGTTTCTAGTTTCACAAGCGGAAAAACTAGCCCGTTTTCATCGTACGTATTCTAATTTAAATGTAAAAGTTATTCCATTAGAATTGATCTACCAAGAATTTTCTTCTGGAAAACAAGATGTTGCCGCCATAAGAAACTGCATTAAATACATTTATGAAAATGCTTCGACACCGGATAAAAGACTAAAATTCATCAATCTTTTTGGAGATGCCTCCTACGATTTTAAAAACCGAATCATAAATAACACGAATGTTGTTCCTATTTACCATTCTTTAAACAGCAACACGATTGGAGAATCCTCTTTTGCATCTGATGATTTTTTTGGATTAATGGACCCATCGGAAGGAAATGTCACTTCTTTTTTTGGCGGAATCGACATTGCAGTAGGAAGAATGCTTGTCAATGACACTAAACAGGCTGATGAAATGGTAAATAAAGTTATTGAATATCATGATTTAAAATCTTACGGCAACTGGAGAAATAATTTCGTTCTTATTTCTGATGATTCTGACATCCCTGCAGATGCCAGTTTGCAAAACAGACAAAATAGCCTTGCGAATACAATAGCTTTAGAGAAACCTTTCTTGAATGTGAATAAAATTTTATTAGACTCTTATGCTCAAGAAGCCTCAGCGGGGGGTTCCAGATATCCAAAAGCGAGAACAGATTTTTTTAATGCTTTCGAAAAAGGGGCTTTAGTATTTAATTATTTGGGACATGGTGGTGAAGACGGTCTATCAGCAGAAAGGATTTGGGAAAAATCAGACGGACAAAACTTGAGTAATCAATTCAAATATCCTTTATTTATAACTATTACATGCGAATTCTCTAGGTTCGACAATCCGTTTAGACCTACGGCAGGAGAATATACCTATTGGAATCCAAAAGGCGGAGCAATTGCAATGATTACCACAATACGCTCTATTGGCCAGTTTAGCGCCGAAAACTTCAACGATGCTTTGACAAAAAACTTACTATCATTCGGTTCAAACCAATACACATCAATTGCAGAAGCCCTGAGAATTTCAAAAAACAGCAATCCAAATTCTGCAACCAATGTAGTTTTTTACATTGGCGACCCAGCCATAATGCTCGCAGTAGCCAAACCAAAAATCAGATTGACAAAAGTAAACGACATATCCGTCACCCAAACCATAGATGACTTCAAATCATTGGCAAAAATGAAACTTACAGGAGAAGTTACGGATGAAAACAACAATCCATTGACAAATTACAACGGAGAAGTTTCTACCACTATTTTTGACAAAACAGTCTCAAGAGTAACCTATAATAATGACGGAAATAGTCCACCTATTAATTTTAATGTTTTAGGAGAAACAATTTTCAGAGGAAATGCATCTGTTACTAATGGGCAATTTGAATTTAGTTTTGTTGTACCAAGAGACATCAGAATTCCATTGGCAAATGGAAGAATCAGTTTTTATGCTAAAAAAAATGAAGTATTACAAAATGAAACCGGATACGATTCGAATATAAAAATAGGCGGAATAAACGAAAACGCAATAACAGACAATATTAGTCCAAGAGTTAAGTTATATATGAACGATGAGACTTTTGTTTCCGGAGGTATAACAAATGAATCTCCCTTTCTGGTTGCACATCTCGAAGATGAAAACGGAATCAATACAGCCAGCGGAATAGGTCATGACATTGTTGCGATTTTAGATGGAGATGTGAGCAATCCTTTTGTTTTAAATGATTATTACCAAACAAATCTGGATGATTTTACAAG
The DNA here is from genome assembly GCF_056156265.1 of Flavobacterium sp. TS_SC_5. NCBI lineage: Bacteria > Pseudomonadati > Bacteroidota > Flavobacteriia > Flavobacteriales > Flavobacteriaceae > Flavobacterium > Flavobacterium sp. TS_SC_5. The sequence continues at coordinate 1,620,911 of NZ_CM149588.1, read as the reverse complement.
TGGAACACTTCGATTTCCGTTGCGCAATTTAGCACCTGGCTTGCACACTATAACATTCAAAGCATGGGATGTGTACAACAATCCTATAACAGCGGAAATACAATTTATTGTAGTGGGCGATGAAACAATAACATTGACACATGTGTTGAACTATCCTAATCCGTTCGTAAATTATACTGAGTTTTGGTTTACACACAACAGACCTTACGAGCCGCTCGAAGTTCAGGTTCAAGTTATGACAATAACTGGTAAAATAGTTTGGACAAAAAACCAAATCATAACAACGGAAGGCTTTTTATCTAAAGAAATAACTTGGGATGGTAAAGATGATTTTGGTGACCGAATAGGAAAAGGGGTTTATGTGTACAAGCTCACAGTAAAATCAAGCTTGACAAATAAGAAATCTGAAAAATTTGAAAAACTTGTAATACTTTAATATTATACTATATTTGTTTAATAAATATTTGCATCAAAATGAGAAAAATAATACCACTTTTTATCCTTTTAATTATAGCATCTTCTGCTAACGCACAAGATCGAGTTATAAATCCAGGAGTTCCTTTTTTATTAGTCACTGCTGATGCAAGAGCAGCAGGTATGGGTGACATTGGTGTTGCAACTTCTGCCGATGCTTTTTCTCAACAATGGAATCCAGCAAAATATGCTTTTGCAACTGATGCACAAGGATTTTCCATCAGCTACACGCCATACCTTACTGATTTAGTAAATGACATTTCATTAGGACAATTAACCTATTATAATCGAATTAATGAGAAAAGCGCCTTTGCTGGAAGTCTTCGCTATTTTGGTTTAGGTGAAATTGAATTACGCGAAAATGCAAATGATGAACCTAGATTAGTTTCTCCAAATGAATTTGCCATAGACGGATCATATTCGTTAAAATTGAGCGAAAAATTTTCGATGGCTGTTGCGGGACGTTTCATTAATTCCAATCTAAAAGTAGCATCAGACAATAACGATGCCTCATCAGCAAGTACATTTGCGGTTGATGTAGCCGGTTTTTACCAATCTGAAGAAATAGCGTATAACGAATTCAACGGAAGATGGAGAGCGGGGTTTAACATTCAAAATTTAGGTCCAAAAATTAGTTATGACAATGATGATTTTAACAATAATTTCATTCCTGCCAATTTAAAAATAGGAACAGGTTTTGATTTTATTTTAGACGACTACAATAAGGTTGCTGTTAATGTTGAATTTAATAAATTATTGGTTCCAACACCACAAGATCCAGATTTAAACGGCGACGGAACTGTAACCTCCGAAGAGCGCAATCAAAATAATGACAATTACCGTTCCATAGGCTGGACATCTGGTGTTTTTAAATCTTTTGGAGATGCTCCTGATGGTTTTGGTGAAGAGATAAAAGAAGTTACGTATGCTGTAGGTGCCGAATATTTGTATCAAGATTCCTTTGCAATGCGTCTGGGTTACTTTCACGAAAGTCCTATAAAAGGCGCTCGACAATTTTTCTCACTTGGAGCAGGTTTTAAATACAATGTAGTTAAAGTAGATGTTTCTTACTTATTCTCAGCATCTAAAGTAAAAAACCCGCTAGAGAACACCCTTCGCTTTTCACTCACCTTCAATTTTGGTGAGAAATATGACGAATATTAAACTTAAATTAATTCATAAATAACGATCCAAATTTCAATCCCGATACTTCGGAGATGAAATTTGGATTTTTTTTCCTAAAAAAAGCATGAAAGAAATAACAATTACCACACAATTTAAAGTATTCGAATCCCTTCAGGAATTGCCAAATGACATTCAGGATCTAATGACACAAGCCGTTGAAGTACGAAAAAACGCGTATGCACCTTATTCCAAATTCAGAGTTGGTGTTGCAATTTTTTTAGACAACGGCAAAATTGTACTTGGTTCCAACCAAGAAAATGCAGCTTATCCTTCCGGACTTTGTGCGGAACGTGTCTCTATTTTTTATGCCGGAGCAGTTTACCCGGAAGCTAAAATTTTAAAAATGGCAATTACAGCTGCTTCTGACTCTAATCAAACCACAGCTCCAATTCCCCCTTGTGGATCTTGCAGACAATCAATCGCAGAATATGAAATCAGACAAGAGACCCCAATAGAAATCTATTTCATGGGCGAAATTGGCGCAATTTATAAATCGGAATCACTGAAAAATTTACTTCCATTTATGTTCGATAAAAAATTCTTGTAAAAAATCCAAAAATTGCCTATTAAATTTTAGTTCTTACTTGGAATGTCTTATTTTTGCATTTCGCAAATTTGTGGGAGGAAACTATTTTGCGTTATAGGTACAGATTGATGATACAATAACACTTTAGCAAAAGAAAAATTCAGATGAAAGAAGTTACAAAAGAAGTATATTTAAAGTGGTATGAGGATATGCTGCTTTGGAGAAAGTTTGAGGACAAACTTGCGGCATTATACATCCAACAAAAAGTTAGAGGTTTTCTACATTTATACAATGGTCAAGAAGCAGTATTAGCTGGTGCATTGCACGCTATGGACTTGACAAAAGATAAAATGATTACTGCTTACAGAAATCACGTTCAGCCAATAGGTATGGGAGTTGATCCTAGACGTGTGATGGCAGAACTTTTAGGAAAAGTTACCGGAACTTCAAAAGGTATGGGTGGTTCCATGCATATCTTTTCAAAAGAGCACCGTTTTTATGGTGGTCACGGAATTGTAGGAGGGCAAATTCCTGTAGGTGCAGGATTAGCTTTTGCAGACAAATATTTTGAAACCGGTGGTGTTACTATGACCTATTTTGGTGATGGTGCTGCACGTCAAGGGTCTTTACACGAAGCTTTTAACATGGCTATGCTATGGAAACTTCCAGTTGTATTTATTGTTGAAAACAATGGATATGCCATGGGAACTTCTGTAGAAAGAACAGCCAATCATACCGATATCTGGAAATTAGGTTTAGGATACGAAATGCCTTGCGGACCTGTAGATGGAATGAACCCTGTAAAAGTTGCTGAAGCAATGACCGAAGCAATAGACAGAGCACGTCGTGGAGATGGGCCAACTTTCTTGGAAATGAAAACATACCGTTATAGAGGTCATTCTATGTCGGATGCACAATTATACCGTTCGAAAGATGAAGTAGAGGAATACAAAAAAATTGATCCAATTACTCAAGTTTTAGATGTAATTAAAGATCAAAAATATGCTACAGAAGAAGAAATCGAAGCAATTGATCAAAGAGTAAAAGATTTAGTGGAAGAATGTGTAACATTTGCTGAAGAATCTGAATACCCACCCATTCAACAACTGTATGACGTGGTCTACGAACAAGAAAACTATCCATTTATACCTCATAAACTATAAATCAATTATGGCAACAATAATTACAATGCCTCGTTTGAGCGATACGATGACGGAAGGAACGGTAGCGACTTGGCTAAAAAAAGTTGGTGATAAAGTAAGCGAAGGTGATATCCTTGCAGAAATTGAAACTGACAAAGCAACAATGGAATTTGAATCTTTTAACGAAGGGACGCTTTTGCATATAGGAATACCAGAAGGTGAAACTGCACCAGTAGATTCATTATTAGCAATTATAGGAAAAGAAGGCGAAGATATTTCAGCTTTAATAGCTGCAAAACCAACAGACGCAGCTCCAGTAAAAGAAGAAACAAAAGTTACTGAGGAAACAAAAGTTACTGAAAAAACAGCTTCTACTCCTGAAGCTACAAAATCCGCTGCACCTGCAGCAACTTCACTTCCAAAAGGAGTTGTAGTTATCACCATGCCTCGCTTGAGCGATACTATGACCGAAGGTACTGTAGCAACTTGGTTAAAAAAAGTAGGTGACACTGTTGCTGAAGGCGACATTCTTGCTGAAATTGAAACTGATAAAGCAACAATGGAATTCGAATCTTTCAATGAAGGAACTCTATTATTCATAGGAATCGAAGAAGGCAATACTGCACCTGTTGATAGCCTTTTGGCAATCATTGGACCAGCAGGAACTGACATTAGTGGAATTGCTGAAAACTATAAAACTGGCGGAGCGCCACAAGCAGCTCCTGCAATGGCAGAAGAAAAAGAAGTTGCTTCAACAGAAAAAGCTTCGGAGCCAATCGTTCAAGAACCATCAACGGACGGTCAAAGAATTTTAGCATCACCATTAGCAAAGAAAATTGCAAGTGACAAAGGAATTCAATTGACACAAGTAAAAGGTTCTGGTGAAAACGGACGTATTGTAAAAAGCGATATCGAAAACTTTACGCCACAAACTGCAGCTGCTACGGCACCGACAACTGAAACTGCAGCAACAGAAACTGTAGCTGCCGCAAAACCATTTATTCCAGCAGGAGAAGTTGTCACAGAAGAAATCAAGAATTCGCAAATGCGAAAAATCATAGCGAAGCGTTTAGCAGAATCTTTATTCACAGCTCCACATTACAATTTAGTAATTGAGGTAGCAATGGATGAGGCTATGAAATCTAGAACTATCATCAACAGCGTTCCTGACACAAAAGTATCGTTTAACGATATGGTGATAAAAGCGTGCGCAATGGCTTTGAAAAAACACCCAAAAGTGAATTCACAATGGAGAGAAGATTCGATTCTTATCAATCACCATGTGAACATAGGAGTTGCTGTAGCTGTTGAAGACGGATTAGTAGTTCCAGTATTACGTTTTACAGATGCTATGAGTTTATCTCAAATTGGCGGAAGTGTAAGAGATCTTGCAGGAAGAGCTAAAAACAAAAAATTATTACCTACCGAAATGGAAGGCAGTACTTTTACAGTTTCGAATCTTGGAATGTTTGGTATTACTGAATTCAATTCTATCATCAACCAACCAAATTCTGCTATCTTATCCGTAGGAGCTATTGTAGAAAAACCAGTGGTAAAAAATGGCCAAATTGTTGTAGGAAATACTATGATGTTATCTTTAGCTTGCGACCACAGAACAATTGATGGCGCAACAGGAGCTCAATTTTTACAAACATTAAAACAATTTATAGAAAACCCAGTTACGATGCTTGCGTAATAACTCGGTTTTTAAAATAGTAATCCCGTCTTGTTTCTAAAACTTGACGGGATTTTTTATTTATTTTTCTCCTCAATCCAGCGCGACATATATTTCGTGCTTTTTAAAGTATGGTGTTGTAACATGGAACCCATAAAATTATTCAATCGATGCTGCGGTAAATTAGAGCTTAAAAATTCTATTTTAGTTCTAAAGTCAGTTTCGAACAAACCTTTAGAATATCGTTGATTGATAATTTTCAATCCATTTTTCTGGGCTTTATGCCAAATTGTTTTGTCTTGATACAATTGTACTGCCGCATCGACAAAATCAGCTACATCATCCGTAATAAAACCATTCCAAGGCAAATCCCCGTGCATGGATTCTGAACCAATAGTAGTTGTTACGCTTGGTGTCCCACATTGCATCGCTTCTAATAACTTCCCTTTAATACCTGCACCAAAACGCAAAGGAGCTAAAACCACTCGCGCTTCCTGAACTACTTCTTTAGCATCGATAGCTCGTCCCATGATTAAAAAGGCTTCCTTCTTGTTATGTAATTGCATTACTTTTTGTGAAGGATAAGCGCCATAAACATTCAAAACAGCTTCAGGCAGACTTATTTTAATTAAAGGCCAAATTGTATCTTTCAAATATTGAACCGCATTCCAATTAGGCTCATGAAGAAAATTTCCGATAAAAACAAAATCTCTTCTTTCTTCAAAAACAGGTAATTCCTGAATTTCGGCAGCGTCAATTGGCTTTAATAAAAAAGGTAGATAATATAATATAGAAATATCTATTTTAAATGTAGATTCTAATAATTCCATCTCAAATTCGGAAATCATCAGAGACAAATCACAACGTAAAATACTGGCGATTTCCCGTTTGGAAACCTCTTCAACAAATAAATCGGTTGAAATAAAAGAATGGTTTTCTTTGAATGCTTTCTGACGAGCCAAACGCAAACAATGCAAATCTTCAGTATCTAACAATCGTAACGCATTCGGACAATTTTCGGAAACACGCCAACCAAATTGTTCCTCCATCATAAAACGGTCAAACAAAACCACATCCGGATTCAGTTCTTTTATAAAAACATCAAAACTGGAATTGTTCAGTTCAATTGATTTTTTATCCACTTCATATTCTTGCAAATCAACCATGAAATCACTGTCTTGCGCTGGACTAGCAAACGAAATACTAAAACCTTGCGCTTTGAAAAGTGAAATCAGTTGCATCATCCTACCTCCTGCTGCGGACGAATTTGGCTCCGGCCAAACAAAACCAATAATTAAAAGCTTTTGAACCTGATTCATATTATTATAAATTTCAATTGCAAAATAATGCTATTTTGTGTTCAATCCGGTCATTTGAACCAAAAATAGATTAGAAAACACTAATTTTGTAGCAAATAAATTTCATCATCATGTTAGGATTAAAATTAGCCACAGACCCGCGTTGGGTAAATATAGTTGAATCAAATATAGAAGAAATCCTGACGGATCACGCTTGGTGCGAGCAAAAGGCAGCTTCCAATGCGATAAGTTTAGTTACTTATAATTCCGAATTAGAAGAATTAGTAACCGAAATGCTGATTATTGCAAAAGAAGAATTAGATCATTTGCAATTGGTTCATAATTTAATAAAAAGCAAAGGACTAACTTTAGGCAGAGAAAGGAAAGATCATTATGTAAATGAACTTTTTAAATTCATGAAAAAAGATGGCAGCCGAAAAGATGCACTTTGTGACCGATTGTTGTTTTCGGCAATGATTGAAGCCAGAAGTTGTGAACGATTCAAAGTTTTATCAGAAAACATAAAAGATGTTGAACTGGCTACTTTTTACAGAGATCTGATGATTTCTGAGGCGGGCCATTACACCACTTTTTTGGGTTTCGCACGAAAATACGCTGACAATATTAACGTGGACAAACGCTGGAAAGAATGGATCGAATTTGAAACCTCGATTATCACAAACTATGGTAAACAAGAAACTATCCACGGTTAAGTAAAAGCAGGTATTATTTTATGTATTCCACAATAATCTATTTATAAAAACACTGATTTTTGTACCTAATTTTTGGATTTTCATAATTCTTAAAGGTTTATGTCAAGTCCTGAAAAAGTGATACAGGATTAATAATAAGTAAAAGCAAAGTTTTTGAACAGTAGTAAGCATCTATTTGATACTGTTTTTGCTTTATAGGTTCTCATTTTAATTTGATTTTTTTCATGCATTTTATTGGTAATAAGCATAATAATTTTAAATAATGTGGCCGTTGCGTATTTTGAATATCAATCGATTCGTTGATAATTTATTTCATAACTTGTAAATCATGATTGTATTTATCATTCATAAACTCTTGTTTTAATATACGTTTATTCTTTTCGAACGGCATTTTCAAAAGGTTCAGAATTTTGAGTCATACTAATAAGTATTCCGTTTTTATTTAAAATACTTTGAAAGTCATTAGCACAATACTGCAATCCAGTATCAGAGTGACATTTAATGGATTTTTTTTCTTAGTTTAATGCCATTTTAGAGCAACAATACTGCTTTCGACAATCATATTATCAGCAACATTATACCCCATAAGCTTTTTAGAATAGGTATCTGTTACAATACCAAGATAGCAAGCTTTTCTCTTTTCCAATATAAATTATGTCGGAGAACCAAACTTGCTCAGGCCTGTTACTATCTAATCTAATAATTTGATTTTGATGTTTTCTAAATCGTTGATAAAAATTAGGATTCATATGGTAAGACCGTTTTGGCTGAATTAATAAATGATTAGCTCTGAGAATATCGAATAACTTATCCCTTCCAATCTTCATCAATTGAAGTTCTTCCACTAAAATATGCTAACTTTTTTGAGTTCTAACCCTAGGCATCGATTTCTTTACATCAAGATCCGTAGAAATTACTTTGGTAGCTTTAGCTTGTTGACTGACTTTTCTTTTAATTTTTCGATAATAAACCTGTCTGTTTACCCCGAACAAATAACAGGCAAACATTAATGTTTGTTGTTCTTTTTGTCTAAAATGATTCCTTTTTTATCTGCAGCAAAAGCTTATTGTTCCAAAAATGACTTCTCCTTCTCAAGAGGTTTTCCCTTGGATCCAAGCTCCATTTTCTTTTGTTCTTGTGATTTCGGTACGGTAGAAGGGATTTGGTTTTCCCACTGAAGATACCAAATATCGTAACAGTTCTACAACACTTTTATACATTCAATACCAAACTTCTTAATAGCTTGAGTAGCTAAAAGCTGTACTATTTATATTTCCTGACCAATTGCAACTTAAAAGACATAAAGTAGTCCTTCTGAGTACGCTATACATATTTAATATTTTCTTCCATAACAATCTGTTTTGTGTATCGCTATTTCTAGACGAGAAATAATAAAACAAAAAAAATCCTCATCAAATGAATGATGAGGATTCTTCAAAGAAAGGCGACGACATACTCTCCCACATAACTGCAGTACCATCTGCGCAGGCGGGCTTAACTACTCTGTTCGGGATGGGAAGAGGTGAGCCCCGCCGCAATAACCACCTTAAGAGGTTATAATTGCTTTGGGCAATTACTTGCAAGTCGTAATTCGTAATTATGAATTCGTAATTGCAATAATATCTTAACATACTGAGATAAAGAAAAGTTTTTTTGTTAGAAAGTTTCTTCTCTCCCGATTTGCATCGGGAGGAAAAGCGTACATAAGCTTACGGGTTATTAGTACTACTCGACTATGACATTACTGCCTTTACATCTATAGCCTATCAACGTGGTCATCTCCCACGACCCTTAAAAGAAATCTCATCTTGTGGTGGGTTTCGCGCTTATATGCTTTCAGCGCTTATCCCTTCCAAACGTAGCTACTCTGCGATGCCACTGGCGTGACAACAGATACACTAGAGGTTTGTCCAATTCGGTCCTCTCGTACTAGAATCAGATCCACTCAAATTTCTTGCGCCCACAGTAGATAGAGACCGAACTGTCTCACGACGTTCTGAACCCAGCTCGCGTGCCACTTTAATGGGCGAACAGCCCAACCCTTGGGACCTTCTCCAGCCCCAGGATGTGACGAGCCGACATCGAGGTGCCAAACCCCCCCGTCGATATGAGCTCTTGGGGGAGATCAGCCTGTTATCCCCGGCGTACCTTTTATCCTTTGAGCGATGGCCCTTCCATGCGGAACCACCGGATCACTATGCTCTACTTTCGTACCTGATCGACCTGTATGTCTCTCAGTCAAGCTCCCTTATGCCATTGCACTCTACGCACGGTTACCAAGCGTACTGAGGGAACCTTTAGAAGCCTCCGTTACTCTTTTGGAGGCGACCACCCCAGTCAAACTACCCACCAAGCAATGTCCCCCGCATAACGGGGTTAGGCCTCAGATAAACAAAGGGTTGTATTTCAACAATGACTCCACAACGCCTAGCGACGCCACTTCACAGTCTCCAACCTATCCTACACATCATTTATCCAAGGTCAATACTAAGCTATAGTAAAGGTGCACAGGGTCTTTTCGTCCCACTGCGGGTAAGCGGCATCTTCACCGCTACTACAATTTCACCGAGCTCATGGCTGAGACAGTGTCCAGATCGTTACACCATTCGTGCAGGTCGGAACTTACCCGACAAGGAATTTCGCTACCTTAGGACCGTTATAGTTACGGCCGCCGTTTACTGGGGCTTCATTTCAATGCTTCTCCGAAGATAACATCTCCACTTAACCTTCCAGCACCGGGCAGGTGTCAGGCCCTATACTTCATCTTACGATTTTGCAGAGCCCTGTGTTTTTGATAAACAGTCGCCTGGACCTCTTCACTGCGGCCAGCATTGCTGCTGGCGACCCTTCTCCCGAAGTTACGGGTCTATTTTGCCTAATTCCTTAGCCATGAATCTCTCGAGCACCTTAGGATTCTCTCCTCGACTACCTGTGTCGGTTTGCGGTACGGGTACTTATTACCTGAAGTTTAGAGGTTTTTCTTGGAAGCCCTTAGGCGCACTATCTCTTTGTCCGAAGACTCCGAGTACTATCGTATTTCCCCAAAACCCGTGGATTTGCCTGCGGGTCTTATAGGTAGGTACTTCAACGAACTATTCCGTCAGTTCGCGGCGCTTTCATCACTCCGTCACCCCATCACAGTAATAACTAGTACGGGAATATTAACCCGTTGTCCATCGACTGTCCCTTTCGGGTTCGCCTTAGGTCCCGACTAACCCACAGCTGATTAGCATAGCTGTGGAAACCTTAGTCTTTCGGTGTGCGGGTTTCTCGCCCGCATTATCGTTACTTATGCCTACATTTTCTTTTCTAACCAGTCCAGCAGGCCTTACGACTCACCTTCAACCCTGTTAGAATGCTCCCCTACCACTTAGAGTAAACTCTAAATCCATAGCTTCGGTAATATACTTATGCCCGATTATTATCCATGCTCGTCCGCTCGACTAGTGAGCTGTTACGCACTCTTTAAATGAATGGCTGCTTCCAAGCCAACATCCTAGCTGTCTGGGCAGACAAACCTCGTTCTTTCAACTTAGTATATATTTGGGGACCTTAGCTGATGGTCTGGGTTCTTTCCCTCTCGGACTTGGACCTTAGCACCCAAGCCCTCACTGTTATGAAACATTATATAGCATTCGGAGTTTGTCAGGAATTGGTAGGCGGTGAAGCCCCCGCATCCAATCAGTAGCTCTACCTCTATATAACTTTACGCATAACGCTGCACCTAAATGCATTTCGGGGAGTACGAGCTATTTCCGAGTTTGATTGGCCTTTCACCCCTACCCACAGGTCATCCGAAGACTTTTCAACGTCAACCGGTTCGGTCCTCCACTGTGTGTTACCACAGCTTCAACCTGCCCATGGGTAGATCACACGGTTTCGCGTCTAACACTACTGACTAAAGCGCCCTATTCAGACTCGCTTTCGCTACGGATCCGTGGCTTAACCACTTATCCTTGCCAGCAACGTTAACTCGTAGGCTCATTATGCAAAAGGCACGCCGTCACCCCACGAAAGGGCTCCGACCGCTTGTAAGCGTATGGTTTCAGGATCTATTTCACTCCGTTATTCACGGTTCTTTTCACCTTTCCCTCACGGTACTGGTTCACTATCGGTCTCTCAGGAGTATTTAGCCTTAGCGGATGGTCCCGCCAAATTCAGACAGGATTTCTCGTGTCCCGCCCTACTCAGGATACCACTATCGTTATCTTCTTTTACTTATACAGGGCTATCACCTTCTTTGGCTCTACTTTCCAGTAGATTCTAATTCAATCCGCAACAAATAACGTGGTCCTACAACCCCAATATTGCCGTAACAACATTGGTTTGGGCTAATCCGCGTTCGCTCGCCACTACTTACGGAATCACTTTTGTTTTCTTCTCCTCCGCCTACTTAGATGTTTCAGTTCAGCGGGTTTGCCCACCTATCGGTGTACTATGTCTTCAACATAGTGGGTTGCCCCATTCGGGTATCTACGGATCAATTCGTGTGTGCCAATCCCCGTAGCTTTTCGCAGCTTATCACGCCCTTCATCGCCTCTGAGAGCCAAGGCATCCCCCATACGCCCTTATTTTGCTTATTGTACCAACCTTAAAATTAATTAAGACCGTTTCTTTTACTTGTCTAATGATAAACAAACAAAAAATGCTTTCTACTTTTTATTATTTTCTTATCTCAATATGTCAATGAACTTTTTCTTTTTGAATAAAGAACATAGAGAATAGATAATAGACTTAATCTATATTCTTTTTTCTATATTCTATCTTCTCGAAGATAGTGGAGAATAACGGAGTCGAACCGTTGACCTCCTGCGTGCAAGGCAGGCGCTCTAGCCAGCTGAGCTAATCCCCCAATCTTTTTTAATTATGAATTGTGAATTATGAATTATGAATTATTGTAATTCGTAATCTTTCAACCCTAGAATTTCCTTTCAATCTGTTTCTATGAACGTTTTTGTATAAATACTTAATAATAAGTACTTAATGCTTTTTTTGTTGTCTCGGACAGACTCGAACTGTCGACCCCTACATTATCAGTGTAGTACTCTAACCAGCTGAGCTACGAGACACTCTTTTTTTTGAGTAAAGAATAAAGACTTAAGATTATAGACTAAATCTATGCTCTATATTCTATTTTCTTTTCTCTCTTTTTTTTATAAATTAACAGCAAGAGTAATAAAATGTTGAAACTTGTTTCCAACTTGAACTTTCGTCTTCTTTCCCTAGCGTGTATTACTACTAACACTAAGGCTCTAGAAAGGAGGTGTTCCAGCCGCACCTTCCGGTACGGCTACCTTGTTACGACTTAGCCCTAGTTACCAGTTTTACCCTAGGCAGCTCCTTGCGGTCACCGACTTCAGGCACCCCCAGCTTCCATGGCTTGACGGGCGGTGTGTACAAGGCCCGGGAACGTATTCACCGGATCATGGCTGATATCCGATTACTAGCGATTCCAGCTTCACGGAGTCGAGTTGCAGACTCCGATCCGAACTGTGACCGGTTTTATAGATTCGCTCCTGGTCGCCCAGTGGCTGCTCTCTGTACCGGCCATTGTAGCACGTGTGTAGCCCAAGGCGTAAGGGCCGTGATGATTTGACGTCATCCCCACCTTCCTCACAGTTTGCACTGGCAGTCTTGTTAGAGTTCCCGACTTGACTCGCTGGCAACTAACAACAGGGGTTGCGCTCGTTATAGGACTTAACCTGACACCTCACGGCACGAGCTGACGACAACCATGCAGCACCTTGTAAATTGTCTTGCGAAAAGTCTGTTTCCAAACCGGTCAATCTACATTTAAGCCTTGGTAAGGTTCCTCGCGTATCATCGAATTAAACCACATGCTCCACCGCTTGTGCGGGCCCCCGTCAATTCCTTTGAGTTTCATTCTTGCGAACGTACTCCCCAGGTGGGATACTTATCACTTTCGCTTAGCCACTGAGATTGCTCCCAACAGCTAGTATCCATCGTTTACGGCGTGGACTACCAGGGTATCTAATCCTGTTCGCTACCCACGCTTTCGTCCATCAGCGTCAATCAATTAGTAGTAACCTGCCTTCGCAATTGGTATTCCATGTAATCTCTAAGCATTTCACCGCTACACTACATATTCTAGTTACTTCCTAATAATTCAAGTCAGACAGTATCAATGGCCGTTCCACCGTTGAGCGATGGGCTTTCACCACTGACTTATCTGACCGCCTACGGACCCTTTAAACCCAATGATTCCGGATAACGCTTGGATCCTCCGTATTACCGCGGCTGCTGGCACGGAGTTAGCCGATCCTTATTCTTACGATACCGTCAAGTCTCTACTCGTAGAGGTGTTTCTTCTCGTATAAAAGCAGTTTACAATCCATAGGACCGTCATCCTGCACGCGGCATGGCTGGATCAGGCTTGCGCCCATTGTCCAATATTCCTCACTGCTGCCTCCCGTAGGAGTCTGGTCCGTGTCTCAGTACCAGTGTGGGGGATCTCCCTCTCAGGACCCCTACCCATCGTTGCCTTGGTAAGCCGTTACCTTACCAACTAGCTAATGGGACGCATGCTCATCTTTCACCGTTGTGACTTTAATATCATGTTGATGCCAACTCGATATACTATGAGGTATTAATCCAAATTTCTCTGGGCTATCCCTCTGTGAAAGGTAGATTGCATACGCGTTACGCACCCGTGCGCCGGTCTCTAATTCCGAAGAACTATACCCCTCGACTTGCATGTGTTAAGCCTGCCGCTAGCGTTCATCCTGAGCCAGGATCAAACTCTTCATCGTATATTGTACGCTTGATTGCTCAAGCTATTGTTATTCGACTAAATTCTAGTGGTTTTTTCAAATCTCTCGATTCTATTACTCTTATTCTTGTGTCTTGTTCTTGCGAACGAGACGGCTGTCAATTCAATATGTCTAGGAACGTGTTCTTATCTTGTTTTTAACTCCTTTTAACACTTGTTATAGTGTTTCTCGAAGCGGGTGCAAAAGTACAACTTTCTTTTTAACTGGCAAGAAAAATTTGAAGTTTTTTTTAAGATAAATTTTATCTCGTTTGCTTCTCTTTTCTTATCAATCTATCAAGGAACTTTGCGCGTCTTGCGGGGTGCAAATGTAACATCCGTTTTCTAATCTCACAAGCCTTTTTAATCTTTTTTAGAAAATAAATTTTCTCTTTTGATTCACTTTACTTGCCAGTATTTGAAAGAACGTCTGCGTCATTGCGGGTGCAAAACTAACACCTTTATACCGTTATTCAAGCTTTTTTAAACCTTTTTTTTACCCTTTTTTTAACATTATCTTTAACTTGCTGAAAACATGCTTTTTGAAGCGTGAAGTTTTTTAAACAAAATAGCAATCTATTAGCCGATACACGCCATTTCAATCCAAAATTACCTATTTCAGTACCATTGCACGGCTATCGACTACCCTTCTTTATTTACTAAAGCTTTAGAAATTCAATCTTTGTTCATGCTTTAACAGCTCTTCACTAAACTCTAATCCTTCAAAACAGCCGACCTTGACAGTATTTGAACAAAAAAACTACTTTAGACCAATAAAATGACTTTATCCTATACCTTATATAATAACAAAAATCCCTTTTCCATTCGCTACTATATATATAAGGTGACCAGATTTATTGTATTAATATGAGTTCTTCTACTCTTAATTAAACTGGATATCTTAATTATTGCGGGCTTCGCGTTAGGGATAGCAGCGAATAGCCCACAGTCTCGTTGAGTCTCAAACTCAACGAGACGAGGACTTGCAGCGAATAGCCCGACCGTTTATAAAAAAGAGAGGCTATTACCTTTTTTTGATAATAGCCTCTCTTTTTTACAAACGGTAACGCCCAAATGAAAATCTAATCGAAACGGATGGCTTTGACAGGTGAAATTTTGGTTATGATATAGGAAGGAATTAGTAATACCAAGAAACAAACGGTCACGGTGAGCAGATTCAACAACAGTATGTATCCCCAATTCAAATATACTGGCGCTTGATTTACGTAATAATTCTCAGGTGGAAGTTGAATTATACCAAATTGTTGTTGTATTAATAATAACGAGACACCGATTAGGTTTCCCCAGAAGAGCCCTCTTATTATAAGATAGAAGGCATTGTACAGAAATATTTTTCGGACTGACCAATTATTGGCGCCTAACGCTTTTAGAATTCCTATCATTTGTGTTCGCTCAAGAATCAATACTAATAAAGCTACTACCATGTTGATTGTAGCGACAAGAATCATAACTACTAATATAACGATAATGTTGAAATCGAATAGTTGAAGCCATTCGAATATATAGCTGTATTTCTCGACTATAGTTTTCGTATCAAGTGTAGACGACGTTTGTGCATAGACTTGTTCACCTGTAGATTCGATAGTATTAAAGTCATCTACAAAAACCTCAAAAGCGCCTATTTGATCTGGAGACCATTTATTGATACGCTGCATGTGACGAATATCTCCTATTATATAAGTAGCGTCGAATTCTTGAAAGCCAGAATTGAAAATCCCTGTAATTTTAAATCTTCGAATATTAGGCAACTGATTTTGATCCTCTTTGATGAAGAATGTATTAAAAAGGTCACCTACTTTCAAATTCAATCTGTTTGCAAGGAATTGCGATATTAATACTTCTTGATTGACATTTTTTGAATAATCCGGTAATTTTCCAGAGACGAGATACTCCTTTATATTGTCCCACTTATAATCAGTCCCCACTCCTTTGAAGATAATTCCTTCGAAAGCGGTTTCGGTTCTAATGATTCCAGCTTTACTGGCGATGGCCTGAATATGATCCACTCCGGGAACTGATGTAAACTTTGGATAAAAATCCTGTTTTTTAGAAATTGGAATTAAGGTAACTTCGGATTGGTTGTTGTCATAATTCGATATAATGATATGTCCATTGAAAGCCGAAACTTTCTCCCGGATTTTTTGCTGCAGTCCAATTCCGGTTGCTACTGAAATAATCATCATAATCATACCAATGGCAATTGCCGAAATAGCAATTTTTATAATTGGCGCAGATATGCTACTTTTATAATCTTTTGCAGTAATGAGACGTTTGGCTATAAAATATTCTAAATTCAATTTATTTTTTTTTCTAATTTGGATTTGCTTCGCCAGTTTGCGTTGCTAAAGCCAAAAATACGGCTAAAACACGAATTACACTAATTGACTATAATTTTATTTGAATCTACATATGACTCCCTTTCTTAAAATACCGCTTCATTTTATATTTTTCACCATTATTTCAACATCCTGTTCTGCGAGGAAAACAGTTGTCATGGAAAATGTAAAATCAGTTTTAGAAAAAACTAATGATAATTTAAAAACAGAAATAAAAACTGGAGCTGATAATTATAGCAACTACTTACCATTATTACTAGATAAGAAAATTGGAATTGTAACCAATCAAACTGGTATTCTCTCTAATAAAATTCATCTAGTCGATTTTCTTTTAGAAAAAAACATGGCCATCCAGAAAATCTTTGCGCCTGAACACGGTTTTCGCGGCACGGCTGATGCGGGAGAACATGTCGTTGATGGAAAAGATTCTAAAACTGGGCTGTCTATTATTTCTCTTTATGGTGACAATAAAAAACCAAAATCAGAGCAACTCGAAGGGATCGACATTATGGTTTTTGACTTGCAAGATGTAGGCGCACGATTTTATACTTATATCTCTTCCTTACATTATATAATGGAAGCCTGTGCCGAAAATAAGATTCCACTTTTAATTCTTGACCGACCAAATCCTAACGGAAGTATTATCGACGGTCCAATTCTTGAACCAGCATTTAGTAGCTTTGTAGGAATGCATCCAATTCCTTTGCTTCATGGAATGACTATTGGAGAATATGCAAAAATGATTAATGGTGAGAAATGGCTAAAGAATAAAATTCAATGCAAATTGACCGTTATTCCCTGTCTTAATTACAATCGAAAAATGAATTATAGTTTATCGGTAAAGCCATCCCCAAATCTTCCAAACGATCAATCAGTGAATCTTTATGCGAGTCTATGCCTTTTTGAAGGTACGAATGTAAGTGTGGGGCGAGGAACTGAGAAACAATTTCAAATTTATGGCTCTCCTTATTTACCGAAAAGCGATTTTAGTTTTACACCTAAACCAAATCTTGGTGCACAAAATCCAGTTTATAATGGAGCACTTTGCTACGGCGAAGATTTATCAACATATTCAGGACTGAATCAACTCGAATTGAAATGGATAATTAAGGCGTACCAAACAACAACAGACAAATCAAAATTCTTCAATCCTTTTTTTACCAAACTTGCAGGAAACAAAAAATTGCAACAACAAATAGAAGCAGGAACTTCAGAAGAAAAAATCAGAGAAAGCTGGAAGAAAGAATTAATTGAGTTCCAGGAAATGAGAAAGAAGTATTTGATATATTAATCCCCACCCCTCCCGATCCCGAAGCGTCGGGACGGGACTCTCCAAAAGAGAGGGAGACGAGACCGAATATGATTCGTTTATTTTGATAAAAATATTTTTTAAAGAGGGAGTTTCTTCTTCATTTCCTCAACAATATTAAAAGCTGCAGGACAAATAGCTAGGTTTTTCAACGTTAAATCAGTGATTTGTTGAAATTTTTTTCTATCCGTATGGGGAAATTCTCTACATGCTTTTGGACGAACATCATAAATGATACACGCATTTTCATTATCCAGAAAAGTACATGGCACACTTTGTAACACATAATCTCTATCTTCATCGATACGGAGATATTGCTCAATAAATTGTTGTGGTTTTTGTCTAAGATATTTTGAAACACGCTCAATATCGGCATCTGTAAATAAAGGACCAGTAGTTTTACAGCAATTGGCACATTTTAAGCAATCCGTTTTCTTAAATTCAGCATCGTGCAAATCTTGCATCACATAATCCAAATTCTTAGGAGTCTTCTTTTTCAACTTATCGAAATACTTTTTATTTTCGATATGCTTATCTTTGGCTTCTTTAGGAAGATTGTTTATAATATGTTTCAAGTTTAAAGTTTAAAGTTGGAACCACAAAAGTAACAAACTTCAATACTGAAACCTTAAACTTTAAACAAAAAAGATGAAAGACCTTTTTGGCAAAGCCATATTTGATTTTCAAACCAATAATTCTCCAGAAGATTTAATTACTGAAACCTCCATTTCTGAAGAAGATGAAATGAGCGTTGAATATTTATTTCGCTCCTATGACGAAATGCCAAAACTAGAGCAGAAAGCTTTAGAACTTGCTAAAGGAAAAATTTTGGATGTAGGTTGTGGCGCAGGAAGCCATAGTTTGTATTTACAAAACGAAAGAAATCTTGATGTTTACTCTATCGATATTTCTCAAAATGCAATTGAAGCCTGTAAACTTCGTGGGTTGAAAAATGTTCAAGTTCAAAATATTCTTGAAATAGACTCTGACAATCCTGAAAATAAATTTGATACCATTTTATTATTAATGAATGGAACCGGTATTTTTGGAACACTAAAAGAAACGACTACATTTTTACAGAAACTAAGAAGCTTGCTAAATCCAAACGGGCAAATTCTCATTGATTCTTCGGATATCATTTATATGTTTGATAATGATGAAGACGGTGGAAAATGGATTCCGAGTAATGGTTACTATGGCGAATTGAGTTTTACTATCCGTTATAAAAATGAAAAAGAAGACGAATTCCCTTGGCTATACTTGGATTATAACACTTTACAGAATGCGGCTTTTGCCAATGGATTACAAAGCAAATTAATTCTTGAAGGAGAACATTATGATTATTTGGCGAAGCTTTCGATTTAACAGAACACATTTTAGCATGGAAAATACAGCATTAGAAAAATTACGCTATCCTATTGGGAAATTTATCACCCCCGAAATATATTCAAATGATTATCTCAATATTAAAATAACAGAAATCTCCAGTTTCCCTGAACGATTAAAAAAGGAAGTAGTTTCGCTAAGCGAAGAACAACTCGACACACCATACCGAGAAAATGGATGGACTATTCGTCAAGTAATTCATCATTGCGCCGATAGCCACATGAATTGTTTCATCAGAATCAAATGGGCACTGACCGAAAATAAACCAGTAATAAAATTCTATCACGAAGAACTTTGGTCAGAATTACATGATAATTTAACAATGCCAATTCAACCTACTCTTTCTTTCTTGGAAGGTTTACATTTTCGCTTGGCCTATTTAATGAATAGTCTATCAGAATCTGATTTAGAGAAATCCTTTATTCATCCTGAAAATAAAAGGGAATTTAAAATTAAAGAGGTAATAGGAACTTATGGCTGGCATGGAAACCATCACTTAGCACATATCACAGAATTGAAAAAACGAAAAGGTTGGTAATTGAGCTCACAAACAATCTTCTCTAAATGTAGAAAATGCCAAATACAGATCGTATTTGGCATTTTTTTAAGGAATATTCAAATATTTATGGGTTTGTAAAGAAACACGCCATTTAGGATTGTTCATGACATAATCAACAATTAGTGGTGTCATTTCTTCTTTTTTACTCCATTCTGGCTGAAGGAATAAAATAGCATTTGGATTTACTTTTTCAACTTGTTCTTCGGCAAAAATAAAATCATGCTTATTATAAATGATTACTTTCAACTCGTGCGCATTATCATAAACCGTTTGAGTTGGAAGCTTATTTTTCTTTGGAGACAGACAAATCCAATCCCAAATCCCTGTCAACGGATACGCTCCAGATGTTTCAATATGGATCTTTCTATTATTAGCCTTTAACTTTTGGGTAAGTAAAGACATATCCCACATTAATGGCTCACCGCCAGTAACCACAACTGTTTCTGAAAACTTACTAGCATTAGTAACAATTTGCTCAACACTGGTTGGTGGGTGCAATTCAGCATTCCAACTTTCTTTAACATCGCACCAGTGACAACCCACATCACATCCACCAATTCTTATGAAGTAAGCGGCAGTACCTGTATGAAATCCTTCTCCTTGAATGGTATAAAATTCTTCCATCAATGGAAGCATGGCGCCTTTATTAACTTCTAACTGTATTTCTTTTGATAACATTCTATATTTTTAAAGTGCAAAGATAGTTAATTTGAAAAGGAGATGAATTCAAAACAGTTACTAATGTGATAAACTTTGAATGAATCGAATTGCTTTGAATACGTTTCTGAGAAGGTTCAGAAGAAAATATATCAACGTAAACATTAAAAATTTTAAACAAAAAAAAACCGATAACCCTAAGGATATCGGTTTTTGATATTACAAAAAAATATTATTTTAAAATTTTCAAAGATTCTGTAGCATAACTATTTGATGGGTCTAATGCTAATGTTTTTTTGAAATACTCGATAGCTTTTGCCTTATCTGTATTTGCAAAACTTGCCGCCATATTGTTATACGATTCAATGAATTTAGTCTTAACTGCAGGCTTAGCTAATTCTTCAGCTCCTAATGCGGTAGTTCTTGAAACATAATCTTCATAGTTCTTAACCATTACATCATCTTTCTCAAGTAATCTATTAGTTCTTGCTTTGTATAAGTATGCCTCTAAATAAGTAGGAGATGCAACTAACACCTTGTCAAACGCAGCATCTGCTTTTTGTAAAGCTAAAGCGTCAACCTTTGCTTCTTTTTCTTTATTAATATTAGCATAATAATTTGCTAAACCATAATACACATTATCATCAAGAAAGCTTGTGGAATCCGGTGTATTTGCACCAAATTCAAAAATGGCAGCGGATTCGATGTATAATTTTTGAGTGAATAACTTCTTCCCGACTTCACTTAATTCCTGAACTGCCAAAGGCTCCATCTCAATTGCCTTTTTGACATCAACAAGACCGGAACTAAAAGCTGTTGGATCAATCGACGAACCATCAGCACTTGTTCCTTTTTTAATTTTAGTTAGACCAAGATACAAATAATCTAATGCTATTGCTTTGTTTCCTGGAGAGGTAATAAAAGTTTCTAATGACTTAATAGCAACATCTACATTACCATTTTTGTAAGCAGCATATCCTAAATAACGGTAAATTCTTGGATTAACTTTATCCAATTCAATCATTTTATTGGCTTCGGCTTCAAGAGCCACATAATCCTCTATTAGGATTAGGAAATCAGCACGACGCATTCTAGAGTTAATTGAATAATCCGTTAATGACATATATTTGTCATAATATCCTATTGCCGTTTTATAATTTTCTGCCGCTTGAGATGGCTTATTACGTGCTATTTTATAGTAGGTTTCAGCTAATTCTCTGTAGACAGGACCGTAATTAGGATTGATAGCAATTACTTCATTGTAAGCTTTTGAAGCTTCATCATACGATTTAGCACCTTTCAATAAAACACCTAGTTGCATTTTAGCCCTCAACAAAGAATTATCCAACTGAAAAGCACTTCTATAAGCTACATAAGCTTCATTTTGTTTCCCGTCACCATAATAGGCATCACCTAATGCTAGCTGCAATTGTGCATCTTGAGAATTATTTATTGCTGCACGAGTTAAAATTGCAATAGCTCCTTTATAATCTGGCTTGTTTGCATTCATAAATGCTCTAGCGATATAAACAAATTCTTGCACATCTTTCTTCTTCATGTCTTTTGACGCCAATGCAAACTTAGCTTGTGCTCCAGTTACATCGTTTTTATCTAAATCCATTTGACCTAAACCAATGTAATTCAGTTTAGCACCATCAGAAGCATTTAATCCTTGTTGGAAATAAATCGTAGCAGAATCTACTACACTTTGAGTAAGATAAACATTCCCTAAAGTGAAATAAGCAGCACCATTTGATGGTTTGGCTTTTATAATTGACTTTAAAATAGTTTTGGCACTTTCAAACTGTTCTGCATCGATTGCTTTTCTAGCTTGATTGATGTCTTGTGCTTGAGCTGTAAAAGCAGTAGCTAATATGGCCACGCTAAAAGTTGTTAGTTTAATCATTTTCATTGTAGTTAATTTATTTTTCATTATTTTTTGTCCCGGAAATAATAAATTTTCTTCCAGGAATACGTATTGGTAAAAGCCCTGATTTTAGTATTATTCGTTGTCCCACATCTCCAGCGACAAATGAAGCAAACCCCATTCCTAATCCTTGAAAACCTTGACAATTTACTATATACAAATCGCGTGCCAAAGGGTATTTTTTTTCGGCAATATCATTTTGAGAAGGAAGATAATAAGAGTCGCCTGTTAGTCCTTTGACATGCAAAACATTTAGATCTTTAACATATTTTTGCATATCCGGTGAAGCTTGAGAAAGCCAATTAACCCCTACAACGCCGATCAACCCATCATTTTTAGAAACATGTTTTATAACTTCCTCATTTGTTTTAAACGAAAAAATACTTTTATTACGAACTTCTGTAATGCCTGCCAAATCATTCAAATAACGTAATGTACTAGAATTTAAATTATCAAAAACAAGACCTTTTATTGATGGAACATCCTTGCCTTGCATGAAATCAACAACATCTTTCAAAGCTACCAACGTATCATTGTTTCTTTTATTAGATACAAAGGCTATAGCGTCAGTTGCGAAAGGAGTTATCTTAGGTGTAATCTTTCTTTTCTTAAAAACATTTAGTTCTTCATCAGTCAAATTTCTAGATAAAATAGCTACTCCTCCTTTATCATTAAAAAGTGAATTAATAGTCTCCGACTCTGATTTTGCTATCAGCGTAATTTCAGCATCATATTTACTTTCAAAAACTGCCACTTGGTCATCAATGATTGGTTTTAAAGTTTCATCTACGTAAATAGATATAGCTCCTTTTAAAATAGTTTCTTCTTCCTTGTTACCTTTCTTTTCTTTACAAGAAAAAAGTAGTAGTACTGAAATTAATATTAACAAAACTGGTAGTTTAAACGTAATTTTCATAATTTAATAATAATTATCATTGATAATTCTAAAGAATCGAAAGGATGCATAAACGATCAAAATGACCCCTAAAGCAACTCTATAGACCTGTCCCATTTCCAAGGGAAAATTCTTCATGAATATTATAAAAAGACCTAAAACGAAATATAATAAAAAAAAGAAAATTCCTAAAACAAGAAGAAATCGCTCTTTAAGCGATTTCTTCTTAATATTGTTAAGTACGTTTTTCAACATTACTCAGCAGATTGAATAGTAATTGGTAAAGAATAAAGAACCCTTACTGGTTTACCATTTTGAATACCAGGTGACCATTTTGGTGATTTTTTCAAAACTCGTATAGCTTCTTTTCCACTTCCGTAACCAATATCTCTAATTACTTTTATATCGGTCAGTGAACCATCTTTTTCAACTACAAAAGTAACATAAACTTTACCTTTAAGTCCTTCTTCTTCTGGTGTAACATAATTATTACCCACAAATTTGTAAAACTTATCAATACCACCTGGAAAATCAGGCTTCACCTCAATACCAGCGGTGTTGTAGATTTGGTTATCAGGAGCTTCTTCAATAACTGCTGCCTTTCCAGTCCCTACAGGCTCTACTGTCAAAATAGCGTCCGGATCTCCTTTTATAGTCTCAGCACCAACCTTTTTGTCTTTAATTTCAACAATTTTTGGTGGCTCTTCGGTCACTTCCTCTGCTTTGGCAACGACCGGCTTCACAAACTTAACTTGATCCACTTTTGGCGGTGGAGGTGGTGGTGGTGGAACATTCAATTTAGGCTTTTCTTCCTTTGGAGGTAATTTTATCGCAGTGATTTTAATATCTCTATCAATATCCTGCTCTTCACCTTCAGGCAATAAGTTTATGATAAGTGGAGTTGCTACAGCAAGACTAAAAAATACACCACCAATTATAAGTGCTTTAATAGTAGTTTTTCTGTTTGACTGTCTTAATTCATAAGCTCCATAAACCTTATTACGCCCCTCGAATACGATATCAAGCCATTGGTTTTTTAATATGTCTAATTTCATTTTTCTTAATTATTAGGTTATTAGGAAACAAGATTATTACTGCTTTCCTTCTAACAATTTTTGTTCTTCAGGAGAATATTCAGGAACGATGGCGTAATTACCAAAATCTCCTACCCCAACAATTGCCATTTCATCAAGTATGTCAACTAAATTCTTGTAATTAGATTTTTTACTAGGCTTGATGATTACAATTAAACCATTCTTAGGCTTTCCTAATGCTGCAGAATAAGCTAAAACTGATTTTTGCCTAGACAAAAGTTCTTTACGTATACCATCTTTCCCGAAAGCAATATCTTTCGGACCTGCAATTGGCGCATTTAACAATCCGACATAATAAACCAACTTATCATCTTTACCTAACATAATTGTCATAGTACGATTTTCGTCAACTTTCATGTCAACATTGTCCTTGTTTGGGTCTTTATCTGGCAACGCCAAACTCATCGATTGAGGTTTAGACAAAGTGGTAGTCAACATAAAAAATGTAATCAATAAAAAAGCTAAATCAACCATAGCAGTCAAATCTACCTTAGCATTTGATTTTTTACTTCTTACTTTCCCACCTTTTTTGCCTCCACCGTCACCGGTATTTAATTCAGCCATTTTAGTGTATTTTTTTTATTAAAAATCTTTTCCTCTCAAACCAGTAACCAAACTAAAGCTATTGATTTTTTGCTCTTGTAAAACATCCATCACTTTTTTAATAGCTGGATACTCTTCTTTTGCATCTCCTTTAATAGCGACTTGCAATTCCTTGTCATTGATTTCTATATTCGCTATACGCGCATTATAGATCCACTCTTTTAATTGATTGTCAAGCGAATCGATTGGAATACCAGGCTGACCTGCTTTACTTCTATCGGCTGCTTTCATATCAATGATTTGTTTCAAATTAAGAAGTGGCACACCAAAATCATCCATCATTGAAAAAGTTGCCTTATCACTATCTGAAAAATTCACATTGTATTTCTCACCCATTAACTCTAACGTTCTCATACGAACTTCTCTGCCTTTCAAATCAAAAAACACTTTTCCTTTACCTACAGTTAAAGTAGCTAAATCCGTTTCAGGTAATTTAGTCTGAACTGTTGATGTAGGTGTATCTACAGGAAGTGCTTCCGGTATCTTGGCTGTTGAAGTCATTACAAAGAAAGTAAGCAAAAGGAATGCGACATCACACATAGCGGTCATATCTGTAGAGCCCGGATTTTTATTTATTTTTATTTTAGCCATTCTTTTTGTTTTTTATTTGATAATAACATCAACAAGATTACTGCTTCAAACTCCCTCTAAATCTTCTGTAAGAGTTCACAATTGAAACCGCAGCCTCATCGATTGAGTATGTCAAATCATCTATTTTAGAAGTAAAGAAATTATAAGAGATAATTGCTACTGCTGAAGTTCCAATACCAGTTGCAGTATTAATCAATGCTTCAGAAATACCAGCTGCAAGTGCCGCTTGATCAGGAGTACCAGCAGCTGCTAATGCACCAAACGCTTTAATCATACCCGCTACTGTTCCTAATAATCCAACAAGAGTTCCTAAAGACACTAATGAAGAGATGATAGTCATGTTTTTTTGCAACATTGGCATTTCAAGTGATGTTGCCTCTTCAATTTCTTTGTGAATAGTCTCTGCCGCTTCCTCACTATTAAATCCTTCTTTTTTCACTGCTTGGTATTTTACCAATGCAGATTTAATTGCATTTGCAACAGATCCTTGTTGTTTGTCACATGAAACGATAGCTTCATCAATCTCTCCTGCTTTGATGCTCGCTTGTATCTTAGCCATAAATACGTCTAACTTAGTTTTTCCAGCTGCTTTAGATATTACAAAATATCTTTCAATTGAAAAAACAAGAACCATTAACAACATTCCTAGTAATACGGGGACAACTGCTCCACCATGATAAACTTGACCTAATGTGTTTATCGGAGTCCCTGTTTCAATGTTACCTCCCTCAAAGTTTGCAGGATTCCCCATCACGAATTTCCAAATCACCACACCAACACCAATACAGGCAGCAATAATCAATCCTGAAACCATTCCTCCTCCGTTTGCTGTTTTTTCTTTTTTAACGTTTGCCATTTTTTTTTAATTTTAATAGTTTTAAATAAATTATCTTAGTTATATTAAACTTGTAGTGGAGCAAATTTATATTTTTAGTTCAAATAAAAAAACTTTTTTTTATTTAATTATTATTAAATTAATTTTAAAAACATATTTATCATTTTTTAGTTTCCATTTATGTCAATAAACGTAAACAAATAGGCCTTCTTATATAAAATACCGTATTTTTTTAAGAATAATTAACACAATATTTCAACAACATGTCATTTAGCTGGAAAACTATTATTTTGTGATATTAACAATAAAAAAGCAGGAAAACTGTAGTATGCACTAAAATTGTTGATTTTAGAAAAATATAATATCTTGCATGACATTCAAATCTAACCGTATTATGAGCAAAAAAGAAGATTTCATTAAGCATATTTCTGAAGGATACAGTTCTAAAGGAGAAAGTATTATTCTGGGAGGTGCAATATTAGACGGAGAGGCTTTGTCAGATACCTTCATAAAAGTACCTTTAAAAACATTAAACCGTCATGGTTTGATCGCCGGAGCTACCGGAACCGGGAAAACAAAAACCATTCAAGTTCTTTCTGAACAATTATCAAGTTTTGGCATTCCAGTCTTAATGATGGATATTAAAGGTGATTTTAGCGGCATCGCAAAAGAAGGCGAGGAAAAACCATTTATAACGGAACGTCACGCTAAAATCAACATCCCTTACACAACAGCTGGTTTTCCAGTCGAAATCTTGACTTTGTCTGAACAAAATGGAGTCCGACTTCGTGCAACAATATCAGAGTTTGGACCCGTATTATTCTCCAGAATTCTCAATTTAAACGATACTCAATCCGGAGTAGTTTCTGTTATTTTTAAATATTGTGATGACAATAAAATGCCTTTGTTGGATTTAAAGGACATTAAAAAGGTAATCAATTATATTACTGAAGAAGGAAAAGACGAAATAGAAGAACATTATGGAAAAATTTCTACTTCGACAACTGGAACTATTCTCAGAAAAATAATTGAATTAGAGCAACAAGGAGCTGATTTATTTTTTGGAGAAATGTCTTTTGATGTAGAGGATTTAATGCGCATCGATGAGAACGGAAAAGGATACATTAACATCCTACGATTGACAGACATTCAAGACAAACCTAAGTTATTCTCGACCTTTATGTTGAGTTTATTAGCTGAAATTTACCAGCAGATGCCCGAAAAAGGAGATTCTGACCAACCAGAATTAGTCATTTTTATTGATGAAGCTCATTTAATATTCAACGAAGCAAGTAAAACCTTATTAGAACAAATTGAAACCATTGTAAAATTAATTCGCTCTAAAGGGATTGGTATTTATTTCATCACACAAAACCCGATGGATATTCCAAGTGGCGTATTGGCACAATTAGGTTTAAAAATACAACATGCTTTAAGAGCTTTTACAGCCAATGACCGAAAAGCCATTAAACAAACCGCTGATAATTACCCAACGTCCGATTATTACAAAACGGATGAAATCCTGACCAGCCTTGGAATTGGAGAAGCTCTCGTTACAGCATTGAACGAAAAAGGAATCCCAACACCACTTGCAGCAACAATGATGCGTGCCCCAATGAGTCGAATGGATATATTGACGGAAAGCGAAATTCAGGAAATTAATAACAAATCAAAACTCGTAAAAAAATACAGTGAACTGATTGATCGCGAAAGCGCTTACGAGATGCTAAATAAAAAAATCGCGGTTGTCGAAGAGGAAATAAACGAACAAGAGCAAAAACAGGAATCTCAAAAGCAACAAAACCAAGGACCAAGTACTGCTAGCGTAGTGGGGAAATCAGTTCTCAAAGTACTGACGAGCGCTACGTTTATCAGAGGCGCCTTTGGTGTATTATCAAAAATGTTTAAAAAATAAAATCAGTTATGAAAAAGTATTTTATTCAAAATAGTCCCTTCGTTGTTCCCACTACCGATGGTAAATTAATCGAAGAACATCACGGTAAGGCGTCTACAAATAATGCAGAAATTTCCATAGCGCACATGATAGCACCACCTAAATGGAGTGAACCATTTCAAACTCCTGAATTTGAAGAGTACACCTATATAATTAAAGGGAAAAAGCAATTTATCATTGACGATGAAATTATCGTACTGGAAGCGGGGCAATCAATAAAAATCGAGAAGAATACGCGTGTACAATACTCCAACCCTTTTGAAGAACCTTGTGAATACATTGCGATTTGCAAACCTGCCTTCGATTTTACTAAAGTACATCGCGAGGAATAAACAACAATACTCGGAAAACATTATTGATATATAAAGCCAGCAACTTCTGAAAGACTATCGCAGCAGCTCTAGAATTTTATTTTCAACAACTTCTGAATCCCATATTTCGTTAATGTTTTCCATTTTCAAAACTTCTTCCATTATGGCGTTTTGATAATCTCCTATGGCTAAGGCTTCCGCGTAAGGACGATCACTAAAAGTAACCCGACTGTACAATGGAATCCATTTTTCAGGATGCTTGTCCGAGAACGACTTTTCAATCTTCTTTTGCAAAAGGAAATTTTCATCAGCGGTTTTCGAACTCATCTCTAAAAAATTACGATACGAAAGTTCAGCAATCGCATCCGCGTTTGGTTTACGAGATTTTTGGTATTCCGAGAAAATCGATTTCCAATCGTCACCATACTTTTCCATCATTTCATTAAGAACTGAAATATCTTCAAAACCGGCATTCATTCCTTGTCCATAAAAAGGAACAATTGCGTGACTGGCATCTCCAATAAGTGCTATTTTATCTTCGTAAGTCCATGGATAACATTTCATCGTCACTAATGTACTGGTAGGATTCTTGAAGAAATCTTCTGCTAATTTTGGAATTACATCAATGGTATCCGGTAAGTTTTTTTCGAAAAAAGCCTCCACTAATTTTATATCTTTTAAGGATGCAAAAGAATTTTCTCCTTCAAAAGGCATAAACAAAGTACAGGTAAAACTTCCGTCTAAATTAGGCAAGGCAATTAGCATATATTCTCCGCGAGGCCAAATATGAAAAGAATTTTTATCTAATTTATGTGTTCCATCAGCATTTGCAGGAATGTTTAATTCCTTGTAACCTATTGGCAAAAATTCTTGTGAATAATCAAACATACTTTGGCGTTGCATGCGGTGACGAATCCTTGAAAAAGCACCGTCAGCACCAAAAACCATATCGTATTTTTTATCTTCCCAAGCGCCACGCTCCGTTTCACCAATATGAAGTGTTGCATCATCAAGGGTTACATCCCATATTTTATGCTCAAAAAAGAATTCCGCTCCTGCGGCTTCCGCCAAATCGATCATTTTCCTATTCAAAATCCCTCTTGAAATGGAATAAATCGACTCTCCTTCTTGACCGTAATTTTGGAAATTAAGTTTATCAACTAAGTGAATCGCTCGTTTTTCCATAGGAATGGCAATTTTACGAACCTCGTTTCCTATTTCTACTCCATCCAAAGCTTTCCAGCCGCGGTTTGACATCGCTAAATTGATGGAACGACCAGAAAATTCTATTTTTCGGATATCAGGACTTCTATCGTAAACGTGAACTGTATGACCTGCTTTACGAAGATAAATAGCTACTAAAGATCCTACTAATCCAGAACCTACAACCGCTATTTTTATGGGAGTTTGCATTATATTTTTATAAAAAGTTAGGCAAAATTAATGATTTATTATTTTAGGCCCTTTAAAAATAATCATTTTTTACGGGGAATAAAAACCAATTTTGTTGAAGTTCTAACAATCTCTTCCTTGTTCAGCATCATTCGCCTGAATTTCCCGGCATTATACAACTCTGCCTGATCGCTATAATGCGCGCTCAACGGATTCCCGGATTGTCCCGTTGGCAGGATACTCCAGCTGTTTTCAATATCGGAAAAATCAATAATTCTTCTGGTTGACGGACCTCCTTTTACAAGATAATTTCCATCATTCGTAAAATCAAAAAACAAATTATTAATAACTTCAGTAGAACCTGAAACTTCAAAAGGCCCTACATTAAAGATACTTCTTAAAGCAGCCACTTTTCCCAAAGGATGCTGATGTTCTAAAGTGTGTACTTTATTCCAAGTCCAGTCCGAAACTGTACTTCCCAATTGGTTTTCTAGAGCTGCAACGGATTCTTTGAATGATTTTGATACAATCTGACTTCTTGTTTCTTTTTCCTTTTTGGTGTTAACATTATCCCACCAAAGCGATTTTTCATTCGTGATTTGTCTTGCTATAATTTGCTTCATGATGTGCGTTCCTAAAAACATTTTAAAATTTTCAGGACCTAGTTCGTCTTCAAAAGTATTTTTTAAGTAATTAAAAATCCATTTGTTATAAATTGTAGGAGCCACATCGCTCAGATTATTAGTTCCTTTCCAATTTTTCAAGATGCTGAGAGCTTGTTTTTCATTTTCAGAAAGGGATTCCTGATCTATATTTGAAATTAAATCCTTCACGACTTTTGGAGCTACGGAAGAAGTGTTATCAAAAATCATTTTCCCAACAGAAACCATATCCCAATCTGATTTTGGGTTCAATAATTGTGTGATTCGTTTGGCTCGATCTTCAGGAAGATAATATCCCGGATACAAAAATCCATCAATTGCTTCTGGTTGATTGTTGGCAGAATATACATAATTCCATCTAGGATTAACCGCTGAAGGATTTTTGGAGAAATCCAAAAATTCTTTAATATCATCCTTGCCGCTGGATCCATCCAAAATAAAATTAGGATTCACTCCTTCATTATGCTTGTATAATTTTCCAGTTGCCCACCAAGCGACATTTCCTTTGGCATCGCCATACATGACATTGAGTCCTGGCGCTGCGATTAGCGATACTCCTTTCTGAAAATCTCCTTTGCTTTTAGCATGAGAAAGCGCATACACCGCATCAAGAATTTGAATCGGTTGCTGTATATAAATCCAAGACATCGCAACAGGTTTGTCTTGCTGTAAACCATCTATCAAATCGTTCATTACAGGACCGTGGCGAGTAGTTTTCACATTCAAAACAACGTTAGATGAATCTTTTACTTTGATTGTTTTTTCCCGAATTTCATACGCATTGAAACCAGTTGGAATCTTATATTCATTAGCATTAGCAGGGTTATTCTCTTCTTGGTACAAATCAATATCATCGTTTTCAAACATGGTCAAACCATACGCATATTCTCTGTTGTGTCCCAATAACGGATACGGAGTTCCCGCTAAATAACAGCCGTACAATTCGTAATCCGGAGTAACAATATGCGCTTCATACCAAGTTCCCGGTTGTGAAAATCCAATATGTGGATCATTTGCAAAAATAACTTTTCCGTTTTTAGTTTTCTTTGGAGCAATAACCCAACTGTTACTTCCTATAAAAGGCGAAATTGGCGATTGCTCTAAAAGCGATACTACAGATTTAGAAATAGCAGCGTATTCTTGAGGTCTGTCTTTAGCATTTTTAATTTTTGTAGTATTAAAGGAACCATCAATTCCAAAATCCTTCAAATATTCCATTCCATATTTGTTTCGAATATCAGTCAACAATGGATCTGATTTTTGAGCCATCGCAAAACTAAAAGACATATATCCAAAAATATTATAAACGTCTTTAATCGTAAATTTTTCTTTTTTAACACCTACTAAACTGAACTCTATTGGTGTAGTCCCTTCATCCATGAATTGATTAATACCTTCCAAATAAGCCATCGTCAATTGGTAACTGGGACTGTTTCTATCCAAACCTGCGATCGCTTTTGCAGAAGCTTCTTCGATTCCCAATCCAGCAAAGAATTTATCATTTTTCAATGCCACTGAACCAAAAATTTCCGATAATCTTCCTGGCGCAATACGACGCATCAATTCCATTTGCCACAATCTATCTTGCGCGTGAACATATCCCAAAGCCACCATGGCATCTTGAGAATTTGTCGCATAAATATGAGGAACACCAAATTCATCGAAATAAACGGTGGTTTCCTTCTTAATGTTTTTCAAGCGTAACTTGCCTTCGTATTTTGGTTTTAAGTAATAACCATAAACAAGCATCGTCACCGCTAAAATAATTACTAACGAAAGTAAAACGAGAAGGACTTTTCTAAGTATTTTCATCATTGGATAAATTGAAAAACAAATATATAGGATTTGTAAGTTATTTAAAAACTATTTGTTCCAATGTGTTTATTTGAAACCCAAACCTCAAAATCATTACTCAATTTAAAATATTTTGTTTAATTTATTTCTTATTTAATTAAACAAAAAGTATATTTGTTTCAAATATTACTAAACATGAAACACATTTCAAGAGATGATATTTCTCAAATGGAAAAAATCGAAAGATTAAACTTAATCAATTCCTGCACTGGCTATAAATCGGCTAATTTGCTCGCCACGAAATCCCTTGACGGAAAGTCAAATGTTGCTATTTTCAGTAGCGTAACGCATCTGGGAAGCAATCCTGCTATGATTGGATTCATAATGCGTCCTACAACTGTTCCAAGAGACACGTACAAAAACATCAAAGACATTGGATATTTTACAGTAAATCACATTACTGTTGATATGATTGAAGATGCGCACCATACGTCTGCAAACTACGAACTGGGAATTTCCGAATTTGATAAAACCAATCTAGAAGAAGAGTATAAAAATGACATTGAAATTCCATTTGTAAAAGGAAGTCCGGTGCAATTGTATTGCAAATACGTAAACGAATATTACATTAAGGAAAATGATACGATTCATGTAATTGCGTCAATCGAAAATTTATTTTTTGAGGAAGAATTAGAACATAAAGATGGCTGGTTACAAATTGACCGAGGTAATGTTGTGGCATTAAATGGTCTTGATGGGTATTGTTTACCCAAATTAGTGGATCGTTTTCAATATGCCCGAAAGGAAATTCCAACCACTTCCTTTTTTAAAAAATAACAAATGAAAAAACTGCGCTTAATCCTTGGTGATCAGCTCAATTCAAAGCATTCTTGGCTTCAGGAAAGTGATGACAACACAATGTATGTCTTGGCCGAAATGCGTCAGGAAACGGATTATGTCAAACATCACATCCAAAAAGTGGTGGCCTTTTTCTGTCGATGAGGAATTTTTACACAGCGATAAAAGAAAATGGACATCAAGCAGTCTATTTTCAAATTACCGATACTGAGAATCCACAGGACTTAGAAAAAATCATTGCCATTTGTATTGAAAAATATAACATAGAAAAATTTGAATATCAATTACCAGACGAATACCGACTGGACCAACAATTAAAAACGATTTGTTCCTATCTAAAAATCGAATCTGAAGCTTTTGACTCCGAACATTTCTATACCACGCGTACCGAACTTTCTGACTTTTTTGAGGGAAAGAAGTTGTTACTAATGGAGAATTTTTATCGGAACATGAGAAAAAAACATCATGTTTTGATGGATGGCGCAACACCTTTGGGCAACCAATGGAATTTTGATGCTGATAATCGCAAAAAATATAAAGGTGAAGTTCCGGTTCCTTCAGAAAAGAATTTTCATGCCAATGTTTCACAAGTCGCTGCACAAATAGTAGAAGCAGGAATTGTGACTTTTGGAAACATTAATCCAGATAATTTCAGTTGGCCTACTTCCCGTGAACAATCTTTAGAGGTTCTAGCATATTTCTGTAAAAATCTGTTGAAGCATTTTGGAGATTATGAAGATGCAATGCACACCGACGAAAAATTCCTTTTCCATTCTCGCTTGTCTTTTGCTATGAATAGTAAAATGCTTTCGCCAAAAGAGGTAATCGAGACTGTTATTTCTTTTTATCATGCTAATGAAACTGATATATCTATCTCACAAGTAGAAGGTTTTGTCCGACAGATTTTAGGTTGGCGCGAATACATCCGAGGAATATATTGGAAAGAAATGCCCAATTATGCTCAAATGAATGTTTTACAAAATACAAATAAGTTACCTGATTTTTTCTGGACGGGTAAAACCAAAATGAATTGTATGAGCCACGCCATTAATCAAAGTTTAGATGAAGCTTATGCCCATCATATTCAGCGTCTCATGGTGATAGGGAATTTTACATTATTAACGCAAATTCATCCTGATGAAGTAGATGCATGGTATTTGGGCGTATACATTGATGCCATTGAATGGGTCGAAATGCCCAACACACGAGGCATGTCACAATATGCAGATGGCGGAATAATTGCCACCAAGCCCTATGTTTCCTCTGGCAGTTATATCAACAAAATGAGTAATAATTGTGCCAAATGCCATTACAATGTGAAAGAAAAATTTGGTGATAAAGCCTGTCCTTTCAATACGCTTTATTGGAATTTCCTCGATGAGAAAAAAGAGTATTTCAAAGGAAATCAACGCATGGGAATGATGCTGAATTTACTAAAAAAAATAAATCCTGAAGAATTGTATAAAATCAAAGTAAAAGCAAATGAAATTATTGCCAATATGGATTCGTATTAAACCCAAATTTTCCCATAAAAAAAGAGTGTTTAAATTCTATTATGAACTTAAACACTCTTGTTTATTTACGGATAAATCTAATTTTTTTTGCTTCCGTCTATAATTGCTCCGGTTCCTGCACCTACTCCAGCACCAGCTACACCACCAATAATAGCACCTTGTACTTTTTTCTTACTGATAATAGCACCAGTTGCAGCACCTACACCAGCGCCTATTACAGCACCTTTTGCAGTACTACTCCAGCCTTTTCTTTGCGTGGTAGTATTTGTTGTAGTCGTTGTAGTCGAAGGTGATTGCTTGTTTACAACAACAACTTCTTTTTGCGTTTCAATTCTAGCAGCTTCAATTTTGACCATTTCTTGTTTCATAGAGTCAATTACTCTTTCCTTTTCTATTTCAACTTTCATGGAATCTACTGTTGCTACTTTAGCCTTTTCAATTTCCATTTTTCCTTGGTTCTGACAAGAAACAACAAGTAAAGCTACTAATATAAAATATAATGCTTTCATAATTTGATTTTTTTCAATTTGTAATACTACAAAGAAACGTTTAAACCTGTAAATCATACTTATGCAATTCAGGTTATTATTTATATAATTTAAAGATTCGCTTTGCCCAGAATACCTGCTTTCAGAATCTGACCAAACTCATACATGTCTTCAAAAGAAGTATACAATGGCACCGGCGCTAAACGGATAACGTTAGGTTCGCGCCAATCCGTTATGACGCCGTTTTTCATCAAATAATCGAATAAACTCCGCCCTTCCCCATGCAATAACACAGATAATTGAGACGCTCTTTCGGATGGATTCGAAGGTGTAATAATCTCAAAACTACTGTCAACTTCTTTGTCTATTTCATGTAGAATAAATTCTAAATAAGAAGTTATTAAATCTCTTTTGTGGATTAAAGCGTCCATTCCTATTTCGTCAAACATGTCGACTGATGCTAAATAAGGTGCCAAAGATAGTACCGGTAAATTGCTGATTTGCCAACCGTCAGCTCCATGAATAGGATCAAAAGTTTGTTCCATCTTGAAACGACGTTCTTTATTATGTCCCCACCAACCCGCGAATCTCGGTAACTCCGAATTATTATGATGCTTTTCATGAATAAAACATCCTGATGCATTTCCAGGTCCTGAATTCATGTATTTGTAACTGCACCAAGATGCGAAATCAACATTCCAATCATGCAATTCCAGTTTTACATTTCCTGCAGCATGCGCTAAATCCCAACCTACATAAGCTCCCGCTTTATGACCGGCTGCTGTTATGGTTTTCATGTCAAAAACTTGTCCGGTATAATAATTGACCCCACCAATTAAAACTAAAGCTAACTTGTCACCAACTTCTTCAATTTTTGCCAGAACATCTTCTAAGCGAATGTTGTGTTCGCCTTCGCGACGTTTGATTTCGACAATCGCATCTTCTGGTTTGTATCCATGAAAATGAACCTGACTTTGAAACATGTATTGATCAGACGGAAATGCTTTTTCCTCGCAAATAATTTTATATCTGGTCTTTGTTGGTCGGTAAAAAGAAACCATCAACAAATGCAGATTCACAGTCAAGGTATTCATCACGGTAACTTCGCTTGGAAGTGCACCCACAATTTTACTCAACGGATTTGCAAATCTTTCGTGGTAATCCCACCATGGTTTTTTACTGTAAAAATGTCCCTCAACAGCGAGGTTTGCCCAGTCATTCATCACCTCATCTACATATGCTCTAGTACGTTTAGGCTGTAATCCCAGTGAATTTCCTGTGAAATAAATCACCTTTTTTCCATTTACCTTTGGAAAAATAAACTCGTCTTGGTATTTATGTAATTGATCTTGTGAATCGAATTTTTTAGCAAATTCAAGGGTATTTTCGAATATCATGATTTGTATTTTGATTTGTAAAAGTAGTAAAAATGAACGAATGACAATATAGTTAACATTGATTGGAAAGCTATACAATAGTTAAATTTTCGAGTGAGAAAAAATAGTTCCCAATTCCTATACGGAATTAAGAAACTACTCGTTTTTAAATTATATTTGATTGAATTTAAAATTCTTAGATCTGCTTAAAAACAGTTTGAACGTTATTATTATTGCCGTTGCGGTGGTGATTTCTTCATATTTATTTTCGAATGCTTTTCAGAATCGAAATAAAAGTAACGATACCATAAGTGTTACCGGCTCGGGTAAGAAGGATTTCGTTTCGGATTTGATTGTTTGGAGCGGATTGTTTTCTAAAAAAAGTATGACTTTGAAGGATGCTTATGCCGCATTAGATGCTGACAGAGAAAAAATAAAAAGTTATTTATCAGGCAAAGGAATTGCACCGAATGAAATGGTTTTCTCAGCGGTGAATTTCAATAAGGATTTTGAAACTACTTACAACGAAAACGGAACCACAAGACAGCAAATTTTCACAGGATTTACGCTGACTCAAAGTGTAAGCATTCAATCTAAGGAAGTAAATAAAATTGAGGAATTATCAAGACAATCCAGTGAATTGATCAACTCAGGCGTAGAATTTTATTCGTCTCCACCAGAATATTATTACACAAAACTGGCCGAGTTAAAAATAAAAATGATTGCCGAAGCCACCAAAGACGCTAGTATCAGAGCTAAAAGTATCGCTGAAAACGCTGATGCGAGTTTAGGGAATTTAAAGAAATCGGATATGGGAGTTTTTCAAATTACGGGTCAAAACTCATCGGAAGATTTTTCGTATGGCGGTTCGTTTAATACGCAATCGAAAAACAAAACGGCTAATATCACGGATCGACTGGTGTATCAAGTGAATTAGGAATACAAATCTCTTTTATGCACAGAACGTCGTGTGAGGGATGGAAGCGGCATCCTTTATTTTCTTTCTTTAAGAAAATAAAGATACAGCGTAGAGCCCGACCCGCTTTTTCAGCGGGACACACCTTTATAAAACAAAAAAAATCTCGCCATTGCTGACGAGATTTTAGCCTCACCCCAACCCTCTCCAAAGGAAAGGGAGGAGAAAAAATGTTTTTTAAATGATCAGCATTGCATCACCGTAAGAATAGAATTTGTATCCTTCTTCGATTGCTTCTGCGTATGCTTTTTTCATTAAATCATGACCACAAAATGCGGAAACCATCATTAATAAAGTTGATTTTGGCGTGTGGAAATTAGTAATCATACACGTTGGAATCGTGAAATCATGAGGAGGAAAAACAAATTTATTTGTCCATCCATCAAAAGGATTCAAGGTGTTTTGTGACGACACTGAGCTTTCAACGGCACGCATAGAAGTAGTTCCTACGGTACAAATACGTTTCTTTTTAGCTTTGGCTTCGTTCACAATATCACAGGCTTCTTGAGTAATTTTTAATTCCTCAGAATCCATTTTGTGTTTTGATAAATCTTCAACCTCAACTGGGTTGAAAGTTCCCAAACCTACGTGAAGTGTAACTTCGGCAAATTTAATTCCTTTGATTTCGAGTTTTTTCAATAAATGTTTCGAGAAGTGCAATCCTGCAGTTGGTGCTGCAACAGCTCCTTCTTCTTTAGCATAAATAGTTTGGTAACGTTCCGCGTCTTCAGGAGTTACGTCTCTAGAAATGTATTTTGGGATTGGAGTTTCTCCAAGTTCTGTTAATTTATTTCTGAATTCTTCATAGGAACCGTCGTAAAGAAAACGTAATGTTCTTCCACGAGAGGTCGTATTATCGATAACCTCAGCTACTAACGAATCGTCATCTCCAAAATATAGTTTGTTACCAATTCTGATTTTACGTGCCGGATCAACTAAAACGTCCCAAAGTCTTTGCTCAGAATTTAATTCTCTAAGTAAAAAAACTTCGATTCTTGCTCCAGTTTTTTCTTTATTTCCATACAAACGTGCAGGAAAAACTTTAGTGTTATTCAGAATTAAAACATCTCCGTCATCAAAATAATCGATAACATCTTTGAACATTTTATGTTCTATAGTTCCTTTCTTACGATCAATAACCATCAGACGTGCTTCGTCTCTGTTTTCAGCTGGATATTCGGCAAGAAGTTCTTTTGGTAAATCGAATTGAAAATGTGATAATTTCATCTGATATATTTATGAGTTATGAATTATAAGTTACGTCCTTCGTCTGCGCTCAGGATGACAACTTTAATCCTAGTTTGCAAATATACGATTGTGAGATAGGCGTTGTCAAGTGTTTTGCTGTTTATTTTTCCTCACCCCAGCCCTCTCCGAAGGAGAGGGAGAAGAAAAACATCTTTTCGCCCAATGAATTGAGGGTGTGCTATGAAATTTCGAAACCTAAACTTTTTAAATCATTCCAAAAATCAGGGTATGATTTTGAAACGACTTCCGCGTTTTCGATGATAATTGGCACTTTTATAGCTAATGGTGCAAATGCCATCGCCATGCGGTGATCGTTATAAGTCGCAATTTTAACATTAGGATTGATTTGGTTCGAAGCCAGAAGCGTCAAACTATCATTGGTCACGGCTATATTCGCTCCCAATTTTGTTAACTCAATTCTAAGTGCTTCGAGTCGGTCCGTTTCTTTTATTTTTAAGGTATGAAGTCCTGTAAGATGGCAACCAATTCCTAATCCAAGACAAGTAACTACTATTGTTTGTGCGATATCTGGCGTATTATTTAGTTCTAAGTTTAAAGTTTCCGGTTTGAAATCAGACTGTTTTACCAGAGTCATTTTGTTCCCTTCAAAATGTGTTTCAACACCCATTTGTTTGTAGATTTCAACCAAAGCCGAATCGCCTTGCAAACTCGTTTCTGTATAACTCGTTAATGAAATAGTCGCATTTTCGGCCAAAGCAGCTAAACTAAAAAAGTACGAAGCAGAACTCCAATCGGATTCTACGGTCATTACTTTCGATGCTACTTCTTGTTTTGGATAAACGGTAATTACATTTCCTTCAAAACTGGTTTTGATGTCCAAATCATTTAACAAAGCCAAAGTCATTTTGATATAAGGAACCGAAGTGATTTCGCCAACCAAAGTGATTTCAATACCATTTTCCAATTTTGGCGCCACTAATAACAATGCCGATATGTATTGACTGCTTACATTGGCAGGAATATTCACTTTAGAAGCTGTGATTTTTTGTGCTTTGATTCGAATTGGCGGATATCCAATTTCTTTCTCGTAGGAGATTTTAGCCCCTAATTGCTCCAAGGCTTCCACCAAAACTTTTATGGGACGCTCCGTCATTCGTTGAGAGCCGGTCAACACTACTTCACGACCTTCGTTTACTGCAAAATATGCCGTTAAGAAACGCATCGCCGTTCCCGCATGATGAATATCAACTATTTCCTCGTTTCCTTTCAATGCTTTTTGCATTACTTCACTGTCATCAGAATTAGAAGTATTGGCTAAAGTAATATTAGGAAATAAAGCTTGTAGCAATAATAGTCTGTTAGTTTCGCTTTTTGAGCCGGTAATATTTAATTGTGAATTATCAATTGTGAATTGTGAATTCGTACTTAATTTTAAATTCATGTAGCTAATTATGAGTTTTGAATTATGAATTATGAGTGGTATAATTCAAGTTCGCAATTTACCACTCCGCGTTTATAATTCATAATTTATACTTCACAAATTATTTGAGTTTTTCATTGTTTTTGTGACGGTCTTTGTCTCGGATAGATTTCAAATCCATCTTTTTATCGAAAGCAGCCTGTAAATCGATTCCGGTTTGATTTGCCAAACACAATACGACAAAAACTACATCGGCTAATTCTTCGCCAAGGTCTTTGTTTTTATCGCTTTCTTTTTCGGATTGTTCACCGTAACGACGGGCAATGATTCGGGCTACTTCGCCTACTTCTTCGGTAAGTTGTGCCATATTAGTCAATTCGTTAAAGTAACGAACGCCGTGTTCTTTGATCCAAGTATCTACGTCTAGTTGGGAATTTTTTAGGTTCATTTTATTTTAGTTTTTTTATTTCTTTATCAAAATCAGAAATTATTTTCTGTGTTTTATTAAAAGTCTCATAGGCAGCGATTGCTTTTTTATCAGCTTGTATTTTAGAAATTTTTCCTTTACCGTCCAAAACCTTATAATCATTAAAGTTTAGAAATTTATTCACACTTTCAGCCAATTGACTCATCGTAAAAGTATTCTCCCGCTCTATCAATCCTTCTATGTAATCAAAATAACCCGTTACGGTACGCTCTAATTGTTTAATTTCTTTTTCTTGCAAATAATTTTTGGCAACAATCACATCCGATTTCAAAACCCTTCCACTTGGACTGTTTTTCCAAGTTGTCAAGCCCATATTTTCCTTTTTGGCGTCGGCAGTTTTAGCAATTATTTCAGCAGCAGTATTACCAGTAATAGCAAAATGAAATTTATTTTGAACTGTGGCATAGAAATTTTTAGTTATTTCGGCATGGCTGTCATAATCAATACTGCATTCGGCAAAAATATCAGTTACTTGTTGGTAAATTCTCCTTTCACTCGCTCGAATAGAACGAACTCTTTGTAGTAATTCTTTAAAGTAATCTTTACCAAAAATAGCCAGACCTTGTTTTAAACGATTGTCGTCTAGAACAAAACCTTTTATAATATATTCCTTTAAAGTTTGGGTTGCCCAAATACGAAATTGTGTTGCTTTAGTAGAGTTTACACGATATCCAATAGAAATTATAGCATCGAGATTATAAAATTTAGTTGGATAAATTTTACCGTCGTCGGCAGTATGTTCCAAAATGGAACTAACTGAATTTTCTTCGAGTTCACCAGCATCAAAAATATTGCCTAAATGTTTCGTTATTGCTGGTCTTTGCACGCCAAACAACTCAGCTATTGCTTTTTGAGTTAACCATACTGTTTCATTTTGTAACAAAACATCAACACGGATTTCTCCACTAGGTGTTTTATATAAAATAAACTTTTTTAAATCTTCATCCATAGCTACTCTATTTCAATTTTATCAATTTCCTTCATCAATCGATCCGTTTCAGTTAGAGCAACGATTATTTTTTGATAATGGGCAATATCGTCAAATTCCAGTTTACGTTCCTTGCGGTCTTTGAGCCATTTTTGTGCGGGTTGATAGCCGCCAATGTAGAAATTCCAAGCTACTTCAGGAACATTTTCGAAATATTGGATTTCGTTGATGAATACATTTCCATGCGTTTTCTCGACTGCGCTCGAAATGACAAAGCTTGGTTTTGTAACCACACAATCGCCGTCAATATTAAATTCAGTAATAAATTCTTCTACTGTTGCGCTTTCCAGCAAATGAATTTCTCGTATTTGCGAACCTAATGCAACCAATTTCCAGAAGGTTTTTGTGTCTTTTGGAAACGGGATTTTTGGAAAATCTATTTTCAGAAATTCTTTGTATTTCTCTCTGTACGTTGGTGAATGCAACACCGCATAAATATAATCGAGAATATCGATTGGCGCGAAATCCTCCCCAACCCCTATGGAGGAGGGGCTTTTCTCCGCAACAAAAGTCATTCCTAATTGTTTCGCGATTTGACTGATGATTTCAGCGTTAAGATTGGGGATTCTTTTTAAAATCTCGGTAGGTTTGTTCAACCCTGTCCGGGATTGTTGTTGCCTATTGGTAGGTTCGTGCAACCCTGTCAGGGTTTCGAACCCTGACAGGGATTGTTGTTGTCCGTTCGTTTCGGGATAGAGATATAATGGAAAAACAAAACCATTATCTAAAGTAGACACTACAGATTTATCAATAATTAGTTTAGTTATACCAACTTTACTTGTCAAATCATTTCTTACTCCTTTTAGACTAACTAAACCTAAATTATCTAAATCAATAAAATGCATCATTAATTTTTCACGTCCTCTATCAATTAATTTTAAATTATAGTTTACATATCGAATATCAAATAAGCGATAATTAACTTTTCTAATATTATTTAAAGGGAATCTATCTTCTAAATGATTAGGATTAAAATCAATTAATTCTTTATCGTTTCCAGTTGTAATTCCCATTCCATAAATCTTAAACAACATATCAATTTTAA
The DNA here is from genome assembly GCF_056156265.1 of Flavobacterium sp. TS_SC_5. Classification (NCBI taxonomy): domain Bacteria; kingdom Pseudomonadati; phylum Bacteroidota; class Flavobacteriia; order Flavobacteriales; family Flavobacteriaceae; genus Flavobacterium; species Flavobacterium sp. TS_SC_5. Next base: position 1,578,442 of record NZ_CM149588.1, on the reverse strand, counting down.
ATCCTTGTTCATAATCCTGTTGAGCATCAAAATTTTTATTTACAAAGAAATAATTTGGAGCAACATTTAATATTTTTTTGAAATCAATACTTTTCAAAGAATTCTCTGAAAGAAAATCATATTTAAAATCTCGTTTCCCGAATAAATCACAATGAAAAACTTGTCCCAATTCGTTTACTTTTTTCTTTCCTGTTTTTACAAAAATATTGATTGAAACGCCTTGCATTATATCAAATACATTGACATCAGCAGAACCATCAGAAGCCGTTTCTTTCTTCTTGCTATTTCCGTGCAAATCGATTGTGTAAATCTTGTCGTAGGTTTTCAATAAATTCCAACGCATTCCTCTGTAAGTGACATTATCCAAAAATCCGTGTGGGTTGATGAATGCCAAAACACCGCTACCATTTTTCTCAATATAATGCTGTCCGTAGCGCAGGAATTTCACATAATCATCATTTATTGCTTTTGGATTTCGTTCTTTCAGTTTTTCCTTTCCGCCTGGTTCTTTTTTGTAATCTTCCATCAATTTCATAATCCACTCGCCTTTGTTGTTGCTCTCGCCACTATACGGAGGATTTCCAATAATGCACATTACGGGAGTGTCGCGCTTGATGAAATTAGCTTCGTTGGCTTCGGAACTCAACCAATTGGCAAACAACGTTCCGGTGTCAGGATGACTTTTTTCGAGAGAATTGGTGAGATAAATTTTTAGACGTTGGTCTTTTGTAGGTTTATAGCCGGTTTCCGTCAGCAGTAAATCCATTTGTAAATGCGCCATCGCGTAACTTGCCATCAAAAGTTCGAAACCGTTTAATCTTGGTAGCAAATGCGTTTCTACATAATTGCTCCAAACGCCTTGTTGTCCTTTGAATTTTTTGTGAACGTGTTTGACTACTTCAGCCAAAAATGTTCCGGTTCCCGTTGCCGGATCCAGAATTTGAACACGATGCACTTCTTGTTCTACTTTTTTGCCTTGAAGGTCAATTTTTATTTTCGTTTTGCTATTATCTGCTAGACCTTGCGGCAAATCGAATTCTGTTTTCAAGATGTCGTCCACCGCACGAACAATAAAATTCACGACTGGTTTTGGCGTGTACCAAACGCCACGTGCTTTTCTAAGCTTTGGGTCGTATTCACTCAGGAACGTTTCATAAAAATGGATGATTGGATCTTCCATTTTGGTTGACTTTCCGTAATTTTTTAATATTTCAGCAACGTTACACGCCAAGAAAATATCAACCAAAGAATCCACAATCCATTTGATGCGATCGTCTAAATCAGGCCCGGCGATGTAACCAAATAATTTTCGTAGAAACGGATTGGATTTCGGAATTAATTCGGCTGCTTCTTGTCGGGAAAAAGTAGGCAAAGTTGGGTCGTGTAGTCGTGCAGCAAACATTCCGTAGGCAATGGTTTGTGCATAGACATCGGCAAAACCTTTGGGCGTTATATCGTGAATTAAGATTTCTTTGAAAGCGTTCATTTGGTCTTTCAACGTACTGTCATCGTTCTGCGTTTCATCACTGGTCAACGCTTGTTCAATCACATCGGATAACAATCTGGCTTTTCCCGCCATCATTTCGGCCAGTTTCTTAGAACTTTTTATAGACTGACTGATGTGAACACAAAAATCTTTAATAAGGTTTGTAAAAGTGGCGAAATTAGCAGGCAACGGTATAACTGCTCCGTTTTGTATCTCTGCAATGGCGATTTTTGTAATAAAAACGCCATCGATAAAAAGATGAAAATCTAAATAATCGGTAAAAATTAAGTTGTTGAGCGAGTTTTTATAACGGTCAAATTGTTCTTTGTTCCCCGTTTTCTTTACACCCGATAAATCTTTATCGCCAATATCTTTGGCTTCAATAAAACCAATGGGAATATCTTTCTTTGTGATAATATAATCCGGCGCTCCGCACTGTTGTCGCTTGGGTTCATTGGTTGCGGCAACATCAGGAACAATACTTTCGATAAGTTGCTTCAAATCGCCACGATAGGTGTGTTCTGTTGCATTGCCTCTTTTGTATGCGGAATTTATATTTTGAATGTATTGTTCTAAAGTCATCTGAATTGTATTTGAACAAATGTAAAGAATTGGAACATAAAAAAACACCTTGAGTGAGGTGTTTCTTATAATAATTTCCGGTATTTGCTTTTAAGGTTTGGAGAATTGCGCCAAAAATTACTCTTTATTTTTACTATCTATGATAATCGTTACGGGCCCATCATTCAACAAAAGCACTTTCATATCCGCACCAAAGATTCCCGTTTGTACTTTTTTACCAAACTCTATTTCCAGACGTTTTACAAAATTTTCATACAATGGAATGGCAACCTCAGGTTTTGAAGCTTTAATATAGGAAGGGCGATTGCCTTTTTTGGTTGCGGCATGCAATGTAAATTGACTTACCACAATTATATCGCCGTCGATATCTTTGACAGATAAATTCATCACTTCATTTTCATCCCCAAAAATGCGGATGTTGGTTATTTTTGAAGCTAACCAATTAATATCATCTTGATTATCTAAATCTTCAATACCAACTAAAACCAATAATCCTTTTTGGATATCGGCTACAATTTTATTGTCTATAGTTACGGAGGCGGAGGAAACCCTTTGAAGGACGATTTTCATTTTTGAAATTGAAATTGATTTTTGAAATTGCTATTGTTATTCCCGTGTTTTATCACTAATTATTCTATCCTCGTTATGAATATCCGTACGGTAATTTTCATCGTCGCCTTCCAGAATTTTAAGATAACTTCTGTAACGGGACCAAGCTATTTCATCTCTTTCTAATGCAGCTTTAATTGCACATTGCGGCTCGTCCTTATGCAAACAATTATTGAATTTACATTGCTCTTTCAATTTGAAAAATTCAGGAAAATAGCCACTGATTTCCTCTTTTTCCATGTCCACAATTCCAAAACCTTTGATACCTGGCGTGTCAATAATTTTAGCATCAAAAGACAAATCATACATCTCAGCAAATGTCGTAGTATGTTGTCCTTGTTTACTTGCTTCAGAAATTGTTTTTGTTTTTAAATGCAAAGAAGGCTCCATGGCATTTACCAAAGTGGATTTCCCAACACCTGAATGTCCGGAGAACATGCTCACTTTACCAATCATCATTGCTTTCAACTCCTCGATCCCTTTCATTTCAGTTGAAGAAACGCGCAAACATTTGTATCCTATTTCTTGATACACATGCTGCATATACAATTGCTCATCAAGTGTGGCGTCATCAAAAGTATCAATTTTATTAAAAACTAAAATGGTTTCGATTCCATATGCTTCGGCTGTAACCAGAAAACGATCAATAAAATTAAAAGTCGTTGGCGGATTATTAATGGTGACTAACAAGAAAACCCGATCAATATTAGACGCTATAATATGCATCTGATGTGATAAATTCACAGATTTCCGAACGATATAATTCTTTCTGTCGTGAATCTTGTGAATCGTTCCAGTAACAGTGTCAGATGATTCTTCGAGTTCATAATCCACAACATCGCCTACAGCAATAGGATTGGTACTTTTGATTCCTTTTAGCCGGAATTTCCCTTTCATACGGCATTCGATAAAATCACCTTGCTCGGATTTTACGGTGTACCAACTTCCTGTAGATTTGTATACGAGTCCTGTCATTGAGGATTATTTGATTGAAGATTAACGATTTTAGATTTCTGTTTTAAAATCTAAGACTTTGCAAAGATAATTCTTTGTTTTAGGTTTATCCCGAAGCTTCGGGATAAAGTTTGAAGTTTTTCACTTTGAACAACTTTATATACAATTAAAAATAAAAAATCCCCACAACTTTTTTTTTACAAAAGCGGTAGGAATTTTTTTAAAAATCTAAATTAATGGCTCACGAAATCAAAAATCAGAAATCGTTAATCCTCAATCTTAAATCTTAAATCATTTTATGCGTTCAACACTTTTTCTTGGTGACCAATACTTTCTTGGTGAATCGCTTTGAACATTTTCAGTACAAACTCTTCCGTCAATCCTTTTTTCTCACCATCCAAAATCATTTTTCCAAGGATTTCATTCCAACGATTGTTTTGCAATACAGCAACGTTAGCATCTTTTTTCACTTGACCTATTTCATCCGCTACTTTCATTCTTTTACCCAAAAGCTCTAACAACGTAGCATCTAAAACATCGATATTAGCTCTTAATTTAGCCATTTTTTGAGTAAATTCTTCCGATACATCATTTACTTTTCTTACTTTCAAATCTATAAAAATTTGTTTCAAAGCATCCGGCGTCACTTGTTGAGCAGCATCACTCCAGGCATTGTCCGGATCATAATGCGTTTCGATAATCATTCCGTCATAATTCAAATCTAAAGCTTGTTGAGTAACTTCAAGAATCATTTTTCGATCTCCTGTAATGTGAGACGGGTCAATGATTAAAGGCAAATCAGGGAATTTATTTTGCAGTTCAATAGGAATCTGCCATTCTGGAATGTTTCTGTATTTTGTTTTTTCGTATGTAGAGAAACCTCTGTGAATCACCCCTAATTTTTCAATTCCAGCATTGTACAAGCGCTCAACGCCGCCCAACCATAAAGACAAATCTGGATTCACCGGATTCTTAACCAATACGATTTTTTTAGTTCCTGCTAAAGCATCTGCTATTTCCTGCATTGCAAATGGATTTACTGTCGTTCTGGCTCCAATCCACAAAACATCAATATCATATTCCAAAGCTAATTTTACGTGTGCCGCATTTGCCACTTCCGTTCCCATTAGCAATCCGGTTTGTTCTTTTGCCTTTTTCAACCATTTCAACCCTATTTCTCCTACGCCTTCGAATCCTCCCGGACGTGTTCTAGGTTTCCAGATTCCTGCTCTAAAAACGCTTACGTCTGAATCTTTCAATTCATGTGCAATCTTTAATACTTGTTCTTCAGTTTCAGCACTACAAGGTCCTGCGATTACAAATGGATGAGTCAAATTAAATTCATTCAACCAATTTCTCATCTCTTTCTTATTTTCCATCTTTTCTAATTTTATTTTTTTTTAGTTTTTGTGTTGTTCTATTTAATTGTAAATTTCTCCTGAAGTTTGAGGATGAACACTGATTACTTTTTTACATTAATTCCGTTTAATATCTCTTTTATTTTATTGACACTTTGCATTTCATTGTAAATTGCATCGTAATCTTCATTTTCTAATAATTCTTTAAACTTTGATAAATTCGAAATGTATTCGTCCAGTGTTTTTACAACCTGTTTCCTGTTTTGTTTAAAAATCGGTGTCCACATTGCTGGGGAACTTTTGGCTAAACGGACGGTACTTTCAAAACCGGAACCTGCCATGTCGAAAATATCCTGTTCGTGTTTTTCTTTATTAATTACCGTTTTTCCCAGCATAAAGGCACTGATATGCGACAAATGCGACACGTAAGCAATGTGTTTATCGTGTGATTTCGGATCCATATAACGAATTCTCATTCCCATTGCCTTAAACAAATCCAACGCTTTTTCTTGTAATTTGAAAGTAGTTTTTTCCACCTCACAAATAATATTTGTCTTCCCTTGAAACAATCCTTTTATCGCCGCCGAAGGTCCTGAAAACTCCGTTCCTGCGATAGGATGCGTCGCTATAAAATTCCTCCTTTTAGAATGATTGGCAACCGCTTCACAAATAGGAATTTTGGTAGAACCCACTTCGAAAACGATACTATTATCGCCTATAACATCTAATACTTTTGGCAAAACAACCAGCGCTACATCAACAGGAACTGAAACGATTACAAAGTCGGCATCCACTAAATCATCAAATGTTGCACCAGCATCAACAACTCCTAAAGATATGGCTTCCGCCAAATGACTTTCGTTAGTATCAATTCCATAAATTTTGGCTTCTGGATGCAGTGTTTTAATGTCCAACACCATCGAACCGCCTATCAATCCTATTCCTATTACAAATACTTTCATTTTTTATTTTTTTGAGCTAATCCTGCTATTCGTTTCAATCTTTTACTTTTTAAAGAAAAAGTAAAAGGATTTCCACTGCTATCAGGGCTAGGGCACCTCGTTTTTTTAGAATGTTTATTTATTAGTTACACAGTTTTAAAAACCTTGCAGGAAAATCTGAAATCTAAAATCGTTAATCAGCAATCTAAAATCTATTTATCGCTTCCTGTACTTTTTCTTCTTTTACACAAAGTGCAAATCGTATGTAACCTTCTCCATTACTGCCAAAAATGGTTCCCGGCGTAATGAAAATAGATTTGTCATATAAAATGGCATCAATGAATTTCTCTGCCGATGTAATTCCGGCCGGTAATTTTGCCCAAACAAATAATCCAACACCTTCTTTATAAACTTTACAGCCTAATTTTTCGGCCAGTTGTTCGGTAAGAATTCTGCGTTTTCTATAAATCGCATTCATCGATTCAAACCAAGTCTTATCGCTTTTCAAAGCTTCAATCGCTCCTTTTTGAATGCCGTAAAACATTCCGCTGTCCATATTGCTTTTCACTTTTAGAACTGCATCAATACAAGCTGCATTTCCTAATAGCATTCCAACTCTCCAGCCTGCCATGTTAAAAGTTTTGCTCAAAGAATTCAATTCTAAAGCCACGTCTTTTGCACCTTCCACTTGCAACAAACTCATCGGATTGTCATTCAAAACAAAACTGTATGGATTGTCATTAACTAACAAAATAGTATGTTTTTTGGCGAAAGCCACTAATTTTTCGAACAACGCCAAACTTCCTATTGCTCCAGTTGGCATGTGCGGATAACCAATCCACATTATTTTCACTTTCGATAAATCTAATTTTTCCAAAGCTTCAAAATCCGGTTCCCAATTATTTACTTCTTTTAAGTCATAATAAACTGGAAATGCTCCTATTAGATTCGTCACCGAAGTGTACGTTGGATATCCTGGATTTGGAATCAGTACCTGATCGCTTTCATTCAAGAACGCCAGTGAAATATGCATAATTCCTTCCTTAGAACCCATCAAAGGCAATATTTCGTTAGCCGGATTCAACGCAACTCCGTAATTATTTTTGTAAAAATCAGCCATCCCTTGACGCAATTCCGGTAGTCCTTGATAACTCTGGTATTGATGCGCATTTTCGTCTTGCATGGCCAGAGCTACTGCGTCAATTACAGCTTGTGACGGCTGTAAATCCGGACTTCCAATTCCCATATTGATAATGGGTTTCCCCTCAGAAGCCAATTGTCTTACCTCTCTCAATTTTGAGGAGAAATAGTATTCTTCAATTATTTCGAGACGTTTCGCTGTAGTAATCATTTTTCTATTTTAGGATTCTTTTTACTTTGTAACTTTTAACTTTCAACTAATTATAATTTTGTGTTTTTATATTCTCCCAACACTTTGAAATACTCCGCCATAATGGTCAATAATGACTTTGCCTTTGCATAATCTTCGTATTTTTCGAAAGTAACATCCACAAAAAACGAATATTTCCAAGGTGTTTCTATTTTTGGTAATGACTGAATTTTGGTTAAATTCAATTTACAGTCGCTCATCACATTCAGTACTGCCGCTAAACTTCCGCGCTTGTGATCCAATTCGAATTTAATGGACGCTCTGTTGATTTCGTTTTCCGGGACAAATGAATTCTCCTTTTTGACAATTACAAAACGAGTCATATTATTTTTAATCGTTTGGATTTCCGGAGCCAAAATCTCTAAATCATACATTTCCGAAGCGGTTTTACTTGCGATTGCAGCAATTCCTTTCAACTGTTTTTCCTGAATTCTTCGTGCCGTTTCAGCAGTATCTTTATCTTCGACTAATTTTATGTTGGGGTATTTTTTCAGGAATTCCATACATTGTAAAATAGCCATAGGATGCGAATGTACTTCCAGAATATCTTCCATTTTTTGACCTTTTAAAGCCATTAGATTCTGATGAATTCTTAAATAATGTTCTCCTATTATGTGCAAATTATTTTTGTCAATCAATGCGTAATTTGGAATAATTGGGCCCGCAATAGAATTTTCTATCGCCATAATTGCCTGATCTGATTTGCCTGAAAGCAGGTTGTCTACTAATTCTTCAAAGGATAAACATTCATCAACAATAACTGCCTGATTAAAGTATTCCTGCGCCACCTGATGGTGAAAAGAACCCGTTATTCCTTGTATTCCAATTATTTCATTCATTTTACACCCTTTTAAGCAAAAAAAAATCCCGATTTTCATCGGGATTGTATATTTATAGTATCAATTTAATTTTATAATCAAATAACCATACAACAATCCCTTTCTACTTTCCAGAAGAAATAATAAGAGTTGCTAAAATAAAATCGGTTACTCAACATGTTGTTGTTTTTTTGCATTAATTACACTGCGAATGTATAAATAATTTCCAGCTAACCCTAAAAAAAAGACGGTTTTATTGAACAAAAAAAGGATTCGCTAAAAAACTGGTTATTAATTATGTAATAATTAAAAAAAGGCTTTTAAAATATTTTTTAGTCAGCGTGTCTTTATGATTTTCGGCAATTGAAATATTATTTTTCCTGAATTTTACCTTTAAAAATAAACCTAAATTACACCACTAATTTTTCAGTAAGCCATTTTTTCCCCTCCGAAATTCGAGTTACCATCATTGCCGATACTAAATCACCATTTGCATTCAGCAGCGTCGCCATTGGATCAACCAAGGTTCCCACAATCATTGCGGCTGGCAAAGCCTGCTCCATAGGAAATCCGTAAACGGTAATCGCCAATATTTCTCCTATGTAACCTCCGTTTGGAATTCCGCCTTCGACTACCGAAACAATTATCGTAATTCCCAAAGCCATTAATATAGTATTAGGATCCGTTAAATCTTTTCCAAACATGGCAAAAATAACTGCAATTTTTATAATTGACGACATACTCGAACCGTCTTTATGCAAAGGTGCGCCCAGTGGAATAACAACATTTCTGATATGAGCCGGAATATTCATTTTTTCGGCACCTTCGAGATTGGCAGGAATTGTTGCAATGCTGCTGCAGGTTCCCAATGCCGTTAATGAAGGCGTAATATTATTTTTCCAAAATACTGTAAATCCTAATTTTCCTCCAGCGATAAAAGCGTACAAACTAAAAAATACAATAAAGTAAAAAGAACAAACCGCATAATAAAGTGCCAAAGGTTTTGCATAAGCGCCAAATAATTGTGGTCCAAAAATCCCAACCTGATACGCAAAATAAGCACCTAAACCTATTGGAGCTGTTTTCATGATTATGTGCAGCAATTGTTTCATCACTTCATTTCCGGAATGTAAAAACCGCCTGAAATCTTTCCCTTTTTCACCAGATTGCAAACTAGCAAATCCTATTAAAAACGAAAATATGATGAGCGCTAACATACTTTTTCGAGAAAGTAGCTCATAAAAATCCCCAGCTGTGAGCAATTGAGTAATTTGTGAACCTGTAGTGCTTTCCTGAATAGTTTCTAATGGGATTTTAGAAATGATAATATCTTGCTGAATGGGAAATAACAACACACCAACTAGCATCAAAATAGCAGAAATAAGTACTGTACTTAAAAATACTCCAATGACAATGACAAACAATTTTCCTAGTTTCTCTGATTTTTCTAAATTGGCAATTGAAGATGCAATCGTAAAAAATATCAACGGGATAATTGCTGTAAATAGTAAATTTAGAAATATATCGCCCAGAGGTTTAATCACTTCTACTCCTTTTCCAAAAACTAAACCCAGTATACTTCCTGCCAGAATTCCGCCGAGTAGCAATAAAATACTTTTGTAGTTTTTCAAGAAACTGCCCGATTGTGTAGTCTTCAAATTCATATTTACATAGTTTCTCGTAAATATATAAATCTAAAATAGAATATCATCCCGCTATGTAAAACTTTGACTTAGGTCTTTTTAGCTATTGAGCTTCAAAAAACAATAAATCAATACTTTTTCTGTTTACTTTTGTACCAAATAAAATTCCATGTCAATAGAAGTTACTAATATATCCAAAAGTTACGGTGCGCAAAAAGCACTGGATAACATTTCATTTTCCATTAATAAAGGAGAAATTGTTGGTTTTTTAGGTCCAAATGGAGCCGGAAAATCGACTTTAATGAAAATATTGACTACCTACATTAATGCAGATGAAGGTACAGCAATCGTAAATGGAAATGATGTAAACACACAACAAAAAGCTGTTCAGCTCTCTATAGGTTATCTTCCGGAACACAATCCGTTGTACTTGGATTTGTATGTACGTGAATATTTAGCTTTTAATGCTGATGTCTATAAAGTAGCCAAATCCAGAATCGAAGAAGTTATTCAATTGACAGGTTTAACAACCGAAAGTCATAAAAAAATAGGGCAATTGTCCAAAGGATATCGTCAACGTGTAGGGCTTGCCAATGCTTTATTGCACAATCCAGATGTTTTGATTCTTGATGAACCCACTACCGGTTTAGACCCAAATCAATTGATGGAAATTCGTAATGTGATTAAAAATGTGGGAAAAGACAAAACTGTTTTCCTTTCCACACACATTATGCAGGAAGTTGAAGCGATTTGTGACCGCGTGATTATCATCAATAACGGCAAAATTGTTACCGATAAAAAACTGGACAACTTAATTTCCGAAGACAAGGAGCAAGTCATCGAAGTAGAATTTGACTTTAAAATAGAAGAACAAGTCATTGCTAAGATAGAAAACCTAGTTTCTTATAAAAATACGCATGATATGATTTGGGAATTAACTTTCAAAGCGGATAAAGATATGCGTCCAGCAGTTTTTGATTTTGCCAATGCCAATGGTTTGAAAACCTTGCAGCTGAATCAGAAAAATAAAAACTTGGAGGCAGTATTTAGAGAGATAACTAAATAGTTGGCAGTATTCTGTTATTAGTGTTCTGTTATGTTTTCGAATAAAAAACAAACTCTTTTAAAATACAAAACCCGGTTTTGTCATTCCGACGAAGGAGGAATCTCATCAATTGTGATTCCTCCTTCGTCGGAATGACAAGACAATTAAAAAAGCTTCCAGCCTTTAAAAGGCTGGAAGCTTTGGATATAATAGTTTTAAATTTCTAAAAAACCTTACTCGCTATTTGTCGGATATTTTCTGATTTTCCCATAGAATAATAATGTAAAACTGGAACTCCGGCTGCCTTCAATTCTAATGATTGTTGAATTGCCCATTCGATTCCTACTTGTCTGATATCTGCATTATTCTTACATTGATCCACGGCATGAATTAGATCTTCCGGCAAATCAATTCGAAAAATTTGTGGTAAAACCTGTAAGTGTCTTTGTACTGCGATTGGTTTAATTCCCGGAATAATAGGAACGGTAATTCCCATTTCTCTGGCTTTAGCAACAAATTCAAAATATTTTGTATTGTCAAAAAACATTTGTGTCACCACATAATCCGCACCTGCATCCACTTTTTCTTTCAGCCTTTTCAAATCTGAAATTAAAGATGGAGATTCCAAATGTTTCTCCGGATATCCCGCAACTCCAATACAAAAATTGGCTTTATTATCAACATCCATCACTTCATGCAAGTACTTTCCGCTATTCAATTGGTTAATTTGTTTGACCAAATCAACAGCAAAATCATTTCCTCCTTGTTTAGGAACAAAAGACTGCTCGTCCTTCATAGCATCACCACGCAAGGCCATCACATTATCGATTCCCAGATAATGACAATCAACCAATAAATATTCGGTTTCTTCTTTCGTAAAACCACCACAAAGCACGTGAGGAACTGTGTCTACATTGTATTTATGCTTAATTGAAGCACAAATTCCAAGTGTTCCCGGACGCATTCTGGTTAATTTTTTTTCCAATAAACCATTCCCCTTATCAACATAAATAAATTCTTCGCGAGAAGTGGTTACATCTATAAATGGCGGTTTGAACTCCATCAAAGGATCAATATTATCGTATAATTCCTGAATGCTTTTCCCTTTTTGAGGCGGAATAATTTCGAAGGAGAACAACGTTTCTCCGTTTGCACCTTCTATATGTTGTGTTACTTTCATTTTCTTTAGTTTGAAGTTTAAGGTTTAAGGTTTAAGGTTCTCTCGAACAACTTTAAACTTTAAACTTTAAACAAAATTTCAACTTTAAACTATTTCTAATCCGCAATATTCGGGTTCAACCATTTCGTAGCTACTTCTGTCGATACGCTTCTACGTTTGGCGTAATCAATAACTTGATCTTCTTTTATTTTTCCAAGTCCAAAATACTTGCTTTCCGGATTCCCAAAATAATATCCTGAAACCGATGAAGCCGGCCACATTGCCATACTTTCGGTCAAAGTCACTCCTATTTCTTGCTCTACATTTAGTAATTTCCAGATCGTAGGTTTTTCTAAATGATCAGGACATGCTGGATAACCCGGTGCAGGACGAATTCCTTTGTAAACCTCATCAATCATGGCTTCGGTTGTTAAATTTTCATCAGAAGAATAACCCCAAATTTCTTTACGGATTTTTTCATGTAAATACTCTGCAAAAGCTTCAGCAAAACGATCTGCCAATGCTTTCACCATAATCGAGTTGTAATCGTCTAAATCTCTTTCGAATTCTGCTGCCCATTCATCAACCCCAAAACCGGTCGTCACACAAAACGCACCCATATAATCGACTTTTCCACTGTCTTTCGGAGCAATAAAATCCGACAATGCAATATTTGGAGCACCTTTCGTTTTTTGTGATTGCTGACGCAACGTCAAGAATTTCTCTAATACTTTTCCACTTTCATCGCTTAATTCAATATCATCATCATTGATTTGATTGGCTGGAAAAATTCCGTAAATTCCTTTGGCCGTCAGTTTCTTTTCTGTCAAAATAACTTCTAACATTTCTTTGGCATCCGCAAAAAGAGATGTGGCTTGTTCGCCTACAATTTCATCTGTTAAAATAGCCGGATATTTTCCGAACAATTCCCATGTTCTAAAAAATGGTGTCCAGTCAATGTAGGGAACCAAAACATCCAAATCAACTTCGATAGTTTTTGTTCCAATAAAATTAGGTTTCATTGGATTGTAGTTTTCCCAATCTAATTTAAGTTTATTAACACGAGCTTGCTCAATTGTCAAGAAATTTTTGTCGCGTGAACGATTTAAAAATGTTTCTCTAAAAGCATCATATTCTGCTCTGATGTCACTTGCATAAATTTTCTTTTCACTATTCAATAAATTTCCAGCAACCGTTACGGCTCTTGAAGCATCATTTACGTGAATTACAGTCGATTTATATTGTGGCGCAATTTTCACGGCAGTGTGCGCTCGTGAAGTCGTTGCTCCACCAATCATCACCGGAATTTTTATATTTCTTTTATCTAATTCTTTAGCCAAATACACCATTTCATCCAATGATGGCGTTATTAATCCGCTCAAACCAATAATATCAACGTTGTGCTCTATTGCGGCAGCGATGATTTTCTCGGGAGCGACCATGACACCTAAATCGATGATTTCATAATTGTTACAAGCCAAAACAACTGAAACAATATTTTTTCCAATATCGTGTACGTCGCCTTTTACCGTTGCCATTAAGATGCGACCTGCAAAACTCGAAACACCATCTTTTTCGGCTTCAATAAACGGCAATAAATAAGCAACTGCTTTCTTCATTACACGAGCAGATTTTACCACCTGAGGCAAAAACATTTTTCCTGAACCAAATAAATCTCCTACGACATTCATTCCGGCCATTAAGTTGATTTCGATTACTTCGATAGGCTTTGTTGCTGACTGTCTGGCTTCTTCAACATCAATTTCTATGAATTCATCAACTCCTTTTACTAACGAATGCGTCAATCGTTCCTGAATAGTTCCCGAACGCCATTCCTGAATTGCTTTTTCGTTACTTTTTACATCTCCTTTTACATTCTCGGCAAAGTCCAATAATCGTTCCGTTGCATCATCGCGACGGTTTAGAATTACATCCTCAACACGTTCTAACAAATCTTTTGGAATTTCGTCGTAAATAGAAAGCATTTCCGGATTCACGATTCCCATAGTCATACCGTGCTGGATTGCATGATATAAAAACACCGAGTGCATCGCTTCCCGAACCGTGTCATTTCCTCTAAACGAAAACGAAACATTACTCACTCCACCGCTAATATGCGCATGAGGAAGATTTTCTCTAACCCACTTAGTTCCTCTAAAGAAATCCAATGCATTCAAGCGGTGTTCTTCCATTCCTGTTGCTACTGGAAAAACATTTAAATCGAAAATGATGTCTTGCGGAGGAAAATCAACTTTGTTTACCAAAATATCATACGAACGTTGGCAAATTTCAACTCTACGTTCGTAATTATCAGCTTGTCCAGTTTCATCAAATGCCATTATAATAGCAGCAGCTCCGTAGCGCTTAATCAATTTAGCATGATGAATAAATTGTTCTTCCCCTTCTTTCAAAGAAATAGAATTTACGACACTCTTTCCCTGAACTACTTTTAAACCCGCTTCAATTATATCCCATTTTGAACTGTCAATCATGATTGGCACTCTGGAAATATCCGGTTCAGCGGCAATCAAATTCAGGAATTTTGTCATAGCATATTCGCCATCGAGCATTCCTTCATCCATATTAATATCGATGATTTGTGCGCCACCTTCCACTTGTTCTTTAGCAATACTGAGTGCTTCTTCGTATTTTTCTTCCTTAATTAATCGAAGGAATTTTCTAGAACCTGTTACATTCGTACGTTCACCAATATTCACAAAAACGCTTTCCGGCGTAATGATCAAAGGCTCTAATCCTGATAATACAAGGTTTCTTCTATTTTCTGCTTGTGCCATTTCTTATTTTATTTGATCCTGCAGGGTTATTAAAAACTATGCTGGAATAACTTATTTTTCTTATTATTTGGGCGTGACCCAAAAGGGTCGGGCTATACGTTCCCGCTCTTTTTTTCGGCTAAAAAGCCATAAAAAAGGAGCTTCACTGCTATCCCTCACGCGGATTTTGTTCATTTTATGTCATTGCGAGGAATGAAAAAATCTCTTCCATTAGGTACTTAAACATCCTCGACATTTTTTGTCATTCCGACGAAGGAGGAATCTCAACAAACGTGAGCGACAAACAGAGATTCTTTCTTCGTCGGAATGATAAATAAACTTTTAACTTAATGACATTCTGCTCGTGCTAGCGGGAGAGCATTAGCCATCCTGCAAATCTTTAAACATTATATAAGTATCCACAAATCCTAAGCTTTTATGCCTAAATCCTTTTGGCGTTGTTCCGATAATCTTAAATCCATATTTCTTCCAAAGTTCTACCGCATTTGTATTTGTGCTTACAACAATATTAAACTGAATTCCTAAATACCCTTTGTTCTTTGCAAACTTTATTGAATGTTCGCATAAAATTTTACCTATTCCCTTGCCGTGATATTTAGGTTTTACCATATAACTGCAATTAGCGATATGGTCTCCTAAATCAATTTGATTAGGCTTAATAATATAAGTACCAAATATTTCGTCATTATTGTCTACTGCAACAAAAGTGTCCATATAATCTGCAAACCAATTTTTATGCAATGTGTCTTTAGGAGTATTGGGGTCAAAAACATAAGTATCACCTGTTGATATAACATTTGTGAAGATGTCCCAAACTTTGTCGTAATCTTTTTGCTCGTCACCTATTCTGATATTCATAAATGCAACTGTTTTGTTTTGTTGATGATCGGTCAAAATACCACCGTTATCTCATAAATATACACATTACTTAATAGTCAGCCGCGATAAATCGTGTCTCTATAATTACATTGTTGCCGTCGAAACCCTTGGTTTATAATCTTTGGCGATATCCGCAATCAACTTGATATGTTCTGGCGTTGTACCGCAACAACCGCCTATGATATTTACTAAATTATCGTCTAAATATTCTTTGATGAAAGCTTGCATTTGTTCTGGTGTTTCATCGTATTCTCCAAAAGCATTTGGTAATCCTGCATTAGGATGCGCCGACACGTTGAATGAAGTGTTTTGTGACAACGTTTGCAAATAAGGTTTCAGCAAATCAGCTCCCAAAGCGCAATTAAAACCTACGCTCAACAGCGGAATGTGTGAAACCGAAACTAAAAAAGCTTCTACAGTTTGACCGGAAAGTGTTCTTCCTGAAGCATCCGTAATCGTTCCGGAAACCATTATTGGAATATCGATATTACGTTCGTCTTTGACTTCCTCGATTGCGAAAAGCGCCGCTTTGGCATTTAAGGTGTCAAAAATAGTTTCTACTAAAAGCAAATCACTTCCTCCGTCAATCAAGGCTTCTACTTGTTGTTTGTAGGCAATTCGTAAATCATCAAAAGTTACGGCTCTATAACCCGGATCATTTACATCTGGTGACATGCTTGCCGTTCTGTTTGTTGGCCCTATTGAACCCGCAACAAAACGAGGTTTGTCCGGATTTTTGGCGGTGAATTCATCGGCTACTTCACGGGCAATTCTTGCTGATTCGTAGTTGAGTTCATACACCAAATCTTCCAAATGGTAATCTGCCATTCCTATTGTGGTTCCAGAAAAAGTATTGGTTTCAACAATATCAGCACCTGCTTCAAAATAGGCGGCGTGAACGGCACGAATCGCTTGTGGTTGCGTGAGTGACAATAAATCGTTGTTCCCTTTCAAGGAATGCGGAAAATCTTTGAAACGTTCGCCTCGAAAATCTTCTTCGGAAAAATTATAGCGTTGCAACATGGTTCCCATAGCTCCATCGAGTACGAGTATGTTTTTTTTAATGGCTTTTTGAATAGTTGACATCTTTTGTTTTATTCTCGCAAAATACTAAGTATTAAGCGCTTATTATTAATTACAAAAGTTCACTATTTAAGCTCTTTAGCCCCGATTACTTCACTTAATTTCTATTCTCATAGGAGTTCAGTGAACTTTGTTTGAAGTGAAAATCCTTTTACTTTTTTTGTTTAAAAAAGTAAAAGATTGCAACGGAAAGCGGGAACGGTATTGGCAAAAAAACGCCAATTGTTCGCTCCTGATACTGAAATTAATTCAGTGGGCTAAAAATAAATGTTGTCAAGAAAAGGTTTGAGAAATACTGAGTGAGTATTCGTGTGTTATCTATCTTAAATACTGAAACTGTTCAGTACAAAGTAGAATGTAGCACCTTCTTTAAAGATAAAGGGTTGCTAAGGTTTCATCGGGTCTTTCCCTCCGCCTTTCGTGATAACTTTCAATAAATATAGGAACAGTGCAAAGAAAAGACAAAGCGCTAATACTTGCAAGTATTAGCGCTTTAATTTTTAACTAGTTTGTGCTAAGTTGTTAAACTATGGCTTTTACTACGGCTTTTGGAGCTTCTTTGCGAGTTCCGTCAAATCCGTCAACACCGGAAACTGTAGTGTATTTCAATACATATCTCTTACCCGGATTGATGATTTGGTAAGCTGCCTGACACATTAATGTTGCTTCGTGGAATCCACAAAGAATTAATTTCAGTTTCCCAGGATAGGTATTTACGTCACCAATGGCAAAAATTCCTGGAATGTTCGTTTGGTAATCCAAAGCATTATTTACTTTGATGGCATTTTTTTCAATGTCTAATCCCCAGTCTCCGATAGGACCTAATTTTGGCGTTAATCCAAAAAGTGGAATAAAATAATCCGTTTCAATTGTTCGGTGTGCGCCATTTTCCTCGATTACAACTCCTTCTAAATGTTCAGCACCTTTCAAGCCAACAACTTCTCCTGGCGTAATCATTTTTATTTTACCGGAGTTTTTCAATTCCTGTACTTTTTCAACAGAATCTAAAGCACCTCTGAATTCGTTTCTACGGTGAATCAAAGTCACTTCAGAAGCTACATTCGACAAGAAAATACTCCAGTCTAAAGCTGAATCTCCTCCTCCAGCGATTACAACTTTTTTATCTCTGAATTTCTCTGGATTTTTGATAAAGTATTTAATTCCTTTATCCTCGTAAAATTCGATGTCTTCAATCAATGGTTTTCGTGGTTCAAAACTTCCCAATCCACCCGCAATTGCTACTACAGGAGCATGGAATTTTTTTCCTTTATTAGAAGTCACAATAAAAGTTCCGTCTTCTTGTTTTTCGATTGTTTCAGCACGTTCACCAAGAGTAAATCCCGGTTCAAACTGTTTGATTTGTTCCATTAAATTAGCAACTAAATCTCCGGCTAATACTTCCGGGAAACCTGGAATATCATAAATAGGTTTTTTAGGATATAATTCAGATAATTGTCCACCCGCTTGTGGCAAAGCATCTAAAATGTGGCATTTTAATTTTAATAATCCTGCTTCAAAAACGGCAAATAGACCTGTAGGTCCCGCTCCTATTATTAGTATGTCTGTTTTAATCATTTTTTTATTCTTTATGTAATGTAATTGTGCTAAACTATTTAATTGCAAATGAACAACTGATTTTTATGACTTTAAATGATAAATATCAGTCGGATTCTTTGTTCTTTATGCTATTCTCTTGAATCTTTATTCTTCAACGACTCGGTTATTTCGTTCATTTTTTGAACTTTTTCTTCGAAATTCCCTTTTAGCGTTTTGCGATATTCATTTAGATTTTCGACCATTTTGTTGATATCGTCCGGGATTATTTCTTCAAATAACTCCCGTAATCTTTTGGCAGTTGTTGGTGATTTTCCGTTGGTCGAAATCGCAATTTTCACGTTTCCTTTGGTTACAATTCCACCCAAATAATAATCACATAATGGCGGAGTATCCGCAATATTGCAAATTAAATATCTTTTTCTGGATAAATCATAAATCCTTTTATTGACTTTCAAATCATCCGTACAAGCAATAACCATATGGCGTTTGCGAAGCATCCATCGATTGAATTTTCTAAAAGTCAATTGTACCGAAGGATGTTTCGCAGCGAGGCTTTCCAGTTCTGGAAGAAACTTTGGTGCCACCACCTCAACATTAGCGTTTGGACTTGATTTCAAAAGAAATGACAACTTTTCTAAACCCACATTTCCGCCACCCACAATCAACACATTCAGGTTTTGTAGTTTTAAAAAAACAGGATATAATTCATTTCTTTCCATTCTTATCTTATTTCCGATACTATGAATTCTTCGTAAAATCCTTTCAATTTATTACTTTCTTTTACTACTTCTCCAATGACAATTATGGCAGGCGAACTTAATTTATGCTCCGTTACAACCTGTTGAATTGTATTGATTGTTCCAACACCAATTTTCTCCTGAGCAGTAGTTCCGTTTTGAATAATCGCAACGGGAGTTTCTCCTTTAGATTCTTTTTGGAACAAAGAAACAATTTGTGACAATTTGCTCATTCCCATCAAAATCACAACTGTTGCCGATGATTGCGCAGCTAAAACCACATCATTTGATAATTTTCTATCGGACGTTGTACCCGTAATTACCCAAAAACTTTCTGAAACACCTCTTTTGGTTAATGAAATCCCTTGATAAGCAGGAACAGCAATCGACGATGAAATTCCAGGTACAACAAATGTAGGTATCCCAAAACTTTCAACAAAGTCTATTTCCTCACCGCCACGACCGAAAATAAATGGATCACCACCTTTCAACCGAACCACATGTCCGTAAGTAAGCGCGTTATCTACAATTAATTGATTGATTTGGTCTTGCGTATATTCATGACAGCCTTTTCTCTTTCCAACGAATATTTTAATTGCTTTTTTAGGAGCATAGGTTAAAATTTCCTCGTTTGCCAAAGCGTCATATAAAACGACATTGGCCTCAGCCAGTGCCTTTGCCCCTTTGATTGTCAGTAAATCCGGATCACCTGGACCCGCACCCACTAGGGTTACTATTGGTTGTATCTTTTTAAGCATCGGCTAAGTCTTTTTCTCTATACGATTCAATTGCTTCAAAAAAGACAATTGCATCTTGAATGTAATTTTGTGCAAATTCAGCAGAAGGTTCATTCTGATTGATTTGGTAAACTAAATCTCTTAATGATGATTTCAATTGAATGATATTTGTTGCTACGAAAACTATATCAAACAAATCGATAATTCCAGCTTGGTGATTTGTTTTTTGGTTTTCAGCCAATAATAATGCTTTGGCACCATTTACGAAACCTGCATACGCTAAATAAATCGCATCTGCCCATTTTCGTTCTTCGAAAGCTTCTTGCGCGAAAGTTAATTTGTCTTTAGCTTCCAATAATAAGGTAGCCACTAAATCAATAACAACACCGGCGCATTCTCCAACTCCAACCGCTTTTACGTAGTTATCAGCATTTCCCCAATCTACAAAATCAGCTTCGGTAAGATTAGTCAAATCGGCTAATGGTTTCAAAAATTCGTAGAAATATTTTTCGCCTTTGGCATCATAATAATTCAAGAACGATTGTCCGTTTCCGTTTTCTTCAAAATCATTTAAGATGAAACGCAAAGCATCAGGTCCTCTTCGGCTTGGAATTTTGATTACTTTATCCGAAAACCTTCCGTTTCCGTTTCCTAAATTTCCTCCGCCTAATAACACTTGTAATGCTGGCGCCACTAATTTCCCTGAATTGATTGACATTCCCTGAAAACCAATTTCGGCCATATTGTGTTGTCCACAAGCATTCATACAACCACTGATTTTAATCGTGATTTCCTGATTGTTGCTGTATTGTGGATATTCTGCTTCTAAAACTCTTTCTAGTTCTACTGCGATTCCGGTACTGCTGGCAATTCCTAAATTACAGGTATCTGTTCCCGGACAAGCTGTAATATCTGAAATGGTATTGTAACCCAAAGCCACAAAATCTAATTTGGCTAATTCTTGGTAGAAAAAAGGTAAATTTTCTTCTTTTACGTGACGAATTAAAATGTCTTGTCTCAATGTAAAACGCAATTCATTAGCCGCATAATTTTTAATCAAATCCGCTAATAATCTTGCTTTATCGGTATAAAAATCTCCTAATAAAACTTTGATTCCAATCGCTACATAACCCGCTTGTTTTTGCGCAATTACATTTGATTTTTTCCAAGCTTCGAAAGCTGCTGCATCTTCGATAACTACTTTTGGCACTTCCAATAAAGGAGCTGGAATTTCACCATCAAAAGCTGTTGTATCTATTTCAACTGTTTCGTGAGACAACGCTTTTTTCTCTTCATCCACCAATTTTAAAAATTCATCTTTACCAATATCTTTGATTAGGAATTTCATACGCGCTTTCAAACGTTTCGCTCTTTCGCCATAGCGATCAAAAATTCTCAAAACGCCTTCTGTTGTTGGAATAATTTCATTTACAGGAATAAACTCTGACAATAATTCGGCGTGATGCGGCTGAGAACCTAATCCTCCACCTAACATTACTTTAAATCCTTTTTCGCCATTTACAATTCTTGGAATAAATCCTAAATCGTGTAAATAACTCAACGCCGTATCTTTATCCGAAGACGAAAATGAAATTTTGAATTTACGCCCCATTTCCTGACAAACCGGATTTCTTAAGAAAAACTGAAACATAGCATGCGCATAAGGCGACACATCAAAAAGTTCTTCATTATCAATTCCTGCTGTTTCGCTAGCCGTAATATTTCTTACGGTGTTTCCACAAGCTTCACGAAGTGTAACATCATCTTTTTCTAATTCAGCCCAAAGTTGTGGCGTTCTGTCCAAACTTACATAGTGAATTTGGATATCCTGACGCGTTGTAATATGCAAACGTCCGGTAGAATATTCATCTGAAACTTTGGTAATACGAGTCAGTTGTTCGCTGGTCACTTTACCAAAAGGCAATTTGATACGAATCATTTGTACGCCTTCCTGACGCTGACCATACACTCCTCTCGCTAAACGAAGGCTACGGAAACGCTCATCATCAATTTTTCCATCACGGAATAAAGCAATTTTTCTTTCTAAATCGATAATGTCTTTTTGGACAATCGGATCTTCTATTTCGGTTCTAAAACTTTCCATCTGTGTGTTGTTTATGGCAAAAGTTAGATTTAGTTTATAAATCCAACTCCCGCTGTGGTATTAGTAGCAACGTCTATTAGAATAAAAGCACCGTTTGATTTGTTGTCATTATAGGCATCAAAATACAAAGCTTTGCTTAATTTAATATTTACTTCGCCTATTTCATTTATAGCCAATTGAGTTGCTGGTGTAACTCCAGAATAATCTGTAGCGATTACGTTTTTCACGCTTTCTATTTTTGCCAAAACCCTGTTGGTATTGTGTTGTACCAAATATTTAGCCCCTGGAACTAACTTTTTGCTGTCCATCCAACAAATCGTTGTATTGATGTCTTTTTCAATTTTAGGCAACTCATTCGATTTTACAATCATGTCTCCTCTTGTCACATTGATATCATTTTCCAGTTCCAAAGTAATCGAAGAACCTGTAGTCGCTTCATCAAATTGCTGATCAAAAAAGTGAATATTAGTCACTTTAGACTCTGTCAATGAAGGAAGAACCGTTACTGCATCGCCAACTTTGATATTGTTCCCGTATAATTTTCCGGCATATCCTCTAAAATCATGATATTCTTCCGTTTTTGGTCGGATAACTGTTTGAACCGGGAAACGTGCTTTTCCTGTTTCAAAAACATCTTCTGGCTCTAACGCTTCTAAATGTTCCAAAACCGTTTGTCCAGTGTACCAAGGCATATTCTCTGATTTATCCGCAACGTTTCCTCCATTGATAGCACTCAAAGGAATGTAACTTACGTTTTGCTCTTTGAACGAACTTTTGCTGTTCAATGCCTGAAAATCAGCTTTGATTTTATTGTAGACTTCTTCCGAATAATCAACCAAATCCATTTTGTTTACTGCAACAATCACTTCTTTTACACGCAATAAATTATTGATGAAAAAGTGACGGTACGTTTGCTCAATAACGCCTTTACGAGCATCAATCAAAATAATTGAAACCTGCGAAGTTGAGGCTCCCGTAACCATGTTACGTGTATATTCTACGTGACCCGGAGTATCGGCAATAATGTAACTTTTCTTAGCTGTCGAAAAATAAATATGCGCCACATCAATCGTGATTCCCTGTTCTCTCTCAGCAACCAAACCATCAGTAGCCAGAGAAAAATCTAAATAATCGTATCCTTTTTGCTTGCTGCTTTTTTCTATTGCTTCAATCTTATCTGTAGTCAACGATTTTGTATCGTATAATAATCTCCCGATTAAAGTACTCTTTCCGTCATCTACACTTCCTGCTGTTGCTATTTTTAAAACTTCCATCAGAATTTTGTTTAAAGTTTAAAAGTTTAAGGTTTTCAAAAAGACCTACATAAACTTCTAAATTTGATTTTTTTATTTTAAATGTTGAATTTTAAATTTTAAATGTCTCAGAACAATTCATAATTTATAATTCATAAGTTATAATTATTTTCTAAAAGTATCCTTGTTGTTTTCTTTTCTCCATTGCAGCTTCAGAACGTTTGTCGTCAATTCTGGCTCCTCTTTCTGAAATAGTCGAAGATCTGATTTCGCCTATTACTTCTTGAATTGTTGCTGCGTAAGAATCAACAGCTGCTGTACAGCTCATATCTCCAACAGTTCTAAAACGAACAATTCGTTCTTCGATTTCTTCATCTTCTTCTTGGTACACAAATGGAGAATGTGACCAAATCATACCGTCTCTCAAGAATACTTTACGTTTGTGTGAAAAGTAAATCGATGGAATTTCTATTTGCTCTTGCTCAATATGACTCCAAACATCAAGCTCTGTCCAGTTTGAAATTGGAAAAACACGAACGTTTTGACCATTTTCGATTTTTCCGTTCAGAATATCAAATAATTCCGGACGCTGGTTTTTCTCATCCCATTGACCAAAATCATCACGAACAGAAAAAATACGTTCTTTAGCTCTTGCTTTCTCTTCATCACGACGCGCACCACCAATACAAGCATCAAATTTGAATTCTTCGATTGCATCCAAAAGTGTCGTCGTTTGCAAACTGTTTCTGCTGGAGTATTTCCCTGATTCTTCCACTACTTTACCTTCGTCAATAGCATCTTGCACATTACGGACGATTAATTCCAAACCTAATTCAGCAACCAATTTATCTCTGAAAGCAATAGTTTCCGGAAAGTTATGTCCCGTGTCTACATGCAACAATGGAAAAGGGATTTTTGCAGGAAAAAATGCTTTTTGTGCTAAACGCACTAATGTAATCGAATCTTTTCCTCCAGAAAAAAGTAAAACTGGCTTGTCAAATTGAGAAATTACTTCTCTAAAAATGTATATCGCTTCGCTTTCTAATGCGTTTGTTTTTAATATGGTACTCATTCTTTTAATTTAAAAGTTTAAAGTTTAAAGTTTAAGGTTGTTGAAACCTCATCTAAAATCTCTTAACTATTATTATTTTTTCTTTTCTCTTTATTCTAACCTCTGTTTTCTATTTCTGGTGTAAACCACATTCCTTGTGACTAGATTCCCACCACCATCTGCCTGCTCGGATATCTTCTCCAGGGACAATTGCTCTGGTACAAGGTGCGCAACCTATACTGACGAAACCTTGTTTGTGTAAGGCATTTTGTGGCACATTGTTACCGTCTAAATATTTTTGAACCTCTTCTAATGTCCATTTTAATAACGGATTGAATTTTATAATGTCGAATTTTTCATCGTATTCAAAAAGGTCTAAATCATTTCTATTTTCGGATTGCTCGGCTCTCAAACCGGTAATCCAAATCGAATTTCCTTTCAATGCTTTAGTCAAAGGCGCTACTTTTCGAATGAAACAACATTCTTTTCTATTCTCTACCGATTCGTAAAAGCTGTTTGGACCTTTTTGGTTTAACAACTCTTCAACCGCACTTGTTTCCGGAAAATAGGTTTTAATATCTATTTGATACTTCTTTAAAGTCTTATGAAAAACATCATACGTCTCTTGAAACAGTCTTCCGGTATCCAAAGTAAAAATGGTAATTGGCAAATTATTCTGACCAATCAAAGCCGTAATTACTTGATCTTCCTGCCCAAAAGAAGTAGAAAAAACTACTTTGCCTTTAAATTCATCCGCCAAAAAAGTAAGCGTTTCCTCGATAGATAAGCTTTTGTTTTTTCTAATAAAGTATTTGTTATCACTATGCTCATAATTTCGTTTCTCTTTTATAATAATTTAGACAGTGTTTTTAAACTCAAAACAATAATTAAAACACCTACCAAAATCATCATAGGCTTTCTCTTTATTTTGTTCACTAAAATAGCGGCAATTGGAGCAGCAATCACACCACCCAAAATCAACCCTATAATCACTTGCCACCCTTGTATTCCTCCAAAAAGCATGAAGGTTACACCACTTGCAAAAGCTACCGCAAACTCCGCTGCATTGACAGAACCAATGGTATATCGTGGATTTCTACCGCGCCCTAATAAGGTCGAAGTCACAATCGGTCCCCAGCCACCACCACAAACAGCATCCATGAAGCCTCCAAAAGAAGCTAAAATATTCAGTCGCTTGGTTTTCTTTTTAATAATGTTTTTCTGCATTGCTTTTCTGATGATTATAATTGCCAACCCTATCATGTATACCGCAATAAAAGGCTTTATCGCATCCCCATCAATCACATCCGACAATAAATAAGCACCCGCAATAGAACCTAAAACACCCGGAATCAATAGATGTCTCACTAATTTTTTATTGATGTTCCCAAAGCGATGATGAGAAATAGCCGAAGCTCCTGTTGTAAACATTTCAGCAACATGAACTCCTGTACTGCTTATCGCTGGCGGAATTCCATACGCCAATAAAAAAGAAGTAGAAGTTGCTCCATACCCCATTCCTAAAGTTCCATCTACTAATTGTGCAAAAACACCAATACAGAAAAAGATTAAAAATTCCTGATTAAAACCTGCTATTAGGCCACTCCAGGAAAATTCAGCATGATGATTGTAGACCAATGTAGAAATTAATCCTACCAATAAAACAACAGGGATAACAACCCATAAGCGTTCTTTAAAAGTCGTTTCCGATTTTTCATTTATCGCAATGGTTTTCAATTCTTTACTCATACTTTTTTAATTCAATTTTTTTAATGCTTAAATCCACTACCCTATCGGAATAGTAGATTATTATGCAAAAATAAAACTTTTAAGTTAACTACAAAATTTATTTTGTGATTTATTCTTTAAAAAGCAATGTCAGCCAAGGTGTTACTTTCTAGAATTTTCAGGGTATTATCGCGCACCTCAATCATCAGTTTTCGAACCGCGCACGTAACTTCATCCGAGCAGTCTACACAAGGCTCGTAAAAATTATGACTGGCGCAAGGAAGTAATGCGATTGGCCCTTCAAGAATGCGATACACATGGGCCATATTGATATCTTTGGGATTTTTTATCAAATAATAGCCCCCGCCTTTTCCTTTTTTGGCACCCAAAAAACCGGAATGGCGCAGTAATAATAAAATACTTTCTAAAAACTTGATTGAAATAGTCTCACTCTTGGCAATCTCCGCTATTTGAACAGGAGAATTGTCTTTTTGGCGCGCCAAAAAAGTAAGCGCTTTTATTCCGTATTTAGTTTTTTTAGACAGCATAATTGATGTTTGATTTTCTCTTTACTGATATCAAATCTACAATCTAAAATCGTTAATCCCAAATCAAAAATTATTAAGACAAAGCCTGCTCTAAATCAGCAATTACATCTTTTACAGTTTCCAATCCAACTGAGACACGCACTAAACCATCGGTAATGCTGACTGCCAAACGTTCATCAACTGATAACTTACTATGTGTAGTTGACGCTGGATGCGTAACAATAGTTCTGGTATCTCCTAAATTTGGCGAAAGCGAACATAATTTTATTTTGTCTAAAAACGTCCTTCCCGCCTCAAGACCACCTTTTATTTCAAAAGCTACAATGTTTCCGCCCAACTTCATTTGCTTTTGAGCAATTTCGTATTGTGGATGCGATTTCAAAAATGGATACTTTACCTTATTAACTTGAGGATGCTGCTCTAAAAACTCCGCTACTTTCAAGGCATTTTCACAATGTCTGTCTAAACGAATCGCTAATGTTTCTAAACTTTTAGACAATACCCAAGCATTAAATGGAGATAAGGAAGGCCCTGTAAGTCGGGAAAACAAATAGATTTTCTGAATCAATTCAGCATCACCAACTGTTATTCCTCCTAAAACTCTCCCTTGCCCGTCCATTAACTTTGTCGCGGAATGTACCACTAAATGCGCACCCCATTTTAAAGGTTGTTGTAAATAAGGCGTTGCAAAACAGTTATCAATGACCAAAATCAAATTGTGTTTTCTGGCAATTGTCCCTAAAAGTTCCAAATCGATAATATCAACAGCCGGATTGGTAGGTGATTCCGCAAAAAGAATCTTTGTATTTGGTGTGATGAAACTTTCAATGGTTTCCGGCTTGTTAATATCAAAATAAGAGGTTTCTATATTCCATTTTGGAAAATAATTAATGAATAACGAATGAGTGGCTCCAAAAACACTACTGGAAGAAACTATATGATCTCCAGATTTCAATAAAGCCGCCATGGTTGAATACACTGCTGCCATTCCGGATGCGAAGGCAAAACCTGCTGCAGCACCTTCCATAGCACAAACTTTATCAACAAATTCGTTGGTGTTTGGGTTACTATAACGACTATAAATATTCCTGTCTTTTTCTTCGGCAAAAGAAGCACGCATGTCTTCGGCATCTTCAAATACAAAACTGGAAGTTAAGTACAAAGGCACTGAGTGCTCTAAATATTGCGTTCTTTCTAGTTGGTTGCGAATGGCTTGGGTTTCAAAACCAAAATCTTGATCGTTCATTTTTTTATCGTTTAAGGTTTAAGGTTTAAAGTTGTTGGAATAATAAATCCAATCACTTTGCTTAAACTACAATGGTTTATTATTCAAAACTACTTTATAATGTATAGTTGCTGTTGGCTCCAATGTTTTAGAAACCGAACAGTATTTTTCGAAAGAAAGTTGTGCGGCTCTGGCTGCTTTTTCTTCGTTTATTGGCCCTTCCAGATAAAAAACAATGTGAATATCTTTGAATGGTTTTGCTTCTCCAACTTGTACGCGCTCTCCTTCTACCTCAGCTTTGAAAGAGGTGATTTCTTGACGTTGTTTTTTTAAAATTGAAATCATATCAATGGCGCTGCAACCTGCAACTCCCATCAATACTAATTCCATAGGACTTGCGCCCATATCGTTTCCGCCAAATTCTGGTCGGCTATCTACGTTTACTAAATGCCCTCTTTCATTTTTCAATTCAAAATGGAAATTGTCGTTTACTCTGTTTAATGTTATTTTCATATTATTCCCCTCCCCAACCCTCCCCGAAGGGAAGGGAGCCAAGACTGGAGGCAGTCCCTTTTTTATTAATTTATATTTTATTACACGCAGATAAAACGGATTTGCTAACGCAAAAATACACGGATTCTTGTTTTATATATCTGCAATCAAAAATCGTTAA
The DNA here is from genome assembly GCF_056156265.1 of Flavobacterium sp. TS_SC_5. Taxonomy (NCBI): domain Bacteria; kingdom Pseudomonadati; phylum Bacteroidota; class Flavobacteriia; order Flavobacteriales; family Flavobacteriaceae; genus Flavobacterium; species Flavobacterium sp. TS_SC_5. The sequence continues at coordinate 1,550,087 of NZ_CM149588.1, read as the reverse complement.
TCCGCAATCTTAAATCATTATCCTTTATCCGATAATCTCAAAATATCGCCAAAAACTCCTCTAGCCGTTACTGCTGATCCTGCGCCTGCGCCTTGAATCACAATTGGTCTGTCGCCATAAGATTCCGTGTAAATTTCGAAGAAAGAATCTGAACCTTTCAATCCACCCAGCGCCGTATCAGATGGTACAGAAACTAATTTCACTTCCAGATTTCCTTTGTCATTTTGCAAATCACCTGACAATTCTCCTATGTATCGCAATACGTGATTTGGCTTTTGGTCGGCTTTTATTTTAGCATAAATCGGGTCAAACTCCGTCAATTTATTTAAAAAATCAGAAACAACTCCTTCACGCAAATGTTCTGGAATTAAATTTTGAATCTCAATTTCTTCAAACTCATTTTGCAAGTCTAATTCTCTAGCCAAAATCAATAATTTTCTACCTACATCATTCCCGCACAAGTCCTCTCTTGGATCCGGCTCGGTATATCCATTATCAATTGCTTCTTTTAATATTTCGCTGAACGAAGCATCTTTAGCAGAAAAATTATTGAACAAATAACTCAATGTTCCTGAGAAAACACCTTTAATCTTCGTGATATTTTCGCCTGAAAGATGTAATAATTTAATGGTATCAATCAACGGTAATCCCGCTCCAACATTCGTTTCATAAAGATAACTCTTTTGATTATCTGCTAGCACTTTTCGTAATTTTTTATAAAAACTATAACTTAATGTATTCGCCACTTTATTAGACGATATCAAATCGAAACTGCTTTCTGCTAGAGGAATATAATTTTCAACAAATGTGGCACTTGCCGTGTTATCAATCGCAATCAAATTCTCCAAATGATGTTCATTTGCGTAGGCAATTACGTCATCGATAGTATAAGAGAACCCATTGTTTTGAATTTCATTTTTCCAATTTGGAGTAACGCCGTTTTTATTTAAAAGTACATTACTTGAATTGGCAATCGCAAAAACATTCAGTTTGATATCTTTTCTTTTTTCGATAGTCGCTGCTGATTCCAATATTTGGTTAATCAACGTTCCACCTACTAATCCATGTCCGAAAATAGCAATATTAACTTTCTTGGAAACTCCAAAAATCTCGCCGTGAATCACGTTTAAGGCTTTGTTCAATTGCGATTTTTTCACCACCAAACTCACGTTTTTACCCGTAATTGTATTATTGAAAAGAATCGGAACAATTTTATTTTTTATCAACGCCGTATAAGGCTTGTGAAAGGTACTCAAGTCTTGTCCAATAATAGAAATTACCGAAACATCATCCGTCACTGTGATTTTATTCACATCTTTCGAATAGAAATCATTCTCGAATTCTTTTTCCAATTCAATCATGGCTTTAGTTGCTTTATCAGCAGCTACGACCAAACCAATTCCTCTTTCTGAAGAACCTTGAGAAATGATGCTTACACTAATGTCGTTATCTCCCATCACTCTGAAAATACGGGCATCAACGCCAGTTTTTCCCAGTAATCCTCTTCCTTCCAGATTCACTAAAGACACATTTTCAAGTACCGAAAGCGTCTTAATCCCTTCTTTGTTAGAATTGGAAGTGATTAATGTTCCTTTATTTTCGTGGTTGAAAGTATTCAGAATACGAAGCGGAATATTTTTTTCTAATAATGGAATAATCGTTTTGGCATGAAGAATCGTCGCACCAAAATTTGCTATTTCATTGGCTTCGTTAAACGACAAATGGTCAATTTTTTTTGCATCAAGCACTAAGTCAGGATTTGCGGTATATATTCCGTCAACGTGAGTGTAATTTTGTAATTCGTCCGCATTTAAGTAATTCGCAATCAGCGAAGCCGTGTAATTACTGCCGTTTCTTCCTAAAGTGGTGGTGTCATTATTATTGTTCGAACCAATAAAACCTGTAATAATATTTACCGTTGTCCCGTTATTCTGCTTGAAATAATTGATGACATTTTTCTTCGAAATTTGTTCTAAAGGTTGTGCATCACCAAATTTCGAATCGGTTTTAATCAATTCTCTGGTATCTGCAAAACGGGCATTTATTCCGTTTTCAATCAAGATTGCCGTCAATAATTTTGCCGAAAGTAATTCTCCTTTAGATAAAACCTGGTCTTTAATTTTGTTGCTGTAATCACCAGTTAAACTAACGCCTTCAAATAATTTTTCCAAAACATTGAATTCTTCAGACAAATCCACGTTCTCATCTTCATCTTGTTGGTATTTCTTAAAATCCTCAAAAAGCGGTTTATAGTCTTTATTAGTAGCCGCAATATTTAATATCTCTTCCAATTCATCCGTAGCATTTCCTCTTGCCGAAACCACAATTGCAATTTCCTCTCCTTGATTTACTTTATCGGTAATAATTGCAACAACCTTATTTATTCCGTCGCCATTTGATAAAGATTTACCTCCAAATTTTAATATTTTCATTGTGTTGTGTTTTTTGGCTTAGAATATATCCTTAAGCAAATTGTGTAATTGTTTGTATTCTATCAAAAAAGCATCATGTCCATGAATGGAAACAATTTCCTGATAGCTGACATTATCTTTATATTTTTTCAATTCCTCATACGTTGCTTTATTTTCATTTGCCGTAAAAAACAAGTCTGAATTGATTCCGATAATATGAATATCAGCTTCAATTTTTGACGTTATTTCTTCAAACGAAGCACTATTTCTGGTAATATCTATCGTCTTCAAAAGTTGATTCATCATTTTATAAGACGAGATTTGAAAACGTTTTTGTAATTTTTCCCCATGATGCAACAACCAACTTTCCACATTGAAAATGGCTAATTCTTCATTAGTTGTTCGCTGAAATTTGGCAGTAAAAGATTCCGGAGTTCTATAGCAAAGCATAGCATGAGTTCGTGCATCTTCAATAGGTTTCGAAGAATTTTTCAAAATTTGTTCCTGCAAAAAGCAATTGGCAATTAACCAGTCTGTCGATTTCCAATCGGTTGCAATAGGAATTAAATGTTGCGTGATTTTTGGTTCCAATGCAACCATTTCCCAAGCAATTCCTCCACCAACAGAACCGCCAATAATAGAATATAGTTTTTTAATTTCAAGAGACCGAATCCCTTCAATAAAAATTCTGGCAATGTCTCTTGTATTAAAATCCGAATAATTCTCAATGACAAAACCATCAAATCCATTTCCGGGAACATTAAAAGCAAGTATCGTATATTTTGTAGTATCTATAGTTTTGTTGGTACCAATTAAATCATTCCACCAACCATTTTCTCCCACAACTTGTGAATTTCCGGTTAAAGCATGATTGACCAAAACGATTGGTGCGGTATGCAATTCAGGTCCGAAAACTTGAAAACTTAAGTTTAAGACAGCATAAAAAGCGCCACTTTCGGTGGTGAAATTTTGTAATATGATAGATGTTGGTTTATTTTCCAATTTCAAATCTTTTATGATTTTTGACTTGTGTTTGGAAATATTAGAAAGAAAGCTAGGAGTTATCTAGACAAATTCTTAGTGTTATCTTTCCACGATGAGCGTGGTAGAATGCAGCACCTTCTTCGATAAATCGAAGGGTTGCTAAGGCTTCATCGGGTCTAATCCCTCGTCCTTTCTTTATAACATTTCAATACGGTTGTGAACTTATAATTGCAAATTAAGGACTATTTTTTGTAACAACCAAATTTTTATGCGCAATCGATTTTTTTGTTTGGTTTAAATAAAAACCTGAAAACAATAAACATTAGATTGTTATTTTGACGAAGCATTACAAACCAATTATAGTTATTACCTCGTCAAAACAACAATTTTAAATACCTTTTTGAGAATCTCAAAACCGAAAATAAATTCGGATTTCTTAAATAAAAAGCGCTTCATTCTCTTGTGAATACATTAAAAAAAGCAAAGAATTAGGGACTACTTTCTGTGCCAAAGCGTCGTTTTTTGAAATTTCAAATCTAGGATGAATCAATTCATTTTTTGGATCGTTCTCCTTTTGTTTTTTATTCCTGTTGTTAATCCTTTCTAATAATTGGAATGTTTTTGGAAAATACTTAGTTGTGCTCATAATTTTTAGATGTTAGGTTTTAATTCGTTGTTGGTTTTATTCGCATTATGTTTTTTAAAATTAAAATATATTCTTAAAAAAAACCCTTTTAGATGTATATCCAAAAGGGTTTTAAGTTGTTTGTAAACTTATACTTTTGGAATCAACAGACGCAAATACACATAATGGCATTGGCAGCAATCATGGTATTGACAGTTGAATTATTTGTAAACTGGAATTTTAGGTTATTCATTTATATTTTATATTTCTGTACTATTATCTCCGTTGTATTCAAAAAAAAAGCTTCCCGTTATCTGGGAAGCTTTTGCTATATAATTTAATTTAAAATTATGCAATAAGCGACCCTCAGGAATTATCCTGCGCGACTTTAAACATATTACAAATATTAAATTTCATCTTTTACTTTTTATATACCCAAATTTGCAAATTATTTTTTAAAAATCCAAATAATTTTCAAAAATTTTCATCAAAATCCTATTGCTATTGTTTTTGGTAAGCAATAGAACCTGAAAAAACATTTATCCGCAAAAAAAAGTTAAGATTAATTTGCAATTCAAAATGGTTTCATACATTTGCACCCAAATACAAGAGGAAAAATTTGAACTGATTGCAACCTCTTCATAATGAAACAAATTCATTATGGATGCTGAAAATTTTTCAGTAGAAAAAATGCTAAAGCAGGAACTCTCCTTTAGTCCTTTTCAGCAATTATTTTTTCTCGCTTAATTTAAAAATAATAACTATTATGGCCTATTTATTTACGTCAGAATCTGTAAGCGAAGGACATCCAGACAAAATTGCAGATCAAATTTCGGACGCATTAATTGATAATTTTTTGGCATTTGATGCTGATTCAAAAGTAGCTTGTGAAACTTTAGTAACAACTGGTCAAGTAATTTTGGCTGGTGAAGTAAAATCAAATACATATTTAGATGTACAACATATCGCTCGTGAAGTAATCCGAAAAATTGGTTATACGAAAAGTGAATACATGTTTGAAGCCAATTCTTGTGGGATACTTTCTGCTATTCACGAACAATCTGCTGACATTAATCAAGGTGTTGACAGAGCAAATCCTGAAGAGCAAGGTGCAGGTGACCAAGGAATGATGTTTGGTTACGCTACTAATGAAACCGAAAATTATATGCCATTGGCACTTGATTTATCTCATAAATTATTGAAGGAATTAGCTGTTTTAAGACGTGAAAATAATGAAATTACGTATTTGCGTCCGGATGCTAAATCTCAAGTAACTTTAGAATATAGCGATGACAACAAGCCAACTCGTATTGATGCTATTGTAATCTCGACGCAACATGATGATTTTGACGAAGAAGCAACAATGCTTGCCAAAATCAAAAAAGATCTTGTTGAAATTTTGATTCCAAGGATTATTGCAAAAAATCCAGCGCATGCTCATTTGTTCAATGATGCAATTCAATACCATATTAATCCAACTGGGAAATTCGTAATTGGAGGACCGCATGGAGATACTGGATTGACAGGAAGAAAAATCATCGTAGATACTTACGGTGGAAAAGGTGCTCACGGTGGTGGTGCTTTCTCTGGAAAAGACCCAAGTAAAGTAGACCGAAGTGCGGCGTATGCTACACGTCATATTGCTAAAAACTTAGTTGCTGCGGGTGTTGCTGATGAGATTTTAGTTCAGGTTTCCTACGCGATTGGAGTTGCTAAACCAATGGGGATTTTTATTGATACCTACGGAACTTCAAAAGTGAATTTAACCAATGGCGAAATTGCTAAAAAAGTAGAAGCTATTTTTGATATGCGTCCTTACTTTATTGAGCAACGTTTGAAATTAAGAAATCCAATCTACAGCGAAACTGCCGCTTACGGGCACATGGGACGTACTCCTGAAACAGTTACTAAAACTTTTTCTGCTCCGGGTGGAAACGAAAAAACAGTTACTGTTGAATTGTTTACTTGGGAAAAATTAGATTTTGTTGATCAAGTTAAAGCTGCTTTTGGATTGTAAAAGGTATATATTCTATTGTAAAATGCCATTTCGATAAAATATCGAAATGGCATTTTACATCTTAAATTAACGAACTCTACCTTTAAACTCTAAGTTAATTTCCTCTATCGAATTACTGATAACAACTACTTTCCTTGATAGGTTTCCTTTTTTACTTGGTATACATTGAATATTAATCATTCTATTTTGACCAGGAAAATTTGACTTATTCAAAATAGTTCCTTTAAAGAGAACATCATAATCGCTTTTTAATTCCGATATCACAAAATGTTTCGTTGATAAGTTGATTAAATTATATTTTATTTTAATGGTATCACCTAATTGAATACTGCCAAAATCTATGAGTCTATTTTCCCTTTTAGTTTTTACATATTCACTATATGTAGTCTCTATTTCAACATGCATTCCTATATAAATAATCAAAATAAAAGCAAAAACAACAATCAAATAACGTTTCACTTTATTGTAAATCATCTTTGAATTTTTACTTTAATTTTAAAACTAACATCGCTTCCAATAGTATTATTTGTCAAATATCTTAATTTCTCATTAGACCACTCGTGAGAATACTTAGTGTTTTTAGACCATACTGGAATTTGAAAATTTGGAATTTTCTCAGAAAAAGTAAATAAATCAGTAACGGACTTATACAAATTTTTAATTTGCTTAGACTCGATTGTATTTTCAACAACATCTCTCTCTACAACAATCAAACTTACACAAAGACCACTTTTAGTAAATGGAATCTTGTACTTTTCAAAATTAAAATAAAATCTTGACAATTTGCCTTTAGTTTCACTGACCACATTCACAACTTCAATAAGATCACCAGGTGTACCAGTAGAAGCATTATATTCATAAAAATTAAAAATATAATGCGTTAGGACGGTTTGCTTATAACTATTGTGTTTCGACTTAAAAGTAACCGAAATATCTTTTAAAAAACCTTCTTCTCCCAAACTATTATTTATCAAAACACATTCACTATGTTTCAAAAGATTACGATTGAATGTAGCTGATTCTTGTGCTGGCAATGCTACAATTTTATAAAATTGTTTTTTATCATAAACAGTAACTGAATCTAGTTCTATTGATACTGGCAAAAGGGCAATATTTATTTCATATTGTTTGTTATCGTAGTATTTTGACATCTCAACCGTAACACTTTGATATCCTAAAGAAGAAACAACCATTTGATCTTTTAAATCAGTTACCTTACATTTAAAAAAACCTTGTTCATTACTCGAGAATCCAATTTTAGATTTAATCAAATTAAAATTTACGTCACTAATGGGCTTATTATTAAGAGAATCACGAACCACTCCAAAAATTGATTGTGAAAAACTAGTGCTACTAAAACAAATAAAAAATACTATTAATGGTAGAATTTTTATAATTTTCATTACTTTATTTAAAATACACGAGTCATATTTGACTCGTGTATAAATTATTATTTTTTTTATGATGTACAGGAAGCACCTGTTGCAATTGGATCAGATGTATAGATCTCTATTCCAAATATTTTCACATGTCTAGTCATATATAGCTCTCCTGCAAAACAATCGTAAGTTGGTTTAGCTTTTGCAGGAGTTGACAAAAAAATACCTGTACCTAAAAAGGCAACTACAGTCAATAATTTAATCTTTTTCATTTTTATTTGTTTTTTTAAAACCTACTCTTTCGTTTTTCGGTTAACACGATAAAACTGCAAACGGCCGTAAGAAATATTTTATATTGTAAAACTAAAAAAAAATGAATATAGCAAATTATATTTAAAATTGTAGGAAAAATTTTTAAAAATTAATAATTAATCCTAGAGATGACTTACGATAAAAAAACTTCTCTGCTCCAGGTGGAAACGAAAAAACAGTAACAGTAGATTTATTTACTTGGGAGAAACTTGATTTTGTTGACCAGGTTAAAACTGCTTTTGGATTGTAATCCATCTAAATACATTTAAAAATGCCCAAAAAGTTAATAACTTTTTGGGCATTTTTATTTGAAATAGCAGTAATCAATTTTTTAAAACACCTATTAAAAAATTACTTTCAAACACCAATACGACACTACCCAAATAGCTAGTACAAAACCCGTTCCCAATGGTCTAGCCTATCAGTCATTACTAATAGGTATTGTTCTTCATTTTTTCAAGCACGATTTTGAACTCCGCAGCAGTTTCAGAACCTAGTGCTCTAGTGGCAAAGTCCAACGCTTTCTCTTGGGTACTGATCGCCAATGCTTTTTGACCATTTAGATAATACAATTGTGCAAGTGTATCTAAGTAAAAATAATTGTCTTTCTCGATCATTAAACTAATCTCAGACCATTTGATTGCATCGGTTATTGATTTTTTATTATCCTTGTTTTCTTGCTCTACAACAAACCAAGCAGCCACATTACACTCATTAGCAAAATTATTTTTAAACTCTATCCAACCATAGTCATATATTTTGTTGAAACGTGAATCTAAAGATTCAATTAAATTTTTATCCTTTTGTACATAACTATCAAAATAGGCGCTAAAGGCAGCTAAATACGCCTCTTCGTGGTTGTTTAATTTTAGAACCTGCATTTTTTGTCTAAGCACTACATCGCTATCATCAGTTACTTGATATAATTTCTGGTAATAATCAATAACTTTATCCAAATTCTGAGAATTAGTATTTCGGCGCAACGCATCCAGTATAATTTCGCGCAGGTAATCCGCTTGGAATTGATATTCGTATTCCGTAGTTGTTAGTTTGGGTATTTCTTTATAGTAGCGCAAAACATAGTCAATAGCCAAGAAATCATTTGAATTAGGGGTATTAACTTTAGTACCAAAAACGATAAAATTAAAATTATCACTAGACGCTAAATGATTGATTACAATTTTTAAAAAATCTGTATTAACATTTATTTCTTTTATTTGTAATTCGAGCCTTTTTTTGAACCATTGATCATATTCCGAGGGAGTAGTCCTTAATTTATATACATTGTTTTTTTCACGCAATAAACTGTAACCTTCATAAGCTTCAATAGGCTCTGACAACGTATCTTTACTTACTACAAGTTCAACATACTGTCCACTAGGCGGTGCCATTACCGCTGGAGCTGTAACATCCGTAAGGTTATAATTTCTTTTGCCATATTTTTGCGCATACAACAAGCTTTTTTGCCAAGTAGCGGAAGGTGTATTTGCTTTACTGACCACATGATCAACTTGAGCTAAAGTATTGATTTCTCTTAACTCATTTAATATTGATGAGAGCGTGTAGTAATCCAATTGCTCAGTAATAGTACCTTTATAATGATACAACTTAGTTCCAAAAGTATTAAATACCGCCACTGTTTGTGATGCATCAACACCTATTTGATTCAGCATTGCTTTATCTTTTTGTGTTGCAAGATAAAAAACAGCCAAGTCATATTCGGCCCTATATTGATCAAACATGTATGATTGAACTGAATTTTGATACTTAATTATGGCCTCATCAAAAGTCTTTTTAGCTGTGGAATTAAGATCATAGAATACAACTAAAAACTTATCTGAATCTTTTTTTACAGCGTTCAAAGCTGCTTGTAAAGAGTTTTCAACTTTAGTTTTAAAAACAAAATCATTTTTAGAAACTGTTTCATTAACTGCTGTACTATCTGCAACGGCATCAAAACTATAGGATGGTGGCGCAGGAGCTTTACCGTTATAGCTCCAATTTTTTTCTCTTTTTACGTCAATAGGCTTTTCAATAACATTAGCCTTTGGAGGATTCTTACTAAACAAAATCGGTGTGGCACCTTCTGTAACAAACAATTCTTTAGTACCATTATCGTACACACCCTTTAATTTAAACTTATTAGGCTTTAATGGATTGTACATTAATTTCATTTGAGAAACACCAGCTGGCACTGCATACTTTTCAACATGTGATTCTGCATAGACATTTTCATCAATAAAATACACAAACGAAGCAGCGCCAATATCAAAAAACAATTTCTTCTTTTCATAGTCTAGCTCACTAAAACCTACCAAATAATCCTTTATTGGCTTGTATACCACCGCCGATTTATCGTCTTTTTGCAAACCAATATAAATCGAAGACCAGCTGTAAAAATAGGATTCACCGAGATCTACTTTAATACTATTGACAGGCGCATTATTTTTGATGAATTCTAATGAAAACCGAGGCACATCAGAGTATTCTGCATTAAAATAAACAGAATCGTTTACTTGTTCATAGGTCCCTGACATAAAAGACAAATGAAACTGTTTGTTATCTGTTAAAATAAATTTCAACACTTCAGTTCCGTTACCTATCGAGGTATACACGCCTGGCTCTAAATTAGCTTTTTGACCAAAAACAGGAATACTAATAACTGCTAGAAATAAAAAAAATGCTTTCATGGACTACAATTTATTAAAAATAATAAGCTAAAGATAAGTAATATAAAGTACTTACAAATCATAACTTGGTATTTTGTATCAAAATAGTAGGTTAAATCGATTATTCCATTTAAAAATTGTGTGAGAGCAATTTTTTTATCGTCCAGCCTCTATTATGAGATAGATATTTCATTCTCAAAACCTCTTAAAAAAAAAGAGCAAAGTACACACACACCTTGCTCTCAAATAATTAACAGTAGCCTAGTTTAAATATTGTATTTCACTATAAAAGTAACAAATCGAGGTAAGATGATATTTTCATTGGCATTAAAACCATTTACGCTAAAGGAGTTATTCAGTCTAGACCTTGTATTTAATAAATTGTTGGCCTGAATTCGGTATTCAAATTTGGCGTCTTTTTTAATATAATTCAAACTAGCCGTCATAATTTTAAAATTGTTGGCTAGACCAGTCGATTCATTTTTAAAACGGTTAAAAGCATAATCCCAATTGACATTCAACCCATTTAAGAAATAATAATTCAGTTTGACCGTAGGTGTTTGAGTAGTAAATCGATTGGCTGCTTGCTCCGAAAAATTAATGCGATAGCCTAAATCTATATTGGGATATTTTTTGAATTGTGTTGCAAAAGCCAAGTTGTACCCATGATTAACATTTTCGATACCTTGAATAAATTCCTGAGTATTTCCATTCACTAGGCGTCTATTTAGTACAAAATTCCGACTCCAATTAGCATTGATCCCCGCTGTTAATTTATAGTACTTCTGGAAGCTTTTCGAATAAAACACATTCCCATTTAGATTTTCATTTTCAGCATCTAAATTCAAACGATCCGATGTAGAGTAAATACTTTGGAAAGAAACTCCATTTACCACAGGGTTTTTTGTAGTTGTATACCCTATACCTCCAAAAATCGTAGTGAAATTGTACAAATTATATTTTGAGTAATTCAGTCTGTGACTGGTTACGAGGGAGTTTTCTAATTGTGAATTTCCACGAGCAATACTATTAAAATTTGTAAAAACATACCCTTCGACCAAGGCATTTACATCATTAAAACCGTTTCTTACATTGAAATTATACGTCAAATTTTCCGATTTTTTCAAATCCCAACGCGCAAACATATCCGGCAATAATCGGTTAAAATTGAGTCTAAAAGGATTACCGAATTGTTCATTGGTTGTATTGTATTGATGAACAGAGAAACCAGGATTAAAAGTAAACTTGCCTACAATAAATTTATAATGCAATCCCAAAAATACATCATTAAAACGGTATCTTACATCATTATTATATGCCGCTTGCTCAACAGGATTAACGGTTTGGTCTTGTAAGATTTGTAAAATACTGGAATTATACGACTGAAAAGCATTTGTATTTCCTGCAGTTACATTCAATATACTTTTGTTAGAAATTTGATAAAAATAATCGATTTTTGCATCTAACTTATTTGTTTTTACAAATCGTGATTGTTCAATATTCAACGAATTCTCATTAACAAAAACAGCACTAGGATCATTTGGGTTTTGAGAAGTAGCGTTTTGATATGGATTGACTGAAAGTTGTGGATTGTAAAATGGATCTTCGTCTTCGTATTGATGTTGCATTTCGAGCACCCACGTAGACTTTGGATTTTGTGTAAAAAACAAATTTAAACTCTGGTTGAATGAGGCTGGTGCTTGTTTTTGAAAAGCAATAACCGTATTGGAATTAGACACCATCGAACCATTGTTAATCGAGCTAAAATTAGTCTGGCTATTGTCTATATCTTGTTGGTCATTTTTTCTAAAGAACGCGTCATAATCCAATTGAAAATTATCATTGGCTTTGTACTTCGATCCAAATTTTGCAATAAACGCATTGTTTTTAGAATCTGAATTGTTTTTTCTGTTTTCTAAGGTCGCTATATTTGTGGTATTGGGTTCAAAAATCCCTCTTTCTGAGTTAGTAATAGACTGATTAAAGGTAGATGAATAAGCCGCAAAACCGGATAGTGTCCATTTTTTAGAAACTGAATGATTCACATTGAGTGTCCCAAATTTGTCACTTGCTTTAGCCACATTATCTCCGCCAGATAAACCAAAAAAGTTTCGATTTAGCGTAAGTGTTGTCCCATTACGACCAATTGTGTTTCTTGCTCCACCTGTGATTCTGAAAAAATCTGCAGAAGTCAAAGATACCTCACCAATATTGTTCAAATTAACGATAGAGTTAATACTGGTTTTTGGGGAGTAATAAAATATTTTTGGATTAACAATATAGCCTTCGTCATTTGCTAAACCAGCACTTACATCACCAAACCAAAATTTATCTTTTCCTTTTTTGAGTTTGATGTTAATCGCAATATCATCGTTGTTGTTTTCAAGGCCTTTCATCTGCGATACTTCGTTGAAATTCCGTAGCACTTGCACTTTATCAACAGCATCCGAAGGAATGTTTTTTGAGCCCAATTTGGTGTCTCCTTCCATAAAGGGCTTTCCATTTACAAATAGTTTTGCTACTTTCTTTCCCTCTACTTGCACCTGACCGTCAGCCATTACCTCAAACCCGGGCAGTTTTTTAAACACATCCTCCAACTTGCGCTCTTCACCTGTTTTAAACGAATCCGTATTGTATACAATAGTATCTCCTTTTATAGACACTGGCATTTCGCGAACAATTTCTACACCATCAAGCTCGATTCCACCGGATTCCATAAAAATATTTTGTTCCATATTTTCGGCTAGGGTTGTCACGGTGATTTCTTTATTTTGCATACCCAAATAACTAAGCTTAATGACATACGTAGTATTAGTTTTAAGGTTTAAGGTAAACTTGCCTTTATCAGTTGTTATAGCATAAGCATCCATGGCTTTAGTAGTTTGATTAACCGCCATGACATTGGCCATTTCTAAAGGTAGTTTTGCTTTGTCTTGAACCACTCCTTCCAAACGTATATTTTGGGCATAGGAAATAGAAACCACCACAAGGGCGATCAGAACTAGAATTTTTCTCATTTTAATTGGGTGTATAACTTTAGTGGTAGTTGCAAGTGTTAATTTCCAAAACGAATTTGCATGCCGCCTTCTCTGCCGCCACGTCCTTGATTCATTTCTCTGAATTCTTCCATTTTTTTCATTACGGCTTCGTCATATTCTTTTTGAGAAACTACTTTCCCTTTAGCAACAGCTTTAATTTCTACTTTATCCTTTGGATTCAGTACAACCTTAGAACATAAAATGGTTGTTCTACCATCATTCACTTCTAAAATTAATCCGGGTAAACCCCAATATCCTTCTGGACCTTGGCTCACTGGTATTTCTGGGGTATACCATGCAGTAATTACTATTTCTTTAGGCACTTCAACCGCATCTAAAAAATTTGTTTTTTTATCATCTGCTGGTTTTGAACCCTCTTTCTTATCCGCATCTTCTTTTCGTGGTCTCATGTTTCTAAAATCAGTTGCGCTAGGTTTTTTTACGGCCGTGGCTTTATAACAAGTATATCCTCCAATTACTCGTGTTTCGGCTTCCATTTTCCAGGTTAGGCTCGTAAGCGAATCTTTAATCAAGAATTCTTTCCCCATAAACTCTTTATCGTTACTGTATTGTTTGTCTTTTACATTTTTGTAATAGGTCCCTCCGCCACCAGCGAAGCTTGACATCATTCGGAATCCGCTACCAGCTTGTGCTGACGCTTCTAACTTTTCTTCTTCCTTATATATAGAGGCCGTTTTATTGAAGTTGAGGATAAATGTTTTTTCGAACATTTTCTTCATTCGTTCCTCGATCATTTTCTGCATGTCGGGAGTCATATTTTTGTTACCCTCCATTCGAGATTTAAAATCGGAAGTGCTTGTTTTTGATTCATAGACCGCCATACCTTGAAATTCCTGAGCTTGAAGTCCCATAAATGATGCAACTGCTAATACTAATGTGAAAATTACTTTATACATACTTTTGGATTTTAATAAATAAGAGTGAAAAATACTATTTTTGTTACAAGATTTCTGTTAAAATAATAATAAGACTATCATAATTATATAAGGTTTAATCGTAATTTCGCTTTCATGAAGAAAGTAATGCTATTGCTATTTATTGGTTCATTTTCAATTATGATTGCTCAAAACCTAAAGCAAAATGCTGTTAGAATTGATTCCATCCGTTTTGATGGTGATCAATTTCTGGGATATGATCCGTTTGGTTTTTATTACACTATAAAAAACAATGTCTTTTCTAAAGTTGGAAACCTAGATACAATAGAATACAAGAATATTTCTTTGGGTAAAATCACCAAAGTAGACCTGCAAAACCCGCTTAAAATCGTATTATTTTATGAAAATTTCAATACTGCTATCCTTTTGGACAATCAACTGAATGAAATCCAAAAAATCAATTTTTCAGAAAACACAATTCCTATTGTGGTTTCAGCAATTGGTATTGCGTCCCAAAATCAGCTGTGGATTTATAACAGTATGAATCAGCAGCTGGGATTATATGATTATCTGAACACTATTTACAAGACTATTTCAGTTCCTTCTACGGAAAATATTAAGAATTATTTTTCAGATTTTAATGCATTTTATTGGATTGACAACAAAAACAATTGGTACGCTTGTGACATTTTTGGAAGAATTACAAATAACGGAAAAGTTCCTGATTTTGAATCAATTGAAATTATAAATAAAAATCAGTTTATTTATTCAACAAACGGGAGTTTAATATTTCAGGATTTAGAAAAAGATCAAAAAACCGAAATTGAAATTTCAGAAAAAACGTTTAAAAAATTCTATTACAAGGACCAAATTTTATCTATTTTTACATCCACAGGAATTACAAATTATAAAATCACAATACCGTAATGCACATAGCAATAGCAGGAAACATAGGTTCCGGAAAGACTACTTTAACTCGATTACTAGCAAAACATTTCAAATGGGAACCGCATTATGAAGACGTTGTTGACAATCCTTACTTGGATGATTTTTACCATCAAATGGAACGCTGGTCGTTTAATTTACAAATTTATTTCTTGAATAGCCGTTTCCGTCAGGTAATGCAAATTCGTGAAAGCGGTAAAAAAATCATTCAGGACAGAACTATCTATGAAGATGCGCATATTTTTGCTCCTAATTTATATGCAATGGGTTTAATGACCAATCGTGATTTCCAAAATTATTCATCTCTTTTTGAATTAATGGAATCTACGGTTAAAGCACCGGATTTATTGATCTATTTAAGAAGTTCCATTCCGAATCTAGTTGGTCAAATACACAAACGTGGTCGTGAATACGAAAACTCCATTTCTATTGACTATTTGAGTCGCTTGAACGAAAGATATGAAGGTTGGATTCAAACCTACGACAAAGGAAAATTATTAATTATTGACGTAGACAACATAAATTTCGTTGACAATCCAGAAGATTTAGGAAATATTTTTAACCGTATCGATGCAGAATTGAACGGGTTATTTTAAAATCCTCTCCCCAACCCTCTCCGAAGGAAAGGGAGTAGAAACCTTAGATAATAACACATATAAATAATAAATGCCTCGCAATTGCGAGGCATTTATTATTTATAAGACTTTTAATTACTTCAAAGAATCAATCTTAGCCTGAACTTCTGCATCAGTTCCTTCAAAATTTTGAATATCTTCTTTTCCGTTTATGGTTGTTTTGATTGTCGCTTTAACTTTTCCATCCACATTCGTTTTTTCAATAGAAACTTCTTTAGAAACCATTGCAGTTGCAATTCCGGAAGCATTCTTAAATTCACACGTTTTACTATCACATCCCTTGGCAAGACATTCTTCTTTAGACATAGAAGCACACATTTCAGAAGTAGCACAGCACGCAGCGGTATCAGAAACTGTATAACTTCCGTTTCCTAATATTGGTGCAATTACAAGTCCAATTAAACAGGTTAATTTAATCAAAATATTCATCGATGGCCCGGAAGTATCTTTGAACGGATCTCCAACAGTATCTCCCGTAACCGCCGCTTTATGCGCATCAGAACCTTTATATGTCATTTCACCATTAATCAAAACCCCTGCTTCAAAAGATTTTTTAGCGTTGTCCCAAGCACCACCAGCATTGTTTTGGAAAACAGCCCAAAGCACACCAGAAACGGTAACTCCAGCCATATACCCTCCTAGCATTTCGGCTATTAATTGGTTATTATCTGAATATACTAATTTGCCTAAAAGAACAATCGCTATTGGGAAACCAATAGTAAGAATTCCCGGCAACATCATTTCGCGCAAAGCGGCTTTGGTCGAAATATCGACACATTTTGCATACTCCGGTTTTCCGGTTCCTTCCATAATTCCTGGAATTTCCCTGAACTGGCGGCGTACTTCATACACCATGTCCATCGCGGCTTTTCCAACAGAATTCATGGCTAAAGCCGAGAAAACTACCGGTATCATTCCACCCACAAAAAGCATTGCTAAAACGGGCGCCTTGAAAATATTGATTCCGTCAATTCCTGTAAACGTTACATAAGCAGCAAATAATGCCAGTGACGTTAATGCCGCCGAAGCAATAGCAAATCCTTTTCCTGTTGCTGCAGTTGTATTTCCTACGGCATCTAGGATATCCGTCCTGGTGCGTACTTCTTTTGGTAATTCGCTCATTTCAGCAATTCCTCCTGCGTTATCCGATATTGGTCCAAAAGCATCGATTGCTAATTGCATTGCCGTTGTTGCCATCATCGCTGAAGCGGCCAAAGCCACACCATAAAATCCTGCAAAAGCATAAGAACCCCAAATTGCCGCTGCAAATAAAAGTACAGTCGGAAACGTAGAAATCATTCCAGTAGCTAAACCTGCAATTACATTTGTTCCTGCGCCAGTTGACGATTTTTGTACAATCGCCATAACGGGTTTTGTCCCTAGTCCTGTGTAATATTCTGTAACAGACGAGATAACGGCTCCGACTACTAATCCAACAATTGCAGCATAAAAAACACGCATTGATGAAATTTCTCTAGTCCCTTCGCCAAAGAAATTCATTTGCATCGTTTCCGGCAACATATATTGTACTAAAAAATAACATGCAACAAAGGTTAATCCTATTGAAACCCAGTTTCCTATGTTTAAAGCTTTTTGAACTTGTGCTTCCTTGGCATTATCATCTGTAATTTTCACTAACATCGTTCCGATAATAGAAAATAAGATTCCGAAACCGGCAATTGCCATTGGTAATAAAATAGGTCCTATTCCGCCAAAAGCATCTTGAAGATTCCCGCCCATATCCTTGATAACATAATTACCAAGAACCATCGCTGCTAAAACGGTTGCAACATAAGAACCAAATAAATCGGCTCCCATTCCGGCAACATCACCAACATTATCACCCACATTATCCGCAATTGTAGCTGGATTACGAGGATCATCTTCAGGGATTCCAGCTTCTATTTTCCCCACTAAATCAGCACCTACATCGGCCGCTTTGGTGTAAATTCCACCACCAACTCTGGCAAACAAAGCGATAGATTCTGCTCCAAGAGAAAATCCGGCCAGTGTTTCCAATACAATGGTCATGTCTTCCGTAGAAGTCCAAACGCCATTCATAAAAAAGTGAAAGAAGAAAATAAAGAAAGTGGTCAACCCTAAAACGGCTAAACCAGCAACTCCTAATCCCATTACGGTTCCGCCGCCAAAAGAAACTTTTAAGGCTTGCGGCAAACTCGTACGTGCAGCCTGCGTGGTTCTAACATTTGTTTTTGTTGCTATTTTCATTCCCATGTTCCCAGCTAAAGCAGAGAAAAAAGCACCGAAAATAAAAGCAACCACTATTAATATGTGTGTTGTAGGAACAATAAATGAAATTCCGGCTAGAACAACACTTGCTCCAATGACAAAGAAAGTCAATAACCTATATTCTGCCTTCAGGAAAGCCAAGGCTCCTTCATATATGTAATCCGAAATCTCTTTCATTTTACCGTCACCCGGATCTTGTTTTAAAACCCAAGCTCGTTTTGTAAACATAAATGCCAGTCCAATAAATGCCATGGCTATTGGCAAATAAATCATTATTGTATTCATAATTTTGGTTTGGTTTTTGGTTAATATTAATAGTGTAACGAAACGAATTTAAACAAAAAAGCAATACTCTTAACAGAATATTGCTTTTTTTGTAAAAATTGGATATGAAATTATTTTATACTAAATAATCCTTCTGGTTTATTTTCAATTTGATTAAAACGCTCCGTACATTCTTTAATAATGGCATACGCTTCATTTACATCGCCCCATCCGCCTACATCAACTTTTTTATTTTCAAGATCTTTATACACTTGAAAGAAATGTTCGATTTCCTTTAGCAAATGTGGATTCATGTCTGACAAATCATTTAATGAATTCCAAATTGGATCTGAAACTGGTACACAAATTACTTTTTCATCTGGACCTTTATCGTCTGCCATGTGGAAAACACCAATAGGTTTTACCTCCATTACACATCCAGGAAAAGTTGGTTCGTTTACCAAAACCAAAACATCTAATGGGTCTCCATCTAATGCTAATGTTTCAGGAATAAATCCGTAATCAGCCGGATACATCATTGACGAAAATAACATTCTGTCAAAACGCATTCTTTTTATTTCGAAATCATATTCGTATTTATTTCTACTTCCTCTTGGTATTTCGATTAAGACATCGAAAGTTGTTAATTTGTCTGCAGTCATTTTAGTTTTTCTTTTCTATATTTATGGGTGCAAAAGTAAGGAAAGTATCCCTTTTTACAACAAAAAATGTGTGTTATATAATGATTAAATTTTAAGGGTGAGTACTTTAGTACACCACCTTCCTGTTTCGTTTGTTTAAATAATGGTGCCACAAAAGATAGGTTGCATAAGAACGATAAGGACTCCATTGTTTCGCATGAATTTCCATCGCGTCTTTATCGTGAATATCCAGCAATTCCTT
The DNA here is from genome assembly GCF_056156265.1 of Flavobacterium sp. TS_SC_5. Taxonomy (NCBI): domain Bacteria; kingdom Pseudomonadati; phylum Bacteroidota; class Flavobacteriia; order Flavobacteriales; family Flavobacteriaceae; genus Flavobacterium; species Flavobacterium sp. TS_SC_5. The sequence continues at coordinate 1,530,759 of NZ_CM149588.1, read as the reverse complement.
GATGGTATTTACTACCGCAATATCTCCTAAGGGTAATAAATCCGGTGCTTGCAAACAAAACATCAAATAAATATCGATGGTCCAGTTTCCTATTCCTTTTATTTTAATGAGCTCTTCCCGCACTTGTTGAGCCGTTTTGTTTGGCAAAGTTTCTAAATCAAGCTCTTTATCCAATATGGCTTTTGCCAAAGCTTTGATATAGGATGTTTTTTGACGGCTTACGCCAAGATTTCTAAATTCGGCATCTGATACATCAAGAAGAATCTCGGGTGCTACCGTTTTTAAAGTAGTTTTTATTTTCAAAAAAGTAGCTTTCGCCGAATCAATAGAAACTTGTTGTTCCAAGATCAACAATACCAAAGTCTCAAAACCTTGCGGCCTTTTAGGAATAGTTGGCATTCCGTATTGTTCAATGATTGACTTGAAAACGGCATCTTTTTCTAAAAGATAATCGATGGCTTCTTGCATAATCTGATGTTTTAATTTCTTGAATTAACTTAAATTCAATTAATCCTTTTCATTTTTAAAGTAGAATAAAATTTCAATCCAAAACCACTTGCCAATACTATATTCGGATTTAAATATCTTTTAAATCTAAAGTTTGTCATTTCTTGCATGGCATCGAGATTAATCAATAAAAGTTTACCGTTATCTGTTTCACCAAAATCAAGCTTGACTGTAACTTTATTATAAGTCCAATTAGAAAAAAATTCTAATGATTGCTCCCCACCTTGATATCCGAAAATTTGATAGTCATAAGGTCTTGTATTCATAAAGGCAATACGTCTTAGATTATTATTTTTATTATTAAAAGAAAAATAACCTTTGTAATATTTATAAGATGTAAAACTGACTACTGTAATGTCATTGTCAACTGAAATATGATATTTAAAGTTAGATATATCATTAAAAAAGTCGAAATCTATTACTTTTAAACTATCGTAATAAACTGAAAAAGAAAACCAATGATCTTCAGTTACAAGGGGTTCAAAATTTTGAAATGGAGTTGTATCGCTGTCAAAAGAATTCAGCGGATCATCAATAAGCATCCAGCTAATGTTATCTTTACTTAATGCTTTAATATTTAAATCATTCTGAACGATTTTGTTTCTTAAAGTGTCTTTATCGTCTTTTGATACAAAATGTTTTATAATATAATTTACGCTTCCTTGGTTGTAATTTTCTTTTAAAGTACGCTTAATTTTTTTGATTATTTCTTCGATATCTTTTTTATTAGACGCTTTTTTTATCACAACAACTTCTTTTAGTCCAATCGTATCATTTAATGTTTTAGTTTTTTTCTGAGAAAAGCTAAATTGAACAATAAAAACTAACACAAGTAGCGCATATTTTTTTTTCATTTCTGTTTTTTTTTAAATATATGAAGAAAAAATTAACAAAATGTATACCGATAAGTTTATGCATAAACGCTTTGATAAGAATTCTTACAAATATAACCGGAATAGCTACTAAAAATTAAACCCGAACGATCCTTTTACTGTGAAACGATTCGTTTCCGGCACATTGAGATAATTGCCTCGCCAAGCAAAATCGATACGGAATACTTTGAAGATATTCCCAATTCCAGCGCTGTATTCCCAATACACTTTTTCGGGTGCATTGTACAACAATCCCGATGCATTAATCGCCCTGTTTTCATCAGAAATACTACCGTAAACCCCTCTGACAGCTACAATTTCTCTCCAATTGAGTTTGCGCATAAATGGAATTCTGGAAAAAAGACGACCATTAAAATTATGATTCCACTGCAAAGTAGCATATTGATCAGCTACAAATTCATAGAAATTTAGGTTGCTAAAGGTATTTTCAAGTATGAAAAAAGTTTGATTTCCCGGGATTACACTCATTAATCCCAAAGGAACAGTTCCGAAGGTTTTCCCCACTTCCATAATAATATTTGTTCTTCCTAAAGGCCCAATAATAATAGGCTGTTTGTAATACAACTGTAATTTATCATATTTGAAATCACTATTCAATAATCCTTTGAAACCATGACTGTAATTAACAAAAAAGCGACTGTACGGACTGTCTACATTTTCTCTTTCTACAGCAAATCCAATAGTTTTTCTCTTCGGAGTATATTCAACCTGAAAGTTAACTTCTGATTGTTTAACGTTACTTTTTGTAACAGCATTTGCTATATCTGTGTAATAATCCAGACTAAACGTTGGCGAAGCAGATTCAAGCGTACGATAGGAAATCCCGGTTTGGAAAATCAAATTTTTAACAGGTTCTATTTCAACCGCAACATTACTAAGGTTGATATTTGTTAATTTTCCATTATTCCCTGATGAAAACACAGAAGACGAAGCAAAACTTCGGCCAAAATATCGTATGTCGTGGTCAGACTCGCACCAATTTGTTCAATATCACGCCTGTTACCTCCAGACAAAATGACTCTTTTTTTCTTATCGACCATCCATTTTCCGGAAAATCCATATTTGAATTTGTCATCCTTAAAACCATACGCGGTGTACCCTTGAATACGCCAACTGTCGTTGGTGCCAAAATACGTTCTTCCACCCGCTCGCAGTCGCACACCTTCTACTTCATTATAACCAAATGTGGAAAAAATAGGTCCGTAATCAAAATTTCCAAACGGTAAAAAACCGCTCGCCAGAATTTGAACCGTGCTGTAAATTTGCTTAAATTTTTTCACCGTTTGCAACGTATCCAGCATTTTATAAACACCCAATTCGTCTTTAGTCAAATTCTCAAATCGGTTTTCGTCCCAATATTCATCTGATTTATTATAGACATCGGCATCCATATAATTGACCTCATCCTTGTAAAAAGCGACCGGTTTTTCAATATTAAATTTATGGTTTCTGTAATAAGTGGTTCGTTTTCCGTAAACACCTTTGGAATTTTCTTTTTTGTTTAAAGCAAAATCGGACATTAAATAATCCTTCGTTAATAAAAATACGGAATCACTGACCACGTCAAATTCCTGCTCTAAATAAATGTCTTTTACCCAATTGATATTAGCGCTTTTAGTCACCGCCATATTGATTTTCTTGATGGCGAACGTGGAATCATTGACCCAAAAATCTCCTTTGAAAGTCAATTCGTTTTTACGCCTTGGATAAAAAACAACGTTAAAACACCATTTATCATCAATATAAGCGCTGTCTTTCAGTACATAGTTATAGACATCAATCCCCGTTTTAGATAATGGACTGGTGAAACTTTTGTCAAAAAAAGTTAAGTAATTATTGTAAATATCGTAGTTGGAATATAAATCTTTTACAAAAGTCAAAATCTGTTGGTTCCCATTAAAACCAGAAGTTTTACTGGCTTTTATTTTCTCTTTTAATTTCTTCAATTTATTATCTCCGTAAACATCATTTAGTGTTTCGTTGACAAAAATGGGCAAATAAGTTTTACCGGTAATTTTTGAAGTATCCATTTGGTTAAAAATAAACTCCATCCCTTTGAAAAGTTTGCTTTTCATGAAAGCACTATCAATAGAATTCATGTCAAATTCTATTTTCTCATACTTCTCCATTTGGTATTGGTCAAACAAATACAAGCCGTTTTGACGCTTTCTTTCCCAAATTTTTCGAAGTATTTCTAACGCTGGATTATTTTTTTTAGACGTTTTTCCGGTAAAAATTACAACTTCGTTTAAACTCTCTGCTTCGTTTAGCTGAATTTTTAAATTGTAATTGACTACTTTTTCTAACATAATTTCTTTTTCAGAAAACCCAACAGATGAGACCAACAATACCGAATACGTTTTAGGAGATTCCAGATAAAATTTACCGTCTTCATTAGCAACAATTCCTTCACTTGAATTCTTGAAAACGACATTCGCAAAGGGAATAGGCTGATTCAAGTTATCCACCACAACACCACTCACTTTTGTTTGCGCAAAAACAGCAGTTGCTGATACCAACAACAAAAGCAGGGAAAACAAAAAAATCTTTTTCATAATCATTCAAAAAAAAACTTCATCAAATATTTAATTGATGAAGTTATGAAGTGTAGACTTCTTAGATTACTAGAATTTTTAGATTAAGATTTTACAATCTAAGAAGTCTAACGATCTAATTGATCTATTTTTTATACATTACTTTTTTAACTGCTTTCACAACATCACCTGCGTTTGGCAACCATTCTTTCAATAAAACTGGAGAATAAGGTGCTGGAGTATCCGCTGTCGTAATACGTTGAATTGGAGCATCAAGAAAATCAAAAGCGCGTTCTTGAACAATATACGTAATTTCTGAAGCGACACTTGCAAAAGGCCAAGCTTCCTCAAGAACCACTAATCTATTTGTTTTTCTAACAGAAGTTAAAATCGTTTCATAATCCATAGGACGAACCGTTCTCAAATCGACAATCTCACAAGAAATTCCTTCTTTGGCTAATTCGTCAGCAGCAATATGCGCTTCTTTGATAATTTTTCCAAAAGAAACAATCGTTACATCCGTACCTTCACGTTTGATATCCGCAACTCCAAGTGGAATCGTATATTCACCATCTGGAACTTCTCCTTTATCGCCATACATTTGTTCAGATTCCATGAAAATCACAGGATCATTGTCACGAATAGCCGCTTTCAACAAACCTTTAGCATCATAAACCGTAGATGGAACTACCACTTTTAGACCCGGAGTGTTCGCAAACCAGTTTTCTAATGCTTGTGAGTGTGTCGCTCCTAATTGTCCTGCCGAAGCTGTTGGACCACGAAAAACGATAGGCACATTGAATTGTCCTCCAGTCATCTGACGCATTTTGGCAGCGTTATTAATAATTTGATCAATCCCCACTAAACAGAAATTGAATGTCATGTATTCCACAATCGGTCTGCATCCGTTCATCGCTGATCCTACTGCAATACCAGTAAAACCAAGCTCTGCGATAGGAGTATCAATTACTCTTTTCTCGCCAAATTCAGCAAGCATACCTTTAGATGCTTTGTAGGCACCATTATATTCTGCAACTTCTTCACCCATTAAGTATATGGACTCATCGTGACGCATTTCTTCACTCATCGCTTCGCAAATGGCCTCTCTAAATTGTATCGTTCTCATATTATATGTTGTATGTGTCTATTTTTCGAACAGCAAAAATAAATATTTAATATCACTTAAAAGCATAAATTATCCTAAATTAATTCAGGATTTACAGTGTTAATTTTCAGGAGCTATTTCCGGCTATACGCTCTATCTTCCTGTGGCTAAAGGAGCCACAAGAAGGATGCCGCTGCTATCCGGGCTACGAAATCGAAATAGTAATGAAAAATATTATGCATGCATAGTATATTATTCGAATTAATATTTTAAATTTGTAAAAGAAATTACGAATAATTAAATATATAAGTATGAAAATATTAGTTTGCATCAGTCACGTTCCTGATACTACTTCAAAAATTAACTTTGTCAACGGCGATTCTGAATTTGACACTAATGGAGTACAATATGTAATCAATCCTAATGACGAATTTGGTTTAACGCGTGCTATTTGGTTCCAAGAACAACAAGGTGCAACGGTTACTGTTGTAAATGTTGGAGGACCAGAAACCGAACCTACTTTAAGAAAAGCATTAGCAATAGGCGCTAACGAAGCAATTCGTGTAAATGCTACTCCTACTGATGGATTTTTTGTTGCCAAACAACTTGCTGAAGTAATCAAAAACGGAGGTTACGATGTTATCATTGCCGGAAAAGAATCTTTAGACTATAATGGCGGAATGGTTCCTGGAATGATTGCTGGAATTTTAGGATATAATTTCCTTAATTCTTGCACCAGCCTTACAGTTGATGGAACTAATGTAAAAGCAGTTCGTGAAATTGATGGTGGAAAAGAAACTGTTGCTACTACTTTGCCGTTAATCATTGGTGGACAAAAAGGACTTGTGGAAGAAAAAGACTTGCGTATTCCAAACATGAGAGGAATTATGACTGCAAGAACGAAAGCATTGACAATTCTGGAGCCTGTTGACGCTACTGTAAATACAAAAGCAGTAAAATTTGAAAAACCAGCTGCTAAATCAGCCGTAAAATTAATCGCTGCTGATAATTTAGATGAATTAATCAATTTATTACACAACGAAGCGAAAGTAATATAATTTTTTGATTGCTGATTGAAGATTAACGATTTTTGATTGCTGATTGCAAAAAAAAATTGAGAATCATTAATCTAATTTCTAAAATCAAAATTCTAAAATCGTTAATCTAAAATCTAAAATTATTATGTCAATATTAATATATGCGGAATACGCAGAAGGTAAATTTAAAAAAGTAGCATTCGAACTGGCTTCGTATGCAAAAAAAGTAGCCGAAAGTTTAGGAACTACCGTTACAGCGGTAACAGTAAATGCTGGAGATGTTTCGGAATTATCGAAGTACGGAGTAGACAAAGTTTTAAAAGTAAATAACGATAAATTATCCGGATTTACTGCAAAAGCATACGCTGATGTGATCAAACAAGCGGCTCAAAAAGAAAACGTGAAATTAGTTTTACTCTCATCAACTACAGACAGTATTTATCTTTCCTCACTTGTTGCAGTAGCTTTAGAAGCTGGTTATGCATCAAATGTGGTTGGATTACCGGTTTCAACTTCGCCTTTTCAAGTAAAGAGAAATGCTTTTTCAAACAAAGCTTTTAATATTACTGAAATCGCTACAGATGTAAAAGTACTTGGACTTGCGAAAAATTCTTATGGGATTTTTGAAACGCCTTCAACACTAACTGAAGAAGATTTTAACCCAACTATTGGAGACAATGATTTTGGTGTAAAAGTAGAATCAGTTGAAAAAGTTTCCGGAAAAGTTTCCATAGCTGATGCTGACATTGTTGTTTCAGCTGGTCGTGGATTAAAAGGTCCTGAAAACTGGGCAATGGTAGAGGAATTGGCAACCGTTCTTGGAGCGGCAACCGCTTGTTCAAAACCTGTTTCTGATTTAGGATGGAGACCTCACGGAGAGCACGTAGGACAAACGGGAAAACCGGTTGCTACAAACCTTTATATTGCCATTGGAATTTCTGGTGCGATTCAACACATTGCGGGAATCAACTCTTCTAAGGTAAAAGTTGTAATCAACAGCGATCCCGAAGCACCATTTTTCAAAGTGGCTGATTACGGAATTGTAGGCGATGCGTTTGAAATTGTTCCACAATTGATTGAGAAATTTAAGGCTTTCAAAGCTCAGAATTCATAAATTATAGCATACCATTAATTTAAATGCTACTTAAAAACAAGATATTTGTATCTTTGCTTTTAAGTAGCATTTCTTTTTTTAAATTGCTACTTAATTTTTATCAAAAAAAGTACCTCGTACTTTCCCATAACAACAATTATGAGCTTAGTTAAATTATCCATAAAAGGAATTTCATACAGTCAAACTCAAAACGGAGCCTACGCTTTGATCTTGAATGAGGTTGACGGTGAAAGAAAATTACCCATTGTAATTGGTGCTTTTGAAGCCCAATCCATCGCCATTGCCTTGGAAAAAGAAATAAAACCACCACGTCCTTTGACGCATGATTTATTCAAAAATTTCGCAGAACGTTTTGATATTGTGGTCAAACAAGTCATTATTCATAAATTAGTTGATGGTGTTTTTTATTCAAGTATAATTTGCGAAAGAGATAAAATTGAAGAAATTATTGATGCCAGAACTTCAGATGCCATTGCTTTAGCATTGCGTTTCAATGCTCCCATTTTTACTTACAAGAATATCTTGGACAAAGCCGGAATTTATTTAAAGTCAAATCCTTTAGACCCTAATAAAGACTCACAGGAAATTGACGATGTGCTTTCTAATCCTGACACATTTGGACGCGAAGAAGAAGAAAGCAATCAATCTGGAGAAACCTATTCGAAACACAGTTTACAGGAATTGAATGAATTATTAGATCAAGCCGTTTCCCATGAAGATTATGAGAAAGCCGCAAAGATTAGAGATGAAATTTCGAAGAGAGAATCGTAAATTGACATTTCAGTTATTTGATAATTTGATTTCGAATAACCAATTAAAAAATCACCGAACTCACCAAAAATGAAGCAATATTTAGATTTAGTGCAACACGTTATGGAAAACGGTTGTCAAAAAGGAGATCGTACAGGAACAGGAACAAAAAGTGTCTTTGGATACCAAATGCGTTTTGACTTGAATGAAGGTTTCCCGATGGTTACTACCAAAAAACTGCACTTAAAATCTATTATTTATGAATTGCTTTGGTTTTTAAAAGGCGATACCAATATCAAATACCTTCAGGAAAACGGAGTTAAAATCTGGGATGCCTGGGCTGATGCCAATGGCGATTTAGGACCAGTTTACGGTCACCAATGGCGTAACTGGAATAGTGAAGAAATTGACCAAATCTCTGAATTGATTAAAGAATTAAAAACCAATCCTAACAGCCGCCGAATGTTAGTTTCGGCATGGAATCCTTCGGTGCTTCCAGACACTACAAAATCATTTGACGAGAATGTAGCCAACAATAAAGCCGCTTTGCCTCCTTGCCATGCTTTCTTTCAGTTTTATGTTTCTGATGGTAAACTATCTTGTCAATTGTACCAGCGAAGCGCTGATATTTTTTTAGGCGTACCTTTTAATATTGCTTCTTACGCATTACTCACGATGATGATCGCACAAGTTTGCGACTTACAGCCAGGAGAATTTATTCACACTTTTGGCGATGCACACATTTACAACAATCATTTTGAACAATTGGAATTGCAATTGTCCCGTGAACCAAAACCAATGCCAAAAATGATTTTGAATCCAAATATAAAAGACATCTTCGCATTCGATTTTGACGATTTTACGCTCGAGGGCTACGAACCGCATGCCTTAATAAAAGGAAATGTTGCGGTGTAATGCAATAAAAAACGGTGTTTTAGTTAGACTACTAAAACACCGTTTTCATTTCCTGCAAACTCGTTCCATTTGAAAGAATCTGCTTCTGGTTCATTGACAAATACTCCATCAATAACATATTTAAATTCGTAGGCCGCATCTTTGTTGACATCAAATACTCCTTTGAATGTGCCATTTTTTAATTTATTTAAAGCACCATCTTCAAGACTCCAATTATTGAAATCGCCAACAACTGAAGCTTGACTTGCCTCCTTTGCAACCACAGAAAAGGTAACCTTACAAACTGGTTTTGTTTTAACAAATTGTTTCTTAATTGCCATAACACATTCATTTATAGATTTATGAAACAAAGTAAACGAAACATATTGAAGTTTCAATAAGCATTATAAAGATTTAATAGAATACGATAAACAATGTTAATTTTTGATAAATTTAACATTTAAAACCGCTGAAAATTTACTATTCAAAAATCAGAAAACGTTTTCTCCCAAAATTATCCATACGCAAAACAACGACTTTGCGAAATAAATTTTACCTTTATAAACTAAAATTAGATCGATGGAAAAAGAATTACACGAACAATATGAGTACGCGAGAAGAAGAATAAAACAAAAGAAACGATTGTATTATCATTTTGTTCTTTTCGTTTTAGGAAGTTTACTGTTATTTGTCGCCCATAATTTCCTTGACAGAGCCGTAGTTACCGATTGGTATCTTTGGATTATTACAATATGGCTGTTTCTCTTTATTCTACATTTTATAAAAATTTTCATCACGGATCGATTTATGAATAAAGATTGGGAAAGAGAACAAATTGACAGACTTGTCACTTTGCAAAAAAAGAAAATGGAGCAATTGCAAACTCAAATAACTAACGATGAACTTAAACAATAGTAGACCATCATGATAATAATGATTGCGGCTGTTGCCGAGAATAATGCGCTAGGAAAAAACAATGAATTAGTTTGGCATTTACCTAATGATTTCAAAAGATTTAAAACACTGACTTCCGGTCATCACATTATAATGGGCAGAAAAACATTTGAAAGTTTTCCAAAGCCATTACCAAACAGAACTCATATTATAATCACCAGACAAAAAGAATATCAGGCTGAAGGTTGCATAATTGTGGACAGCATTGAAAAAGCGCTTGAAATTTGCCCAAAAAATGAGGATTCTTATATAATAGGCGGCGGAGAAATCTACAAATTGGGACTGTCTCTTGCGGATAAAATAGATATTACCCGAGTTCACCAAGAATTTGAAGCGGACGCCTATTTTCCTGAAATAGATCCTAAAGAATGGGAACTGATACGATCCGAATTTAATGAAAAAGACGAGAAACATCTTTATGATTATACTTTCCAAACGTTAGTTAGAAGATAAAACAAAAAAACATCCTTTTTACGGGATGTTTTTTTTTTAACCATTGATTAAGAGAAATGAACTACTCTTGAAAGAATATTTGATAACATAAAATAAAAATTACAAACACTAATAACACTCCAGAGATGGAGATTATAATATTTGATGTTTTTTGAGAATACATCTCAAAAAAGCCTTTAATACCAAATACCACGAAGGTACTAAAGACGAAAAAAATTAAAATTTCCAAAAACAAATTTAATCCTAAGAACGTATGTTGCGTTTTAACTACCGTATTACTCTGTAAAACAGTAGTTTCAAAACAGCTGACAAGAACAAATGAGATAACTAACGCAAAAAATATCCATTTGATTTGGTTCACTGACTCTCTTTTAATCATTTAATATGGTTATTTCTTGAATTACAAATTTGTACAATAAAATCAGGACATGCAATACCCACTTTTAGTGATATTTCAAAAAATATAAAATTTTTTAAAGCTCAGTAAATCAAATTCAAAATCCATTTTTAAAGCAAAATAAAACTTGATTCAATTTTTTGAAACTCATTTTAAGTTCATCAAGTTTGTCTTATATTTGTACAAATTAAAAAAATGTCAGAAAAGATAACTCCCTATAAAGATTCTGCCTTAGGCAAAAAAGAACAAGTTGCGCAAATGTTTGATACTATTTCTGGAAATTATGACAAGCTCAATCGCGTCATTTCTTTTGGTATTGATATAAAATGGCGTAAAAAAGTGCTGCAAATGGTCGCCAAATCCAATCCAAAAATCATTCTAGACATTGCAACAGGAACTGGAGATCTAGCTATTTTAATGGCGCAAACTAATGCTGAAAAAATCATTGGTTTAGATATTTCTGCCGGAATGCTGGAAGTAGGCGTTCAAAAAATTGCAGCTAAAAATCTTTCCAATACCATTGAAATGATTTTAGGAGATTCGGAAAACATGCCTTTTGAAGACAACTACTTTGATGCAATCACGGTTGCTTTTGGCGTTCGTAATTTTGAAACTTTAGAAAAAGGATTAGCTGAAATTTTAAGAGTTCTGAAGCCAAATGGCGTTTTTGTAATTTTAGAAACTTCCGTTCCAGATAAAACACCTTACAAACAAGGATATAATTTTTATAGCAAAAACATATTGCCTTTGATAGGGAAACTATTCTCTAAGGATGATGTTGCATACGGATATTTATCTGAATCAGCTGCGGCATTTCCTTATGGCGAAGCGTTAAACAATATTTTGAGAAAAACTGGGTTTATAGATGTTGTAGCGTTACCCCAAACTTTTGGAGTAGCTACCATTTATTCAGCTTCTAAAAAGTAACATGAAAAAAATAATTGTCTTTCTTTTATTTGCTTCTATTCTAAATGGATATGCACAAAAATCTAAAAACATATTTAGTAGAGACCCTATTATCAACTTGGAAAATTTTCAGAAGAAAAGAATCTATTATGGTTTTTATTTAGGTTTTAATTCTTACGATTTCAAGATTGATTACAAATCGGAAACTCCTGATATCCTCATTAAAAAAACTACCGGTTTCAATGTGGGGATTATTGGAGATTTAAAACTACAGAAATACATCAACTTGCGATTTGAACCCGGACTTTATATCACAAAAAGGGATTTGTATTATCCGAATTTTACCAACAGCAGCGATGCATTAAGAGAAGTAAATAGCACCTACATTCACTTTCCCTTATTATTAAAATTTTCTTCGTTAAGAACCGGAAATATTTGCCCTTATGGTCTAGGAGGAATATCATCTACATTGAACTTGGCGAGTAATTCTAAATTAAAGGATGACAATTTTCAACAACTTTTTCGAGTAAAATCGTGGACTACTAATTATGAATTGGGTTTTGGGATTGATCTTTTTTCAGAATATTTTATATTTTCACCATCAATACGAGGTGTTTTTGGAATTAATGATGAATTAATCCGAGACAACGACCCAAACAGTCCTTGGACAAGCAATATCGCTTCTATGAAAACAAGAGCTGTATTCATCAATTTTTCTTTCCACTAAAATAGTTTTCAGTCACAGTTTTCAATCCTCATAGCCAGCCTATGACTAAAAACTAACCGCGACAAAACTCGCTTAAAACAATGGCAGTTGCTGTGGCGACATTTAAACTCTCCGTTTTTTGAAGATTTCCAAAACGAGGAATTGTGAGTCGGCTTGCTACTAACTTTTCGAGTTCAATTGAAATTCCACTAGCTTCGTTCCCCATAATTATAACCCCTTGTTTTGGCAACTCCGATTTATAAATATTGGATCCATCCATAAAAGTGCCAAAAACCGGTAGTTTTGTCGTTGCCAAAAAAGCGTTCAAATCCATATAATTAACATTTACTCTGGCTATAGAACCCATTGTAGCCTGCACCACTTTTGGGTTATAAACATCAACTGTTTCCTTTGAACACAGCACTTGTTGTATACCAAACCAGTCACACAAGCGTAAAATAGTGCCTAAATTTCCGGGATCTCTGATTGAGTCAAGTGCTATAATTAGACCCGTTTCGATAATTTGTTTTTCAAGAGGCATTTTAAAGACGGCTAAACAGGAATTAGGCGTTGCCAATGCCGTGATTTTCTTCAAATCATTTTCTGATATAATAGTTTTCTTTTCTTTGAAAACTTCATCAAAATCATATTGTGTGGTATACAAATGCTCTAGTTTAAAATCAGAATCCAAGAGCTCCTGAATCCCTTTTACACCCTCGGCAAAAAATAATTTATTGGCTATTCTATATTTTTTTTGCTGCAAACTCGTTATAAGCTTTATTTGGTTTTTACTAACCATAAAATAATGTACTTTTGAATTAAATATTTTAGAACACTTGAAAAAAACTTCCGCAAAAATAACTGCATTTATTGTAATTGCAATACTAATTTCCGCATGTAACGCTGTAAAAAGAGTTCCAGACGGAAAACTACTGCTTACGAAAAACGAAATTACAATAAATGATAAAGTGATCAAGGATGAAAATGTGATTAATCAGCTGTATCAAAAACCAAACAGCACCTTACTAGGGTACCGATTGCGATTGAATCTTTACAATTTGGCAAACCTAAATCCTGATTCAACATACCAAGCCAAGTTTACCAATAATCCCGAAAAATTTAAACGTAAATCAAAATGGTTATCAGAAAAACAAGTAAACCGTCTAGGAAAATCCTTCTGGTACAATGGAATTCATGATTTTTTGAAAAGAACCGGTGAACCGCCAGTGATTATTGACAAAGACAGAGCCGATAAATCATTGTTGCGATTGAAATATTACTATTTCAATAATGGATTTTTTAATGTAAATGCTGCTTACAATATAGATACTTTGGCTATAAAAAAAGCCAAAATAAAATACGCAATAACTCCGGGAAAGGCTTACTTTCTTGATTCTTTGAGAACGACTATATTAACACCAGCTTTGGATTCATTATATGAAACCAACAAAATGAATACGTACATCAAGTCCGGAAATCAATATAAAACAGATGATTTTGAAAATGAAAAAAACCGGATTACCGCACACTTCAGAAACAATGGAGTTTATTATTTTCAATCCAATTATGTTACTTTTGACATCGACACTATTAAAAAAGTAAATCAAGCAAATATAAACTTGATGATTAATAATTATTCCTATCAAGAAGGAGATTCAACAAGAACGGAACCTTTCAAAATTTATAAAATAAGTGATGTTAATATTTACACTGATTATTCTCCAAGTAACAATACGCTAAACATTACAGACAGCACCACGTATAAAAATTTTAACCTGTACAGTCAGGAAAAATTAAAATACAAACCCAAAGCGATTACCAATGCTATTTTTATTACAAAAGGCGGCTTGTACGCAGACAACAAAGCCGTTTTGACGACCCGCTATTTGAATAATCTTAAGATTTTCAATTATCCGTCCATACAATATGAGGTTGATAAAAGAGATACAACCGCGCAGTCGTTGATTGCCAAAGTATATTTAACTCCAAGAAAAAAATATAGTTTTGGAACCACATTAGATGTGACCCATTCTAATATTCAGGATTTTGGTGTTGGCTTAAGTGTTTCCGAAACAATCCGAAACGTCTTCAATGGCGCAGAAACTCTAGAAATTGCGGCACGTGGAAACATTGGAGCATCGAAACAATTAGCAAACCCCAAAAATAATTTTTTCAACGTTTCAGAATATGGATTGGATTTAAAACTAAACATTCCGCGAATTTTGATGCCGTTTAATACGGACAAAATTATTGCTAAAAGCATGATTCCATCCACGCTAATTACTGTAGGTTTTGCAAAACAAAGAAATATAGGATTGGATAAGGAGAATTTTACAGGCGCACTTTCCTATAATTGGACTCCAAAAATAAATCATACAGCTAAGTTTGATCTTTTCAACACTCAATTTGTTCGCAATTTAAATCCTAAAAACTATTTTAATGTTTATGGTTCTTCTTACAATGCTCTAAATGCAATAAGTAAAGAGTACAATACAAATCCTTCCTTTTACAACAATGACACTGACAAAGACTTGCTTATTGAACAAGGAACAGCAGGTTTTACAAATGATGTCCTTACCGGTAATGCTAATTTTTTGAAGCCATTAGAAGATACTGATATCGAATCCGTTAAAAGTATTGAAGAGCGAAGACTGAGACTTACGGAAAATGATTTCATTTTAGCTACCAGTTTTACTTTTTCAAAAACAACTAAAAAAGATTTAACAGATAATAATTTCTATCTTTTTAGAACAAAAATAGAATCAGCAGGAACTATTTTGTCTGCTTTTGCAAAAACTTCAAATCAGAAGAAAAACATTAGTGGGAATTATGAAATATTCAATCTGGAATATTCTGAATACATAAAAACAGAATTCGATTACATCAAACATTGGGATTTATCCAAGGAAAAAATCTTTGCATTCAGAACCTTTTTTGGAATCGCAATCCCATTTGGAAACTCAAACTACATTCCTTTTTCAAGAAGTTACTTTTCCGGTGGTTCTAATGATAACAGAGCTTGGCAACCTTATAGTTTAGGTCCAGGAAGTAGCGGAGCTTTGGACGATTTTAATGAAGCTAACATGAAAATTGCCATTAGTGGAGAATTTCGATTCAAACTTTTAGGAAATCTTAAAGGTGCGATTTTTGCTGACGCCGGGAACATTTGGAATACATTGGATAATGTTGTGGATGAGAAATCAACATTTACAAGTTTGAGCGATTTAAAAGATATGGCATTGGGTACAGGATTTGGAATCAGGTATGACTTAAGTTTTTTCGTAATTCGTTTTGATTTAGGTTTTAAAACCTACAATCCAGCTAATGAAACTAACAGAAGATGGTTTAGAGAATACAACTTTGCGAACTCAGTTTTAAATTTTGGAATAAATTATCCGTTCTAATGCTAATTAATTCTTATTTTTGCAAAACTAAAAACTAAAAAAAATAACTAAAAAAAGTACAATGGCACACAACATAAAACCAGGCGTAGCTACAGGAGATCAGGTTCAGGAAATTTTTAATTATGCTAAAGAAAAAGGATTTGCACTTCCGGCAGTAAATGTTACGGGATCAAATACTATCAATAGCGTACTTGAAACTGCTGCAAAACTAAACGCTCCAGTTATCATTCAATTTTCTAACGGAGGAGCACAATTTAACGCTGGAAAAGGACTGTCGAATGCAGGTGAGAAAGCAGCTATCGCTGGTGGAATTGCTGGTGCATTACACATTCACACTTTAGCAGAAGCTTACGGAGCAACTGTTATATTACATACTGACCACTGTGCAAAAAAATTACTGCCTTGGATTGATGGTTTGTTAGATGCTTCAGAAGCGCATTTTGCAAAAACTGGAAAACCTTTATACTCGTCTCACATGATTGATTTATCTGAGGAGCCAATCGAAGAAAACATCGAAATTTGCAAAGGCTATTTAGAAAGAATGAGCAAAATGGGAATGACATTGGAAATCGAACTTGGAATTACAGGTGGTGAGGAAGACGGTGTTGACAACTCTGATGTTGATAGTTCAAAATTATATACACAACCAGAAGAAGTTGCTTACGCTTACGAAGAACTTTCTAAAGTGAGCCCAAGATTTACAATTGCTGCTGCTTTTGGAAACGTACACGGAGTTTACAAACCAGGAAATGTAAAATTGACTCCAAAAATCTTAAAAAATTCTCAAGATTTTGTTCAAAATAAATTCAACACAGGACACAATCCGGTTGATTTCGTTTTCCACGGTGGATCAGGTTCTACATTAGAAGAAATCAGAGAAGGTATCAGCTACGGTGTAATAAAAATGAATATTGATACGGATTTGCAATTTGCATTTACAGAAGGTATCCGTGATTACATGGTAAAAAACATCGACTATTTGAAAACTCAAATTGGAAACCCAGAAGGTGCTGATGCTCCAAACAAAAAATATTACGATCCAAGAAAATGGCTGCGTGAAAGCGAAGTTACTTTCAATGCAAGACTGGAGCAAGCATTTGCTGACCTGAACAACGTAAATACATTATAAAAAAAAGTTTAAAGTTTCAGGTTTCAGGTTTCAAAACTTTAAACTTTAAACCTGAAACAACAAAAACAATAAATATGGCTTGGTTTAAAAGAAAAGAAAAAGGGATTACTACTGCTACCGAAGACAAAATGGATATTCCAAAAGGACTTTGGTACAAATCTCCAACTGGAAAAATTATTGATGCCGATGAACTAGCTCGTAACTTATTTGTTAGTCCCGAAGATGGTTTTCACGTTAGAATTGGAAGTACAGAATATTTTCAAATTTTATTTGACAACAATGAATTTGTTGAATTAGATAAAAACATGACTTCTAAAGATCCTTTGCACTTTGTTGATACTAAAAAATATGCAGACCGTCTGAAAGACGTTATGGATAAAACCAAACTTAAGGATGCAGTGCGCACTGGAGTTGGAAAATCTAAAGGAAAAGATGTAGTTATTTGTTGTATGGACTTTGCCTTTATTGGTGGTTCTATGGGTGCTGTTGTAGGTGAAAAAATTGCGAGAGGAATTGATCACGCTATCAAAAACAACATGCCTTTTGTAATGATTTCTAAATCCGGTGGGGCTAGAATGATGGAAGCCGCTTATTCATTAATGCAATTAGCGAAAACATCTGTAAAACTGGCTCAACTTGCTGAAGCAAAATTACCTTACATTTCGTTGTGTACAGACCCAACAACTGGAGGCACAACAGCTTCTTACGCGATGCTGGGTGATATCAACATTTCTGAACCAGGCGCTTTAATTGGATTTGCAGGACCAAGAGTTGTAAGAGACACTACGGGAAAAGATTTACCGGAAGGTTTCCAGACTGCTGAGTTTCTTCTTGAACATGGCTTCTTAGACTTTATCACACCAAGAAAAGAATTGAAAGACAAGATTAATTTATACATCGATTTGATCCAAAATAACACTATCAGATAAATAGATATCCTGAGCAATCGGGATATTTTTTAAAGATTAATACAAACTAAAAGCAGCTTCCAAAAAATTTTGGAAGCTGCTTTTTTTTAACGAATTTATAAAATTATTAATACAGAAAGCAATTCAAATTCTAGTTAGATAGAATAATTACATCATTACATTCCTGTTCTAATTGCTTCAACAGGATCTAGTTTAGACGCTGAAATGGCCGGAAGAATTCCTGAAATCACACCTACAACAATTGACAGTCCCGAGCCAATCAAAATATTCCAAAAACTCAAAACGAATTCAAAATCCAACACACTAGTTAAAAGTATAGACAACAACCAAACTATCAATAAACCAATTGCTCCACCAATAACACATAGAATGATTGCTTCAAATAGAAATTGAAAAAGGATAAATCTATTTTTGGCCCCTAATGACTTTTGAATTCCAATCAAATTAGTGCGTTCTTTTACTGAAACAAACATGATATTAGCTACTCCAAATCCTCCAACTAAAAACGAAAAAACACTAATCAAAATTCCGCCACCACGCATGGCACTAATTATTCCATCTAATAAATCCGTAAACCCAGAAAGAACATTGATGAAAAAATTATCTATTTCATCTATTTTCATACCGCGATAATTTCTTAGTTTTTGAGCAAGCTCCGCTTTGAACGCATCCATGTCAACTCCTTTGTCAGGCTTTACAAGGATTACCGGCGTCAAGGCATCATTATTGTCACCATACAACCTTCTTAAAAAATTAACCGGAATATAAGCTGATGTATCATTACTATCACCAAACATTCCTGCACCTTGCTTTTTCAACATTCCAATAACGGTGAAACGCTGCCCGTAAAGACGAATGTTTTTTCCGATTGGTTCGCTTTCGCCAAAAAGACTCTTTGCAATATCATATCCTAAAACAATTACTGGAGCTCCAGAATTAGATTCCGCTTCATTATAAAACCTTCCTTTATCAAACTCAAGTCCTTGAATTTCTATAAATTCATGAGATACCGGCACAATATTCACATCGCTAACGGATTCCGATTCGAATTTCAGGCTTTCTCTACCCACAAAAAATTGATACGCCATCTGGTCTAAATCGTTCATAGAACTTTTCAGATACTCATACTCATCATATTTGACATCCGGAAACTGCTCCCTTTTCCATTGCGGAATTTCGGAAGGACCAAAAGAAAATCGCATTAAATAAATGGTGTTTTTATCCAAACTGCTCAAATCTTTTTTTATTTTTTTATCCAAAGAATCTACAGCGGCCAAAACAGCAATGATAGAAAAAATACCGATCGTCACTCCTAACAAAGAGAGCAAAGTTCGTAACTTATTGTTGCGCAATGCGTTCATTGCAAACCCAAAACTCTCTTTTAATAATCGAAGATAAACTAACATACAATCTATTTTGTGTTAAAGTAAAATTCTATAAATATTATTCAAAAACCTAATGAAAAATCATTTCGTTCCCGCGATGCGCCATTATTTTATGCCTGTTGTTGAAATAGCATTAAAAATTACAATTATCTCAATTTCAAATGGCTCAATTTAGACATTAAAAAACTATTTTTGCATTTTATAACTATAACTACACAATGAGCACAACTAAAACAATTCAATCTGCTTTAATCTCTGTCTTTTCGAAAGAAGGATTGGAACCGATAGTAAGACAACTAAACAGTCAAAATGTTACACTATATTCTACTGGTGGAACAGAGGATTTTATAAAAAACTTAGGGATTCCCGTAATTCCTGTTGAAGATGTGACCTCCTACCCTTCTATTTTGGGCGGAAGAGTCAAAACATTGCACCCAAAAGTTTTTGGAGGAATATTAAATCGTCAAGATAATGAAAGTGATGTGCAGCAAATGATTGAATTCAACATACCCCAAATTGATTTGGTAATTGTGGACTTATATCCATTTGAAAAAACAGTCGCATCAGGAGCAAGTGAGGCCGACATTATTGAAAAAATAGATATTGGTGGTATTTCTTTAATTCGTGCTGCCGCAAAAAACTTTAAGGATACTGTAATCGTTTCTTCGGTTGAGCAATACAGTTTACTTTTGGATTTAATTACAGAACAAAACGGTGCGACTACATTAGAAGACCGAAAGTTATTAGCTACAAAAGCATTTCATGTATCTTCCCATTATGACACTGCAATTTTCAACTATTTCAATACTGACGAAACTATTTACAAAGAAAGTATTGCAAATGGACAAGTTCTAAGATATGGTGAAAACCCACATCAGAAAGGATTTTTCTTTGGTGATTTTGACGCTATGTTCAAGAAAGTTCACGGAAAAGAGTTATCATACAACAATTTATTAGATGTAGATGCTGCCGTAAATTTGATTAATGAATTCAAAAATGACGGACCAACATTTGCCATATTAAAACACAACAACGCTTGTGGTTTAGCCACAAGAACTACAATTAATGAAGCATACTTAGCAGCATTAGCGTGTGATCCAACTTCAGCTTTTGGAGGTGTTTTGATTTCCAATACCAAAATTGATGTTGCAACTGCTGTCGAAATTAACAAATTATTTTGCGAAGTTGTTATTGCTCCGGAATTTGATGCTGAAGCCACCGCGATTTTACAAGAAAAGAAAAACCGAATAATATTAGTGCAAAATGAGGTTGCTTTACCACAAAAACAAGTAAGAACATGCTTAAACGGAATTTTAGTTCAAGAAAGAAACAACATCACAGATACTAAAGAAGCCTTAAGAACCGTTACTATAAATACACCGTCTGAACAAGAAATTCAAGATTTAATATTTGCTTCTAAAATTTGCAAAAACACAAAATCAAACACGATTGTTTTTGCAAAAAACGGTACACTTATTGCGTCAGGCACAGGGCAAACATCACGAGTTGATGCCTTGCTTCAAGCCATTGAAAAAGCAAGAAATTTCGGTTTTGATTTGCACGGAGCCTCGATGGCAAGTGATGCTTTTTTCCCTTTTCCAGATTGTGTGGAAATAGCCAAAAAAGCAGGAATAACAGCTGTAATTCAACCCGGCGGATCTATTAAAGACGAATTAAGTATCAATTATTGCAATGAAAATAAAGTTGCAATGGTATTTACGGGAACGCGTCATTTTAAACATTAATTTGTTTAACTTTGCTCGTTTCAAATTTATAACATTTTAACCCTTAAAAAACTTATGGGATTTTTTGATTTCATGACCGAGGATATTGCGATAGACCTTGGTACCGCTAATACCTTAATCATACATAATGATAAAGTAGTAATTGACAGCCCTTCAATAGTCGCCCGCGATAGAATATCGGGTAAAATCATTGCTGTAGGTAAAGAAGCCAGCATGATGCAGGGTAAGACACATGAAAACATTAAAACGATTAGACCTTTGAAGGATGGTGTAATTGCTGATTTTGATGCTTCCGAAAAAATGATAAGCTTGTTTATAAAAAGCATTCCAGCATTAAAGAAAAGAATGTTTACACCGGCATTAAGAATGGTAGTTTGTATTCCTTCCGGTATTACTGAGGTAGAAATGAGAGCGGTAAAAGAATCATGCGAAAGAGTTAATGGTAAGGAAGTTTATTTGATACACGAGCCTATGGCAGCAGCGATAGGTATTGGAATTGACATCATGCAACCTAAAGGAAATATGATTGTTGATATTGGTGGTGGAACAACAGAAATCGCAGTAATTGCATTAGGTGGGATTGTATGTGACAAGTCAGTAAAAATTGCTGGTGATGTATTTACAAATGACATCGTTTATTACATGCGTACCCAACACAATCTTTTTGTTGGGGAAACTACCGCTGAAAAAATAAAAATTCAAATTGGTGCCGCTATTGAAGATTTAGAAACTCCTCCTGAAGACATGTCTGTTCAAGGTAGAGATCTATTGACTGGTAAACCAAAACAAGTTGAAGTTTCATACAGAGAAATTGCAAAAGCATTAGACAAATCCATACAACGTATCGAAGATGCGGTTATGGAAACTCTATCTCAAACACCTCCGGAATTAGCAGCTGATATTTACAATACCGGTATTTATCTTGCTGGTGGAGGATCAATGTTAAGAGGTCTTGATAAAAGAATTTCACAAAAAACAGACTTGCCAGTTTATATTGCTGAAGATCCATTGAGAGCTGTTGTAAGAGGAACTGGTATGGCACTTAAAAATATCCCTAAATTTAAAAGTATATTAATAAAATAATAAAACTAGTAATTTTAGCAGCGACTGAAAATTTAAAAAAGTTGTGATAAAACAATAAAGTTGTAACTTAATTTGAAATAATAAAATACGAAATGCAGCAAATATTTAATTTTATTTTTAAAAACAGTAACAGAATACTGTTTTTGCTGCTTTTGGGTATATCGTTATCACTGACGATTCAATCCCATTCCTTCCACAGAAGCAAAATAATTAGTTCTGCAAACTTTTTAAGTGGCGGTGTTTACGAAAAGGTGAATAACCTTAATGAGTATTTGAATTTAAAAACTCAAAACGATGCACTTGCGCTGGAAAATGCAAAACTTAAAAGTCTCTTATTTAGTAAAAAAGACACTACTGCGGTTAAAAAATTAGACAGCCTAAAAGGTGTGAAACCGGATGACATAGTTGTTTCTAAGGTAATACATAACTCCTATAATGTGTATGAAAATTATCTGACATTAAATTCAGGGGAAATAGACGGTATAAAACCTGACATGGGAGTCATAAACGATTTAGGTATCGTCGGAATTATTGAAAACACTTCTCCAAAATATTCGACGGTAATCAGTATTTTGAATAAAAGAACTCAAATTAATGCGAAAATTAAAAAGTCAAACCATTTTGGTTCATTGAACTGGAACGGCAAAAGCACGGGTTTCGTTCAATTGACAGATCTACCACGATTAGCATTGATAAAGATTGGTGACACTATTGTCACAGGTGGACAGTCGGTTATTTTTCCAGAAAATATCAACATTGGAACTATCGCAAAAATCTACAGAGACAAGCAAACCAATTTTTATACTTTAGACATTAAACTCTTTAACGACATGACTAATTTAGGACATGTGTACATCATAAAAAGGAAAGATCGTGAAGAAATCATTAATTTAGAAAAAAGAAAAAAAGATGAATAGTACCTTGTTCGTCAATATTTCCCGATTTATTCTGCTATTGGCAATTCAGATTATCATATTCAATAATATGAATTTTTTGGGTTATATAAGCCCATTTCCATATATCTTATTTATTATCCTTTATCCGGTAAATGGTAACAAATCAGGCTTAGTAGCTGCTAGTTTTTTACTTGGGATCATCATGGATTTATTTAGTAATTCTGGAGGAACGCACGCTACAGCTTGTTTAGTTTTAGCCTATTTCAGACCTTCAATTTTTAAGTTTGCCTTTGGTCTGAGTTATGAATATCAAACCATAAAAATAAATGATGTTTTAACACCGCAACGATTTTCTTTTATATTATTATCTGTTGTAATTCACCACTTTACTTTATTTTTATTGGAGGCATTCCAATTGAGTTTCATATTAGACACTCTAATTACAACTTTACTAAGTACCGTATTTACAATCATTATTTGCATTATCATAATATATCTTATTAAGCCAAACAAAAGATGAGAAAAGTCTTGCTGCCTTCCTTAATTATTCTTGCTACTTTTTTACTCGTAATGCGGATATTTTATTTGCAGGTTGTTGATGATACTTTAAAGTTGAAATCTGAAAATAATGCCATCAAAAAAAAATACGAGTATCCTGAAAGAGGTTACATATATGATCGAAAAGGAAAGTTATTAGTAGCTAATCAGGCCTCTTATGACATTATGGTAGTACCTAGAGAAGTAAAAAAAACAGATACTTTAGAGTTTTGCCAATTATTAAATATCACGAAAGAAGATTTTATAAAAAAAATTGAAAAGGCTAAAGTTTACAGCCCAAGATTGCCCTCTGTTTTCTTGTCACAGTTAAACAAAAGTGAATTTGCTGCTTTCCAAGAAAAAATACGAAAATACGAAGGCTTTTATTTTCAAAAGCGTTCTCTTCGGGATTATGAAGTAACCTTTGGCGCTAATATTTTTGGATTTATCACTCAGGTCAATGAAAAATTAGTCGCCAAAAATCCATATTACAATAGTGGTGATTTAATCGGTCGACAAGGAGTTGAAGAGAGTTACGAAGATCTTCTGCGAGGAGTGAAAGGGGTGAAATATTTCCAAAAAGACAAATTCAATCGTGAAATTGGTTCATATAAAGACGGAAAATATGACACTATCGCCGTTCAAGGAGAAGACATAAACCTTACTATCGATGCCGAACTCCAAAAATATGGAGAAGAATTAATGATTAATAAAAGAGGTGGAATTGTTGCTATTGAACCCAGAACCGGCGAAATATTAGCACTTGTGACTGCTCCTTCTTATGACCCTGGAATATTGGTAGGAAGACAACGATCTAAAAATTATACTGAATTATACCGGGACTCCATTGCAAAACCACTATATGATAGAGGATTACTAGCCGAATATCCTCCAGGTTCACCTTTCAAAATCTTAACAGGTCTTGTTGCACTGCAAGAAGGTGTAATTGATGAAAATACAACTGTATTTTGTAATCGCGGTTTCAGTTATGCCAGAGGACGTTTTATGGGATGTCACTGTCATGGTGGTGCGCTTCAATTGCACAGAGGGATATTTGAGTCTTGTAATTCTTATTTCGCAACGGCTTACATGCAAACAATTAATAAATATGCTAAACCAGCTCAAGCGGTTGATGTGTGGAGTAATCATGTTAAAAGTTTTGGTCTTGGACAATTTATGGGATATGATTTACCAACTGGTAAAAGAGGAAACATACCCGACTCAAAAA
The DNA here is from genome assembly GCF_056156265.1 of Flavobacterium sp. TS_SC_5. NCBI lineage: Bacteria > Pseudomonadati > Bacteroidota > Flavobacteriia > Flavobacteriales > Flavobacteriaceae > Flavobacterium > Flavobacterium sp. TS_SC_5. Next base: position 1,506,173 of record NZ_CM149588.1, on the reverse strand, counting down.
CATACAAACGAATTTATCCTAACGGTGGGTGGAGAAGCACTACAATTGTTTCAAACTCTATAGGGCAAGGAGAAGTTTTGATGACTCCGATTCAGCTGGCTAACGTGATGGCAACAGTTGCTAATGAAGGTTATTATTATACCCCTCACATCATCAAAAGAATCGAAGGCCATACGATAGATAAAAAATTCACCACTAAACATGTGACCACAATTGACAAAAGGCACTTTAAGCCTATGATCAGTGGCTTATTTGACGTATATAACTTAGGAACTGCGAGATCCCTAAAAGTGGAAGGAATTGACATATGTGGCAAGACCGGAACTGCTGAAAATTTCGCTAAAATTGGAGGAGTACGAGTAAAAATGGAAGATCACTCCATATTTGTAGCTTTTGCACCAAAAGACAATCCAAAAATTGCGATAGCTGTTATGGTAGAAAACGGAGGTTATGGAGCAACAATAGCAGGACCAATTGCCAGCTTGATGATCGAAAAATACCTTAGACAAAAAATCACAAGACTTGATTTAGAAAAAAGAATATTTGCAACAAGTTTACAAGGGCGATATGCAAAATTAGGAGGCCTTTCGGAAGCAGTAAAATTACAATTAAGAATTAGTGATTCTCTTTTAAAAAAGAAAACCGTAATTCCAGTTTTGAAAGTAAAAATTGATTCCACCAAAGAGAATAAACAAGCCATTTAATTCCGATGAAAAACCAAAGTGTATCAAACAACATTGACTGGATCAGCATAATCATTTATGCTCTACTGGTTATTTTGGGATGGCTAAACATCTACTCCTCCTCTTTGTCGTCTATGGAAGATACTTACGAAAAGCAGTTGATGTTCATCATACTAACCATTCCCTTAATTTTCATAGTACTCTCAGTGGATGGGAAATTTTACGAAAAATATGCAACTATCATTTTTGGGATTTCTTTATTATCATTGGCAGGTCTATTTCTGTTTGGAAAAACCATAGCGGGTCAACGTTGTTGGTATGCTATAGGAAGTTTTACCATTCAACCTTCTGAGTTTGCAAAAGCAGCAACAGCTTTAGCTTTGGCAAAATATCTAAGCGATACCCAAATAAATCTAAAAGAGGTGACCCGCCAATGGCAGGCACTAGCGATAATTATACTACCGGTATTGCTAATTTTACCACAGCCTGACCCGGGAAGTGCACTTATTTATAGTGTATTTATAATTGTTTTGTATCGTGAAGGACTTCCAGCATGGTATGTTTGGACTGGTTTTGTAACCATTCTTCTGTTTGTATTAACATTGGTATTAGAACCACAATATGTGATCCTCATCGGCTTATTGGTTCTTTTGATAATACACTTCAAATCTAGATTAGCCGACAGGAATATCGTTTTGAGTAGTATTCTTTTCGTGCTACTTTCAGGATTTGTTTTGTCTGTAGACTATGTCTTTGACAATGTATTTAAACAACATCACCGAGACCGTTTCAATATCCTTTTAGGAAAAACTGTTGATATGAAAGGCATTGGATACAATACCAATCAATCCGAAATTGCGATTGGCTCTGGAGGTTGGTTAGGAAAAGGTTTTCTGGAAGGAACACAAACGAAAGGTGGCTTTGTTCCAGAACAACATACGGACTATATTTTTACCACAGTGGGCGAAGAATGGGGATTTGCTGGTTCATTAGTGGTAATTGCGCTTTTTACTGGTTTGTTTCTTAGAATAATTTATTTAGCCGAAAGACAAAAAACAAAATTCAGCAGAGTCTACGGCTATTGCGTTGCGGGAATATTATTTACACACTTCTTTGTAAATATCGCCATGGTTGTCGGGATTTTCCCAACAATTGGTGTTCCGCTTCCCTTCTTTTCATACGGAGGATCTGGACTGTGGGGTTTTACAATATTGTTATTTATATTTATAAAAATGGATGCTAATAAGGTGAATGAATGGTAGAAGTCAATAACCATTGTTTACTGTTTCCTATAAAAATCTAAAGATTTGCACACAATATCACTGTAAAACTTTTTACACAACTACACATGCTTATTCAAAAAGCAAAGAATCAGCATACTTAAAAAAGCTTTCATTTCTTAGACATTAATTAAAGCTCCAGTTTTTGTAATCACTATTTTTTTCCAGTTGATGCTCGACATTATCTTTTAATTTTGGAAAAAAGTCTATACCTGTCATCTTTTCAACAAGATCTACCGAAACAACAAAACTATATAAAGGTCTATTACTTTTTTCGTTTGGGATTAAAAAAGCAATCATTTTAAAATCACCTTTATTATAGTCTAACAATATCTTATAAAAAAATTTTGGAACTAAAACATTTTCTTTGCCTATTGTTTGTGAATCCTTGTTTAGAACTCCTCCTGTAACCACATAAATCCCATCATATACATCTGCCCAATAGCGAACTTTTTGCTCCAACCTGTTCCAAACTCCATTATTAAAATCACGGGTCTGTGGCGCTATATTTGAAGTAAGAAACGTATCATTATACGCTTCTTCTGAAAATTCCATATCACCAGCCGGACACAAATGCCCTTTATCAAAACCAGACGTTTTATAATTCCTCCAGCTGGCTGAACCCGTTATAACTTTAGAGTCCTCAATAAAAAATGGTCTCCTAAAATTGCTATTCTTCAAAAATGATTTCTTTAGTTCATAAGCAACCCATTCCGCTTGTTCAAACTCCTCATGATAGGACAAAGTATAATACTTATGACTGACAACTTGATTTGTTGTGGAAGATGGCAAAAAATCAATTCCTTGTGCATTATCAGGTAAATTAAATCGACCCTTGTTTTCTTTCTCGTTGACAGAAATTGAATTGTTTATAAAAGTAGAATTTGACTTATCTACCTCCTGATTTTTTCTACAGGAAGAGCAAATACTAATTGTTAAAAATAAAACCAATGAGGAATATAAAAATCTATTTTTCATAAACTTGAGATAATTGAGTTAAACATTGCTAAAATAACGTCTTTTAATCCATAATAGCAAGACAACCAAAGTATACTAAGCATCACGAAAACCATACATTACAACTTAAAATAATAAACGCCTCAAAAAAATTTGAAGCGTTTATTTAAATACGATTTTTAATTAAAATAGTAATTTACGACTTTGAAGCCAACTTATCCTTTTTTATTTTAACTGGCAAATTTTGCTTTGAAACGGATTTTGATTGTAAATCATCTAATACATTAAGAGCTTCTTCCACATAAATATCTTTTGATAATGCCTCATGCCATCTCTCTCTTTTTTCTTTCAAAGTAATATCTTTACTCATGGCGTCCGCTTCATAAGGTAATGAAGTAAATATCAACGAATTTTTATAATCTAGAATTGGTTTATATTTTTTCGCTTTCTCTTCAATTTCAGCTTGAGCCATTTTAAACTTATCAATGTTTAAACTGTAAACATTCTCTTCACTTCTGCTATCAATCCACTTTGCATTTTCCTCAATCAATTGAAATTGAGTATTTTTACTAATTCTACTTTTACTGTTAGTGATTGCCTGATTAAAGTTAGTATTGTTATTCCATACTTGATAATCCGCTTGGTCAATTTTATCCCAAGCCATAGCATTATCAACATCACGCTCTCCCATTTTTAAATATGCGTAACGGTCTGGCATAACAATATCACTCTGCACACCTTCTAATTGTGTAGACCCTCCGTTAATTCTATAAAATTTCTGAGTTGTTGTCTTTATTGCTCCTAAATCTCCAACAGAACTACTGCGTACAAAAGTGTTCAAATCAATTACATTTTGAACAGTTCCTTTACCATAGGTTTGTTTACTTCCAATGATAATTCCTCTTTTATAATCTTGTATTGCTGCTGCCAAAATTTCAGAAGCTGAAGCAGAAAAACTATTCACCATTATTACCAACGGTCCATCCCATTCAATTTTTGAATCTCTGTCGTACAAGACTTCCTTTTTTTTACCTGCGGATTTAATCTGTACAATTGGCCCTTGTTCAATAAATAATCCTGCAATATCAACAACAGTCGATAGAGATCCACCACCATCATCACGAACATCCAAAACGATTCCGTTTACTCCTGCTTTCTTCAATCGATCGACTTCTATAGCAATATCTTTTCCAGCATCTCTACCGTCTGCATTTTCAAAATCGATATAGAATTTTGGCAAATAAATCACACCATATTTCAATCCGTTTCTGTCTACAATACTGGACTTTGCATAGGTTTCTTCAATTTCTACGATGTCTCTGATAATAGATATTATCTTAATGGTTCCGTCTACTTTTTTAACGGTAAGACGAACTTCTGAACCTTTAGGCCCTTTGATCTTCTTCACAACATCATCCAGACGCATTCCAACAATATCTACTGCTTCACTATTACCTTGGCCGACTTTCATAATTAAATCTCCAGCTTCCAGTTGTTTTCCTCTCCATGCCGGACCACCAGAGATTAGCTCTGAGATCTCAGTCAAATCGTTTTTCTTTTGTAAACGCGCACCTATTCCCTCCAATTTACCGCTAATACTTACATCAAAACGTTCTTTTTCTTCTGGAGCAAAATAGTTTGTGTGCGGATCAAAACGTGCCGTTATAGAATTTATATAAACAGAAAACCAATCATTCCTGTCTAAATCTTTTATAAATCCAAAATACTCATCCAAAGATTTTCGGGAGCTTTCTCTAGTTTCCTTTTCTAAAATATCAAAAGATTTGACAACATAATTAGCTTCATTTTTCTTCTTATCTTCTTCTAATTTTTGTTTATCTATTAATGAAGACAAAGCAGACAATTTGATTTGTTTACGCCATTTATCATTTAGTTCCGTAACATTTTTTGGATAAGGAGCTTTCTCATAATCAATATTGAAACTTTCATCAATAGAATAATCAAAAGGTTTACTTAAAACATCTTTGTAGATTTTAGTACTTTCATCCATTCTTTTCATCAAACGATTATAAGTCAAATTGAAAAAAGACAAATCTTTGTTCAATAACTGGTCGTCTAATTGCAATTCGAATTTTGAAAATTCATCAATATCCGATTGCAAAAAGAATCTTTTCGAAGGATCCAAAGCTTCAATATAATCTTTGAAAATGCCTTTCGAAAAAGTATCGTCGATTGTCGCTGGACTGTAATGCCCTTTTTCAATAACAAAAGTTAACAACTCCAAAAGTAACTTGTCTTTTTCAGGATCATTTGCTTTTGATGAATTCATTTTAAAAGCAAATAATGTTACCGAAAGAAATACGACAACAAGGATAATTTTATAATTTCTTTTCATAAAGTTAAGAATAGTATTCATGAATTTTTTATTCTAAGTTACGGTAAAAACTATGCCAACGTCAGCAGGGCTTCCATAAATTTTTGTTAAAGATATAAAAATGTTTTTTTTTATTAAGCTAAATGAATCAAGATAACATATTTTTATCTTTTGTTTACTTAATCCCATTCTGTGTCATTACATTTGCCATCAAAATCATAAAAACCAACCTTTTTTTGCCAAAATAATAATGAAAAAAACAAGACCTTTAATTTTAATAACGAATGATGATGGCGTTTCAGCGCCTGGAATTCGAGCATTAATATCTGTAATGGCTGAACTGGGAGAAATCGTAGTGGTCGCACCAGACACTCCACAAAGCGCAATGGGCCATGCTATTACTATAAACAGCACTTTATACCTCAATAAAATTTCAAAACACAACGATCTTTTTTTAGAATACAGCTGTTCAGGAACACCTGTAGATTGTGTAAAACTGGCCGTTAACGAAATTTTAAAAAGAAAACCTGACTTGTGTGTTTCCGGTGTCAATCACGGTTCAAATTCATCGATAAATGTAATTTATTCAGGTACAATGAGTGCCGCCGTTGAAGCAGGAATAGAAGGAATCCCCGCTATTGGTTTCTCGCTATTGGATTACGATTGGAATGCTGATTTCGACACCATAAAATCTTTTATCCGCAAAATTTCGGTTGAAGTTTTAGAAAACGGACTGCCTGAAGGCGTAGTTCTGAATGTTAATTTTCCAAAATTAAAAGAAGAAGATATAAAAGGAATTCGGATTTGTCGCCAAGCGAAAGCAATTTGGGTAGAGAAATTTGATAGAAGAAAAACACCACAGGGAAGAGACTATTACTGGCTTGCAGGGGAATTTGTAAACCAAGACAAAGGAGAAGATACGGATGAATGGGCTTTAGAAAATGGTTTTGTATCCGTAGTTCCAGTGCAATTTGACTTGACTGCGCATCACGCGATACAACAACTTAATACCTGGAAATGGAATGAATAAAAAAGACTTGTTACTTGGATTTTTAATTGGGTTTGCCACCACGCTGCTTGGATCGTATCTATTTATAACCTTTTTTACGGAGTTCAAATTTATCGCCGGAATTCAAATCATGAAATCTCAAGGTAATTTAGGCAAAATAATCACATTGGGATGCATTCTAACGCTGATAGCATTTGGAATTTTACTCAAAATGAATAAAGAAATGATGGCTCGTGGTGTTGTTTTGGCAGTCATCGCCCTGACGATTATCACTTTATTTATTTAAGTTTATCTTTGCAATAGAATAAAATGATTGCAGCGAAAATGATTTTTTCCATTTGATTTTAAAAATTCCAAATAAAAAAAACATGAAATATTATATAATTGCAGGAGAAGCATCTGGTGATTTGCATGGTTCCAATTTAATGAAAGAGCTGTACAAAAAAGATCCAACTGCCGATATCCGATTTTGGGGTGGTGATTTAATGAAAAATGTTGGCGGAACTTTAGTAAAACACTATTGTGAACTAGCATTCATGGGATTTATCGAAGTGATTTTTAATCTAAAAACGATTCTGAACAATATCAAAATATGTAAAAAAGACATTCTTGAATTTCAACCTGATGTAATTATCTTCATTGATTATCCTGGTTTTAATTTGCGAATCGCAAAATGGGCAAAAGAACTGGGAATGAAAACTCATTACTATATTTCTCCACAAATTTGGGCTTGGAAAGAAAGCAGGATAACAGATATCAAGCGTGATATTGATAAAATGTATGTAATTTTACCTTTCGAAAAAAAGTTTTACGAGGACAAACATCATTTTCCAGTGGAGTTTGTTGGTCACCCACTGATTGATGCTATTCATAACCAACCAGCAATTGATTCGGCTCTTTTTAGGAAAGAAAACCAATTAAACGATAGACCAATTATCGCTATTTTACCGGGCAGCCGAAAGCAGGAAATCACAAAAATGTTAGCCGTGATGCTAAGCGTTGTCGATGATTTTCCAGACTATCAATTTGTAATAGCGGGAGCTCCAAGTCAGGAATTTTCTTTCTATCAAAATTTTATCACTCAGGAAAACATAAAATTTATTTCTAATAAAACTTACGATTTATTGCGAAATGCCACTGCAGCGCTAGTCACTTCTGGAACTGCAACACTGGAAACAGCACTATTCAAAGTTCCTGAAGTAGTTTGTTATAAAGGCAGCTGGGCTTCGTACCAAATTGCGAAACGAATCATTACACTCAAATACATTTCATTAGTGAATTTGATTATGGATGAAGAAGTGGTAACCGAGTTAATTCAAGACGAATGCACTAAACAACGCATTCGGGAAGAACTCGGAAAAATACTAAAAACGGACCATCGCAATACGCTTTTAAAAAAATATGCGTTATTAGAACAGCAATTAGGCGGAACTGGAGCTAGTGAAAAAACGGCTGCTTTGATTGTAAATGACTTAAAATAATCTACAGTGAATTTCCGAACTTTAATATCAACTTAAAAAAACTCTTTTGAAACGTTTTGTATTCCTATTATTGCTAGTCCTCTTTTTTACGGCTTGTAAATCCACAGCACCCATTGTTACTTCGAAAAAAGGTGCATCAAAAGAGAAATTATCACGATCCGAAAAGAGGAAAACTAACCAATTAGCAGAACAATTAATTGACGCAGCTGCTGAAAATTTAGGCGTAAAATATAAATATGCAGGAACAACTAAAGCGGGTTATGATTGTTCAGGATTGATCTACACCATATTTAATTCAGAAAACATTACCCTCCCGCGCAACTCATTACAACAATCAAAAATAGGTATTGTTTTAAATCCAAAAAAAGATCAAGCTCAAAAAGGCGACTTAATATTTTTTAAAACTAACAAAAACAGAGAAATAAATCATGTTGGAATTATAATTGAAGCTACCGATGACGAAATAAAATTCATTCATTCTTCGACCTCAAAAGGAGTAATTATTTCCTCGACCAAAGAACCTTATTATCAAAAAACCTTTGTTCAGATTAACCGCGTACTTTAATTAGCACTCTTTTAGTCATGAATTTAGTTTTTTAATAAGAACAGCTAAAATAAATAAATTCGTTTATTACTAAAAATGTGTACTTTAGAGTCATGAAAGTACTACAATTCCCACTAGCCAGAATAACAATCGGGTTTATATTAGGCTTACTCTTCGCCTATTATATGCACCCTTCTATTTCGGCCGTTTTTATTGCACTGATCATATCCGTTAGTATTTTTGGCGCGCTCTATTTATTGTCAAAAAACAGGAACCAGCTCTCCCTTTATTTTGGTGTCGGAACTTATTTCTTGTCTTTTATCATCGGCGTTTCAACCCAAATTACACATACCGATTATTTCCAAAAAAGCAATTACATTCACAATACGAGTATTTTTGAACAACCTCATTTCATTTCTTTAACGATTCGAGAAAAAATGAAAAGTTCTCCGTTTAGCGATCGCTACCTCGCCATTGTGAATCATATCGATCAGAAAGAACAAACCGGCAGAATCATATTGAATATTCAAAACGACAGTTTACATCATACTCTTCAAGTTGGAAATTCGTTACTAATAAAAGGAACCTTAACAAAAAATAAACCTCCCAATAATCCCAATCAATTTGACTACAGCAAATACCTTGAAAACAAACAAATCTATGCGCAACTATATGCTGATGTTGACGAAATCAAAATTGGAATTGAAATAGAGAAAAACATTTGGTATTATTCATCCAAATTACGGACAAGGATTGTTCGAAATTTAGAAAAAAACAACCTCAACAAAACAGAATTAAATGTTGCCATTGCCTTAATAATGGGACAACAACAAGATATTTCACCTGATATTATTCGGGATTATCAATATGCGGGAGCTGTTCATATTTTATCCGTTTCTGGATTACATATTGGATTTATATTGCTTTTTGTAACCTTTATTCTAAAACCAATCCCAAACACAAAACGAGGTTCATTTATTAAATTGATCACAATCCTTATATCGTTATCAATGTTCGGGATAATTGCGGGATTAGCGCCCTCAGTAGTGCGTTCCGTAACGATGTTTTCCTTTGTCGCCATTGGAAATCACCTTCGCAGAAGTGTCAATATTTACCACACCCTGTTAGTTTCTGTGTTATTGATTCTGCTTTTTGAACCTTCTTTCCTATTTGATGTTGGTTTTCAATTAAGCTACATTGCGTTGTTTTTCATCATTTGGCTGCAGCCACTTCTATCCTCCATTTGGAAACCAAAATACAAAGTTTCAAAATATATTTGGGATATTCTAACCGTTTCTTTTGCAGCCCAAATAGGCACTTTGCCACTGAGTATTTACTATTTCCATCAGTTTCCGGGTTTGTTTTTTGTCACCAATCTGATAATTATTCCGCTACTGAGCATCATCATGATATTAGGCGTTTTGGTGATGCTTTTGGCTGCTTTCAATATGATTCCAGTATTCTTGTCGCAACTGTTGGAATGGAGTATTTATTATTTAAACAAAATCATCAATGCAATTGCCTCTTTGGAACAGTTCATTATTCAGGACATTCCGCTTCATTTTTATCTATTGATTAGCAGTTATTTACTACTGTTTACGATAATCATTTGGTTCAAAAAACCAAGTTTCAATAAATTGGCTTTGGTTTTGGTTGCTGTTCTCATTTCACAATTCTCCTATTTCAAAATACAGTGGAAAATTCAAACGGAAGAAGAATTAGTGGTTTTCAACAGCAAAAAAAGTACCTTGATTGCGGAAAGAAAAGGAGAAAAAATTTTAATTTATGCCAATGACAGCATTTTGAAAACCGCTCAAAAAAACAGTCTTTTAAAATCCTATCGCGTTGGAAACTATAGCACTTTGGAACAGAAAAAACGGCTACAAAATTTCATCTTCTTTAATGGGAAAAAGATTTTTGTATTAGACAGCTCCGGAATTTATCCAAAAAATATACATCCTGATATAATCGTATTAACACAATCCGCAAAAATAAATGCAGACCGTTTGTTACAAATAATGAAACCCAAATTAGTAATCGCAGATGCATCCAACTTTAAAAACATACAAAAACTATGGAAAGCCAGTTGTGAAAAACAGAAAATCCCTTTTCACACTACTAGTGAAAAGGGATTTTATAAATTGAATTAAGAATTTTTATTTTTTCAGAAAACCATTTGCTACAGCCAACCAAGCTGAAGGTCCACCGGCAACATAACCCGTGCTTCCTATGCCTTCAAAATTAACTTTACCCTCTTTTGTGGTAGCATTTGCCAAGATAATGGTTGGAAACCCTTGAATTCCAAAAGCCATTTGCAATTCATTATTTTGTTTTTTAATGTCATCTGTCTGTGGTGCTTTCCTTGGATAATCTAATTCTACTAAAACCACATTTTCCTTGGCCCAAGCCGCGAATTCAGGTGTTCTCAAAACTTCTTTTTGCAAACGGATACACCATCCGCACCAATCGCTTCCCGTGAAAAATAGCAATAGTGGTTTCTTGGTTTCAGTGGAAATTGCCATTGCCTTAGTGACATTGGTTTCCCAAACTAATTCTTGTGCTTCGGCGGCAAATGAGCCAGCAAACAATAACAAAGCAACTATGATTTTCTTCATATTTATAATTTTATTGATTCAAAATCAAAAATGATGCCTAAAATTTATCGAACACCGTGCATCAATTTTTTAATAACAGGAGTCATCGCAACAGAGAATAAAGCAACAACAATGGAAATAATTGTTAACATCCAAAAGAAGTAACTCAATCCGTGTTCATTGGCAATTTTATCAATATTTTCTCCAAACATACCTGCACCTTTCATTCCGATTGCTACCGCTAAGTACCAAACACCAAACATGAACGCAATCATACGAGCTGGAACTAATTTACTCACGTAAGACAATCCAACCGGAGAGATACATAATTCAGCCATGGTATGGAAAAGATACACTAGAATCAACCAAATCATACTTACTGAAGCCGTTTTTGCACCAGCTTCGATTCCAGTTGCGCCAAAAGCTACACAAGCCATACCAAGAGCTAACAATCCCATTCCGATTCCGTATTTCAAATTCGCAGAAGGGTTGTATTTACTTTCCCACCATTTAGAAAACAATGGTGCTAATGAAATAATAAACAATGAATTTAAGGTAGAAAACCAAGTTGCGGGAACTTCGGTTAATGCCGTGGTAACTTTGTCGATTTTCAATGCTTGCAAAGTTGAATCTGATAATGATAAATATCCAGCAGTATAATAATCTTTTGTCAACATCCAGATTGCTATGGCCCAGATAATGATAAAACTTACGCTTAGAATAACATTTGCAAACGCATAGAATTTAAAGGTCTGTTTGAATAATAAAATCAACACCCAAGTGATAATTACCAAAGGCAGAATGGTAATCAATGAATTCATCACTAAAAACACTACGCTCCAATTACCTGTTAAAACACGATCTGTATAATCACTGGCAAAAATCGTTAAACTGTTTGGAGACTGCTCAAAAATAGCCCAAAAGAAAATAGTCAGAAATGCAAAAAATGTAACCGCAATTAATTTTTCTTTTGTAATTTGAGAATACTGTGTAAATCTGTAAATCAACAAGATAATGAACACAACTAAAGCGGAAATAATTGCAATAGCGTTTCCATTAGGTCCAAGGAAAGAAAAAACATTCACTTTACCCCCTGAGATTTTAGAAGCAGGATCATTTACAAGCCATAATAAAGCTAAAATAGAAGAGAAAGCTATTGCTGCTAATTGTATTGGAGTAAATGGGTTTCTTTTATCCGTATCCAAAGCTTCCGCTTTGGCTTTGCTTTCTTTATTTGGTTTCAAACCAATATCTCCAAAAATATCCTGAGACAACCAAAACTGTAACATTCCGAAGAACATAAAGATTCCGGCTAAACCAAATCCATAGGTCCAACCTACTTTTTCTCCTAAATAACCACAAAGCAAAATCCCGAAGAACGCTCCGGCATTTACGCCCATATAAAACAAAGTATACGCACCATCTTTCTTTTCAGGACGGTCTTTGTACATTTCAGAAACGATTGAGGTCATGTTTGGTTTAAAGAAACCATTTCCAAAAACCAATAATACTAATCCTAAATAAATAGAAAATTCAGTTTCGACAGCCATAGAAGCGTGTCCTAAAGTCATTAAAGTAGCTCCAACAACCACAGCCCATCTAAAACCAATTACTTTATCGGCAAAATAACCACCTAACATGGTAGACAAATAAACCAACCCTACATAGGATCCAAATAAGGCAGAAGCATTTTCACGCGTCCATTCCCAACCACCATCTGTAAAGGAAGCTGTTAAAAATAATATCAATAAAGAACGCATTCCGTAGAAGGAGAAACGCTCCCACATCTCTGTGAAAAACAAAACGAATAATCCCGCAGGATGCCCTAAAACGGTACTTTTGAAAAATTGATCTGTAGTATTTTGACTCATATTATTAATTGTTTAATTCTTTATCTACTCCGTGCATTAATTTTTTTATTATTGGCGAAAGTACTAATAGTAGCAATCCAAAACCAAGTCCTGTGTAAAATAAATATTCAAAAAGCACTAAATAACTCTGCTTTGCTAAATTTAAATCCGGTGCTGTACCATTTGAAGTATCGACAGAAGCGATATTCGCTAAAATAGAAGCAATAAATTCAGAACTGGCTGTTGCCAAAAACCAAACGCCCATCATGAACCCAACAATTTTTGCCGGGGATAATTTAGTCACTGCAGAAAGTCCTACCGGTGACAAACTCAATTCACCACAGGTATGTAAAAAATAAGCTAATATTAGCCATATTGCTGCTACTTTACCTGCGCCAGAAAGATTGATACCCATCACTAACGCTCCAAAACCTAAACCAACTAAAGCCAGTGCTAAAGCAAATTTCACGGCTGTATTAGGATTGTATTTTCCTAGATTTGGCCAGATCCAAGCAAAAACCGGAGCTAGCAAAATTATAAATAAGGCATTAAAACTTAAGAATTGTCCAGCAGAAACTTCATAACCGAATATATTTCGATCCAAAATTCGGTCGGCAAATAAATTCATGGAAGTATAAGCTTGCTCAAACAATGCCCAAAACACAATCGTAAATACAATCAGAATGGTCAGGGCAATCAATTGGTCACGCGCTTTACCATCGAGCTGTGTCGCAGCATAATAAACAATATAAATAAAAGAAATTCCACCTGCAATTTTTAAAGCCCATGAAACGGCATCGTGATTTTGAACCATTTGCCAAAACAATAAGGTTGAAAAAACACTTCCTATATAAATCAACCATTCATTTTTAAGTCCAAACGATTTATTCTCTAAGAAAGAAGGATTGTTCGATTCCCCTTTTCCCATCAATAATTTTCTTCCGGAAATAAAAGTCATTAATCCAAAAAACATTCCGACTCCAGCTGCGCCAAAACCATAACTCCAACCATATTTTTCGCCTAACCAAACACATATCAGCGTAGCTAAAAAGGAACCTAAGTTAATTCCCATGTAAAATAAAGTAAATCCGGAATCTCTTCTTTTATCGCCGGTTTCATATAATTCTCCCACCAATGAAGAGATATTGGCTTTTAGAAAACCAACTCCGACAATTATCAAGGATAATGAAAAGTAAAATATTTGTAAGGCTGTTTCGTCCCGCGTAATTTCGCCAGTAATAGATTGTGTTGCGGCGTTCCCTTCATAAGCCATTCCTATATGTCCCAACACCAGCATTATACCCCCAAAAACAATTGCTTTTCTAAATCCCAAATACCTGTCGGCTATAAAACCACCTAAAACGGGCACTGCGTATACGAGTGCAGCATAGCTTCCAATCAATAAATTCCCTGAAGTATCCGAAAACAAATGGTACTTTGTCAGATAAAAAATCAGTAACGCTTTCATTCCATAAAAGGAGAAACGTTCCCACATTTCGGTAAAAAACAATATAAAAAGCGCTTTTGGATGTCCAAAAAATTCTTCCTTATTCAATGCGTCGTTTGTCATAAAGCGCTATTATAAATTTTCTTTAATAAAATTAGTCATTTTGGTGTACAATTGAATTCTGGTTTTTCCGCCGTAAATCCCGTGATTATTGTCTGGATAAATTTGGGAATCAAATTGTTTATTGGCCTGAATCAAAGCTTCCATCATTTGCATGGAATTTTGAACGTGTACATTATCATCTCCTGAACCATGAATCAAAAGGAATTTCCCTTTCAATTTATCTACATGATTTATTGGTGAATTATCATCGTATCCGCTTGCATTCTCTTGCGGTGTCGTCATGTAACGTTCCGTGTACACACTGTCATAAAAACGCCAGTTCGTCACCGGAGCTACAGCAATTGCCATTTTGAAAACATCATTCCCTTTCAAAATACAATTTGAAGACATAAATCCTCCATACGACCAGCCAAATATACCAATTCTAGCTTTATCCACAAATGGGTAATTTCCTATTACTTTAGCGGCATCAATCTGATCTTCCACTTCGTATTTCCCTAATTGTAATTGCGTCACTTTTTTGAAATCAGCTCCTTTAAAACCAGTTCCTCTTCCGTCAACGCAAGCTACAATGTATCCTTGTTGGGATAACATCATAAACCAATAATCATCGGTACCATTCCAGTCGTTGTTCACTTGTTGTGAACCTGGGCCAGAATATTGGTACATGAAAACCGGATATTTTTTAGCAGAATCAAAATCCTTTGGTTTAATAATCCACGCATTTAGTTCATTCCCTTTTGCCGTTTTCAATACAAAAAACTCTTTTGAAGGTAAATCATAGCTTTTTAGCTTTGCAGCCAATGATTCATTGCTTTGAATAACTTGAATTTGTTTTCCGGCTTTAGCTTCGTTTAATGTATAAGTTGTAGGTTGTGACGCACTAGAAAAAGTATTGATGTAGTATTGAAAATTCGGACTGAATGTCGCAGCATTCGTTCCTGTAAATTGTGACAAACGCACTTTGTTTTTTCCGTCAAGACTTATTTTGTAAACGTCTCTGTTGATAGATCCATTCTCCACTGATTGATAAAAAACCGTATTTGTTTTTTCGTCTAAACCATAATAATTCGTTACTTCCCATTTGCCTTTAGTCAGTTGGTTTTTTAATTTTCCATTTTTATCGTATAAATAAATATGATTGAAACCATCTTTTTCGCTGGTCCAAATAAAACTGTTGTCTTTCAAGAAAGTCAAGTTATCCGTAACATCAACATACGCTTTGTCTCTTTCGTTCAAAACTACTTTTGCAGCTCCTGAGTTTCCATCGATAAACAGCAAATCCAAATTATTTTGGTGGCGATTCAATACCTGCGCAGACAATGTATTTGCATCATTGGTCCATTTCATTCTGGCGATATAAAAATCATTGTAATTCCCCAGATTAATATCTTTCACTGCATTCGAATTAACATCATAAATGTGCAACGACACTACAGCATTCTTCTCCCCTGCTTTTGGATATTTAAATGTTTGCATCATTGGATACAACTCTTTTCCAAACATGGACATCGAAAATTCCGGGACTTGACTTTCGTCAAAACGAATGTAGGCTACTTTTTTGCTATCAGCACTCCAGTCAAAAGCTTTCACAAATGCGAATTCTTCTTCGTAAACCCAATCCGTAATACCGTTAATAATGCTGTTTTTCTTTCCGTCTGTAGTAATTGAAGTCGATTTATCAGAAGCTAAATCATATACATATACATTATTTTCTTTGGCGTAAGCAATCATTTTTCCATCAGGCGAAAAGGTAGGCTCTTGAACCTGAAAATCGAATAGTTTTCTTAATTTTTTATTCGCGATGTCATATAAATAATAATCCGCAGTGAAAGAGTGGCGAAAGATTTGATTGGTATTGCAAGCCAATAAAATCATTTTTTCTGAAGCGTCAAAAGTGTAACTGTCAATCCCGCCTGATAATTCTCTATGCGATTTTGTATCGATTAATGTAGACACTTTTTTTAGTGTAGCAAAATCATACAAATCAATTTGCAAGCTTCTGGACTGCCTGTCCGCATTCAAAACTGTGTATTGATTTGTATTTTTCATGGACTGTAATTCATCCATTCCCTGAGCCCGAAATGTACCGTTATAAAGTTCATCAATTGTGATTTTTTGTTGACCTACAACCGTAAAACACAAGAATAAAAATAATGCTATAATTTTTTTCGAATTCATACTATTTATTTAAAGATAAAAACCGTCAATTTTAGTGAAAAAATTACAATTATCGGTCATTTTATATGTTAAATGTAAAAAGCAATATAAAAAATAACCTTTCACTGAATATAATTTGATTGTAAATAAAACGGCTAAAACCGTATCTTTGCAACTAATTACACCATAATCAATTGAGAATGAACAAGGCTATTAGCGGATTTTCTAAATTATCCAAAGAAGAAAAAATTAAATGGATTGCCAATCAATATTTTTCAACACCTACAGAAGCCATCGCCTTGTTGAAAAACTATTGGAATTCTGATGAAAAAATACAGAAATTACACGATGAATTCATCGAAAACACAATAACCAATTTCTACATTCCGCTGGGAGTTGCTCCTAATTTCCTTATTAATGGAAAATACAGCACGATTCCCATGGCCATTGAAGAAAGCTCAGTGGTTGCCGCTGCCGCAAAAGCCGCTAAATTTTGGTCCACGCGTGGCGGATTTAAAGCAACCGTAATCAATACCGAAAAAATTGGGCAGGTTCATTTTATTTATAAAGGCGATGTGTCAAAACTGAACTTGTTTTTTGCACAAAACAAAAGCAAATTTTTCTCAGAAACAGAGTCGATTACCACAAATATGCAAAAACGCGGTGGCGGAATTTTAGACATTACTCTAAAAGACAAAACCGATTTGTTGCCCAATTATTTTCAGCTACATGCTACTTTTGAAACTAAAGACAGTATGGGTGCAAATTTCATCAATTCGTGTTTAGAACAGTTTTCCAAAACCTTAAAAGAAGAAGCGCTCAATTATGCTCTATTTACAGAAACAGAGAAAGACATTGAAGTCGTAATGAGCATTCTTTCGAATTACGTTCCAAATTGCATCGTAAGAGCCGAAGTCTCTTGCCCGATAGAAGAATTAGAAGAAAAACACATTCTACATCCACAGGAATTTGCCGAGAAATTTGTGCAAGCCGTTAAAATCGCTGAAGTCGAGCCATATCGTGCAGTAACGCACAACAAAGGAATCATGAACGGAGTGGATGCTGTAGTTTTAGCAACAGGAAATGATTTTCGCGCCGTCGAAGCCGGAATTCACGCCTATGCTTCCCGAAACGGAAAATATTCCAGTCTTTCACACGCCAAAATAGAAAATGGAATTTTTACTTTTTGGCTAGAAATCCCTTTAGCATTAGGAACTGTTGGAGGTTTGACTTCCTTGCATCCCTTAGTAAAATTATCATTGGAAATGCTGGAAAAACCATCTGCCAAAGAATTAATGCGGTTTGTAGCCGTAGCTGGTTTAGCCCAAAACTTTGCCGCTTTACGTTCCTTGACTACAACAGGAATTCAGGAAGGACACATGAAAATGCATTTGAATAACATCATCAACCAGTTTGAAGCTACTGATGAAGAACGTATTTTAATACAGAAATATTTCAAAAAGAATACCGTTTCGCATAGCGCCGTGGTCACTTTTATTGAAAAATTAAGAAAATAATTTTATCTTGAAGCAACAAAGAACAAAGTTGCTTCGTTCCTCGCAAAGACAATGAAAAAAACATTCTACAGCAATGGAAAACTTTTAATCACGGGAGAATACCTGGTTCTTGATGGTGCCAAAGCTTTTGCATTACCCACAAAAATGGGACAAAATCTCATCATAGAAGAAGGAGACAACAAAGAAATCAATTGGAAAAGTTATGATGCGGATGGAAGCATTTGGTTTGAAGACACCCTTTTATTTTCTGATATTTCTAAAGAAGTTAATCCTGAAAATGAATCGGTAAAAGCAACACTTACGACCATTTTACACGAAGCATTTAAACTCAATCCGGATTTCATTTTAAATTCAGGTGGTTACATAATCACAACAGAATTAGGATTTCCAAAAAGCTGGGGCTTGGGAACGTCATCTACTTTGATAAACAACATTGCCCAATGGTTACAAATCGATGCTTTCACATTGCTTAAAAACAGTTTTGGCGGCAGTGGTTATGATATTGCTTGTGCGCAAAACGACAGTCCAATTGTATATACATTGGAACAAGGAAATCCTACAGTTGAAAAAGTAACTTTTAATCCAGATTTTACGGACAACATATACTTTGTATATCTCAACAAAAAGCAAAGCAGCAAAAGCGCAATAGCTGCTTACAATATGAATAAAAAGAATAATCTGCCGAGGACAATAGATTTAAATGACCTGATAACTTCTGAAGTTTTGAATGCTACTTCGCTTCCCTCTTTTGCTACAGCAATACAAAAACATGAAATACAAATGAGTAATATTCTGGAAACACAAACCATAAAAGAAATTTTATTTCCTGATTTCAATGGCGTGATAAAAAGTCTGGGAGCTTGGGGAGGTGATTTTGTTATGGCAATTGCAGAGGATAATCCAACAGCTTATTTTACTTCTAAAGGATATAAAACTATAATTCCCTATCATGAAATGATATTGTCTTAATTACAATACTGAATCCTCTTCCTCAAAAAATTGAATAAAAGCAAAATCCCGATACATTCAACATGTATCGGGATTTTTTCTTGTAAATAATTACTTTTTATTAGTAATTAAAATCCTGTCTGTTATCTTCAATTTTAGCGTTAGCTTTCAATGCAGGAACAACTCTGTTCGAATCTGAAGCACTTTGCGCCTTCAATTTAGCAACGTATGGCGCATGGTTTTTCATTGCTGGCGCTTTTACTGTACTTGTATTTTTAACCACATATATACCAGTATTTCCTTCAATTGGAGCGGACATTTTATTTGCTGATAAAGCAAATGCATTACCAACTACTTTTGGTTCTGGGCCAACATTTGGCAACATTGTATTTTCCATCGTAAGACCAGTTGCTTGTTGCACGGTTCCACCTACTGCTTTTGCAATTGCTTCAAGTGAAGAACCATTCATTTTAGCTTTGATCAGTTCTGCTTTTTTCTTGTTTTTAAGTATCTGTTCTACATAAGGTCTTGCTACAGAAACGGCAACTAAACCAGATTTATCAATACTTTTCAATTTTGCAATAACGTGACCTACATTAGCTACTTCAAATCTTTTTACAGATCCTTCTTTAACACCGTCTTCAAAAGCCCATCTTACGATAGTTCTTTGATTTCCTAATGTTCCAAAGTTCTCATCCATTCCTTTTACAGAAACAGCCGGAGCAACTTTAAGTCCCATATCTTTTGCTACTTTGTTAAAATCTTTATCCGCTGCATCCATTTCTAATTTGGTTGCCTGTGTAAATATTTTATCTGAAGTTGCTTCAGAAGCTTCTACTTTTTGAGCTACAGTAGCCAAACGGATTCCGTCTTGTTTATCGGTAATTTTAATAATGTGAAAACCGAAATCAGTTTCAACTAAACCAACTTTTCCAATTCCATTGCTAAAAACAAAATCATTAAAAGGTTTTACCATTTGGTTTGGACCAAAATCACCTAAATCACCACCTTGTTGTGCAGAAGAATCATCAGATGCTGTAAAAGCCAACATCATGAAACTATCAGGATTTGCGGTTACTTGCGCCAAAATAGATTCGGCTTTCGCTTTTGCTTGCTCTTTTGTTCTTTTCTCCTTTTGATTAGGAACTTGTGTTCCTTCGTAACCAATTAAAATATGACTTGCTTTAGCATTTACACCTGGTTTCATTCCCATAGATTTAGAAATACAGTAGTAATTCCCAAACATATACGGACCATATACTTGACCTGGAGCAAGATTGAACAATTTATCAGCATCTACAGCCGGTAAGTCTTTTTTGGCAATATAAGTTGAATCGTAAGGAACATCTGAATTTGAATTTACAAAGTCAATTGTATTAGTAGTTGATCTAAATCCTGCTACAGTATCATTTTTACCTGAAGCTTGATTGTACACTACACTTCCTGATAATAGCGCGGTAATTTTCGATTTTACCTCAGCTTCATCCGCTGGAGATGCTTTGTCTTCAATCAAAACGTATTCTACTTCACGAGATTCGTCTGCTTTATATTTTTTTTCATTTTTCTTCATGAAACCTACAATTTCTGCATCAGAAATTTTTACTTCACTGTCTTTGATTGTAGAATATAAACCTGCAACGTATGAAAAGTTCACTTGGTTTGCTTCCATCTCATATTTCATTTTTCCTTCGCTTTCAGTTGTAAAAACTGCCGCTTTGATCAATGTATTGTAAATTTGATATTTAGCATTTAAATCTGCATCTTTCTCTCTATCTTTTAAAAATTGAGCTTGTTCCGGATTAGATTTAAAATATTGTTTGAACTTTGCAACATCAAAAACACCTGCAGAATTCAAAAACAATGGATTTCCACCAATATTTTGATCTGATTTTAAAACTTCCAATAAGTGTTTTTCACCTACTCTAAGTCCTAATTTTTCAAATTCAGAAGTCAACAAAGCGATAGAAACTTCTTGCTCCCAAACTCTGTTAGCTGCTTCAGTTGAACTTATTCCTTGACCACTTTTTTCAACATTACTAACTTTAACTCTAAAATCTTCGAATGCAATATCTTTTCCATCAATGCTTCCTACATCTTTTGATGTGCTGTTAAAACCACCACTGTTGAATATATCACCTATGATAAATGCTAATAAACAAAATCCGATAACGAGTATCAGAAGAAGTGAACGTTGTCTAATTTTTTGTAAAAGTGCCATTTTATTGTTGTTAATTTTTATATTCAGTTTGCGAAAATACAATTATCTAATTAATAATTATAGTAGTAGCGTTTTATTTTGCAAGAATTTTTATTTTCATAATAAAAATCAATCCTGCACGCTCATTTTTACTAATTCAATTTTCTTATTTGTAGCTTCTTCAATTACAAAATGATAGCTGTTTATGGTAATTGCAGCTCCTTTTTGAGGAATTTCTTTTGTAAAATCGACAATAAAACCGCCCAATGTTCCGTAAGAATCTCCTTCCGGAATTTGAAGTTTATAGGTTTGGTTCAAATATTCCACATCTAAACGAGCCGAAAATAAAAAAACACCTTCACCCAATTCTTTTTCAATCAACTCTTCATCAGAATCATGCTCATCTTCAATTTCACCAAAAAGCTCTTCTACAATGTCTTCAATAGTAATAATGCCTGATGTTCCGCCGTATTCATCCAAAACCACGGCTACACTTTTTCGCTTTTTGGTCAGCAAATTCATGGCATCTTTGATGAATATTGTTTCAGGAACAAATTCAACCGGAATCACAATTTCCTTGATGTTATTTGGTTTTTTAAACAAATCAAAAGAATGTACATAACCCACAATATCGTCAAGGGAATTCTGATAAACCACAATTTTAGAATAGCCCGTTTCTATAAATAATTGCTTCAGTTCTTCGATGGAATCAAAAACCTCAACAGCTATTATTTCGGTACGCGGACTCATCACATCTCTGGCTTTTACACCCGAAAACTCCAATGCATTTTGAAACATCAATATTTCAGAATCCACGGTTTCATTATCTTCCACACTGCTCATTTGTTCCGTAATGTAATTTCCTAGTTCAATTTTACTAAAATACAACTGAATCGTATCTCCTTCGGTTTTGAAGAATTTCCTCAAAATGAAATCAGAAATCGCAATAAAAAAAGTGGAGATGAAATAGAAAATCTTATAAAAAATGTACGCGGGTATTGCAAAAAATTTTATTAACGAGTTGGCATAAATCTGAAAGAAAACTTTTGGAAAAAACTCAGCGGTAACCAAAATAATCAGTGCCGAAATAAAGATTTGTAACAGCAGACTTAACCAATCTGAGAAATGGAATCCCACAGCAACGCACCATTGCAGCACTATATCACCCATAAAAAAACCGTAAACCACCATTGCTATGGTATTCCCAATAAGCATGGCTACAATAAAATTTGATGGTTTTTCAGTAAGTTTTGTAAGTATTTTTGATAGAAAATTATCTTGTTTCTTTTCGATTTCAAGATATATTTTATTGGAAGAGACAAAGGCTATCTCCATTCCTGAAAAAAAAGCACTTAATATTAGACACAATATTATAATACTAACTTCCATCAATTAGGAGTTTTTGTTGCGATCTTCAAATTTTTTAGCAAATTTTCTCCTGAAGAAAAACATGAATACCGCCAGTCCAGCAATCATGAAACTCAACCATGGAGTCCCTAATGCCGGGTCATTCAGTTTCGTGAAACCGTCATATATGAAATACGCACCAAAAATAAGATAAACGTATTGTGTATATTTTAAGTAATTCATTTTGTATTTATATTAATCGGCAGATTCTATTTCGCCTGTTATTTTTTGAGAGTTAATCACTTTAAAATCCCTACTGAAATCAATTCCCTGTCCATTAGAAACTCCTTTTGGATCAGTCAATTTAAACCTTCTTTCGGTAAAAAACCACTCGTTTTTTTGATCAAAATACAACTGTTCTGTTTCCAGAGTTTGTCCTTGTTCCGTAAAAATTCTCACTTTACCTTGCAAATCAATAATATTCGTTCCTTTATAAGAGATTGCATAATTCGATTTGATAAAAGTTTTTTTTGCCTTTTTATCGTACAAAGTCACATCGATTCCTTTAGGAAATTCTGTAAAAGGAAATTCAACACTGGCGTAATCCAGCATTTTTGTACTAACCAAAACAGCGGTAATACGTCCTGAATCCGTGTATTTTAAATTCACCATATCAGCATCACTACTTGGCACGAATTCAGAAAAATTGATTTTTTGTACTTCTTTAAAATTACTTTCGCACCCAAAAAACAGTGTCACAGCAAAAGCCATGACAAACCATTTAAAATAATATTTTTTGAATAAAGTCATACAATGAACTTACAAAGAAGTTGTAGCAAACAATCTATTACTAGTTGAATTTTCGTTTTTCAAACCATCTTTCATTTAGTGAAAAACTTACACTCACGTTAGCATAATTTTCTTCCACTAAGTTTGCAGCGGTAGTTCCTCTTTTACCAAATTCAAGACCAATATTTACGTTTGAAAACGTTCCAGTCAAAGGCATTCCTAATCCTACTGTTAACGCCATGTCCTCAATAGGCTCTGAATTAATTACTAAACCGGTATTTTCAAATCTGAAACCAGCTCTATAAACAAGTCTTTTAGCGTAACTTGAAAATGAATTATAATTTGGAATATAATATCCACCAATGCTGTATTTCGAATGTTTCTCGTAGGTTACATTATCAAGTGAATTGTAACTATTATCTAAAGAACCCGCTCCTTGAAACGTATACCCTACTCCAACTAACCATTTTCTGGCTTCACCAATACCTGCTTGCGCAGAGTATTTACTTGGGATTTTGAAATTCTTCTCGCTTTTTACATCATCTAAAACATCAACAATTGATAAATCAAAATTTGAATCATAAAGTGCCGTTGAAATGTTTCTGGTGTTTTCAGTTTTCAAAGTACTTTCTAATGAATAATTTACGCTACTAAAAAAAGAGGTCTTTTTGTTGATTTTAGTTTTGTACATCATCCCAAGGTTAAAATTTACCCCAGATAAATCCACCGTATTTAATTCTCTTGTACCAATAGAAATATCCGTGATGTATTCAAAATTATTGGTTTCAATTTTACCAAAATTATAACTTACATCAGCACCAATATTAAAATTAGGAGTAATCTTATATCCAACACCTAGAAAAGCTTTGTTCATACCACCAGAACCATTAAATCTTCTGTTATTTACTGCCGGATCATCTGAAACGGATGAAATTTTATATCCAACAGAAGAATATGGAATCAAACCGAAACCAACTCCCCATTTCCCCAAAGGCAAACCTACGGCTAGATAATCTAAGGTTGTTCTACGAGCATTTGCAGTTTCAGTGTCCGTTTTCAATTTTGTAGTAGCCTGAGTCCCGCCCAAAGTAAAGGTTGTCAACTTCAAATTTGCATAACTCGCCGGATTCTGTAAGTTCATGTGAATACTATCTTGTTCGATAGCGATTTCTCCCATAGAGCGGTTTTCCAATGTTCCTCTAAACCTCACATCTCCAATTCCGTAGAAAGAATAGGGCGAAGATGTTCCCTCTTGTCCAAAAGACACTAATGATAAAAGCAAACATGCGCTTATTATAATTTTTTTAATCATTTTTGATTTTATATTGAAATGTTTGGTACAAACTTTCCAGCAGAAAATTTGAATTGGCAAATATGGTATTTTTTAATCGTTTAGCCAAAAAATCTGTATCGCCACCCGTTAAAATTATTATAAAATTTGAATATCTTGCTTTATATTCATCTATGAAACCGTCAATCTCATAGACAAAACCATTAACAACTCCCGAATGAATAGATTCAGAAGTGGAGTTTCCAATCAAATCCTCCGGAGTTTGCGATGATAACAAAGGGAGTTTCGCGGTGTAGTTATGCAAAGCTTCGTAACGCAAGCGCAGTCCTGGAGCAATGGCTCCACCCAAATAATTATCATTTTCATCAATAAAATCATAAGTAATACAAGTCCCAGCATCTATCACCAATCGATTCTGATTCGGAAACTGTAGTGTCGCTCCTGCAGCAAGAACCATTCTGTCAATTCCTAATGTTTTAGGAGTCGCGTAACAGTTTCGGAACGGGAAAGAATCTTCATGTGAGATGAAATGCACTTTTAGCACTTTGTCAAAATCAAGAAAAGACTGTTTTTCGACATCACCAACAGACGAAATAACTAGATCAGTTATTTTTTCGAAATTTTTTAAAATATTTTGAATGTTTTTTTGAAGTTCTATTTTCATAAAAACAAAAATCTCAGAAAGGGTAGCATCCTCAAAAACAGCTGCTTTAATTCTGGTATTTCCAACATCGATAACTAAAATCATAATTTGGTTTTTGATATTGTAAAGGTACGAATTGATTTTTTTTAAAAAATGTTTTGGATAAACTAAAAATCATTCTATATTTGCACCCGCAACAGCGAGGTACCTTAGCTCAGATGGTAGAGCAATGGACTGAAAATCCATGTGTCCCTGGTTCGATCCCTGGAGGTACCACAAAACCCGAATAGAAATATTCGGGTTTTTTGTTTTTAAACCTTTTTTAAAATGCATTATCTTTATATTCTTTATTCAAAATCCACAACTAAATATTATGTTGGCGAAACACATAATATAGAAGAGAGATTAATAAAACACAATCAACACACATATTCTGGATCATTTACAAAAATCGCTAATGATTGGGATTTAACCCTACTTTTTAATTGTTCAAACAAAGAAGAGGCTATTTTTCTTGAAAGATATTCCCTGTCCAATGCACAAGAAAACATTTTCTCTTATCAATGGATCAAATTTGAATGGAGATGATTTAAAAATCGCCACTTATCCGGTAAAAATTCTTGAAAATGCGGTCTTCGGAGGCTTTTTGGAATAATTATGTATCTTTGATTTTTAACTTTTCAAATGACAACAACACCATTCCAGAACGCCAGCAAATGGATTGATGCGGAAAATGCACAAGATACAAATCACGAAATATACCTATCAATTTCTCATCCAAAAGAATTGTTATATTCGAATCGAATGTATGAAAGACTGATGGATTTTCATCCAAATGCATCCGAAGCCGTTCAAATTGCATCCAAGGCACAACATATTTGCCGATGGAAAGTAGCCAGAGAATCCTACCCAAAGGACCGCGTGGGTTATTTGAAATGGCGGGAAGATTTAAAAAAATTCCACGCTAAAACGACGGCTGTAATTTTAGAAAAAGCTGGATATTCAGAAGAATTTATTGCACGGGTTTCGTTTCTTATTGAAAAAAAATTACTCAAAAAAGACACCGAAACACAACTACTCGAAGATGTGATTTGCCTAGTATTTCTAGAATATTATTTAGACGGATTTGTTCACAAACATGACAGGGAAAAACTGAAAAATATCATTCTGAAAACTTGGAATAAAATGTCAGAAAAAGGACATCAGGAAGCCCTAAAAATAAACTTCAGCACTACAAATTTTCAATTGATAAAAGAGGCTCTAGGATTGCAATTCAATTTCTTTATGACAAAAAAGCTACAACATCCATAGACACCGTTTCATTCAAAAATTTAAAGCGACTATATTTATTCGCCTTATAGACGATTGCTATTACGGTACTATTGAGCCAGCTCTTGATACAATACAACCTGTACAGTCAGCGAAGCGATTCGCGGATAATCACTATTTCTGGAAAACAAAGAATGTTGAGTCAAAAATTGACAAAGGAGATTTTAATTTTGTGACGGATACTTCCAAAAGCGAGCAGGAAATCATCCGAATCAATGAAATAATCTCGCTTTGGAAATTCAAACACAATGCTTTGAAAAAAAGAAAGAGAATACCAAAGAAGCATTGCCACTTTTGGATCTATAGAAACTATTTTGAGTTTAAATCAGTATAATGTCAAGGTGGAGTTGCAGTAAATTCCACAGATTATAAAATATAAAAATGGGTAATTATTTCACAAAGCAAGATTGTAAAATAAGTACCCATTACTGCTATATAACCCGTTGGGTGTAATTCAATTTGTTTAATTTTTTAACCACATAGAAACATAGATATTTAAATTTTGTAGGGTGTTTCACTTTTTTAGAGAAACCCATAGCTATGTGAACCCAAGACCCGAGCGATAGCGAACAGGCGAAGCAATTGGGCTATCCGACTCTTTTTTCTATGTTTCTATGTGGTTCAATTTTTTTATTTAAGACTAATTGAAATTTTTATTAATTACACCCAACGGGTACTATATAGACTTTACTTATCAAGAAAGAAAGCCGAAGAACTTTACTAATTTCTACTCAAAGCACTGCTATCCACTCTTGACGGTGTATCTTTTCCGTTAACGATGCTAGAAGAACTGATGGCAATGGCTTTAATGATTTGTGTCATATTCACCATATCCAGCGTTTCTATTTCATCACTTACTTTGTGATAATTCGGTTCGCTATCCATTTTAGAAGTAGAAATCGTATGTGCAGGAACACCCAGTTTTGCCAGAGTCGCATTATCGGAACGATAGAATAATTGTTGTTCCGGATAAGGATCCGGGTAAAATTTAAAAGCTGAACCTTCCTAATTCTTCTGCAATATTTCTCCCATACTTGATTTTTCAAAACCAGTAATATATGCCGAATTTTTACCCCATTTCGATTCGGTTCCAATCATCTCCAAGTTAAACATAGCCATAACGTGATCCGGGTTTAATTGTTTCGAAAAATATTGAGAACCATAACCGCCTATTTCCTCCGCTACAAATGTGGTAAACAATATCGTACGCTCATTATTATTCAGTTTCTTGAAATACTTAGCTAACATGATTACTGCTGTAGTTCCCGCTGCATCATCATTGGCACCATTATAAATAGAATCCGTTGCATCATGTTGCTCTCCTTCTGCAGGCGAACCCACACCCAGATGGTCATAATGTTCTGAAAACACTACATATTCATTGGGTTTGCTTTTACCCTTCAATACGCCTACTACGTTATTCAATGCTTTTTTTGTAACGGTATTGGTACCTTCTATTGAAAACTGAGTCGCCTCAGCAGCACCAAAAACAAACACCACCGTATTTCCTCCAGGATTAGCACTCATTTGCGTAATGTGTCTCACATTTGGAATTCGGGCTTTAAAAGAAGCATCCACAAGAACCAAAAGGTTTTTAGCGCTCTGATAATATTCGTAAAATTTTGGCCAAATTTATCTCCGGCATTTATTTTCACCACCTGAACATCACTTTTTTCAGTCATTGCCATTTGCGGTTGGTAGGAAAACGAAACCACATCCGCTTTATCTATCGCTTTACCATCGATTAAAACATTTAAAGAAACATTTTTAGACTCGGTCATGGAAAATTCCTGCTTGAAATCTTTGGCACCGTTAAATGTTTGCATTCCTATTTTCTTAAATTGAAATTCAATATAAGAGGAAGCCTTATCGATACCCGGAGTAAACGCTCTGCGACCTTGCATATCATCCGCCGAAAGCACTTTCTCTATCTTGGTAACGTCTTTTATTTTGATGATTTTATTGATGTTCTGCGCCTGCAACATACAAGCCGAGCAAAGTACAACGGCACTTAAAACAATTTTTTTCATAAAGTATAGCGTTTAATGACAATAGATTCTACAGTAAGAGTGCAGTATTGAAATTGTGTTACAGTAAAACTACTAAAAAGGTTTGGACCTGTTTATAATTTGAAGCAGAATGATTACAGTTTTCAAGAACGAATCCTCCTGCTGTACGCTGTATCTTGCAATCCCGTCCCGATGTTTCGGGATCGGGACTACGAGGATGCCACTACCATCAGGGCTAGGAATCACGAACTTTTTTCATAATGACATTTCCACAATCTAGTCATTGCGAGGAACGAAGCAATCACACTTAAAAGGCCTCTCAAAAGTAAGAACTAACTACAAAATACTCTTTAACCTGAGTTCGATTATTATTTTACCACTAATGACTTTCATATCATTAATTTACCGTTAACTGGTTTTCCTGCAAGGTTTTTTTTGACCTTGTAGGTATATTAATCTAATAAAAATTATACCTACAAGGTTTTGGAAACCTTGCAGGATTATAAACGGTATTGAAAATGAATACTTTAATAATCGAACTCAGGTCTTTATGAAAAAGCTTATAATTGGTTCATGAACCGCGTTGCAAACGCTACGTTTTGCATATATAATTAAAGTAGGTTGAGTAAAACTTATAAAGTACAAACCCTCTAGATTATGACCCGAGACGATAGTCGAACAGACGAAGTAAATTTATAATTTCTACTCATAGTTACTGTTTTTAAGATTAATATAGAAAGTTTAGTTTTAATTTACACGAACCACACGAAAGGATTCGTGCGTTAGCGGGGCTTTGTTTAATGTTCAATTTGTTTTAATTCATTACCGACAAAATGTAAGCTATAATCAAAACCATAATACCATCTTTCAATTGTACCATCTTCAATTGTTGTTTTATCAGACCATATTGGAATTCCCCAAGATTTTTTGCACATCTCTTTAGACATACCAATTTTAACTTTACCTAGAGCAATTAATTCTCCATTTAAATTTCCGAACTTTTCGATACATTCTTTTTTTCTTTTCTCAAATGCAACTTTTTCTTTTAATATTGTTTCTTTGTTTTGCTTTTCTTTTTCTAATTTCAAATTTTGATTCGTAATTTTATCTTGTTTTTCTTTTTCTATAATATCTTTTTCTAATTTCCAATCTTTTAAATCTTCTAAGGCTACTGTCTCATCTTTATTATTCCTCAGGATATAACTTATATTTGAACCACCCTCTAGAATTGTTACGTCAATACAGTTCCAAATACCCGAAGGTCCAATTTTTACTGGTTTAGGGGTTGTAAATGATTTTCCATTTTCATCTTCAATTGTAATCATTTTTTTTAAATCGTCCCTTTCAGTTACAATGCCATCAGGTATAATATTTTGACCTACGTATTTTTCTTTTTGTTTAATAAAATATGAGACTAAAATCAATCGGTTTTTCCAATACTCATTTCCGTCTTCCATATAATATAAAGTTTCTCCGGTTACTTCATCTCTTAATTCAAAAGCAATTTTCGAATGCTTTAAAATAATATTCTTTGATACTGATTCATTTGAATTTGCAACTTTTTTTGATCTTTTATTATTGCTTTCAATATCCTGTAAACTGTAATAATATTTTGATGAGAAGTCCATTTCTTCTAATTTCTCTCCGTAAATTACATTTGTTATTAAATAATATTTGTTTCCAATTCTGCGATTAGTGAATCTAAAGTCTATTCCGTCTTCGTAACGATCGTAATTATCAAGATTACCATAATACAGAAATGGTTGGTAAATATTTGTTGAAACTGAATCGATTACTAAAATTTTGCGATATTCAGTACTAATATTTGAAGGACGAAACACAAATGTTTTAGATAAGAACTTTATTACATTTGAGGAATCTAATAAAATAACAGATTGTTCTTTTTTAAACAAAAAAGGATTTATAAATTGGTATTTATCATTTGGATTAACCACAGTTTGTTTTTTGGGTAAGTAAACTCTTTGTCCAATAAATTTTTTATAATCACTTAATTTAGGAAGTGATTGCCAATTTGATAGGCTGTCATACGGAACTGATTTTTCGACTATTTGTTCTTCTTCTTTTTCAAATTTTGAAATAGTAATTTGAGAAAAAACACAAAAAGAATTAAGTGTCAGAAAGAGAATTATAAAGGGTTTAAGTATTTTTAATTTAATTTTCATAGCTATAATGAATATAGATTTATTCTTTAGTTAATGTTGTTTCTTTAAGTTTTTCGTTAATCAGTGTAGCAACTTTCTCAATGTCTATTATATCACTAAACCTTCTTTTATACCCTATTATGTGAATTTTTTCATATTTAGTGTAGTAAACATTTCCGTTTGCGATAATTTGGCATTCTTTATTTTTTGAAAATCTATCGAATGCACTTTTGCCTTCACAAATAATTATTTCAGGCTGTACAATTGATACAATTTTATCAACCCAGTTTTTTGACTTATTATAAACTTTTAGATGCTTGAAATGACTTAACATTTTATATAATTCAGTTTCTTTGGTTGTTGCAAAAAAGAATTGATTAGTTTTTACCGAATTATCTAAATACTCTGTACAATTAGCTAATTGAAATAACATTCTTGTGTTTCTTGCTAATGCGTAATTAAAATCTTTGTATGAGTATTCTATTTTTTTTTGAATTCCTAACTTTTTGACCTTTAATCCATTGTTATGTTTATAATATCCAGCGCCCGGATTTATACCAATAAACATAAATTTTGGTTTGTAATGAAGACCCGAAAAAAGTATTTGTGTTCCTTTGTAGTATTTGTCTAATATTTTTGCTAATTGCTTATCATTTTCTAATTCATTTATAAAATTTTGAACTTCAGTTTCTATTTCTTTGTATATGCTTTTCATAGTTATTCTTCTGGTTTTTTAGCTTCCACAACTTTTACTGAAATAACTTTCTCTTTTTCATAAACTGTTATTGTTTCTTTATTTGTAGTATAATCAATTATATGATTTTCAATTTTATAGTTAAAAAAATTATTCTTGGCAAGTTTATCTCTCAACCTGTAATAATATTGATCATATTCACAACAGCCGTTATACTCAGCAATTATTATTTCTTTATTTTCTTTATCAAAAGTTGTGTTTCCATATGATAAAAAAGCCTCTCCATTAAGTTCGTCTAAAGTATTATTTCGAAAATCTGAATTTTCAATGACCTCAAAAATTCGATATACTTTTCTGTCAAAATCGAAAAGCCCAGTTTCTGAAATAATTAATTCTTTGCCGTTGTCAAAATTTACATCTTCAAAGAAAAATGGATCTTTTTCAATATTAAATTTTCGTTGAATATATATTGGTGTAAAGCTCTGAACAAATTCATTATTCATTTTTAAGTTTGGAATTGTAATGTCAATTGAAAAGTTTGTAAAATTTGCGTAAAATGTTTTTCCATCATTTTTTTTCAATTCTAAAATTGCTGGACCAACTATTTTTTCGTTTTCATTTGATGCTATTTTATTTGGAATCCATAATATTTTTACTTTATACCCATTAATTAAATTCAAATATTCAATTGTTATTTGTGGCGTTTCGTTTAAATTTTCGGTGTCAAGATTTTTGCTGTGACAACTTGTCGTAATAAGGAAAAATAATAGTAAGCTATATTTCATTGTTTTTTGGTTTAGTCGGTTCGATAGCATTGCAGGCAACTAGCTTATACGTCTGACAAAATTAGACTTAATATCCCACAAATTGGGTAGATATGTCTGACAAGCATCAGTATTTACTTATTTTCAAATATATAACTTAATACCGAAAATACTTATAAAAACTAATTAAGCTTAATGTCTTTTTCAAAAATACTACCTTCTTAATTGTAAACTTTACGTAAAACCACATTCTCTGTCTTTTTTGCACAAATGCACTAGCCCTAGTAGCAGTGGAAACCGGGTTGTAACGAATAACGGGAAAAGCTCCTAAAAAAAATTTTAGAAAATTAACCGACAATAGCAATCATGCTGCGGTTGTCTTGATGCAAAGCGGGATTGTTTACATCCTCGATAGTAGTCATTCCTGCGCGTACTTTCTTTTTGTTTTTAATGGAAAAAGCAATCAAGTCTTCTATCGCTTCGCCATTCCGGAAAGGCGTCAGTAGATCTGTTTCGGAGTTGGAGAACAAACAGTTTTTTATTTTGCCATTGGCTGTAAGGCGAATTCTGTTGCAATGCAAGAACAGCACTGATTTCAATAATTGCACTTGCAACTGAAGTATATTTATTTTCGAAAGCAAGGGCATAGATAGTATTTATGTCTGTTTTTGAAAACTCAAGCTTCTATTGTTCGTTATTGAGCATATTATAAACCAATCATTTCACATCACAACGTTATTACGACATCCAAAAGATACTATTGCAAACAAAACGATTTCAAAACATTTAAGATTCTAAGCATGGCTTTATTTCAAAAAGGATAAAATTTATCAAACACACACATTTTTTTCAATAAAAATGCACCTTTAATAAATTTAAAACGATTTTATTATACAATTCTCTTTTATATAGTTGCTAAATTACTATATTTATGCAAAATTTATATATATGGAACTTTTAACGTGTCCGAAATGCCAAAACGACCACATCATAAAAAGTGGTATAATTAACAGTAAACAAAGGTATTTATGTAAAAAATGTAATTACTTTTTTACGGTAAATAAAATTGGAAAAAAGATAGATGATTATTATGTTACCAAAGCTTTACAGCTCTATCTCGAAGGTTTGAGTTTTCGCGAAATTGAGCGCATTATTGGGGTTTCCCACGTGACCGTAAGTAATTGGGTAAAGACCTTCAACATAAAAAAACCCTCTCACGCCAACTACCATCCTACCTATAAGATTTTTAGCCACTTAGAACTGGTAGAATATTTAAAAAACAAACAATTACTTTCCGGTGCAGGTATGATAATAACGGAACTTGGAGACAAGTTTATGCTTATAAAATGGGAACGATTCAAAGATTAACTATAGTAGTTTACACATAAATATATCAAAATTTTTTTTCAGCATAAAATAATTCAATTTGGCACTTTATTAACCAACCATTTAGTAACCAATTCCTATTTATGAAAAAAATATTTTTCACAGCTTCGGTCCTCTTACTGACTCTGCAGGGTTTTTCTCAAGGCTCAACAGATTATGGTGCAGGACTAAAATTTAACCTGAACGAAGACGGCTCCAAGTTCATGCGAGTGATCGCGTGGAACCAAATCTGGTTTCGTTCTGCAGAAATGAATCCTGGAACCATGATTGGAGGAGAGCCAACATCAACTGCAACCGACATTGGTAATCGACGTTTGCGTTTTCTAGCTTATGCTCAAGTATCTAAAAGATACATGATCTTAACCCATTTTGGAATCAACAACCAAACTTTTATTAACGGTGGCGCAGCAGGAACCTCAGGTACTGGTGGCTACGGTGCCGGAAAAAAACCTGGTTTATTCTTTCATGATGCATGGAATGAATATGCTGTTGTATTGCCAGAAAAGGATAAGAAATTTAGTTTCACCCTCGGTGCTGGATTGCACTACTACATGGGATTGTCTAGACTAACGATGGCTTCAACGCTGAACTTCCTAACCATAGACGCACCAATTTTTAACTGGCCACTAATTGAAAACTCTGATCAGTTTGCCAGACAAGTGGGTTTATTTGCTAAAGGGAAATATGGCAAACTAGAATACCGCTTGAGTTACAACAAACCTTATGCTACCAACTTAACACCTACAAACACCACGACTGCATCGAATGCCGTAGCTGTAGATAACAGTGGTGCGACAAAATGGTCTAAGGCCGGTTATTTCGAATACCAGTTTTTAGATCAAGAAGCCAATGTATTGCCTTTTAAAGTAGGTAGCTATTTAGGAACTAAAAAAGTATTCAACGTTGGTGCTGGTTTTTACACTGCACCTGATGCTACAAAAACTTCTGTAAACAGCACTATCAACAAACATGACATCAAACTTTTCTCTGCCGATGTTTTTCTTGATATGCCTATTGGAAAAAAAGAAAACAAAATGGCCGTTACAGGTTACAGTGTACTATATGATTATGATTTTGGTCCTAATTATTTGCGTAATGTTGGAATTATGAATATTGGCTCAGTAGATCCAAATTTCACTG
The DNA here is from genome assembly GCF_056156265.1 of Flavobacterium sp. TS_SC_5. Lineage (NCBI taxonomy): Bacteria > Pseudomonadati > Bacteroidota > Flavobacteriia > Flavobacteriales > Flavobacteriaceae > Flavobacterium > Flavobacterium sp. TS_SC_5. The sequence continues at coordinate 1,471,494 of NZ_CM149588.1, read as the reverse complement.
GGAGTAGAGCTATAGCGGGAGCTGGAAATGCACAGCCAACGATTGGCTCTGGAACTATATGGTATACGCAAGCGGGTATTTTATTGCCCAATAAAGAGGCAAAACCTAAAGTTAGAATCCAGCCCTTTGGTGCTGTTACTTACAAAAACTTTGATGCTTTAACACAGTCAAGTACACAATTTGATGTGGGATCAAACTTTTTTATTGACGGACACCATTCCAAAATAACGGCACAATATTCAACTAGACCCGTATACACCTCTCTAACAAACCGCTCCGGATCATTAGGAGACTTCGTAGTACAACTTCAAATTTATCTATAATCAATTTTAAAAATAACAATACATGAAAGAAAAATCAACAAAAGGAATTTGGAAAGTTATTTCCGCATCCTCAATGGGTACTATGATCGAATGGTATGACTTTTACATCTTTGGAAGTTTAGCCGTTGTAATTTCAACTAAATTTTTCCCTTCGGATAATCCAACAGCTGCTTTCCTGTCAACTTTGGCAACATTTGCAGCAGGGTTTGTAGTTAGACCATTTGGAGCTCTTTTCTTCGGAAGATTAGGAGATTTAATTGGAAGAAAATACACCTTCATGGTTACTTTACTTTTAATGGGTGGTGCTACATTCTTGATAGGTTGTATTCCGAGTTATGAAACCATTGGATTTATGGCTCCTTTATTAGTATTAATTCTTCGATTATTGCAAGGCCTTGCGCTGGGTGGTGAATATGGTGGAGCAGCGACTTACGTAGCCGAACATGCGCCAGTAGGACAAAGAGGATATTGGACTTCTTGGATTCAAACTACTGCAACGGTGGGTTTATTCATCTCTTTAATGGTAATTCTTGCTACAAGAAATGTCCTAACACCAGAACAATTTGATGAATGGGGATGGAGAGTTCCGTTTTGGTTATCTATAGTTATGGTTGGAGTTTCGTACTTGATTAGAAAAAACATGGATGAATCACCTGTTTTCGCCAAAGCGAAAAGCGAAGGAAAAACAAGTACAAATCCTTTGAAAGAAAGTTTTGGAAATCGGTACAATATGAAATTTGTATTATTGGCTTTATTTGGAGCTACAATGGGACAAGGTGTTGTTTGGTATACTGGTCAGTTTTATGCAATGAATTTCATGAAAACTGTAATGTCCATTGACTCCTCTCAAGTGGATACTTTATTAGGAGTTGCCTTAATTATTGGAACTCCATTTTTCGTGTTTTTTGGTTGGTTGAGTGATAAAGTAGGTAGAAAATACATTATGATGGGCGGAATGTTATTGGCTATCTTATTATACAGACCTATCTACAAACAAATGTACGAAACCACATCAGTAAAAAACAAAACTGAAATGGTCGAAAAAACTACTGTACTTGCTGAATTAAAGGAAACCAAAAAACAGACTATGGATTCAATCTACACTACCAGTAAAGAGTATGTGGATGGAACTACTTTTCAAGAAATAAAAACCGTACATTTAGAAAACGGTGTAGCAATCATGGTGGATGGTAAAGCGAAGGTTGACACTAAAACAACTGTAAAAATTAACTCCAGCGACAATTGGGCTTTGATATTTCTAGTATTTGTGCAAGTAATATTTGTGACTATGGTTTACGGTCCTATTGCCGCATTCTTAGTTGAAATGTTCCCTGTAAAAATCAGGTACACATCCATGTCATTGCCATACCACGTAGGGAATGGAATTTTTGGAGGATTACTTCCCGCTATTTCAACCTATTTTGTTACCAATGCGAAAGACCTAGGCCATCCGGAATATTATCTTGAAGGACTTTGGTATCCAATTGTTATTGCTGCAGTCAGTTTTGTAGTTGGAATGGTTTACATTAAAAATAAAGATAAAAACGCTCACGAATAAAAACACAGCAATGAAATGAGCATTACTGCAATTGGGTTGTAAACACCAATGATGATATGCAAATTACAAATAGCCTATAAAAACATTAAATATCAAATTATGAATCAAATAAAAAGAGTTTTAGGATTAGTTTGGATCGCTTGTGCTGCTGCTGCAGCGTATTTCTGCATCTTCACTTTTGGATTACCAAAACTTATATCCGGTAAACAAGAGGATCTAGTATTCGGGATTATCATCCTTTTTATACTTACACCATTAATTGTTTTAGGATTGGGAGCCTTTGGGTACTTCTCCTTAATGGGAGATTACGATGAAAAAGACAGTTAACCAAACCATTACCAAAATAGACAGTCTCTGCATTAATTTGCAGAGGTTGTTTATTTTTTTTAATCAAGCCTTAGATTCTAAAACAGAATCATAAAAAAAGGCGAAAGAACATACCGCTGTAAAGCAAACTGCATCTTCTTATGAAAAAGAGACATGAACAAAAGTTGGTTATCCTTTCAATGCTAATGCTATTAGCTTTGAACGTACCACTCTTGTTGTTATTTGACAGTTCAAAACCCCTTTTCGGATTCCCAATAATCTATATTTATATCTTCTCGGCATGGCTGTTTTCAATCGCCATATCGTACCTAATCATAAAAAGATATTATGAATAGCATTGGACTCTTATTAATATTGGTGCTTTATTTGTCGATTCTTTTTTACATTGCCTATTGGTCCGAAAAAAGAAGCCATTCTAAATGGACAAATAATCCCTACATCTATTCCTTTTCATTAGCCGTATATTGTACAGCCTGGACCTATTATGGAAGTATTGGTGTTGCTGCAGAATCCGGTATGAGTTATTTACCCATTTATTTAGGTCCCATATTAATTATCCCAACATGGATGATTATTCTCAAAAAAATCATCCGAATTTCGAGAGTAAATAAAATTTCCAGCATTGCAGATTTTATTTCTTTACGATACGGAAACAGTAGATTTCTGGGAGCTTTAGTAACTACGATTTGCATTGTTGGTATTTTACCCTATATATCTTTACAGTTAAAGTCAATTTCAGACACTTTTCATATTGTCACCAAAACGCAATCGAGTGACAATATTTTCACTGATACCACAACCTATGTTTGCATAGCACTGGCTTTATTTGCTTCATATTATGGTACCAAATATGTAGATGCTTCTGAAAAAAGACGCGGAATCGTCACCGCAGTGGCCATGGAATCTATCCTGAAGTTAGTTTTCTTTTTAATCGTGGGGATTTATGTTACCTATTTTGTTTTTGACGGCTTTGACGACATCTATCAAAAAGCGGCAGTCCTTAAAGATTTCGACAAGAAAAATACGATTGGCGGCATCACAAACGGAATCAACTGGTTCTTTCTTTGTATTTTATCAATGTTTGCTATTTTTCTTCTGCCAAGACAATTTCACACGGCGATTGTCGAAAACAATAAAGAATCCCACATCCGAACAGCGATTTGGCTTTTTCCGTTGTACCTGCTACTTTTCAACCTTTTTGTTTTTCCAATCGCCTGGGGAGGCAACATTCTTTTTGAAGGAAAAGGCCATAATTCAGATACATATTCCTTATTAATTCCACAGTTTTTCGACAATAATGTATTGACAGTGATGGTTTTTCTGGGCGGATTTTCGGCAGCTATTTCGATGATTATTGTTTCTTCAATTGCACTCGCTACCATGCTGAGCAACAACTTACTGATTCCGTATGGCTTCATTGGCTCACTAGAAAATTCATCTCAACAAAAAAACAGCAAACGTATTGTAAACAGTAGAAAAATAGGGATTTTTTCGCTTATAATTTTGGCATATGCCATCTATCGAATTTTCATCTTAGACTATTCATTGGTTTCCATTGGATTGGTTTCCTTTGTCGTTATAGCACAACTGGCTCCCTCCTTTTTTGGTGCATTATTCTGGAAAAGAGGTTCTAAATTTGGTGCGGTAACGGGGATTATTCTTGGGTTTTTAACCTGTTTTTACACCCTACTAATTCCGTATGCTATTGGAATCACAAAATCAACCAGCCTGTTTATTCAGGAAGGACCTTGGGGAATTGAATTACTAAAACCTTTTCAACTTTTTGGTTTGGATTATTTAGAACCTATTCCACATGCCGTTTTTTGGAGTCTATTAATTAATATTCTGAGTTATTCTGCGGTATCCGTGAGTTTCAAAGGCAATTACAGAGAACGCAATTACGCTGAAATGTTTGTCGATATTGATAAATACATTACCAATCACGAAAATGCTTTTGTATGGAAAGGAACGGCATATATTTCTGATATTCAAAAAGTGTTGCAGCGATTTTTGGGAGAAGAAAGAACAAAACGAGCTTTGACTATTTTTAATTTAAAATACAACATTGATAAAAATATTACGACCGCAGATGCCCGATTTATAAAGTTTGCCGAGAATTTATTGACGGGACATATTGGTACGGCTTCCGCCAAAATATTAATATCGAGTGTAATCAAAGAAGACAAAATCAGTTTACCGGAAGTCTTGCGAATTTTGGAAGAATCCAAAGAAAATATCATCATCAACAAGAAGTTGACGGATACTTCGAATGAATTAAAAAAAATATCCGAACAACTCAAAAATGCGAATCAGGAATTAGTCAACAAAGACATTCAAAAAGATGAATTTCTGGATACGGTTACTCATGAATTGAGAACTCCGATAACCGCCATTCGTGCCGCAAGCGAAATCCTTCACGACGATGATGACATTCCCGAAGAGTTGAGAAAGCAGTTTTTGCAAAACATCATTTCCGAGTCGGACCGATTGAACCGTTTGATTGACAAAATTTTGGATTTAGAAAAATTTGAAACCGGAAAACAAAAGATTTATTTGTCTAAAAATAACATCACAAAAACGATTAAAAACACGTTGGATTCCCTTCAACAATTAATAAAAAATAAAAAAATTAGTATTGAATTTGAGGATGTATCCAAAGAAATAAAAGCTTTTTATGACGAAGAGCGAATCGTTCAGGTCATCCATAATTTAGTTTCAAATGCTATAAAATTCTGTTCAGAAACAGACGGAAAAATAGTGATTTCCATTGCTGAAAATAAAGACAATATCGAAGTCAAAATTCACAACAATGGTAAGGGAATTAAAAAAGAGGATTTTGAAGCCATTTTTGATAAATTCTATCAATCTCGAAACCAAAACGTAAAAAAACCCATAGGAAGTGGACTGGGTTTAGCCATTTGTAAACAAATAATAGAACATCATAAAGGTAAAATTTGGGCTGAAGATAATGTAGCTGAAGGAGCCACCTTGATCTTTACATTACCAAATTATAATACAGCAGAAAATAGTTAAAAAATGAAAAAGATTTTAATTGTAGATGACGAACCAAACATTGTAATGTCACTGGAATACACTTTCAAAAAGAACAATTTTGAAGTTTTCATAGCGCGTGACGGCCAGGAAGCACTGGATATTTTAAAAAAACAACTTCCGGATGTCATTATTCTGGATGTCATGATGCCTATGGTGGATGGTTTTGCCACATTAGAACAAATAAAAAAAGACGAAAGGTTACAGCATTGCAAGGTTATTTTCCTTTCGGCAAAAAACAAAGAAAAAGACATTGAAAAAGGACTCTCATTAGGGGCAAATTTATATGTCGTGAAGCCTTTTTCAGTTAAAAAACTAGTCGATCAAGTTCATGAATTAATTCAATAAGAAAAAAATTCAATACAATGGAATACAAGGAAATTTATGAGGACAGCATTGCACATCCAGAAAAATTCTGGGCAGAACAAGCTGATGCAATTGAGTGGTACAATAAACCGGAGACAATTTTATCGAAAGACGAAAATGGATACCCGCTTTGGTACAAAGATGGCGAATTAAACATTTGTTATTTGGCGCTAGACAAGCACATTCAGGATGGCTGTGGCGATCAGGTCGCTTTTATTTATGATTCTCCGGTGACACAAACCGTAAAAAAATACACTTTTTCGGGAGTAAAAACCGAAGTCGCAAAACTCGCAGGAGGCATGCAATCACTGGGATTAAAAAAAGGCGACACCGCCATAATTTATATGCCCATGATTCCTCAAACTGCTTTTGCGATGTTGGCTTGCGCGAGAATTGGCGTGATTCATTCGGTCGTTTTTGGGGGTTTTGCGCCACATGAATTGGCCATCAGAATTGACGATTGCAAACCCAGAGCGATTATTACTGCCTCATCCGGGATTGAAGTGGACCGTTTGATTGCTTACAAACCTTTGGTAGATGAGGCCATTGCATTGGCAAGTCACCGACCAAAAAAAGTAATCGTTTTCAATAGAAAATTAGGCGCCCGAATTCCGTTTAAAAAATACGATGTAGATTACGACGCCTTGGTTTACGGCTCCGAAGAAGCACCTTGTGTTCCTGTAAATTCCAATCATCCGCTGTATATTTTGTACACTTCCGGAACTACAGGAAAACCAAAAGGAATTGTTAGAGATACTGGTGGATATGCCGTAGCATTGAAATTTTCGATGAAATACATTTACAATGTAAAGGAAGATGAGACTTTCTGGGCAGCATCGGATATGGGCTGGGCAGTTGGGCATAGCTACATTCTTTACGGACCGTTATTAAACCGAAATACAACTATAATTTTTGAAGGCAAACCAATCAAAACTCCAGATGCAAGTACGTTTTGGAGAATAATTTCAGAACATAAAGTAGGCACGATGTTTACGGCTCCAACCGCCATTAGAGCCATCAAAAAAGAAGATCCCGATGGAGAATTCATCAAACAATATGATTTGAGCGCTCTTAAAAACCAATTTTTGGCGGGAGAACGTTGTGATAATACCACATTAGAATGGTACCAACAACACATTCCTATTCCCGTAATTGATCATTGGTGGCAAACAGAATCCGGTTGGCCAATGATTGCCAATTCTCTTGGTATTGAAAAAATGCCCGTCAAATCCGGTTCTGCCACAAAAGCAGTTTGTGGGTATGACATTCGGATTTTTAATGAAAACGGCGACGAATTAAAAGCCAATGAAGAGGGCTTAGTGGTTGTAAAACTGCCATTGCCTCCTGGAAATATGTTGGGTATTTGGGAAAACGAAGCACGCTTCAAAGCCGGTTATTTCAGCAAATTTGACGGTTATTATTTGTCTGGCGATGGTGGTTATAAAGATGAAGACGGTTATATTTTCATCACCGGAAGAACGGATGATGTGATAAATGTAGCGGGACATCGATTGTCAACAGCGGAAATGGAAGAAGTTGTTGCCTCCCATCATTCCGTGGCTGAATGTGCCGTTATTGGAATTCACGATGAGTTGAAAGGACAAATTCCTCTGGCTTTGGTAGTAACCAAATCAGGAGATGAAATCGAACATTATCAATTGGAACAAGAAATCATTAAACTGGTTCGCCAGCAAATTGGAGCTGTTGCTTCATTGAGAAATGTAGTTATTGTACAACGATTACCAAAAACACGCTCGGGGAAAATCCTCCGAAAACTGATGCGCAGCATTACCGATGGCGAGGAATTCCAGATTCCGTCCACTATTGATGACGAATCCATTGTGGAGGAAATCAGTGCAACATTAAAAAAGTATAAAATAGGAGTTTATAATATTTAAAATTTACCAAAATCATGAGTTACTATAAAATCAATAATTTAGAAGAGTACTTTAAACATTACAAAAAATCAGTTCGCGAGCCTAGAAAATTTTGGGACAAAGTAGCTGCTGAAAATTTTACATGGTACCAGCAATGGGACAAAGTAGTCGATTTCAACATGGCTGAAGCCGAAATAAAATGGTTTACCAATGCCAAAGTAAACATTGTAAAAAACTGCATCGACAGGCATCTGGCTAAAAAAGGAGATAAAACAGCCATCATTTTTGAACCAAATGATCCAACTGAAGAAGCTTTGCATATTTCCTACAATGAGTTGTACGAACGTGTTTGCAAAATGGCGAACGTCCTAAAAGAACAAGGAATACAAAAAGGAGATCGTGTTTGTATTTACTTGCCAATGATTCCTGAATTAGCAATTACCACTTTGGCCTGCGCTAGAATTGGAGCCATTCACTCGGTTGTTTTTGCAGGATTTTCAGCTTCGGCAGTTGCAGCAAGAATCAATGACAGCGAATGTAAAATGGTCATCACCTCAGATGGAGGATATCGTGGGAACAAAACCATCGATTTAAAAAGTATCGTTGATGAAGCCTTATTGAATTGTCCTTGTGTGGAGAACGTTTTGGTTGCTAAAAGAATCAACTCCACTATCAACATGAAAGAAGGTCGTGACCAATGGTTGCAGCCTCTTTTAGACCAAGCTTCGGATAATAATGTGGCTGAAATCATGGATGCCGAAGATCCTTTATTCATCCTTTATACTTCCGGTTCAACAGGAAAACCAAAAGGAATGGTACATACTACGGCGGGTTATATGGTGTATTCAGCCTATACCTTTAAAAACGTTTTTAATTACGAAGACAATGATATTTTCTGGTGTACCGCTGATATTGGCTGGATTACCGGACACTCTTATATTCTTTACGGGCCGTTATTGAACGGAGCTACAACGGTAATTTTCGAAGGCGTTCCGTCTTATCCGGATTTCAGTCGTTTTTGGCAAACTATCGAAAAGCATAAAGTTACCCAGTTTTATACGGCACCAACAGCGATTAGAGCTTTGGCAAAAGAAAGCATTGAATACGTACAAAGGTACCAATTGACCTCTTTGAAAGTAATTGGATCCGTAGGAGAACCCATCAACGAGGAAGCTTGGCACTGGTACAACAACCACGTAGGTGATAAAAAATGTCCTGTGGTAGATACTTGGTGGCAAACAGAAACCGGAGGAATTATGATTTCACCAATTGCTTTTGTAACGCCAACAAAACCAACTTACGCTTCGTTACCGTTACCAGGAATCCAACCTGTTTTGATGGATGAAAGACGCAACGAAATTGAAGGCAATCAGGTTACCGGAAGTTTATGTATTAAATTTCCTTGGCCCGGAATTGCAAGAACCATTTGGGGCGATCACCAACGATATAAGGAAACCTATTTTTCAACCTTTCCAGGCAAATATTTCACTGGCGACGGTGCTTTACGTGACGAAGTTGGGTATTACAGAATCACTGGTCGTGTAGATGATGTGGTAATTGTTTCGGGACACAATCTGGGAACGGCTCCTATAGAAGATGCCATCAATGAGCATCCTGCGGTTGCAGAATCAGCCATTGTAGGTTTCCCGCATGATATTAAGGGAAATGCTTTGTATGGTTTTGTAATTCTAAAAGAAACCGGAGAATACCGCGATAGAGAAAACCTGAGTAAAGAGATTAACCAACACATATCCGATCACATTGGACCAATTGCAAAATTGGATAAAATCCAATTTGTTTCCGGTTTACCAAAAACCCGTTCCGGAAAAATCATGCGTAGAATTCTGCGTAAGATTGCTGAAGGTGATTATTCTAATTTTGGCGATACCTCAACGCTGTTGAACCCTGAAATTGTGGATGAAATCAAAGACGGTAAAATTTAATTTTTCTTAGTTGTAGTAATTTGTTGAAAACTGTTTCATTTATGGAGCAGTTTTTTTTATATAAAAAAGGCTGTCTTGTTAAAGACAGCCTTTTTTATATAAAAAAAACAAACCGTATTATTCCTTAATGAACTTCAATACCTGTCCTCCATTATTCTCATCATACGCTTTTACTATATAAAACCCTTGATTCAAATCACTAATTATATATTGATGTCCTTCAGATTGATTTGCATCAAACGTTTTTACCAATTGTCCTGTTATAGAAAAAATCTGCACTTTAGAAGTCGCCGTATTTAAAGTAAAATAATCAGACGCAGGGTTTGGATACAACGCAATTGTTGGTGATTTTTCGTAATCTGCTATTGCCAATGATGCTGTTTTATTACCGTAGATTCGGTAATCACCAGCCGGAATTGTTATTGGATCATTTACATTAACAACTGTGATTGTTGTATTATCCATCAAATTGTACCACTCACCAGTATAAGGAAATCCAGTTGCTACATTTTGTGTGGTTACATTAAAATTAGCCAAGATCAAAACATCTTTAAGTTGGCTTGAAGCCAAAGCACTATTGGTAATTCTGATATTTGGATATAACGAACTCGTGTTTGCTATGCTAGCAGTTCCTGAAAAAACAGGCTCTACAGTCTTCAGCGTAATCATTTTAGACCAATCGTTATAAATTTTAGTCCTATTGATATCTCCAAGCCAATTTCCAGTCCATTGTGGCTGCGGTTTTGTATCCAGTTTACAATCCCCAGACGTTCCATCAGAAGGTGTGTTTACAACGCCATTATTACAAGAAAATATAGATTTTTCCCAACCCAATTCACCAAATTGCCATATCATTTTTGGCCCAGGAACCAATAATGAAACAGCTCCCAAGGCAGACATTCTGGATAAAGCTACATTTAATGTTTTTACATTATGGGCAGCATTGGTATTATTCCCGAATTGTAAATTTTTATACATTAGTCGTTCCTCATCATGACTTTCGGCATAACCCATCAATCTATTGGTGGTAAATCCTCTGCTCGCACTATTCATACGAGAAATATTTCCAGAATATCCCATAGACAATTCATTGTATTGACTAGTCATTATTCCCCACATCATAATTCCTTTACTAATTCCATCAGACTCACCTGCAATTCTGTAATTAGCCCATTGTTGTTCCTCTGTATCCGAACCTAAATGTTCAAAAATGGTGTAATGTGTAGGGTCTAAGCTCCAAGAATAATCCGCATACTTTTTTAAAACATCAACACGGTCTTGTTGATAGTTATTGGTACATGTTTGATCTGCGTCCGTACAATTTTGTGTAAAACCTTTGGTTAAATCCCAACGGAAACCGTCAATTTTATATTCTTCAACCCATTGTTTAATGACACGTTGCACATAATTTTGTGTTCTTGGCTGTTGATGATTAAAATCCTCTCCAACATTATAACTGTGCATAGCTGCTGTGTTAAAATAAGGATTTTCCGTTGAAGGTGAACCCCAACCATCGCCATCAGGATCATTCATCCACATACGAAGCATTGGATTTCTGCCAAAAGCGTGATTCAATGCCACATCAAGAATAACGGCAATTCCGTTTTTATGGCATAAATCCACAAACTCTTTTAACTTATCAGAAGTACCGTAGAATTTATCCAAAGCCATGTGAAAAGAGGTGTTGTAACCCCAACTTTCGTTGCCTTCATATTCCATTACCGGCATTAACTCAATCGCATTTATTTTCAAATTTTTGAAATAATCAATTTTATTAATTAAGTCCTGATAGCTTCTGTTGGCGTCAAAATCACGCACTAACAATTCGTAAACCACTAAAATCTCCTTTGCAGGTTTGACAAAATTTGTGGTGGCACTACTCCAAGCATAAGGAGTTTTTCCCGTTTGCAATACTGTTACTTCTCTGTCTTGACCTACTGGATAAACTGGTAGATTTGGATAACTGGAAGCAGGAATAAAAGGATCATCATTAGGAGACAACACTAACGTCGAATACGGATCGGCAGTTTTCACTAAAGAAGGTGTTCCTGCGATAGGCGTTGCATCGACTACCCAATATTGGTACGTATAATTTGTACCCGAAACCAATCCTGTTAATTCTAACCAAAACTTGCCTGAAACTGGATCTTTTTTCATGGCAAAAGAACCTGTTGGTTGCCAATCGTTGAAACTTCCCGCTACGTAAATAAAATCTTTGAATGGTGCATCTAAAACCAAAGTTGCTTTTGTAACGTCGGCAGAATTATAATTGATTCCGTCTAATAAACCTGCGGGCATTACCTCACTTACTACATTTGGATTCACTATCGCACTGAACTTTTTAGTGATTACAGTTGTCCCTTGAGTAACCTGCAATTCGTAGTTTTGATTTCCTGTAATATTTGTGTGATTATAAGAATAACTGGAAGCTGCTGCATTTGTATTTAATGTAATACCGTTTGCTTTCAACACATAACTGGCATTTCCACTAGTATTAGAAGCTGAAATACTTAAACTCCCGCCTGAAGCAATAATTGTCGAACTATTTTCAGCCGGTGTTGATAATGTCACTTGGTACGCACCCACTTCAACAAAATTATCTTGGGATTTTTTGTCACCTGTTCCATCTTTAGCTTTCACAAGGAAACCTATTCTACCTATTCCATTTCTGTTATAGAAAACATTTGGAGTAAATGTTTTAGTGTAGGTATCTGTCGCTGAATTATAGGAAAATCTATTCGCTTCGTTAGATGAAGTCCATGTACCGTTAGTAGGACAATCCACACTGTTCGCATCATTGATATCAAAAGACCAAGTCCACATATAAATTGCATTTCCGGTAACTCCCCACGCCCCTTCATTTATGGCAGTCCCATTAATAGTGATTGTTATGGATGTTGTTTCTTCAAAGGTCGCCGGATTAATAGAATAAGCGACAGACTGTTGCTGCGCAGTGGCTACAATTGAAAGAAAAAACAATATAAAAAGTATAGTTTTTCTCATGGTTTTTTGGTTTTATAAAAAAAGGGCTATTAAAAAAATAGCCCTTTAGTTTATTGAAATAAATTATTCTTGATTAGGAATCATTAAATAACTACCATCTAAATCATTGAAATAGATTTTATATTTTGATTTAGCGACTGGTATATCTCCGGAGCTTGTTCCGTTATTTGGGAATGCTGAAAAAGCAGTGTTTCCACCCCAATTTACGTCCCATGCATTATTTGCTCTAAATTTAGCTTTACCATCATTTAATGGCAATAAATTTAATGACCAAACATGAGAATTAAATGTAGACTGAGTTAATGCTGTTGAACCATCCCATCCTAATGGTGTACTATCTCCAATAATACCTACTGTTGTAAAAGTTGCAGCAGCGGCTGCATTATAAGCCACTAAAGTATACTTTAGTGTTTCAGTATTCATTGTGAAAGTATAATATCCTTCAGTTGCGATTTCAAAAGATGCTGGATCTGGATCAGCTTCTGTAGATCGAGCTACAATAGCACCGTTATCTCCTTTACCATACATTGGAGCCCATTGTCCAGGTGTAGAAATTAATTTGAAAGCACCTGCTTTAAAGAATCCTGTGAATTGATATAAACTTGGATTTGTTCCACTTCTAAACAAAGGTTGATTATTGTTATTATTGTTCCATCCTGAAGCAGTTGCATCACCTACAAAATACCAATCTGTAAATGCATAAGGAATTAATCCAGTATACGCATTAACTAAAATAGTCAATGGAGTTTCGGACATCATTTTTTCAATTCCTGCCAAACTTGAAACAACTTTGATATCATAAGAACCTAATTCGTCAGGTGTACCACCCAATTCAATAACCGCTTGATTCAACGTTTTTACAGTTACTTCGACTTGAGTTGCTCCAGAAGTTCCTCCAAGTTCAACTGCTTTAGTAAAATCTCCACCTTTGACATCGATTAAAAGTTTGTACCCAATTTCAACATTACCAGCATAAGTTGCTTTAGTCCAAACAAAACGTTCTGCAACTTCTTCTGCATTTTCTTCTAACAATATGTATGATTTATCATTTTCCGGCGCAACTAATTCTGGAGTGTCAATCCCCTCAATTACTGGTCTATCTTCTACATCCTCTACGCTACAAGACAAGGCTAGTACCGCAAATAAAGCAATTACTGATTTCGTTATATTTTTCATTTTTTATTTATTTTTTAATAATTATTAATATCCAGGGTTTTGTTGTAATTTATTGTTTGAAGATAATGCAGTTGCAGGAATAGGAAATAAATTCCTAAAGGCTTGAGTTGGAGCTCCACCAGCTACATTTCCTTTCCATGGCCATAAATAACTACCACCTGAAAATTTACCAAAACGAATTAAATCTGTTCTTCTGTGTCCTTCCCAGTGTAGTTCTTTTGCTCTTTCGTCAAGGATCAAGTTTGCACCTGCAGCATCAGCAGTAAGTGAGCTTATCGTTGAAGCATTTGCTCTGGTTCTTAAAGCATTTACATATCCTCTCGCAGTACCAAGATCACCTACTTTACCAACAACTGCACATTCAGCGTACATTAAATACGCATCTGCTAAACGGAACATTGGAAAATCAGAGTCAGAGAAGTCTCCTGATTTATCTGAACCAGAAACACCATTAACATCTACATTTCTAAATTTTTGGATTGCATAACCATCAGTAAATGTGCCAATATCTACAATTTCTTTAGTTTGTCCATCGGTATAGAATTGACCTCTTGCATCGGTAGTATTTTCACTAAACTTGTTCACAAATGCTGATGTTGTTCTAATACCAGCCCAACCACCATTGATTCCAAATTCAGAAGCTTTCATAGTACCACCAACTGGTGCATGCGTTAAGAAAGTAGTCCCACCATAGGTTTGAGTTCTAAGACCGTCAAAAGCAATTGTGAAGATAAATTCGTTTTGTGCTCCGTTTCTATCATTGTCAGCAAAAAACAATTGGTTATAGTTATTATGCAAAGCATACCCTGATCCAATTACTTTATTGATTAATGGTAATGCTCCAGCATAATTATCAGTACCAATATAAACTTTAGCATTCATGTACAACTTAGCTTGTAACATCCAGGCTGCTGCTTGGTCTACACGATACGCCTCATTTGATTTTGGTGCTTTCAATTCTGGTGTAATAGCTGTTAATTCTTCATCAACAAACTTGTATAATTCTGCTCTTGAAGCATATTCAGGATAGTAAAAACTCGTTGGTGAATCTTCAGTTACCAATGATCCTCCACCATACATGTCAATTAAATGCCAATAAGTGAATGCTCTAATGAAACGTGCCTCAGCTCTGTATGTTTTGATTTCAGCTATTAAAGCAGCATCAAGACCTCTAGCAGCTAACTTTTCATCTGTAGTTTGTCTTAAAAACTCATTGCAGTTTACAATCTGAAAAGAAAAACGAGCAAATGTAGCCGTGATAAAACGGTCCAAAGAAGTCCATGTTTGAGAATGTAAATCTTTTATTGTTCCGTCATTCCAAGCAATAACCGCTTCATCAGTTGTCAGTTCCTGCATTAACCAGAAACCTCTAATATACTGGCTTTCCCCTTCATCAATACCGGAGATATCAGGAGAACCCGCTGCAGTTTGACCTGAAGTAGCAAATCCTGCGTATAATTTAGCCAAATATTGTTTGTATGATTCTGGCGTACTAAAAAACTCTTCTCCTGGAATTGCAACATTGCTGTCCGGGGCTTGATTCAAATCATCTGTACACGATGGGAATAATAGCACCAACAGTAACAAAGAAATACCCAATAATTTTATTTGTGTCTTTTTCATTTTTCTTGTTATTTGTATTAGAAATTAACGTTTAAACCTAACGTAAAAGTAATTGGTCGTGGGTATAAATTTCCATCTATACCTCCAGAAATTTCCGGATCTAATCCTTCATATTTAGTTAGTAACAATACGTTTTGCGCTGACAATGTCAATTTAACTAATGAATTTGAATTCTCTTTTTTATTAAAAGTATATCCAACACTTACGTTATCCAATCTAACAAAAGAAGCATCTTGAATGTAGTAGTCTGATTCGAAACGTTTGGTATCATTTGATCTGAAACCCGTTTCTAAAAGATTTTCAACACCATTAGATAAATCTGTGTTTCTGATCAAAATGTTATTGAAAGAACCTTTGCTTGAATCTACGTTGTTGTAATTGTAGTTACCCCAAGATCCTCTCCAGTTCATTCCCATATCAAAGTTTTTGTACGTTACGCTAGTATTAAATCCGTAAAAAACATCAGCTGCTGGTTTGTGAAAACGGTATTTATCCTGTTGTGTAATCAATCCATCTTGATTTCTGTCAATATAAACTCCATCTAAAGGTTTTCCATCTACACCATATGCTTGCTCATAAACATAAAATGAACTTGGCGCAAATCCTACTTGGTGGTTTTGAATCGTATTTCCTGTAGCTCCCTCATAACCTCCAATATTAATTCCCGGAGTATTAGGTTGTGTAGTAGTCAATTTTGTGATTTTAGAATCCTGGAATGTTACGTTACCGCCAATTCTCCATTCAAAATCATCTGTACGAACTGGAATTACTTCTCCAGCAATCTCAATACCCTTATTTTCAATTGTTCCTACGTTATAGTTGTCAAAATTTGAAAAACCGAAGAAAGATGGATTTTGTGTGTATAATAATAAATCTTCAGTAGTTCTTTTATACAAATCAACACTACCGTTAATTCTATTGTTTACAAATCCAAAATCTAAACCTGCATTTACAGTAGTCGTTTGTTCCCATTTCAAATTACTGTTATAAGGCTCTGGTCTATAAGTAGTATAAAAATCACTTCCAAACTGGTATTGAGCAGCTGTATTAGAAGCAAGATATAAAGGAATTGAAGGATAACTGATTCCAATATCCTGTTGTCCAGTAATACCCCAACCTCCACGAAGTTTTAAAGTAGAAATACTAGTAACGTCTTTCAAGAAGTTTTCCTCATTCAGTTTCCACGCTAAAGCAACCGCAGGGAAATTTGCCCAACGATTTGACTCTGTGAATCTTGAAGTACCATCACGTCTGTAAGACAAAGTCAATAAATACTTATCCGCAACACTGATATTTGTTCTTGCGAAAAAAGATTGCAAGTTGATGCGTGAAGGAAAATTAGGATCTACAGTAGTATTATTACTCTGGAAATTAAAATTCGAAGAATTAAAAGATTCTCTGAAATCTTGGTATGAATACCCTCCGGTTACATCAAATACAGTATTGATAGATTCAACTTTTTTGTTGTAATTTAAAAACAAATCCATCAATTTATTAAAACGAGATTGTGTTCTTTCATACGTGTTATTAAATCCAGAACCAGATAAACCATTTAAAAAATTAGCATCAGTGTTTCCAAAAGACCTACCAGTTAATTGATCGTAACCAAAGTTAGCAACCGCTTTCAATTCCGGTAAAAAATGCATTTTATATTCCGTTTGGATGTTTCCAATGCTTCTGTATGCAGTTCCAAAACTGTTTTGTTGTTCAATTTGAGACAATGGATTTCTACCTGCCAATTGGTTTATTTCAGTTGGAGAAGTATACCATTGGAAAAAAGTACCATCAGCATTTCTTACAGATTGTGTTGGATCAAAGCGAATTGCTGAACCAATAGCTCCACGGTCACTATAATTACTTTTAATAACAGAAGTGTTGTTGTTGAATTCAATTTTTAAATGATTGTCTAAGAAATTACCAGTAACCCCGGCAGATAAAGTAGTACGCTCCATATTATCTCTTTTCAAGATACCATTTAAATTCGCATATCCTACAGATGCTCTATATACTACATTGTCAGAACCACCGCTTAACGCAACATTATGATCTGTACCAATAGCTGTTCTGTAGATCTCCTCTTGCCAATCCGTATCAGCAGCACCCATTAACGCTATTTGTGCAGCATTTCCGTTAGCCGTTACAAAATCTCTGAATTGAGTACTAGACAAAGCATCAACTTTATTCGTAATTTCAGATACCTGAAAATTTCCGTTATAATTTACTTGCAAAGCGCCCGCTTTTCCTTTTTTGGTAGTAATGATAATTACCCCATTAGAAGCACGAGATCCGTAAATAGCAGTTGCCGAAGCATCTTTCAAAACCGAAATAGATTCGATATTATTTTGATTGATGGTAGTTAATGGATTTCTACTTCCTTCTACTCCTCCAGCAGCAACTGGCACACCATCAATTACATATAAAGGATCATTGTTGGCCGACAAAGAAGATCCGCTTCTGATTCTGATAGTTGCGCCTTCCCCCGGAGAACCACCTCCATTAATGATTTGCAAACCAGCTACTTTCCCTTGAATCATTTGATCCGCAGAGGTTACCGGTCCTTTATTAAAATCTTCCGCAGTCAAAACCGTTACGGCTCCTGTTGCATCTTTCTTCTTAACCGTACCGTAACCTACCTGAATTACGACTTCTTGCAATTGATTAGCATCTTCCTCTAAAGATACATTTAATGAATTTTGAGCAACAAAGTCCACAACAGTATTCTTGTATCCTATGTAAGAGAAAACTATTTTGTCGCCTCTTTTTACATTTGATAACTGATATTTACCATCAAAATCAGTAGAAACACCATTAGCGGCACCTTGTACATTTACGTTAACCCCTGGAATTGGCTGTCCTGATACTTTATCAAGAACCGTTCCGCCAACAGTATTCTGAGCCAGAACACTAAAAGGGATTAGCAGTACTAAAATTAACAACTTTTTATAAATTGTTTTCATACTTTTTGTTTAATTTAATTTAATTTTTTTTTGAGTTTTAACATTAACTTATACTTCGAATGTTAAATTTATGTAAATTTTGTCACGCCCGACAAAGGCAATTTTTTATTAAGTTACGAAAACGTAATAGTGTTGAAAACTTTCTGATTTATTGAAATTTTTACCACTTTAATTACCATTTGTAAAATTAAATTTTACCTTTAGTAAGAAATAATTTTTTACCACATCTTCAATATGAAAAGGAAAATAACGCTTAAACAAATTGCAAAAGAATTAGATGTATCCATTTCTACCGTTTCCAAGTCACTAAGGAACAGCCTCGAAATAGGCGAAGAAACCAGACTTAAAGTGCAGGCTTTCGCCAAATTCTATAATTATAAGCCTAATAACATTGCCCTCAGCTTAAAAAATAGAAAAACCAAAACAATTGGAATCATCATCCCTGAAATTGTACACCACTTCTTTTCAACAGTCATTAACGGAATCGAACAGGTTGCTAATGAATATGGATATAGTGTTATCATCTGCCTGTCAGACGACTCTTTTGACAAAGAAGTCCTTAATATGGAAATGCTTGCCAACGGAAGTATCGATGGTTTTATCATGTCGCTCTCCAAAGAAACCCAATTCAGAGGCGATTTTCATCATATTACAGAAGTCATCAATCAAGGAATGCCTGTTGTTATGTTTGATCGAGTTACAAATGAAATTCTTTGCGACAAAGTAATTATTGACGATAAATCCGCCGCTTATGAAGCCGTACAAAGCCTGATTGATAAGGGAAGAAAAAAAATTGCCCTCGTCACCACCGTTGATTATGTGAGCGTTGGCAAACTTCGTACCGACGGCTATATAAAAGCATTACTGGACAACGATATTCCTTTTAATGAGAATCTAATCATCAAGATAGAAGATGTAGATACCTGCGAAATCACTATTGGAAAACTATTAGAAGACAAAGCCATTGATGCCGTTTTTGCTGTAAATGAACTTTTTGCAGTAACCATCATCAAAACTGCGAATAAAATAGGGCTGAATGTACCTAATGACTTGGCCGTTATTGCTTTTACGGATGGTATTATTTCTAAATATTCTACACCTACCATTACAACTGTAAGTCAGAGTGGAATAAAAATGGGAAATAAAGCTGCAAAAATGCTTATTGACCGACTCGAATCCGAAGAAGATGAAGAGGATGAAAACTATAAAACCGAAGTAATTGAAACGCATTTGATTGAAAGAGAATCTACAAATTAGATTATTATTTGTTAAATTATTCATTACTACAACCTTGTAGTAGAAAAAGTTCTCCAAAATTTCTTTTGGTAAAACAAAAGTTTGAAATATATTTTTATATTTACCCCTCAAAACTTTAACTTTTACTTCGAAAATAAGATAAGTTTTGATAAGCATAGCGCTTATCGTATTAATATTTAAATTACGATAATGGAAAAGCGTAGATTAAGTTTCTGGGAAATTTGGAACATGAGTTTTGGATTTCTGGGAATTCAAATGGGTTTTGCGCTGCAAAATTCAAATGCGAGCAGAATCCTCCAAATTTTTGGCGCAGACGTTCATGAATTATCCTGGTTTTGGATCATAGCCCCGTTGATGGGACTTATTGTTCAACCAATCATAGGACATTACAGTGACAAAACATGGGGGAAATTCGGAAGACGAAAACCTTTCTTTTTAGTTGGTGCTTTATTAGCTTCAATTGGACTAATATTAATGCCTCAAGCCGAAATTTTCATCGCTTTTCTACCTGCCTTATGGGTTGGTGCCGGAATGCTGATGATTATGGATGCGTCCTTTAATATCGCCATGGAACCTTTCAGAGCTTTAGTGGGCGATAATTTAAGAACGGACCAAAGAACACTTGGGTTTAGTGTACAAACCGCATTAATTGGTTTTGGTGCTGTTATTGGTTCTTGGCTTCCTTATGTTTTAACGAATTGGTTTGGCGTTTCGAATAGAGATGAAAATGGCGGCGTTCCCCTGCACTTGATTCTATCTTTCGTCATTGGAGCTGCTATTCTGGTAGTTTCTATTTTAGTTTCCATTTTTTCTGCCAAAGAATATTCTCCAGAAGAGTTAGCACAATTTGAGGACGAAATGGCGCATAAGCAAACTACAGTAGCTGATACCAGTTCTAAAGAATCTAGTTTACTGGACATTTTTGATGATTTCAGAAAAATGCCTACCACGATGCGACAATTAAGCTGGGTACAATTTTTCTCTTGGTTTGGCCTTTTCGGAATGTGGGTTTTCACCACTCCTGCCATAGCCCACCATATTTATGGTTTACCTATTTCAGACAGCAAAAGTGAAGCGTATCAAAACGCTGGTGACTGGGTTGGAGTACTGTTTGGTATTTACAATTTAGTTTCTGCTTTCTATGCTTTTGCTTTGCCCTATATCGCAAAAAAATTCGGCAGAAAATTAACGCACTCCATCTCTTTAATTGTTGGTGGACTAGGATTAATATCTATCTATTTTGTTCCTAATGAAAATTGGTTGATTCTTTCTATGGTCGCTGTAGGTATTGCTTGGGCAAGTATTTTATCTATGCCGTATGCCATATTAGCCGGATCAATCTCTCCAATGAAAATGGGAGTTTACATGGGTATTTTTAACTTTTTTGTCGTTATTCCCCAAATTATCAATGCCTTAATTGGCGGACCATTAGTTAAATATGTATACAATGACAATGCCATATTTGCATTAGTGACTAGTGGCGTCAGCTTCTTGATTGCTGCAATTTTAGTGGTTAAAGTGAAAGATGTTGATGACGTAATAAAACAATAATAATGACTAAAAAAGCATTTATATTCGACCTGGACGGAGTGATTGTTGACACAGCTAAATACCATTATTTAGCGTGGCAAAAAATCGCAAATGAATTAAACATCGAATTTACACATGAACATAATGAATTATTAAAAGGAGTCAGCCGCGTGCGCTCTTTGGATATTATATTAGAATTAGGGAAAGTGGAAGCTTCGCAAGAAGACAAAGACCGCTGGTTAGTTCAAAAAAATGAAGACTATTTATCCTATTTAGTTGACATGGACGAGAGCGAGATTCTTCCAGGAGTTTTTCCTATTTTAAAATTTTTAAAAGAAAACAACCAACCTATCGCATTGGGTTCAGCCAGTAAAAATGCAAGACCTATTTTAGAAAAAACAGGATTGCTGTCTTATTTTGACGCTGTTGTAGACGGAAATGATGTGACGAATGCCAAACCGGATCCGGAAGTTTTCTTAATGGCTGCAAAATTACTGAACATAAAACCAGAGGACTCAATCGTTTTTGAAGATTCAGTGGCGGGAGTTCAAGCAGCAAATATTGGAAAAATGACCAGCATAGGAATAGGAGAAGCAAGTACTTTACATGAAGCGAAATTTATCTTTAAAGATTTTACAGCTATCGATACCCAATTCATAGAAGAATTAATTAGAAAATAAAAAGAAACAAGAAGAAAGAGGTTAGATAAGTTGTGATGAATCGCAAAACTTTTAATTTTTTAAACCTTAAACTTTTTAAACTTTAAACAAAAGTAAAAAATGAATCAAGATTATATAAAACCAGACAATTGGTCTATCATAGAAGAAGGATTTGATGCCGAGTGTGTAAAATCATCTGAAAGTCTGTTTAGCATTGGTAACGGTGCTATGGGACAACGCGCTAATTTTGAAGAAAATTACAGCGGCGAAACATTTCAGGGAAGTTACATTGCCGGAATCTATTATCCTGACAAAACCAAAGTGGGCTGGTGGAAAAACGGGTATCCAGAATATTTTGCCAAAGTCTTGAATGCGCCAAACTGGATTGGAATCGACATAGAAATCAATGATGAAAAACTGGATTTGAATACCTGTTCCGAAGTCAGAAACTTTCGTCGTGAACTCAATATGAAAGAAGGCTGGTACAATCGTTCTTTTGAAGCTACTTTGAAAAACGGAACTGAAATTTCCGTAAATGTGCGTCGTTTCCTTTCGTTGAACTTGGATGAAGTGGGTCTAATCAATTATGAAATCACGCCATTAAACAAAGATGCAAAAATAGTTTACAAGCCGTATATCGATGCTGGTGTAACGAATGAAGATGCGAACTGGGAAGAAAAATTCTGGGAACCGCTTGACGTGAAAAAGTCTGGAAATGAAGCTTTTGTAACGGCTCAAACGTTCAAAACACATTTCAAAGTGACCACTTTCATGCAAAACACCATTTTGACAAATGGTGAAAAAACAGGAATTTCTCCTTCCAATATTGACTCCACAACTGATAAAATTCAGTTTAGCTATGATGTAATTGCGGCTCAAGGCCAAAAATCATCTATCCAGAAAATTGGTGGATACACGGTTTCTTTAAACCATGAAAACACTATTACTGCTGCTGAAAAAGTGATTCAATCCGCATTAACATTAGGTTACAACCAAATGCTCCAGGACCAGATTGATGCTTGGGCAAAAATTTGGGAAATGTCAGATATTACCATTGATGGCGATGTAAAAGCGCAACAAGGCATTCGTTTCAATATTTTTCAGTTGAACCAAACCTATTTAGGTAAAGATTCTCGTTTGAATATTGGACCAAAAGGTTTCACCGGAGAAAAATACGGAGGTTCTACCTATTGGGACACCGAAGCCTATTGCATACCATTTTACATGGCGACCAAAGATCAGGAAGTGGCTCGAAATTTATTGACATACCGCTACAATCAATTGGATAAAGCCATTGAAAACGCTGCTAAATTAGGATTTACTAACGGCGCTGCTTTGTACCCAATGGTAACAATGAACGGTGAAGAATGCCATAACGAATGGGAAATTACTTTTGAAGAAATTCATAGAAACGGAGCCATAGCATTTGCCATTTATAACTTTTACAGATACACTGGAGATTACAGCTACATTCCTGAAAAAGGACTGGAAGTATTAATAGCAATTGCACGTTTCTGGCATCAAAGAGCGAATTTTTCGACTCATTTGAACCAATACGTGATTCTTGGCGTTACGGGTCCAAACGAATATGAGAACAACGTAAACAATAATTTCTATACCAATTATATTGCAAAATGGTGTTTAGAATATACGTACGAACAAATTCAGAAAGTGTCTCTGGAATATCCTGTTGACCACAAAAGAATTACGGAAAAAGTAAAAATCTCGGATTCCGAATTACAATCTTGGAAAAAAGTTTCGGATAATATGTACTTCCCTTTTTCGGAAGAACATAACGTGTATTTGCAACAAGACGGTTTCTTGGATAAAGAATTAGTTCGCGTAGCTGATTTGGATAAAAGCCAAAGACCAATCAATCAAAAATGGTCTTGGGACCGAATTTTGCGTTCGCCTTATATCAAACAAGCCGATGTTTTGCAGTGTTTCTATTTCTTCGAAGATCATTTTTCGAAAGAAGAACTGAAAAACAATTTTGAATTTTACGAATCCTTTACGGTTCATGAAAGTTCACTTTCGCCTTGCGTTCACTCGATTCAAGCGGCTTTATTAGATAAAATGGATATGGCGTACACATTCTATTTGAGAACTTCGCGTCTGGATCTTGATGATTACAACAAAGAAGTGGAAGAAGGTTGTCATATAACTTCAATGGCAGGAACTTGGATGAGTATCGTAGAAGGTTTTGGCGGAATGAGAATTAAAGAAGATACACTTCATTTCTCTCCAAAAATCCCAAAAGAATGGGAAGGATATTCGTTTAAAATTAATTTTAGAAACCAAATTTTGAAAGTAGCGATCGATCATAAAGAAACTACTTTTTCTATTGTTGGCGATAAAGAATTGGCAATCGTAGTAAACGGAAAATCCGTAATTGTGACACCGGAAAAGTTAGTTACCGTATAAGACAATTGCTGGAACTTGTAGTTAATTCTATCACTTGATTCGTGCCTTGACAGGCAAAAAAACAATCCCAATTTACATTGGGATTGTTTGTATAAGTCTAATTCACATTCGAATTATACCTTACATAATTCCCTGAAACAGCACTCTTTTTTTTATAATCCTCATTAAAATTTAATGTAATCAACGTATTTCACCATGAATAAAATTATTTCTTTACCTTTCCCGAATAGGAACTTTTTAAAAAAAATAACCTTATTCCTTTTTTTTATGTCTGTAACGTTACATGCTCAAATCGATAAAATGGAACCGCCGTTTTGGTATGCAGGAATGCAAAATCCGGAGTTGCAGATTCTGTTTTATGGAAAAGACATTTCTCAAAACCAAGTCACCGTTTCTAATGGGATAAAAATAACCAACGTTAAAAGAACGGAAAATCCCAACTACATTTTTGTAACCATTGATACCAAAAAAGTTGCGGCCTCTGATTTCGTTTTTACCTTTAAAAGCAAAAACAAAGAAACGTTCACACAAAAATATTCTTTAAATAAAAGAAGAGAAAATTCTGCGCAACGCAAAAGTTTTGATTCTTCAGATATGATGTATTTATTGATGCCGGATCGCTTTGCTAATGGAAACAGAAACAACGACAGTGAAAATTCGACACAAGAAAAATATAACAGAGAATTACCTGGCGGAAGACACGGTGGCGATATTGAGGGAATTATAAAAAACTTGGATTACATAGCAGAACTGGGCGCAACAACCATTTGGAGCACGCCGCTTTGTGAGGATAACGATGCTAAACATTCCTATCACACATACGGCCAATCTGATGTTTATAAAATTGACCCTCGTTTTGGAACTAATGCTGATTATGTTCGACTGGCTGCCGAAATGCACAAAAGAGACATGAAACTGGTTATGGATTACGTGACGAATCACTGGGGAATTGAACATTGGATGATAAAAGATTTACCTACAAAAGAATGGATCAATCATTTTGATACGTACACGCAAACCAATCATAAAAGAACGGTTATACACGACACTAACGCATCTGAAATTGATAAAAAAATTACGATAGATGGTTGGTTTGTTCCAACGATGCCCGATTTAAATTTGAAGAATCCTTTGACTTTAAAATATCTGATTCAAAATGCGATTTGGTGGATTGAATACGCCAATTTAGATGGTTTCAGAGTCGATACCTATAATTATTCCGACCCACTAGGAATCGCAAGGTGGACAAAATCGATCACCGATGAATACCCAAATTTTAATATTGTAGGGGAAGTTTGGATGCAAAGTCAGGCGCAAATGGCGTATTGGCAAAAAGAAAGTAAAATTGCTGAAATACAAAATTACAATTCATATTTACCAAGCGTCATGGATTTTACGTTTTATGAGGCAACAACCAAAGTTTTCAATGAAGACGAAGGTACTTGGGACAAAGGAATGGTGAAAATATATGACAATTTTACCAATGATTTTCTGTATCCAAATACCAACAATTTGTTGATTTTTGTCGAAAATCACGACACTAACCGTTTTAATCAGACTTACGGAAACGACATCAGAAAGTACAAAATGGCAATGACTTTGATGGCAACCGTTCGTGGAATTCCACAATTGTATTACGGAAGCGAAATAGGCATGGCCGGTAATAAAGAAAAAGGCGATGCGGATATTCGTCAAGATTTTCCAGGCGGTTGGGAAGGCGATCAGAACAATGCTTTTGTCAAAGAAGGAAGAACTGTGGGACAAAGTGCGTATTTTAATTTTACTTCAAAATTATTCAATTGGAGAAAAACAAAAGCGGCGATTCATTCTGGAAAAATGACACATTACATTCCTGAAAACAATGTCTACGTTTATTTTAGATACAATACAGATGAAACAATTATGGTTTTAATGAACAACAGCAACGAAACCAAAACTATAAAAACCGATCGTTTCACAGAAAATATCAAAAACTTTAAAACCGGAAAAGATGTAATTTCTGAACTTACATTTGACGTAACAAACGAAATAATAATGGAACCAAAATCGGTTTTGATTTTAGAATTAAAGTAATTAAAATTCTATCAGAAAAAGCATAAAACAAAAGCGCTTGACAGAAAATGTATCGCTATTATTTCAACTTATATGACTTATCTGTTTCAAAAAAAAACAATCATTTAACATTATAAAAATGAAAAAATATTCAATTCCACTTTTACTATTAACCATGACAATTCTAAGTAGTTGCTCCAGCACACAGACGGTTGCTGAGAGTAACAAAACACCTTTCGTTTGGGAAGGCGCTAATGTTTATTTTCTAATGACAGACCGTTTTAATAATGGTGACACTTCCAATGATATAAATTTCAAAAGAATCAAAACAACGGGAAAACTTCGTGGTTTTGAAGGTGGTGACATCAAAGGAATTTCTCAAAAAATTGACGAAGGTTATTTTGATAAATTAGGAATCAATGCCATTTGGTTTACTCCAGTAGTAGAACAAATTCACGATGCCGTTGACGAAGGAACCGGTTTGAGTTATGCCTTTCATGGCTATTGGACCAGAGACTGGACGTCTTTAGACCCTAACTTTGGAACCAAAGAAGATTTGGCTGCATTAGTTCAAAAAGCACATGCACGCGGAATCCGAATCATTCTTGATGGCGTTATCAATCATACTGGACCTGTAACTGCAGAAGACACGGTTTGGCCAAATGACTGGGTGCGAACAGGACCTACTTGCGATTACAAATCTTTTGAGAACACAACTGCCTGCACGCTGGTATCCAATCTTCCAGATATAAAAACAGAAAGCAATCAAGCGGTTGCTCTACCTCCTTTTTTAATCGAAAAATGGAAAAAAGAAGGGCGTTACGAAAAAGAAATCAAAGAATTGGACGCGTTTTTTGCCCGTACGGGATATCCAAGAGCACCAAAATATTACATCATCAAATGGCTGACGGATTATATTGCGGGTTACGGAATTGACGGTTATCGTGGCGACACCGTGAAACATACGGACGAAACGGTTTGGGAAGATTTCAAGACACAATGTGATTATGCTTTTACAACTTGGAAGAAAAATAATCCAACAAAAGTTTTAGACAATAATGCTTTTTACACGATTGGCGAAGTCTATAATTATGGTATTAGCGGCGGACAAGATTTTGATTTTGGAGATAAAAAAGTAAACTATTTTAAAAATGGTTTCAACAACATGATCAATTTCGAATTCAAATGGGATGCGCAAAAAGACTATGAATTTATATTCTCCAAATATTCAAATAAGCTGAACAATGACTTGAAAGGATATAGTGTTTTGAACTATTTATCTTCACATGATGATGGCGGACCTTTTGATGGTAATCGTTCCAAAACTATTGAAAGCGGAACAAAATTATTACTGAGTCCTGGACTTTCACAAGTATATTATGGTGATGAAAGTGCCCGTTCGTTAGTAATTGAAGGAACAAAAGGCGATGCTACGTTGCGTTCGTTCATGAATTGGGAAGCTATCAAATCAAATCCAGAAACTCAAAAAACACTGTTGCATTGGCAAAAATTAGGTCAATTCAGAAGAAATCATCCGTCAGTTGGAGCAGGAATTCACAAACAAATTTCGGCTCAACCGTATACTTTTTCCAGAACTTTCTCTAAAGGAGAATATTCGGATAATGTTGTGGTTGGATTGGATTTGTCAATTGGTACTAAAGAACTTTCAGTAGGTTCGATTTTCGCAAACGGCACCTTATTAAAAGATGCGTACTCCGGTAAAGAAGTACTTGTTGTGAATGGAAAAGTGACAATCGATTCAGAATTTGATATTGTTTTATTGGAATCCTCTCCCCAACCCTCTCCAAAGGAGAGGGAGACGAAACCAAAAAACTAGAGCACACTATTTATCCTGCACCATTTTAAAAATGGTGTAGGTATATTTATTAAGAGAAACGTAATAATCCAAACGCCTTTAGAAATGAAGGCGTTTTTTTTATGTTTACCTTTACCAAAAAAATAAAAGACAATGCTCAAAATTGGACATCGTGGCGCAAAAGGATATGAACCTGAAAATACCGTTGTTTCGTTCCAAAAAGCATTGAATATGCAAGTGGATGGCATTGAACTGGACGTTCATTTAAGTGCTGATGACGAAATAATCGTTATTCATGACGAAACGATTGACCGAACTACGAACGGAAAAGGTTTTGTAAATGCATTATCTTTGCACGAATTGAAGACTTTTCGAATAGACGGAAAATACGACCCGAGGCATTTAGCCGAACTGGCGCAGCAAATTCCAACGCTCAGTGAGGTTTTTGATTTGGTAAACCAAGATTGTTTTATCAATATTGAGATCAAAAGTTATGAAGCAACAGATAAAGTAATTTCGTTAATTGAAAGATACGTTACTAAAAAAGGCTGGAAATACGACCGATTTTTAGTTTCCAGTTTTGATTGGAATGCGTTGCAACAAGTGGCGTTTTTAAATGATAAAATTCCCATTGGCGTTTTAACGGAAACCGATTTAGACCTGGCTTTGGCTTTCGCCAAATTCATTCAGGCAAAATCCATTCACCCGAATTTTCATTTATTGACAAAAGAAAACACGGCAAAAATGCAGGAAAAAGGATTGCAGGTTTTTCCTTGGACAATCAATGACGTAGAAGACATTCAAAAAATAAAAACATTCAACGTAAACGGAATCATCACTGATTTCCCCGATAGAATATGAACCAAAATTTCGATATCATATTCTATTTTTAACAAAATATTTTTTTTTTAAACCATTAAGAAAATTAAGTCAATTAAGTAAAGAGGTAAATAGTTTATTTCACGACAAATACTTAAAAACTTTAACTTTCTTATTGGTAAAAAAAAATGAAGTTGAATTTTGATATCATTAGAGGAATTGTTCCAAACAAGATTTTATTTTTAAACAATTAAGCGATTTAAGTCAATAAAGTAACGAGGCCGATAGTTAATTTTACGACAAATACTTAAAAATCTTAACTTTCTTAATGGTTTAAAAAATGAAATAAAATTAGATATAAACATAATCGCTATTCCAAATAAGATTTTATTTTTAAACAATTAAGCGATTTAAGTCAATAAAGTAACGAGGCCGATAGTTAATTTTACGACAAATACTTAAAAATCTTAACTTTCTTAATGGTTTAAAAAATGAAGTTGAATTTTGATATCATCAGAGGCATTGTTCCAAATAATATTTTATTTGGAAACGATTACGCGATTTAAGTCAATTAAGTAACGAGTCAAATAATTCAGTTTATGACAAAAAAAGAGATAACGCAATTATCCTACGAAATTATTGGTTATGCCATAAAAGTTCATAGAAAACTAGGACCCGGTTTATTAGAAAAAATTTATGAAGAATGCTTGAAATATGAGTTAGAAAAAAATGGGTACAATGTGAAGCAACAATTTAATGTCGCATTAGATTACTATGATTTAGAACTTACCAATCCATTACGATTGGATTTATTAGTAAATGATTGTATTATTGTTGAGTTGAAAACGGTTGAAAAATTTCATCCTATTGATGAAGCTAAACTACTAACTTACATGAAACTATTAAGTGTCCCACAAGGATTGCTCATCAATTTTAATACTCTTAATATAACAAAATCATGCAAACCTTTAATTAACGAATATTTTTCTCGGCTTGCTGATGATTAAACTTAAAAATCTTAACTCTCTTAATGGTTAAAAAATGAATCAGAATTCTTAACCTTTACGTAAATTAAAAATCTTCATGAGCTCATAAATAAGCTTAAAAATCTTAACTCTCTTAACGGTTAAAAAATGAATCAGAATTCTTAACCATTACGTTAATTAAAAATCTTCATGAGCTCATAAATAAACTTAAAAATCTTAACTCTCTTAATGGTTAAAAAATGAATCAGAATTTCGATATAATAATAGTGGGCGGTGGCGCGGCAGGTTTTTTTACAGCGATTAATATTCTAGAGAAAAACCCAAAACTGAAAGTCGCAATTTTAGAACGCGGTGCAGAAGTATTGCAAAAAGTTCGGATTTCCGGCGGTGGAAGATGCAACGTGACGCACGCTTGTTTTGAACCGAACGAATTGGTAAAATTTTATCCGCGTGGCGAAAAAGAATTACGCGGTCCTTTTCATCAGTTTTGCTCCGGTGACACTATTGAATGGTTCGAGAAACATGGCGTAGAACTCAAAATTGAAGCAGACGGACGCATGTTCCCCGTTTCGAATTCTTCTCAAACGATTATTGACTGTTTCTTGAAAGCAACACAAAAGCTGGGAATTGCAATACTTACGGGACAAAGCGTGCAATCTATTTTCAATCCCGAAGTTTCGGGAGAGAACGTTTGGAAGATAGAAACCCAATCTGAAAATTATCTTACCGAAAAGCTGATTCTGGCTACTGGAAGCAATCCTAAAATTTGGGAAATGCTTCAAAATTTTGGTCACGTTGTTATCAGCCCTGTTCCTTCCCTATTCACTTTCAACATAAAAGATTCCAGAATAAAAGATTTACCCGGAGTTGCAGCACAAGTTACCGTAAAAGTAAAAGATACCAAACTCACATCAACAGGACCGTTGTTAATTACCCATTGGGGAATGAGCGGCCCGGCGATTTTGAAACTCTCCGCTTGGGGCGCCCGAATCTTGCATGACAAAAATTATCAGTTCACCATTTTTGTGAATTGGTTGAATGATGTAGACACAGAAGATGTCGAGAAAAAACTAAAAGAATTAAAACAGGAACACGCAAAAAAATCTGTTTCTAAGAAATCCCCATTCGAATTAACCAATAGATTATGGGAAAGTTTGGTGCTCGCTTCCGGAATTGAAGTGGAAACAAAATGGGCCGATTTGTCTAAAATACAATTGCAAAATCTAGCGAATCAATTGACGAATGCTACTTTTCAAGTGAATGGAAAAAGCACGTTTAAAGAAGAATTTGTAACTGCAGGTGGAATCGATTTAAAAGAAATTAACTTCAAAACCATGGAAAGTAAACTTCATGAAAACCTTTATTTTGCTGGAGAAATCGTAAATATTGACGCCATTACAGGCGGATTTAACTTTCAGAATGCTTGGACAAGCGGGTTTATTGTGGCAAATTCAATTTAAATTTAATTAACAAGAGTTTAAAACTTCAGTAAGTTTTATTTAAGAAGATTCTGATAACTTTACCATCGTATTATCAGATCTTTATGAAAACAAAATTACTCGTTTCTATTTGTATATTTATACTTTATCAAAGTGGTTTTGCACAAGCAAGCGAACGCATTCAAGGACAAGTGCACTTTGATAAAACCGCCGCAACCAAAGTTGAGGTAATCAATGCTACCACCAAAACCGTTACTTTGACCGATTCTGATGGAAATTTTACAATTAATATCGAAATCAATGATGTTTTGGTATTTGTCGCTAAAAATCATGAAATAAAAGAAATAAAAATTTCAGTCGCAGTCTTAAACCAAGGTGCTCTTAAAGTCACATTATCTTCTAAAATTGAAGAACTAAAAGAAGTAGTTGTGCAAAACATGCCGTCCATAAAGCTTAGTAAAGATGTGAATTGGGAACAAGCAAAATTGGATCAATACGCATTGGAGAAAAATGCAAAAAAATTGAAAAATCCAGGTGTTTACGATGGCACCATTGAAAACGGCATGGATTTAAAGAGAATTGGCGGAATGATTTTTAAATTATTTAAAAAAGAGAAAGAGATCGCTACTAGTAAAGGCCCACTTTTAGCTTTTACTGACGCTGCTAAAACGAGATGTAAAGCTGATTTTTTTACCGAAACCTTACAGCTAAAGCCAGGACAAATTGATAATTTTTTGGCTTTTTGTGCCAAAGACCCAAAAGCCGATAGTATAGCGAGCGAAAGAAATGACCTGACGTTAATGGAATTTATGAGTACAAAAATTTTACACTACAAACCCGATTAACCGTTACACCCAATTAATATGAAAAACTTTTGCCTGAAACTAAAACCTACCAACTACCTATTCAACCACCAAATACTTCCATTCAAAACCGCAGCAAAACTAACCCAAGCCAAATACGGTATAAATAAATAACCCGCAATTTTATTGATTTTGGAAAACTGAATGTACGTTTCAAAAATCATCAACCACAATACAATAATTTCTAATCCGGCTAACATTGGGTTTTGCAAGCCAAAAAATAAATAAGACCACAATGCATTTAGCCCTAATTGTATGGCAAAGAAAACCAATGCTTTCTTGACTAAATCCCGCTCTTCTTCTATTCGGTCCCAAACTAATCCGGCAGCAACACCCATCATCACATACAGCATACTCCAAACAGGTGCAAAAATCCAATTGGGCGGATTAAAACTTGGTTTTATTAAGGTTGGATACCAAGTGGTAATGGCAGAACGAGTAACCGTCCCAGAAAAATAGCCAATGGCAAGACACGTAACAACAACAGCTAATATTCGGGTGATTTTATTCATTTTTATATTTTTTAAATGTACTATTTTCTTGAAACATATAAGCCATTTAAGAAACAATAAGTGTCTTGACTATCTCGTAAACTTTATATTTCTCACAATTACGGAATTAAGCCCAATACTTAATAAAGCTTAATTCCTTAATGGTTACAAAATCCTTGATGGACTTCTATGATTATTTTAATTGTCCAAATTTACTTAAATCTTTCTAACGATTAACCATCTAAACGAATAAACAAATAACCCAAAAAAAGTATATTTGCGTAAATTTATACATTCATGATTTCAGCAAACGATTTTATTCCATCAAAATATACGCATTCAGTTGAAGAGGGAAATTTTCAATGGAGCGCGCCCAGCAACATTGCACTTGTAAAATACTGGGGGAAAAAAGAGAATCAGATTCCAGCTAATCCATCGGTGAGTTTTACGTTGAATAATTGCAAAACGATTACCAAATTGGCTTTCGCCAAAAAAGAAAACGATGGTACATTTTCCTTTGATTTACTTTTTGAAGGGCAACCAAAAGAAGATTTCAAACCGAAAATTCAAAAATTCCTCGAGCGAATAGAAATCTATTTGCCGTTTCTAAAAGACTATCATTTTACGATTGACACGGAAAACACATTCCCGCACAGTTCCGGAATTGCTTCATCGGCATCCGGAATGGCTGCTTTAGCGATGAACTTGATGAGTTTAGAAAAAGTGTTAAACCCTGAAATGACAGAGGAATATTTCTATCAAAAAGCCTCTTTATTAGCACGTTTGGGTTCCGGAAGTGCTTGCAGAAGTGTAAAGGGCCAAGTAGTGGTTTGGGGTAATCACGCTAATATCTCCGGAAGTTCTGATTTATTTGGAGTTGAATTTCCCAATGCAATTCATGACAATTTCAAGAATTTTCAAGATACCATTTTACTGGTTGACAAAGGTGAAAAACAAGTTTCAAGTACAGTGGGACATGATTTAATGCAAAACCATCCTTTTGCCGAAAGGCGATTTGCACAAGCGCATGAAAATTTGAATGCATTAATTTCAATTTTTGAAAGTGGGAATCTGGACGAATTTATCAAAATTGTAGAAAGTGAAGCCTTGACATTACATGCCATGATGATGACTTCCATGCCGTATTTTATACTGATGAAACCGAACACATTGGAGATTATAAATGCGATTTGGAAATTTAGAAATGAGACTAAAATTCCGGTTTGTTTCACGCTGGATGCCGGTGCAAATGTGCATGTTTTATATCCCCAAAATGTTGCCGAAAAAGTTTTACAATTTATTAAGAACGAATTAGTTGGCTATTGCCAAAATGGTCAGTACATTTGTGACGAAATTGGAAATGGCGCTGTGTTGATTTAATTGATTTATTTTTCCCTATCTTTATTTTTTAAAGAGCTGAAATTATGGATATTCAATCAGAGAAATTAGAATTGATAAAAATGCTGTTAGAAACTGACGATACGACTGTAATCGCGGCTGTAAAAAATATTTTCAAAGCACAAAAAAAAGACGTTTGGAAAGATTTATCTCCCGAACAACAAGAAGAAATTGATCTAGGAATCTTAGAAGCAAATCGCGGAGACCAAGTTGATTTATAAAAATTACTATCCAAATACCTAATTATCAACCCCAAATTGTTAATTTACAACACTATATGAAAGGACCTTTGTTTTACTCAAAAATACTACTCTTTGGAGAATACGGAATTATTCGTGACTCAAAAGGGCTTTCAATTCCCTACAATTTTTACAACGGAGCACTTAAAAAAGAAGAAAATCCATCTGATGAAGCGATCAAATCAAACGGTCACCTGAAACGATTTGTAACGTATTTAGAAACCCTACAAAACGAGCAACCTGCTTTAGTAACTTTCGATTTAGCAATATTAAAAAGCGATGTAGAAACCGGAATGTATTTTGATTCCAGTATTCCTCAAGGGTATGGTGTAGGTAGCAGTGGCGCACTTGTAGCCGCTATTTATGATAAATACGCACACAATAAAATCACGGTTCTGGAGAATTTGACTCGTGAAAAATTATTGCAGTTAAAAAATATATTTTCTCAAATGGAGAGTTTTTTCCACGGAAAAAGTTCTGGTTTGGATCCACTAAACAGTTATTTGAGTATTCCGATTCTGATTAATTCGAAAGACAATATTGAAGCAACCGGAATTCCTACACAAAGTTTTGACGGAAAAGGCGCAGTGTTTTTATTGGATTCAGGAATTGTGGGCGAAACAGCTCCGATGGTAAATATTTTCATGGAAAGCCTAAAAGACAAAGGTTTCCGTGCGATGTTGAAAAATCAATTTGTAAAATATACGGATGCTTGTGTAGAAAATTTCCTTGGCGGAGACATGAAATCGTTGTTCATGAATACCAAAAAATTATCTAAAGTAGTTTTGAATAACTTCAAACCAATGATTCCGGAACAATTTCACGGAATTTGGCAGCAAGGAATTGACAGCAATGATTATTATTTAAAATTGTGTGGATCTGGCGGAGGCGGATACATCTTAGGTTTTACCGAAGATTTAGAAAAAGCTAGAGCATCGTTGAAAGATTATAAACTAGAAGTGGTATATCAGTTTTAAACATCCTCTGCTCAACCCTCTCCAAAGAGAGGGAGAATTAATCCTAAATAGCATCCTTATTATTGGGAGCACATTCTTAAATAAATCTAAATGTTAAGCAGGCAGAACAAACTTCTCTTAATGAAAATTGCAAGTTTGTTCTCTGTAGTTAGAGGCTATAACATTCCAGTCATTATTTTGGCGCAATACCTTTCGGCTATATTTATTTTGGCTCCAGAAAAAAGAGCGCTTGATATTTTGCTTGATTTCAATTTATTTATTCTGGTTTTTGCATCTTCCCTTACGATTGCTTCCGGATATATCATCAACAACTTTTATGACAGTCAAAAGGATTTAATCAATCGGCCTAATAAATCGATGTTGGATCGATTAGTGAGTCAGAAGACAAAATTAAACGTCTATTTTACACTCAATTTTATTGTCGCCTTAATGGCGCTGTTTGTTTCCTGGCGTGTATTTTTATTCTTTTCAGGATATATATTTTTCATCTGGTTTTATTCCCACAAAATAAAAAAATACCCAATAATAGGAAACCTGATGGCTGCTTTACTAGCTGTTTTACCTTTTTTTGCGATACTGCTGTATTTTTATACTCGGATTCCGTATGAAGAAATTGAAAATTACAGAAGACAATTAGGCGTCATTTTTTCGCATGCCAGTTTTTTATTTTTGCTACTCTTGATTCGGGAAATGATAAAGGATTTAGAAAATCTAAAAGGGGATTTAGTCAATGATTACAAAACAATCCCTATTGTTTATGGCGAGGAAGTATCAAAAAAAACCATCACCGTATTAACCATTCTGACTGTTTTACCCGTTTACGCTTTGATTGATGTTTATGATGTGGGTTACATGGATATTTATTTTTACTCTTGCCTGATCGTTTTGATATTTTTCTTATTATACTTATGGAAATCTAATGCGAAACCACAGTTTTTGCTGCTTCACAACGTTTTGAAATTCCTTATTGTTGCCGGAGTATTTTGCATTGTTTTGATTAATCCAAGTGTTTTATGGCACGGAAAAAGATTGTTGATGGTTTAAATTTGCCTTTTTTCAAATTATAAAAAGGATAAAAAAACATTCCCGAAATTCTCCTATATTCCCCGATTAGCTTAGCCCCGATAGTAGCGGAAATCCTTTTATTTTTTTTCTTTAAAAAATAAAAGATTGAAACGATAGCGGGAAATAGCTCCAAAAAATCAAAAGAATCATTTTAA
Source organism: Flavobacterium sp. TS_SC_5 (assembly GCF_056156265.1). Classification (NCBI taxonomy): domain Bacteria; kingdom Pseudomonadati; phylum Bacteroidota; class Flavobacteriia; order Flavobacteriales; family Flavobacteriaceae; genus Flavobacterium; species Flavobacterium sp. TS_SC_5. The sequence goes on along the minus strand of NZ_CM149588.1, from coordinate 1,435,120 downwards.
TTAGCTTATTAACTAGACAGTTAGCGTTTTTATAATTGGTGGTTATTGATTGTCAAGTATATAAATAGTATCTTTGCACAAATTATTGGAATATTATGAATAACAAGGAAGGCAATAATAAGAAAAGTGGTCCAAGAGCACCTAGCTCAAGACCAAGTTCGAATAAGCCAAAACCTGCCATGCAGAAGCGCGCTCAAGGGCCGAAAAAAGTTAAAGTTACTACTAAAGTTGCCGATATCGCTACTGATAAAGTAGAGAAAAAACCAAATCAAGCACCAAAGAGACCGAAAGTAAAAGACGAAATTCGTTTGAATAAATACATTGCTAATTCTGGTGCGTGCTCGCGTCGTGATGCGGATATTTATATTCAATCCGGGACGGTGAAAGTAAACGGAGTTCCTGTTACCGAAATGGGATACATGGTAAAACCGGGTGATGTTGTGAATTTTGACGGGGCTACTTTGACTCCGGAGAAAAAAGTATACATCTTGCTGAACAAACCTAAAAACTTTACAACTGCGATGGACGAAGGTCAGGAATATCGTAATGTATTGGAATTGGTAAAAGGTTCTACGACTGCAAAAATTGGTGCAGTGGGAAGAATGGACAAGAATACAACTGGTTTGTTATTGTTCACGAATGACACGGATATGATTCGTAAATTCACGTTACCAAGTCAAAAATCATCTAAAATTTACCAAGTTTCATTGGATAAAAACTTGAAATTTGAGGATTTAGAAAAAATAAACAAAGGGTTGACTCTTGATGGACACCGCGTTTTTGTGGAAGATGTAAGTTATATTGACGGAGAAGCTAAAAGTGAAATTGGTTTGCAATTAAGATCCGCTAACGTGAAAGTGGTTCGTTCTATTTTTGAACACTTTAGTTATGACGTGTTACGTATTGACAGGGTAGCTTTTGCTGGTTTGACCAAAAAGAATTTGCCAAGAGGAAACTGGAGGTTGCTTACTGACCAAGAAATTATCAATTTGAAGAACGTTTAATATTTCTTTGAAATTATATAAATGAAAATCCCATCCGTTTACACGGAATGGGATTTTTTAATTAAAAATTCAATCCTAATAAGTATGACACCAGAAAAACTACAATCAATTGCTTTTAAATGGTTTGAAACTTTCAACAATAAAGAATTAGAAAAATTATTGTCTTTATATGACGAAGATGCTGTTCATTTTAGTCCAAAACTAAAAATGTACAAACCGGAGAGTAACGGTTTTGTTACCGGCAAAGAAGCCTTGCGAGAATGGTGGAAAGATGCTTTTGAGCGTTTACCAAGCTTGAATTACAAAGTAAAATCGCTTACCGCCAATGGCGACCGCGTTTTTATGGAATACATAAGAACAGTTATTGGCGAAGAAGATTTATTGGTAGCGGAAGTATTGGACATCAGAGAAGACAAAATAATTGCTTCACGAGTGTATCACGGTTAAGAACCGATTATGATTAGAAACAAAAAACCCTACAACATAAATAATTTGTTGTAGGGTTTTTATTTTAGAAGAAAATAAATTATCCTTTCAATTTTTTAAGCGGTTCTTCTTTTTTGTCCAGACCACGTTTTCTCAACAGCGGTTCGATACTTGGTTCAGCACCACGGAAACGTTTGTACAACACCATAGGATCTTCGGTTCCTCCTTTTTCCAAAACATTCTCACGGAATAATTTGGCTTTTTCTGGATTGAATAAAGTCGTTGTTTTGAACGCTTCAAAAGCATCCGTATCTAAAACTCCTGACCAGATGTAGCTGTAATATCCTGAAGAATAACCTCCTGAGAATATATGGCTGAAATATGTGCTGCGGTATCTTGGAATAATAGAAGAAATTAAACCAATTTTTGTCATTGCTGCTTTTTCGAATGCGTTTGCATCAACTGTAATATCTTTGGTTTGAGAATGGTATTCTAAATCCAGTAAAGAAGCTGCAAGATATTCTGTTGTAGTAAAACCTTGGTCAAAAGTACCTGCTTTCTTCAATTTATTCACTAGCGTTTCTGGAATGACTTCGCCAGTTTTATAATGTTTTGCATACATTTTTAAAACTTCTGGTTCAGCCGCCCAATTCTCCATAATTTGAGAAGGAAGTTCTACGAAATCTCTTGGAACACTTGTTCCTGCTAAACTTTTATACGTGACATTCGACAATAAGCCGTGTAAGGAATGTCCAAATTCATGAAAGAAAGTCGTCACTTCGTCAAAAGTTAAAAGTGCCGGAGCAGTTGCTGAAGGTTTTGTGAAATTACAAACGATAGAAACTACCGGAGCAACACGTTTGCCATCCACCGTTTTCTGACTTCTGTACGAGGTCATCCAAGCACCACCACGTTTCGATTCACGCGGATGAAAATCCATGTATAAAACCCCCATATGCGATCCATCTTTTTCTAAAATCTCCCACACGGTTGCGTCTTCGTGATATTTTGGAACATTAGATAACTCTTTGAATTGTATTCCGTATAATTTTTCGGTTACTTGAAAAACTCCTTTTCTAACATTATCTAAACTGAAATATGGTTTCAATTCTTCTTCGTCAAGATCAAAACGTTCTTTTCTGATTTTTTCCGTGTAATATCTCCAGTCATACGGTTGTACCGCGCCTTTAAATCCATCTTTAGCCATCATTTTCTGAATATCAGCGGCTTCTGTTTTGGCTATCTCCAAAGCTGGTTTCCACAAATCATTCAACAGCTTGTTTACATTCTCGGGAGTCTTAGCCATCGATTCTTCTAAAACATAATTGGAATGCGATTTATAGCCTAATAATCTCGCTTTTTGTCCACGTAGATTTGCTAATGCTACTGCATTCTTCTTATTATCAAATTCATTATCTTGATTGCCTCTCGTTTGGTAGGCATTCCAAATTTGCTTACGCAATTCTCGATTAGCACTGTATTGAAGGAACGGCATTACACTGGAATTAGAAAGGGTGAAAACCCATTTTCCCTCTTTGCCTTTTGCTTTAGCATCAACAGCTGCAGCGTCAATTAATCCTTGTGGCAATCCGGCTAAATCTTTTTTATTGTCAATAACTAACTCGTATGAATTGGTCTCCGCCAAAATATTTTGACCGTATTTTAAACTGGTCAGTGAAAGATCTCCGTTTATTTTACGCAATATTTCTTTGTCAGCATTGGATAAATTGGCTCCACTTCTAACGAAATCTTTGTAGGCATTATCTAAAATTTTAGCTTGTTCTAAATTTAGGCCTAATGTTTCTTTTTTGTCCCAAAGCGTTTTTACTTTTGCGAATAATTTCTCGTTCAAGTAGATATTATCTCTGTGAGCGGAAAGATTTGGCGCTGTTTCTTTGGCAATATTTTGAATGTCTTTATTAGTGTTCGCCGAATTTAGATTAGAAAAAACCGTGTTCACATCCGACAATAATTCGCCTGCATTTTCCATGGCAAGAATCGTGTTTTCGAAAGTGGCAGGTTGTGTATTATTTGCAATTGCATTAATCTCCGCTTGATGTTTACTGATACCTTCTAAAATAGCGGGTTTAAAATGTTCATTTTTAATTTTGTCGAAAGGCGGCACATTAAACGGCGTGTCGTAAGCTTGAAAAAATGGATTCATAGTCGTGTTTTCTTTTTTCTCTTGTGCTTCAATTGTTAGCATATTCCCAATGACTAACAAAATGAAAAAGGATTTTTTTCTCATTTAGGTGTGATTAATTAGAACAGTAAATTTAGCCGAAATCTATTTAAAACAAGAACTACAACGGCGCCTTAACTAAATTTTATGACAAACAAAAACACTTTTATAAACGAAAAATTATTCTGACATTATAAATTGAAAAAAAATCAATAAATTAGCTCAATCTATTACCAAACATTCATTATGAGAAAAATAACCACTCTTTTCCTTACACTAACCACGTCATTATTGCTGGTTAACTGTAAATCCGAAGATAAAAAACAAGACTTCAGCAGTCTGACAAAAAATTATTTTGACGACAAAAATGCCATGAGTCCATTGGATGCGACTCAAAGTGGTCAAAATCAATACAACGATCAGTTGCAGTTTGAAATGACAGACAGTTTCAGAAAATCGCAAGCAGCTTTCTTTGACAAATACCAATCTGCACTGCAAAATATCACTGTCGAAGATTTATCAGAAGAAGAAAAAAACAGTTACGAAATCATCAAATGGGAAGTTGAGATTGGTAAAGATTTACTACAACAACCTACAAATTTGCTTCCTGTTCATCAATTTTGGGGAACGCATCTGACTATGGGGCAGTTTGCGGGAGGAACCGGAGCACAACCATTTAAAACAGAACAAGATTACACCAATTTCCTAAAAAGAATGGACAAATATGCTGTTTGGATTGATTCAGCGATGGTATATATGAAAAAAGGAATGGCAAAGGGTGTTGTTTTGCCAAAATCATTAACCGTAAAACTGATTCCACAATTTGCAGAAATGGCTACACCAAATATAGAGGACAATCTATTTTACTCTTCTATAAAACTAATGCCTGCCTCTTTCCCTGACAGTATAAAAGAAGATTTAACAGCAAAATACACAGCGACAATCAATACCAAACTGATTCCGCAATACAAGAAAATGGCTGATTTCCTGAACAAAGAATATCTTCCTGCTTCCAGAGCAACCAGCGGAATAGGGAGTTTGCCTTTTGGAAAAGAGTTATATGCAGCCTATGTAAAACAATGGACTACGACCGAAATGACTCCCGAGCAAATTCATGAATTGGGATTAAAAGAAGTAGCACGATTGAATGCCGAAATGGAAAAGGTAAAAACCCAAGTAGGTTTTAAAGGCACATTATTAGAATTCTTTGAGGAGGTTCGAAATAAAAAGGAGTTAAAACCTTTCACCAAACCGGAAGAAGTGATTGCTAATTTTCAAAGCATTTACACCCGCATCAAACCAAATGTAGATAAATTATTCGCACTGCAACCTAGAACGAAATTTGAAATCAGACGAACGGAAGCTTTTAGAGAAAAAACAGCCAGTGCTGAGTATAATCAAGGAACTGCTGACGGCACGCGTCCCGGTATTTTCTATGTTCCCATTCCTGATGTAGCGAATTATAATATGTATGGTGATGAAGATTTGTTTTTGCATGAAGCCATTCCGGGTCATCATTTTCAAATCTCTTTACAACAAGAAAACGAAAGTCTTCCTGATTTCAGAAAATTCAATTGGTTTGGCGCTTACGGCGAAGGTTGGGCTTTGTACACAGAAAGCTTAGGAAAAGAGCTTGGATTGTATCAAGATCCATATCAGTATTTTGGAATGCTGGGCAATGAAATGCACCGTGCGGTTCGATTAGTTGTTGACACCGGATTACATTCCAAGGGCTGGACCAGAGAGCAAGCAATCAAATATTCATTAGCAAACGAAGCTGAAAGTGAAGCCAGCATTATTCCTGAAATAGAGCGTTATATGGCGATTCCAGGGCAAGCTTTATCATATAAGATTGGCCAGCTGAAGATTATGGAGCTACGCAAAAAAGCGGAAACTAAAATGGGCACTAAATTTGATATTAAAAAATTCCATGAAAAAGTATTAGAATCCGGAGTAATGCCATTAGCATTATTGGAAAAGAAAATTAATGCTTGGATAGAAAATAAATAATTTTCATTTATCGATAGGTATAAAAAAAGCTTCTCAATTGAGAAGCTTTTTTTATATAACATACTTAATATCAATAAATTGAAGTAACAAATAAAACGCTATTACTTTTATCCTAGAAAAAAACTATAAATATTTGATGCAAAATTTCTTTTACTTTTTTCTTGTACAATTTCGACAGTAGAAATACCAAGAAGAAGTCGAATTCCTTCCGGCATAGTGCTCATAATCATTCTCTTTTGTTCATTTATAAGTAATTGAAGACTTTTGAAATTTTGATTTTGATTTTTCAGATAGGAACAAACAAACATTACTGAAAAATTTAAGATAGCAGAAGCAGTTTCACTTTTAACACCAATTTCATTTGAAATCATTTCTGAAATCCTTTCTTTTTTATTTGAAAAAATTAAGTTTAATGGTTTAAAACCTTCTTTATTAAAGGAACTATTTATGACTACTATTTTTGTAGCTTCAATTTTAAAATCAAGATAAAACTCAGAATTGGCAATATATTCCATCAGTTCATCATAAAGATTTTTATCATCAAACTTATTATTCAATCCTATCAAGATAGTAGAAATACTTGTTTCTATAGATTTTTTCATCAGCACTTCACTCTCATTGTACTCCCTACTCAGTTTTGAAACTAGAAATGGTGAAATAAAACCTCTTAATTGATTATGTAAATATGCAACCATAGACAACCTTGTTTAATTAATTTAAAATACCGACTAAATGTTATTTTTCACCGTTCAAGTGTTAAATTTATAAAAAATAATATTGATTTTTAATAAAATTGGTATATATTTTACTAATAATAGATATTAAACAGAAACAAGTATAAGATAAATAGTTTTTATCTTACAATGGAAATTTTGGAGGATTTAAAATAAAACAGAAATGAACCCAATATGGTATTCGATAGATTTTGTCTTAAAACAAATTCAAAAAACGAGTTTGATCTCATTATCTCTAAAAAATAGAAAGCAATCAAACACAAAATTATTTAAGCCTGAATCACTTTATAACTAATTATTCCGAGAATTAATAATCTAAAACAAAAAACCCTTTAAACGTTAGAATAACGATTAAAGGGTTTTAAAGTGCGGATAATAGGACTCGAACCTACACGCCTTGCGGCACCAGATCCTAAGTCTGGCATGTCTACCAATTTCACCATATCCGCGCGCAATTGTGGGTGCAAAGATACACTTAACTTCCAATTTTCAAAACAATTTTGATAAAAAATATTCATACTCTTTTTTGTACTTTTGAAATATAAACAAAATTCAAATAATGGAAAATATTAAAGCATACGTTCAAGAACACAAAGACCGCTTTATCAACGAGTTAATCGAATTATTAAAAATCCCATCCGTAAGTGCTGACACTGCTTATTCTCACGATGTTTTTGAAACAGCTGATGCCGTAAAAGCCAGTTTAGAAAAAGCAGGCTGTGATTTTGTTGAAATTTGTGATACTCCAGGGTATCCAATCGTATATGGCGAAAAAATTATAGACCCAACATTACCCACCGTTTTAGTCTACGGACATTATGATGTTCAACCACCAGACCCAATCGAATTATGGACTTCTCCACCCTTTGAACCCGTAATCAAGAAAACCGAAATTCATCCCGAAGGCGCAATTTTTGCCCGTGGTTCTTGTGATGACAAAGGCCAAATGTACATGCACGTAAAAGCATTAGAATATATGGTGCAATCCAATACTTTACCTTGCAACGTAAAGTTCATGATTGAGGGTGAAGAGGAAATTGGCTCCAAAAGCTTGAGTTGGTTCGTAGAACGCAATCAGGAGAAACTAAAAAATGATGTGATTTTAATTTCAGATACAGGAATGATTTCTAATCAGCAGCCCTCAATTACAACAGGTTTACGTGGCTTAAGCTATGTAGAAGTAGAAGTTACAGGACCAAACCGCGACTTGCATTCTGGATTGTACGGAGGAGCTGTTGCCAATCCTATCAATGTTTTGTCTAAAATGATCGCTTCGCTTCATGACGAAAACAACCACATTACCATTCCCGGTTTCTATGACAATGTAGAAGAATTATCCTTAGAAGAAAGAGCTGAAATGGCCAAAGCACCTTTCAATTTAGACAATTACAAAAAAGCATTGGACTTAAATGACATTTATGGCGAAAAAGGCTATGTAACAAACGAAAGAAATTCCATCCGTCCTACATTGGATGTCAACGGAATCTGGGGTGGTTACACGGGAGAAGGTGCTAAAACGGTGATTGCAAGCAAAGCATTCGCTAAAATCTCGATGCGTTTGGTTCCCAATCAAGACTGGGAACAAATCACCGAATTGTTCACCAAACATTTCACCAGCCTTGCTCCTGCTGGCGTTACCGTAAAAGTAAAACCACATCATGGCGGACAAGGTTACGTAACCCCAATAGACAGCATTGGCTACAAAGCCGCAAACATGGCGTATACTGAAACCTTTGGCGTTCCCGCAATTCCGGTGCGTTCCGGAGGAAGTATTCCTATCGTAGCGTTATTCGAAAAAGAACTCAAAAGCAAGACTATTCTAATGGGATTTGGTCTGGACAGCGATGCCATTCACTCGCCAAACGAACATTTCGGGATCTTTAATTACCTCAAAGGAATTGAAACCATTCCGTTGTTTTACAAATATTTTGTGGAGTTGTCAAAATAATAGTTATCGATACCGTCAGTTCGAGTTTTTTTGTGAAGAGAAACGGAACAAAAAAGTATCGAGAACCACATCATCCGCTCTAAACAGGGCGGATTTTTTTTGGGCGTTTCCCGCTGAAAATAGCGGGTCAGGCTGTCCGTTCTCAATCTTTTTATTTTTTAAAATAAAAAAATAAAAAGGATTTACACTTCCATCCTTAACGCAAACCGCTGACTATCAAAATATTTTTTCTTTTAAATTTGTTTATTTGCATTTTTATTCTACATTTGTAGAGCAAACTCTATTTTCGTAGAACAAAATCATTTTATGCGACAAACTGTAATTATAATCGGCTTGGTGTTTTTGTTTCTTGGTTGCAAAACCAATCAAATAAAAAATAAACGTAGAGAAGGACTTTGGATTGAACAATACGCACAGGATAGTTCCCACTATAAATCAATTGGGAAATACCGAAAAGGTGATCCCATAAAAAAATGGAATTATTACTTAAATGGTAAAATCATTAAAAGAGAAAAATACAAAGACAACATTTGCAACACTACTTTTTATCATGAAAATGGAAAAATAAAATCCAAAGGAAAAACAAAAATGGAAACGAGCGACAAGTACGCACATTGGTTTTATTTTGGTGACTGGAACTTCTTTAATGAAGATGGAAAACTAATAACGATAAAGAAATACAATAACGGGGAATCATTTTCCGAAATAGAAATTAAATAACCATGCAACAACTCACGAACGCCGAAGAACAAGTAATGGAACACCTTTGGAAACTCGAGAAAGCCTTCATGAAAGACTTGCTTGAAGCCTATCCAAAACCAAAACCCGCAACCACAACCATTGCTACTTTATTAAAAAGAATGATCGACAAGCAATTTGTAGCCTATAATGAATTTGGGAACTCCAGGGAATATTATCCTTTGGTCAAGAAAACCGATTATTTCTCGAAACACGTCAACGGATTGATTAGTAATTTTTTCAACAATTCGGCATCGCAATTTGCTTCTTTCTTTACCAAAGAAACGAATTTGTCTCAAACGGAACTGGAAGATCTCAAGAAAATAATAGACAGTGAAATTTTAAAAAAGAAAAAATGAATGACTTTATAATCAAATCGACAATTACTTTATTCGTGCTACTGGCAGTGTATTATTTGTTTTTGGAAAAAGAAAAAATACACGTTTTCAATAGGTTTTACTTGTTGTTCAGTCTTGTTTTCTCGATGGTGATTCCATTTATAACTATTGAAGTGATTCAGGAAATAACACAACCTACAGTCAATCCGGGAAATATCCAAATACTGCAAGGAAACGCTGTAATACTGGAGGAAACAAACTATCTGGCAATAGGATTATGGAGTTTGTATGCTGTAATAACACTCGTTTTGGCGATACGTTTTTTCAGTAATATCATCAAGATATCTTCTAAAATGAAATCAAATACACCAATTGATTATAAGAATGCCAAATTGATTTTGGTTCCCGAAAAAACCTTGCCGCATACTTTCCTGAATACGATTTTCATCAACGAAACGGAATACAACAACCGTCAAATTGAAGCTGAATTGTACACACACGAACTCACGCATGTAACCCAAAAACACACTTTGGATATTTTATTCATCGAACTATTGAAAACCGTTTTTTGGTTCAACCCTATTTTTATTTTTTACAAAAAAGCCATACAACTCAACCACGAATTTCTTGCTGACGAGAAAGTAGTGACCTCCTATAACAATGTTCCGTTCTACCAATCTTTATTACTATCGAAAGCGAACGAGAACCCAACTTTTTACTTGGCCAGTAATTTGAATTATTTAATAACTAAAAAACGATTACTTATGATGACAAAAACCACATCAAAATCAAAATCAATTGCGAAGAAAATCATTTTGATTCCAGTTCTATCCGGACTATTTTTCCTATTTTGTTTCAAAACTATAGCTCAAGTAAAAAATACTGCACAAGTTACCACCAAAACTAAACTTACAGCAACCAACGATTCCCGAAAAGATGAATACTACGCTGGAGTAAGAGTGGTCATTCACGACCTTATAAAAAACAAGAAAATTGACACCAAATATGAAGACCTAAGTGAAGAGTACAAGAAAAAAGCTTTATTCTATGTTCCAACTGCTTGTGAAAAAAAATCACCAACAAACCAAGAATTAGAAAACTTCAAAGATGCTAAAAAATACGCCATTTGGATAGATGGGGTTCACCAAACCAATAAATCACTAAACAATTTTAAAACTAGTGAAATTGCTTTTTTTCAAGGTAGTAGTGTTTCAAAAAATGCAAGAAGCAAGAAATTCCCACAGCCTTACCAATATAATTTTTACACACATAATTATTTCGAAAAAAACTTAAAAAACTCGCACAAGAAATTCAGTGGAGAAAAATTAGAAATTACAATTTGTAAAGATAAAAATACAAGACCTATCAGAACTAAATAGTTGATGATAACAAAAACTAGTTTTTTGATTCCTTACTAAATAAACCTTTGTGCCTCTTTCTTTACCACCGAAACGAATTTTTCTCAAACGGAACTGGAAGATCTCAAGAAAATAATAGACAGTGAAATTTTAAAAAAGAAAAAATGAATGACTTTCTAATCAAATCGACAATTACTTTATTCGTGCTACTGGCAGTGTATTATTTGTTTTTGGAAAAAGAAAAAATACACGTTTTCAATAGGTTTTACTTGTTGTTCAGTCTTGTTTTCTCGATGGTGATTCCATTTATAACTATTGAAGTGATTCAGGAAATAACACAACCTACAGTCAATCCGGGAAATATCCAAATACTGCAAGGAAGCGCTGTAATACTAGAGGAAACTAACTATCTGGCAATAGGATTATGGAGTTTGTATGCTCTGGTAACACTCGTTTTGGCGATACGTTTTTTCAGTAATATCATCAAGATTTCGTCTAAAATGAAATCGAATACACCAATTGATTATAAGAATGCCAAATTGATTTTGGTTCCCGAAAAAACCTTGCCGCATACTTTCCTGAATACGATTTTCATCAACGAAACGGAATACAACAACCGTCAAATTGAAGCTGAATTGTACACACACGAACTCACGCATGTAACCCAAAAACACACTTTGGATATTTTATTCATCGAACTATTGAAAACCGTTTTCTGGTTCAACCCTATTTTTATTTTTTACAAAAAAGCCATACAACTCAATCACGAATTTCTTGCCGACGAGAAAGTAGTGACCTCCTATAACAATGTTCCGTTTTATCAATCTTTATTACTATCGAAAGCGAACGAGAACCAAACTTTTTACTTGGCCAGTAATTTGAATTATTTAATAACTAAAAAACGATTACTTATGATGACAAAAACCACATCAAAAACAGAAGCTTTATTAAAAAAAGCAATGCTAATTCCTGTAATAACTGCCTTATTGTTTTTATTGTGTACGAAAGTAGTTGCGCAAGAAACCAATGTGAAAAAAGAAACTACTGCTGTAAAACCAGGGAATTTACTTAAAACGTACTACGACAAAACTACTTTTAAAATCAAAGATGAAAAAGGAAAGATTGCCAGCGAAAAAAAATACAATGAACTAACTCCTATAGAAAAGAGAGCTATACCTTCTATCTTATCTAAGCAAAAAGAATTACCTACAAACGAGGAACTTCTGGGGATTTTAAGTAAAGGAGCTCCTGAAGTGATTGAAATTGATGCGTACGATTCTGAAAATCAGTTTGTCCAAAAAGGGGAAAATGAAGTCTATAATACTGCTGGAATAACCGAAAAACCAGATTTCCCGGGAGGAATTATGGAATTTTACAAATTTGTCGGCAATAATTTTAAAACTCCATCACAACCTAACTTAAAAGGAAAAGTATACATCACCTTTATAGTAGAAAAAGACGGCAGTTTAAGCGACATAAAAAACATACGCGATATTGGCTATGGAACGGGTGAAGAAGCCATCCGTGTTTTGAAAATATGCCCGAAATGGATTCCCGGAAAAATGAACGGCGTTCCTGTTAGAGTAATGTACAGCTTACCAATAACTATTCAATCTGGAAAGGTGTAATTGTAAAAAAAGAAATTCGCTTCTAAAAAGAAGCGGATTTCTTTTTTACTAATGTTTTATGGATTTTAGATGGTAGTGAATTCGTAAGCTTTTAGTTTTCGGCTTAACGAAATCTTGATACGAAACGATAATTCCACTAAATTCCAGCTAGCTCAAAATGGCTGTTGGTGGTTGCGTTTATTTTGTTTCTTGTTTGAGTTTATCAAAAATAGCTTTCATTAATTTATCTCCATTTTTGTTTGTCCAATACATTTTTTTTCCAATCCCAATTATTATACGATTATCTGTTTTATTTTCAGGTTGTAAATCATATTCAGCATTTACACCAAAGCTTGCTGATGTTCTGATTGTTTTATATGGCAATGTAGAATAGAAAATTTTACTTAGTCCTTTTTCTAATGCATTGGTACTATTGTTAATTTCAAGTTCTTTTAAGGCTTCATTAGTTTCCATAACTTTAATATTAACGTCATAATTTTGAAGAAATTCTTTCAAATTATTACTCTCAATTAATTTTGGAACACCTTCTTCTAAAGATTCTGAAACAGTTTCTGTGATTTCTTTTAAATAATTATTTTCTTCTTCTAATAAAAATCTAAAAGCATTGGAAAATTTTCTTGCTATTTCTTCTTCATTTTTTAACAAAATATGTCTTAATGTAGTTATTTCCGAAAGAATATCTTTTATTTCTCCTTTTGTTGGGTCAAATTGTTTTTTCAATAAATCGCCAAATATATGTGCTAGTTGTTTTTTAAGATTGTTTTTGGCTGATTGAACATTTGTAAATTGAATTAATCCATTATTTATTTTAGATTCACTAAATTCACGGATAAGTTGAAAAATCTTAGATGGATTCTCCATTCCTGGAAAAGTTAATTCTTCACTTTTTTCATTTACATCATATACTCTTTTGTAAGACATAACTTCTTCGCTAACGAGAAATATTACAGGAACTTTTCTTTCTCTTGAAGTTATAAATTCATTATGAGTAACACTTAAACCATTTTCAGATATACTACCATATCTTTTTCCAATAATAATAATTGATAAATGACAATCTCTTAAAGCCAGATAACAAGACTCTTCAGCGGAATTAGATGGTAAAAATCCAATTTCGCCATATTCACTCATTATTGGATTATAACCAATTTCAAAAATTAAATCTCGAATTGAATCTCGTAAGTGTCCTAAATCTTGGATTGTTGAACTTATGAATATATTTGGAATCATTTTGCCTTTTTAATTTCTGTTATTCTCCTTGTTTTTCCCACATTACCACCAACTTATATAAAACTAGAACAAACCTTCGTATACACACCCACACATGGGTAGATAAGCGAAGGTTTGTTTCGCTTTACGTTTACCAAATATATTAAAATTTTCTTACAATTTAATAAAATAAACGGCGCATCATTGGAATGCGTTGCGTGAGGGATGGTCCCGAAGTTTCGGGAAAAATCCTTTGTGTTTTTTCTTTAAAAACATAAAGATTGCAGCGAACAGCCCGACCCGAAGTTGCGAGGAGGAACGACGAAGCAATTTGCAGGGTCACGCCCAAAAAAAAGAGGACACTAAATCCTCTTAATATTCTCTCTCACAATTTTAGGAAGACTCTATAGTTCATACCAGTGACCGGTTCCGTTCAACACGGGTTTCATTGGTGGTGCTACGCACGCAACGAAACCCTGACTGTTAGCTGTTGTTCTTGTTAATTCAGTTTTCCAAATTCAATAAATTTGCTAGCTCTTCGAAACTATAGAAAATTATTGCTCCCTCATCCTTTAATTCTGTTTCATTGCTTTCATTTGCAAAACCATAAACTTTAAAACCTCCTTTTTTCGCGGAAATAACACCCGCTTTACTGTCTTCAATTACGATGCATTCATTTGTTGTAAATCCCATTTCTCTTGAAGCAAATAGAAATATTTCAGGTTCTGGCTTCCAACTATTAATTTGGTATGAACTGAATATTTTATTTTCAAATTTTTCAATTAAGCCTGTTATCGTTAAATTCAAATTAATTTTCTCTATTGGTCCACTTGAAGCAACACAATAAGAAATGGATAAGCTATCGATAAAATTTTTTACACCTTTAATTGGTTTTAATTCCGTTTTAAATGCTTCAAAAGTTTGTTTTCTATATTCACTTTCAAAGTTATCGGGTAATCTTTTATTCGTCAATTTTTCAATCTGCTGAAAACTATCTTTTAGACTTCTGCCGTTAAATTTTTTAATAGCATCTTCAATAGACATTTCAAGTCCAAATTCTTTTGCCATTGAAAGTAATATTTGATTTCCAATAATTTCACTGTCAACCAAAACTCCGTCACAGTCAAATATTATACATTTAATATTCTTCATTCTCTTATTTAGGTTTCGGTTTTTAGAATACAGCTAACTTATATTTAAGCGAAATAAACCTTCGTAAACACACCCACATAAGGTTAGATAAGCGAAGGTTTGTTTCGCTTTATGCTTTTCAAATATATTAAAATTTTCTTACAATTTAGTAAAAAACGGCGCGTCATTGGAATGCGTTGCGTCAGGGATGGTCCCGAAGTTTCGGGAAAAATCCTTTATGTTTTTTCTTTAAAAAAATAAAGATTGCAGCGAACAGCCCGACCCGAAGTTGCCAGGAGGAACGACGAAGCAATTTGCAGGGTCACGCGCAAAAAACAGTTCCCCAAAAAAAAGAGGACACTAAATCCTCTTAATATTCTCTCTCACAATTTTACGAAAATTTATAGTGTTGATCAACACAATCGGTTTTCCCACAAAAACGGACAGGCTATTCAATGAAGGTTTCATTGTCTGTAACGTGTAGACAATGAAAGTTTGGCTATTATTGTTAGTTTTAGTCAAATAATTCATTAGTAAATAGATTTTGCTCAAGAATTATTTTGTCTTCTAAACCTTTATCCACAAGCCATTCTAAAAATCTTGAGATTTTGTCTTGTTCCATCTTTCCACAGTTAAGTTCAGTACCAAAGTGAGGAATTGTGTAGGATAAGGATTTTTCTATATCGATGTTCTCTAACTCATACTTACTTAAGTTGCGTTGCAAAATACTTGTTGATTCTTTTATGTTATTTTTCACAAATAAGAAACCACTTTTTGTAGCTTTTATAAAACTCGAATAATGCTCTTTGTGTTTTATCAGATTCTCTCTTTTTGTCAAGACAATAGGCGAATAACAGTAAGGAATTTTAAATTTGTCCATTGCAAACTTGTTGAGTTGAATGTTCTTTCCATCTGCTTCAATACCTTCCCAGTTATCAAAAATCCAAGTCGCATCGGCTTGACCATTTAATAAGGTATTCCAAATACCAAGTTTGTCTGGATAAACTAATTTTAAATCTCCTTCCCCTCCATTATTCTTTATCATTTCTTTTACAATATAATCTTCATAACGTGCTTTATATGAAGCATACTTTTTACCGTCAAGAAATTTTGGCGATGTGATATTTGATTCTTTGAGTGTTACAATTGAGCTTAAATCTTCCTGTAAAATGGCAAAAATTGCTATTGCTTGAATCTGATTTGCTTTATTATTCAAACTTATTACAGTCTCAAAAGGAGCAATTGCAAAGTCAGCAATATCAAGTTCTAATTTTTTTCCTGGTGTTACCAAGTAATTATCATTTTTAGGATTTAAAATTTCAAGATCTATTCCTTGTTTACTGTAAAATCCCAATTCTTTCGCGATAAAAAACCCAACGTGATTTGTATTGGGTGTCCAGTCAAGTGCTAGTTTAAGATTAGTCATAATGGTACTTTTTTTATTATAATTATTGCCTGCTGCCATCTAGATAAAACAAAACTCCGTATTTACAGTTAAATCTGGGTAGATTGGTAAAAGTCTGTTTCGCTTTATGCTTTTCAAATATATTAAAATTTTCTTACAATTCATTAAAAAACGGCATGTCTTTGGAATCTGTTGCGTGAGGGATGGCAGCGAAAATCCTTTGTGTTTTTTCTTTAAAAACATAAAGATTGCAGCGAACAGCCCGACCCGAAGTTGCCAGGAGGAACGGCGAAGCAATTTGCAGGGTCACGCCCAAACACAATACTAAATGGAACTAAAAAAACAAATCCGCTTCAAGAGGAGCGGATTTATCAAACTAAAAATCTAAAAAAAACTACTAACTAAACTCTTTATCCGGATTGTATCCTAAATACGGCATGGATTGTTCCTTGAAAACAACGCCGTATTCCTCTAATTCTTTCAAAATAGGCTCATAAACTTCCTTACGAATAGGCAATTGCACTCCCGGAGTCGTGATTTTGCCATTCAAGATTAATAAGGTCGCCATTGCAACGGGTAAACCCACTGTTTTTGCCATGGCTGTGTAGGTTTGATCGTCACCAATGCAAACCATTTTGGAATCTATTTGTTCTTTTTTGCCATTATATTCGTATCCAAATTTGTGATACATGACAATCATATCTTTATCATCTTGCTGAAGTGTCCAACTATCCGTCAATATTTTTTCCAGAATTTGAGCCGGAGTGGCATTTTTCAAACCTACTTTCTTGTTTGGATTGAACAAATCGAGTTCCAATAATTTGTCCCACATGATATCGTCTTGGTCAATCTTGAGAATTAATCGGGTCTTGATTTCTACAGAATCTGTGGGATGATATGGCAGGAAAGAATTCACAAATTCTCTGTAACTCATGTTCTCCGAATCCTCCATAACGTAACTGTCATCCGTCATTCCTAATTGCACAAACATATTCCACGCTTTCGAGAATCCCACTCTACGAATCGTTCCTCTGTATAACGTAAGCACATTATCTAAACCATACACACTGCGGTATTTCAACGAATCGCGATTCGAATAACCTTCAAATCGACCATATCCTTCCACTTGCAAAAACTCGGTTCTGCGAAACAAATTACAGTACGGAATGTATTTATAAGTCCCTTCCTGAATAAACTTAGCAGCGCCACCCTGACCCGCAAGAACTACATTGCGTGGTGCCCAAGTAAATTTGTAATTCCAAAGATTCGTATCTGATTCCGGAGCTACAAGTCCGCCACAAAAAGATTCGAATAAAATCATCTCACCGCCTTTTTCCTTAATCTCATCAATCACTTTCATGGCACTCATGTGGTCAATGCCTGGATCAAGTCCGATTTCATTCATGAAAATCAGATTATTTTCCTTTGCGGCAGCGTCTAATTCCTGCATCGCATCACTCACGTAGGAGGCGGTAACTAAGTGTTTTTTGTAAATAATACAATCTTTGGCCACTTGAATATGCAAATGAGCCGGCAACATCGAGATAACAATATCAGCAATTTGCACCGCTTTTTTTCTTTGATCTTCATCAAAAATATCTAAGGCAATTGCCGTTGCATTGGGGTGATTGTTTGTCTTTTTTTGGGCTAAAGCCAAAGACAAATCACCAATAACAAGATGCAAATTCTCTTTTTCAGATTTATTTAAAAGATACTGAATCAAAGATGAAGCTGATCTTCCTGCCCCAATGATTAAAATTGTTCTCATTTTTATATATTTATAACACAAACATACAAAAATGTTGTATTTATAACAAACCGAAATGAAATATTTTGGAGAAAGAAAAAAGCATTCCTCCTATTTAACCTTAAGAAAATAAAAACAATAGTTGTAAATACTTTTAATTTCATTTGAGAAGAAATACTTTTGCAATAAAGACAAGCAAAATGAAAAAGAAGTTATTATCAACAGGAGCAATTTTAGGTATGATCGCTATAATTTTGGGTGCTTTTGGAGCACATGCCCTAAAAAAAGTACTCTCTGTGGAGCAATTAGTTACTTTTGAAACCGGTGTACGCTACCAAATGTACCATGCGTTGTTTTTACTATTAATTGGGATGCTGGACAACATCACTGAAAAAGCAAAAAAAACAATCTACTATTTGGTCGTTTTGGGTGTAATTTTATTCTCGGGATCCATTTATCTGTTAGCTACAAATGATCTTACTTCTTTTGATTTTAAAATTATCGGATTCGTAACTCCTATTGGCGGACTCCTATTAATACTGGCTTGGGGCGTTTTACTAGTTAATTTTTTAAAAAAAAGAATCTAATAATAACTAAAAGAGCTGCTATATAATGAACAGCTCTCCAATGTTTTCCAAAAATTTGTAATTTACTTTTTAGCTAAATCAATCCGTTTTTGAAAATCCTCCCAATTATAAAAATGAAAAGTCATTCCATTGCTCATTGCCACAAATAGACCTTTTTGAAATGGTCCACCTAGATTTAATGACGTAACATCGGCCCCGTCACACTCAATGG
The DNA here is from genome assembly GCF_056156265.1 of Flavobacterium sp. TS_SC_5. Lineage (NCBI taxonomy): Bacteria > Pseudomonadati > Bacteroidota > Flavobacteriia > Flavobacteriales > Flavobacteriaceae > Flavobacterium > Flavobacterium sp. TS_SC_5. The sequence continues at coordinate 1,416,464 of NZ_CM149588.1, read as the reverse complement.
TTGAAGTTGGAATTTCAGCTACTAACGGATACTCATTAGGATTTTCATTTGCACCTTCTCTGGGATAAACCATAAAGGTATTTGCTTGTTGATTGGAAACCAAAATATAGCCTGTTGTTGTAGTTTTTTTGTAAATCGCAATTCCTTCATTATCAGATTTGAATTGGTTTTGACCAAAAAGAGCTAATTCATTATTATCATTCAAATCGGGATTGGCTTTGTATTTTCTAATTCCAAATTGTTCATCACAATAATAAACAACACCCAATTCGTTATCTACTGCGATGGCTTCAACTTCTTTTTTGCCACTATATTTTCCGAATTTTCGAACCACCTTCGCTCCCACTTTTCCATTGCCTGCATCAGTCAATTGGTATTGCCACAAATAAGTACCAGAAGGCCCATTTTTTCTGCCAACGATAGCGAAAACAGTATTGTCACTATTCCGTGTATACAAAGCAATACCCATTGGATCATGTTCTAGTTCCCCCTCAAAAACAAAAATTCCGCCATTATCGATTGGTTTTAAATCCGGTAAGCTAAAAATCCTGATTTTATTATTTTCCCGTTCAGTCGTAACGGCAACATCGATTTTTTTACCATCAATTAGTAAACCATAAGCAACATCTACATTGTTTGGTCTTTTCAGAACTTCAGATTTGGCAATAATTTTTCCATTCAAATCAAAAGCATATAAACCGCCGTCGGTGTCCTTATCTGTTCCAATAATAATACTTCTTGTAGCATCATTCGGATTAATCCAAATAGCAGGATCATCAGTATCATGAGGCAGAGCTTGCGTTACTATTGCAGGTTTGACAGCGTCTTTACGAATAGGAGCAAACTTATTGCCGCAGGAGGTCAGTAAGCATACTGAAAGCAGTAATCCAATTATACTATTCTTCATTGCTATTTTTTTAATTCTTGTGTATAAACAATTTTTCCTTGTGCGTTAACAAGCTGTACCAACAAAACGGTAGGTGTTACGCTAAAAGTCATAAATCCAGGTTCCGACAAAGCAAAAAGAGTCCCTTCTCTAATGCCAGTAGGTCGTACCTCGCATCCGGCTCCTGATAAAAACTGTGTGGTAAAACGACCATTTGGTTTAATTACCTGCAAATCGTGTTCATGACCACATAAATAGGCATCGACTTTGTATTGGTCAAAAATTGATGCAAAAGTTACTTCAATATCTTTTGTGTCCGGACTACCCTTGCGTTTACCTCCGGAATACATTGGATGATGCCCAACTACAATTTTCCATTTGATGGAAGGATCAGCCCGTTGCAGAGTTTCAACTAGCCATTTTTTTTGCGCAATAGTATCTTGTTTTTTAATATTATCTTCTATTTCTTTACCTTTAGAATAGTAGGTTTTAACGAATGGATTCGTATCGATAAATACCAACAAAGCTTTACTCCCATCTTTCAATTTAACCGTTTCTTTATAATAAGTACTCGGTAAGTTCCAACGCCTACTTATTTTAGAATAGTCCATCTGAGCCTGTATATTACCATAGTAATCATGATTGCCCAGTGCTACATACCAAGGCGTTTGCAAATGATAATTGAAATAGATATCTTCAAATGATGCTTTCCATTGAGGGTCTTGCGTGCTTTGCACTCCAATTGGATAAAAATTATCCCCAACAGAAATCACAAACTCCGAATCGATTGTTGCAGCAGCTTTTGACATTTGCACTGCTACGTCTTTTTGATGGTATTCGCCGTTTCTGCCCCAATCTCCAAGCACTAAAAAATTTACGCTTTCCTTTACTAACTTTAATTCGGGTATAAAACCTCCCTTATAACCTGATTTTTCCTCTTTTAAATAATCTTGCGCAAATAGGCATTGCACAAATAAAAAAAGAAGCAGAACGGATTGTTTTGTTTTCATTTAATCATTATTTTTATTAATAAATCCAACTGAACTTAACTAAACAGCGTTGGAGCTTTTTAAAAAATCTTGCTTTACTGGAACTTATGAAATAGATTCTTTATGATTTTAAAAATTAAAAAAAGTGTTTGACAGGGCTTAAAGACCCTATCAAACATTTAAAAAATAATTCAATATATTTTACAAATCAAATTTCAAACCAAAATTATACCTAGCTTGATAGTATTCCATTTGCATAGTACGAGAAGCTATTCCTTGGTAATAACGTAACGGTTGATTGGTTAAGTTATTTGCTTCGGCAAAAACTCTTAATCTTTTAGTAATTTTATAAGAAGCATTTGCGTCTAAGAACAACTGTTCGTCATAATATCTATCATCGAATGCTTCTCCTCCTAATTCGTCCAAATAATCTGCTGTATAATTTAGGGAAATACGAGCGGAAAATCTTTTGTTTTCCCAAGATAACGATCCATTGAACATGTGTGGGGCTGCTCCTGGCAAACCAACATCTGTTCTTTCCTCACCATCAGAATTTGTGATTCCTTTCGCATTAGACTCCGTAAATGTATAATTTAAATAAACCCCTAAACCTTTAAAGAATTTCCCCGGGATAAAATCCAATTGTCTTTGAACCGCAACCTCAAAACCGTATACACTTACGCTTTCGCCATTTCTTTGTTGAGTTAACCCCCAATTTCCTGGATTTGTTACAGGGATTGGATTAGGCTGACCTGGAAAATCTGCAGCAAATTCAGCATTAGTATACTGATTATCACGATAAGTATAAATAAAGTCATTTAAGTTTTTATAGAAAACACCACCTGATAATAAACCAACCGACTTGTAATATTTTTCGAGCATTAAGTCAAAATTATAAGAATACGTTGCTTTTAAATTTGGATTTCCAGCTATGATTTCAGAATCGTCGTCTGGAATAACACTGATAAAAGGTGATAAATCATAGTAATTTGGTCTTGCTAGAGAAGTAGTAAATGCCGTTCTGTAAACCCAATCCTTTTTACCATTATATTTAAATGCTATACTTGGCAACACATTGGTATAGGAATTTTTGTTTTTTACTTCGCCAACCAAATCTTCTTCATCTTCTACGTAATTTGCTGTGTAATTTATATTTGTGTTTTCGACACGCAAACCAACAATCAGAGATAAATTGGAATTAAAATCCTGATCCCAACGAATATAACTTGCATAAATATCTTCTTTTGCCTTGTAGTTCAAAGCTAAATATTCACTAGGAACATCCTCTTTGTCAAATAATTCAGCATTATTCAAATCTAAACCTCCTAAAAATGAGTTGCTTGCAAATGTGCCTGGAACATATTTCGACCCTGCTTGCCAATCTTCACCTCCATAGAAACTTGTTGGAGTTTCATTTAAATTTCCAAACGCAGTAATAGGCTCATACTCAAAAAAAGTATTGTCTCTAAATTTGTCTTTGATTCTAACACGTGCCCCAAAACGAATACGTCCTTTTTGACCTTCAATTACTGAAAATGGCACTCTAAAGTTTAATTTTGCACCTAATTCTGACTCTTCTGTATAATTATCATTTTCCGAGAGAGTTCTAAAAGTGAAGTCTTCTGCTATATCTCCATCGGGAGAAGTAAGTAAAGGAAATCGTGGGTCTGATAAATCTTGATTTATGTCCAAACCTCTATTTTGGTATTCAATATATCTTTCACCAGGTCTATCTTCACTGGCTACTGCATAATTTACTGACCAATCCATATCTAGTTTTGAACTTAAAAGGTGCTCACCACCAATAGCATAATTTTGTACTACTTGACGTTCGAGTCGGGCACTTTTATTATCATCTAAACCCCCTTTTGTTTGTCTTCTTACATCTCCTTCATAACCAATGATATCATCGTTTGCATTATAAATAGGATCAATTCCACGGTATCTTGCACGGTAACGATTTTCAAAATCATCTCTGAAATTATACATTGCATTTACATAAATAGAGTTACTTTCATTAAACCTATAATCAGTAGCCAATGCAAATGAATTGCGAATGCGTTGAACATCATATTTTCTAACATCATATTCCTCCATATAAGATTGATTTTTTTCTCCTTCAACCCAAGTGCCTTCCACATTATCTGAACCAAAATTATTGTTGTTATAGGAAGCACTAAAAACTACTCCTAATTTTTTGTCCAAAAATCGGTTTCCTAAAACAAAACCGGCTGTGTAATTACCCTTGTCTCGGATTGGGCTATATCCTCCCGCAAGTGTAGCGGAGACCCTCGGTCCGTTTGGCGTTGCACGTGTGATTAAATTAACAGAACCTCCTATAGCATCGGCATCCATATCGGATGTAAGCGTTTTGTTTACTTCAATAGTCGAAATCATATCGGCGGGAATCAAATCCATCTGTACATTTCTGTTGTCACCTTCAGCGGAAGGAATCCTATCTCCATTCAAAGTAACCGAGTTTAAATTTGGAGCTAAACCTCTGATAATGATATTTCTCGCTTCTCCTTGATCATTTTGCATTGTAATACCCGGAACTCTTTTTAAAGCATCTCCAATATTGGCATCTGGAAAACGACCCACTTGATCCGCAGAGATTACATTGCTAATGTTTTGATTACTTTTTTGCTTATTGATTGCCTTTGCTTGACCCCTTAAACGATCACCAATAATGACTACTTCAGCTAATTCATTATTAGCAGATCCTAAAACGAATTTAACAATTTCAGCCTTTTTAGAATCAACTGTTACAGTTTGTTTTTGGTTTTGATACCCGATATAAGTAATTTCAATTTCATATGTTCCAAACGGCACATTTAAAAATTCAAATTCACCGTTGTTATTTGTTGTGGCATATTTGTTTCCAACATTTAATTTGAGCGTAGCCCCAGGAAGCGAAAATCCTCCATCGCTTTCTGTAACCTTTCCTGAGATTATTCCTGACCCTTGTGCATGGACAATACTAGTTGAAAGCACAATAATTAGTAATAAAAATAATTTTTTCATAGTCGTCTAAAATTAATATTTACCGCAAAACTACTGGGAATATAAAAGATGTAAGTTAGCATAGCATTAACAAATCTTTAGCAAGTTGTTCCTGTAAAATTAAACAGAAGGTCGAATTTAAAAATCAGGGGAGCTGTTTACTTTATTTAATATTACGTGAGAATTAAGTTTAAGTCCATAAAATAATATTCTATTACAGTACATTTATTCTACGGTTGTATATACTTATTGGCAACCAACAATCTTACTTCTTTCGATTTTAGCATCATTGGATTCGTTACTCCTATTGGCGGACTCCTATTAATACTAGGCTGGGGCGTTTCATTATTGAATATTATGAATAAAAATTCACAAAATTAAAAGAATCAAAGGCTAACTGAAATATAATTTCTACTTTTGCAGTCTATAAAAAAGTAACTACAACAATAAATTTATGGACAATAACACGCTTTCCTCGCAATCGATTTCGTTAAAAGAATTAGGAATTGAAAATGCCAAAATTCATTACCAGTTATCTCCTGAAGAATTACACGATATAACTATAAAAACAGGTCAAGGAATTGAGACTTCTACTGGAGCATTAGCAGTAAATACAGGAGAGTACACCGGAAGATCGCCACAAGACCGATATATTGTTAAAGACAGTATTAGTGAAGATCAAGTTTGGTGGGGGAAAGTAAACATCCCTTTTGAACCAGCAGCATTTGACACATTATATAATAAGGTTACTGCTTATTTATCAGACAAAGAAATTTACGTTAGAGATTCTTATGTGTGTTCTGACCCAAACTACCGATTAAATGTTAGTGTAATTACAGAAACTCCTTGGGCAAATTTATTTTGCTACAATATGTTTTTGAGACCAGAAATGGAAGAATTAGCAAATTTCGACCCAGAATGGACTCTTTTATGTGTACCAAGTTTTATTGCAGATCCAGCGGTTGACAGTACACGTCAAAGCAATTTTGCCATTCTTGACTTTACAAGAAAAGTAGTTTTGATAGGTGGAACTGGTTATACCGGAGAAATGAAAAAAGGAATTTTTTCTGCTTTGAATTTCATTTTACCCGTTTTCAAAAATACGTTACCAATGCACTGTAGTGCTAATGTTGGAAAAGATGGTGATACTGCAATTTTCTTCGGATTATCAGGAACCGGAAAAACAACTTTATCAGCAGATCCAAACAGAAAATTAATTGGTGACGATGAACATGGCTGGACGAACGAAAACACAGTATTCAATTTTGAAGGAGGTTGTTATGCTAAAGTGATCAACCTTTCGGAAGAAAACGAACCGGACATTTTCAGAGCTATAAAAAAAGGAGCAATCCTTGAAAATGTAATCATCAATAAGGACACCAATGAAGTTGACTTTGAGGATATTTCCATCACTCAAAATACCCGCGTAAGTTATCCTATTTTTCATATCGACAACATTCAACCCGGTTCAATTGGTAAAAATCCGAAAAACATCTTTTTCTTAACTGCCGATTCATTCGGAATATTGCCTCCAATTTCGAAACTGACTCCAGGACAGGCTGCGTACCATTTTATTTCTGGTTATACTGCAAAAGTTGCTGGAACCGAAGCTGGAATTACAGAACCTCAGCCTAATTTTTCGGCTTGTTTTGGCGCACCTTTTATGCCATTACACCCAACAAAATATGCTGAAATGTTGAGTAAAAAAATGAAAGATGCCAATGTAAAAGTTTGGTTAATCAATACAGGCTGGACTGGCGGACCTTACGGAATAGGAAGCCGAATGAAATTAAAATACACGCGCGCCATGATTACCGCTGCCTTAAACGGAGAACTGGACGATGTGGGGTATGAAAATCACCAAGTTTTTGGAATTGCAAAACCGCAAACCTGTCCAAATGTACCTACTGAAATATTGAATCCTAGAAACACCTGGGAAGATCCAGAACTATACGATAAAAAAGCGATTGAATTAGCTCAAAAGTTCAAAGCTAATTTCGCCAAATTTGAAGAATTTGCTAATGCCGAGATTATGGCGGGAGCACCAATCGCATAAGTTAATTATAATTCAAAAAAGAAAGAGAGCTGTTCCTTGTGAGCAGCTCTCTTTTATTTGGTACAAACCGTAACAAAAAGCATTAAACAAATACCAATCAAGTATTTATACCAAAATTCATTTTTTGGCGTTAAATTTGTAATCATCATTCAAAAAATCATCAATCATGTTAAAACAATTTTTCATCCTTTGTTCCGGAGCCGATAAAGACTTACTTGAAGGCTGTTCCGAAGGCGAACAAACCAAATATGTAGGTATTGGCGCCACCGTTTTCTTTACCGCAATCATGGCTTTTATAGCCAGTTCGTATGCACTTTTTACCGTCTTTGACAGTATGTATCCCGCAGTTGCATTTGGTATTGTTTGGAGTTTACTTATTTTTAATCTCGACCGTTTTATTGTTTCCACCATTCGAAAAAGAGACAAAATAGGAAGTGAGTTTCTGCAGGCAACTCCCCGAATTATTTTAGCGGTAATTATTGCAATAGTAATTTCCAAGCCATTAGAAATTAAAATCTTCGAAAAAGAAATCAATACCGTATTGTTGAAAGAGAAAAATGCGATGGCTTTAAATAATAAAAAAGAAGTAGCGAATTATTTCAAATCGGATTTGGATAAAAATAAAGCCGAAATCGATAAATTAAAATCCGAAATCACAAACAAAGAAAAAGAAGTAAATACCCTTTACGAAACCTACATCACAGAAGCTGAAGGAACAGCAGGAACCAAAAAATTAGGCAAAGGTCCCGTTTTTAAAGAAAAAATTGCCAAACATGATTTGGCAAAACAAGAACTAGATACTCTACAAAAAACCAACTTGGCTAAAATTGCTGAAATGGAGAAAATTACTAAAACCCTCCAAACTGATTTAGACAAGAAAGTTAGCGAAACACAACCTATTATTGATGGATTTGACGGCTTAATGGCACGAATCAATGCATTGGACAAATTACCTTGGCTGCCTTCGTTTTTTATTATGTTGTTGTTTTTAGCTATTGAAACTTCTCCTATTATTGCCAAATTACTTTCTCCAAAAGGCGAATACGATTATAAATTGGAAGATCTGGAAACAGCGTTAAAAGCAACAATCGAACAAGACAAATACCAACGTACTTTATTGGTAAAAACTAGCGCAACGATGCACGATAAAGTCTACGGAGATATTGCTGATGATAAACAATTGTACGATTTACAACGAAAAAACGCTACTGATTTATTAGAATTACAATCCAATAATTTTGTAGAAAAGCAGAAAAGAACGCTTTAAGTCAAAGGTTGAAAGTCCTAAAAAAAACAACTGTCGACTGTAGCGCTTTATATTTAAATAAAATGCGTGAACATATATTAAATGGTAAGACCACAGAAATTTAATCTGTATATGTTAACAAAGGTATGGTGCAAGGATATCCAGAAAACTCCAATAAAAGAAAGCTACTTTTGTAACCTTAGTTAATTTTCTAAAACTCATAGGTGTAAATCCATAAAACTGTTTGAAGGCTGCCGAAAAATGAGATACATCTTTGTAACCACACGTGTAGGCTACTTCACCTACATTTGAAGCCATATTCTTTAATAAATCTTTGGCATATTCCATTCGGAGCTTAGTTATATAACCTTTTACTGTTGTTTCAAAACAAGATTTAAATCCTTTTTTTAGTTTAAATTCATTAAGCGATATTGCTCTGGAAAGTTCTGGAAGTGATGGAGCATTTGTAAAATTTGCTTCTAAAATCAATTTTGCTTGGAGAAGTTTTATGTAGTCTTCCTCATGTACAAGTACTTTTTCTAAAGGTTTTTCAATCAATGTATCCAGTTGTAATATTAAAAGCTCTTTAATTTTGGCTTCAATGTATATTTTCTGAATGGACCCCTCGAATTTGCTGTTTCTAATTTCATGAATAACCCATTGCATAACTGGGCTAAAGGGAACATATTTCAAAGTCAAATAACCCGCTTTTTTTTGGGAAATACTTTTTGAGAAATTTTGATGAAGTCCCCATTCATCATGAATCAAATAGCGGTAATAATCTAACGACAAGACAATTGAAAAGCTTGTAAAATCTATATTAGCTGGAATTTGCAACGTCCCATTTAAGTTGTTCGAGTATAAAATATTATGAGTGTTTTCGACACTCATTCCATTTTCATCTATTTGATTTGCTGTCACTTCTACATTATCAGAACCTATGAAATTCATTATTATAGATTCTCCAATTATGTCGTAATGTATTTTTTGCTGCGTTTTAAAATACATTTTAAAATCTAGTAGTACGATAGCTTTAGAAAACAAATTTGTAATCAATATTTGATCCGTATTTCCTTTTTGAAGACTAATTTTATTGTTATAAAAATGACTTTTTTGATTATCCAAATCATCAGTTTTAATCTCAATAAGTGGTTCCTCTTCTCCTTCAATCCGCAATTTAATTTCCATTATAATAATCCGTTTTTACAAAATAATAATCCGTTTTTACCTAACTCTATTATGGGTTTGAACAGTAAATTTGCAGCAAAGTTATTTATAATAAGTCTAATTAAGAATAGTTTTGAATAAAAAAAACATATTTCAATCAAAAATGAATTTAAAAATCTTTATCTCTATATTAATTTCTTCTCTCTGTATTTCTGCGCTGGCACAGGAAAAGAAAACGGCAGAGAATAAAACGGATGAACCGGAAATGTTACATAGCGTAGTTGTAAAAGGACGGTCTCAAAAGAAAAAAGTGGAAACCAGCGGTTTTGCGGTTGCAATTATAGACACTAAAGAGGCAGCGTTAAGAAACTTAACTACAAATGAATTACTTGACAGATCAGTAGGTGTGCGTGTAAGACAAAATGGAGGAATAGGTTCAAATGTCGAATATAATCTTAATGGAATGTCAGGGAGTGCCATAGGAATATTTATTGATGGAATTGAAGTTTCTACTTATGGATCTTCTTTCAACTTGAATAACATCCCTCCTGCTATGATTGAACGCATAGAAGTTTATAAAGGAGTATTGCCCTCTCATTTAACTGGCGATTATGTTGGAGGAGCCATCAATGTTGTATTAAAAAAAGATGTGTCTAAAAATACTGCCACTGCTGCCTTTTCTTATGGCTCGTTCAACACTTTTCAATCCGATTTGGGCGCAACCTATCGGGATAAAAGGACAGGAATTGCGTTTAGGGGGTCCGGCTTTTACACATATACGGACAATAATTTTGAAACTTGGGGCAGATCGACAACTTACGTAAATCATTTGCAACAAATTATTAGACCGTATCGAGCCAAACGATTCAATAACACCTACAAAGCTCTAGGAGGCCGTTTTGAAATAGGCGTTACCGATACCAAATGGGCAGATCAATTTTTTATAGGCTATAACGGATCCACTAATTATACCGAAATTCCACACGGAATAACTATGGCTGTACCTTATGTAGGCCGCTTTAACGAAACAGAATCGCATGCTTTTCTCTTTAATTACAACAAGAAGGATTTTTTGATCAAAGACCTAGCATTAACCGTAAATGCTGTACGAAGCGAACGCAATACTTATTTACAAGATACGGTAAGTTATGCTTACAATTGGGATGGAACCGTAAGAGAGATTATCGAATTTGGTGAAAGAGTTCCGCTTCGCACAAATGGGGCACAACAAGGTCCAAAAACAATAACAAACACTCAAAGAAAAATCACAAATGCGCGCTCCAATTTAGGCTATAGAATAGCTAATGGGCATTTACTTTCATTGAATCATAAATACGAAGCAACAGACCGAACGGATGAAGATTTATTAAATCCAGCTTCTAAAGATTTGGCTACAGAAAGTCTTATTTCAAAAAATATTATTTCTATGAATTATGAATCGGAAGCATATAACAAAAAATTAAAAATCAATTTACTTAGCAAATACACAACGAATCGTACCAATCAAACAAAATCAGAAATCCGCTCAACAGGAGGATTAAACACTATTATAAAAAAAGACACTAGTGCAGTTGATCACAATTTTGGTTATGGCGCCACCATGTCTTACAATGTAATTTCAAGCCTTTTTGTTATTACCTCCACCGAAAACTCGTATATAATGCCGACGGAATCACAACTATTTGGAGCATCTGAAATAAACATTTTACCAAATCTACAATTAGAACCAGAAAAAAACGTGAACTACAATGTTGGTTTTCGCTATGGAATCTTGGATTTAGGCGCGCACAAAGTTTCATTTTATGCAAATGCATTCTGGCGTAATGGCTTCGAAAAAATCACGCAACAAGCTGTAGATGTAACAGAAATCAAAGAGGAATCTGACGCAGATATACAAACAACTCGATATGTAAATCTTGGACGAACGCAAGCACGTGGTTTTGAAACAGAAATCACATACAGCTACAAGAGCAGATGGAATGCTTCTTTCAATTTTTCCCAATTCAACAACGTCTTTAAACAAGAAATTGACACTAACGGTAGTTCACATAGTTTTTATGGACAACAAGTCCCTAACGAGCCGTACTTAACGATGAATGCTAATTTTCAATATCGAATTGACAACATATTGCAAAAAAAAGTGAACCTCACTGTTTATTACAACACCGGATATGTTGGCAAATACTACACGGTCTGGGGCCAGCCAGACTGGTCAATAACTCCGAGTCAGTTTACACATGACCTAGGAGCAAGTTATCGATTTCCTTCCAAAAAATTAGTGGCGAGTATAGATGTAAAGAACCTGACAAACGCGGAATTATACGATAATTATAGAATTCAAAAACCTGGAAGAGGCATCTATTTCAAATTGAATTACACCTTTAGTAACTTTTTATAATCAAATCAATACAATCATGAAAAAAAATCTATTTAAAATAGTATTATTTAGCACTGCTCTATCTGCGCTGACATTAGGAAGCTGTAGCAATGACGAAAACGAATCAGGAACAACTCCAGTGGTGGAGACTACTCGTTGGATTACTTTAACAGGATCTTTTCCTGATGCCGAAGGAACTGCAGGTAACGGAGGAACACGTGCAATTACTATAACACCCGAAAATGCCGCTAACCCAAATTATGAAGTGGATCTTTTTAAATTGAATGGCGCTGAGTATGTTAATGGTTTTGCATTAAAATCTAGTAGAACCGCTCGTGTACAAGCATCTGCTGATGGAAAGTTTTTATATAATATTCAATACACAGGAACAGAAGGTGGTGTATTCAACAAATACAGTGTTACCAGTGCAGGCAACTATCAAGAAGTAGGTTTTGAGTTAAATACCGCAACTATATTGGGAACATCACCTAGATGGGTTAAAGCAGCAGAGGGAATTGGTGTAGGTGTGGCATTTGGTGAAGCATTAGATCCTTATACAGGAAGTGCTCCAAATTATGTGTACCGACACCCAAAAGGTAAAATCAAAATTGCCAACATAGACTTAAATAATACCGCTATTACAAATACAGGTATTATTGATGTCAATCTTGGAGCTGAATTAGAAAATCAAGGATACCATGTCTGGAGAGCAGATGTACCAGTATTGAACGAAGCTAAAACAAAACTGTATATTGGTCTAGGGATCAGAAGGCACAATATAAATGGTACCGTAACTACAAATGCAACCACCGGAGCGATTAATGGCTGGCAGACAACTACAACACGAGATTTAGGAACTGTAACGTATGTAGTTGATTATCCTTCTTTACGAAATGCTAAAATAATAACTTCCGAAAAAAGCAAAATAGACAATCTAGGGTACCGTACGATGACACAATACGTAGGAACTGACGGAAATCTTTACCAAGCAACTGCAACATCAGGCCCAGATATTTTGCGAATTAGTAAAACTAGCAATGAATACGACCAAAGTTATCATTTTAACTTAAATTCTGCTTTAGGCACAACCAATGCAAGTATTAAATCCTGGAGATATGTGAAGGATGGTATTGGAGTGGTGTTATATACTACTACAAGTATAGCTGGCGGTTACCTAGCAATAATAAATCTGAATGATAAAACAGCCACTAAATTAGTAACTGAAATTGAAACGGACGCCGCCTTGTCAACAACATTGGGCCAATTCCAAAACATTGGCGTTGTTGGAGATTATGCATATGTCCCGCTGACTCCTTCTGGAAAAGATGGTAATATTTATATTATTAACTACAAAACTAAAGAAATTACAAAAGGAGCTAAATTAAAAGCAGCTTCTGGCAGTTTCTACCTAGGCTCGTATTAAACAAGCTAAAATACGATCAAAAACAAACCCCCGACAATTTTAAAGCTTGTCGGGGGTTTGTGTTAAAAAAGGACTTTGTTTTCTACATAAAACTCAAAATTTCTTTTTTGAAAGCGTCGTATTCGCCTTGCAAAATCAATCCGTTATCCAATAATTTTTTATAATTCTGTAGTTTTTCAAAAAGTTCGTCTTGTGATAAATCACTCAAAGATTTATCTTTTGGACTTGTTGGAACGTCTTCGAATACTTGATTTTCAGCAATGAATTTGGGTTGTGAAACTGGCATTATTTCAGCAAAACTAGTCACTTCTTCCGTTTCCATTTCTTCAATAATATCGACTTCTTCTATTGGAGAAACTGGAACTTCATCCATGATGGTTGCATTCAATACAGACCCAACTTTCAAGATGTCCAATTGTTCTTTGGCGTACGTAAAAATCTTTCTCGCTTGAATTTTAGGAATATAATCGATAGAAACCTCCATATTCGTTCTGGTTGTAAAAGAAAACTCAGAACCCAGAATATTTTCTTTCACAAAAGTACCTTCGATCTCGTCCCAAGTATAATCAATGAAATTCATTGAAAGTCCCAGATTTTTAGGCTGACAAATAATAATTCTTTTATTGGTCAACACAATACTATCCGGCAAAACGGTAATCGCCGGTTTTTTCTGAACGGCTATGTAACCTATTTCTTCATTCTTCATCAATAAATCACTCAGTTTTGAAGCGATTTTTTCTATGGCTTTTGGGTCTTGTTCTTCGTTCAAAAACTTTTTAAATTGTTCTTTCATATGCTAGGCAGAATTTATTTCAGTACGCGTTTATGTTTTTTTAATCCAACTTTATTGGCAAAAGTAATGCCTAATTTTCTAATTCCTGAATTTCACTTTGCAATTTCTTTGTTAAACTTTTGAAAACCAAATGAAATCCATAAAAAAAAGAGACTATGCAAATTGCATAATCTCTTTGACCCGTATTTTTTTAAAGTAATTTTATTTATAATGAACTGCTATTTGACCTATTTGAAAAACAATTTTAAACGAATCTTTAAATGACAGTTTAGAACCATCCATATGAACCCATCTGTTCAATGGTTTTTCACAAACTAATTTTTTCGTTTCTTCGAGGCCATATATTTTTTTCATTCTCATGAATATTTCAACATCAAACAACCATTTAGTTAAGAACTTTTTCTGAAAAGTTTTTTCTATAACTTCTTTACTCATGATTTTAGCCCCACATTGTGTGTCTTTAAAATCCATTCCTAACGTTTTTCTGATTATAAAATTAATAGTCTTACTGATAATTGCTCTTGCTGATTCCTTAGCAATATCAGCTCCCATTCTGTTTATACGGGATCCGCTTACAATTTCATAATTTGAGTTTGAAATGGTTTGAACTAAATCAGCAAAGTCTTCAAAATTAGTTGATAAATCGGCATCCAAAAATCCGATATAATCAAATTGGGTTTGTTTTGCTAAATGTAACATTCCCAATCTTACTGCTTCTGCTTTCCCCCCATTTTTTTCACAATCAAAAATACTTATATAGTCTTCTTTTCCTTTCCGAAGTTCTTGTAAAACTTCAAGTGTTTTGTCTTTACTGCCATCATTTACAAAACACAAATGATATCCTAGATTTTTATGCACGAATTTTTTAAATTCATCACTTGACAATCTAGATTCTTCATTGTAACAAGGAATTACTACTCCTATGCAGTTATTCTGAATTAATCTATTGTCATTATTTATAGAACTTTCTTTGCTAACACCGATAAGTCTCTTGACTCTTGCTCCTATCTCATTAAGACTTAACGGTTTTTTCATATAATCAGAAACACCTAATTCGAAACCTTTTAATATTACATCCTCATCATTATTACCTGACAAAATCATAACGGGAATGTCATGTTTTTTGATTACTTTAATGTATTTGACAATTTCTAAACCTGCTGCTTTTGCATTATTATCGATAGTTTGATCTGCTTGAGTGGCACTATTAAATACAGGCATGTTGATATCTGCAATAACAAGATTGGGTAAGAATTCATCATACTTGGCAATTGCATCAAAAACATTGTTAGAACTTTTCACTTCATAGCCCAAATCCGTCAAGCATTTTTCTAAAGAAAGTAAAACTAACTCTTGATCATCTACAATAAGTATTTTCATGTATTTATGATTTTGGGTTCTTAATATGATGCAAATATATTTTGATTTCCCTTCTTGCTTGTGAATATTAGACCAATTACCCCAAATGTATAGATGAATGGATAAATCACTTAGACATGTAAAATTTAACTAATACATTGTTAATTTCTTATATTTACAACTTTGATAACAATAATCATTTAGTGAAAGAAAAATCTAATAAATATTTAATCGCAGCTCTTTTAATAGGGCTTGTCTTTCACTCTAGTGCAGTATTTTTTACATTAGAAAACACTTATGATGCTTTGATTCATTTGTTTTTTGCAAATCACTATGCTCACAGCTGGTTTGAACCTTGGAATTATAGCTGGTACACCGGTTTTACAGTAATGGGCTACCCGCCATTGGTCCATCAATCCATTGGAATATTATCATTAATTGGCGGATTAAAATTTGGATTATTCTCCGTTGCACTAATTGGGATTTTATTATTTATAACTGGAACCTATCGTTTTTCATTACTCATGACAGGCAACAGAACGGTTGCTGGTTACACCGCATTGTTAGGGGTTTTTTCATCTTCCTTTATAGAAACGCTTCATATTTTTGGACAATTACCCAGTATTATTGGAATATCGGTCTTGATGCATTCTATGCCAGAAATTTATCTTTGGATAAAAACGGGTAAATACAAATACTTTTTTTCTTCAATATCCCTATTAGCCGTAACGGTTTGCTCACATCATGTAACTCCTCTTTTTGGAATGATTTTTTTCATCTTTCCGCTGATAGGGATGGTTATTATGGACACTTCGAGAGAAAAAGTCACTAATTTCAAAGAAGTTAGTTTTAAAATTTTCTTTCAATCGTTCCTTTCCTTATTTAAAAGAATTATAGTATTTGGTGCCACCTCTGTATTTCTTATCGTTTTTTGCATTTTACCGTATTGGATTAATTCTAAGAAAAATCCTATCACGCAAGTTCCTATTCCACACGGAAGTCGGGATAATTTCCTCGAAGTAACCTCCTCTGGACTAATGTTTTTCCTAATTCCATGGGGAATATTATTGTTTTTCTTACCCTATATTATATACCGCTATTATAGCAAACGATACCTGTTTTTTGGCTTGTCGATCACTTTATTGATAATCTTGGGAACCGGCGGTACTACCTCTATTCCTTTGATAATTTTAGGGAAAAATGCATTTAACATCTTAACTTTAGATCGATTTACATTATGGGCTTCTATAATGAGCTTACCTATGTTTGGCGAATTTGTTTATCGTTTTGTTGAAGGTGATTTAAAGGAAGCAATACAAAATAGATTTGGCTCCGTGTATTATAAAATTTTAGGGGGACTAATGGCAGTAGCCTTTTTATTGATGGCCGTTTTCACCATTACAATGGGCTATTTCAGACCGTTTCAGCCCCAGAAAATAAATACATTACCCATCATAAATTTCCTTAATCAGGATCAGCACGACCAATGGCGTTATTTACCTCTGGGTTTTGGAGATCAAATGGCAACTTTATCGTATCAAACAAAGGCACTCACAGTAGATGGCAATTACCATTCTGCGAGAAGGCTTCCTGAATTGACTTCCAGAGCTATCGAGCGATTGGAAAATTCAAAATTTAGAGGGTTGGAAGGAATTGGATCTCTACAGCAATTCCTTACCGTTCCAGAAAAATACAACCTAAAATATGTTTTTTCAAATGATAAATTTTACGATCCTATTTTATATTTCTGTGGCTGGCATCGTTTAACACTGCTTGAAAATGGAATAATGGTGTGGGAGAAACTAAATATCCCGCCATTATCCAAAATTCTTCCCATCGAGGATGTTCCCGTTTATCAAAAATTAATGTGGGGAATTATTCCATTATTAACAGTCCTAATTGCGTTTGTACTGAACATTCAAATGATTTTGTACCAAGCTCTAAAATTAAAAACAACAGCTCCTCCCATCTTCTTCAATTTTAAAGTTCCGTATTTAGCTTTTTCAAGAAAATTAATTATACTGTTACATGTTTGGGCTATTATTTTACTGCTGATTATTATGAGTTTCGTTTATAAGCTTTACCTCAACAATGCAACACAAATCAGTCCGAAAAACGTTGTCAAATCTTACTATGACGCCATAGATTTCAAAGAATTCGAAAAAGCGTATTCATTTATGAATCCGCAAAGCAAATTATCAATTTCTCAATTTATGCTAGAAACATCCGTGGCTGACGGTATTTTAAATTCCTATGCTAAACTAGATGCTATTGACATTAATATTTTAGACCAAACGAAAGATAACGCCAAAATAGTAGCCAAAACAAAATGGGTCACCCCACTAGAAATAATAGCTAAGGAATATATCCATAATGTGACAAAAATAAATGGAAAGTGGTTTATTACTCCCATAAAACTTGACTTAGATATTCCACCGGATCAGTTTATGTCTAATAATGAAACCGGGTTTTTCAAGCATGGCCGAAGAATAATTTCTACCCAGCAGACCTATCATGATGATGTATTAAAACAACCCGTTCTTGAAATTCTCTCGGCTAAACTAATCAAGCTTGACAAAGAATACATTATTATTGGTGAAGTTCAAAACGTAGATAATGTTCCCGCGGATGTTACATTGAAAGCAACATTATATGACAAAAACAATAAAAAACTGGCGTCCCACAATGCTAAGTATGTTATCAAACACAAATTAATGCCAAAAGAAATTACGAGTTTCAAAGTTAACTTTGAAGATATTGCTTGGTTAAAAAACACAGATATACGACCCACTACGTTCAATCCGAATGAATTTACTCCATTAGAAATTGCTGAAATTCCAGTAACATTTGATATCCAATGTGCCGGCAATGTCGCCATAACAGATTTATATACACAAGTTGCTTTATCTGATTTAGAAATAACCGCCCAGTATTTAAAAGGAACCTTATTTAATTTTGGAATTCAGGAAGTAACCGTACCAGAGTTATTAGTTTCATATTTTGACCGTGATAAAAATTTAATTTATGTGGATCATTTCTTTGTGCGAGCAGGAGTACGGGTGCAACGCAAACAATATTTTGATTATTCATTAGTGGATTTATCCAAAATAAATCGTTTACACTCCTCCTTGAAAAACTGTTTTGTAAACGGAATGTCTAATGAATCAATTGCAAAAAACGTTGTCCCAAATAGAAATAATAACAGTGAAAAAGAACAATTGCAAAAAGTAAAAGGTAACGGTTATGATTTCATCAAAGTAGAAATAAACAATTATATTGGAAATCCACGATAATGAGAAAAACAAGTAACATCGTCTTTTTACTATCTGTCGTACTCCTTTTGGCGTTTGGAACTGCATTGGAAACAACTCAAAAAGAAGTTTTTATTCTAAATACAAAAACTAAATATTTTGTTGCAGGAAATGAGATAAAAATGCAATTTTCATCTGACTCTAAAACCACAAATCCCCAACTTTATATCATTCATTCCTATGGAAAAACTTTAGTTGAAGGCATTTCTAAAAATGGCAAACTGACTTTTAAGATTCCAGAACTATACGCTAAAAAAACTGGTACTGTATCCTGGTTTCTGATCGCTAATGAGAAAACAATTGCGCAAGGCATTTTTGAAATCATTCCCAATAAAAACACACAAACTCAAATTGAAAATTATTTGGGTCCAAGAAGTATTTTGGCAGGCGGAAAAGAATTCACGATGATGGTTGCTGTCCCCACTGATGGATTTGATAATCCGGTACTGGAAAACACTCCGGTTCTAATAAAAAATCAATTTTTAAACAATATTATAATTGACACCGAGAAAACCAAAGATTTCATTGCTTGGAAAAACATATTTTCCAGTAGACCATCCGGTAAAATTTTAGTATCAACAGAATGTAAAAACGTTGCCACAAAAGAAATAGAAACGGAAGTCTACCCCAATATAGCAACTAATTTCAGCATCAATTATACACGTAATCACGACTATGCCGATGGCAATCAAATCACAATTTTATCAACCTCAATCATTAAAGACCAATACAACAATGTCATTAGTGATGGGACCTTAGTCGCTTTTATTATTACAAATAAGAATAATATAATTCTAAAGACTTTTGGAACAACTTTAAAAGGAATCGCTACAGGTCAGTTATTACATCCGGATCATCCAGATTTTTACACTGTAAAAGGATATATTACCGGAATTGCAGAGAGTAACTCTTTGAACATCGCCTATAAACCTATCCTGTCCACATTCAATTATACTTTTTCAAATAGAAACAGAACACTAATTGTAGGTCCATTAAAAAGCTTTATGAACCAATTGGTTCCCGATGGAATAAAAGTTACCGTAAAAATCATCCATGAAAACAAAGTAGTAGCGACTTTACAAGAAGACACTTCAAATGGAATTGCAAAATTCCATATTGCAGCTGATTTTTATAAAGAAAAAAATTATCGTTTTGAAATCAATACTTTAGGCATTACTCAAAAATCAGAAACAAAATATTATGATCCTCATTAACAATAGAAATATAACCCGAGCAATTCTCATTTTATCATTCATTCTTATAAATGTATTGTTACTCTTGGGCATTAGTAAAGTACTCGATTATTTAAATTCTGGTGCTGACAGAACCTCTATGTTGCATTTAGAAAAAGAAACTATAAATACCTATTTACCAAAAGTAGTTTGGGAAAGCACTGACAATCCGGGAAGAGCTATGGAACCTAACACCTTAAAAACAATCGAAAAGGATTATCTTTTTTCTTGGTATGTTAAAAGCAAATCCCTGCAAGACAATTCAAGAGCAGGAATTGCCGATTATTACACTCAGAATACGCGTCAAAATTTATATAACACTATAAAAAATAATAGTAAAAATGAGATTACGATTGAGAGTACTACTTTAAACCACAATCCAAAATTAGATTTTTATAGTGCTGATGGTCAATTAGTAGTTTTCACTGATAAAAATGTAGTTGAATATCAAAAAGTATATCAAAAGAAAAAACTCATTGCAGCAATTCAGGACACAGCATCTTATAAAGTAATGATGCTACTAGAAGATGGTTTTTGGAGGGTGCGTCATTTACAAAAAATAGAAAGAACTGCCCTACCTATAGACACAGTAAAATCACATTCGGTGTTTAAAATAAAAGGAGATAAAATCACTAAAAACAATATTGATTTCACTGTCAAAGGAATTAATTACTACCCGAAAAATTCAGCTTGGGACACCTTTGGAGATGCTTTTAATCCAATTACCATCGGTAAAGATTTTGATATTATAAAAAATGCAAAGCTAAATACTATTCGGATTTTTATTCAATATGATGATTTTGGCAAAGCTGATGTCAAACAAGAAAAATTAGACAAACTCAAAAAAATATTAGATTTAGCCGCAACTAAAAACCTGTTTGTCATTGTTACCCTTTTTGATTTTTATAGTGACTATACGCTAGAAACCTGGACTTTGACGCACAGACACGCTGAAAAAATTGTTTCTACATTTAAGGACCATAAAGCCATTTTAGCGTGGGATTTAAAAAACGAACCCAATTTAGATTTTGAAAACAGAGACAAAAATAATGTCCTTAGTTGGCTGGAACACATCATAATTGTGGTTAAAGAAAGTGCTCCAAATCATTTAGTAACTATTGGATGGTCAAATTCTGCAGAAGCGATTCGTTTATCGAATCAAGTTGACTTTGTTTCTTATCATTTTTACAATGCAATCGAAGATTTGGAGAAAGAAACTAAAAATCTGGGGGAAATCACAAAAAAACCTATCGTAATTCAAGAATTTGGAGTCCCATCGTACAAAGGAATATGGAATTTGAGAGGTTCTAATGAAGAAGAACAGGCA
The DNA here is from genome assembly GCF_056156265.1 of Flavobacterium sp. TS_SC_5. Lineage (NCBI taxonomy): Bacteria > Pseudomonadati > Bacteroidota > Flavobacteriia > Flavobacteriales > Flavobacteriaceae > Flavobacterium > Flavobacterium sp. TS_SC_5. Next base: position 1,395,295 of record NZ_CM149588.1, on the reverse strand, counting down.
CAATATCATAAAAGAATGCAAGCCATTTTCAAAAAGAATGACTTTGCATTTATGTCGTGGACGTTATATGATTTCCCTCACGTACCGGATCAGGTTGCCGGCAAATGGCCATGGCAAAAGAAAAGACAAAAACGCTTTGGATTCATTGATATTAATGGAAACAAGAAGCCCTCTTTTCTTTTTATTAATCATTAGCCCATCTCAGTAATTTGTCATAATCGACTTGTCTAAAATTATCTATATACAGTTGAACTATCTTATCCATCGATAGTTCACAAGCTGCCTTATAGTTTGTCATGGCTAGTTTTCTGCGGTAATCGTCGTTATTTAAAATTGCTTCAATCGCTTTTGCAAGTGACTCTGTACTTTCAGGGTTAAAAAATTCGCCTTTATACCCTTCTTCCTTAACTAAGATACTTAAATCCCCTAAATCTGGCATTACAACTGCTTTACCATAACTTCCAGCCTGATGCAATACTCCAGAGCTTCCCGTCGTAGAAGTATATGGAAATACTACCATCGTACTTTCGTTAAAAATAGTAGCGACTTGATTTTCTTCTACATAACCAGTGAAACTAATTCCAGGAACATCAGCATATTTTTCTTTTACTCCTTGTAAATAGCCCGGAGTATTAGGACTATCTGTACCCGCAATTACGATTTCTATTGCTTCATTAGAAGATTTCCTAATTAACTCAACTGCATCAATTAAAATTTCCACTTTTTTATAAGTACCAAATTTACCAAATGCCATTACCTTTTTGGGACCTTGAGGTAAATCAAAATTGGGGTTTTTTGGTAGCTCGAAGGTCCCATGAGGAATTAATATAACATTATCTGCCTTGTATTTTTTATTTAAAACATCTACATATTTACTAATAGTTACTGCAACTTTATCCGATTTAAGAATACATCTAGTTAAACATGTCCCAATAAAATTATAGGTTTTTTGAGCCAATTTGTTACTGGTGAACCCAGCACTTTCAAGATCTACTTGTTCTAGTATGTTGTGCAATAAAACAATTGTATTACAACCTAAAAAACGTAAAATCATTGGTATTAATAATCCTAAAGCAGCAGGTACTTTTTTGTCTCCAAATTTTACAAACTGCAAATTGAACAAAACAGCATCTGGTTTTTCTTTTAAAATAGTTTTACAAATCTTGAATATGTTAGCGTAGCTGTTAAACTCCCAGCACTCTTTTACTGAAACTTTATCACTGTTTTCAAAGTCAAGTTGTTTTGGTTCCTTTGTTATATCAGTAATCAAAAGCAACTCCGACACTTCTGTTCTTTGTGCGAAATTTTTCACCAAATGATACCCATATTCATTTAAGGTTACTTTGCTCGGTGGGAATGATGTTACTACAGCTAATTTCATTGATTTTTCATTTTTATACCACAAATATCTTCATTCATTGATCTTCTTTTATTGCTTTTCGACGAATGGTTTATTAGTTAAGACGAACATTCTTTTTATTGTGATAAAAGAAAAACGACAATTGAAAAAACAACAATGCAATCATTGCAATTAGCTGCATTTCGACCACTTGTTGCAGTGAGTTATGGAACATCATAATTAATCCGATTTGGGTTAATCCTATTACTCCTGAGACAACAACCGGAATGTATTGATTTATTGATAAAAAATAGTAGGCAAAAATATTTGCAATAGCAAAAATAGAGGTAGCCAAAGCATATTTCCACAATAAAAAAGCTATTGACAAGTATGCTTTTCCAAACATCAAATGAACAACCATTTCAGGAAAAATGAACGTTACTAAAACTATGACCGTCGATAAAACAGCAATATAAGCCACGTACTTCATCAAAATTGGTTGTGTTTCCTGACCTTCTTTTTTTAGCTGAATTACTTTGGGTAACAAAAGCATCACAAACATCCAAGCCACAAAATAAACCACCCTACCTATTAATGCTAAGGACGCATACAATCCAGCTTGCTGATTATTAAAATAATGCTTCACTAAAATTATATCACTATTGTTTATGATAATTTGGGTCAGCTCATAAAAAGCAGTCAACATAAAAAAAGCAACAATTCCTTTTTTATCTATTAAATCGTCTTTAGACTCTAAACTCTTTGTGATTTGTACCGATGTTATAATTTTTTTTTGAAAAGGAATTAAGCCAAAGATAAATGACACCAATATTCCTATTGCAACAATTATTGAAGGAGAAACAGTAGGAAGTAATAAAACGGCAGAGATGGTAAGCAATAGCCGGCTGGCCATTTCCGTTTGATAGGTAAACGCTAATTTATTCATTACGTTTTTTCCCTGATACAAACCTCGATTGATACTCATCATAAAGTAAAATGGTATTCCAAGACCAAAAATAATAAACATTAAGGCAGTTTTTGTGTGAAATATATCTTGTAATTCCTGATTAAAAAACAAAATCGCCATTCCTGTCACGAGACCTGTTAAAAGGGCATATTTTGTAATCATCCTTGTGAAAATGGATAATTTTATTTCATCGAATAAAACGGCATATTTGGCAGATACTATCTGAAAAGTCATTCCTATAAATGACAAAATCAATAAAAATGTAATCAAAATTGCCGCATCTGAAAACGCAGCCGGTCCTAGTATGCGTCCCAGTAATAGATTATATAAATAATTACCTCCATTTACGAAAAGTATAGTAACCATAAATAACTGCTCAGGACTAAATTTTGTTGGTATGGAAGGAATAGTATAAGAGGCTATTTTCATAAGATGATGTTTAAAAAATTAAAGTAGAATGTCGTAATAATTCAATGCGCTAAATAGTTCTCTTACTTTCTGGTTTTCCTTTCCAATAATATAAAATAACGTATCGCTTTTCTCCGCTCTTCTATACAAATACGAAATAACATTCACTGAACTACTATCAATATCTACTACTTTATTCAATGAAAGAACCATGCCTTTAGAATGATTCATCAGCGCTTCAAAATGATTTTTTAAAGACTCTCCATTCTGTGTGTTTAAAAAGCCACTAATTTCATAAACTCCTCCGAAATATGTGATTTGAACTGACATAAGTTTTGAATTTTATTTGTTAATACTGATGCAAATATCAGCAGTATTAGTATGAAGCTTTATAATTCTTCGACGAATAGCCATTTGCTGTAGGTGAAATATCACGGCTTTATACTTAACTTGCATCAATATAAATCAAGAATTTAAGCGGATGAAATTATTAAAACAAACTATCTTTTTTCTATTCATCATTTTAAGTAATGTTGGACATGCGCAAGATATGAGCAAAGGATTCAGTAATTTGGAAAAAGGGGAATTTGACAAAGCCGAAGTGTTCTTCGAAAATGTTTTAAAAGACTATCCTAAAAACAAAACGGCACGTTTATGTTATGCCAGAGCAATCGGTCTCAATAAACAATCCGAAAAAGCATTGGATCTTTTTATAGATTTAAAAAAAGAATATCCCGGTGACTTAGAGATCGAATTGAATTACGCCGAATCATTACTTTGGAACAAAAAATTTGATGAAGCGAAAACATTCTACAGCGGACTTGTAGAGAGAAACCCTGATAATTTTGTGGGCCATCTTGGCTATGCCAATACCTTGTCTAATTTAAAAGAATATAAAGAAGCTCTTTTTCAAGTCAATAAAGCGTTAGAATTATCTCCTGGCAACCAAGGTCCTTTGATTTCCAGAAAATACATAAAATTAGGATATGCGAATCAAAAGGTAAATGAAAAAAACTATACCGAGGCTGAGACTTTTTATAATGAAATTTTAATTGACTTTCCTAATGACAAGGAAACGCTACTAAACAAAGCCAATCTATATTTAATAACTAAAAATATAGCTAAAGGCAAAGAAACCTATTCCCTTATTGCGAAAAACGACCCAATAATTGCTTTAAACGGGTTGTCTTTGATTGAGCATATCGACGGAAAAGATAAAAAAGCTTTAGCTTTAGCTGAAGAAGCAATCCAAAAGGCAAAAAGTAGCAACGATGAAAACATAATTAAACAAACACAGGAGCGTTATGTTCAGGCTTTGATTTGGAATAAAAAATACAAACTGGCAGCACTTAAAATAACTGAATTAAACACCAAATACGCCAATGAAAATTGGTTATTAGCGCTCTCCGCAACTTTAGCCATTTACCGCAGTGATTTTAAAGAAAGTATCCAATATTATTCTACTATTTTAGGAAATGATGCAAAATCATTTGATGGAAACCTTGGAATTGCAAATGCTTATTATGCATCAGGCGAAGTAATCAACTCATTGGGTGCCGTTTCAAAAACATTAGAAATTTTTAAAAATCAAAATGATGCCGAGAACTTCTTGAAGAAAATAAAAGGGGAATACACTCCTTATCTGGAAGAAAAATTAAGCTATTCTTTTGACAACGGAAACAATACGGCGATGTCTACAAGATCCCTTATTTCCATTCCATTATCAACAAAATGGACCATTAACACAACTTATCAATATCGGAAAACAGAAAATACCGTTTCAAACGTAAGCGCTAAAACCAATGATTTTTTATTAGGGATTGATTATAAGTTTCATCCTAAAATAAGTTACACCTTGGATGCGGGAGTTACCTCAGCAAATTCTAACACAACAAAATACAATCAGTTATTGATAAATACCTATTTCAAAGCAAAACCTTTCAAATTACAAGATTTAGAAATTGGATATAAAAGAGAAGTGCAAAATTTCAACTCAGATTTGATTGATAAACAAATTGCAACCAATAATTATTATTTAAATTATAACATGGGTACTAATTTTAATTTTGGATGGTTTACACAATACTTCTACACATCTCAAACAGATAATAATGCCAGAAACCTTTTGTTTACCTCTTTTTATTATAACTTCATGTCGAATCCTGTTTTAAAAGGCGGACTAAATTACCAATATATTGCTTTTAAAAATCAAGTCCCAACTGATTATTTTAGTCCGAAAAAATTTAATGCTGTCGAATTATTTTTAGAAATACTTAAAGACGAGAAAATTGTGGAAGCTAAATCTTGGTTTTATAACGCTAATGTGGCAACCGGTTTTCAATTCATTGAAGACAACACTAAACAGTGGACCTACAGAGTTCAGGCAAAATTCGGTTATAAATTCTCTGATCGTTTATTAGTGAATATTTATGGAACTCGAAGTAACATTGCATCGACCACAGCTGCTGGTTTTACTTTCAATGAAGCTGGATTGCGATTAAAATGGAATTTATTTGACAAGCCGATTTTCGATCTAAAATAACAGAAATTACCAAACCGATTTAAACCAAAAAGAGGGTGTCTCCATAACATCCTCTTTTATTAAATACAGTCTGTTTTAGCAAGTAAAATAGAAAAACTTACTCTACTGATATTTAAAATTCTATTTGTTTCAAAAACAAACTTAAATTACAAGTTGTAAATTAGTATCTTCAAAACCAACTATTTTTCTCACCTCTTCGGTATTAGGCAATACAGAACATTCTACTTCATCTATAATTACCTTAATGACAAAAGGAATTATTCTTGATTGATGGACCATTACTATTTTATCTTTTATCACTTTTTTCTCTGCATCAGGCTTACTTACAGGTCCAGCCCAATCCAAATTATAACAATAAGCAAAAGCTTCTTTTCGAACAAAAGTAATATATACTTCATTTATTAATGACCATTTTAAAGAAATCAAATAATATCCGTCACGATCTTCGAAACTATTTGTCGTTACAAATGATTGTGTATTGTGTAATTTTACCTTCATATTTTATACTTTAGTCTCTAAAACAAATTTATAAAATTATCGTTTAAAACGTAAATAAAATCGACATAAGACACTTTTTTGTTAAAATTATAAAATTTAAACTACAAATATTCCAACAATTACAAAAGTCGAAACAAAAGTAAGTTTCGCAATAAAAAAAAGACTGCCCGTGGTTGGCAGTCTTTTAAACACTATTTATTTTACTATTCTACGATAAATTTGGTTTGTAATTTTTCATTTTCTTTTGTTGTAACAATAAACAAATAAGCCCCTTTGCTTAAATTATCTAATGCTACTTGGATTTCATTATTAGATGGGATGGTGTTGTAGCTTTTTGCAATCAAAATTCTTCCGGATAGATCCATAACTTGTACGCTTGCACTTTCGGTTATTTTAGGTAAGACAAGTGTAGAGGAAATCTGGCATGGATTAGGATAAGAGAACAAACTCTTTGCAAATTCATCTGCAAAATCACTAGTCCCCAAAGAACCTGCTGTCTTAAAAGCTAATTGAGAAACATTAATCTCAAAAGGTTGGAAGGCGCTATAATTTCCTTGGACCGAAAAAACAATTCCTTTAATTTTTTCATTATTATATTTTCGTCCTTTTGGATTGCTAAATTTGTCTAAGAGAACATTGATCTCTGATAAAGTAGCATTTACGGGAAGTTGAAAACGCAATCTATCATTCCAGTCTGTCGTATTATCTGTTATCAGAACTACCTCAACAGGCAATGAATTTTGGATTTTAAAACCTATTGCAGTATATCCGTTTGCATCAAAAACTGATTCTCCCGGAAGAATATTTCTAAATAAATTCATAGTCCCAGAAACGCTGCCGCTAACAGTAGCATTGCGTTCTATTGCATACTGCTCGTTAGCACTACCAGTATTTACATTGTTATCTATAGTAAATGAATCCACTTTAGTATCTAATTTTGAATAATCCAATCCCCATGGACCATCAGCTAAATACAAGGCATCCATTTGCATTGATTTGTTTCCTAACACGGAGAAGCCAATGTCAAATATACCTCCTAAATTGCTTATTACATCTTGTTCGTAACTTCCTGACAAACTTATGTTTTGAGACACAAACTCTGTGGCAGATAATTCAGTTACTTTTTTATTTCCTTCGAAAATTATATTTGAGGCACCAGATTTATTGATTATAGAAAGATGCAATTGACCATTTTTATAGAATCCTTTTTTCACAAAAACAGTAGGAACTCTGTTGCTAACTACATCAGCAGTAATCTTTCCTTTTGCGGCAAATTTTTCTAAAATGCCATTTGCAATGCTACTAACCTGTCCCATCGAAGAGCCCCATATTTGAAAGTTAAGATAGTCTCCAGACGGATACTGCTCTAAATTCCAGTAGCTATGCAATTTATTTTCTGAAGCTAATTGCTGCATTGAAAAATTCAGAGCATACTCAATTAATCCATTAGCTCGTTTTAATTTCACCATTATGATTTCATAACCGTTCATTTCTATTGTTCTGATGTCTTCCAAAGCAGAACTATTTAAACGATCACAAATAGCCTTTGAATGACTGTAAATACCTCCAACGGTTTCAGTGGCTAAAACTGCTGCAACACGATTTGTTCCTTCATAATAATCTACTGAATATACTTGTTTTGCATTTGTAATTCCCAATAAATCAGTGGGACTTGAAACATATGTTGTTTCAGTTCCATACATTGCGGTAGTTGGAAGTAAACTTGCAAAATCATTTCCTACTGTTTTACCCGTCAAATTAGCAACAGCAAAAAACTTCTTTTGCAATTCTTTTTTGTCAGCAAAGCTGTTCGATTTTATTCTCTTAAAATTTCTTTTAGCAATAAGTGTCGCTAAATCTCCATTACTCTCTAAGCCTCCGTTATTTGCTGAGGAAACATTAGTGGCACTGCTTACATCCGCAACATTATATATTTTAAAAGCTTCAAATGGATTTGCTGACACATAAAAAACAGCATCATTGAAATCATTATCACAAGAAGAATTATCTCTTCTTATATCTTCGAAGCCTAGAATTATTCTTTGGTTTTCAGGGTCTTTTAGGAGTACATTGTGTTGTCTTAAAGTTGAAGATGACTCTGGATTAAAATTTGGGTTAGAAAACAATCTCCATAATCCATTGGTGACCTGAGTTCCATTCCATCCATTAGCCAAAAGAACCCATCCTATTCCTGTTCCTGCAGCAAAAGTTCCAATTTTCACCTTGTTTCCCGTCAATAAACTACCACCGCTTCCTTCGGCAGAGACATTAGGGAACACAATTGTAATATCGTTTGCACTTGGCGCAACTGTAGGTGGATTGTTAATATCGTAAGTATAAAATCCTAAAACATTTCGATATCCTGCCCCTTCAGAAACAAATGTTACCCATACGTCAGCGTCTTTTTCTAATAATAAATCCGTATCATATCCAGAAGAAAGGTATTGAGGATTATAAGTTGGGACAGGGTAATTTTCTGGCAAAGAATTCTTAATCAAGTTTATTGCTTCTGCGCTGACAATATCACTTGTTGCAAAATACTGTGGTGTGCCATCTGCTGTATAGTTACCTAGAAATTTAAAGTTTTGAGCAAAACACACAAAAGAAAAAAGCAACAAAAAAAAGAGTAAATATCTTTTCATAATTTTAGTTTTAAATTACGAATCAAAGATCACTGGCTTATTAAAGAATAAATAATATCTTAGATTAGTCAATACTTACTATAGTTGAAATACGATTTGGTAGGGACGAATAGCTTATAAAAGATTTAGTCTTTTCATTAATTCCGGTCTATTGGCGCGGCTTACTGGGATTACGTCTTTGGCAATCAAGACACTATTATCTTCAATATCAATAATTTTTTTAGTGTTGATAATGAAGGAGCGATGCACTTTTAAAAATAAATCTTTAGGTAATTTATCTTCTATTTTCTTAAGTGTAGAATGGACTACATAATTTTTACTTTCTGTTTTTATATGAATGTAATCTCCCTTGGCCTCTACAATATTTACAGATGCCATTTCAATTTTTACCAATCTGCGATCTATGTTTATGTAAAACTCATTTGCATTATCCTCAACAATTGGTTTAATTTCTGTTGCTTTGGAAGTGATTTTATAGGCATTTGCTTTTTGAATTGCTTTTTGAAATCGATCTTCAGTTATGGGCTTTACTAAATAATCTACTATGCACTCGTATTCGAAAGCTTCTATGGCGAAATTTTTATCGGAGGTTACTAAAATTATTTTTGGAGGACTTTTTAAACTTTGGATAAAATCAAATCCTGTAAAATCAGGCATATGTATGTCTAAAAAAATTAAATCTACTTCATTATTATTCAAGAATTTTATTGCCTGCATAGCATTAGGAAACTCCTGCATTAGGTTAAGTTCAGGATGTACAGTAATCATCTGGGTCATAATAGCTCTTGCCATCTCTTCGTCATCTATAATTATGCAATTCATACAGTAAGAGGTATTACAAACGGTTTACAAACTCTTGCATGATTTTCAAAATATTTTCAAAATCAGCATGTAGACCTGTTGAGTTATTGTTTAGATTAGCTTCAAATTTTTCAGCAATATAATAACTTTTTTCTAAACCAAGTATAGATATTTTATGTTTTAGTTTATGAACGGATTGAGCAGCCTCGGAATAAATAGTATTTGCCATTTGTTGTGAATAGCAATTAATTTCTTCGGGAAGTTCTTTTTTAAGAATACCAATTAATTTAGCTCTGAATTCAAGATTATCTCCCGAGAGGTCGTTGATGTAGGTTAGATTAGGCTGTTCCATTAGTTTTTGGGTATTGTAAAATAAAATGTTGAACCACTATTTTCCTCACTTTCGACCCAAATTTTTCCTCCTTTAGATTCAATAATTCGTTTTGCTATAGACAATCCTAAACCAACCGAATTAAAGTTATTGTGTAATTTCATAAACGAGTCAAAAATTTTGTTGGTGTATTCTTTTTTTATTCCTATTCCGTTATCTTTAATTTTAATAGTTTGAAATTCTTCGTTTTCAGTACAATCAATTTCGATTGATGGGGAATCACACTTATTATAATCAATCGCATTTTGAACTAGATTTTGAAAAACTTGCGTCATTCGTTGTTTGTTCCCATAAACATTTGGTAAAACATTTGAAACATTGATTTTAAAATTAGTAGGGATTTCTAATTTTTTTAAACAATCGTTCACAACTTCATTTAAATTAAAATTTGTTGCAACAGTATCTATTTTATCAATGGATGAATAATCTAAAATGGCAATAATAAGATGATCCATTTTTTCTAGATTTTGTAACATCTTATCAAATGACTCTAATGTTTGTTCATCAAATTTATTAAGATTATCTTCTTTTACCCAATTAATAAGTGCGTTGATATTTCGTAATGGAGCTTTTAAATCGTGAGAAACCGCATGAGTATAGTCGTTTAATTCTTTGTTTTGCTTTTCTAGATTTTGTAATAAAATTTCTTTTTTGTTTTCTTGTTCTTTAATTCGCTCTTCGTTTTCTTTTCGTTGCCTTACATTTACAAGCATGTTAGCAAAAACAAAGAGAATATTTTTTTCATTTTCTGAGTAATTAAATAATTTTTTCACTGAATCAAAACCAACAAAACCAATAAGTTCTCCAGCTTTAATCATTGGGATTGCTATTAAACTTTGTATTCCTTGAGGTTCTAAAATTGCTTTTAGCCCAAATTCTCCTTCGTCTGGCAACTTATTTACATCTTTAATGTAAAAAGCTTCATTTTCTTTATGTGCTTCTAGCCATTGAGGAATATATTCTATTGGGATATTTTGTAAGTTTTGTATTTCAGGCTCGATTCCTGATGCACACCATTCATGAGTATTGTTTGTAGTATTGTCGATTAAATTATAGGCAAAAATATAGCTTCTGTCTGCCTCAACAAATTCGCCCATTTTTTGCAATGAATTATTAATCAACCCATCAATATCATGTAAATCTGCATTGATATATTCTGTAGATATACTGATTAATAATTGTTGCAATCGTAATTGTTGATTTATAATTTGATCTTTATCAACTTGATTAGAATGACTCATAAACTATTGTTTAAAAGATGTTATTTTGGTAGTGTAAAATAAAAAGTTGTTCCAATATTTTCTTGGCTTTCCAGCCAGATGGTACCATTGTAAAAGTCAATAATCTTTTTCACAATAGAAAGTCCAATGCCTGAAGACGGGTCATTATTTTTTAATTTAGAGAAAATATCAAAAATTCTAGTCTGGTACTGTTCTGGAATACCAATTCCGTTGTCTTTTATATAAAAACTAATTTGCACATCACTTTCTGAATTTCCAATTTCGACTGTAATCTTTTCTTTATCATTGTACTTTATGGCGTTCTGTATTAAGTTTTGAAATAGCTGTTTATACCTAAAGTCATTTCCAAATACTTTGGGCAATTGATTCTTTATAGTAATTTCGACGTGTTCCGAAATATGTATAGTTCTTAAAGTTTCCTTAATCAAAATATTTAAATCAATTATTCTGTCTTGATTTTCTTTATTATCAATAGCAGTATAGTTTAGAATTCCTTTGATTAATAAATCCATTTTCTCCACATTAGAAAGAATTAAATTCAATGATTTCATGTTAGTTTCATTCATCATTGCCTGATTATCTTCAATAAACCAGTTTATCAATGTATCAATGCTTCGCAAGGGTGCTTTTAAATCATGGGAAACCATGTGAGCATATTCATTTAAAACCTGATTTTGTTTTTCAAGATTCAAAAGTAATTCCTCTCTTTGCTTATTGATTTTAACAATTTCTATTGATTGTTTCTTAATATAATCTGACGAATTAAAGGAATCAACATTTGATGTAATTGCTACATCCAGACTCATAGAATTAAGAATAAACTGCAAATTTTTATTGACTTCTTTTAAACTCCCCGCTTCATCTCTTAATTTTTGATTGGCTTCAAAAAGTTCGTCAGAACTAATTTTCATTGCTCTTTGTAATAAGCCTATCTGATTTTCAAAATTGTTATAGGAATCATTAATCGCCGCTAGAAAGATATCTAAATCGTTCAGTCCACCTTTGAGTTTTTTATCTACCTGTCTTTTTAGTAATGAGTTCATTATTCGCTAATTAGGGTTAAAGTCATTGTTTGATTGTGAAGTTCACAAGAACTGCTCCCATTAAAAGGCGCCATCTCTCCGTATGAGTAAAATCCAGTCATTGGAATTTTTTCTCCAATAGTCTCGCGAACATGCTCAACTTCTTCTTCTACTCTTTGGTTCATCACTAGTTTTCTGCCGATACAACTTACCAAGATGGCTAATTCCGGATTGCTTTTACGGTTTTTCATCGCAAATTCAGCTGCAATTTGTGCTCCAGATGCAATTCCGTCTACAGATGCCATCATTAACTGCACTCTTGAGTTCATAGGCACGTCACCCGCTAAAATCATGGACTGATCGTCATTATTAATATTCAAAATAGTTCGAACTACAGGTTCTTTTTTACCTTCAGGAGTTACATTCAAAGGATATAGCAAGGAAGCTTGAGGCAATTCACTAGCTTTTTCTCCCAAGTATTTTTTATATAAATCGAGAGCAGGTTGTCCATCAATTTCATAGAGGATATTTGCCTCTGATTTTGTAATAATTCTTTCTGGTCCAAATGGTATCCAACCTCCAAAACTTGCGTAAGATATCTCTAATGTATCTCCATAAAACCCAATCAAAATCACTTCTCCTTGTCTAGGATTTTCTTTGTACGAAGCAACTGTTTTTTCGAATCGTGCATCATCGCCGCACATTCCGCCAGTTATAGAAACTTCCAGATCAATATCATTTTCTAAACCTTTTATTAAAGAGCTTCCGTTAACAAAACTACCCTCAGACAAAACAAATAAGTGTTTTAAGTTCTGTTTAGGAATTTTATTATATAGCGTTTTGCCTAATGTTTTGGCATCTTTACCGTAGTCTAGAATATTTTGCCGTTCCACTACAAAAGAGCTTTTTTCAAACTCTATTGCTGTCACTGAAATAGAATTATCAAATACGCTACAGCAAAGAATTTCCCCCGCTGTTGAACCAAAAACTAAATGTTCATAGGGAAATTCTTTTCGGACGTTCTCTATTACAGCATCATCCTCCAGAAGGAATCTATTAGCGAATACTAAAACCAACGGATTTTTTAACGTTATTTTTTCTTGTAAATAATTCCAATCTTGACTTTCTACTTTTGAAGCCTGAATAATTTTCATAGTTATTTATTAAGTTTTACAAAAAAGGTTGACCCTTGTCCTAATTCACTTTCGATCCAAATTTTGCCATTGTAGGCTTCAATAATTTTCTTTACAATTGCCAGTCCAAGTCCTGTGGAATGCTCACTTTTAGTATAGGATTGAAAAGTATTAAATACTTTTTCCTGATGCTCTTTTGCTATACCTACACCATTATCTTTAATAGAGATTACATAATGATTATCGTATTCTTCTGAAGCTAGTTCTACATAACCAGGATCACGTTCTATATAATTTACAGCATTACCTATAATATTTTGGAATAATTGCTGAATTCTATAACGGTCTGCCGTGAGTATAGGTAATGTATTTTTTATAGAGATGGTCACATGTTTGGGAATGTGAATTATATCAATGATGCTTTGTATTATTTGATGTGTGTTTACACTTTGTAATATTAAATTTTCTTTGTCGATTTTAGAATATGTCAGTATTCCCTCGATTAAATGATCCATTTTTTCTACTTTATTTTCAATCATAGAAAAATATCCTAAAGTTAACTCACTAAATGCCTTGTCGCTATCTTCTTTTATCCATGAAATTAATGAATGAATACTTCTCAAAGGCGATTTTAAATCATGTGAAACTATTTGAGCATAATCTTCAAGTTCCTTATTTGTTTTTGCTAATCTTGCAACCAATTCTTCTCTCTGAGTTTCTAATAATTTCTTGTTAGATATATTTTCTTCAATAGCAAAATACCGGACTATTTCACCCTTTTTATTATATAAAGCTTGCCCTTGTATTTTTACCCAATATTTCTCGCCCGTTTTTGTATAATTTACAATTTCACAATTAAAGGGTTGACCTTTGCTAATTTGATTTTTTAAGTATCGAATAGTTTCAACATTTGTTTCTGGTCCCTGCAAGAGATGTCCAGGTTTAATTCCTACCACTTCTTCTTTAGTAAAGCCAGACATTCTCTCAAAACTGGAATTCACCCATTCTATTCTGCCTTCTACATCAGAAATTATAACAGCATTAATGTTTTTTTCAGCAATTAAGGATAGTAAATAAAGTTCCTCTTCCTGCTTTTTTTGATCTGTTACATCAAGGTGAATTCCTATGGAACCTGTTGCTTTTCCATTAATATCATAATTAGGCGCACCACTGATTAACCAATGTCTGTCCTCTCCTTTTTTATTTTTTACTTGAACTTCATAAGAATCAGTAATACCATAAGTCCGTAATTTATTTTTAGCGACAATAAGCTCCTTATTTTCTTGATTAAGAAACAAATTTGAAGCGTTTTTTCCAATAAGATCCTCTAAAGAATACCCACTAATTTCACTAAAACTATTATTTACAAAAGTGATGTTTTCGTTTTGATCAACCTCAACCAAGCCTAAATTCATATTGGCAATGATACTGCTATATTTCTCTTTTTCGTTTTGCAATAGTGTTTGATGGTTCTTTTTTAAAGTAATATCAACATAGGATCTAAGATTCCCTTTATAAACGCCATCTCTAAAAATAGGGATATAGCTTCTTTCGAAAAATCTGCCGTCTACAAGCTCTAATTCTTCATTATAAACAGGTTGCTTACTTTCGAATATGCTATTCAATCTTTCCACATATAAATCCGGATTTTTAAAAAAACGTTTTGAATCTTCTACAGAATTAGAGTAATCCATCCCGATTAAAAGATCCGGCTCTTCTTCAAAATCAAACATAGAACAGAATTTTTTATTTACTAATAAAATTCTTCTGTCTTCATCTTCTAAAACAACACCCGTTTGCAGATTCAGAATAAGAAATGAAAGCCTGTCTTCTGATTCAATTAATTTAAAATCAGCATTCTTTTTATCTGTTACATCTTCAATCATTGCAAAATATTGCATTACATTTCCTGCTAAATCCAGAATAGGTTGACCTTTAGTTTTAGTCCAAAAATAACTACCATCTTTTCGTCCATGAATTAATTCTACATTGAATTTTTCCCCTTTTAAAAAGGGAATTATCATCTTTTTTAATTCTTCTTGATTTGTGTAATCACATTTTCCAAGCTGAATAGGTGTATTTCCAAAAACTTCCTCTTTAGAAAAACCTGTCAATTTTAAATAGGCGTCGTTACACCAAAAAATTTCCCCGTCAGGTCTAGTAAAAACAACTCCATTTTCATTAGCACTAGCCACAAGAGAAAGCCTGTTTAATTCCTCCTGATCTCTTTTT
The DNA here is from genome assembly GCF_056156265.1 of Flavobacterium sp. TS_SC_5. Lineage (NCBI taxonomy): Bacteria > Pseudomonadati > Bacteroidota > Flavobacteriia > Flavobacteriales > Flavobacteriaceae > Flavobacterium > Flavobacterium sp. TS_SC_5. Next base: position 1,380,079 of record NZ_CM149588.1, on the reverse strand, counting down.
AAATCTTTTTTTTGATTATTAATTCTATCCAGCAACTCTTTGAGTTCCTCAGTAGTAATTTCTTGTGTTTTCAGCACATGAAGTAGATCCAATAAAGGATCGTGAAAAGCAAAGTCGTGAAATGTTAATTTTTTTTCTCGAACTTGGTTCATAGAAACAAACCACGGAGAACCTACAAATAAAACAGAATTCTTATATTCTTGAAATTGACCTCTTAAATCAATTGAATCATCTGTTGTCCCTAAAACGACAAGCTGCTCAATAATTGCTTTTAATCCGTCAGTGGTGGAATTTTCAATAAAAGGTCTTTTTACTTCAAAAGCTGAAGCAAAATCATCATTTAATTTGATTGATGGACAAGTTTTAGACAAACTCCTACCCAACCCTTTTATTTTTAAATTAGAATCAATTAGAATATAAAAAGGAAAAAGCTTATTAAAGCTATTCTCATCAAATTGAAATTCTAAGTTTTTCATGCCTTTTTTTTACCAATTTACATAAAAAATTTCATGTGAACTACCCGCGTCTCGAGTTTGAATTAAACTTACCGTTACAGGCGTATGATACATTATTCCTAATCCTTGAATTATCCCTCTAACAAAATCTTGAAGACCTTCCCTTTTTGAAAAATAATGCAAATGAACACTGTTTTCAGTAACATCACTAACTTTGAATTCTGGCGGCGTCAGTTTTGGGTAAATTAGCATTACTCGATTATGAAATAGAGGCAGGTTTATTAAAAATTCTTTCAGATTATTTCCTCCTGCTTCCATCAAACCACCGTACTTCTCTTTTGTCGTTTTTACAACCCACCATTCCCCAAAAGCGATTAATACAGCACTTAATGTCATGTTCATTTCTTCAGAAACTGCCAAGGCTAATTTAAAAGTCAAGTCATCATCATACGGCTCACTACTTATAAAATAATCAACGTCTACTCCACTCCGAAGCTTTATCGCTTCCCATTTATCTTGGCCAAAATTGAAGACAACTAACTCCTCAATTGCCTTATTAACAATCCCGTACATAATCCTAGTTTGTTATTAATTCATTGGCACTCCAATATTCAACTAATTTTGTAATTCTCTTAACATACTCATCATATTTCAATGGTTTAATCAAATAACCAGCAATGCCAATTCTATAGCATTCTAAAACGTCTTTATGATTACCGGATGTTGTCAAAATAATGGCTGGTATATACTTCAAATAATCATCGGATTTTAAAATTCGTAAAAATTCAATTCCGTTAATTTTTGGCATATTTAAATCTAACACAATAATATCAGGAACAGTTTCTTTTTCCTTTAATATTTTAATTGCTTCTTCTCCATTATTAGCCTCTATAATTTTGTGCTTGAGATCTAGGGTGCTTAAAACTCTATTGAATTTCATAACCTCAATCGCATCATCTTCAATTAATAAAATATTTAGTGATTTATTCATCTGTTTTTTATAATGTAATTTTAAAAGTAATAAATTAGAGATGGAATACCCTAATTTTCGGTCAAATAGTAATTTACTATAGTCGAACAACTGATTTCAATCGACGAATGGTTTTCAAGCGCTATAAAGTTCTGATTGCATCTTCTTTGTTAAAGTTTTGAAAACCAACTCATAAGAATGATCAATCAGCTCTCTAATTAAATTATCTGAAACCAATTTATTTACAGCAATTGTATTCCAATGGGTTTTACTCATGTGAAAACCGGGTTGAATGTCATCATATCCCGCTCGTAATTCCTCAGCGCGCTCTGGATCACATTTTAAATTGACTGATGGTTGACCTTTCTCCCACTGACTTAAAGACGATAATGCAAACATTTTTCCGCCCACTTTAAAAACTAAAGTATCTTCATCAAAAGGAAAATGCGCTGTAACTCCTTTTTTGGAAAGACAATATTCGTAGTACGTTTCTAAATTCATTTTGTAAAATTATTTTGATTCCTCATTTACAATAGCATACAAAACAGGCTTGCTCGGACTCGCATCATTCTCAAAAGAGGCGATTTGCAAATTCAACAAATAAGTGCCGTCTTTCACTTCATCTGAAACAAAAATCATCTCGGTAATCGTGCAGTCTAATCGCGCATCATCATTCAAATTATTTACATCGGTAACATTCCAAAAGGCTTTGTGTGCCAATAATTTTCCATCATCTTTTTCTTTATCGACACTTGGCAAATCAATCAATAAATGCTTAGTACCGCTTTCGCGAATGAAACGCGCAGCCTCTTCAGAAAGATATGGCGGATTGGTATTTGAATATTTTAATGATTTTTTTATTTTAAAATTAGGAAGCGTTCTAATGATTAGAGCTTCTTTTGGAACGCCTAACTTTAATGTCACATCGAGCGCATTCAAGATGTTATCCAGTGTAATAACCAAGTCTTCCCCTTGCAATTCCGGCACAACCGAAATCAATTCAGCCAAAAAGAAAAACTGTTTTAACGATTGATTAATACTGTAAAATTCCCGTGTAATATGACCCAGACATTCTGTGTGCGTTCCGTGTCCATGTGGATTGAAGAAAATATTATTAAAGTTTGTCGAGGATTTCCCTTCCGAAACTTTGCCTACCCAATCCCCTAAAACTACGGGTTCTATTACTGGCTTGTCGATATACCAAGCAATTGGATTCTCATCAGTATTCGTCAATGGAATCGAAATATCAATGGGTTTTGATAGGTCGACTTTAATTGTTTGATTGTTATGTTGAACTGTTGCTAACACAAGTTGTTTTTTTATGCTACTCAGACGCTACGACACAAAATTCTTTTCAACTTTGCGTAAAACTTTGCGACTTTTGCGGTTACGTTACTCTTCCAAATTTAAGTAAAATAAGTCTGATGCAATTCCATCCGTCAAAAACTTTCCTTTTGGTGTTGGTTTCAAGATATTATTTTCGATAAAAACTAAATCATCATCAAGGAATTTTTGAGATTGTTTGTTCAAATATTCCAAATATTCACTTCCAAATTCGGTTTTAATTCTATCCAAAGAAACGCCCCAAATCGTTCGCAAACCGGTCATAACATATTCGTTGTAACGGTCCGCTGTCGAAAGGATTTCTATTTCATTGGGCAATTTATCCTCCTGAATGGATTTTATATACAGCGAATTATTCGACACATTCCAACTCCTCGAAATGCCATCATAACTGTGCGCAGAAGGACCAATACCAATGTATTTTTTCCCTAACCAATACGCCGAATTGTTCTTAGAAAAATAGTTTTCTTTGCCAAAATTCGATAATTCGTAATGAATAAAATTATTGGCTTCAAGCGTTTCTACCAAAATAGCAAAATGCTCTTGTGCGACTTCATCTTTAGGAGCTGCAATTTTCCCCGTTTGTATCAGTTTATTCAAAGCGGTTTTTGGTTCTACTGTTAAAGCATAACTAGAAATATGCGGAATCCCAAAAGACAGTGCTGTTTCAATATTTTGTTTCCATTTTTCGTTACTCATTCTGGGAATTCCGTATATCAAATCAAGGGAAATATTGTCGAAATACTTGGTGGCTTCTTCCAAACATTTTTTGGCTTCCGCCGAATTATGAGCTCTATTCATCAATTGCAAATCATCTTCAAAAAAAGATTGAATCCCGATACTTAATCGGTTGATTTTACTTTTAGACAATTTAACTATTCGTTCGCTTGATAAATCATCCGGATTAGCTTCCAATGTAATTTCAGGATTTTCTGAAACAGAATAATTTTTATAAACTTCTGCTATCAGAAAATTAATTTCTTCAGAAGATAAAACACTTGGCGTTCCTCCACCAAAATAAATAGTTTCAACTTGTTCCTTTTCAAACTCGCTTTTGCGCATTTGAATTTCTTTGGCAATAGCCAAAACCATCTCTTCTTTCTTCTTCATCGAAGTTGAAAAATGGAAATCGCAATAATGACACGCCTGCTTGCAAAAAGGGATATGGATGTAGATTCCGCTCATTTATTAGTGGTCAGTGGTCAGTTTTAGTAGTCAGTTCTGCAAACTGAAAACCGACTACTATTTTTTAATTCGTTCTTCATTTTGTTTTACAAAAGCATCCCAACCGGTATAACTTTTGGCACCAACCACTTTCCCAGAATTGAAAAAATGACAAACTGCGGCTGCCAATCCATCAGTTGAATCTAGGTTTTTAGGCAATTCTTTAAGTCCTAAAAGTTGCTGAAGCATTTTAGCAACTTGCTCTTTACTGGCGTTTCCGTTACCGGTAATCGCCATTTTTATTTTCTTGGGTTCATATTCCGTAATCGGAATGTCTCTAGAAAGTCCTGCCGCCATTGCTACACCTTGCGCGCGTCCCAACTTCAGCATTGATTGCACGTTTTTACCAAAGAAAGGTGCTTCGATTGCAATTTCATCAGGATTGTGCGTATCAATTAACTCAATTGTGCGTTCAAAAATGATTTTCAGTTTTTGATAATGATTGTCGTATTTTGACAATTGCAGTTCATTCAGTTGCAAAAACTCCATTTTTTTATTGACAATTTTTATCAATCCAAAACCCATAATCGTCGTTCCTGGGTCAATTCCTAATATGATGCGTTCGTTTGACAAAAGATTTGTTTAAAGTTTAAAGTTCGAAGTTCAAAGTTTTCGTTTCTTTGTAACAATGATTTCAATTCCACACAAAACTAAGCAATTCCTCGTACTTCTAATCAAAGTTTTGATTGTGGGCGGTGCGTTTTATTTTATTTACAATCAATTAGCCCATAACGACAAACTGGATTGGCAGAAATTCATTGTTTTATTCCAAAAAAATCAATCCATTGGCGGAATTGCGTTTATTTTGTTTTTAAGTGTTTTGAATCGGTTTTTTGAAATATTGAAATGGCAGAATTTAGTCGAATTTATCCATAAAATCTCTTTAGGAGAAGCAACTAAACAAGTTCTTGGCGCATTAACCGCGGGACTTTTCACGCCGAATGGAGTTGGCGAATATGCTGGAAAAGCATTATTTTTTGATAAATCAAACACTAAAAAAGTGATTTTCCTGAACTTGATTTGCAACGGAATCCAAATGATATTGACTGTTATTTTTGGAATTTTTGGGTTGTTGTATTTCAATGCGCAGTACAATGTGATTACCACAAAAACGGTAGCGCTGCTTTTTGGCATGCTCCTACTACTTTTCATTATTTTATTTTCAGTCAAAAAAATTACCATCAAAGGCTATTCCATCGAAAAACTGATTTATAAGATTAATGAAATTCCAAAATCCATCCATCAAAAAAATATCTTTTTAGGCATTTGCCGCTATCTGGTATTCTCGCACCAATACTTCTTTTTATTTCTGGCTTTTGATGTTGATTTACCCTATTTCACCTTGATTGCCACCATATCATCCGTTTATTTCTTGGCTTCTTCCTTGCCTACTTTTCAATTTTTGGACTTTGCCGTAAAAGGAAGTGTCGCCGTCTATTTCTTTGGGATTCTTGGCGTTAATGAATGGATTGTGATTTTCATTTCGACTTTAATGTGGTTTTTGAATGTTGTTTTACCTGTAATAATTGGCACTTATTATGTGTTGAATTTTAAAATTCTCTCCAAAGCAGAAGGAAATAAAACGCAATAAAAGATGATGATTACAATTGTTTTAAGCCTCATAATCCTCCTCTATTGCTTAGCGATAATTGCATTGATTTATGGTTTCACCAAAGTAAATTCAATTGAATATTCTGGCTTAAAGCCAAAAACAAAATTCTCCATTATTGTACCTTTCCGGAACGAAGCCGAAAATTTACCGATTCTATTAGAGAGTTTGTCCAAGCTGAATTATCCGATGGAATTGTTTGAATTGATTTTAGTCGATGATGAATCTGAGGAATCATTTAAAATTCCAAATTTAAAGTTTAAAGTTTCAGTCATAAATAACATTCGGGTTACTAATTCACCCAAAAAAAATGCAATAATAACTGCGATGCAAATTGTAACCACGGATTGGATTATCACCACCGATGCCGATTGTGTAATCAATACAAACTGGTTATTGACCTTAGACAATTACATTCAGCTTCACAAAGTTTCAATGATTGCAGGAGCGGTAACGTATGATTGCGGCAATTCATTTCTGCATCATTTCCAGCAGTTGGATTTGGCTAGTTTGCAGGGTGCAACCATTGGGAGTTTTGGTATTAACAAAGGATTTATGTGCAATGGTGCTAACTTTGCATATACCAAATCCTTTTTTCAGGAGCTGAATGGTTTCGAAGGAAACGATGGAATTGCCAGTGGGGATGATGTTTTCTTGTTGCAAAAAGCGATTGTAAAATCCCCTGAAAAAGTGCATTATCTAAAATCTAAGAATAATATTGTCACGACCAAACCAATGAACGATTGGAGATCATTATTTTACCAACGCGTTCGCTGGGCCTCAAAAACGAGTTCGTATCAAAGTAGTTTCGGAAAAGGATTGGGATTGTTAGTTTTTGCTGGGAATCTGAGTTGGCTCTTAATTCTTGGTTCTTGGTTTTTAGGCTTAACTGCTTTTCAAAATGTCTTTTTAGTATGTACCTTCAAGTTCACGGTTGATACCATTTTGATTTATAAAACCAATCAATTTTTAACCAAGGCCAAAGTAAAGTATTTGCTTTTAAGTAGTTTGTTTTATCCTTTTTTTAGCGTAACTGTGGCTTTGTATTCATTGTTTGGAAAATACGAATGGAAAGGGAGAAGCTTTACTAAATAGTTTTTTTATTTCTAAAAATCAATCCCGTCAGAGTAATTGCTAGTATCGTGGGAGAAATAATACTCACAATAGTATTTCCTATTTTCTCCAACTCTGTTCCAAAATAAAATCGGATAGCAATAAAAATTGCTGCAAAAACAATGGACAAAGACCAATAATTAAAATTAATTATTTTGGTAATTTCATTTTTTTCTGGTAGTTTAGAAATATAAAATAAAATCCACAACAAGCCAATTATTGAACTTACATGCTGTGCAATTTTATAAAACGGTATTGAAAAAAATTCTAGATTAAAAAATGGAATTTGTTGTACTATATAACCATCCCAATGCGTCATTGAATCCCATACTATATGTGAAACAGCTCCTAAAAAAAAGGATATCAGAACAGTGAATACAGCACTTTTAAAATAAGATACCCAATTGAACTCCATTAATTCCTGTAGCTTATTTTGAAGAAAAGGTGGCGAATTTTCTATGAGAGGACGTTTTATAATTTCATGAAAGGCAAACATAACTATAATACCCAAGGGAAAATCAATTAGAAATATCCCCAAAAGCGTATGACTAATTTCGCTTTGCATTTTCATTCGGAAAAAATATTCAAAATCAGGAGACATGGAGCCAACAATCAAAGCCGTAGCTGACAATTTTTTATTTTTTAAAAATGGCAAAAGTATGGCTGGATGTGAAAATGTAAATGGCATTACTTACTCTACTTTTAGAATAACCGGAAGAATAAATTGTGTTTTTACTAGAATTCCGCGTTTGATGGCTGGATTAATTTTTGGAAAATCAACCAAACGGGCTTTAAGAATACTGTCAATTTTGATTTTGTCATAGGCAACTGAATCTTTAGAAAATTGAGGCTCAAATTGCATCGTTGCATTAGGGAAGACAGTCACCTTAACTTCGATCGTATCCAGTTCCGGATAGAGAACCGAAAGTGTATCAACACTCAATTTCTCTTGAATCAGTTGCGTTAAAACTTCGAAAAAACATTGTTGACGTTGGGCTTTATTATCAATCTTTTCACAATCTACTACCGATGGGTATTCATCGACTTCTTTCCAGTTAATGGATTTCAATTCCTTTTGCAACAATTCTTTCTCCGAAGGAATCTGCTTGTCAAAGTATTGACAGGAACTAAAAAATAGAAATACTAAAAAGAGGTAATATTGCTTCAAGGCTTTATTTTTGAATTGGTCTAATAATTTATAAAAATACAATTATTTTTTTTGAGATGCTTTCAAAACTAAATAATCTTTGTAGTTTTCAGCAAACCATTTCTTTTTACTTTCGGCAGCAATTTCTTTTTGATCCGGATACAAAGCTGCCAATCGATCTGAGAAAACAGCAATTTGAATTGTGTATGTATAAAATTCCTCTTTTGTAAGTACAATATTTGGATTCGATTTTTTTTCAAAAAACTCAAAAAAAAGCGCATCAAAGTCTTTCAAAGAAAAATTCAATACTTTTATTCTGTTTTCGTTATAGATGGTCTCTTTCAAAAGCATATCATTTCCGCTTACTGTTATCTCTTGAGCATTTACCGACCAAAAAGAAAGAGTAAATAAGAGCGTTGCTGATAATAATTGTTTTAATTTAATTCTGTTCATTAGCTAAAAACATGTTGCTTTTGTGTTTTCAAAATTACTAAAAATAAATTTATGGATATCTTACTTTTAATTCTTGGTTTCGCATGCATTATTACGGGTTTATTTGGCAGTTTTTTACCTGTTGTACCAGGGCCAAGTGTGAGTTGGGTTGGATTAGCATTACTCTATTTCACGAAGGCGGTTCCGGCTAACTATTGGATTTTAGGAATTGCTTTATTGACTACAATTGTTATTTCCGTTTTAGATTACGTGATTCCAGCCAAGGGAACCAAGAGATTTGGCGGTAGCTCGTACGGGATTTGGGGAACAAATATCGGCTTAGTTGTCGGGATTCTTGCTCCAATATCATTTGGCTTCCTCATAGGACCGTTTGTTGGCGCGCTAATAGGTGAGCTTATCTATGACTTTAAAGACCACAATAGGGCTTTGAAGGCGGCTGCAGGTTCCGTTGTGGGGTTTCTGGTTTCTAGTTTCATGAAGTTTGTGATTTGCGTCATGTATTTGGGATTGTTTATGTGGATTGTATGGCAATATAAATCCGAGTTGTTTTAATTCATAAACATACTTAAACAAAAAAAGCTTTTCTTAACAGAAAAGCTTTTTTATTACTTGTCTCGTTTTTGGAACGAGAGGACTCGAACCTGTCTCGTCCCAAAAGACGAGATGACAGGGCATCTGTTCTATTCAACTTGAAAACTGCTTAATAATCTCTCTATCGAAGCAACATTGAGCTTTTTTAATCGTAATTCTTCTTTTAATGCTTCTGTTTTTGTTTCAAACTTTTTGAAATACACCAAAATCCATGGACTTTTTCCAGACGTGTATCGACTTAAATCATTATTGTGTTCAAAAATACGTTTATCAAGATTTTGAGTAAATCCTTTGTAAAATAATCCTTGATGATTTTTTATGATGTAAACAAAATACATATCGATTATTTTTTGAATTTTAAAAAAACAAAAAAAGCTTTTCTGTTAGGAAAAGCTTTTTTATTACTGGCGGTCTGGACGGGACTCGAACCCGCGACCCCATGCGTGACAGGCATGTATTCTAACCAACTGAACTACCAAACCAGTATTTTAATCTATAACATTCTAATCCTTAAACCCAGTTCTGGAATCGAACCCGTCTCGTCCCAAAAGACGAGATGACAGGCATGTATTCTAACCAACTGAACTACCAAACCAGTATTTTAATTGTAAAATTAGTTGATCGCTAAACCTAATTGCTATTTAAACCAACTAAAATCTTGCACCTTTTAAATCTGACGATCTAAAACCCTACCTTCTTTTTAAATCAAAAAAGCTATCCACAAAAGTGGAAAGCTTTTCATTGGTCTAACTACTAAACCCGCTACGAGTTACAAATTCGTAGCAAACAACACAACTAACGTTAAAAACCTTATGGGGCAAAAAAGCCTTTCTGTTACGAAAGGCTTTCCCCAATATTGCGGTCTGGACGGGACTCGAACCCGCGACCCCATGCGTGACAGGCATGTATTCTAACCAACTGAACTACCAAACCTCTGCGTTATTGCGGTGGCAAAGATACAATAGATTTCCGTTTACGCAAGCGTTTTTTGAAAAAATAATTGATAAATTTTCGCCTTATTATCCAAAGTTTTGTTTTTCAACCAAGTATGTCATTAAAATTTTTTCGAAACTTTCATCTACACTTACCGGAATGTACTTTATTCGGTTTTGTGCGCAGGTTAAAGCTAACTTCTTGAAGTAACTTTCCATCTCTTTTTCATATTCTTCCTTCACATTATCTGCAAAGACAGCTACTTCTTCTCCCGTTTCCACATCAATAAACTTCCTTGGAGCGTTGTCAAAATCAAAATTTAGCTCTGTTTTTTTATCGACAACGTGAAAAAGCACTACTTTATGCTTATTATGTTTCAAATGTTGTAGCGCATTAAACAGCGCTTCTTCTCCTGATGATTCTGGACCAGACTGAAACATATCCGTAAATAAAATAATCATCGAACGACGGTGGATTTTCTCGGCTATTTGATGCAAAAATGTAACTATGTCTGTCTTTTTTTTAACAGGAGGTTTCACAAGCAAGCCTTCGAGTGTGTTCAAAATCATCCGATGATGGCGATCACTGCCTTTTTCAGGCGCGTAGTACTCATATGTATCCGAAAATACACTTAGACCAACAGCATCGCGTTGTTTCTTCAACAGATTCATTAAAACTGCCGAAGCCAATACCGAAAACCCAATCTTATTCTCAAAAAAGTTCTGATTGTCTTTTAGTTTTGGATAATGCATCGATGAGGAATTATCGATAATAATATGACACCGCAAATTCGTCTCTTCCTCAAAGCGCTTGGTAAACAAACGATCCGTTTTGGCAAACAACTTCCAATCAATGTGCTTAGTGCTTTCGCCAACATTATACACTTTATGCTCAGCAAATTCAGCTGAAAATCCATGAAACGGACTTTTGTGCATTCCGGAAATAAAACCTTCTACAACCTGATTGGCCAGCAATTCCAAGTGCTGAAAACTAGAAATTTTCTGTATTTGCGATTCAATCTTCATCTACCAAATATATTAAAAGATTGAACGATTTAAAAATTAAAAGAGTAACGAAACAAAACTTAATCAAGAAGCTGAAATCAATTCAGCTTAGACCAAAAAAAAAGGCTTGACTTTCGCCAAACCTTCTCTTTGAATCCTTACAGATTCTATATAAATCATAATCTACCGATTACAACAAAGCGTCTAAACTATCAGCATAAGTTTGCTTCGGAGCAACTCCTACTTGTTTCCCTACTACTTCTCCATTATGAAAAACCAAAACTGTTGGGATATTTCTAACTCCGTATTTTGCAGCAAATTCTTGGTTCGCATCAACATCAACTTTACCTACAACAACTTTACCTTCGTATTCGTTGCTCAATTCATCAATGATTGGCCCAACCATTCTACAAGGTCCACACCATGCTGCCCAAAAATCTACCATTACCGGTTTGTCTGATTTCAAAACTACTTCCTCAAAAGTAGCATCTGTTATTGCTAATGCCATAATATTTTATTTAAAGTTTATCGTTCGAATATTTCATATTTTCAAACTAGATTACAAATTTAGAAATTAAAAACAAATCAAACACTATTCCCAAATTAGTTTTGACTATTAATCCATTATCAATTCCTATTCGCTGTAAAATTCACATTTTCTTTTCAGGAGCTATTTCCAGCTGTACACTGTATCTTTTCCAGCTTAAAAAAGCCTAAAAAGGTAATTGCGTTAGCAATTCGACCATCAGGGCTAAAAACCCGTGTTCCCAAAACCTATTTATTTTTTAAACAAAAAAAAGGGATGCTTTCTCAAACATCCCTTCACTTATAAAAAAATTATATTATAAGCTATATTTCAATCCAAAAGTTAAACCAAGACCACTAATTCCCACATACGAACTTAATTCATCCATTGGTTTAGTTGAATCCAATCCATTCGGATTTGTTGCAGCATTATTTGAACTCACATCCAAACGTTCTACATAATTCGAATGAATTTGAGCTTGAGTTCTGCCCGCCAAAGCATTTTGACCATTCATAGTAAATTCAGTAGTTTCTTTGGATTTACCATGAACTGTGAAATTACGGTATTCTAATTCTGCAAATGCCGAAATATTTTTCCCTAATTTATATGAAGTTCCTAATGCAGCCATAAAACCAACAGTAGGATTTGGCTTTACTTTATCCACACTATGAACGGCTACGGTTGCTGGACTAGCAACACCAGTTGGTACAATTGCATCTGTAGTAATTTCTAAATCCCCATGAACTGGCAAAAGAACCCCAACTTTCGTATACGGTTCAAAACCATTTTGCTCTCCTAAAAACAGAACTAAAGCCGGCGCTAAATCAAAAGCACTGATTTGTCCCACTGATTTAAAATTGTAAACAGGACGACCACCAGAAATAAAAATTGCATCTGTAGTTGTTTGAGCCATTGTTTTATCGTTACTAGAATAATAATTTATCCCCATCTCAACACCCAAACGCGTATTAAATCTATAACCAACCGTTGCTCCACTTCTAAAACCTTCCCCAAATGAACCTGTAACACTTTCTTCAGAAACTAATTTCCCGCCTACATATACTTTATCTAAAGCTGCATTACCTCCTACAGTAGGAAACTCAGTGGCAGCGATTTGAGTAAAATAAGATCCACCAACTTTAAAGTACCAACTTTCTTTTTTTTCTGTTTGCCCTACCATTGTCATCGAACAAATTGCAAATCCTAATAAAAATAACTGCTTTTTCATAATTTCGTTTAATATCATTTGTGCGAAAATAAACCATTTTCAATGAAAATTTAATAACAAACACGACGAATAATATATTAAATATGATTAATACATAATAATCAGTTGATTACGGAATTTTAAAATAGGAATAAAGAATACAATTCAATTTCACACCAGCATGAATTCATCAAAAGTTAAAAAATTATGATTACTCCATTATCATTTACAATCCGTAAACCCTTAATTCAACTTGAAGTTAATTTGCATTTTCTCAAGTTCTACCAGCAATTCATTTGAAATTTTGATTTTCAATTTTCTGCTCGGCATCGTTAGTTTGGTAACCACCTTAACTTCTTCTACTTCTTCCACTTTTGCAACAGCATTAGTGTCTGGAATTTCGAGAGTTTCCATTTCAGAATTATCATTTTCATCAACAAAAGCAACTTCTTCATTTTCTAATTCAACTGGAGCAACAGCAACGAGACGTTTTGTTTTTTCCAATTCCATAACCTCAAAAGAAACAGTGTTATCGCCTTTGTTTTCTTGAAAAAGGTGACTCAATTTATGGATAAATTCTGTTTCTAAATCCTTAATATTTAGCAGCACAATTAATTTTCTAGCGAAAGTTTCTAATACATCTTGCAATTGTTTGACCTCAACAAATTGTAGTCTAGGCTCTCCTTTTTTACCAGTATCTCGGTCCGTCCAACCCTCTTTTACCAGTACTTTCATGAAAGTGAAATTATTCTGAATAAAGAAATGACGAAACTTTAAATACTCTTCCCCAAAAATTCGGAACTCATAACTTTCATCATATCCTTCTAATGTAAACATGCCCCAACCTTTTCCATTTTTGGCCACACGATGCTGCACGTTATTGATTATTCCTCCAAACGCAAGGTTTTTACTCACATGCAATTCCATGTTTTTCAACGCTTCCAGTTTGGCATTACAAAAATATTTCATTTCAAATTTGTAATCGTCTAAAGGATGTCCCGAAATATAAATCCCTACGACTTCCTTCTCTTTAGCTAATTTTTCCATCGTGCTCCAATCCTCGCAAGGCGGCACGATAGGTTCTGCGATTTGAACATCACTGCTGTCACCAAACAAACTCACTTGCGATGAATTCTCATTTTCCTGAAATTTTGCACCATACCGAATCGCTTTTTCATAAAAAGTAATTCCATCACCATCATCGTGGAAATACTGCGCTCTCGTTGTTCCTAAAAATGAATCGAAACCTCCAGCCAAAACCAGATTCTCTAATGCTTTTTTATTCGCCGCACGCAAATCAATACGCTTGGTTAAATCAAAAATTGATTTATATCTTCCGTCTTTTCTATTCTCCACAATTGTCGCCACAGCTCCAGAACCCACACCTTTTACAGCTCCCATTCCAAAACGCACCGCATAATCATCGTTAACGGTGAATTTATAAAAAGACTCATTTACATCAGGTCCTAAAACCTGTAATCCCATGCGTTTGCACTCTTCCATAAAGAACGAAACCTGCTTAATATCACTCATATTATTCGAAAGAACCGCAGCCATATATTCGGCTGGATAATTGGCTTTTAAAAATGCTGTTTGGTATGCAATCCATGCATAACAAGTAGAGTGTGATTTATTAAAGGCGTATTCCGCAAAGGCTTCCCAGTCTTTCCAGATTTTCTCCAACTTATCCTCGGGATGCCCTTTGGCGGCCGCCTGACTGATAAATTTAGGTTTCATTTTATCCAAAACATCCTTTTGTTTTTTTCCCATCGCTTTACGCAAAACATCGGCATCACCTTTGGAGAAATCCGCCAGTTTTTGGGATAAAAGCATTACTTGTTCTTGGTAAACGGTAATTCCATAAGTATCTTTTAATAATTCTTCACAGGCATCAAGGTCATAAATAATTTCCTCTTCACCGTTTTTTCGCTTAACGAAACTCGGAATGTAAGCAATCGGCCCCGGACGATACAATGCATTCATCGCAATCAAATCGGGAAATACTGTTGGCTTTAATTCCTTCATGTATTTCTGCATTCCAGGACTCTCATATTGAAAAATCCCTACTGTTTCTCCCCGTTGAAAAAGTTCGTACGTCTTCAAATCATCAATTGGAAACGTGTCGGGATCAAGATCAATTCCGGTTCTGTATTTTACTAATTTAACGGTATCTTTTATCAGAGTCAGGGTTTTCAAACCCAAGAAGTCCATCTTCAGCAATCCGGCACTTTCAACCACCGAGTTATCAAACTGCGTTACATACAAATCAGAATCTTTGGCGGTAGCCACAGGAACAAAATCAGTAATATCACTTGGCGTAATAATCACTCCACAGGCATGAATACCCGTATTTCTTAAGTTTCCTTCTAAAACTTTGGCTTGCTGAATGGTTTCTCCGCCCAAATCATCTTCATTAGCAAGACCTATTAATTCTTTTATTTTATCGTATTCTTCCGGACGAACGGCTTTTTTAATGATATCTTCTTTTTCGTTTAAAAAACGAGCCAAATTCCATTTGGAAGGCATCATTCCCGGAATCAATTTTGCAATTTTATCAGCTTCGAATAACGGTAAATCCAAAACACGAGCGGTATCTCGAATCGCTGATTTGGTCGCCATTTTACCATAGGTGATAATTTGCGCCACTTGTTTCGAACCGTATTTTCGGATCACATAATCCATTACACTGCTTCGTCCTTCATCATCAAAATCGATATCAATATCGGGTAGTGACACACGATCCGGATTCAGGAAACGCTCAAAAAGTAGGTTATACATTAACGGGTCGATGTTGGTAATTTTCAAACAATACGCCACCACCGATCCTGCCGCAGATCCCCTTCCCGGCCCTACAGAAACTCCCATGCTTCTCGCCTCAGCAATTAAATCCTGTACAATCAGGAAATAACCCGGATACCCCGAATTGGAAATGGTCAATAATTCAAAATCCAATCGCTCCTGAATTTCTTCAGTAATTACGGGATAGCGTCTTCTTGCTCCTTCAAAAGTAAGATGCCTCAAATACGCATTTTCACCTCGAACTCCACCATCAACTGCATCTTCTGGATTATTAAATTCAACCGGGATTTCAAATTTTGGAAGCAAAACTTCACGCGCCAGATCGAAAATCTCGATTTTATCCACAATCTCTGAAATATTCGAAATTGCTTCTGGCAAATTTGCGAAAAGCTGTTTCATTTCGTCTCCCGACTTGAAATAGTATTCCTGATTCGGCAATCCGTAACGATAGCCACGACCACGACCAATTGGCGTAGTTTGTTTTTCACCGTCCCGCACACAAAGCAAAATATCGTGTGCATTCGAATTCTCCTTATCTATATAAAAGGTATTGTTTGTAGCAATAATTTTGACATCATGTTTCCGTGCCAATGAAATCAAAGACGCATTCACCCGATTTTCATCTTCTTGATTGTGACGCATCACCTCAATGTAAAAATCTTCCTTGAATTCGTTTTTCCACCAAATCAACGCTTCTTCGGCTTGGTTTTTACCAATATTTAAAATCTTATTTGGGATTTCACCATACAAGTTTCCCGACAAAACAATAATATCTTCTTTGAATTGCTGAATAACTTTTCGGTCGATTCTTGGCACATAATAAAATCCTTCCGTGTAAGCGATGGAAGACATTTTAGCCAAATTATGGTAGCCTTTTTTGGTCTTCGCCAAAAGCACTATTTGGTAACCATTGTCCTTAACCGACTTATTTTTATGATCTTCACAAACAAAAAATTCGCAACCCACGATTGGTTTCATCGGAACTTCGGTAGGTTCTTCACCATTTTCTATTGCCGCTTTATTCTTGGCTTCAGCCGCCTTATTATGGTATAAAATATCACGGACAAAATGAAAAGCACCCATCAAATTCGCATGATCCGTCATGGCAACAGCAGGCATTTTTTGTTGTGCCGCCGCTTTTACCAATGCCGCAATACTAATTGTAGACTGCAAAACTGAAAACTGGGTGTGATTGTGCAAATGAACGAACTGCGTATCAACAAGTACCTTTTTATTCTCAGAAAGTTCTGCTCTAGAAACCGCAGGAGCTTGTTTTTCGCCAAACTGCTGGCGAATTTTATCCGAAGCTTCCTTAAGATTTATATGTTTTAAACCAATGAGTTTAATCTCGCTTGGATTCTTACTTTGAAAATCTTGAAAATAACTGGCTGGAACATCGAGTTCCTCTTTTGTAAAAACATCACGACGAATTAACTCCAAAAAACAACGCGTGGTTGCCTCTACATCGGCAGTGGCGTTGTGCGCTTCGCCAAAAGGTTTATTAAAAAGATAAGAGTGCAGTTCCGTTAAAGTAGGCAGTTTGAATTTTCCTCCTCGACCTCCCGGTAATTTCAATAAGGAAGCGGTTACTTCGGTACAAGTGTCGAGAATGGGCATGGAACTCATTTGGCTTTCAACGCCCATTCTATAAAACTCACAACCCATAATATTGATGTCAAAACCTAGATTCTGACCAACGATGAATTTAGCTTTGCCTAAAGCAATATTGAATTTTTCCAAAACTTCCGCCAACGAAATTCCATCGACCTCAGCCAATTCTGTAGAAATACCGTGAATTCGTTCAGCGTCATAAGGAATATTAAAACCTTCGGGCTTGACCAAATAATCTTGATGCTCTACGAGTTTTCCCATATCGTCGTGCAACTGCCAAGCGATTTGAATACAACGCGGCCAGTTATCCGTATCTGAAATGGGAGCGCCCCAACGCTTTGGTAATCCTGTAGTTTCGGTATCGAATATTAAGTACATAACTGGAGTTGAAGTGTTTGTGATTTAAAAAAATCGCAAAAAATGAATTTCAAATTTAGGCTTTTTTTAATCTAAAGAAAAGGGAAGTTATGAACAAAAAAAAGGCCTTGATTTCTCAAGACCTAAATAATTATTCAAACCAAACTACTTATTTAAAATTCCAACCTAATGTTAATCCAAACGCTACAGGCTTGATTGTTGCCTCTTTATCTGTGCTATACAAACCATTTGCTTTTCTATCGGTAATCGATTTTTGACTATATCCAATGTAAGACTCATTTTGTTTTTGATCTAAAATGGAACCATAACCACTATCTAAAAACATAGCAGCATATAAGGCGTTCTTCTCTCCCATCTGAAAAGTAAAACCCAATTCAAAACTACTCATCAATATACCTTTTGTTTGGTATTCTCCTGATTGAGAATAAGCTGACTGTGTTCCAAAACCATATTCTGGCAAATTATCAATAGTTAAATTAACATCTGGATAATAACCAACTCCAGTAACAGCATTTGCAGAAGCTTCGACCTTATAATTTACAGGTGAAAAATACTTAACTCCAGCTCTAAAGTTGAAATCAACACCTACATTAATATTTCTTTTATACTGCACAAATAACGGAATTTGAATAGCTTGCAATGTTTGCTCCTCTCGATAATTAGCACTTGTTACGTTATAAATAAATGCAGATGTAGTCTCATCAACTTCAAAACTTGATTGCGTTGCATCGCTTTGAGTCAAAAATACTTTTTGTTTGTATTGCGCAAATTCGACACCAGATCCAATACCAATATGTTTTGTTATGTTATAAATGTATCCTGCTTTAACAGCGCCTCCTACTTCATGACTTGCTCTAACACCTTTGACATCGCTTTGAATATTAGCAATTCCTGACTGTACGCCAACGTAAAACTGGGCACTTGCTGCTGTAGAGAACAGCACGGCAACAATTCCTAGTATGTGTTTATTATTAAATTTCATATGTATGTTATTTTCATATGAATAATTCATCCTCTCTTTGTTTAAAAAAGAGGATTTCATATCCTTAAATTATTTAATTTCTTACCAAAAGATTTTTCGTGAACATCTTACCATTAGATAAAGTAAGTTTCACAATATAAATACCGTTTACACTTGGTGCAACCATCTCAATTGTGCTTTCATTAACAACTTTGTCTGTTATTAATGACCCAAGTATGTTGAATACCGTAACGCGAGCATTTTGGATTTTAGCAGCTTCTATATTGGTAATTAATTGGTAGCTTGAGTTACTTCGTACTGGATTTGGAGCAATATTCATGGTTTCTACTACTCCATTAGATGCTAAAACTAACGGACAAGTTCTTATTAGTGTTCCATCTCTTTTAGTTGCAACTGCATAGTAAGAACCATTTAAAGCGCCTGTTTCTTTGAAGTATTGCGCTGTTTGACCAGCAACTACTACTCCGTTTTTATACCATGTATAAGCCACAAATTCATTTGAACTATTGTCAAAAAAGATAACATCTTCAAATTGTTTTTTAATCAAATTTGGCTGGCTTTTTACAATAGGCAATACAATACTTAATGCTGCATTGTAATTATTATCTCCTACTTGAGAAGCTGTAAGCGTCGCTGAACCAGGATTTAAAAACACCAATTCGTTATTTACAATTGTTGCCACATTACTATTCGAAGTTGAAAAACTGATTCCTAAACCACTAGTAGAAGTCGCAGTCAACGCTATTGGTGCTGAGCTACCACAGTCTGAAACTAAGGTTTGATTCCAAGTAATTTCTTGGTTTGCTTTAGTAATGTTATAGTTGGCAGACACAAAATTAATTACATAATTAGCACCAGCACTTAAAGTGTTTTGCGCTATTGCATATGTCCCAACATTCTCACCTGTTGCTCTATTTAAAGCTCCAGTAAAGGAGTCTCCGCTAAGTAAACTAGGCGTAACAACATAATTTAGAGGAACCTCTGTTGTGCCATATACTTTAGTTTTTGCTGCTGCAGTTATGTTGATGGCTTTAGGAGTAATTGTAAAATCTGACGAAACAAACGTAATTGTATAATTCGAACCTGCACTTAAGTCATTTTGTCCAATTGTATAAGTACCCACATTCTCACCTGCAACTCTTGCCAAAGTTCCTGTGAAAGCATCTGTTCCTACCAGACTTGGCGAAACTGAATACGTTAAACTAGGATCTGTTGTTCCGTAAACTTTAGTTTGTCCAGCATCAGCTGTTACTGTGATTGGTTTTGCGGTAATAGCAAAATCTTTAGCTACATAAGTAACTGCATAATTAGATCCAGCACTTAATGTTCCTTGTTCAATCGCATACGTACCAGCGTTCTCTCCTACTACTCTTGATAATGTTCCTGTGAAAGCATCTGTTCCTACCAAACTTGGAGAAACTGAATACGTTAAACTAGGATCTGTTGCTCCATACACTTTAGTTTGTGAAGCATCAGCTGTTACTGTGATTGGTTTTGCAGTAATAGAAAAGTTAGCACCAGCGTAAGTAATTAAATATTTAGACCCAGCAGAAAGTGAACCTTGATTAATAGCATAATTACCAATATTTTTACCACTAACTCTTGTTAAAGATCCTGTAAATGAATCTCCAGAAAGCAAACTTGGTGACGCTGTATAAGTTAAAACAGGATCACTCTCCCCATATACTTTAGTTTGAGAAGGTGTTGCAGTTACGGTAATTGGGATTTGATTTAATTTCAGTACATAATCATAGGTACCACTACAACTATTAGCATCAGTAGCGGTAACCGTAAAATTACTATCAGCAATTTGAGTTGAAATACCTGTTATCTGTCCAGCTGTTGATAGCGAAAAACCAGAAGGCAAACTTCCCGCTGTGACTGCATACGTTTTAGATCCTGTTCCTCCTGAAGCTACTATAGTTTGACTATATCCAGTATTATAATCATAACCAGACAAAACTGTTGTTGTGAAATCAATTACCGTTGGTTGTGTAATGGTAACACTTGCTGTTGTTGTACAAGAATTAGCATCAGTGATTGTACAAGTATATGTTCCTGCGGCTAATCCAGAAGCCGTTGCAACTGTTCCACCACTTGGAGACCATGAATAAGTATAACCTGATGTTCCACCAGATACAGATACTGTTGCACTTCCAGTAGAACCACCGTTGCAAGACACATTGGTTTGCGTTGTAAGATTTGCCACTAAAGCTGTTGGTTCTGTAATGGTGACACTTGTTGTTGTTATACACGAACTAGCATCAGTGATTGTACATGTATATGTTCCTGCGGCTAATCCTGTTCTGTCTTCAGTTGTGATTCCTCCACCCCAGTTGAAAGTGTAGGGAGCAGTTCCTCCTGTTGGGGTTAAATTGATTGCCCCATTTGATCCTCCATTACAAGACACATCTGTTTGTGATGTAGTTGCTGTTGCAATAATTACCGCAACACTATCTGTAGCTGAACAACCATTAGCATTAGTTGCCGTAACCGTATAAGTACCTGAAGTTGCAGGTGTCATATTTGCTGTATTAGTAGCTCCTGTTATAGAACCTCCATTGGTAGCTACCCAAGAATAACTACCATCTGAATTGCTAATTACTAAATTACTAATTGTAACAGTTGCAGCTCCAAACTTATTATCTACTGTATGCATATTAAATGCAAATGTTTGACCAGCTGTTACATTGACTGTCATAGTACCTGATTGAGTTTCTGGGCCTGAAGTATTAATATTATATCCTTGCATTATTGTCGCAACTCCATTTACTATGACTTGAGGATAATCAAAAGCACCTCCTTCACCTGCACTATATGCCCAATTAAATGAAACAGTTGTATTGGGAGTAAAAGTAATAGAATAACTAGAATCCCCTGGGCTTCCACCAAGAAGATTATCCCCATTATTATTTCCACCAGTAATAGATATACTTGCCGGAGCATTAGTTGTGTTTACATTACCATCGGCATTTGCGTTAGCAAAAGCCCAGTTAGCTGGTGCATAAGCTCCTTGAAAATTCGTTGATATATTTGTAGCTGTAATTGGCGTAATAGCATTTGCACAATAGTTTACAGTTGTTGGCCCAGCATCTACAGTCATAACGTTTGGCTGGGTAATGGTAACACTTTGAGTTGTTGTACACGAATTTGCATCAGTGATTGTACAAGTATATGTTCCTGCAGCTAATCCAGATTTAGTTGCACTTGTGCCGCCACCTGTCCAGCTGTAAGTATAAGTTCCTGTGCCACCTGATACAGAAACTGTTGCACTTCCAGTCGAACCACCGTTGCAAGACACATTGGTTTGCGTTGTAAGATTTGCCACTAAAGCTGTTGGTTGAGTAATGGTAACACTTTGAGTTGTTGTACACGAATTTGCATCAGTGATTGTACAAGTATAAGTTCCTGCAGCTAATCCAGATTTGGTTGCACTTGTGCCGCCACCTGTCCAGCTGTAAGTATAAGTTCCTGTACCACCTGATACAGAAACTGTTGCACTGCCAGTAGAACCACCGTTGCAAGACACATTGGTTTGCGTTGTAAGATTTGCCACTAAAGCTGTTGGTTGTGTAATGGTAACACTTTGAGTTGTTGTACACGAATTTGCATCAGTGATTGTACAAGTATAAGTTCCTGCAGCTAATCCAGATTTAGTTGCACTTGTGCCGCCACCTGTCCAACTGTAAGTATAAGGTGCTGTGCCACCTGATGGAGTAACTGTTGCACTACCAGTAGAACCACCGTTGCAAGACACATTGGTTTGCGTTATAAGATTTGCCACTAAAGCTGTTGGTTGTGTAATGGTAACACTTTGAGTTGTTGTACACGAATTTGCATCAGTGATTGTACAAGTATAAGTTCCTGCAGCTAATCCAGATTTAGTTGCACTTGTGCCGCCACCTGTCCAGCTGTAAGTATAAGTTCCTGTGCCACCTGATACAGAAACTGTTGCACTGCCAGTAGAACCACCGTTGCAAGACACATTGGTTTGCGTTGTAAGATTTGCCACTAAAGCTGTTGGTTGTGTAATGGTAACACTTTGAGTTGTTGTACACGAATTTGCATCAGTGATTGTACAAGTATAAGTTCCTGCAGCTAATCCAGATTTAGTTGCACTTGTGCCGCCACCTGTCCAACTGTAAGTATAAGGTGCTGTGCCACCTGATGGAGTAACTGTTGCACTACCATTAGATCCACCAATACAAGACACATTGGTTTGAGCTGTTGTTGCTGATAATACTGTTGGTTGGGTAATGGTAATACTTATTGGTGTTGGTGGTGTACAATAATTTGCATCATCGATTGTAAATGTATAGGTTCCAGCTACCAATCCTGTTCTATCTTTACCTGTGGCTCCATCATACCAGACGATAAAGTATGGAGCAGTTCCTCCAGTTGGAGTTAAATTGATTGCCCCATTTGATCCTCCATTACAAGACACATTGGTTTGAGCCACTGTAAAAGATACATCACATAAATTATTAATAGTAACAGTAAACTGCTTTTCAAAAAACAAACCACCTTGATCTGTAGTTCTAATTCTAATTGCATACGAGCTTTTAGTCTCAAAATCTGGACTTGCTGTAATTCTTAAACTATTTCCGCTGATATTAAAAGAAGCATTGTCGGTACTTCCTGTTCCTGCAACTAAAGTATATGTGAATGTATTTGCTGTATTTGCATCTATAGAACTAAAAGTTCCAACAGTTGAATTGGCAGCTACGTTTTCATTAATAGCTAATGCAGAAAGTAAAATGTCTGTTGGAGCGCTATTTACAGGAGTTAAATTTCCATTTATTGGGTTAAAATTTGTCCAAACTGCTGCTGCATCATAAGCTGTTTCACTACCAATTGGTACATTTAAAGCGCACACTGACAGATTTACTAATTGAAAAGCATATGCATCTATAGCAATAGGGTTTAACACATAACAATTTACTGTTGTTAAATTAAAACAATAGCCAAAAGCATCAGATTCAATAGCAATCACCGAATTACCAATAGTTACAGACGTTAAATTAGAATTATTAAAAAAAGCAAAATATCCAATAAATGTCACCGAATTAGGAATAGTTACAGATGTTAAATTAAGACTATCCTCAAAAGCAAAATCTCCAATAGCAGTTACGGAATACGTATTATTATTATATGTTACCGTACTTGGTATATTTGCAATAGGACCATTAAAAGGATTAGAACCATAAGAAGAATTATCACCAACCTCAACAGTTGTTGGCGTTAATATCTTGTATAATATTCCACCAGCGGTAAAAGATTGTCCAAAGGAAAATGCACTCCAAAAAAGTGCCATAAAAAAGAGTAATTGTTTTTTCATAAATATTTTAATTAAGTTCATTGTGCATGCAAAAACCATTCAACGTACAAAGATATTAACTCCAAAAACATTCGAGCAGCCCATTCGGACAAATCGATAGCCCATTCGGACATTTTTTATATTTTTTTAAGAGAAAAAAAAACACACAAATCCTTGAATACAAAAGGATATGCCCAACGTAAAAATAAACAACAAAAAAAAGGATTCATGCAAAATGATACGTTGCATGAATCCTTTTAATGGGTGGCAATAATTTTTGAATCTAAAAAAGTAATTTTAATTGACCATACTTTCTGGACGTGATTCTGACGGAAGTTCGCCGAACCTTTTCTTAAACGCAGCACTAAATTTACTGTGATTATCATACCCAACTTCTAACGCAATATGTTTGACCTGCATATTAGTATTCAAAAGTAATTGCATGGCAAATTGCATTTTTTTATCGATATTATACTGCAGGATCGATGTTCCATACACCAACTTAAAATCCATTTTTAGTTTTGAAGGAGATACATTTAACTTTTGAGCTATAGCTTCAATTCCTAAAAAGGGTAACGCTAAGTCTCTTGAAATTAATCGCTCACATTGCGACATCTTTTTGTAATCTACAGTATCTTTTACTTTGTAATCTTCCTTTCTCAAATCGGCGAAAGCATTCTTGAAAAAAGTAGAAACCAAACTTAATGTTTGAGATTTTAAAAGCGTATCACTAAAAATATCTTTATTAAAATTTATAAAAGTTTGTTCAATTTCATGAGACAACTCTTCGGCATTTGGCACAATATCTTGGTAGGATATGAATCCTTTATCTGAATCTAAAAACTTTTTAAAAGGAAGGTTCTCCTCTAATTTATCAAAAGGAATGTTTTTTTTGATCCATTCTGGGTGAAAATGATAGATGTAAAACTCACATTTAGAACCTTTGTAAAAATGCGCACCTACTTCAGTTCCTGGTTTCTTAAAACCCCAAAATTTATTTTGAAAAGGGATGTCATCAATAAACCTATTTTGCAGTTTTACTTTGCTTTCATACATGGTAAAAGTAAGCGTATAATGTTCACTCGGAATAAGTTCATCATAAACCGTTTTTATCAAAGCGTTTTGTTTAAACTCAATGTTGGTTATCGTGAGCCAACAACCTTCATCAATTTTCCGATAACGAAAAGTCCCTTTTATAAAAGGATTATTCCTAACCACCAGCTGATCTTTTACATGATGCTTGCTCCCTGGAGTTTTTATAGTTGCTTCTATCATCAACTCTGGCGTATTTGCCAAAAAAGGAAATTCAAAAAAACCGGATTGATAAAATTTTAAATTGGGTTTGATAAATTGGTACCACTTTGTTAAATTCATATTTTTGATTTACATATTCTAGTAACAGAAACTTTAAAATAAGATTTCTAAGAATACAATTCTTTAAAAAAATCTAAAACCGTATAATACCAGAATAAATTCTAAGTAAATTAACAAAATTTATTTAATGCCAACAATACAACATGATTATTTTATATAAATCAATAGCCACTTAATTGTACATAACGTCTCCATTTTTAGAAATCACAGCTAATCACTTTTTTATTTGAGCCTAAAATCTATTTGTAATTAAAAAAAACAACGGCAATAATTTTCTTTTGGATGTCGTAAAATTAAATCTTAAAAAAAAAGAAAAATATCCACTTTTAAAAGCCTTTAATTTAAAAAATAGAAAAAAAACACCATCTAATAACCAAACACAAAACCTGCTAATTATTACTGATTTTATTAAAAAATCATGCTTTTGATGCTAAAAATCAGTTATTGTATCGCAATTGCATTAATTTGATAAATTATTAAAAACAATTGCCTTTAAAAATTGAAGCTTCTAAAGAAGAGAATTAAAACAGAAACAAAAGAAGACTTTCTATATAATAATTACAAAAATATTTTCGGATATCTGCATAAAGCGTTTTTGGGTATCGTATATAATCAAATATTCAAAAATATAGATTTGATTCTTTTTTTAGTTTTGCTTTCATTGTTATCATCTTAGTCAATTTGGCTGTAAAAAAATACATTAAAAAATATTAAAATGAGTACTACATTATTTGACAAAGTATGGGATTCGCACGTGGTGCGAAAAATTGAAGATGGACCGGACGTGTTTTTTATTGACCGTCATTTCATCCATGAAGTTACTAGTCCTGTAGCTTTTTTAGGTTTAAAAGAACGAGGAATTTCAGTATTATATCCAGAGCGCACTTTTGCTACTGCCGATCACAACACACCTACCATAAACCAACATTTACCGGTTCAAGATGCATTATCTGCTAACCAGCTAAAAGCTTTGGAAGACAACGCAGCAGAATATGGTATTTCTCACTGGGGATTAGGTCATAAAAAAAATGGAATTGTACACGTAGTAGGTCCTGAAAATGGAATCACTTTACCAGGTGCCACTATTGTTTGTGGAGACTCACACACTTCTACGCATGGTGCTTTTGGTGCCATTGCCTTTGGTATCGGAACTTCGGAGGTTGAAATGGTGATGGCTACACAATGTATCATGCAACCAAAACCAAAGAAAATGCGCATCAACGTAAATGGTAAATTGAGTAAAGGTGTTGGTCCAAAAGACGTTGCACTTTATATTATTTCTCAATTGACAACTTCTGGAGGTACCGGATATTTTGCAGAATATGCTGGAAATGTTTTTGAAGATATGTCGATGGAAGGTCGTATGACTGTTTGTAACTTGAGTATCGAAATGGGAGCTCGTGGTGGTATGATTGCACCTGACCAAAAAACATTCGATTTCTTAGAAGGAAGATTATACGCTCCAAAAGGCGAAGCTTGGACAAAAGCAGTTGAATATTGGAAAACTTTAAAAACTGATCCTGATGCAATATTTGATGCAGAATTAAATATTGACGCTGCAGATATCGAACCAATGATTAC
The DNA here is from genome assembly GCF_056156265.1 of Flavobacterium sp. TS_SC_5. Lineage (NCBI taxonomy): Bacteria > Pseudomonadati > Bacteroidota > Flavobacteriia > Flavobacteriales > Flavobacteriaceae > Flavobacterium > Flavobacterium sp. TS_SC_5. Next base: position 1,353,461 of record NZ_CM149588.1, on the reverse strand, counting down.
GTATGGTACAAATCCTGGAATGGGAATAGGTATCTCAAAAAATATCCCAAATGCTAACCAAGTAGAAGGTGGTGCGGAAACATACAAAAAATCGTTAGCCTATATGGGTTTTGAAGAAAATGACGTAATGATTGGTAAACCAATCGATTTTGTTTTCTTGGGAAGTTGTACCAATGGTAGAATCGAAGATTTCAGAGCTTTTACAGAAATTGTAAAAGGGCGACAAAAAGCAGATAATGTTACGGCTTGGTTAGTTCCAGGTTCTCATGTTGTAGAAGCACAAATCAAAGAAGAAGGGCTTTTGGATATTCTTACCGAAGCTGGTTTTGTATTGCGTCAACCAGGTTGTTCGGCTTGTTTAGCGATGAACGATGATAAAGTTCCTGCGGGTAAATATGCGGTAAGCACCTCAAACAGAAACTTCGAAGGTCGTCAAGGACCAGGTTCAAGAACTTTATTGGCAAGTCCCATTATGGCCGCTGCTGCTGCAGTAACGGGAGTATTGACAGATCCAAGAGATTTATTTTAGAAGATTTCAGATTGAAGATTAACGATTTCTAAATTCAGATTTCGCTAGTCCACAAATCACAGATTTCTTTAACAGCAATTATATTAGAATAGACAATTTACATTACACAAAATAATATTAGCGCTTAAGATTATATTTTCCTCACGGTAAATCAAAAATCATAAATCGTTAATCAAAAATCATAAATCACAATGGCATACGATAAATTTAATATCCTGACCAGTAGTGCAGTGCCACTACCAATAGAAAATGTAGATACCGATCAAATAATCCCTGCGCGTTTCTTAAAAGCAACTGAACGTGTTGGTTTTGGCGACAATCTTTTCCGTGACTGGAGATACAATGGAGATGGCACTCCAAAAGCAGATTTTGTGCTAAATAATGCAACGTATAGCGGGAAAATTTTAGTTGGTGGAAAAAACTTTGGTTCGGGTTCGTCAAGAGAACACGCAGCTTGGGCAGTTTACGATTATGGATTTCGTGCTGTTGTTTCTAGTTTCTTTGCAGATATCTTCAAAGGAAATTGCTTAAACATTGGTGTTTTACCAGTACAAGTGAGTCCTGAATTTGCCGAAACTATTTTCAAGGCTATTGAAGCTGATCCAAAAACAGAATTGGAAATCAATCTTCCGGAACAAACCATTACTTTATTAGCAACTGGTCAAAAAGAATCTTTCGCTATATCTGGTTATAAAAAGGACAATATGGTCAACGGTTTTGATGATATTGATTATTTGCAAAACATCAAAGAAGAAATTGTTGGATTTGCTGACAAACTTCCTTACTAAAAAACAAACAATAAAAAAGCAGTTATCTAAAGTTCAATAGTATAATTAAGCCAGAGAACTGCTTTTACCTTTTTATAAAAACACAAAAGCAAGACTTCAAATTACTGAAGAAAAACTGCTTTTAGCATCAAATTTATAATGGAAAAAAGAAAAATTGAAATAATGGATACGACACTCCGTGACGGTGAACAAACCTCGGGAGTATCATTTTCTGCTGCAGAAAAACTAACCATTGCGCAATTGTTGTTGGAAGAATTAAATATTGACAGAATCGAAATTGCTTCAGCACGTGTAAGCGAAGGAGAATTTCAGGGTGTAAAAGGGATTATGACTTGGGCTAACGAAAAAAATTACTCCAATAGAATTGAAGTTTTAACCTTTGTAGACGGTGGACTTTCAATTGAATGGATGAAAAAAACCGGAGCTAAGGTCCAGAATTTATTAACTAAAGGATCACTAAATCATTTAACGCATCAGTTAAAAAAAACACCCGAACAGCATTTTACCGAAATTGCTCAAGCCATAGCTTTGGCTCAGGAAAACGATATTGAGACGAATGTATATTTAGAAGATTGGAGCAACGGAATGCGCAATTCACCAGAATATGTATTTCAGTATCTAGATGTTTTGACCAAACAACCTATAAAAAGAGTCTTATTACCGGACACATTAGGCGTTTTGATTCCTTCTGAAACTTTCGAATTTATTTCGAAAATTATAGCAAAATATCCTGATACTCATTTTGATTTTCATGCACACAACGACTATGATTTAAGTATTGCTAATGTAATGGAAGCCGTAAAAGCTGGTATTCAAGGACTCCACGTGACCGTGAACGGAATGGGAGAACGTGCCGGAAATGCACCACTTGAAAGTACTGTTGCTGTGATCAATGACTTTTTTCCACAAATAGAAATCGGTGTAAAAGAATCATCATTATACTCTGTAAGTAAATTAGTGGAGACTTTTACCGGCTATAGAATTCCGGCAAACAAACCAATTGTTGGTGACAATGTATTTACACAAACAGCCGGTATCCACGCTGATGGCGACAATAAAAACAACTTATATTTTAATGATTTACTTCCGGAACGTTTCGGCCGAAAAAGAAAGTACGCTCTTGGAAAAACATCCGGAAAGGCCAATATCGAAAAAAACCTTCAGGAATTAGGCCTTCAATTAAACCCCGAGGATTTAAAGTTAGTTACCCAAAGGATTATTGAATTAGGCGACAAAAAAGAAACCGTTACCAAAGAAGATTTACCTTATATTATCTCTGATGTTTTAGACAGCCAAACCTATCAGGAAAAAATTATTGTTGAGTCCTATATATTATCTCATGCAAAAGGCATGCGTCCATCGACCACTTTATCTTTAAAAATAGACGGTGAAATCATTGAAGAGCATGCACAGGGTGATGGGCAATTTGATGCTTTCATGAATGCTCTGGCAAAAATATACAAAAGCAAAAATTTGGAATTACCTAAATTGATTGATTATGCCGTACGAATCCCGCCAGGAAGTAGTTCTGACGCCTTGTGCGAAACCATAATCACTTGGACGAATAATGAAAAAGAATTCAAAACCAGAGGACTGGATTCAGACCAAACAGTTGCCGCAATCATTGCAACCCAGAAAATGTTGAATGTTGTTGCTGCCCAATAATAAATAGAAATACATTAATATAAAATATACCTAATGAAATTTAACATAGCCCTTTTAGCCGGAGACGGAATTGGACCAGAAGTAATTAATGAAGCTGTAAAAGTTTCGGATGCCATTGCAAAAAAATTTAACCATAAAATCACTTGGACGCCTGCACTTACAGGAGCTTGTGCCATTGACGCCGTTGGAGTTCCTTATCCTGATGAAACACATGAAATTTGTATGGCCGCGGATGCTGTTTTATTCGGAGCCATTGGACACCCAAAATATGATAACGACCCAAGTGCACCTGTAAGACCTGAACAAGGTTTATTATTGATGCGTAAGAAATTAGGTTTGTTTGCCAATGTACGTCCAACTTTTACATTCCCGTCTTTGATTGATAATTCACCTTTAAAAAGAGAACGCATCGAAGGAACTGATTTGGTTTTCTTGAGAGAACTTACCGGAGGAATCTATTTTGGAGAAAAAGGTAGAAAAGACGATGGCGAAACGGCTTTCGACACCTGTACGTACACCAGACCTGAAGTAAAACGTTTAGCAAAAAAAGGCTTTGAATTGGCGATGACAAGAACTAAAAAATTATGTTGTGTAGATAAAGCCAATGTGATGGAAACTTCCCGATTGTGGAGAGAAACCGTACAAGCTATGGAAAAAGACTATCCTGAAGTAACGGTAAGTTATGAATTTGTTGATGCTGTTGCGATGCGTTTAGTACAATGGCCAAACTCTTATGATGTCTTGATTACTGAAAATTTATTTGGAGACATCTTAACAGATGAAGCATCTGTAATATCAGGTTCTATGGGATTGATGCCTTCTGCATCTGTTGGAGAACATACGTCATTGTACGAACCAATTCACGGGTCGTATCCACAAGCTACAGGATTAAATATCGCTAATCCATTAGCGACGGTTTTATCTGCTGCGATGATGTTTGAAGATGCATTTGGATTAAAAGAAGAAGCAGAGGCTATTAGAAAAGTAGTTAACAAATCTTTGGAACAAGGAATTGTAACCGAAGATTTAGCTTCTAAAGACTCAAAAGCATACAAAACTAGTGAAGTCGGTGACTGGTTAGTTGCTAATCTATAAATTTTAAAAGTTTCATTTGTTTAAAAATTGAGTAATAGCTAAGATTACAACCTGAAAAAACAACACTCCCTTTTAGCTTTTACTCAGCTTTAAACAAAATAATAAACAATAAAAAAGGTGTCAATTTTCATTGACACCTTTTTTTATAGCTAGAAAAAAATATTAATATCCTCCTCTGTTTCCACCACCACGGTTATCTCCACCACGGCTGTTTCCACCACCATAACCACCGCGTGATTCTCCACCACGACTGTTATTGTTAAAACTTCTTCTTTCACCTTCTGGTTTAGGCTCAGATTTGTTTACTACGATTGCACGTCCTTGAACAGTAGCTCCGTTCAATTCGTCAATTGCTTTTTGAGCTTCGTCATCATTTGGCATCTCAACAAAACCAAATCCTTTACTTCTTCCAGTAAATTTATCAGTAATAATTTTAACTGAATCAACTGCTCCGTAAGCCTCGAAAGACTCTCTTAAATCTGCTTCCTCAATACTGAATGGAAGACTTCCAACAAAAATATTCATATGTACTTATTTAAATAATACAACAAATGTACTGCATTTTTTTTCTAATCTACTATATATTAGCTTATTTATGTTTTTATTTTAAATCCTTAACTAAAAAGAATCTAACAAAACATCTGATTTTTGTAATTTAATACTCTAATTTATTATATTTTACGGAACTTGCTGACTTATTGGAATCTTATAAAAAACGCCCTGTTGAAAATTCAAAACATCACCAGCTAACGGATTGCCATCTGCATTTTCTGCGTTAAATTTAAATGTTCCTGATACGGTACTATTCACTTCATCATATTCGGTGATAACAATTTCACCGTCACCAATCCCAATTCCAGTTGTAAAGGAAATTTTATCCGCACCAACAGTCAATTCATAAACAGCTGCTTTAGAATTACTAGTGCCTAGAGGATATCTTTGGATAGCAGTAGAAGTGGTTCTTAAAGTTAAAACCTCGTTTCCAGTAAATCCTTCAATTGTTAAAGAACCGTCAGAAGCCAAGAATGCTTTAGAGTCAACTGCTCTCCAAAACACATTATCTTTCATACCTTGAAAAGAGGGATTGTTAAAACTCACGTTTTCCTCACAAGAAAATGCAGCAAAAACCACTACCAGAAACACCAAATATTTTTTCATAAAAACTCTTTTGAACTAACAAAAATAAGGCAATATAGCGTAAAAACTAGAACTTCATTAAAGAAAATCCAGTCAAAATCGACTTAACCCTTTACTATTCATTAAAATACACATCGAATTAGTATTTATCGATAAAAAATGTATCTTTGCACCCTTAATTAATCGAGGTCGAGTACCTCAAAATTTAATCATAAGATTATGTCAGTAAAAATTAGATTACAAAGACACGGTAAAAAAGGAAAACCTTTTTACTGGGTTGTAGCTGCAGATGCACGCTCAAAAAGAGATGGTAAATACCTAGAGAAAATTGGTACTTACAATCCAAACACAAACCCAGCAACTATCGACTTAAACCTTGATAGCGCAGTAAAATGGTTGCACAATGGTGCTCAACCAACTGATACTGCAAAAGCGATTCTTTCTTATAAAGGAGCTTTATTGAAACATCACCTTGATGGTGGTATCCGTAAAGGAGCTTTAACTCAAGAACAAGCTGATGCTAAATTAGCGGATTGGTTAGATGCAAAATCTGGAAAAGTTGATGCTAAAAAAGAAGGTTTAACTAAAGCTCAAGCTGATGTTAAAGCTAAAGCTTTCAAAGCAGAACAAGATGTTAACGCAAAACGTTTAGCTGCAGCTGCTCAAGCAGAAGCTGATGCTATCGCTGCTGCAACTCCAGCTGTTGAAGAAGAAGTTGCTGAAGAAGCTCCTGCTGCAGAAGAAAATAACGAAACAACTGAAGCATAATTTTAGAAGGCGAAGATGCGTAAAGAAGATTGTTTCTACTTAGGTAAAATCGCTAAAAAATTTAGTTTCAAAGGAGAAGTTCTTGCCTATTTAGACACGGACGAACCTGAGTTATACGAAAACTTGGAATCAGTGTTTGTTGAATGCAACAAACACTTGGTTCCTTTTTTTATTGAAAGCAGTTCACTGCATAAAAACGACTTTCTCCGTATTCGTTTTGAAGACATGAACACAGAAGAAGATGCTGATGCTATAATAGGCAACGCTATTTATCTTCCTTTAAATATGTTGCCAAAACTTACCGGCAACAAATTCTACTTCCATGAAGTAATTGGTTTTGAAGTGGAAGACAAACGCCTTGGTGTTGTCGGGAAAATTCAATCCGTGAATGACACTACTGCCCAACCTCTTTTTGAAGTTTTAAATGGCGATGTTGAAATTCTTATTCCCATGATTGACCATTTCCTTGTGAAAATTGACAGGGAAAACAAAAAAGTCATCATGGATTTACCAGAGGGATTGATTGAAATGTATCTTTAAAAGATTTTTAGATTCGCTGCGCTTTTAGATTATTAGAAACGCCTGCGGCTTTAGAAAAAATCTAAGTTGTCTAATATTCTAAAAAATCTAAGTTGTCTAAATTCCAATTTAAACAGTTCTCTCTTGAACAAGATCGTTGTGCCATGAAAATTGGAACCGACGGCGTTTTACTTGGTGCTTGGACACCCATTGAAAACAATCCTTTTAGCATTTTAGATATTGGAGCAGGAACAGGAATAATCGCATTGATGCTTGCACAAAGGAGCAATGCAGAACAAATTGATGCTTTGGAAATCGACGAAGAAGCTTATGAGCAATCCGTAGATAATTTTGAAAACTCCCCTTGGAGTGACCGCTTATTCTGTTTTCATGCCGGTTTAGACGAATTTGTAGAAGAGCCTGAAGACGAGTACGATTTAATTGTTTCCAATCCTCCTTTTTACACTGATGATTACAAATCTGATAACGAGCAGCGCGATTTAGCCCGTTTTGCTGACGCGATGCCTTTTGAAGATTTGATTGAGGCCGCAGATTTATTACTTTCAGAGAACGGAATATTTGCCGTAATCATTCCTTTCAAAGAAGAAGAAAATTTCTTGGCTTTAGCCAAAGATTATGAATTATATCCTCTGAAAATCACTCACGTGAAAGGAACTCCAACTACAGAAATTAAACGCAGTTTATTGGCTTTTAGCCGAAATGAAAATGTGAATTTTCCCATTGATGAATTAATAATTGAAACTTCAAGACATCAATACACTCCCGAATACACTGAATTGACTAAGGATTTTTACTTGAAAATGTAATTGAATATCACATCTAAAAACAACAGCACTAATACTCCAAACAAATTTCACACGAGAACTGATTATTTTATTGTAAATTAGTACATCGATTTTTAAATAAAACGAGCTTTAAAAAACTAACTTTTTATCTATAAAATCATTTACTTTTTAGTTTACACATAAAAATATAACATTTGTTAATGCTTTTGTTATATTTCTTTATGTAGATTTGCATTACACTAAAATTAACATCCATGAAACCAGACTTATTTCAATCTCCAGATTATTATTTACTAGATGACTTACTAACCGAAGAACACAAGTTAGTACGTGACTCCGCACGTGCGTGGGTAAAAAAAGAAGTTTCTCCTATCATTGAAGAATATGCTCAAAAAGCGGAATTTCCAAAACAAATCATAAAAGGTTTGGGCGAAATAGGCGGATTTGGTCCTTATATCCCTGAAGAATATGGTGGTGCTGGTTTAGACCAAATATCATACGGTTTAATCATGCAGGAAATTGAACGAGGAGATTCTGGCGTTCGTTCCACTTCATCTGTGCAATCCTCTTTGGTAATGTATCCAATTTGGAAATACGGAAATGAGGAACAACGAGTAAAATATTTACCAAAGTTAGCCACTGGAGAATACATGGGCTGTTTTGGATTAACAGAACCAAATTACGGTTCTGATCCAGGAAGTATGATTACCAACTTTAAAGATATGGGCGACCATTATTTATTGAATGGTGCCAAAATGTGGATTTCAAATGCACCGTTTGCTGATATAGCCATTGTTTGGGCAAAAAATGAAGAAGGAAGAATTCACGGTTTAATTGTAGAACGCGGAATGGAAGGTTTTACCACTCCGGAAACGCACAACAAATGGTCGCTTCGTGCGTCGTCTACTGGAGAATTAATTTTTGACAATGTTAAAGTTCCAAAAGAAAACTTACTACCAAACAAATCCGGATTAGGAGCACCACTTGGCTGTCTTGATTCAGCACGTTATGGAATTGCCTGGGGTGCAATTGGAGCAGCAATGGATTGTTATGATACCGCTTTGCGTTATGCCAAAGAGAGAATTCAGTTTGACAAACCTATTGCAGGAACACAATTACAACAAAAGAAATTAGCCGAAATGATTACTGAAATCACTAAAGCACAATTATTGACTTGGCGTTTAGGAGTTTTAAGAAATGAAGGAAAAGCAACAACGGCTCAAATCTCAATGGCCAAAAGAAACAATGTGGATATGGCGATTCATATTGCCCGTGAAGCCAGACAAATGTTGGGTGGAATGGGAATTACCGGAGAATATTCTATCATGCGACACATGATGAATTTAGAATCGGTGATTACGTACGAAGGAACACATGATATCCATTTGTTGATTACAGGTATGGATATTACCGGGATCCCAGCTTTTAAATAGTAGTAAACGATTATTAAAGTATTTATAAAATTGATAGTAAAAGCTTCTTGGAAACAGGAAGCTTTTTTATATTTACATAAAAAATACCATCTATGAATATTGAAACAATCAACAATAGCATTCAGCCCCAAAAAGAACTATTGTTACAACATTCTTTATACAAAAAAGTAAAAACCGTTGAGGATTTACAGTGTTTTCTTGAAAATCATGTTTATGCAGTTTGGGATTTTATGTCGTTATTAAAAGCATTACAATCTAAATTGACTTGCACTACAACACCGTGGTTTGCCACACAAAATCCCCAAACCAGATATTTGATAAATGAAATAGTACTTGCCGAAGAATCTGATTTGACTCTAGACGGAAACCGCTCCAGTCATTACGAAATGTACATTGAAGCGATGAAAGCTTGTGGAGCAAACACCGCTGGAATTGAAGATTTTTTATCTGAAGTAGATTCGCTTAAAAACATATTTGTTGCGATTAAAACCAGCAATTTACACCCTAACATCAAAGCTTTTTTAGACTTTACTTTTAGAGTTATTGAAGAGGGAAAATCTCATGAAATAGCGGCTGCTTTTACTTTTGGAAGAGAAGATTTAATTCCAAGTATGTTCACTGAAATCTTGAAAAATTTTCAAGCAAATTTCCCGCAAACCGATTTGAGTAAACTCATTTATTATTTTGAAAGACACATCGAACTGGATGCTGACGAACACGGACCGATGGCGATGAAAATGATTACAGAACTATGCGGAACGGATGCACAAAAATGGTCTGATGTTGAAGAAGTTTCGAAATTAGCCTTGGAAAAACGCATCGGTCTTTGGGATGCAATCGAAGAAACAATTACTATGAATGTTGCGTTGGCATAAATCCAACACATCCAAATAAACGTAACAATTATTTAGAAATGTATTATATCTAATTTCAAAATAATGAAAAACAACTTCTTAAAATAAGTACCGATGAAAAAAATAGCTTTATTAGCTATTTTTTTTATCTTTATTTTTTTAAAATAAACAAATGTCTTCCCAAGAACGATTAACAAAAGCCTACAAAGAAGCTAAAAGAATTCCTTTCGACAATCAATCCAAATTCATTCTTTTTAGTGATTGTCACAGAAGTGATAATAGTTTTGCCGATGACTTTGCAAGCAATCGAAACGTATACTTTCATGCAATGACTCAATATTACAATGATGGTTTTTCCTATTGTGAATTGGGTGACGGAGATGAATTATGGGAGAATATTTTTTCCAAACCATCTTTGAAGCACACAAAAACGTCTATCTTTTACTAAAGAAGTTCCATGATTCCAATAGATATCATAAAATTTGGGGGAATCATGAAATGACTTTTCAAGATAAAGATCATGTAGCAAAAACGCTTTCAACCTATACAAATACACAGAACGACAGAATTGAACCTTTATTTTCTGGAATAAAATGCCATGAAGCTATTGTTTTAGTTCATCAGGAAACTAAGCAGGAACTATTTTTGACTCATGGACATCAAGCTGATTTCATGAATTATGTGGGTTGGAAAATCAACAGATTTATGGTGCGTATATTATGGAAACCACTCCAGATTTGGGGAATATCCGATCCTACAAGTCCTGCTAAAAATTATGTGGAACGTATAAAAATCGAACTCCGAATAAAAAAATGGATTGAGAACAACAATCGCAAAATAACCATTGTTGGCCATACGCATCGTCCCAGTTTTTCGTATCCAAGTCAGAACAGCACGCCTTATTTTAATGACGGGAGCTGCGTACATCCAAGAAGCATTACCGGAATTGAGATCGTAAATGGAACAATCACACTGATAAAATGGTCTATTGAAACGAAGGAAAATGGAATTCTTCAAGTTGTTAGGGAAGTACTTGAAGGCCCAACAAATCTTAAGGATTATAAATAAAAAAGCGTTTGCTGAGGCAAACGCTTTTTCATTAATTTTCCGGAGCCAACTCCAGTTCTAATCCTTCGAGGCTTTCGGTGATTGGAATTTGACAGCCCAAACGGCTGTTTGATTTTACGTAAAATGCTTCTGAGAGCATTGCTTCTTCGTCATCGCCCATTTCAGGTAAAGGCACGTCATTTAGCACATAACACTGACAGGAAGCACACATAGCCATTCCGCCACAAGTTCCTTCTACAGGAAGTTCGTAGGCTTTGCATAATTCCATGATATTCATGGCCATATCTGTGGGAGCCTGCAAGTCATGGACTACTCCTTCTCTATCTTTAATTTTTATTAATACATCCATAAATCAGTAATGAGTTATACGTTATATGTTGTGGGTTTGCAAATTTGCGTGAGTGATAGCAGCTGGCTACCGAAGTAGCGCGGATAGCACGACCGTTTTAAGAAAAAGGCAGCTACCCAGTATATCGAGTAGCCTTTTTTCTTAAAAGGGTCACGCCCTCCTTCGACTGCGCTCAGGATGACAAATTTATAGAATGTTTACAACAGTTTCTATTTGGGGAGCAAACTTTTTAATGGTAGTTTCCACGCCGGCTCTCAGCGTCATTTGGTTTACACTGCAACTCGTGCATGCTCCTTCGAGACGCACTTTTACGTGTTTGCCATCTTCGATAGAAATCAGTGTAATATCACCGCCGTCAGAATTCAAAAAAGGTCTGATTTCTTCAAGTGCTTTTTGAACTTCTACGAATAATTCTTCTGTTGTCATTTTCTTTATTTAAAGATTGAAGGATTAGAAAATTGAAAGATTAAAAATCATTTCAAACATTCTAATTTCTATTTTTTTACTGCTGAACAACCGGCCATAGTTGTGATCTTAACAGCCTCAGTAGCAGGTAAACTTTCGTTTCTATTTACAGTTTCTTGCACTACATTTCTTGTGATTTGTTCGAAAACGGTTTCAATAACGGAACCGGTTTGCATTGCTGCCGGACGACCAAAATCTCCCGCTTCACGAATAGATTGTACGATAGGCACTTCGCCAAGGAATGGAACTTCTAAATCTTCTGCAAGATTTCTGGCTCCTTCTTTTCCAAAGATGTAATATTTATTTTCTGGTAATTCTTCTGGTGTGAAGTACGCCATGTTTTCAATAATTCCTAAAACAGGAACATTTATAGCTTCAGACATGAACATGGAAACTCCTTTTTTGGCATCGGCCAAAGCTACTGCTTGTGGCGTACTTACAATCACAACACCCGTAATTGGTAATGATTGTACAATAGAAAGGTGAATGTCTCCTGTTCCCGGAGGTAAATCGACTAACATGAAATCCAATTCACCCCAATCAGCATCAAAAATCATTTGGTTCAACGCTTTAGAAGCCATTGGTCCTCTCCAGATTACCGCTTGACTTGGTGCTGTAAAAAATCCTATTGAAAGAATTTTTACTTCGTAACTTTCAACAGGTTTCATTTTTGATTTCCCGTCAACCGTTACAGAAACTGGTTTTTCATTTTCTACATCAAACATGATTGGCATAGACGGTCCATAAATATCGGCATCAAGAATCCCTACTGAGAAACCCATTTTGGCCAATGATACCGCTAGATTTGCAGTCACAGTAGATTTCCCTACTCCTCCTTTACCAGAGGCAACTCCAATAATATTTTTTATTCCAGGTATTGATTTCCCTTTAATTTCTGGCTTGTCCGGAACCTCAACTTTACTGTTTATTTTGATTTTAGCATCGGCAGATACTAATTCAAGAATTGTTTTTTTGATATCGTCCTCAGCACGTTTCTTAATGTGCATTGCTGGCGTATGCAAAACTAAATCAACTACAACCTCATCGCCAAAAGTTATCACATTAGCTATTGCGCCACTCTCCACCATATTTTTTCCTTCTCCTGCTATAGTAATCGTTTCTAAAGCTTTAAGAATTTCTTTTCTGTCTAATTTCATTTTTAGTTTACTGTTTTCTATTGACATTTTAGCGCCAGAATATTATCTTTATTTAAACTGATTTCAGATTACAAAGATACTGTGAAAAGTTCTTATTATAAAGGATTTGTATTGCATTTATTGATGCGAAAATTGATGGCAATTATCAAAGAAATATCGTTTTTTAATCTCAAAAAATAACGTTCGGACTTTTAGGCGTTACTCGACCCTAACTTCCGGTTGCCAGAAATGTTTTTCGAAATCAACTATTTGGTTATCCACCACAACAATTCCTTCATTCTCCAATAATTGCTGCATCAGATTGGTTCCGTCAAAATGTAATTTACCGGTAAGCAAACCTTTTCTATTCACCACGCGATGCGCCGGAACATCTTCCAGATTATGAGAAGCATTCATTGCCCAGCCCACCATTCGAGCAGAACGAGCCGTTCCTAAAGCTTTAGCAATAGCGCCATACGAAGTTACTTTCCCATACGGAATTTGTCTGGCTATGAAATATACTCTCTCGAAAAAATTGTCGTTTGACATGATGCTGAATCTAATAAGAAGTCTATGTATTATTCTTGAGCGGTAAAAAATTATCGCAGATAATACCGTATAATATTGATTAAGGTGATCAAGGATATCAATCCAGTAATGCTTCCTATGATAGTATTCATATTGCGCATCAGATAATCCGTTTTGTCTTGAATTTTTTGAAAGAAAGTGATGTAGCAATAAAACACAAAAAAAGATCCTAAGACCACACCTGTTACAAAGGTAAAAACATTGGTCGTATCAAAATAAAACAAATTGTATGACGCTAATGTAACGCTTACAAAAACATAATAAGGGATAGGAAAAAAGTTAAGCGCAGAGAGCAACATCCCAAGAAAAAAACGAGTAGAAGTACTCTTTTTTTTATTTTATCTTTTTTCTTTTTTGGCTTTTTGGCAATCAATAAGAAATAAATCGTCAATATTACAAAGATCCCAAAACCAACTTCCCGCAGCAAAACAATAACATCCGGACGCTCTTTTATAAACTGAGCAAACAATATGGCAAGTGCCGCCTGAAAGAAAATTACGATTACTGCACCCAGAACGAACCAGTAAGCACTTCTTTTTCCTTCCTTGAGATTCACCTTAGCTGCTGTCATATTGATCAATCCCGGAGGCGTAATCCCTATAAAGGCAGTAACAAAACCCAAAAGTAAAGAAGTGATTAAATTCATAGGCAAAGTGCAAGATCAAAAAAAAATCTGTTTCAAATATAAAACTATTCTTTGATTTTGAATCGAATATATGTAATTGCTTTGTTAATTTCCAAATATTGTTTTTCATAGAACGTCTGAAAAGCAGTCACTTCCTCTGGGCTTCCTTCATTTACGTACACATTATGATTGGCATATAAAACCTCATGTCCTTCGCCATGCAACAATCCTAAAGTATACCCATGCATGAACTCACTGTCGGTTTTTAAGTTTACAATACCGTCTTTTTTAAGGATTTTTTTATACAATTGCAAAAACTCTGAATTCGTCATTCTGTGTTTCGTGCGTTTGTATTTTATTTGCGGATCCGGGAAAGTTATCCAGATTTCGTCCACTTCATTTTCAGCAAAAATATGGTTGATCAATTCGATTTGAGTTCTTATAAAAGCCACATTATACATTCCGGTTTCAACCGCTGTTTTAGCTCCACGCCAGAAACGGGCTCCTTTAATATCAATTCCAACAAAATTTTTATTTGGATATCGTTCAGCAAGACCAACAGAATATTCGCCTTTTCCACAGCCTAATTCCAGCACTAATGGATTTTCATTTTTAAAAAATTCTGTGTTCCATTTCCCTTTCAAAGGAAATAAATCGCCTACAACATCTTCTCTTGTTGGTTGAAAAACATTGGTAAATGTCTCGTTTTCCTTGAATCTTTTTAATTTATTTTTGCTTCCCACTTTTTCAAAATATTTCGGCAAAATTAAGGAAATATTTAAGACCGAATGGCGAACAAGTGAAAAAATGAAAAAACGTTTTCAAAATCGCTGTATGTAAGCTGATATTTTATCCAGTTCTTTAAAAAATAACAGCCAAAGTAATGACTTTTGTACTATTTCCATTCTTAACATTACTGTTAATGCGCTTTTAGCACTCAAAATATTACTGTACCTTTATATAAATAAACTTGCTATGAAAAACTTCGTTTTATCTATTGCGGTATTATTATTTAGCTTCTCATTGATTTACGCGCACCGCAACAAATCAAAAACGGGTATTGAATTGTCTTTTGCAAAAACACTTCCCACCAACGAATCTAACAACTCTTTTGTCAAGATTGACAGCACAATTATTTACAGATTTTTCAAAACACATCCAAAAGTAAAAAAATACAAATCAGATGTTGTTGCTTTATACAAAAAACGAAACTACAATGCTATTTGGCATGACCACGAAGGACTTATCGAGTTTGCCAATTTGCTGTACTCTAAAGTAAATTTACTTGAAGAAGAAGGCTTAAAATCACGCTTAGCTTATAAAGACAAGATTGACGTGATTTTTAATGACGCATCTGCCAATGATTTGACCCAAACTGACGCGGAACTACTTTTGTCCTCCATGTACGTGTTTTATGCTAAAAAAGTATATGACGGAATTGATTCCGAAAAAGTGAAGGAAATGGGATGGTTTTTACCTCGAAAAAAACTGTCGTACGAGAATCTATTGGATTCGTTATTAGTAGATCCTCAAATATTAGATAAAAATGAGGAACAGCTGTTTAGTCAATATTACAAATTACGCGATGTTTTAAAGAGATACCGCCAAATAGAAAAAAACGGAGACTGGAATCCAATAGCAATCGATTCTTTGGAAAAAACATACAAACCAAGTGATAGCGCATCAACCATTGGAAAAATCAGAAAGCGTCTTGCCATTACAGGAGATTTAAAAGTCGATTCAAAAAGCAATGTGTATGATGCGGAATTGATGGCTGGAATAGTGAATTACAAAAAAAGAAATGGCTTCAATATCGATTATCTGATTGCCTCTAAGCATATTCAACGCATGAATATTCCCATCGAAAAACACATCAAAACCATAATAGCCAACATGGAACGCTGTAGATGGATTGACCCAGCGTTGACAAAAACCGAAGAATACATCATTATAAACATCCCATCATATCGGTTTTTCTTTAAAAAAAATGGCCAAAACGAATTGGAATCCAAAGTTTTTGTAGGCAAAAACATGACTAAAACTGTTGTTCTTAGTAGCAGTATTAGCAAAATAGTATTCAGTCCCTACTGGAACATCCCAAAAAGCATCATTGAAAACGAAATAAAAGACGCGATGGCTCTGGATGAAAACTATCTGGCCAAACATAATATCGAATGGAACAAAGGCAATGCAAGACAAAAACCGGGACCAAAAAACTCTTTGGGACTGGTTAAATTTGTCTTTCCAAATTCAGAAGACATCTATTTACACGATACACCATCTAAAGATTTATTTCAATACGAGTACCGAGCATATAGCCACGGCTGCATCAATTTAGAGAAAGCAAAAGAATTGGCACTTTTGCTTTTAAAAGACGACCCGGATTGGCCTATCGAACGCATCAATGAAGCAATGAAAGGAGAAAAGGAAACGGTGTGCATCCTGAAAAAGAAAATTCCAATACACATTGGTTATTTTACGGCTTGGGTAAATGATTCCGGAGAAATAAGTTTTTATAACGATATCTATTTAAGAGACGACCGTCTTGCCGAACTACTATTCGCCGATGATATTAAATAACACTATTGTTTGAACTGTAACGTTTTGATCATCAAATCTTCCAGAGAAGCCTTAACTTTTATAACTTCATTCGAATTTTCATTTGGAATCGTCATCGATAGAACATAGTGTTGTATTTTCCATTGGTTGCCCACTTTTACCAAAACACCAGAACCACGACAAATCTTCATTTGAGTATCCAATAATTCGTCAAACCAAGCTATTTTTCCGGTTTTATCAAAAAAGACATGACGTTCCAAAGCACTAAAACTCCACGCTTTCCCTTTGTCGAAATGTGGTTTTGCATACGCTTGAAAGGCTGTCTTATTCCAATTCTCTGAAGCATCGGTACCAATGAAAACAGCATCATCTGTCATTAAACTGAAATAATCGTTATAGTTAGCTTGTGATGCGGCTTTATGCCACGCATCAAGTGTGGCGCTGACACTTGTTTTCGAAAGTGCCTGTTGCTCCATGCTGCTTTTGCAACCGAACAAACAAAAAATGATAAGAACTGGCAGTAGTTTTTTCATACAATTAAAGTTTTTCATGGTTTTTATTCCATCTGATTTTTATTTTTCCATCAACATCAACGGCCAATAAATGCAGTACGATTCCTTTCGTACGTTTTTCAGCTTTTTCCGCTTCATCGGTGATAAGTTCATCTTTTTTTGGATTTCTCAACGGAATAGTCATCGCTAAATTTGTACCTCTGTTGAACGAATAGACGCCATTTACATCTAAATTCAATACATTGGAACTCACTTTCAAATCATTTACATCAACTAAATCTCCATTGATTTTAAAATTTCCTGACAAATCACTAAAAACGATATGGTTCACATTTCTAAAAGGAAAAGCGAACTTTCCTATATTTGTGATGGGTTTAAAATCGATTAAAGCGCCTTGAACCACCTTAAATTTAGCCGCACCGGAAAGAGAGTTCGTTTTTAATTCTCCGCCAGAAAGTAGTTTTCCTTTAAGCGCTGCCGAAGCTGTTAAAAACCCCTCTATGTTTTTAGGTTCAAAAGATTGAATCCCAAAATTATTCAAGCCTGCAAGGAATCGGCCAATGTTGACCCGGTTGATTTTCGCATTGGACTCCAGCAGAAAATGATCTCCATCAGGTACTAATTGCCCATCAAAAGCAATACTTCCGCCAACACTTTGAACCCAGCAATTTTTGACAATTAATGTATTGTTGAGTAACAAAATCGTTGCTTTCGCATTCGTCGCCTCGAGTTTACTATACACCATTTTATCCGCTTTAACATTTAGCACCATTTGGCTTTTTTCAATCACGGAATACAATTCATCTGAAAAGTCATCTTTTTTGCTCTTGGTTTTTGGAGCTTTTTTACTAGTACTTGTAAAAACACCCACAAACTGTTTCACATCCAGAAAGGGAGCATAAATATCCCAGTTTACAACCATTTTTTCAGGATTTTCATAATACAACGTCAGGAAATTGTCAATTTTTCCTTCCATAAAAACCATATTCCTGCGGTCTTTAAAATTAATTTTCTTGATCAATAAGGCTTGCTCTGTAAAATCTAACTGAATGTCTGTTTTTACGAAAGTCAAATTCCTTGGACCATAATTTACCGTTGCATTTTTAACGGCTACACTTCCCGTGAACAAGGTTTTTTGTATTTTTAAGTGCACCACATCAAATTTGAAATCCAAATTCACTTTGGCCTGACCATCAGAAAAATGCATCAAATTCGCATTGACTATCTCATTTAGTCGCGAAACGGCAAAGTCCGATTTAAAACTACCTGACGCTGTGGTTTTCTCAAAATTAGAAATGATTCCGATTGGAATTGCAAACGGAATGGTTTTGTATTTTCCCGAAAAATCCGTTAAAGTAATCGTCGAATTAATGTCGTTACAACCGGCACCTTTTTTATATTGGTTGGTGAATGTGGCCCCAAAACTGCAGTCCGTAATGATTCCGTCCGGTATCGTGAGTTCGTTATTTTTAATTTTTGTCGTCACCACAATTTCCGGATCGCCAGTGACATTCATATCGCCAATAATCGTGCAACCTACATCAATCGGTTTTTTTAAATCAAACTGATTAATTTTAGTACTGATATTAGCACTCAATAAAGCGGAAGCATCGCGCCACAAAATCGTAGTTTTTATGGCAATATCAAAAGGAGACTTGTTTTTATCCAAACTAAAATGGGCGTTGATATCAAAGAACTCCTCTCCAATTCCGAAATTCTCTGTGGCGACACTAATTTGGTTTTTTGGTTCTGAAAAATCAACTTTCAAAACCCCTTCTACCATTCTATTTTGGATAAAACTTCCTCTTTTGGTATTGAAAGCCATACTTTTGGCAAGCGTTTTCAAATACAAATTCGTGTGCCAATTCTCGCTATCATGATCTATTTGGCTTCGCAATGCAACGATATTAAAATCAAATAATTTATGTCCCAATTGATTTTCGGAAATAAAATGCACTTGATCTAGAACGACTTCTTTTACTTTAGAATCTGTGGAGCTTTTTGACTTTTTGCTTTTTGGCTTAGGCCTAAAAATATTCGTGTTTACAATTCCGTTTTTTCCTTTAAACAAATGCAAAGTAGCCTGCTGGATTTCTATTTTGTCGATGTTAATCTCATTAGAAAGCAATCCCAAAACATTGACACGCACCTCAATTTGTTCCGCTTTGAGCAACGTTCGCTTGTGTAAAGACCACAAACTGTCCTTTAATTCTACTTGGCTTAACGCCAAAGTCATATTGGGGAAACCCTTTAAGAACTTGTAATCAATATCGCCAATATCGATTGTGCCGGTAATATTTTCGTTAATTTTCGCATTAATTTGCGTTACGATCTCCGCTTTATTATTCTTAAAATAAACCGATAAAACCGCGGAAGCTATCACCAAAAAAGCCACAATTCCCAGAAGTAAAAAACCAATTCTTTTGATTATTTTTCGAAAATTTATGGTTTGAAAATAAGATTTTATGCGCTGCAAATATTGATTCATACGTATTCCTTTACTATTTTAAATAAAGGTAGCTAAAAACATTCGGTTTAAGAATTAATAATCCAAAAACGGATTTCACACCCCCTTTGAGCGCCTGCTATGCCATTTTCATTTCTCGAATTTCAGACTGTTCAACCACATTTTAAAAATTAAATTCTGTGAAGTTCAATCTACTTTTTCATCTTGAAAAGTTCAATATTTTAAGATGTTCCATTGAGTGAAATCATATAAAAAGGAATAATTATTGGGTTTTATCGTTTGATGTTGCTTTTGTAAAAAAGGTAATATTATTCGGTTTTTTGTCTCTTTCGACAAAATGGAGTTGCAGGAACAATTTTACATCTTGCAGGACTATTTATTTCATAATTTTTGGTTTTCTAAAAACAAATTGAATCAAAAAAACCATCTCTAAAACAAAAATAAATTCATAACTAATTGATTTACAATTACTTAATTTTAATTCTAATTTCATACATATCCTTAAAGTAAAGATTGAGATGCGTTTTGTAAAAACTTATGCAGTCCAAGGCTGGTAGCACCTTACTGGATTTGATGTATTTTTGTAATGCCTTAAATTCATTCAAGGCGAATTAAAAGTTAATCTATGAAAAAGTTACATTCCCCCATCCTATTGGTTGTTTTTATACTGCTTTTTACTATTGTTTCCTGCAAAAAGAAAGATGGAAATACTGTGGCTGCCAATACTCAAACGAGTATAAATGCTATAGAATTTGCGTTTGACAGCACGCAAATCAAAACTTTCTTCGGGAAATATCCAAAACTGCAACCTTATCAAGGTGAAGTAGAACAATTGTACCGCAAGCATCAATTTCATTATATCTGGTTTGATAAGAATGGTCTTAATGAATTTGCCGGTTTGTTGTACAACAAGGTAAATAATTTGAGCAAGGAAGGAATAGAAACCGTGATTCCGTACAAAGAAAAATTAGACGATATCTATGACAATCCGGACAACAATCAAAAAGCAACTATTGACACGGAGTTATTGAGTTCTGCGCTATACTTTTTTTATGCGGATAAAGTGTACGATGGCATCGATGCTCAAAAATCGAAAGAGTTAGGTTGGTTTTTACCTCGAAAAAGACAATCGTATGTCAATTATTTAGATTCGTTGTTGATCGACCCTTCGTTAATTCACAAAGAAGAAAAAGGCGTTTTGAAACAGTATTACCTGCTTAGAGATGTATTGCAGGAATACCGCAAAATAGAAAAGAAAGGCGGCTGGAAAACCATTGCGCTGGATCCAAATGTAAAATCGTATAAACCTGGCGACAGTGCCACTGCCATTGCGCAAATCAGAACGCGTTTGTTTATCACCAATGACATTTCCCGAGATTCTAAAAGTGCCGTGTATGATGATGAATTAGCTACCGGAATTTTGAAATTCAAAAAAAGAAGTGGCAATTTGCTGAACAAAACGATTCTTCCGGAACACATCAATTATATGAACGTTTCCGTTGCGGATCGTATCAAAACTGTTATGGTCAATATGGAACGTTGCCGATGGATTTCGAATGACATCACCAAATCCAAGGAATTAATCGTGGTGAATATTCCAGCTTATGAACTGACTTTTTTCAGAGATGGAAAACCCGAATTACGCTCTAAAGTTGTTGTGGGAAAAGCGATGCATAAAACGGTAATTTTTAGTGCGCCAATGAAGTACATCGTATTCAGACCGTATTGGAATGTGCCGACCAGTATCCTTAAGAAAGAAATTCTTCCTGCTATTGAAAAGAATCCAAATTACTTAGCCGAACACAACATGGAATGGAAAGACAGCAACGTAAGACAAAGACCCGGACCGGAAAATTCATTGGGATTAGTGAAGTTTTTATTCCCCAATTCGAATGCGATTTATTTACACGATACACCATCCAAAAGTTTATTTGGCAAGGAATATCGCGCTTTTAGCCACGGTTGCATTCGTGTAGCCAAGCCAATAGAACTTGCTGCCATGATCATGAAAAACGATAAAAAATGGAATCCTGAAAAGATAGAAAGCGCGATGAACGGCGGAGAAGAATATTGGTACACGCTCAAAAACAAAATTCCGGTATACATTGGTTATTTCACTGCTTGGGTAGATGCGGACGGCGTGGTTCATTTCTATGAAGATGTTTACAAAAAAGACGAAGCATTAGCAACCTTATTGTTTGATAAATAAAAAGCAGCCTTCCTCGCCATAGAATAAACCAAAAAAAAAATGACACTATCTTCTAAAGACAGTGTCATTTTTTTATTTGCCAAAAGGCAACGATTTAATAGGTTTTCTTTTTTTCGAAAGTTGTTTCCAATACTTTTTTAATTTTATCCAAGGCACCGTGAAAGGCTTTTTCGGTAGTATCAGCATGATTGGTAACCGCTAAAGGCTGCATATTATTTGGTCTGGCTTCAATCAGGCATCGTTTGTCGTCAACGCCACCTTTATCACTGTTTTCATCACCAAGATGCACTTCTAAACGGGTTACTTTATCTTCAAAACGGGCCAAAGTCGTTGCTATTTCATCCGCAATATACGCTTTCAAACGTGCGTGTCCTTCTACATTATTGTCTGTGTTGATTTGTACTGTCATGTTTTTATATATTTAATGTTCTATTCTCAAATTTACCGATTGAAACACAAAAAACCGAACCAATTAATAAAACATTGGGAAAATAAAAGAGAGAATTTGTGGTGTTGAGGAAGGGAATGGGTTAACCATTTTCTAAATAATTATAAATGAAGTCATTCTCAGTTTCAAACTCTGAATCAAATTTCATTACAAATAGTGAAGTTAATTTATCAAGCCAATTTTCAATTTCTTGTTTTGAATTTAGATTATCCAATAAATAATTGATTTGAGAAAAGTGAATGAGGTGCAGAAACTAAATTAATATCGAATTTTAATGACGGTTCAATTCGAGAACTTGCGTTATGAATGCGAAAAGAGATTTGCCAACCTTCATTCAAAGTTACTAAAAGTGTTGTTTGAGAATTATCCTGATAAACAACTTCAATCAATCTATTAGGAAATTTTAATTTTTGAATTTTAGCTTTTGGTTTGATATTTTCAAAAGGTAAATTCAATGTGCCGTGTAAATTGTAGGCTTGTATTTCGACTTTGTTTTTCCCTTTAATCACTTTGTAAAAATCCTGATTACCAATTAAATACTCAACTAATTTCTCTGCTATGATTCCAGGGTTTTCTTTATCTAATCTCAATAATTCAGTTTTAAAAGCATCCAAAACGGGAACATAAACAGAAGTATGATAATCACCTAAAGTGTCCCACTTTTGTGTTGCTTTACTAGCTGTTCTTAGCTTTGCCAAATTACTAAAAACAGGATTGATTTCTTCAAAATAATTAACAGAGCAAGGAATTCCTAACCATTTTTGACCAAAATCAATATCATTTGACAAGCGCGAATGTTTAACTGCTCTATGATTATTTTTTGCTGAAATTCCAATCTCCCATTTTTGCAACGACCTAATAGCTAATACATCCCGAACATCTCCAGTTTGACCTGCTTTATCTGCAACAATTTCGAGTTGTAAAACATCATTTACGTGAATTCCATTTGCCAAACGTGGCTCTATATCAAGCAGAAAATTAACAGCAAAACTTGCAACTAATTTATAATGACTTTGTTCTTTTTCGTCAAAACTCACAAAACATTTAAGAGCAGTTTTAAATGGTTCATTTTCGATAACTGTAACAGAAGTTACGACTTTTAAACGTTCCAAAAATTCATTTAACAAAGCGTATTCAAAGGCTTTACCATTGATTGTTTGAGTAGATATTTTTGCCATTATATAGATATACTTTTAATTATTTCGTTCATTTTTTCAAGTACAATATTTCCATTTACTTCAGTTACAATACTTTTTGAAGTAACATTTTTAACAACCTTTATCTCTTCCAAATCAGAATATATTTTTTGAGCCAAAACCTTCCCCATTCTCACAGGAACAGCATTCCCAATCATTTTGTAACCAGCTACAACACTATTATATTCAAAAGAAAAAGTATCAGGAAAAGTTTGGATTCTTGCACATTCACGGACACTTAACCTTCTATATAAATCTTCCTTGCCCTTAACAAATTCCCGAATATTTTGTTCAATAAAATTCATCTTTGGTGCTTGTGGATGTAGTGGAGCGTGGCGCCCACCTGCTTGAATCGTGAAAGAAACCTCATCCCAAGAACGAACTCTATTTCTTGACATAAACATGGAAGAGAAACCGCCAATCATATATTCGTGATTCAATACTTTACAATCACTTCCGTTTGTATAATTTCCTAATTTTGCGGGTAATGCAGTATCTTTTAAATCTCCAATCGCTTTTTCAAGTGTGATTTTACTTTCAAGTGTAGTTGGTCTTGGAAAAGTAAATTTCATTCCTAAATCCTTTCTATACCCGATAAAGAAAACACGTTTTCTATCTTGTGGAACACCGTAATCAGAAACATTCAACAATTGGAATGTCAAATCGTAACCAATATCTGTAAACATTTGTTTTATATTTGCCAAAGCATCTTTATGAGCAGGCAATAACATTCCTGATACATTTTCAGCTAAAAAAAACTTTGGTTTTTTATCTGCTAAAATTCTCATAAATTCATAAAATAGTTGACCTCGTTTATCGGCAATTCCTCGTTTTGAACCTGCTTCCGACCAGCTTTGACAAGGTGGACCGCCAATTATACCGTCACAATCAGGAACTTCACTTGAAGGAATATCAACAATGCTTCTCCTGTCTAAAATCGTTTTTTTATGATTTTTTTCATACGTGGCCAAATTTCTTTGTCGTATTCATTTGCCCATATGACATCAAATCCAGCTTTTTCAAAACCAAGATCCAGACCACCAGCACCGGCAAAAAATGAAACTATTTTCATATTTAAATTTTAAATTTTTTATCGTTGAAGAACTCCATAAAATCAGTATCGAGAGCAAGGATGATTTTCTCAATAATTTCAATAGAAACATTTCTTTTTCCTTTCTCGATGTCTGAAATATAATTTCTATCAACATTCGATATATTAGCTAGTTGCTCAATAGAGAAACCTTTATTCTCTCTTAACTCTTTTACTTTATGACCGAATTTTTCTTTAATATCCATATTTGATAAAATTAGTTTTACGCCTACAATTGACCCGCCTACAATTGACCTCATTAATTTTTAGTTTTCAACTTGATTTGTTACGATAGAATTACTCTAAAACAAAAAAAACGCTACTCTTTCGAATAGCGTTTTTTGAAATTTGTGTGGTGATGGCTTTGTTCCTCTTGAAGACAATCGTCTGAGGAATCGAATGCCCTAGCCCTGATGGGAACGGCATCCTTTTTTTGAATTTTTTAGGCTGGAAGCTTTTTGAAGGCTTCCAGCCTAAAATTCAAAAAAAGATACAGTGTACAGCAGGATTAAGCTCCTAAAAAAGAATAACCACACCGTACCTCTGTTGCTGTTATTTACTTGCAGGGATGGTCATAATCCCCATATTGTATAACGTAAAGGCCTGAATATCGACATTTTCCTGAATGGTTGCTGCAACGGATTTTCCGGCACCGTGTCCTGCATTGATATCAATACGGATTAGGGTTGGGTTTGTTCCGGTTTGTTTTTCTTGTAATTCAGCAGCAAACTTGAAACTGTGCGCTGGCACTACTCTATCATCGTGATCGCCTGTTGTGACCATAGTAGCTGGGTACTGGGTTCCTGTTTTTACGTTGTGTACCGGTGAATATCCTTTGATGTAGTTGTACATTTCCTTGCTGTCCTGCGCCGTTCCGTAATCATACGCCCAACCTGCTCCTGCGGTAAAAGTGTGGTAGCGCAACATGTCCATAACGCCGACTGCCGGCAAGGCTACCTTCATTAAATCTGGGCGTTGTGTCATGGTAGCACCTACAAGCAATCCTCCGTTTGATCCACCACGAATGGCCAGATATTGTGAAGAGGTATATTTTTGAGCAATTAGATATTCTGCCGCTGCGATGAAATCATCAAATACATTTTGTTTTTGCATTTTGGTTCCCGCATCGTGCCATTTTTTCCCATATTCGCCACCGCCACGTAAATTTGGTACGGCATAAACGCCTCCATTTTCCATCCAAACTGCATTAGCAATACTGAAACTTGGTGTCAAGCTCACGTTAAATCCTCCGTAACCATATAACATGGTTTGATTTGTCCCGTCGAGTTTTAATCCTTTTTTGTGGGTGATAATCATCGGGATTTTGGTTCCGTCTTTGGAGGTATAAAACACTTGTTTGGACTCGTATTTCTCGCTGTCAAAATCTACTTTCGGTTTTTCATATACTGCAGAAGTTCCTGTTGCTGGTTCGAATGAAAATATTGAACCCGGCGTAATGTAATTTGTGAAAGAATAATACAATGTTTTCTCCTTTTTCTTTCCGCCAAAACCACCGGCAGTTCCTACGCCCGGCAATTGGATTTCACGTAGCAGTTTCCCGGAATAATCGTATTGTTTCACTACCGAAACGGCATCTTTCATGTAATTAGCGAAAAAGTATCCACCTCCAGTTGATGGCGACAACACATTCTCAGTTTCTGCAATAAAGTCTTTCCAGTTTTCCGGTTTTGGGTTTTTCACATCAACGGTAACAATGCGTTTGTTGGGTGCATTCCAGTCGGTTTCTATGAATAATTTTCCGCCTTCGTTTTCGATGATGTTGCTGTCGCTTTTGAAATTATCCACAATCGTCACTATAGGACTGTTGGACTTTGTCAAATCTTTGATGTACAACTCGTTTCCATAAGTAGAATTAGACGCTGTGATTACTAAATAACGGTCATCTTCGGTTACGCCACCACCTACATAACGGCGTTTTTGATCTGCACCAAAAATTACTTTATCATCCTTTTGTGTAGTTCCTAACTTGTGGAAATACAGTTTATGCTGGTCGGTTTTTGCAGATAATTCGCTTCCTTTTGGTTTGTCATAACTGGAATAGTAGAAACCTTCGTTCCCTTTCCAAGACACGCCGCTGAATTTCACATCGACAATAGTGTCTTCAATAATTTTTTGCGTAATGGCATCCATGATGATGACTTTTCTCCAGTCGCTTCCGCCTTCTGAAATGGCATAGGCTACTTTAGAACCATCTTTGGAAAAATCCAATCCGCCAAGCGAAGTAGTTCCGTCTTTAGAAAAAGTGTTTGGGTCCAAAAATATGGTTTCGGTTCCTTTTGAATCTTTTCGGTACAACACCGATTGGTTTTGCAAACCGTTATTTTTATAGTAATACGTAAAATTTCCTTCTTTGAAAGGCGCTCCTATTTTCTCGTAATTCCACAGTTTTTCCATTCTTGCTTTCAACACATTGCGAAACGGGATTTGAGCTAAATATCCGTAAGTTACTTCGTTTTGTGCTTTTACCCAAGCACCGGTTTCAGCAGATTTGTCGTCTTCTAGCCAGCGGTACGGATCAGGAAGCTTGGTATCGAAATACACATCAACAGTTTCCCCTTTGGTGGTTACGGGATAGGTTATAGGTTTTTGGTTTTGGCCAAAAGTCGCCATTGCAGAAGATACAGCCATTATTAAAAAAGTTTTTTTCATTAGTTAATTTTTTAGGTT
Source organism: Flavobacterium sp. TS_SC_5 (assembly GCF_056156265.1). Classification (NCBI taxonomy): domain Bacteria; kingdom Pseudomonadati; phylum Bacteroidota; class Flavobacteriia; order Flavobacteriales; family Flavobacteriaceae; genus Flavobacterium; species Flavobacterium sp. TS_SC_5. The sequence continues at coordinate 1,326,467 of NZ_CM149588.1, read as the reverse complement.
GTTACAAAAATAGGGAAATAGTTAGTGTTGTAAAGTTGACAAAGTCTTAAATAAAACCAAAAAAGCTAGTGTTTAGAGAAATCTGATTTTATAAAATATTTTTTTTAAGTTCAAAACACTAATTAAGATTCTCTTTCATTTACTTAAATTACCCATTTCTTATTTAAGTTTTTTGTCAATTTACTTAAATAAAAGAAAAGTTATTTAAGTTTTTTGTCGATTTGCTTAAATAAGAATACATTTGTTTAAGTTTTTAAATCATCAAAATGGAAAAATTTACTTCTGGCAAATATATCAATCAAGGATATTACAAAAGCTTCCAACCCAATACCATTCACAGAGACTGGATATTAAATGATATGGAAGTTATTCAGTTACTAAGTAAAGCCGACAGGCATTTAGGTAGATTAGACATGTATTCTGAGTACGTAAACATCGACTTATTTATTAGGATGCATATTGCCAAAGAAGCAACTCAATCTTCAAAAATTGAGGGTACTCAAACCAATATGGAAGAAGCTTTTTTAAGCAAAGAAGAAATTGCTTATGAAAAAAGAGACGATTGGGAAGAGGTACAGAACTATATCAGTGCAATGAATGAAGCGGTTAAACTATTACACCAACTTCCTTTTTCGTCCCGACTCATAAAACAAACACATAAGATACTTTTGCAGGGTGTACGTGGCGAACACAAATTACCTGGAGAATATCGAACTAGCCAAAACTGGATTGGCGGAGCCAGTATTAGTGATGCAACCTTTATTCCTCCCATTCACTCAAGTATTAATGAGTTCATTTCGGATCTTGAAATATTTGCAAACGATGAAATATCACCACTGCCTGATTTAATAAAAATTGCAATTATACATTATCAATTCGAGACTATTCATCCTTTTTTAGATGGAAACGGTAGAGTTGGCAGATTACTTATAACCATATATTTAGTCAGCAAAGGAATCCTAAAACAACCCATTTTATATCTTTCTGATTTTTTTGAAAAAAACAGAATATTATATTATGATAATTTAATGCGAACCAGAACTCATAACGACATTAACCAATGGTTAAAATTTTTCTTAACCGGTATTATTGAAACTGCAAAAAAAGGGGTAACTACTTTTGATGGTATTTTGCAACTGCAAAAAAGTTTGGAAGAAAAATTAAAGTCATTGGGAAATCGCAATATGGACGCACGAAAAGTAGTAGATTACCTTTACACTCAGCCGATAATTGAAGTAACAAAAGTGGAAGAATTATTACAAAAGTCATCAGTTACTGCTTATAAACTTTTGGCAGATTTAGAGCGACTAGATATTATAAAAGAAATATCTGGAGCACAACGAAACAAGTTATATGTTTTCAAAGATTATTTAGATTTATTCAATCACGATTAACATTCATTTATTAAAAAATTAAAAATTAGTGCCTAGTATTTAACAACCAAAAAAACGCTACTCTTTCGAATAGCGTTTTCTAGAATTGCTAACATCAGAACGATGAACTTATTTTACTTGAACTGGATATGTAATTTCTGCATCTGTTGCACCACCAGCATTTGTAATATCGCCTGCTGCAACTCCAGCAGCACTTTTAGCTGGTTCGTGTCTCAACACAACCACTATGTTTCCAGTTGCTGCTACTGTTCCTGTTTTCAAAGTAAAAGCCAATCCAATAGGCTTCCCGTTAACATCGGCATCGGCATAAGTAAAAGCTCCTATTGCTGCTGCTGCCTGAAAAAACAGCTGATGCTCATCGCCTTCTTCTTTTATTTCCAATGTAATATCATCAACTGGCGTCACGGACTCGTTTAAGAAACGTACTGTTCCTGTGTAGGTAGTGTTTACCAATAAATCTCCTGCAACCGTTACTACAGGTGCATTTGGACCGTCTCCGTCAAGATCTCTTGAAGTCAAAGTCACAGTCTGGCTTCCAGCGGTCAGAGTTGTAGTCACCGTTGTGATTACTTCTTCCTCATTTACTGCAATTGGATCGTCATTGTTACAAGATGAAAAGCTTACTAAAGTGATTAATGCGATTGCTAAAATTTTTGAATTTTTCATTTTATTGTTTTTGTTTACTTTTTAATAATTGAATTTTAATTGAATTTGAAAGTTTCTACCCATTTCATCGGCAAAAAAACGTTGCCTGTTCAGATAGTCCCTGTAAGTAGTGTTTAAAATATTTTGAACAGAAAATGCGATCGTTGCATTGGTTTTACCGAAAGTCTTGAATTTCATTTCCGAATAAAAATGCAACAATTGATAAGCCGGTGGCGGTGTACTGATGTCTACCAGAACGGGCACCAACTCATTATTTACGACAATGTTTGTAGTGAAATTATTGTCAGGAAACTGATTTTGACGCAGCACCACTTCGCTCTTTAATTCGATTTTCAAATCATGCCATTCGTTCTTTGAAAACTGAACTTTATTGCTCAGATTCAGAGGCGGAATATCGATTAGAGCTTCCTTGTTAGTGAGGTCTTTCCCGTTGACATACCCTAAAGCGAAATCATGTTGCCATTGTTTACTTATTTTCCAATGGGTTTGCACATCAACTCCCGCCAATCTTGCATTGGTTTGTTGGTATTCCCAAACAGGGAAAGCACCACGAGTAGTGGTTTCAAAACCAACAGGACGCAAGAACATGAAATTACGGATGTTATTGATGAAAGGATTCACCTCAACCGAGAAAGTAGTCCATTTTTTCTGCAATGTTGTCGATAATTTGATTGCTTGTTCTTTGTCTAAAGCTAAATCGCCTAACTCGATAATCCCTGTGGAATGATGCAAACCGTCACTAAAGAACTCCGATGGATTTGGGTTTCTGGTAGCAAGACTGATATTAGAATACCAATTCAAACCTGCCTCAAATTCCTTGTGAAACCCTGCGCTGGCTGAAATATTATGAAATTTAAAACTAGGCTTTGCCAACCATTTAATGCCGTCTTCACCCACTATAAAATCAGCGAATTCAGTTGAATAGCCTCTTTCCTCCCATCTGGATTTCAAATAAAACTTAGCCGCATCCACTCGCGAAAAATCATAACGCATTCCGGCATCCACAGAAAAGCTATCGGACAAATTATAACTCGCTATTCCATAAGTTCCAAATTCGATTCGGTCAAAATTAGGAATCAGCGGATTTATTCCCGTAGCCGGGTTTGCAAAATTATTTTGTATCGAAGTATTGAATCCTGTTTTTAAAGTCCAGTCATGCAACGTTTTTTTGTAATCTACATTGATGGCATGGGTGGCTAACTCCAAGTCTAAAGCGGCTACATCTTTAAAATCTCCTCTGCGTACATCGAACTCCAATCTTTTGTTGAACTGAAAAGAGTACTGCACTGCCAATGAAGCCGTTTCATCAAAATAATAGTTGTAGTTCATCTTAGCCAAATGATGCTGCACCTTCTGCTTTGGATTTTTTATCGTGTACGTGAAATCATTTACAACCGAAGGGATTTTATTGGTAATGGAATTGTACAAATCGTTTACATTCCCGGTATGTGAAGCGCTCAAAATACCAATAGTCGTATTGTAAAAACTGTAGTACCCGGAAATATCATACTTTTTTCCAGTAAATTTTACATCTCCTGAAAAATTAGCTTCACGATTTCCTGAATTGGACAATACATAATCCGGTGCTTCTTTGTCGCCTGAATACTTAAAAGTTCCCAAAACGTTCCAACTCCATCCTTTGTCGTTTCCTTTGTGCAAACTAGAACTAACGGAACCGCCTCTGCCATTGGACGCCAAATTCAGAATGGTTTTACCAAACAACGTATCTCTTTTTACCGAAACCGGTTCAATAACCACCAAACCTCCTACGGCATCACCTCCATACTGCAGCCCGGAAGCGCCTTTGATCACTGTGATTTTTCCGGCAGCGTTTACATCAAAATTGGGTGCGTGTTCCGTTCCCCATTCTTGATCTTCTAATCGCACATTGTTATTGATCACTGGAACCCGACTTCCAAACAAACCATTAATAACTGGCTTCACCACGGAACTTCCCGTTTTCAAACTGGTAACACCTGCTACTTCTTTGAGCATATCACCAAGTGTCTGGTTGCTGAATTTTTCGATGGTTTCCGTTTTGATCTTTTGTTCCAATAGGGATTTGTTCAGCGTATTGGCTTTTTGCCTTACGACTACTTCCTGAAGTTGGTCCGTATTTTCTTTTAAACTAAAGTTCAAAACTTGGTCACCAGAAATATTTACCAGCGTATCAACAGATTTATAACCAACATACGAAACGAATACTTTAATATTTCCTACAGGCAGTTTTTTTATTATGTAGTTACCGGAAACATCCGAAGACACGGTTTTTGTTCCAATGTGTATGTGACTCCCGGAAAGAGGTATTCCTCCTTGGGTAGTGATTTTTCCACTAACAGTATTTTGCGCAAAACTTAGCGTGCAAAACAAATAGAAGCAGAAAACAATATAGATTTTTGTTTGCATTTTCCTTGTTCAAAATATATAAACATGTGAATCATTTCCAAAATTGAAAATAATGTATTAATGTGAAATATAATTTAAACCAATGGAGGAGCTCGAAGCGCAAAAAGGCTTCCTTTGAAGAATTGTGTGATTTCAAAAGACTTGAAACCTGTATTATTTAGGTATAATTCTACTAAATTTAAAGCAAAATGAAGTAAAACAGGAAATGTAAAACCACTTAATTTATAGTCACAAACACCACAAAAATCAAAATTGTGATGCTGATGCGTAATTTCTGCGGCAGAATTTTTGTTATGTACACATTGTATTTCAGAAAGTTGCTGTGCTATATGTTCGTATTTATGCAGCGATTGAAACAGCATCGAAAGTAATACTGTCATCGTTAGCAAGAAACTAAATATGGAAAATTTCCTTTTCATCTTTGGCAAATATAATGATACTGAGATACAAATCCATTTGTTTTAACAAAATATACATTTCGTAAAAACAAATGGATTTCAAAAATTTGAACCAAAAATCAAATTGCAACACTCTTTCTGCCTTTGAAAGATCTGCTGTATTTGGTCTATAAAGTATTATACCAATTTAGCTGCAATCAAATATTCAGCAATTTGGATTGTGTTTGTTGCTGCTCCTTTTCTCAAGTTGTCCGCAACAATCCACATATTCAAAGTGTTTTCCTGGCTTTCGTCACGACGAATTCTACCTACAAAAACGTCATCTTTTCCTTGTGCATACATTGGCATTGGGTACGTATAGGTGTCATTATTATCCTGAACCACTAAGCCATCGGTATGATGCAAAATGTTTCGCACTTCGTTTACGTCAAAATCATTCGAGAACTCCACGTTTACCGCTTCACTGTGTCCGCCAACAATTGGCACACGAACCGCAGTTGCTGTAACGGCAATTGTATTATCGCTTAAAATTTTTTTAGTTTCTCGAACCAGTTTCATCTCTTCCTTAGTGTATCCATTTTCTTCGAAAGAATCACATTGTGGAATCGCATTTCTGTGAATTGGATATTTATAAGCCATTTCGCCTTGAACGCCTGCATATTCATTTTCCAATTGTTGCACTGCTTTTACACCTGTTCCAGTAATGGATTGGTAGGTAGAAACAATCACACGCTTGATGTTGTATTTCCTGTGCAAAGGAGCCAATACCAGTACCATTTGTATCGTAGAACAGTTAGGATTCGCAATGATTTTATCCGCTGCAGTCAATTCAGCTGCATTGATTTCAGGAACGATTAATTTTTTGGTTGGGTCCATTCTCCACGCCGATGAATTATCGATAACTGTTGTTCCTGCTGCTGCAAATTTTGGAGCCCACTCCAATGACGTATCGCCACCCGCAGAGAACAAAGCAATATCTGCTTTCATATCTACTGCCGTTTGCATGCCTACTACTTTATATTTTTTACCCTTGTATTCAATTTCTTTACCCACTGATCGCTCAGATGCAACGAGAATTAATTCTGTTACAGGGAAATTTCTTTCTGCCAAAACTTTCAACATTACTTCGCCAACCATTCCGGTAGCGCCTACGACTGCTATTCTCATCTTATATTTTTATTACTGAATATTAAATTTGAAGTACAAAAGTAACTAATATTAAAACCAAAACAAGTGGCCTCACAAAAAACAACAAAATGTTAAATATATAACATCCGACTAAAAAAACAGGAAAATAAAAGTAAAATTGTTTCCAGTAATTGTTTCTTTTTGAATGGAAAAACTTGTGAAATAACGTTCTATATAATTTTTGAACCATTACGATATTAAGAAGATTAAGTTTTAAAGTGCTTTGTAATGTATCTTAATTTCTTAATGGTTCAAAAGCCGCTACCGTTTTAAACAAACTTTTAAAGAAAAACCGCTTCGGTTATGAAGCGGTTTAGTAAGAATATATAATGTAGCGGAAATTATTTTTTCAATAAATCTCTAATCTGAATCAATAATTCTTCTTGTGTTGGTCCAGCTGGAGCAGCAACAACAACCACTTCTTTTTTCTTAGCTTTTTCAGCAGCTCTTAGAACTACAAAAATAAAGAATGCGATTATGACAAAGTTAATTATAGCTTGCACTAAATTTCCATAAGTTATCACAGCAGCCCCAGCAGCTTTGGCAGCAGCTAAATCAGCATAACTATTACCATCAAGAGTTATGAATTTTTGGGTAAAATCAATCCCACCAGTAAGTAATCCGACAATTGGCATAATTACATCATCCACTGCTGAACCCACTATTTTACCAAAAGCACCACCAATTACAACTGCAGTAGCTAAACTCAATACATCTCCTTTCATTAAAGAAGCCTTAAAATCACCGAAAAATCCCATAATTTTTTTTTTAAATTGTTAAACATTAGAAAACGAAAATAATAAAATTTTAACATACTTTTAATATTTAACATAAAAAACCAAGTTTTATCGATAAAAGACCCGTTTTACACGTTGAGATACACTTGTAAGAATTTCGTACGGGATTGTGTTTAATTTTTCGGCGATAAAAGATACCGTTGGGTTTTCTCCAAAAATAAGTATTGAATCACCCTCTTTACATTCGATTCCCGTGACATCCACCATCAGCATATCCATGCAAATACTTCCAATTATATAGGCCTTTGAGTTTTTTATCATCACAAATCCTAAACCATTTCCCCAACCTCTGGAAATTCCATCAGCATATCCTATAGGAATGGTAGCAATTTTGGTTGGTTTTTCGGCTATAAACCGGCGTCCGTAACCCACACTTTCTCCAGGACCAATCGCTCTTATTTGCGAAATCACTGATTTCAGCGAACCTACATTTTCGAGTTGTTTTTGTTCTTCGGCATCATTTGAGACGCCGTATAATCCAATCCCCAAACGAACCATATCATACTGTGAATCTGGAAAATTGCTGATTCCCGATGTATTTAAGATGTGTCGCAACGGTTTTATTTGCAACTCAGACATCAATTTAGATGATAATTTTTCGAATAACGCTATTTGTGCATGAGCAAAATCCATATGTTCAAGATCATCACTGGTGGCCATGTGTGACAAAATACTCTTTATTTGAATAGTTGTATTTCCTTTCAGGGCGTCTATCAGTTCATCAATCGTGTTTTCCTCAAAACCAAGTCGATGCATACCCGTATCAAATTTAATATGAATCGGAAAGTGTTCTAAATTTTTCTGCTTCGCTATTTTCAAGAAAGCATACAGTCCTTTCAAGCAGTAAATTTCCGGTTCTAATTGATGTTGGATAATGGCTGAAAAACTCGTATTTTCCGGATTAAGAACCATTATTGGCACCTGAATCCCTCCATTTTTCAATGAAATACCTTCATCCGCAAAAGCCACTCCTAAATAATCAATCTTATGATATTCTAGTAATTTTGCTATCTCGAGCCCACCATTTCCATAACCAAATGCTTTAACCATCACCATAATTTTTACTTTTGGCTTCAACTTTGATTTAAAAAAATTCAAGTTGTAACTAATTGCATTCAGGTTAATTTCCAAAACCGTTTCATGTGTTTTTTCTTCTAATAAATAAACAATTTCTTCAAACTGGAAGGATCGGGCTCCTTTTATCAGAATGGTTTCATTTCCAAAGTCCAAATTTTCAAAATCAGCGACAAAGGCAGCAGTATTTTCGAAAGTGATACAATTGGTAAATTTATTTTTAAAAGCCGAAATGGTTTCTCCAATACCAATAACGCGGTCAATTCTATTGGAAATAATCAACTCAGAAACTTTAGCGTAAAGCGCCTCCGTAGCCAAACCACTTTGGAAAATATCAGACAAAATCACCGTTTTCTTCTTGTATTGCTTTTGACTTTCGAGAAAATCCAATGCAATTTTCAACGACTGAAAGTCCGAGCTGTAACTGTCATCAATAATACTGCAATTATTGATTCCGTTTTTGACTTTCAAGCGCATTTCTACCGGATACAACAATTCCATTCGGTTTTGAATGGTGGCTGCATCGTATTCAAAATACAGCAAAACCATCAAACAGGAGATGGCATTTTCGACCGAAGCCTCGTCTTGAAACGGTATTTTAATCTCAAAATGGTTCTGCCCGAATTCAATATTCAAAACAGTCATATCTAAAACGTTATTTTTGGAAACAAAAACAGATGCACTTTTATCATTGAAACTCCAGGAAAACAAATTGATTTCCGGATTGATAAGAGCATCTACACTTTTATTTTTATGATAAATTAAAACCTTAGCGCGCTCAAAAAGTTTAAATTTTTCGGTAATTTTTTCTTCTTTGCTTGCAAACCCTTCATCGTGTGCCGTTCCAATATTCGTAAGAATTCCAATAGTCGGCTTGATAATCTGCTCTAATTTATCCATTTCACAACGCGTGGAAATACCCGCTTCAAAAATCCCTAAATTATGTTTATCATTAATTGCAATCACGGAAAGCGGAACACCAATTTGTGAATTATAACTCTTCGGACTGCGAATAACGTTATAATCTGGACTCAATAAAAAATTGAGCCATTCCTTGACAATCGTTTTACCATTACTTCCAGTCAATCCAATAATAGGAAAATCAAAAAGACTGCGGAAATTGGCAGCGAATTGTTGTAGAGCGACCAGTGTATTTTCAACAACATAAAAATTCGCTTTCTCCTTACAATCATCCGGAATATGGGTTACAACGAAATTTTGAACACCATTTGCAATTAAATCTTTGATGTAAAGATGTGCATCACTATGAACGCCAACCAATGCAAAGAAAACAGTTTGAGGTCCGTTTTGCAATGAACGACTGTCTATGGAAACGCTGTCTAAATTTGGTCTTTCCGGGCTGCCAATATATTTTGCGGTGATTCTTTGAAGACTATTTAGGATTTTTTGACTCATGGAATTAAAAGAGAATGAGGTGAATTTCTTTTCTGGGAAATATATGTATTGCCGTTCTTTTTGCTCTAATACTTCTCCAAAAATACCACTTCTTTTCAAAACGAGAACCTCGATATACTATAATTATGATCATTCCCGTTTATAAATCATACAGAAACAACCAGATTATGCAGTACTGTTTTTCACAGATTGCTTATATTTGTTTTTGAAAAAAATAACTCTTGAAAAAAATTCTTCCCTTTTTCTCTTACGTTTTCCATCCGATTTTCATACCGGCGATGGCCACGTTATTCTATCTTTTTTTGAATGGAACTGCATTTGTGACGCAAGAGAAACTACTTGTTTTTTTTCAAGTTATAATTGTAACATTATTTATTCCTGTCCTGGCTTTCCTTCTTTTGCGAGCTATAGGAAATGTTGATTCGATTATGCTATCTAAAGTATCACAGCGAAAAATTCCTTTACTAGTACATTGCTTTTTAATTATCATGTTAGTGCGAAATAACATAACCCTTGATCGTTATCCAGAATTGCATTTTTTCTTGTTGGGTGGACTTTTGAGTAGCCTCATAGCGCTGATATTATTGTTTGGAAACATAAAAGCGAGCCTTCACATGATTGGTATGAGTTCCTTGACTGTCTTTACAATTGGCTTAAGCATGCACCTCCAAATTCAGAGTACTTTTACGATTGCAATGTTGATTCTCCTTAACGGAATTGTAGCTTCGTCCCGCCTCGAAATGAACGCGCACACTAATAAAGAACTGATTATTGGCTTTATGTTAGGCGCAATCCCTCAGTTACTTTTGTTGGTTTTATGGTTATAAAATATAGAATATAATTCCAAAATTCAGTGATTTCATATCAACGGATTCACCATCGACTTTCGCTGATTCAAACAGCGGGTTCAAACCATAATATGCATATAAATTGATTGTATTATATCCTGATGAAATGTACGCACCATACTGAAATTTATTCAAATCTTTGTTTCCGGTTAGTACTACTTTGCCGGTGCTACCCTCAAAAATAGATTTATCATACAACAAATAACTGAATTTTATTCCGGTGTAAATGCGCCAGAACTTGTGGCTTTGATAGGTAGAAGTTCTCCATCTGAATTCAAGCGGAACATCCACGGAGAGTAGCGAAAATTTATTTTTAGTATACTGGGTATCTGAATCAATAATGGTGTAAACCGGTGTTTCGGGAGTCGAAGAAATCGCCAGATTCTGATTGTAATTATTATAAGTAAAACCAACACCAGTGGCAATAGCAACTCTTCGGTTCTTGTTGATGGGCATATCTCTCAAAAAACCCGCCGAGAATCCTGAAGAAAATTTACTTTGCGAGAAACCTGCAGGCTTACTGGTAAGTGTGTTATACGTGACTGCAAAATAAAACTGATCTTCTCGATACAAAGAATCCACTTTAACGAAGACCGAGTCTTTAGTAGCTGTATTTTCTTGGGAAAAAACATTCAAAACCGATAAAAAAAGAAAACAACTAAGAAAAATTCGCATATTGTTTCAGGTTTATATTGTTCAATGATTGGTTAAAACACAATTCAGGTTTCATTACTCATTGTAACGTCACAAATATACCATTTTGGTGGTTTTTTGATACGTAATAACAACAAATAATCATTCTGAAAACCTACACATCTAAAAACTATGACAAACCACAGCTACTTAAACTTTTTTACTTCACGATTCATATTGGACTAGCACTGATGATTTCCAGAAACCTAATGTATTATTCTGCCATAGATGCACTGATTTTTAATCCCAAAAACTCAGGATAGACTGTGTTGATCCCAAAAAGGTCGTCTGACTAAGGAAGTAATGCTTGGCATTTCATGCCTGACACTTTTTTGTTTTATAGCTCCGACAAATAAAAAAGTTTGCCATGCTTTAAAGCAAAAAATGCTCCCCTTTGGAAAGCATTAGTTTTTTTGCAGAGAGGATGGGATTCGAACCCACGATGCAGTTACCCACATACTAGCTTTCCAGGCTAGCTCCTTCAACCACTCGGACACCTCTCTATTTCATTAGGCTGCAAAGAACATAAAAAAAAATGAGTTAGAAAAGTAAAATCTGACTATTATGCTATTTCACCGCGCAAAGAAATTTCAAAAATAGTTTTGAAGTCTTTTTGAGCTATTTTTTGGCCCAACAAATACATTAATTTAGTGATTGCAGCTTCAGTTGTGATATCCTTTCCGGAAATCACTCCAATTTCTTTCATGCCTGTACTGGTCTCGTATTGTCCCATACTCACACTTCCACCGGAGCATTGTGTTACGTTGACAATATGTAAACCTGCGGTAATTGCTTTTCTTAATAGGTTTAAAAACCAATCTTCTGTAGGAGCATTTCCCGCTCCGTACGTTTCTAAAACAATTCCTTTAAGATTTGGAATATCAAAAATCGCTGCCAAAACTGCTTCGCTAATCCCTGGAAACATTTTTATGATGGCCACATTATTGTCCAATTCTTTATGAACCTTGAATTCTATATTTTCACTTTTAGTTAGGAATAAATCTGGATTTAATTTCAAATGCACACCAGATTCTACCAATTCAGGATAATTTGGAGAGGTAAATGCTTTAAAATGTTCCGCATTGATCTTTGTGGTTCTATTTCCACGGTATAATTTATATTCAAAATAAAGACATACTTCGCTGATAACTGGCTCATCATTATTACGCAAAGACGCAATTTGAATGGCAGTAATTAAGTTTTCTTTGGCGTCTGTACGTAAATCTCCAATGGGTAATTGAGATCCGGTAAAAATTACGGGTTTAGATAAATTCTCAAGCATAAAACTCAACGCCGATGCGGAATACGACATCGTGTCTGAACCGTGAAGCACCACAAACCCATCAAAAGAATGGTAATTATCCTCAATGATAGTCGCCATTTTAGCCCATTCTTCAGGATTCATGTTCGACGAGTCAATTGGATTTTCGAATGAAATAGTTTCGATTTCACAATCTAATTGTTTCAATTCTGGAATGCGTTGCAACAATTTACTAAAATTGAAAGCTATGAGTGCTCCCGTCTCAAAATCTTTCCTCATACCGATTGTTCCTCCAGTATAGATTAAAAGTATTTTGGCTTTATACAACATCGTGGTATTTTAATTTATTGACAACCGGATTGGCATACATCGCCAGAAAACCGTCTAAGGCAACTGGATTATCGTGATCAATTCGCATTTCAAGTCTACGCTCGAATAATGATTTTTCATTTTCGGTGTATAAATGAGCAAAGCGATTGGTCTTGTTAACAATATCAAACGCAATGAAATTTGTTGGCCACAATTTATAATTACTCAATATGGCATCATCAATTACTTGTGCCAAAGCTACTATTTGCTTATTCGAACTGTCATTTTCAATTTTGATGGCTTCAATTTCTGTATCTAAAACTTTGCCTACATGAATGTGAATTCTTTTCTTTTGTCCCAAAGCACCACTAAGAATCGTCATGAAATCTTCATTTTTCTCTTTAATGTACACTTCATTATTGGCTTCAGCCATCAATTGCGGCATTTTCAAAGCATCAGTAGGATCGTATTCATAAGAAATAGAAACGGGTACGATTTTCACTTTTTTGAAATAATCCATCAAATTCTTTTCATCAGAACCCATTCCAAGCATTTTCAAAACACCAGGATTGGTCTCGTCATTACCGTCTTTTGTTCTTCCTTCACGCTGTGCAATCCAAACCGAACGATTTTCATGCAACAATAGATTCCCAATATATTCTGCCAATAACTTTGAACTTTGCAGCATTTCCCTTGGCGTCAAGCCACGTTGCACTAGAAAGTTCCGATTTAGTTTCGCTAGTGTATTCAAAAAAGCTTTTTTAACTAAATTATCGCCAATTGCTGAGGCGGTCATCACTAAACTATGTTCAAACAAAGCCGTATTCAACAACGTTGTATCTAAAAGAATATCGCGATGATTTGATATAAATAAATAAGAAGTATTAGGCTCTAAGTTTTCAAAACCGGAGGTTGTCAATCCTTCAGAACTTTTCTCTAACACTTTTTGGACTGATTTGTAAATGAAATTACACTGAAAATCACGAATAGAATGCGTTTTGCGAAGTTGTTCTTTCCAAACTTCATCCGCAGCATCCGGGAAAGTAAAATTCATCAATGCTTTCATCATGGGATGATTAACAACATTTTGAAGTGCTTCGTTTATTTCGGAATCATAAAATGGCCGAATAGCGTCAAATTTCTGCATTTTGGTTCTCAATTTTTGTGTGGGCAAATGAACAAAAAAAATATCAAAATAAGGTAAATTCTACTTTAAATCCCAAAAATACCTTTAGAATTTTCTGTGGTGATTGCCGCAATTTCATTTGCCGAAAGGCTATAAATTTGCGCTAACTTATCTACTACATTAACAATATAACTACTTTCATTTCTTTTTCCTCTAAAAGGAATCGGTGATAAATAAGGAGAATCGGTTTCCAGAACGATGTGTTTTAAATCAATTTGGTTCAGGAACTGGTCGATTTTTCCGTTTTTAAAAGTAACCACTCCGCCGATTCCCAACTTCATGTTATACGAAATCGCTTGTAAAGCCTGCTCATAAGTACCGGTAAAACAATGAAAAATACCAAACAATTCCGATGATTTTTCTTCCTCCAAAATGTCAAAAATTTCATCAAAAGCTTCTCGGCAATGAATCACAATGGGTAATTTGTATTGTTTTGCTAATTGAATTTGCTTTTTGAAAGCGATTTGTTGCTGTGGCAAATGGGTTTTATCCCAATACAAATCAATTCCAATTTCGCCAACCGCATAGAATTTTCTTTTTGCTAATTCATTTTCCACATGTTGCAATTCCTCCAGATAATTTTCTTTTACATACGTTGGGTGCAAACCCATCATCAAGAAAACATTTTCAGGATGATTTCTCTCCAAATCATACATCGCTTCCGTACAGCTAGAATCAATTGCGGGAATAAACAAACGCGAAACACCGGCATCAATGGCGCGTTGTATCATTTCATTTCGATCTTGATCAAATTCCTCTGAATATAAATGGGTATGTGTATCAGTTATAATTATGTTTGTTTCCAAGTGTAAAGTTTAAGGGTACAAAATTACAAGAATAAAACTTGTCGAAAAAATGGTTTTAAAAAGATTCGCATAGAAAAATAGATTCTTACAATTCCTTCAACAACTCCATGTATCTTTGTAAAACAGAAAAAATTACTGAAATAAATTCGGCATAAATGAAGAACCTCCACGATATACTTAAAAAAGAAAACTACAAAAAAGTAAAATTTAAAATTACTAAAACACAGCACCTTTTAATAAAAGCAAAAATAAATGGTGTGATAGGGAATTTTATTCTGGATACCGGAGCTTCAAACAGTTGTGTGGGATTTGAAAGTGTTGATTTATTTTTATTGGAAGCAAAAAAATCCAAAACGAAAGCCGCTGGTGCTGGAGCTACAGGAATGTTTACACAACTGGCTTTAAAAAATCAATTGCAACTTGGTTCTTGGAAAGATTCTGATTTTGAACTCGTTATTTTTGATTTATCTCATGTAAATGAAGCGTTAACACAACACAAGGCTAAGGCGGTTCATGGGATTATAGGTGCCGATATTTTAATGAAAGGAAAAGCAATTGTGGATTATTACAATCATTGTTTGTATTTGTTGAAATAAAAAATCCTGTTTAGAAAACTAAACAGGACCCTTGTATATTTCTAAAACCTTAAAACTATAGTTCTAAAGCTTTTTTAGGATTGTTATCCATCAATAATTCCATTGGATTTTCTAAAGCTTCTTTTACAGCCACCAAGAATCCTACAGACTCACGGCCATCAATAATTCTGTGGTCATAAGATAAAGCCACATACATCATTGGGTGAATTTCCACTTTTCCATTTACGGCAATTGGACGCTCAATAATGTTGTGCATTCCAAGGATTCCAGATTGTGGAGGATTGATAATTGGTGTACTCAACATACTTCCAAAAACACCACCGTTAGTAATCGTGAACGTTCCACCAGTCATATCATCAACTGTAATTTGACCATCACGCGCTTTGATTGCTAATCTTTTAATATCAGCTTCAACTCCACGGAAAGTCAAGTTCTCCGCATTACGAACTACAGGAACCATTAATCCTTTTGGTCCTGAAACTGCAATTGAAATATCGCAAAAATCGAAAGCAATCTTATGATCGCCATCCATCATTGAATTTACATCTGGGAATAATTTTAATGCTCTGGTTACAGCTTTAGTAAAGAAAGACATGTATCCTAAACCAATTCCGCCATGTTTTGCTTTGAACGCATCTTTGTATTCATTACGCAACGTGTTGATTGGCGTCATGTTTACTTCGTTGAAAGTAGTCAACATTGCTGTTTCGTTTTTAGCGGCAACTAATCTCTCAGCCACTTTACGACGCAACATCGATAACTTAGTACGCTCTGATCCACGAGAACCACCTGTAGGAGTTCCCATTGAAGGCACGGCATTTACGGCATCATCTTTAGTGATTCTTCCGTCTTTTCCAGTTCCTGTTATAGAAGCTGGCACTATATTTTTCTCGTCTAATATTTTTCTTGCTGCTGGAGATGGGGTTCCTGAAGCATAAGTCGCTGCTGGAGCTGCTGCTACCGGTGTCTCTTTTGGCGCTTCTGCTTTAGCTTCCGCTTTTGGTGCGGAAGTTTCGGGATCAACTGGTTTTGTAGCTTCAGCAACTGGCGCATCACCTGCTGGTTTTGCTCCGTCCGTATCAATATGACAAACTACTGCTCCTACTGCAACTGCGTCGCCTTCTTCTGCTTTTAAAGTAATGATTCCGCTAGCTTCTGCCGGCAATTCTAAAGTTGCTTTATCTGAATCAACTTCAGCAATTGCTTGGTCTTTCTCTACATAATCTCCGTCTTTTACCAACCAAGTTGCAATTTCAACTTCCTTTATAGATTCCCCTGGTGATGGGACTTTCATTTCTAAAATCATGTTTTTTTTGTTTAAGGTTTGAATTGTTTAAAGTTCAAAGTCACCTGAAAGCAACTTTAAACCTTAAACTTTAAACTATTTTTTTATCTGTATAAATTTTTATCAAAAACCATTCGTAAAGCATCAGCCTGACGGCGTTTTGCTCTTGTGTAGCTTCCTGCTGCCGGAGCCGCGTATGCTTTTAATGAAGCTAGTCTCCATTTTACTAAATTGAAATTCATCAACATAAAGCTGTACGCTCCCATGTTTTTTGGTTCTTCTTGTGCCCAAACATAATCATCAGCGTTTGGATATCTAGCAATAATTTCTTTTAATTGTTCCACTGGCAACGGGAATAATTGTTCGATTCTAACAACCGCAACATCATTTCTACCAAGATTTTCTCTTTCGGCAGTTATGTCATAATAGAATTTTCCGGTACAGAAAACTAATGTTTTCACCTCGTCTTTATTCACTGTTTCATCATCGAATGTTTCTTGGAAACTACCTGTCGCAAATTCTTCAACGGTAGAAACCACTCTTGGATCACGCAACAAACTCTTTGGTGTAAACACAATAAGCGGTTTACGGAAAGTCGTTTTCATTTGTCTTCTCAACAAGTGAAAGAAGTTGGCTGGCGTTGTACAATCAGCAACATACATATTGTGTCTGGCGCAAAGTTGTAAATAACGCTCCATTCTAGCCGAAGAATGCTCCGCTCCTTGTCCTTCATATCCGTGAGGCAATAACAAAACAATTCCGTTCTGGTTGTTCCATTTATCTTCTCCACAAGAGATGTATTGGTCAATCATAATTTGGGCTCCATTACTGAAATCTCCAAACTGTGCTTCCCAAATGGTTAGTGTATTTGGGTTTGCCAAAGCATATCCGTAATCAAATCCTAAAACTCCGTACTCAGATAAAAGTGAATTGTAAATATTGAATTTTCCGGTTGCTCCTTCTAAATTACTCAATAAAGTTACTTCTTCTTCCGAGTCTTCTACTTTTACAACGGCGTGACGGTGAGAGAATGTCCCGCGCTCCACATCTTGTCCAGAAATACGAACATCGTATCCTTCTTTTAAAAGTGAACCATACGCCAAATGTTCGGCCATAGCCCAATCCAGCTTATTCGTTTCGAAAAACATTGTTTTTCTATCGTTGATCAGTTTTTGTATTTTGCTGATAAATTTCTTGTCTGTTGGTAAATTACAAATCACGTTTGCAACTTCAGTAAGTCCTTCTTTAGGGAAAGTCGTATCTACTTTTTTAAGCATCTCAACATCAGAAACCTGCTCAAAACCTTTCCATTCATTTTTCATGAACGGAGTAATGATGGTCAAATCCTTTTTACGAGATTCTTCTAAGTTTATCTCCAGGTTTGATTTGTATTCTTGTTCTAATCCTTTTACAAAAGTATTGTCAATTACTCCGTCAGCAAGTAATTTCTCCATGTAAATATCTCTTGGATTCTTGTGCTTAGCTATAATTTTATACAGTACTGGCTGCGTAAAACGAGGCTCATCACCTTCGTTATGTCCATATTTTCTATATCCTAATAAATCTATAAATACATCGTTACCAAATTGCATTCTGAAATCCAATGCAAATGACATTGCATGAACTACAGCTTCTGCATCATCCGCATTTACGTGCAATACCGGCGAGAGTGTAACTTTAGCAACATCCGTACAGTACGTAGAAGAACGCGCATCAAGATAATTAGTCGTAAAACCTACTTGGTTATTAATTACAATATGGATTGTTCCTCCGGTTTTGTAACCGTCCAATTGTGCCATTTGTACAATTTCATACAAAATTCCCTGACCAGCAATTGCGGCATCTCCGTGAACGGCAATTGGCAATACTTTAGAGAAATCGTTAGGAAAATATTTGTCTTGTTTCGCTCTTGTAATTCCTTCAATTACTGCACCTACAGTTTCAAGGTGCGAAGGATTTGGAGCCAAATTGATATTGATTTTTTTACCAGTGCTAGTCACTTTATCAGCGGTAAGTCCTAAATGGTATTTTACGTCTCCGTCAAAATATTCCTGGTCGTAATCCTTACCATCAAACTCTCCAAAAATGTCTTGGGTTGATTTGCCAAAAATATTTGCCAAAACATTCAAACGGCCACGATGTGCCATTCCCATTACAAATTGCTCTACTCCTTTTTCGGCTGCTTTTTCAATTAAAGCATCCAAAGCCGGAATGATTGATTCTCCACCTTCTAGAGAAAAACGTTTTTGACCTACATATTTAGTATGCAAAAAGTTTTCGAAAGAAACAGCTTGATTTAATTTATTAAGAATCGATTTTTTTTCATCCAAAGAAAATTTAGGCTGATTGTCGTTGACACCCAATTTTTTCTGAATCCACTCCACTACCTCTGGTTTACGAATATACATATATTCGACCCCAATGTGCTGGCAATAAATGGTGTCAAGGTGTGTGATGATTTCCTGAAGCGTACAAGGCTGAATATTAATAACCTTTGCAGCATCAAAAACAGTGTTCAAATCTGCGGATGAAAGTCCGAAATTTGTGATTTCCAATGTTGGCGATGAAATACGTCTTTCTCGAACTGGATTTGTTTTAGTAAACAAATGACCGCGAGAACGATATCCATCTATTAATTTCAATACGTTGAATTCTTTTTGAAGCTTTTCAGAGATCAAACTTACATCCGTGTTATTAGAAGCAAAATTTGCTATTTGTTCTACCGGATTTTCCTCATTGTAAGTCGTCATCCCAAAATCGAAACCTTGAAAAAAACTTCTCCAACTTGGCTCTACGCTATCTGGATTCTCTAAATATTGATCGTATAATTGTGCGAAAAATTCTGTGTGTGCTGCGTTTAAAAATGAAAACCTATCCATAATATTTAGTGAATATACCTTTTTTGTTAAAATAGTTTGGCAAAAGTACGATAATACAATAAATTTATAATTTATTTTAAGATACTTTTACATTGAATATTGTTAAAAAACTAGAAACTTATGACAAAGAATCGCTTTTATAGTATTCCCGAATCATTTTTGGCATTACTAACGGTATTTATTTCAAGTTGTCTGTTTGCGCAACAAAATAATTCGGATCCAAAAATCCAAAATCAATTTTGGAAAAATGTACAATTTGGAGGTGGAATCGGATTAGGTTTTGGTTCCGGCTTTACGGATATTTCTTTGGCTCCAAGCGCCATATATAATTTCAATCAATATGTCGCTCTGGGCGTTGGTGCTCAATATAAATATTTAAAACAAAGAGATTTTTATGCTTCTCATTTGTATGGTGGAAGTGCGATAGGATTGTTTAATCCGATACCTGAAATCCAACTTTCGGCTGAACTGGAACAATTAAGAGTCAATGTAAATCTAGAAGGATCCAATACTAATTCACAGGACTATTGGAACACGGGATTGTTTATTGGCGCCGGTTACCGCTCCGGAAATGCTACAATTGGCGGACGCTATAATGTTTTGACAGACAAAAACAACATTTACGGCAGTGCCTTTATGCCATTCATCCGAGTATATTTTTAAAATTAATCATGAAAAAAACTTTTCAACTCCTATTTATTTTTTTTGCAACTTACAGTTTTGCGCAAAACAGCATTTTACAATCCGGGCCGATGGTGGGTTATTGCGAAATGACTGAAGCAGTGATTTGGCTACAAACCAACAAAAAAGCCTCCGTAAAAATAACTTATTTTGACATTGACAATCCTGCTAGAATATTGTATTCGGATGTTTATTCGTCTTCAAAAGAGGTTGGCTTCACGCATCATATTATTTTAGATCAATTAAGTCCCGGAAAAAAATATAAGTATGATGTTTTGATAAATGACAAAAAAGTCATCTTGCCTTATGAGACTTCTTTTTCATCAAAAAAACTTTGGGAATGGCGCGAAGATGCTCCTGATTTCACCGTCGCGGTTGGGAGTTGTTCTTATTTTAATGAGCCACCACTGGATCGGCCTGGCAAAGCGTATGGAAGCGAAAATGGAATCTTTGAAAGTATAGTCAAAAAGAATCCGGATATTATGATTTGGAGTGGTGACAATATCTATCTTCGAGAAGCCGATTGGGATAGTAAAACCGGAATTTATCACAGGTATACGCATTCCCGGTCCATAAAAGCAATCCAACCGTTACTCGCAAAAACTCAAAATTTTGCTATTTGGGATGACCATGATTTTGGTCCGGATGACAGCGATGGGAGTTTTTACAATAAATTTCTGACTCAAAAAGCGTTTAAAGATTTCTGGGCAAATAAAAGCTACGGCATGCATCCAGAACAAAATGAAGGCATTTATTCAACATTTAGCTGGGGTGATGCGCAATTCTTTCTATTGGATGACCGCTATTTCAAAACTCCAAACAACAGGATTACTGGTGAAAGAACAATATTAGGTAACACACAGTTAGAATGGCTGATTAACGCGTTAAGTTTTTCTAAAGCGAATTTTAAAATAATTGTAATTGGCGGGCAAGTATTAAATTCAGTTGCTGAAAAAGAGAATTATAGCAATTACCCGAAAGAGAAAGAAAAATTACTGCAAGAAATTCTAGATAATAAAATCAAAGGTGTGTTGTTTATAAGTGGCGACAGACATTTTACAGAGTTCTCTGAACTTCCGCGAGAGAACACTTATCCTTTGTATGACTGGACTGTATCACCACTAACTTCCGGTGTTGCTTCTGAAAATGTGTGGAAGGAAAACAATATTTACAGAACAAAAGGCAGCTTGATTACGCAACATAATTTTGGGACCATTTCATTTTTGGGTTCAAAAGAAGACCGCCAAATGAAACTTACTATTTTTGATGCTAAAGGAATTGAATTGTGGAATAAAACAATCTTAAAAAAGGACTTGGAATAATTAGTAGTTATTCCTAAACCAAACTTTTTGCCATTCTCTTTTTAGAATCAGAAAAGCGACTTGTTCCGCGAGAATTACTAAATCAGAACCATCGAGTTTTTTTATTTCTTCTTCGGAAACATCAATTATGTAAAGTAAATTGAGGTATTCAGCAAACTTATATTGAATAAGTCGATAGATTTTTTCATGCAGCTGTAACTTCAATTCATCGGGAGAAATACTTAAAGGGAAATCAACTGCTTCGTTAGCCAAATTGAAATCCTTATTCATTTGTTCGATTAATTTCAAATATAAGTTTTCACCTTCAGCTTCAGAAAGTAGTAGATCAGTATTTTTTGGAACTATAAACATTTCTTTAAAATTTCAATGGCAATATCAATAGCAATTTTCAATATTGTTGTTACGGTACAATTTACTTCTTGTTAATTTTAAAATCAACTTTCAAAATCAACGCTGTTATTGATTATTGAAATTAAAATTGAATTATACTTTTCTTCCCATTAAGTTCTCACCAAAAGCCTTTAGCATTTCTTTTTTATCGAAGCTGATATTCATTTTATCCAAGGTTTGAAAAGCCTTAAACGTAAAATTCTGGATTGCATCCTGAGTGGCCTTTGAAGCACCCGAACTATTGAACAGCGCCTTTACACGTTCTATTTTATCGGTATTATCTTCTGGTTGAATTGAAAATAACCTTTTCAATTCCTCCGCTTCTTCTTCATTTGAAAACGCGACCGCTTTAAGGTACAAATATGTCTTTTTGTTTTCAATAATATCGCCACCTACTTGTTTTCCAAAGGTTTCCGGATTACCAAAAGCATCCAGAAAATCATCCTGCAACTGGAAAGCTAATCCTAAATTAAGTCCGAAATCATAGATTAAATTGGCGTTTTCTACAGAAGTTTCCGCAATAATTGCGCCCATTTTCATAGCTGCAGCAACTAAAACTGCGGTCTTATATTGAATCATTTTCAAATATTCCGCAATGGTTACATCGGTACGCTCTTCAAAATCAACATCCCATTGTTGTCCTTCGCAAACTTCGAGTGCCGTTTTGCTAAACAACTTTGCTAAATCCCTAAATATAAGAGGCTCGTATTGTTCGAAATATTGGTACGCTAAAATTAACATAGCGTCCCCTGACAAAATTCCGGTGTTCAAATTCCACTTTTCATGAACTGTTTCGTGACCTCTTCGCAAAGGCGCATCATCCATAATATCATCATGTACCAGCGAAAAATTATGAAAAACTTCGACAGCCAGAGCAGCAGGAAGCGCTTTCTTGTAATCTGCATCAAAAACCTCCGCACTCATTAAAGTAAGTACAGGACGCATTCTTTTTCCACCAAGATCTAATATATAATGTATAGGTTCGTATAAATTCCTTGGTTCTTTGGTTTCATATTGTGATTGCAAATAATCCGAAAGAAACTCTTGATACTGAAAAATGGTATGCATAAAATAAATTTTCGGCTAATTTACAGTATTCAGTTTGCATTACAAACTCCGTTTCATTATCAAATGTTAAATAAAACAAAAATACAATGGAAACTATTTTGGTATTCAAAGTTTCCGTCTTACATTTGCACTCGAATTTAACAATTCAAATCCTTAGATACTTTTTTAAGTGATTGTTAGTTCAATTAAATTTTAATATACCCGAGAATTATGAAAACTAAATGGACAATTGACTCCAATCAATCTGATGTTCTGATTAAAATGAGACATTCAATAATTGCATATTTAGCGGGCACCATCAACAAATTCTACGGGCATATTGATATTCAAAATAATGAAATTGAGGACGCCTCGATCGAATTTTCATTGGATGTAAACAACAAGGATGGAAAACTGGAACAAATAGACACGCATTTAAAAATGAATGACCTCTTTGATGTCACTGAATATCCTATCATTAGTTTTAAGTCAACTTCATTCGAAAAAGTAAATAAGAACATCAATTTCTTGAAAGGGAATTTAACTATCAAAAACATTACAAAAGTGGTAGAATTAGATGCGGAATTCATTGGAATAAACGCTTACAATGGCGATCAGAAAGCAGCATTTGAAATAACAGGTAAAATTAACCGTAAAGACTTTGGACTGACCTTTAATTCTTTCAATCAAACCAGTGGCTTGGCTTTGGGACAAGATATCAAACTGATTGCTAATCTTGAATTTACGATTTAACCAACCAATTTAAACTAAACGTTAAATAATTACAAATTAAATGGAAACTATTTTAGTTTTCAAAGTTTCCTTCTTACATTTGCACTCGATTTGATTAATCCGCCTTTACAATAAAACTTAATTAAAACATACTAAATCTATTTCAGCATAATAAGATGAAAGAAAAAATTATAAATAAAGCAAAAGATATGTTTCTGAGACTTGGATTCAAAAGCATAACCATGGATGATATTGCCGGTGAAATGTGTATTTCAAAGAAAACAATTTATAAATATTTTGCCAATAAAGAATTGTTAATACAGGAAAGCACGCAATTGCTTCACAAGGAAGTTCACGAGATTATCACCGAAATTATCTCTCGAGATTACAACGCAATTGAAGAAAACTTCCAGATTAGAAAAATGTTTGCTGATATGTTTAAATCTACAGACACTTCTCCTATTTATCAGCTTAAAAAACATTATCCGGAAGTTTACGAAACAGTTTTAGAGTATCAAGTTCAAGAATGTGAAAGTTGTTTTAAACAAAACATAGAAAAAGGAATTGCTCAAGGTTTGTACAGAAAAGAAATCAATATTCACGTTTATGTTAAACTTTATTACGCTTTGATTTTCACCATTAATGAAAATACCCGCTCCGAAAGAGATGCTGCGGCCTTAGAAATGGAAGCACTAGAATACCATACACGAGCAATGGCTACAGAAAAGGGAATTGCCGAATTAGAAAAAAACTTACATAATCCAATTATATAAAAATGAAAAAAATAGTACTTTTAATAATTCTGACATTTGCGCTTGGCGCCAATGCACAACAAGTTAAATCGCTCACGCTGAAAGAAGCCATTAACTTCGCTTTAGAGAATAAAGCCGATGCCAAAAAAGCTAAACTACAAGTGGAAAACAGCGAATACCAAATTCAGGAAGTACGCTCCAGAGCTTTACCACAAATTTCAGCCAACGGAAATCTGACTTACAATCCTGTGATACAAACTACGGTTATTGATGGAGCTGGATTTGGACAACCAGGAACAACCATTCAAGCTGCTTTTGGTCAAAAATGGATTTCAACAGCTGGTGTTTCTTTGACTCAAGCAATTTTTGACCAAACGGTTTTTACCGGTTTGAAGGCAGCAAAATCTACTAGAGAGTTTTACCAAATCAACAACCAGTTGAGCGAAGAACAAGTAATTGAGCGCGTAGCCAATAATTATTATCAGGTGTATGTTCAAAGACAAAAACTAACGGTTATTGATAGTACCTATAAAAATACGAATAAAGTAAAAGACATTATCAAAGGACAATTTGACAACGGATTGGCTAAGAAAATTGATTTAGATAGAATTTTAGTAAAAATTTCAAACATCAATACGCAACGCCAACAAGTACTGAATGCGGTTCAAATTCAAGAAAATGCATTGAAATTTTACATGGGAATGCCTATAGAAACGCAAATTGAGATACCACAAACTGCATTTGAAGTAAGTCCACAATCGCTATCTGAAATTCCAAATACAGCAAACAGAACGGAATATTTACTTTTGAAAAAACAAGAACAACTTTTATTTTATCAAAAGAAGGCTGCTGAAGCTGCGTATTATCCAACATTATCATTGAACGCGGGGTACAATTACATTGGTCAAGGTCCTGTTATGCCTATTGGAGGAAAACCTGCTGATGGAGTTTATTGGTCTGATTTCTCATCAATTGGACTGAATTTGAAAGTACCAATTTTTACTGGATTTGGGACTCGTGCCAAAGTAAGACAATCTGATATTCAAATCAGAACGGTTCAAGAAGATTTGGTTGACACTAAATTATCGCTTGATCTGGCTTTCGCCAATGCAAAAACGCAAATTGATAATAGCTTAACCACTATTAACAATCAAAAAGAGAATGCGCAATTAGCTAAAGAAGTTTTAGACAATACCAGAAATAATTATATTCAAGGATTAGCTTCTTTAACTGACCTATTGGATGCTGAAAACTCTTTGACGGAAGCACAAAACAACTATACATCAGCCATACTGGAATACAAACTGGCAGAAATACAATTAATCAAATCAAAAGGAGAATTAAAATCACTTATAAATAATTAACAAAATGAAAAAAAGCATACTTACCATAGTACTAATTGTTGCCACTTTAGGGATTATTGCCTACGTTTTAATGAATAACAAAAAAGAAAACGAAGCAAAAACTGCTGTAGTAGCAGAAAAAAATGCTAGCATTTCAGTAAAAGTAGCAACGGTAAAAACTGAAGAAGTTTCCCTTGATTTTGTAGCCAATGGAAATTTTGCACCGCTGCAAGAATTAAGCTTTTCTGCTGAGAAGCCAGGAAGAGTAGTTCGTGTGTTAGTTGATGAAGGAAACAGAGTTCGAATTGGTCAAACCTTAGCAATTGTAAGAAGCGAACAAATTACAGCTGATTTACAAACTGCACAAGCATCCTATCAAAATGCTTTGACCGACTACAGTCGTTTTGAAAATGCCTTTAAAACAGGTGGTGTGACTAAACAACAATTAGATCAGGCAAAATTGAATCTGGTAACTTCAAAATCAAGATTACAACAAGCAAGAGTTAATATTGGTGATACTAACATCAAAGCGACAATCAACGGAATTGTAAATAAAAAATACATTGAGCCAGGATCTGTTCTTGGTGCGGGAACTCAATTGTTTGACATTGTTAATGTTTCTAAATTGAAACTAAAGGTCAATGTCAATGAAAATCAGGTTGCAGGTTTAAAAGTAGGAACTACACTATCTGTAAAAGCGAGTGTGTATCCAGATGCAACATTCTCAGGGAAAATCTCATTCATCGCCCCAAAATCGGACGCAAGTTTGAACTTTCCTGTAGAAATAGAAATTGGTAATAATGCTGCAAATGATTTGAAAGCAGGAATGTACGGAACTGCTAAATTTTCTGCAAATCAAGGAAAACAATCGTTGATGATTGTTCCTAGAAATGCTTTTGTAGGAAGTGTAAGCAGCAATGAAATATTTGTAATTGAAAACGGAACTGCTAAACTAAAAACGGTTACTGCCGGAAGAATTCTTGGTGATAAAGTAGAAATTTTAGGTGGGCTTTCAGAAGGTGAAACTGTAATTGTTACCGGTCAAATCAACCTTCAAGACGGATCTAAAGTGGATGTTATTAAATAAAGTAATTAGTGATTAGTGAACAGTTATTAGCCAAAAGCTTTTTACTATTTACTATTCACTTATCACTTATCACTCTTTTAAAATAAAAAAATGAAATTAGCAGAAATATCCATAAAACGTCCTTCATTAGTCATCGTTTTATTTACGATACTAACTTTAGGAGGACTGTTCAGTTACAGCCAATTAGGCTACGAATTGATTCCAAAATTTGAAACCAACGTGATTTCGATTGCAACGGTTTATCCCGGAGCATCACCTAGTGAGGTCGAAAATACCGTTACCAAAAAAATTGAAGACGCAATTTCATCTTTAGAAAACATAAAGAAGATCGACTCTAAGTCCTTTGAAAGTTTATCTTCGGTGTCTATAACACTGACATCTAATGCTGATGTTAATATTTCAATGAATGATGCACAGCGTAAAATAAACGCTATCATAAACGACTTACCGGAT
The DNA here is from genome assembly GCF_056156265.1 of Flavobacterium sp. TS_SC_5. Taxonomy (NCBI): domain Bacteria; kingdom Pseudomonadati; phylum Bacteroidota; class Flavobacteriia; order Flavobacteriales; family Flavobacteriaceae; genus Flavobacterium; species Flavobacterium sp. TS_SC_5. Next base: position 1,299,458 of record NZ_CM149588.1, on the reverse strand, counting down.
GATGCGGAAGCCCCTTCCCTAAACAAGTTTTCGTTGAGCGATTTACCAATTATGACTATTGGCGCCAATGGAAAAATGGATGAAGTTGCATTCTATGACTTAGTAGATAAAAAATTAGCGCCCGTATTATCTCGTGTACAAGGAGTCGCACAAGTAAACATTACCGGTGGACAAGAACGAGAAATTCAGGTCAATCTTGATGCAGTAAAAATGCAAGCCTACGGACTTTCGGTACCACAAGTGCAACAGAACATTCTATCCTCTAATTTGGATTTCCCTACAGGAAATATTCAAACCCGTGAGCAAAAAATATTAATCCGTTTAGCCGGAAAATATAAGAATGTTGAAGAGTTAAGAAACTTAATTGTTTCTTCAAGAGGCGGAATACAAGTTCGTTTAGGCGAAATCGCAGATGTGCAAGACACGCAAAAAATCACGGAGAAAGTGGCTCGTGTAAACCAGAAAAGTGCTATTATTTTGCAAATCATAAAACAGTCCGATGCTAATGCGGTTGCGGTGAGTGAAGAGTTGGTGAAAACAATTGCTAAACTAGAAGCGGAGTACAAAACGACTGAATTAAAACTAGAAATCGCAAAAGACAGTACTGTATTTACACTTGAAGCTGCTGATGCCGTGGTACATGATTTACTTATTGCAGTACTTTTAGTAGCATTTGTAATGTTGTTTTTCTTACACAGTATTCGAAACTCATTGATTGTAATGATTTCGATCCCTGCATCGTTAATTGCTACTTTTATCGGAATCTACTTAATGGGATACACCTTGAACTTAATGAGTTTATTGGGACTTTCACTTGTTGTAGGTATTCTTGTGGATGATGCTATTGTGGTTCTAGAAAATATTTACAGGCACATGGAAATGGGCAAAAACAAAGTTCGAGCTGCCTATGATGGTACGGCCGAAATTGGTGGAACTGTAGTATCGATTACACTTGTAATTGTAGTTGTATTTTTACCAATTGCATTGAGTTCTGGACTGGTTTCTAACATCATTACGCAATTTTGCGTTACGGTAATTATATCCACTTTATTGTCATTAGTGGCATCATTTACTATCATTCCTTGGTTATCATCCAGATACGGAAAACTAGAACATATTGAAGGTAAAAACTTTTTTGGAAGAATCATTCTTGGTTTTGAAAGTTATTTAACCCGTTTCATCAATTGGATTTCTGGATTATTGACTTGGAGTTTAGATCATTACAAAACGACACTTGCCATTGTTCTAATTTTATTCTTCAGCTCAATTGCATTGGTACCAGCAGGATTTATTGGTGGGGAGTTCTTTGCAGCATCAGATAGTGGTGAGTTTTTAGTTCAAATCGAAATGCCAAAAGATGCATCGTTAGAAAAAACCAACTTCATGACGCAAAAAGCAGAGGCCTTTTTAGACAACGAAGCTTTTGTCGAAAGCCAGTTTACTATTGTGGGTCAAACCAGTGGTGGCCTTGGAGCTTCGCAAGCAACTGCATACAAATCAGAAATTAACGTAAAAATGGTCCAATTAGACCAACGCGATGAACCTGCAAATGTGTATGCCGCTAAAACCAAACGTAAATTAGAAAAATTATTAGTGGGTGCCAAAGTAAAAACGGTTCCCGTAGGTATTTTAGGAACAGCTGAAGATGCTACTTTAGGACTTATTGTAACAGGTCCAGATGTAGAAAGCGCTATGAAATTTGCCATTGCTGCTGAAAAAGAATTGCGTACAATTCCTGGAGCTACTGAAATTGAATTATCAGTAGAGGACGGAAATCCTGAAGTAAGCGTAAAAGTAGACAGAGATAAAATGGCCGCACTTGGTTTGAGTTTACAAACGGTGGGTATAACCATGCAAACGGCTTTTAGCGGAAATACCGACGGACGTTTTAGAGCGGGCGAATACGAATATGACATCAATATTAAATACAATGCATTCGATAGAAAAAGTATTGCTGATGTAAGCAACTTGATTTTCATCAATGATATGGGTCAACAAATCAAGTTAAATCAATTTGCAACCGTTACGGAAGGTTCTGGTCCAAGCCAATTGGAACGTAGGGACAAAACGGCATCTGTGACAGTGAAAGGGCAAAACGTGGGAGTTGCTTCTGGAACAATTGTTGCGCAATGGCAAGAAAAAATAGATCAACTAAAAAAACCTACCGGTGTCAACTACATTTGGGGTGGTGATCAAGAAAACCAGTCAGAAGGTTTTGGAACATTAGGAATTGCTTTATTGGCTGCTATTATCTTGGTTTACCTTGTAATGGTTTCCTTATACGACAGTTTTGTGCATCCATTTGTAGTATTATTTGCTATTCCGCTTTCGTTCATTGGAGCATTACTAGCACTAGCATTAACGAATAACACCTTGAACATCTTTACGATTCTTGGAGTCATCATGCTTATTGGTCTGGTATGTAAGAATGCGATCATGCTTGTGGATTACACCAACCAACGTAGAGCCGCTGGTGAAACCATTAGAACCGCATTAATTCAAGCGAATCATGCGCGTCTTCGTCCAATTTTAATGACAACAATTGCAATGGTTTTTGGTATGTTCCCAATTGCATTAGCTGCTGGAGCTGGAGCCGAATGGAAAAACGGACTAGCTTGGGTAATTATTGGTGGATTGATAAGTTCCTTATTCCTAACCTTGATTGTCGTTCCAGTAATTTATGAAATCATGGAGAAATTGATTGCTAAATTCAGTAAAGGAGAAAAAGTTGATTACGAAGCGGAAATGGTTGCTGATTATGACCATATCGAACTAAGCGAAGATGGTTTTAATCCAAAACATACGGTATAAAACGTAATAATTTTAAAATACGAAACCTGTTCATTTGTTTGAACAGGTTTTTTTTGGGGCGTGTTGGGTACAATTAAAAATGTTTTCTTGTTCTAAAACCTGTTTTAGGAGTTATTATAGCGAAAATTTAATCTTAAACAACAATTGCCTTGGTCTTAACATAAAATTAGTTGCCACATAACTAAAATCACTGACATTAATGGTTTTGAAATTATTGGTACCAAAAACATTGTTCACTTGCATCTCAAAATCAATTTTTTTCTTTTGAATCGTGTATCGATAAATAAAATCTGCAAAAACATTTTCGTTTCTTTCATTGAACAAGGTAGTGTTTATATACTCTGACTTTAATCCTACATATTGTTTGCTTTTAAAATTAAAATTCAGATTCAAAACATGATTTTGTTGTTTTACTTGCGGTTGTTTTTGTTCCTCAATTTTATTGTTTGAAAACGTCCAACTAGCCGCGTATTCCAAATTAAACCAATCCGTTAAATCGGTATCTATTTTACTTCCAAAAATCAAATTTTGATTTGCAATGTCTACTAAATTACCATTAATAATTTGCTGAAATTCCTGCAAAGCAAAACTGCTATTAAGCGTTAGATTTGATTTAATTGCTGAAATATATTTCCCAATTCGAGTTGAAAAATTATGACTGTATCTCATATTTAATTGTTCAATCGCATCAATTGAAACTGCTCCATTTGCTAAAACTTCACTTTGATACAGTAAATTATTCTCACTTTGTACATTGCTGTAGCTAGTATTAAAAAAAAGTGCCTTTACAGGATTCCTAAACGAGACTCCCACATTATAATTTTGGATTGTGGATTGTGGCAAGGGAGAAATTATGCGCTTGATGCTTCGATAATTTTGTAAAATATAGCCGTAATGCAACTGGTTTATAGTACCAAATTGATTTGAAATTCCTGCCGAAGAATTAATTTTCCAATAAGAATTTACATCATAGTTCACCGTCAGTCGAGGTTCAAAAGTAGTTTGACTTACGTTTTCAGACTGTTGTAGCGGAGAATCTTTGATCCTGTACGAATGCAAATTAATTGGAGTTGACAATTCAATTCGCCAATTCGCTTTTTTAAATTGAGTATTCAAATCAAAATATACTTTAGAACGAAACCAATCTAGAGTATTCGAAAAATCAGGACTTAAAACGCTATTGGTTGATGTAACTATATCACTATTGAGTTTTTGATTTTCTAATTGCAAACCTACTTTTGACTCCAATGTAAAGTTCTTTATCGCTTTGATCATCGACAAGGAATTATTTGTGTAATAGGTAAGTAAAGCTACCTGTTGCTTAACCGAGTCATATGGTTCATTTTCGTTAAGTAAACCTTCAAACTGTCCGGGATTTACACGCAGTTCTTGTGGTGTTTTGTTTAAACCTAGGTATGAAAAAAGCACAACCTTTTGTTTTCCTAAAGAAAAAATTGATTTCAAATTATTTGAAAACCTAAAATATTCATTACTCAAATCTTGCTTTAAAACCTCGTTATTCAAAACGATATTCCCGCGCTGACTATCCCAAAAGCCCTGAAACTCCAGACTATTTTTGAAATAATTTTTGGTGGTGTTTTTTTGAAGTGTAAAGTTTGTTTGCAAAGAATTGTAATAGAATTGATTGTATTTTTCTTCTAACAAATCAATTGTACCCGAAGGCGTAAAAAACTGCGTATTGGTAAAACCTTTTTGCTGTTGATAATCATTTAAATACGAAACATTCACCCGCAATTCATAGTCTTTTTTTAACTTTTGCAAATAATTGCTCGACAATAAGTGAATGGAATTATCAAGCCATCTTTTTTCAGAAAATTTTGGATTGGCTAATTGTTGTACTGCAAGCCAATCTATTTTCTCTGAATTGTTTTCAAATTGATTCAGTAAATCTTCAATCGTTAATTTTTTAAGCTGCAACGCCACATTATCTCCCGTATTATTCGTTTGATAGGTAGTGAGCATTTGTCTTTTTTTAGAAAAAAGCATCGGAGTAATATTAGCATCCCAAAGTAGCGGGGTTAAACCACTTCCAAGCCTCGCTTGACCTGTAAAAGTATAGGTGTTTTTAAGTTTGATATTGAGCGCCGTTCGATCAGAAAACTGTAAACTATCCAGTGTTTTTATGGGCTGATGGTTCTCTAGAATTTGTACTTGAGAAACCTCTTGATAAGGCAAGTTATCATTAGCTAAATTGTATTTCCCTTCTAACAAATCTAGGCCTTCAATATAATATTTATTAATTGCTTTACCTTGATATAAAATTTTACCATCAGGAAGCACTTCAATTCCTGGCATTCTCTTTAACACATCACCAATGCTGCGGTCTTGCTCTTTTGAAAATGAATTTACCAAATAGCGCAGAGTATCGCCTTTTTGTAAAATAGGCGCTGCTTTAACGGAAACCTCCTTTAAGACAAATGACTTTTCAGAAAGAATGAAATTTTTAATTTGCGAAGTATTAGTAATTGCATTTACTACGGTTTCATATCCCATGCAGCGTACTTCCAAATCTAGTTCAGGATCGGGACTGACAAAGGTAAATGCAAACACCCCGTTATTATCTGTAATGGCATACGCTATAATAGTAGATGATGATTTTTTATAAATGGATACACTGGCGTAAGCAATTGCTTTAGCTCGAACGTTTTCAACTTGTCCTTTAATTATGGTTTGAGAAAACATGCAATTGCATAAAAATAACAGCAACCAAAAAACTTTTCTCATTAATCTGTAAGTTCCATAGGATTGTTTTCAAATTTCATCTTTTCTTTAGCTCTTTGATCGGCTAAATCGTTAAATTCCTTAGGAAAAGTCATTCCTCCTGCATTTACAATCGATGAAGGTTTTTCCCTGTATCTCTTTTTTAATAGCTGATATTCTTCTTTGGTTAATAAAATAGGCCTTTTCGCTACATCGGCGGTATTGCAAAAACTGGAACTGTTTTTTATACTTGCAACATTAAACTGATAGTGCTTATTGGTATCATAAATTGATAAAATTAAACCCGGTAAACCATGAAATTTGTAAGGACCGTCAGCGATGCTAATTTCTGTAGTGTACCAAGCAACATAGGTCCTACCTGCGAACTCGGTAGTTGCTTTTTTGCAGATATAACCTAAAATTTCCTTTTGTCCCTCTTGAATTTTCCATTCAAATTTATCAATGTTTTGATTAAAAGTATAAGTATCACCCCTAATCCAATCACTAAAAATCGTTTGATTCGAATTGTACTCTTTTACGATGGTATAATTTACCCTGGTTTTTGGGACGGCTTTTCTATCAGGAAGACCATCTGACTCTTTCCAATTTTTATCCAAATCCATTAACTTCATCTTATTCAAACTAGCGTAGAAAGAAAAATTTTTGGAAATTTTTAATACCATTTGCTCTTTTTGTTTGCTCAGAGTATCCTCTTTGTTCACCTGATAAGTAAAGTCATAAATAATTTCATATCGTAGAGTGTCTTTTGGGAATTTTTGAGCGTAAATTAAAACTCCTGAAAATTGGAAAATAATTATGAGTAAAAGTGATTTAATATTCATTTTTTTGTTTTTAAAAAAAAATATGGCTGATTTTCAGCCATATCAAATATTCAAAGAATTAACAACCTGTCTCTTCACAAATTATTGCTGACGCAGTTAGGAAAGCTGTGTATGGAGTATAATATGTACTGTCATAACTTACTATCCACTCATTCCCACAATCATCAAGGAATAAAAAAGATTTATCCAACTGTACAAACTTAACAATATTTAACGTCCCACTATTTACCATCTCTATAAAAGTGGCGTAATCAATTTTTTTAGAAGTTTTAAAATCTAAAAATTTTTCATTACCCAAACTTTCCAATTGTTTTTCATTAATTATGCTATTATTTGCAAAAGCAAATGATCCAATCATAGCAAATGCTAATGTAAACATTACTTTTTTTTTCATAATTTATAGTTTAATAGTTGCTCCATTAAGGACTTGAGCGGTTAGTTTTCGTCCTGGTAGGTAGTTTATCGTGATTCCTTATCACTATTTTATTTTTAATTTTCTTTGGTTATAAATAAACAAAACCCCGCAATTCGTAGCTACTGAATATTTTTCACACTAAGATTTATTGATTCTTATTGCAAGACAAATCTGAAAAAAAAAAACAGTTTTACTATTATTTAACAAATAATTAACAATATTATTCATGTTTTTTAAAAAGCAGATCCTTAACGCACAATAATTTAAAAAAATTAGCATCGGAATATTGAAAAGTCTATATTCTTTTCTAGTAAAGTACATGTAACGTACAACGGTGAAAAGATTCCTGATTACGACCACCGAGAATTAAATGTGGACGGAGTTACTCCAAAACACTAACGCTTTCTCATAACATAAAAACGACCTGCTCTTGATAGATGCAGGTCGTTTTTTATATCAATAAGTTAAAAGAGTATCGTAACTACAGCTTTTTAATCACATAAGTCACAATTCCCCAAATAATTAATTGGTTTTCTTCGGTGACTTTTATAGGAGCATAATCGGAGTTTTCGGGCATCAGATACAAACAGTCTTTCTCAACTTGCATGCGTTTCACCGTAAACTCACCATCGATAAAACAAATCGCAATTTTATTGTTTTGCGGTTCCAAGCTTCTATCCACAACAAGAACATCTTTGTCATTGATTCCCGCATCAATCATTGAATTCCCCTTGACTTTTATATAAAATGTGGCCAGTGGATTTTCACTCAATTGTTTGTTCAAATCAATGCTCATTTCCATAAAATCAGCTGCCGGCGATGGAAATCCTGCCGAAACACCTTCGCTGATGAAAGGAATGCGCAATTCACTTTCAAAATCAGGTAGAAAAAAAGTCAGTTTTTGATCTTTGTTTATAGACATTTGATTTCGAGTATATCTTTAAAATTAGTAGTGTACTTAGGTGACAAATGCCTTTGATTCATATTCCAAGTCAATCTTAAATTTTGGGTAGCCAACTTTACTTTTTTATCTCCAATTTTTTTATTCAGACCGTCCATTACTTTCATCAGTAACAAATGTTTTGGATTTTCCTCATCAAACAACTGCAACTGTTTTTTGTTTTCATCAATCAATTCAGTGACAATAACGCCCGCTTTTTTGAATTTTAAATGCTCATTTCCTTGGTGCAGTTTTTTCAGCATTGAGATCGCGGCATTCGAAATTGTCAGCGTAGAGTTTGACCCATACGGTAATGTAACCGCCATGTTAAAATAATATTGGGAGGTTTGCACTGTATGTTTATCCACTACAAGCATCACAATAATAGTATGACAGCAGGAATTTTGTTTTCGTAATTTTTCTGCGCAAACGGCTGCAAAAGTAGCTACACGTTCGCGCAGCAAATCAAAATCAGCAATTTGTTTGGGAAAACTTCTGGTTGTGGCGATACTTTTCTTTTGGTCTACAATGGGTTCTAAATCCAAGACTGATTTTCCTTCGAGTTCGTATTTTAAACGCATACCAATCACGCCCATTTCTTTTTTGATCCAAGCTTCGTGTTGCGGTGCAGTAAAATCTAAAGCAGTCACAATATTTTTGGCTTTCATCTTTTTATTCATTCGGTAACCAATGCCCCAAACATCTTCAATCTTTGTCCATTTCAAGGCTTTGATGCGCTTTTCTTCGCTATCAATAACGTAAACCCCTTTCGTTCTGTCTTGAAACTTTTTGGCAATTTTATTAGCTACTTTAGACAATGCTTTGGTTTCGGCAAAGCCAATGCAAACGGGAATTCCTACCCATTTTTGCACACGGGTTTTCATTTGGATTCCATAATCATGATAATCGGAAATCGTTAAACCATCAAAATTCAGGAACGCTTCGTCGATGCTGTAAATTTCTAGATTTGGTGTAAACTGACCTAAAATTACCATAACCCGATTGCTCAAATCACCATACAACGCATAATTAGAAGAAAATACTTGCACATTTTTCTCTTTTACCAATTCCTTAATCTGGAATGCTGGAGCACCCATAGGAATCCCAACCGCTTTCGCTTCATTACTTCTGGAAATAACACAGCCATCATTATTTGACAAAATCGCAACCGGTTTCCCGTTGAATTTCGGTTGAAAAACACGTTCGCAGGAGGCGTAAAAATTGTTACAATCGACTAATGCATACATGCTGCAAAATTACTTAATATCAACTGATACGAGTAAGTAACAAAAGTTAATTTTAAGCACTGTTGATAAGTAGTTTTCAAATTAAAAGTTTTTAAAAACAAGATAATTTCTCTTTTATTGGAATTATTTCGTTGTTAAAAACGCAAGAAAAAGTATAAACCGAATCATCAATTTTATTAAAAAAATCTTAATATATCGTATTTAATAAAATTATTTTTCAATCATAAAACATTGATTTTAAATTATTTAAATTCGTAAAAACAATATTCAATCTAAAAACACAAAACCTTTATTCCATTTTCTGGCACGCTACTTGGATATACCTAATCAAATAAAACAAAAAGCGAAAGCCGAAAAGCTTAAGAGTAGGCAAAATTCAAAATAACTGTATCATGAAAAAAATTACCCTTTTAGTTGCTAGTATCTTCGTTTTTGGAGGTAGTATAGCGAACGCAGCAGAGAAAATCGATTTTTCTGTAGAAAGAAGATCTCCAGTAGATTTTAGAGACGCCGACCCAATTGTATTCACAGAACGTGGAATTGAGTTCTTCGTATTCCCTGACGGACAATTAGATTTTAATACACGCCCTACAACAGGCCGCGATATGTATTACAAATCAAGCCGAAAAAATGGTATCAATAAAACCTTTGGTGCGCCAGGCAATATCCGAAACGGAAATTATGGTGTAAAAATGCAGCACGACAATATGGGTCGAGTACGACAAGTTGGGAATGTGTTCATCAATTATGATGTGAATGACAGAGTAAAAAGAATTGGCTCTGTTTACATGACCTACAACCGTTTTGCATTAGAAAGAGTTGGCGGATTAGAAATTATTTACAACCGTCGTGGTCAAATTGTCGATACTTTTGGTGCCGTAAAAGGAGGAAGAGCCTACCAATACGGCCAAAACAGTAACAGCAACAATGATTTTGGTAACAACCAAAACTCAAATGACGATGACCTTTACTATTACAGAACAAATGGCATAAAAGCCAAAGTTGAAAAAACTAAAGTAGTTGATAACGCTGTCATTGTATTAAATAGAAGATAATTATTTGGTTTGGAATAACTGGTTAGAAAAATCCCGCTGGTACTCGTATCAGCGGGATTTTGAATTTAAACAATTTTCTATCAATATAAATAATTATATTTTGGACCTAAAAAAATTAAAAATCGACCAATAGAATGGACTTTTTATACTTCCATATTCCGTTTTATTGTATAGATACTATAACAAACTCGCTTCGCCTGTTCGCTTCATGCTGCTCCTCTGAACAAGGCACATCATCAGCACAAGTATTCACTAATTGTGTTTCACCGTATCCTTTTCCAGTTAATCTATCGGATGATATTCCATTTTTAATCAACCATTCAACAGTTGCTTTAGCTCTTCTATCCGATAACTTTTCATTGTATTTATTGGTTTGTCTGCTATCCGTGTGCGAACGTACATCTATTTTCATCTTCGGATTTGCTTCCATAACTGATAGTATTTTCTCTAGTTCAAATGCAGCATCTTTTCTAATAGCCGACTTGTCTAAATCAAAGTAGATGATTGGTATATTCAGCGTTTTGGCTAAATCAGTACCAACGCCTATTTCTTTAATACGTTTTTCTAATTGTAATGACAACTCTGTTTTACCAGTTCTATTTCGTATTATAACCTTTGCTTCTGTAGTTTCATACGACATTTTATCTGCTCTTACATAATATGTTTTACCACACACTGCCTCAAAATTATATCTCCCTGTTTCATCGATTAAACTCTCTTTTACTAACTTAAATTCGTCATCGAACAAACTTACTTTTGCATCTGATAATTGTATCCCTGTCTCCTTATCTGTGATAATTCCCCACAACATTTGCTCGCAAGTCAGTTTTCGTAGTTCTGTAAATCTGTAAATATCATCATACCCATTGCCGCCTTCTCTATTCGATGTAAAAAAACCATTACGATTTTTACTATTGATTAAAAAAGCAAAATCATCTAGAGGCCCATTAATGGGTGACCCTACGTTTTGGACTTCTCCAAAAAGATTAGATTCCCCTATTTTTGAAACAAATATATCTAATCCTCCTAGTCCTGGGTGTCCATCACTTGCAAAGTACAATTCATTATCTTTGGTTATAAAAGGAAATGTTTCTCTACCTTCTGTATTAATTGATTTCCCTAAATTTTTTGGCGATCCATAACTACCATCTGAGTTTATCGTCACACTAAACAAATCGGATTGTCCTATTGTCCCTGGCATATCAGAAGCAAAGTACAAGATTTTCTCATCCAAACTCAAGGCAGGATGCGCTACACTATATTCATTACTATTGAAGGGCAATTCTATAACATTTTGCCACTTTCCAGCCTCGAACGTAGCCTTATACAATTTTAGTAAAACTATTCTTTCCGAACTTCTTTGCTTTTTACCATCTAAATAATTGTTTCTGGTGAAATACATTGTTTTCTCGTCTCGTGTAAACACCGGAGTTGACTCATGGAATTTAGAGTTGATACTTTTATCAAAACGAATTGCTTTTCCCATCTCTCCATCTGGCTTTATTTCCGAAAAATACAAATTGGTAAATGATTTATTATTCCATTTGAACACTTTCTTTGCAACTCCACCTGTATCTCTTGCTGATGCAAACACCAAATTATCTTTCAAAAAAGAACTCCCATAATCAGAATATTCGGAATTTATACCTGCATCTACTACTTCAAAACGACCCGAATTAGTTTTTATGTCCTCCAGATAATTTTTTTGTTCTGCATAAAGTTTTCCCCGCTGATCATTTTTCGATCGCTTATTAAATTCTTCTAACATCGTATCGGCTTTGGTATAATTACCCACAGCTTTTAATGTTTGCGAATAGCGGTAATAATATTCTGGCTCCTGTTCTTGATTCATAGCGAAAAGTTCAGTGTACCATTTCTCTGCTTTGACAAGATCTGCTATAAAATAGTAAGCATTACCCAATTTTTGAAACATTTTCTCATCCTTATATCCTTTTGAGGCTACATACTCATAGGTATAAATAGCATCTACGTACGAATAATTTTCATACTTTTTATCAGCTGAAGGTACCTTAGCTTTCTGACTATATCCTGACAATGTCAACAGCAGCAATACCGTACTGTAACTATAAAATATTTTTCTTATTTTCATAATGCTTTACGTTATTTAGAAGAATCTTGGAGAAATTATTTTGGTGTAGTTATTGAACAATTCATATCGCAAAAAGATTTCATGAGAACCTGAATTGTAATTGGCTAGTCGTGTGGTTTCTAAGTCGTATCCATATCCTATGAACCATGAATCAGTTACTTGAAAGCCTACCATAGCACTTACCGCGGCACTCCATCTGTACGCTACTCCCATAACAAACTTATCATTGAACATGAAGTTTGTTGATAAATCTACCTGCAAAGGAGCTCCCTGAACATACTTAGTTAATAATGATGGTTTGAATTTTACATTGTAACTTAAATCAAAAACATGCCCCGCTATTAAATACAAATTAATCTTTTCTTTGGCAACGTGACTATTAGCACCTGTTGCAGCATATCGATCAAAATGTTTCGTCTGCAGCAAATAGGGAGCAGACAAACCAACATAAGATTTATCCGAATGCAAATAAAAGCCAACCCCAATATTCGGGGAAAATTTATTGTCAATATTAGTCTGAAAAGCATAATCATTCTGATCGTACTGGCTCAATCTATTAAAATCTACATTCAACAAATTAGCCGATGCTTTTATTCCGAAAGACAATTTATAACGCTCCGAAGTATTGATGCTATATGATAAATCAATGGCAAGATTATTTTCATCAGACGGACCAATTCTGTCGTTTATTATCGATACGCCCACACCTAAATTACTACCATTGATAGGTGTATTAACTGAGGCTGTGTTAGTGATTGGAGCTCCTTCGAGTCCAACCCACTGCGTTCGATGAAGTGCAAAAATACTCATCGATTCACGAGAACCAGCATAACCTGGATTGATATTAACCGTATTGTACATGTACTGGGTAAACTGTGCATCTTGTTGTGCACTTAATGTACCTGTCAGCAGCAGCAGTATTACTATTAATTTTGTTTTCATATTCAATTTTTTAGCTTTAGAAGATATGTGCAAATTATTTGTTAATGTATAAATATCCTGCTTTCTTAAAAGTAGTTTCAGTGCTATCCTTATATCTCAAAATATAATAATAAACTCCCACAGGCAGTTCTTCAGATTGTTTGATAGTTACTCTACCTTCTGATATCCCTCTAAAAGCTCTATCATCATTATTATAACCACTTCTCTCAAATACCAAAACTCCCCAACGATTATATATTTCAACTGTATTATCGGCGTAGCACTCTAAACCTCTTATTCTAAATACATCATTATTTCCATCTCCATTTGGCGAAACAGCATTAAATACTTCTATTACGCATGCTTTAAACGATAATACCGTTGGCCTGTCGTCTGTACTAGTAGAATTGTCTGATAAATCTCTAGCGATAATACCCTGAGGAGTAGTCCCCGTTACTTCTGCTTGATTAGATACGGAGCCTAAATTAATATCATTTTGAGTTAACCTATAAATCCCTTGATAAGCAGTGTTATTTGTCTCTCCAATTTGCAATAAAAGTATAGGATCACCCGATAAAATCAAACCTGGTAATATATCAGTAACCGTAACGTTAGAAAGCGCAACATTACCCATATTTGTAATTGAAAAATTATAAGTAATCGTTTCACCCGCTACTGCAAATCCATCACCATTTTCATCATTAAAAACTGCTGTTTTAACAATAGCTATTTTTGGTACTTCATCGACAACTACAGTTGCTTGGCTTGTGGTACAAATCAACGGATTAGATCCTATTTCACATATTTGGTATGCAATAGTGTAGGTACCTGCAACTGTATTTGGCGCTACAGTTAAGTTCCCCTCAGCATCAATACTCAATGGGCCACTGCTTACTGGCGTTACATCAGTATTACTTGTTGTAGCTGGTGCTCCGTTAATAGTATCATTTGATAGTACGTTTCCGCCGGTGGCTGGAATTGTATCGCTATTGGCTACAAGTGAATTACTTACCACTACTGTTGCTATTGCTCGTCTACAATTCGATGGTATTGCCCCTACTTCACAAATTTCATACTCTATGCCGTAGGTACCACTTGGCGTGTTTGGCGTTACGGTCAAGATACCATTAGCATCTATACTCAATGGGCCACTGCTTACTGGCGTCACATCAGTGTTGAATGTAGTAGCTGGTGCTCCGTTGACAGTATCATTTGCAGTTACATTTCCGCCTGTAGCTGAGAATATAATGTTATTAGCTACAATTAGATTATTTACTACTACTGTTACTTTGGCTGAAATACAATTAGCAGGTATCATTCCTGGTTGACAAATTTCGTAAACTATCGTGTAGGTACCACTTGATGTATTTTGTGCTACAGTTAAATTTCCGTTGGCATCAATACTTAATGGGCCGCTAACTACTGGTGTAATTACAATATTTGTTGTTATCGCTGGCTTGTTATTAACGGTATCGTTCCCTAATACATTTCCTCCTGTTGATGGGAATGTGTCATTATTAGCTACTAGCGAATCAATTACTGCTGTAACTGTGATAGTCAAAGTAGCAGCATTTGATACTAATCCTAAGTTGTCTTTTACCGTGTAATTGATTGGCGTAGTTGTTCCGTTGTAGTTCAATATTGGCGTGAAGGTTACTTCTCCTGCATTGTTTACTGCATAGGTTCCCTCGCCCGCTACTGTGAAAATGGTTTGGATACCTGCTGTGGATGGGTCCAAATCTACTGTGGCAGGATCTATTGTTCCGTCAACATCCGTGTCGTTCGGCCGTGACATTGATTGTTATTGGGGTATCCTCATCTGTAGTTGCCGTATCATCATTTGCTACTGGCGCAACATCATTATCCACTATCGTTCCTGTAGCACTTACTGCTCCATTGTTGATTGTGAACGTTTCATCTGCTTCATCAATAGTATCTTGAGTCGTTGGTACACTTACTGTTCCTGTGGTTGCACCTGCTGGTACGGTTACCGTTACATCCGTTGTCGTGTAATCTAAATCACCCGCTGTTCCATTGGTCAACGTGAAAGTATACGTAGTTGCAACTGCACTTGGGTTGCTCAATGTAAATTCGAATACGATTGCATCGCCTTCTGTCGCGCTTGACGCTGTAATTTCGGTTACTGTTGGTGCATTATCATTATCCACTATCGTTCCTGTAGCACTTACTGCTCCATTGTTGATTGTGAAGGTCTCATCTGCTTCATCAATAGCATCTTGAGTCGTTGGTACACTTACTGTTCCTGTGGTTGCACCTGCTGGTACGGTTACCGTTACATCCGTTGTCGTGTAATCTAAATCACCCGCTGTTCCATTGATCAACGTGAAAGTATACGTAGTCGCTACCGCACTTGGGTTGCTCAACGTAAAGTCAAACACTACTGGGCTTCCTTCTATGGCACTTGCTGGTGCAATTCCGGTTACTGTCGGTGCATTGTCATTATCCACTATCGTTCCTGTAGCACTTACTGCTCCATTGTTGATGGTGAACGTTTCATCTGATTCATCAATAGCATCTTGAGTCGTTGGTACACTTACTGTTCCTGTGGTTGCACCTGCTGGTACAATCACTGTTACATCCGTTGTCGTGTAATCTAAATCACCCGCTGTTCCATTGGTCAACGTGAAAGTATAAGTAGTTGCTACCGCAGATGGGTTGCTCAACGTAAAGTCAAACACTACTGGGCTTCCTTCTGTGGCACTTGCTGGTGCGATTCCGATTACTGTTGGTGCATTATCATTATCCTCTATCGTTCCTGTAGCACTTACTGCTCCATTGTTGATTGTTAACGTTTCATCTGCTTCATCAATAGCATCTTGAGTCGTTGGTACACTTACTGTTCCTGTGGTTGCACCTGCTGGTACGGTTACCGTTACATTCGTTGTCGTGTAATCTAAATCACCCGCTGTTCCATTGGTCAACGTGAAAGTATACGTAGTTGCAACTGCACTTGGGTTGCTCAATGTAAATTCGAATACGATTGCATCGCCTTCTGTCGCGCTTGACGCTGTAATTTCGGTTACTGTTGGTGCATTATCATTATCCTCTATCGTTCCTGTAGCACTTACTGCTCCATTGTTGATTGTGAAAGTCTCATCTGCTTCGTCAATGGTATCTTGAGTCGTTGGTACACTTACTGTTCCTGTGGTTGCACCTGCTGGTACGGTTACCGTTACATCCGTTGTCGTGTAATCTAAATCACCCGCTGTTCCATTAGTCAACGTGAAAGTATAAGTAGTTGCTACCGCAGATGGGTTGCTCAACGTAAAGTCAAACACTACTGGGCTTCCTTCTGTGGCACTTGCTGGTGCAATTCCGGTTACTGTCGGTGCATTGTCATTATCCACTATCGTTCCTGTAGCACTTACTGCTCCATTGTTGATTGTGAAGGTCTCATCCAACTCGTCAATGGTATCTTGATTCGTTGGTACACTTACTGTTCCTGTGGTTGCACCTGCTGGTACAATCACTGTTACATCCGTTGTCGTGTAATCTAAATCACCCGCTGTTCCATTGGTCAACGTGAAAGTATACGTCGTATCTACTGCACTTGGGTTGCTCAATGTAAATTCGAATACGATTGCATCGCCTTCTGTCGCGCTTGACGCTGTAATTTCGGTTACTGTTGGTGCATTATCATTATCCTCTATCGTTCCTGTAGCACTTACTGCTCCATTGTTGATTGTGAACGTTTCATCTGCTTCATCAATGGTATCTTGAGTCGTTGGTACACTTACTGTTCCTGTGGTTGCACCTGCTGGTACGGTTACCGTTACATCCGTTGTCGTGTAATCTAAATCACCCGCTGTTCCATTAGTCAACGTGAAAGTATACGTCGTATCTACTGCACTTGGGTTGCTCAATACAAATTCGAATACGATTGCATCGCCTTCTGTGGCACTTGCTGGTGCTATTCCGGTTACTGTTGGTGCATTGTCATTATCCACTATCGTTCCTGTAGCACTTACTGCTCCATTGTTGATTGTGAACGTTTCATCTGCTTCATCAATAGCATCTTGAGTCGTTGGTACACTTACTGTTCCTGTGGTTGCCCCTGCTGGTACGGTTACCGTTACATCCGTTGTCGTGTAATCTAAATCACCCGCTGTTCCATTGGTCAACGTGAAGGTATAGGTCGTATCCACTGCACTTGGGTTGCTCAATACAAATTCGAATACGATTGCATCGCCTTCTGTCGCGCTTGACGCTGTGATTCCGGTCACTGTTGGTGCATCGTCATTATCCACTATCGTTCCTGTAGCAGTATCTGTTGTTGATCCAACTGGTCCTGTAGTACTGGCGATTGCTACAGTGAACGTTTCATCATTTTCATAAATTCCATCTTCTATTGTAGGTGCCGTTGCAGTAGCTGTTGTAGCTCCCGCTAAGAAGGTTACCGTTACAGGAGTTGTGGTATAGTCGCCGTTGACTGTCGTTACATTGGTAAACCCTAAAGTAACCGTAATATCCGTAGCTGCAGGATTGCTCAAGCTTACTACGAAGCTCAAGTTGCCTCCTTCTGCTATACTTGCATCTGCTATGGTTACATTTGGGGCTGGATAAACCGTTAGTGTTCTTTCATTCGAAACTAAATTTGAACATACAAAATTAGATTCCCCGATAATTACTCTATACTTATATCCACTAAATGTTGAAGGTGCAGAAGTTAAAGTTAAAACATTTGTTGAAACGTCGCTATAAACAGCATTGTTTGATATGTTGGTAAAACCAGAACCAGAATCAACTTGCCATTGGTATTGTGTAACACCAGAGCCACCCGTTGCTATTACACTAAAAGTAGTATTTGTACCAGCATTTATAATTCTATTAAAAGGTTGTGACGTAATTGAACTTGATGTTCCCACAGATGTTACATTACTATAAGACCCTGTATAAGTGGCTGCTGGTAAATTAACTATACCATTAGCTAAAACTGGTGCAATTGCTCCTCCGGTTTGACCAAATTGTTGACCTGAAGCTGCACTTGTAGCGTTGCTATAATACTCATTAGAATCTGAACAGCCATCATTATCTGAATCAAGATCTTGCTGATTTGGCAGACCGTCTCCATCTGTATCAACACAAGCGTTGATGCTTACACTCTGTATTAAAAAATCATCATCATTTACGTTGTTGTTAACATTTCCTGGTAAAGTTGCCAGTGCATCTAAGAAGAAGGATAGTTGTCCATTTGATGGTGCAGTATTTGGTACAATTAACTGAAGATTTTGGATTTGCTCCGCAGGCGCAGTTCTATTATCATGAGGTATGTTTGGACCTACATTTCCAGAAGCTCCATTCAAATACGTTATTGTAGCCGTTGCTGCTGCTGTAGCTGTGGTTTCTCTGACGGTTTCAATTCGTGCATAATCTACATTTGCATATCTTATAAAAACTTGAATAGCATCTGAATTAGCAATAGGCATTCCTGTTTTTGTAATAAAATTAACGTTAATTATTTTTTGACCATTAATATCCGTAAAAAAATTGGTGATGTTTTGTGAAAATGATTGTGTAGCATTATTGGAATTTAATTCAACCCCAGTTGGATCTACATAAACAGTCCCGTTTGAGATTGTCCAATTATTAACTATAGCTCTGTCTCCATCAGAACCACCTTCATCAGTTAAAATGCCATTTAAAACTCTTTCATTTGAGCTGCATTCATCGCTATCTAAAATACCATCATTATCATCATCTAAATCTGCTGAATCATATACACCATCACTGTCATTATCACTAACAATTACAGTTGCAGTTGCAGTTTTGCAATTGGCTGGAATAGCCGCTGTTTCACATATTGTATAATTAATCGAATATGTGCCTGCTGTAGTTCCTGCTAAAACAGTTAAGTTACCGTCTGAATCAATAGAAAGTTGAGGAGTTGAAACTGGTATCACATCAGTATTGGAAGTAGTTACTAATGTCCCATCGATAGTATCATTAGATAGGACTGAGCCGCCCACTTCTGAAAAATTATCATTAGTAGCAACTAAATTTCGTGAACCAATAATTGTAATAATTAAATTAGCATTAGCAGTATTACCAGAACCTGGAATATTATCACTAATTGAATACGGTATTGAATCTGTAAGAGTTTGACCAGACGTTAAAGCTAATATAGCTGGATTACTAGAGTTTAAAGTATAAGTATAACTACCATTAGCATAAATGATAAAAGTGCCATATGTTCCCGTAACAGGTACACCTACATTGGTTGTCAAACCATCAACTAGTAAAACCCCAGAAGCCTCATCGTCTTGCCAAACCAAATCAGTTAAACCTGCAATTTGCTGACCAGGATCGGGTGCAGTTACATTAGGACCATAGTTATAAGAAAATTCTAACTTGTCAATAGGGCTATTAAATGAAATCGTCACATTACCATGTGCATCATTAGCAGGAACAGATCCTGTACCATAAAATGTATCTGAACCTGTTTGTATTATTGAACCTGCGACTTGCTTGTTGTAATTAGCATTGGCTCCTGCCAAACTACCAAGGACTCTCATTTGATCTTGCCAAACATTAGTTTGACTAAAATCAATATCTGATAAGGCAAAAGATATATTAGCTACAGGCTTACTAAAATTAATTGTTAATTTATTATCTCCTTTTACTCCATTAAGAATTACATCTGAAGCAAATAAAAAATAACCAGTATGTCCTCCATTTGTTCCAAAATTAACAGTTTGATTTCCAGCTGCACCAACTCCAACAGGTGTATCTTGAACAAAAGAAACATTTACACCTCCTACAGTTCTTGTTGTTCCATTTACTGTAGCCCCACTTGTATATTGAGATTCCCATACAAACAAAGATGTATTTCTATCCAGCCTATCCGTCCCCAAACCACTATCATCAGAAATAACATTACCAGTAGCTACAGCACTGGTCCCTACAGTAACATTATTAGTATTATTTGTTGCCACAGGTGGTTCTGTTACCCCATTTATAGTTACAGTCAAATAACCAAAATCAAAGTTACCTACATTATCTGTAACCTGATAAGAAATAATATCAGAAATTGAGTTACCGTTTTTTAAACCTTTTACTGTAGCATTATCTACATCTACATTATATGAGTATGTACCATTACTTTGTACTGTAATAGTCCCGTAAGTACTAGTGTACCCAGCTCCCACAGAAGATGTGTATCCATGTACTTCAGTAATTGTTCTTGTATCTCCAACTGTTGCATCAGTATCATTCGTTAGTAGATTCCCCGTCACAGGTGTTGGTGAATTTGCTGCAACAGCGTTAGTATCATTAACAGCAACTGGATCACTACCTGTTGATAATCTTGCATAAGCTGATAAAGTAGTATCAGGATCTGTAACACTAATTACTGCGTATCGGCGTGTATCCCCTATTGCAGGGTTTGAATGATAATAGTACTGATTTCTTATCAATATTTCTAAATTATCAACCAGAATTGGTTGTCCAAAAACTTCTGTTATGTCAAACACATTAGCAGTAGCATGTGATATACGCAAAGTATTGGTGCCCACAACAATATCATAAGTCGTCGCAGAGGTAGTACTTATTTGATAAGTCCCTAATAGTGTTGTCCCCGCTGCATCATATGCGTATAACTGTTCATTAGCTGGGTTAGGCACTCCTGCGGGTACTCCATTAGTATTTGATGAAAATGTAATTCTTGCACTAGTGGCCGTACCAGTTGTGGTATTTATCTGGTTATTAAAAACGGCCATAGGATATAATAAGCTTGGTGAATTAACCAATACTTCATTATTAACACCTGGCATTGGACCATTTAAATCAATACTATTAACAGTAAATATTAAATCATTTTTATATCCCTTCTTACTCGAAAGACTCTTATTTTGATTTTTTTTAGATTTTACTTTGTCAAAATCTAAAAAATGTTCTGATGAAATATTATCAGCGGAAGACTCAATTTCATTTGCAAACACAAAAACGGTGGAGAAAAAGAAAAAGAGAAAAAAGACTTCTACAGCTAAATTTAATTAGCCAGTCAGAGCTAAAAAGATTCGGGGTAAGATTTATTTTCATAAAAAACGTTATTAATGGTGCAAAAAAAATCAAAAATCAAAAAAAAATTATTAGAAAAAATACTTTCATCTAGTACAGATAACACTTATGTTTTTTTTATTTTGAAAAATACTTGACTTGGTAAAGTTTATTGAACCTCTAAAAACAAAAAGCAATTCCATATTAAGCTATCTTATTAAGACCTTAAAAATCAAACTACTGTAAATGTTTTTTTTTCTTTCAAAAAAGGATAACTATAGGTTAAACCATGTTGAGAATTAATTATATATTTTTAGTTACGTTAAAATAATCTTTAAGGCTATAAAAAAATCAAATTATATATTGTAAAAATCCAGTCCAATTCCATTTTATAAAAACTAGTAAAGGCAATTTTATTGGCGAAAATATAATCAGTTCAAATAAAGCAACACGATACTTTTACAACTATCAAAGACAAAAAAAACATTCTAACAAAATGTGTAATAACTAAATAAATCGGACTATCGATACTATCTTTAGTATGAAATTCAAATAACTACAGGTTAAAATTAAACTTTGCATTAAAAAAGAATTTTTTTTTTCGGCGGAGAACATAAAAGTTTAGATGAGTGTCACTAAAAGATAGACAGTATGGTAAATTAACCGTGCAAAAACCAAAAAAAATTCATTTCATAAATCACTAAGAAACTATACTGTACAATATTAAACACCTTTATATATTATCACTTTATTCTAATAAAACTTTATACCAGCTGCACAAAAAAAGGCTGTCTTTATCAGACAGCCTCTTTTTGTTATATATAAATTGAAAACACTACATATTCCCGATAATCTGGTCCATAACCCAACTCGTATGTGCTCCCGTTAAACCTGTGGAGGGATGTGTACTATTCCCAAGTAGGTCTTCTCGCATTTGCTGCACATGATATAACTGAATATTTTCAGGATGTTCAATAAACAATTCCTTTTGTCCTTGTGCGTTAGAAAGCACTACTGGATCATTTTCAAATACAGAAAAGGTTATTTTTCCCTTGCTTCCATAAATGTCCACTTTATCTTCCCTTTCATAGCAACCAAAGTTCCAGCTTCCTGAACCGGTAATTCCAGACTCATGCAACCAACAAGCCGCAGCGGCATCTTTAGCTGAATAGAATCCCTGTTGATTGAGACTTAAACCGGAAACCTCTTTTATATTTCCCAAAAGATGCGTGAATAAATCCAGTCCATGACTTGCTAAATCATCAAAATAACCGCCTGTAGCAATAGCGGCATCAGTTCGCCAATTGTCTTCTCCAGATAAATCTTTAGCATTTGCCGATTTACTCAAATGCCATCTTATGTGCCTGATTTCGCCAATGCAACCCGTATCCAACCATGTTTTCACTTGTTTAAAACGAGGCAATGTACGCCTGTAATAGGCAACAAACAAAGGAATATTTTTTGTTTTAAAAGCAGTATAAATGTCGAGACTGTCTTGATAAGTTGGCGCCAAAGGTTTTTCGATGCAACAAATCTTACCGGCTACAGCGACCTTGAGTCCGAAAAATTTATGAACATCGGGAGGAGTAGCAATGTAAATGGCATCAATTTCAGGATCATTAATTAAATCATCAGCATTGGTGTAATACTTGCTTATTCCGTGTCTTTTAGCATAATCAGCAGCTTTATCCGTATCTCTTCGCATTACTGCGACCACTTCAAAACCATCTGTTTTCTGGTATGCAGGACCGCTTTTGAGTTCGGTAACATTTCCACATCCCAATATTCCCCAACGGATTACTTTTGTATGTTCACTCATAATTACTGATTTTTCATTGCTTCTGACAGTTGTGCAATAATGCAAATGTTCACATTATAATTAAACTATTCATAAATTGAGTTTCATTTAGATATAACACCTCATGTAACTTTGTTTCTGAATGGTTTGAAAATCTATTTTAATTCACAACCATCAATTCCGCAGCTGTCTCCATCTGTACCATTCAATACCGTTATTTTCGAATCAAATTTACCTTCTTCCCATGCTTTTTCAAGAGTTTTCACAAAAGTTTCAACATGTTGTGCACCCGAAACGGCATATTTATTATCGAAAACAAAGAACGGAACCCCTTGAACACCGATAGATTGTGCTTCATCAATATCTTGCTGCACTTCATTTGCGTAAGCATTCGAGTGCAATACTTCATCAATGGATTCAGCATTCAATCCTACTTCCAATCCCAATGCTTTCAAAGTATCTAAATCATTTATGTTCTTGCCCTCCGTCAAATAGGCTTTGAATAATAATTCTTCTAAGTGATTTGCCAAATTATATTTTTTTGCCAAATACAACAAGCGATGCGCATTCAATGAATTAGCCATAACTGCTTTTTCAAAATGAAAATCCAGTCCTGAATTTTTAGCATTTAGAGTCATACTATCAAGCATCTCTTGTGCCCAATAGGTATCTTTTCTATATTTTTCTGCCAAATGATCGACCATATTATCCTCCGGAGAAGCTATAAAACTTGGATCCAACTGAAAGCTTTTCCATTCGATTTCCACTGCATCTTTATGTTCGAAATTCTGTAATGCACCTTCTATTCTTCTTTTTCCGATATAACAAAACGGACACATAATATCCGACCAGATTTGTATTTTTAATGTATTTACCATCTATTTTATATAATTAAATTCAAATTTATTCTGTGATACAAAATTAATCAATTCAATTTTTACCTTTTTGTGTTTTAGTATTTTATTATAGATACTTGAATAGTATATATTTATTCCAATCCAGAAAACAAGTTTAAACCAAAAAAACCATCAAAATTGCTCTTGATGGTTTTCTGTATATTTTTAAAATTTTGGTTTATGCCAATAAATCCAATATTAAAGAAGGGAATAAACCTAAGGCGATATTCAAAACAATTGCTATAACAGCAACGGCATAAATGATAACCGGAGTTCCTTTTCGTTCTTCATTTGGTTCTTTCGTGTACATCGCCAAAATTAATTTGAAGTAGTATCCAACGCTAATAATAGAATTTACTACTGCTACGATTACTAAAGCCAAGTAACCTGCTTGAATCGTTTGATTGAACAAAACCAACTTAGCAAAGAATCCGGCAAAAATTGGAATACCAGCCATAGAAAGTAAAGCTGCCGTAAGAATGGCGGCTAACAATGGATTGGTTTTTCCTAATCCGTGGAAATTTACAATATCTTCGTTGTCTCTATTTTTACAAACGTATAAAATCACACTAAAAGCGGCGATTCCAGATAAAGAATATGCTGAGGCATAATACAGCAAACTTCCTGCTGATGTAGACAAACTCAACAAAGTCATCAACATAAAACCAGCATGAGAAACTCCTGAAAAAGCCAACATCCGTTTTACGTTCGTTTGTCTCAATGCCATTATATTACCAACGGTCATCGATGCCATAGAAATAATAACAACTACCATTTTGAATGACTCAGAAACATCAGCATTCATAACCGATAATAATTTGTACAAAGTCGCCATAGCAACTACTTTCGCCAATGTACTCATCAATGCGGTTGTCAATGCTGGAGAACCTTCATAAACGTCCGGTGCCCAGAAATGGAATGGAACTGCAGCCACTTTAAACAACATTCCAATTGTTACCAATACAATTCCGATTGGAAACCAAACCGGCAATTCGGCTGATTGTGATAATTCGCTGATTTCAGTAACATCAAAACTTCCCATGGCTCCGTAAATTAAACAGATACCAAACAAAATAATTCCTGAAGCAAAAGATCCCATTAAGAAATACTTCATCCCAGCTTCGTTACTTTTTAAATTCATACGATCACTTGCCGCAAGAATATAAAGAGCAATAGATAAGACTTCGATTCCTAAAAAGAACATCGCTAAGTTTCCAAAAGAAACCATCGCCACTGATCCTGCTAATAAAAATATTTTTATGGCAATGTAATCAGAGATTTTAGATTGATGATTTTCGTAAAAATTATGTCCTAAGGCAACCAAGAAAATAGTAAGAACAATAAACAAAGACGAAAAAGTACTTGAAAATTTACTAACAACAATCATGTTGTTATAGTAGCTTTCTGTTGAATTAAATTCAGATATCGTTAAACCCAAAACTCCCAATAATCCGATGATTGTTATTGGTACAATGGCTTTCCTTAAATTAAATATTTCAAATAAAAGGCATAAAACACCTAATCCTATTATAGCTATTAATGTATTCATTTTTTGATTTGACTTAGTTAATTCGGTTTATTTGAGTTAAAATTTCTTCCAGACTTGGCGTAATCAAATCGGTAATTGTCTTTGGATACATCCCAAAAAAGAATAAAACACCAATTATAAGCACCAAAGTTATTCCTTCATTGATCGTTACATCTGCAAATGGCTTTGAATTGGTTTCCCCTAACATTGCATGTTGAAACATTTTCAACATATAATACGCACCTAAAATAATGGTTGTTCCTCCTAAAATGGCAAACCAAATATTAATTTGTGAGAGACTGTATAAAATTGTGAATTCTCCAATAAAGTTAAAAGTTGTTGGCAAGGCAACCGATGCCAATACCAAAATCAAAAACATCGAAGTGAATTTTGGTGATTGCGTACGAATTCCGCCCATCTCAGCAATAGCTCTAGTTTCGTATCTTCTGAAAATAATTTCAGCTGCGTAAAATAATCCAACAACTACAAATCCGTGTGCAATCATTTGTAAAACTGCTCCACGCAATCCGTCTAATGTCAAAGTATAAGTTCCTGCTGCTATTAATCCAACGTGAGCCAAAGAAGAATACGCTAATAATTTCTTTAAATCTTTTTGTTTCAAGGCAACGATGGATCCGTAAATCACACCTGCAATTCCTAGTCCTATGAAAATGTACATATATTCTTTGGCTGCCAATGGTGCCAATGGCAATTGCCAACGAATAACGCTATACAATCCCATTTTTAGCATGATACCAGATAAAAGCATAGTACCAACAGTTGGTGCTTTTTGGTATACACCCGCTTGCCAAGTGTGGAAAGGAATTAATGGAATCTTAATCGCATACGCTAAGAAGAAAGCCAAGAATATCCATAATTGTTCGGTTGCTGACAGATTCAATTTATATAAATCTTCTAATAAAAGACTTCCGGCTTTTTGATACATATAAACAAAAGCCACCAACATAAATAAAGAACCTGCTAAGGTGTAGATAAAGAATTTAACTACTGCTTTTTTGCGTTCTTCTGCATCTCCGTTACCCCAAATTAAAGCAATGAAGTAAATTGGAATTAAAGATAATTCCCAGAAAATATAGTACAACAAACCGTCTGACGCCAAAAATGTTCCTGCCATTGCAAACGACATAAACAAGATTAACGCATAAAATGATTTTGAATTTTTATAGTCATTCCCAAAAGAAGAAAATATAATTATTGGAGTCAAAACCGTGGTCAATAAAAGCATCGCCATCGATAATCCGTCTGCTTTTAGAGCAAAAGAAATATTAGGTTGTGTGATCCACTGGTTGATGAAACTGATATTTTCACCTAAATTATAGTGATTTAATAATACAATAGAAGCGCCTGCTGCAGCTAATCCAAAGAACAAAGCCACTTTTGAAGCCAGTTTATCGCCTGCAAGAAAAGTTGCAAACGCACCAACCAAAAGTATAATTAATATTAGAGATACATTCATTTGTAATTTTTTATTGTTTTTTAAAGGTCAAATGTAATAGACTTTTAAAAGATAATTTATTTTAAAATTGAAATTTTGGTATTAAAAAGTCTATTTCATGATAGATTATTGTTGAGCTAAAAATAAATAAGAAACAATGGCACAAAGCCCTAATACGAAAACAAAAAGATAAAGACCAATGCTTCCATTTTGTATTTTCTTTCCTTGGTAACTTATTTCGCTGGTAACTTTTCCGAATCCAAAAACTAAAGCTGACAAACCTGTTTCTATAGTGTCTCTGAAAAAACGAGACAAGAAATTAATTGGTTTTACAAAAATAGCATCATAAAATTCATCAACATAATATTTATTGTAAAGCACTTTAGAAAATCCTGTGATAGCAGCATCTTCAGTTGGAACTGTATTTTGTTTGATGTATTTGGCGTAAGCGATACCAATTCCTACTAGTCCACCTACAACAGCAATGGCCATTAAGATATATTCAGTAGTTCCTAAATGGTGTTCTGTGGTTGCTAATTTTGGTAAAATAGGAGTCAAATATTCATTCAACCAACTGTTTCCAGGCAAACTAATCATACCACCTATAGTAGCCAAAATTGCTAAAACAATCAAAGGAATCGTAATCAAAGCAGGACTTTCGTGCAAATGGTGCTTTTGTTCTGATGTTCCTCTGAATTCTTGGAAGAATGTCAAGAACATTAAACGGAACATATAAAAAGCAGTCATTATAGAGGCAATCGAAGCCACAACCCATAACGGAATATTTTGATGGAAAGCCACTAATAAGATTTCGTCTTTCGAGAAAAATCCTGAAAACAATGGAACTCCGGAAATTGCTAAAGAAGCAATCAACATTGTCGCAAAAGTAATTGGCATTGCTTTTTTCAAACCGCCCATATTGCGCATGTCCTGTTCGCCGTGCAAAGCATGAATTACAGAACCTGAACCCAAGAACAAACAAGCTTTGAAGAAAGCGTGAGTGATTACGTGGAAAACAGCCACTTCATAAGCGCCCAATCCTAAAGCTAAAAACATTAATCCCAATTGAGAAACTGTAGAGTAAGCCAATACTTTCTTGATATCATTTTGAACCAATCCAATAGTTGCAGCAACCAAAGCAGTAACAGCTCCAACTACAGCAATTATAGATTGAACATCTGGAGTCAAATCAAACAAGAAATTTAATCTGGTAATCATAAAAATCCCGGCAGTTACCATCGTAGCCGCGTGAATTAATGCTGAAACCGGCGTTGGACCCGCCATAGCGTCCGGTAACCAAGTATACAATGGAATTTGTGCTGACTTACCACAAGCTCCAATGAATAAAGCGAAAGCAGCAACAGAAAGCCAATACATATCAAGATTTGTTGAAGTAGCAATAGCCGTTTTTAAAGTAGCGTAATCTAAGGTAGAAAATAAATTTCCAAGAATGAAAATTCCAATTAACAACCCTAAATCACCAATACGGTTCATGATAAATGCTTTCTTAGCAGCGTCATTATACTCTTGGTTTTTATGCCAAAATCCAATTAACAGATATGAACAAAGACCTACGCCTTCCCAACCGATGAACAATACTAATAAGTTACTCCCTATTACCAAAGTAATCATAAAGAATATAAACAGATTTAAATACGCAAAAAACTTGTGCATATTTTCATCATCGTGCATGTAGCTTATCGAATACAAATGAATCAAAGATCCGATTCCGGTCACGAAAAGCAACCACAAAATAGACAATTGGTCCAACTGAAAGCCAAAATCAACATTGAAATTACTGATTTGAATCCAGTCAAAAAGTGAAATACGAATTCCTTCCGGTTGTGCTGAAATTCCACCAAAGAAATAAGCAGTTGCAATAAAAGAAACCAAAACTGAAAGTGTTCCGATTATTCCTGAAAGCGATTTTCCAAGGCTTTTGCCAAAGAAAACATTGATTAAAAATCCTAAAAAAGGAGCGAGAACTAAAACTAAAGCTATATTGGTATTCATTTCCATTTATCCTTTTAAGTTTTTTAAATTATCGATAGTAATTGACCCTAAATTTCTAAAAATAGAAACCAAAATTGCCAATCCTACCGCAACTTCTGCCGCAGCAACTGCCATCGAAAAGAACACAAAAACTTGTCCTTGCGCATCTTGATGATAGGTTGAAAATGCTACAAACAATAAGTTTACTGCATTCAGCATAATTTCAATTGACATAAATACGATAATGGCATTTCGTCTGTACAACACCCCAAAAACGCCAATACAAAAAAGTATTACGCTTAGGAATATATAATTTTCAATACCAATGTGGTTTAAAATATTGTTCATCTTATTTTTGCAATTTTTCTTTTTTAGACAATAACACAGTTCCAATCATAGCAACCAAAAGTAATATGGATACAAATTCAAAAGGAACCATATATTCATTCAACAGTATTTTACCCAATACTTTTATAGATTGGTAATCTTCGCCGGTAGTGACATATTCTCCAACAATAGGTTTTGAATTGATAAAAATGGCTATTAGAATTAAGCAAATCAAGCAAAAAGAAACAATAGCTCCTACTCTTGTAATTCTAGGACGGTGCACTTCTCTTTCCTCATTTAAATTCATCAACATGATGGTAAATAAAAACAAAATCATAATTGCTCCAGAATACACAATAACGTGAACTATCGCCAGGAATTGAGCATTCAATAATAAGTAATGACCTGCGATAGAAAAGAAACAAATAACTAAATAAATAGCACTGTGAATCGGATTTCTGCTAAAAATTGTTAAAAATGCGGTTGCTAATGTAATAGCAGCCAATACACAAAAAATAATAAGTACTGTAGACATTAGTTAGCGTTTTTAAGTTGAGCATTTTGAATTGCGATATCTAAAGGCATGACTAATTTATCTTTTCCAAAAATAAAATCTTCTCTTTCATAACTGGAAGGAACCAAAACTTTAGAAGTCGTAAGGTAGATAGCGTCTTTAGGACAAGCCTCTTCACACAAACCACAAAAAATACAACGCAACATATTGATTTCATATATCGACGCATACTTTTCTTCTCTGTACAAATGTTTTTCATCTGCTCTGCGTTCTTCAGCCTTCATCGTAATTGCTTCAGCAGGACATGATAAGGCACACAAACCACAAGCCGTACAGTTTTCACGACCTTGCTCATCACGTTTCAATTGGTGTTGACCGCGATACACCGGACTCATTTCACGCACTTGCTCCGGATACTGAATCGTTACTTTTCTGGTGAACAAATGCTGAATTGTAATTATCAAACCTTTGACAATCGCAATTAGATACATTCTTTCCCAAAAAGTCATCTCCTTGTTGGAGACTAGCTTTTTTCTTCCCGATAAGGATATACTTTCTATTGACATTTTTTATTTTTATTTGAAGCTTAATCCTGCTATTCGTTTCAATCTTTATTGTTTTTTAAAGAAAAAACAATAAAGGATTTACACTGCTATCAGGGCTAGGGCTTTTTGGTACTTATTAAAATCCTAAATATGCAGCAATATCTGCTCGCAAAATTACAATTCCAGTAATTATAATATTAATAATCGCTAACGGGATTAGAATTCTCCATCCCAAATGCATCAGTTGATCGTATCTGAATCTTGGAATAGTCCAACGAACCCACATGAAGAAAAATATGAATCCACATAATTTGATAAACAAAGCACCAAATCCTAAAACATTGGCAATATTTACACCCCAATTTTCAACAGCCCAGCTCATTCCAGGATAATTATAACCTCCAAAAAACAAAACCGCTAAAATAGTGGAAGAAATAAACATATTCGCATATTCAGCAAATAAATAAAATCCCATTTTCATCGATGAATATTCGGTGTGATATCCTCCAATTAGTTCAGTTTCACATTCCGCTAAATCAAAAGGAGTCCTATTTGCTTCTGCAAAAGCACAGATTAGAAAAATAATAAAAGATAGAGGCTGATAAAAAACATTCCAATTCATTCCAGCTTGTTGCTCAGATATTTCTCTTAAACTCAATGTTCCGGTCATCATCAGTAATGCAATTATGGACAATCCCATAGCAATTTCATAAGATACCATTTGCGAAGCAGCACGAACAGCACTGATCAAAGAGAACTTATTATTTGAAGCCCAACCACCAATCATGATTCCGTAAACACCGACTGACACAACCCCAAAAAAGTATAACAATCCGATGTTTAGATCAGTAGCCTGCAATAAAATATCTCTTCCAAATAAATGCAGCCTGTCTCCCCAAGGAATTACAGCACTCGTCATTAAAGCGGTGCTCATAGCAATTGCCGGCCCTACAAAAAACAAAAATCTGTTTGGTGTATTCGGTTCAAATTCTTCTTTCGAGAATAATTTTAAACCATCAGCAAGCGGTTGAAACAATCCAAAAGGACCCGCCCTGTTTGGACCAACACGATCCTGAAGCCATGCGGCAACTTTTCGTTCAGCCCATGTGGAATACATTGCCATCAACATTGTCAGAGCAAAAACTGCAACAATAATGACACTTTTTTCTATGATAATAGTACTATCCATTATTACCCAAGCTTTTTTGATTAATAATGTCTTCTTCAGTCAATGGAATTTCGACCATGCTTATTTTCTTACGGTCTTCTTCTCTACCTAAAAGAATATGATCTTCAGTAGCGATTTCCACTTTTTGTAATTTTCTGTTGTATTTATTTTGGTTAATAACCGAATCTTTTTCGAATGCTCTTGGTCCTTCAATAGCCCAGTCTTTTATTTCTTTATGATCAAAACGACATCCGTTACAAATAAATTCATCTACTTCATGGTACTCATCTTTTCTTCCGGTAACACGTTGAATTTCGTCACCAAACATCCAAACAGTGGTTTTTCCGGAGCAAGTAGGACAATTTCTGTGTGCATTGTAAGGCTTGCTGAACCATACTCTAGATTTAAATCTAAATGTTTTGTCAGTCAATGCTCCTACAGGACAAACATCGATCATGTTTCCTGAGAACTCATTATCAACTGCTTTAGAAATACAAGTCGATATATTAGAATGATCTCCTCTATCCATTACTCCGTGAACACGATCATCGGTTAACTGATCTGCAACCATTACACAACGGTAACAAAGAATACAACGATTCATGTGCAACTGAATATTTGGACCAATATTTTCTGGCTCAAAAGTTCTTTTTTCTTCGATAAAACGAGTTTCTGATTTCCCGTGCTCAAAGCTCAAATTTTGCAAATCACATTCTCCTGCCTGATCACAAACCGGGCAATCTAACGGGTGATTGATCAATAAAAACTCCGTTACTGATTTTCTGGCTTCTTGAACTCTTGGTGAAGATTTACTGTTCACTTCCATTCCGTCCATACAACCTGTTACGCAAGATGCCATTAATTTAGGCATTGGTCTTGGATCAGCTTCACTTCCTTTTGCAACTTCCACTAAACAGCAACGGCATTTTCCACCGCTTCCTTTTAGTTTAGAATAATAGCACATTGCTGGCGGAACTACTTCCCCACCTATCATACGCGCCGCCTGCAGGATTGTTGTTCCTGGTTCTACTTCTATGCTTTGACCGTCTATGGTTACTTTCATTTTCTGAAATTCTTGACTTTATACGATTACTTTAGAAACTAAATGCTTAACTTTTTCAAAAGGTTCAGCGACAAAATGATCTCTATTCTTTATTTTTTCCGGAAAACGGATATGGTATTCAAACTCTTCTCTAAAATGACGAATTGCTGCTGCTACTGGCCACGCTGCTGCGTCACCTAACGGACATATTGTATTTCCTTCAATTTTACTCTGAATACTCAACAGTAAATCGATATCTTCTTCACGACCGTGACCGTTCTCTATTCTATGCAAAACTTTTTCCATCCAACCAGTACCTTCACGACATGGGGAACATTGCCCACAGCTTTCATGATGGTAAAAACGAGAGAAATTCCAAGTATTACGAACGATACAAGATGTATCATTGTAAACGATGAATCCACCTGATCCTAGCATGGAACCTGTTGCAAATCCACCGTCGCTTAAAGATTCGTATGACATCAAACGATCTTCACCGTTTGCCGTTTTATAAATTAAATGAGCTGGTAAAACGGGAACAGAACTTCCTCCTGGTACAAATGCTTTCAAAGGCCTGTCAGAACTCATTCCGCCTAAATATTCATCAGAATTCATGAATTCATAAACACTTAAACCCATTTCGATTTCGTAAACACCAGGATTTTTAATATGTCCTGACGCCGAAATTAATTTGGTCCCTGTAGAACGTCCAATACCGATTTTAGCATATTCCGCACCTGAATTATTAACAATCCATGGCACAGCGGCAATAGTTTCTACGTTATTTACAACCGTAGGATTTGCCCAAAGTCCTGAAATTGCAGGAAATGGTGGCTTGATACGAGGATTTCCTCTTTTTCCTTCCAAAGATTCTATTAATGCAGTTTCTTCACCACAAATGTAAGCTCCGGCACCACAATGAACATAAAGTTCTAAATCATACCCTGAACCCAATATGTTTTTACCCAAAAATCCAGCAGCTTTTGCTTCGTTAATGGCTCTTTCTAATATTTTATAAACCCACATGTATTCTCCACGAATGTAGATATAGGAAAGGTTTGCTCCCAATGCATAACTGGACGTAATCATTCCCTCGATCAATAAATGAGGAATAAATTCCATCAAATAACGATCCTTGAAAGTTCCTGGCTCTGATTCATCCGCATTACAAACTAAATGTCTTGGTTTTCCTGATTTTTTATCAATGAAACTCCATTTCATTCCTGCAGGAAATCCTGCTCCGCCACGACCACGCAATCCTGAAGTTTTCACTTCTTCAACCACTTCGTCCGGTGTTAATGTTTTTAGGGCTTTTTCTACTGAAGCATAACCACCGTTTTGACGATATACTTCGTAGGTTTTAATTCCGGGAATATTTATTTTGTCTAATAATATTTTTTGTGACATATTATTTATCGTGTAATATTATTGTATCATTTTTACAATCTTCTATTAACTGGTCGATTTTTGCTGCAGTCAAATGTTCTTTATAAAAATCGCCTAATTGCATCATTGGAGCGTAACCACAAGCTCCTAAACATTCAACTCCTCTAACTTCAAACAGACCGTCTGGCGTAGGTTCACCCACTTTTACACCTAATTTTTCACAGGTATAATCCATTAGATCTTCCACTCCATTCAAACAACAAGGGGAAGTTTGACAAAATTC
The DNA here is from genome assembly GCF_056156265.1 of Flavobacterium sp. TS_SC_5. NCBI lineage: Bacteria > Pseudomonadati > Bacteroidota > Flavobacteriia > Flavobacteriales > Flavobacteriaceae > Flavobacterium > Flavobacterium sp. TS_SC_5. Next base: position 1,265,445 of record NZ_CM149588.1, on the reverse strand, counting down.
AAACATGTATTTTCCAATTGGTCTTTGGTTGTACATCGTATAAAACGAAACTACTTCGTAAACTTCAATTGGTTTAATCAAAAGGATTTCGGCTACTTTATTCATCAATTCAATACTCAACCAATTCTCATGAGCATCTTGAACTTCATGTAAAACAGGCAATAATGCCGATTTTCTTTTGTCTTCAGGATAATGACTGATCAATTCATTGATGCGAGTCATCAATGCTTCAGTCATATTTATTTCTTGTTTGTGATACGTTCTTTCCATTTTAATTATTTTAAATTCTGAATTCTAATTTTCAAATGTTTTTGACTTTCATTCAAAATTCATAATTCATCATTTATAATTTTACTAAGCGTCTAATTCTCCAGCAATAACATTTAAACTTGACAAAATAACAATTGCATCCGACAGCAAAGCCCCTTTTATCATTTCAGGATACGCTTGATAGTAAATAAAACAAGGTCTGCGGAAATGCAATCTATAAGGAGTTCGACTTCCGTCAGTAACCAAGTAAAAACCTAGCTCTCCGTTGCCTCCTTCTACAGGATGGTATATTTCAGCAACTGGAACGGGAACTTCTCCCATAACGATTTTGAAATGGTAAATCAACGATTCCATACTTGTGTAAACATCTTCTTTTGGAGGAAGGTAATAATCCGGAACATCAGAATGAAAGTCATTCCCTTCCGGCATTTTTGCTAATGCTTGACGAATAATACTTAAACTTTCCCAAACTTCGGCGTTACGAACACAAAAACGATCATACGTATCACCCGATTTTCCAACTGGAACTATAAAATCAAAATCTTCGTAAGAAGAATACGGTTGTGCTACACGAACATCATAATCGACACCCGCAGCACGCAAATTTGGACCTGTAAATCCGTAAGCCATCGCTTGCTCAGCTGTTATAGCTCCAACATTTACAGTTCTGTCAATAAAGATTCTATTTCTTTCAAATAAATTTTCAAATTCTTTCCAAGCTGCTGGAAAGTCTTGTAAAAACACATCTAATTTTCTAAAAGCTTCTGGTGACCAATCTCTTTCGAAACCACCAATTCTTCCCATATTAGTTGTTAAACGCGCGCCACAAATTTCTTCGTAGATTTCGTAAACTTTTTCTCTAAATTGGAACACATATAAAAATCCGGTATACGCTCCGGTATCTACTCCAAGAATTGAATTACAAATAATATGATCCGTGATTCTTGCCAATTCCATTACGATAACTCTTAAATATTGCGCTCTTTTGGGAACTTCAATATCCAACAATTTTTCTAATGTCATCCACCAACCCATGTTATTTATAGGTGATGAACAATAGTTCATTCTATCCGTAAGAGGGGTAATTTGGTAAAATGGACGGTTTTCAGCAATTTTTTCGAAAGCTCTATGAATGTAACCAATAGTAGGTTCCGCTTCCAGAATTCTTTCTCCATCCATCAATAGGATATTTTGAAAAATACCGTGTGTAGCCGGGTGAGTTGCGCCAAATTAAGAATAGTAAGCTCGCTTCCATCTTCATTTAATTGGGCTGCAATTCTATTAGCATAGCGATGCTCTGGTGGTAATAATAGTTCTGACATTTATTTAATGTGAAAAATTATAATAGTGTGTGTTTTTAATAATTGTCGGTTGTTCTTCCAAAGAAACGGTCGTCTTTATCAGTTCTTCCGCCATCTTCCAATGGAAATTCTTTACGCATTGGAAAAGAAATCATTTCATCCATATTCAAAATACGTTTTAATTGAGGATGACCAATGAAGTTAATTCCATAAAAATCATACGTTTCTCTTTCCATCCAGTTAGAACTTAAGAAAATGTTTGATATCGTTTTTATTTCTGGATTTTCACCGTTGATAAACGCCTTGATTTTAATTCTTTTGTTTTCATACCAATTGTGTAGATGATATACCACTGCAAATTGATGGTCCACATCATTGTCAGGATAGTGAATCCCACATAAATCAGTTAAAAAATGAAAACGTAATATCGGGTCGTTTTTCAAAAAAAGAATCACCGCTGTAATTTTATCGGCAGCGACTTCAAATGAAAATATATCTTTTTCCTGGATGAATTCAAAAACATCTGAATCAAATGTTTCAACTAATTTTTCTTGGATTTGTATCGTTTCTAGCGCCATTATTTATTTGATGTTATAAGAAGCCAATAATTCTTGATATTCTGGAGAACTTCTTCTTCTTACCGATTCCGTTCTAACCAATTCTTGCAATTTCATAACTCCATCAACGATCTGCTCTGGTCTTGGCGGACAACCCGGAACATAAACATCAACCGGAATTACTTTATCAATCCCTTGCAAAACAGAATAAGTATCAAAAATTCCACCAGATGAGGCACAAGCTCCAACAGCAATTACCCAACGAGGTTCCGACATTTGTTCATATACCTGACGTAAAATTGGCGCCATTTTTTTCGAAATAGTCCCCATTACCATTAACATATCGGCCTGACGCGGAGAAAAACTAACCCGTTCAGAACCAAATCGAGCTAAATCATAGTGTGACGCCATTGTCGCCATAAACTCTATACCACAACAAGATGTTGCAAAAGGCAAAGGCCACAATGAATTTGCACGAGCCAATCCCACAACATCATTTAGTTTTGTAGCGAAGAAACCTTCACCAACAACACCTTCTGGAGGGGCAACCATATTTATTTTAGAATCACTCATTTTTTATTTTTTTGAATTACAAATTTTGAATTACAAATTAAAATGAAACCATTTATATTTTAAAATTCAGCATTTAAAACAAATTTTTACTCCCACTCTAACGCTTTCTTTTTGATAATATAGAAAAAACCCACCAAAAGCAAAAGCATAAAAATTACCATCTTAACCATTCCTTCCATGCCGAGCTCTTTGAAATTAACAGCCCAAGGATACAAGAAAATCACCTCAACATCAAACAAAACAAATAAGATGGCAACAAGAAAATATTTTACTGAAAAAGGGATTCTTGCGTTTCCAACAGATTCAATACCACATTCGAAGTTTTTATCTTTAGCTTCAGAGGAACGCTTAGGCCCTAATTTACCTGAAACCAATATTGTACCAACTACAAAACCTACAGCCAAAATGAACTGCATGACAATTGGAATATAATTTAATTGATCGGATTGCATATTGTGTGTTTTTTTATTAAGAGTAAGTGGCAAAGATAACTTTCAAAATATTAAATAACAATTAAAACTTAAAAATACATCTCTACTACAACGATGTAAATTTACAGTTTTTATTTATTATAAATAACGAAAGACTGTTTTCTTAAGATCTGTTTAACGTTTTTTTATTTAACAATTTTAAAGACCAAGCTTATTTTTTCAGATGTCATAGGTACAAAAAAAAACGCTTCGATAAAATCGGAACGCTTTAAACATTCGTAGGCAAAAAAAATATTTTTTTATGCTTAGATCACTGCTACTTTCGCAGCAACTTTTCCTTTTCTTCCTTCTTCTTCTTCATAGCTAACTCTGTCACCTTCGCGTAATTCTTCCGCGTTGATTCCTGATGCATGAACAAAAATGTCTTTTCCTGTTTCTTCGTCTGTAATGAATCCGTAACCTTTAGACTCATTGAAAAATTTAACTGTACCTGTACGCATTGTAATTGTAATAATAATTTATAATGAAGCAAATGTAATATTTAATATAATACGAAATGCTATCTTCTGTTTTTATTTTGTAAAAATATTGATATTCAACGTTTTCTAACAAATAATTCCGACCAACTGCAACTAAGCTAATTTTATATGCAACTCTTTTAGCTGTAATTCGTCGATTACAGATGGCGCATCGATCATAACATCCCTTCCAGAATTGTTTTTTGGAAAAGCAATAAAGTCACGAATCGTTTCTTGACCTCCAAGAATAGCAACCAATCTATCCAATCCAAAAGCCAAACCTCCATGAGGTGGCGCACCGAATTGAAATGCATCCATTAAGAATCCGAATTGAGCCTTCGCTTCTTCTTCCGTGAAACCTAAATATTTAAACATCAATTGTTGTGTCGCTTTATCGTGAATACGAATAGATCCACCGCCAATTTCATTTCCATTCAAAACCATATCATACGCATTGGCACGAACTTTCCCCGGATCAGTTTCCAATAAATGCATGTCTTCTGGCTTAGGAGATGTAAAAGGATGGTGCATGGCATGGTAACGACCACTTTCTTCATCAAATTCCAATAAAGGAAAATCAACCACCCAAAGAGGAGCAAATTCGGCTGGATTTCTCAATCCTAAACGAGTTGCCAATTCCATTCTTAATGCGCTTAACTGTGTTCTTGTTTTATCAGTAGGACCAGAAAGCACAAAAATCATATCTCCTGGTTTTGCACCAGTGATTTTGGCCCATTGTGCTAAATCATCTTGATCGTAAAATTTATCTACTGATGATTTATAAGTTCCGTCTTCATTGCATTTTACATAAACCATTCCGGATGCACCCACTTGTGGACGCTTCACCCAGTCAATCAATCCATCAATTTCTTTACGAGTATAGTTTCCAACTCCCGGAACTGCAATTCCCACGATTAATTCCGCAGCATTGAAAACTGGGAATTCTTTGTGCTGTGCTACTTCATTCAACTCACCAAATTCCATTCCGAAACGAATGTCCGGTTTATCATTACCGTAGGTTTTCATCGCATATTCATAGGTAATCCTTGGGAATTTATCCACGTCAATACCTTTTATTTCTTTTAATAAATGTCTAGTCAAACCTTCAAATACATTCAAAATGTCTTCTTGTTCCACAAAGGCCATCTCACAATCAATTTGTGTAAATTCCGGTTGTCTGTCTGCACGTAAATCTTCATCTCGGAAACATTTCACGATTTGGAAATATTTATCCATTCCCCCAACCATCAATAATTGCTTAAAAGTTTGTGGTGATTGCGGCAAAGCGTAAAACTGTCCTTCATTCATTCGAGAAGGCACCACAAAATCTCTGGCTCCTTCTGGAGTTGATTTAATCAAATAAGGCGTTTCTACTTCACAGAAATCCAAATCCGAAAGATATTTACGGACTTCCATTGCTACTTTATGGCGAAAAAGCAAACTGTTTTTTACAGGATTTCTTCGAATATCAAGGTAACGGTATTTCATTCGGATATCTTCACCACCATCTGTTTCATCTTCAATGGTAAACGGAGGCGTAAGCGAAGCGTTTAGAATGGTAAGTTCTGTGACTAAAATTTCTATATCACCGGTAGCCATGTTTTTATTTTTGGCTTCACGCTCAATCACAGTTCCTTTTATCTGAATTACAAATTCACGACCAAGTGTTTTTGCCAACTCAAAAACGGACTTTTCAGAACGACTTTCGTCAAAAATTAATTGTGTAATTCCATAACGGTCACGTAAATCGACCCAATTCATAAAACCTTTATCGCGTGATTTTTGAACCCATCCCGCAAGTGTAACTTCAGTGTTGATATGTGAGGCGTTTAATTCGCCACAGTTATGACTTCTATACATGTTCTAAATTTTAGATTATTTTGCCCTTCGGACACAGCTGCAAATTTAGGACTAATTATGAATAATGAATTGAGAAATAAGAAATTTTAGTGATTGGTTTTATAGCAAACTTTATTTTCAATGTTAAGCTTTACTTCAATGTTACGAAATTGTTAACTAAAAGTTTTTTTATTGTAAAATGTTTTATACATTTGTTAAGCTAATATGAATTAAAAAACACATACGACATGAAAAAATATATAATATTAACCGCATTACTTTTTTCAGGAATAGCATTTGCACAAGAAAGCAATCCAAAATTAGAAGCTGTAGGTGAGTTAGTTAAAACCACTTACTACTTTGAAAACGGAAAAGTACAACAAGAAGGTTTCTTTAAAAATGGAAAACTGGAAGGAGTTTGGATTTCATTTGACGTCAATGGAAACAAATTATCTGTCGCTAATTATGAAAATGGAGAAAAAACTGGAAAATGGTTATTTTGGAATGGTAACAAATTGAACGAAGTAGAATATTCTAATAGCAGAATAGCTTCTGTAAAAACTTGGAAACAAGATGCTTTGGTTAACAACTAAAAAATAAATTAAAATACCACTAAAGCTTTCGTTATTCGAAGGCTTTTTTTGTGCCTTATATTTTTTTGGCCTAGCTACATTTAAAAGATTGTTGCTTCCAAAAAAAAGAATTCAAATTAAAGATAAGCTGCGAATCGAAAGTTATTCTTAGAAGAATTTACAGTAGTCCCTGCCAAAAAAAGTGTAGTACTTGTAACTCAAAAACAAACTTTCACGATTAAGAAACACACAAGTGTATTATAAAATTATTCTAGCTTTACAAAACCTTCGTAGTGTAATCTAATGACTAAATTATTTGATAAAAAAAAGTGAAACTAAACGAATTTAGTTTCACTTTTTTTTATTGCTCTACATTCGTTTATTTCCAGAAAACTGCATAAACTACAACCAATATAATCATTAATGCAAATGAACAGATATTGAAAAGAGGACTAGTTTTGAATAATTCTTTAGTTAATGGAATTCCTTTAGCATCATTATTGCCTTTATTCTGAATTAAACTAATCGCAATAATTAACAACATGGTTAAAATAGCGGTATAACCCATTTGGTCCATCCATGGCAATGTTGGAAAAACAGATTCTAAACCACTTCCCGTTGCCCATGATTTTGGCCCCACTTTAAAAAACATAGCAATTGGTATAGAAGCTAATGCACCCCAAATAGCTGCTTTATTAGTTGTTTTTTTCCAAAATAATCCCAGTATAAATACGGCTAAAATACCAGGGCTTACCACGCCAGTATATTCTTGTATAAACTGAAATGCTTGGTCAATTCCACCTAAAAGTGGCGCCATGATTACTGCTATTAATAATGCAATCGCTCCAGAAATTCGACCTACATTAACTGTCTTTTTATCGTTGGCATTTTTATCAATATACTGTTTGTAAATATCCATTGTGAAAATGGTCGAAGTTGAGTTTAACATCGATGCCAAAGAAGATACAATAGCAGCAGCCAAGGCAGCAAAAGCCAAACCTTTGAAACCTGCCGGTAAAAAATGCAACAACCAAGGGTAGGCTTTATCAGCAGCGCCAAGACCAGGTATGTTATTCGCCGCTGCAGCTCCTAATCGAGCCATTATTGCAGGGTCATTTACCATTACATAAGCTGCAATTCCAGGAATTACAACAATAAAAGGAATAAGCATCTTTAAAAATGCAGCTAATAATATCCCTTTTTGAGCTTCGCCTAATGACTTAGCCGCTAATGTTCTTTGAATAATATACTGATTGAATCCCCAGTAGTAAATATTAGCGACCCAAAGTCCACCAACCAAAACTCCAATACCTGGCAGGTTCATATATTCTGGGTTAGATTCATCTAAAATCATCACAAAACGATCGGGTGCAGCATTATAAACCGTTTTGATTCCTTCCCAAACTCCAGCACCATCAGAAACCGTATTTAAAGCGATGTACGTTGTTACCAATCCACCTAACACCAAGAATATAACTTGGATAACATCTGTCCAAGCCACGGCAGAAAGCCCTCCGTATAAGGAATAAGCTGCAGCAAAAAGTGCCAATCCTACAATTGCATACATCATGTCAATGCCTAATATGGCCTGTATTGCTAGTCCTCCCAAATACAACACTGTAGTAAGATTAACAAAAACATATAAAGCAATCCAAAAAACAGCTAAAATAGTTTTAAGATTAGTTGAAAATCGTTTCTCTACAAATTCAGGAATGGTATAAATCCCTTTTTCAATGAAAATAGGTAAAAAATATTTCCCTACGATAATTAACGTAAAAGCAGCCATCCACTCATAAGAGGCAATCGCTAATCCTAATGCAAATCCAGAACCGGACATTCCGATAAATTGTTCTGCGGAAATGTTGGCTGCAATTAATGAAGAGCCAATGGCCCACCAAGGCAATGATTTACTGGCAAGAAAATAATCTTCAGCATTTTTTTGATGCCCGTCTTTTTCACGAGAAACCCACAATCCAACACCTAAAATAAGTACTGCGTAAGCAGCAAAAACTAAATAATCTATAAACCCAAATTCTGTTGTCATTGTATCGTATTAATGTTAATTAAATATTTCAAATTAATAATCAGGTTAATCCCTTACCTTCTGCTCCCATTTCCAAGCAATCGCAATCGCTTATTCAAGTTTGGATTTTATTTTCCATCCAAGATACGTATCTGCTTTGTCCATATTGGCATAAGCCGAAACAATATCACCTTCTCTTCGCTCAACAATGTTGTAGGCCAATTTTTCTCCACTTACTTTTTCAAAAGCATAAATCACCTCTCGTGACTAGTACTTGTATGACTTATTTTTATAATGCGTAATTGACAGTTTCCTTAAAATTTCAGCACTTTTCTCTGGCGTGATATCTCTTTGTGATTCTCCCATCAATTCGTAACCCACCATAAATTTTTTCACGGTTGCTGAGCGCAACAATGGCGGGTAAAAATGCATTTGAAAATGCCATTCCGGATGCAACTCTCCGTCTGTTGGCGACTGATGAATCCCCGATGAATAAGGAAAAGAAGTTTCAAAAAGATTGTCGTATTTGGTTGTCAATTGTTTTAAAATAATAGCAAAATCAGCCACTTCCGCTTCCGTAAAATCAGTTATTTTATTCACATTTCGCTTGCTGACAATCATGGTTTCATACGGCCAAATCGCCCAAAAAGGGACTATTACTACAAAATGATCATTCTCAATCACAATGCGTTCGTCTAACTTCAGCTCTTCTTTTACATAATCCTCTAAAAGCGTTTTGTTGTGTTTATCAAAATACGCTTTGAGATTACTTTGCGTTTTCTCGACTTCTGTGGGCAATGAGGATTGTGCCCAAATTTGTCCGTGCGGATGCGGATTGCTGCAGCCCATCACACTTCCTTTGTTTTCAAAAATCTGAACATGATTAATGTAATCTACATTACCCAAATCCGTATATTCTTTTTGCCAGGTATGAATGATATTTTCAATCGCTTTTACTGGCATTTCAGGCAATGTCAAATTGTGTTTTGGCGAAAAACAAACTACTCGAGAAATTCCTCTTTCTGGTTTTGCTTTAAAAAAAGTTTCATTTTTGTTTTCTTCAAAAACAATTTCTTCTTGCTTTAAAGCCGCAAAATCATTTTCAAAAACAAAAGAACTTTCATAGTTCGGATTTACCATTCCATTTGCTCGAACATTTCCCGGACACAAATAACAAGTCGGATCATATTCGGGCAATGCGTCCGAAGTTACTATTTCATTTTGCCCTTGCCACGGACGTTTCGAACGGTGTGGCGATACCAGAACCCATTCGTTTATTAACGGATTATAGCGTCTGTGCGGATCTTCGTTGATGTCAAAATTTTTCATTTATTTCGCAATATAAAGTGATGTTCCATTCCCAATTTTAACATCGTAAATTTTTAATTCTATTCCGAAAGTATCTAAATAAAGTGCAGAAAGTTGCTTTTTAATTCGCTCTTCATGCCCTTTTTTAATCAAATTGATGGTGCAACCTCCAAAACCACCACCCATTAATCGGGAACCTACCACGGCATCTTCCTTTTTAAGCGTGTCTACAATCATGTCTAATTCGGCACAACTTACTTCATAATCAACCGATAACCCTTGATGCGTTTCGAACATTAATTTGCCTAAGGTTTCGATATCGCCTTTGTCCAAAGCGTCACAAGCCTGAGTTACTCGTTTAATTTCTTTCACCACAAAAAGACATCTTTTGAAAACATTGGCACTCATTACATCGTGCAATTCTAAAACATGTTGTTCGTTACAATCTCTAAAACTAGTTATCTGCGGAAAATTACTTTTTATAATCGCTATACCTTCTTCACACTGTTGTCTTCTTTCATTATAAGCCGATGTCATTAAGGAATGTTTCACGTTCGAATCGAATAAAACTAAGGAATAATCATTAAAATTAGCGTCATGATATTCGAATTCCAATGTCTGACAATCAATTTTTATAACTTTATTTTGTAAACCCATCACACTCGAAAACTGATCCATTATCCCACAATTGATTCCCACCCAATGTTCTGCTTTTTGTCCCATAAGCGCAATATCAATTGGTTTGATTTTCAAATTAAACAGTTCATTTAAACCAAATAAAAACCCACATTCCAGTGCTGCCGAAGAAGACAAACCGGAACCCACAGGAATATTACTGCTAAAGACACAATTGAAACCCTCCACAGAATAACCGTTCATTTTCAACTGATTCAGAACACCACGCAGGTAATTTGTCCAAACGCTATCTGTCTGCTTATGATCGTCATTTATACCAACTTCGAACTCATCATTCAAATCTATTGCCACAATTTTAGCTGTATCCAAATTGTTTTTTTCGAAAGCAAAACAAATGATTTTATCGATGGCTGCCGGTAAAACATAGCCGTCATTGTAATCAATATGTTCCCCTATAATATTAATTCTACCGGGAGAAAGGACAATTTTTTGAGGTTCGGTTCCAAAGCTATCTTCAAAGAAAGCTGTCGTTTTTTTAATTAATAATTCATTCATGTTTTCTAGTAATAGTGTGTTGTTTTCTAAATTTTCTGTTGTAGCATTTGGCTTTATAGCTGTTTTTATGTTTTTTGTTTTCAAAAGTATAGTTGCACTATTTCCCTTTTTTATTTATTTGGCTGCCGCCAAGATCAATTTTCCGCTCTTAAGCCCTGCTCCATTCACTTCAAGTTTTATATCTCCTTCAGTTATTTTCGATTTTACAAGCACTACCAATTTTCCGCTAAAAAGTTTCATAGTATCTTTATGAAACATTTCGAGTGAAGTGGCATCGCCGTTGCAAGCCGCTCTGTAAGTACCCGCTCCAGTAACCTTAAATTTCATTTGGTTCGTCGCTGTAGGACAAGGAATTCCATTTTTATCTACTACAGACACAGTTACAAAGGATATATCCTCTCCATCGGCACTGATTGTTTTTCTGTCTGCTTCTAAAACAATTTGGTACGGTTTCCCTGCAGTTTTGACTTCTTCTTCAGCAACAGCTTTACCATTGTCATCAAAAGCCACAACTTTTACTGTTCCAGGCTCATATTTCACATCCATCCACATCAGGCGATAGCGATTCTGGGGTGTGTTTTTATTTTTTGTCTGCACACCCATGCTCTTGCCGTTGATAAAAAGTTCGGCACTGTTATAACTCGTGTATACAAAAACAGGGGTTATTTCTCCTTCACGGCCTTCCCAGTTCCAATGTGGTAAAATATGTAATGTAGATTCCTTTGTATTCCAACGGCTTCTGTACAAATAATAGCGGTCTTTAGGTAAACCTGCTAAATCGTTAATTCCAAAATAAGAACTTCGGGACGGCCAGCTTTCATCATAAGGCGTAGGTTCACCCAAATAATCAAAACCAGTCCAGACAAACTCGCCAATCACCCAAGGTTTATCATCTTGAAGCACAAAATCTTCATCCGGCACATTCGACCAGCTGCAGGCTTCCAAATCATACGAAGAAGACTGAAAATCTGGATATTGTTTCATTTTTTCTTGAACTACCGGGAATTTATAAATCCCTCTCGAGCTAACCGTTGAAGCGGTTTCTGAACCTAAAATAAACCCTTGCGGAAATTTTTTATAGGCTTCATCATATAAATGTACCCGATAATTCAGTCCCGGAATGTCCAGCAAAGCGCCAAAACCAGATTCAATAGTTGCTTTTACTTGATCCATACCAACCGTTACAGGACGAGTTGGGTCTTCCCGATGAAAGATTTCCTGCAACCATTTTGCGCGTTTCACTCCTTCTTCACCCCATTGATCCGGCACCTCGTTTCCAGAACTCCACATCACAATCGAAGGATGATTTCGTGTGGCTTGTACCAAATTGACGATGTCTTTTTCAGCATATTCCTCAAAAAAACGATGATACCCATTTTCTACTTTTGGCTTTGCCCATTCATCAAAACTCTCTGCTAAAAACAGAAAACCCATTTCATCCGCCAACTCTAATTGCTCGAAAGAAGGCATATTATGCGAACTGCGAATCGCATTGCAACCCATATCTTTTAAAATCTGCATTTGTCTGCGCAACGCGGCTTTATTTACGGCGACTCCAAGTGGACCCAAATCGTGGTGAAGACAAACTCCCTTGAATTTGGTTATCTTTCCATTAAGACTAAAGCCTTTATTAGCCTCATATTTTATTTCCCGAATTCCAAAAACAGTTGTGTTCTCGTCTTGCAGTTCTTTTCCAACATACAATTGGGAAACCGCTTTGTATAAATATGGAGTTTCGGGACTCCATAATTTTGGCCTTTCTACTTTTATATTTTGATCAAACTCATTTCCGAATTGTGTAGTCGACTCCTCTGAATTGAGTTTGTGTCCTTCGGCATCAAAAATAGTGGTGACTAAACGGGTATTTTCTCCAGAAGCTTTGGTCTTAATGTTAACTTTAGCAACTTCCTCACTGATAAAAGGTGTCGTTACAAACTGACCCCATTGGTCAATATTTTCGTTGTTTTTTATAATAATACTTACATTTCGATACAATCCTGCACCAGGATACCAGCGGGACGCAAATTCTTTATTGGTTAGTTTTACTGATAATGTGTTGGCTCCTTCTTGTATAAACTTGGAAACATCAAAATAAAAATAACTGTAGCCATACGCCCATTCTCCTACTTTTTTTCCGTTTAAATACACTTGAGGCTCACTCATTGCACCTTCAAAAAGCAAAATTATTTTTTTACCTTTTGCATCTTTAGGCAAGTTGAATGTATTGCGGTACCAAGCAGTTCCAATATGGGGTAACGCGCCTGTTCGTCCTGTTTTTTCGGTAGCTACGGTTTCTCCGTTTTGAACAATAGCCACCTTTTGAATATCGACATTTTTGTCAAAAGGGCCGTAAATGGCCCAATCATGCGGAACGGTTACGGATTCCCATTTCGAATCATTAAAATTTACTTTGTACGCCGCTTCAAAATCGCCTTTTTGAAATTTCCAATTGGTATTTAGCACCTTAACTTCTCGTGATTGAGACAAGGCAACTTGTGTACATACTGAAATCACAACAAGAAAACATATCAATTTCTTCATTTTTATAACAAATTTTAATTTTTTTGAACCATATAAGTCATGTAAGTTTTAAAAAGTTAGTTTGTCAATTAACTACTTAAAGTGAATATGAGTTAAAATATTCTTTACATAATTATTAATGACTTTACTTAAATGAATTCTGAGTTTTCAATTGATTTTATTCAAATTAAAAGCTTCTATGACTTATATGTTTCAACAATTTTTTCGACAAAACGCTGTCATTTATAGAATTAAGTTCAATTTTTAATTCCGCTAATTAAAACTATTCCTTAAACGCATCTAAAGCCATTGATGGTTTCCCGTCAGATTGCCAAGCGCTCAGGGAATAACCGCTCCAACTTTTTTCTCCCTGCGGCTCCCAATATATCACGCCAAGTCCTTTATTATTAGGCACTGCTTCGACCGCTTTGATTGTTGCCGCTAGCATTTCGTAGGTGTTTTGTACTTTATCATATTCCCCACCTACTTCCACAACCATCACTTCTTTGTTGTATCTGGCAACCATATCGTTTAGATTATACGCTAAATCCGAAATAGTTTCCGTGTAATCTTTCTTGATCCAAAAAGGGTAATAGGACAATCCAATCACATCGTACTTTACATTATTTGCTGTAGCATTTTCAAAAAACCAGCGGAATTTTTCATTATTATTTCCTTCGTCAAGATGAACAATTACTTTGATTTTCGAGTCAATAGTTTTTGTTGCTTCATATCCTTTGTTGAGTAATTGTGCCAATTGATTCCAATTCTTAGTGCTCCCTTCCGGCCACATCATACCGCCTGGAATTTCATTCCCAACTTGAACCCATTCCGGAGTAACTCCTGCTGATTTCAATGCGCTCAAAACATCAAAAGTATGGTCGTACACATCCGTCATTAACTCCGGAAAAGTATGATTTTCCCATGCTTTTGGCTTAAATTGTTTAGCAGGATCTGCCCACGAATCGCTGTAATGAAAATTGATCATGATACGCATTCCCATTTTTTGGGCACGCAAAGCCATCACAACAGTTTCTTCTTTACTGCAGTGTCCGCTGGCTTTGTCATCATTTGGATTTACCCAAACACGCAGGCGAATGGTATTCATCCCTCTGTCCTTCAGTAATTGCAAACAGTCTTTTTCAGCGCCATCGGTATCGTAAAATTTATATCCAGTGGCTTCCATCTGCGGCAACCATCCCACATCAGCTCCTTTTGCAAAAGAATTTTTGGATGTTGATTGAACATTTTTGGATGTACTGCAAGAAAAAAGTACTGAAACCATTAAAGACATCAAAACGAATCGCAAATGTATTTGTGAATTTTTCATATTTTCTTATTTATTAAACGCCTGCAAAACAGGTAATGCTCTATTATTAAAATCATAAAAAGCCTGGTTTTCAAAAGTAGAGCCATTAGCGGCCTGATTTCCTTTGAAAGAAATCCATTCTCCACCCCAATATGCAAATCCCAAACCGTATTCTGACTCTTTAACGAGTGTTTTTATTGCCAACACAAAGTTTTTTTGACCATCAGGAGTAGCAGGGTAACCGGAAACGAGTTGCGAATCTAAACCCACTATATTATTCGTCCAATCATTGTATCCTAACGTAAAAGGATAAGCGGTTTCAGCAATAATAACTTTTTTATTGTACGTTTTTCCTAATGTATTGATAGCGGTTTTGACAACTTCTAAATCTTTTCCGTGCCAAATTGGATAATACGATAACCCAATGTAATCGTAATCTACACTTTTAATTTTGTTAAAAAACCAATTCGTATCTGCAGCTTTCACGCCTGCATAATGAATCATGATTTTAGTGTTTGGCGCTTTGGCACGAATAGTCGCGCTGGCAGTTGCCAATAAAGAAATACTTTGTACTTCCTGATTGATTAAATTTCCTTGTGGCCAAAGCAATCCGCTGTTAATTTCGTTCCCAATCTGGATAATATCTGGATTAATTTCAGTGAGGATTGTCGAAGTATAATTGGCGACAGCCGTTTTCAAATCGGTAAATGATAAATTTTTCCATTCCGCTGGCGTAGTTTGTACCGCTGGATCAGCCCAAGTATCCGAATAATGCACTGTCAACCAAACTTTCATTCCGGCTTGTTTTACGCGTTTTGACAGCGCTTTAACCTCTGTCATTCCGGAACGTCCATTTGCTAAATTTTTCCAAAGACGAATTCGAACCGTATTACAACCTGCATTTTTCAGAGTTGTAATCATATCTTCCGCTTGGTTGCTGCTGTTATACAAAACCGCACCCGATGTTTCTATTTCCGGTAAAAAAGAAATGTCGGCAGCTCTAATAAAAGAATCAACGGCAACTGGCGGAGTTTCCGCTGTATCATTACTATCAGAACAAGAAAAAAGAAGGACAAAAAGGGTTAAGAACCCTAAAATTCGAATATTTTTTTTCATCTTAAAAAGATTGAAATTTATAAATAGTTTTATGATAATATAATTCTCCTTTTCTCAAAACAGAAGAAGGAAAATGTTCGTGATTAGGCGCATCAGGGAAATTCTGGGTTTCAAAACAAATGCCGCTTGTGGGATGATAATTAGTGTTTTCTTTCCCTTTTATTGCATTAAAGCAATTTCCGCCAACATAGATATGAACCGCGGGCTGATTCGTGTAAACAGACATTTTCAAAGTTTTATCACTATTATAAAGAGACGCTGCGTATTCTTTTTCCTTATTTAAAACAAAAGTGGTGTCAATTTTTGACGGACAGGTTCTCGCCGCGGTGAAATCAAAGGGACAATTAGCAACATTTAGAAACCGTCCGGTAGGAATTCCCGAAGTTGTAGTTTCTAATATTTGTTGAGAATTTACACGCATTTCCTGATTTGCAACACTAGCTTGGTGACCGTCCAGATTGAAATAACTGTGATGCGTTAAATTTACAATTGTATCTTCAGTTGTGCTGGCGATATATTCTATAATTAATTCATTCTCGTCAGAGAGCATATAAGTCAAATCAACCGACAGTTCACCCGGAAAATGCTCCTCATTATCCGCACTGACGCTTTTAAAAGTCACAGAAGGATTCTTGCCTTCAGTATGTTTTTTTATTTTCCAATTTTTCTGGCTAAAACCAATAGTACCGCCATGCAACGTATTCCCGTTGTTGTTTTTGTTGAGACAAATTGTTTTTCCGTTCAGTTTAAATTCTCCTTCATTTATTCTTCCGGCAAATCGTCCTACGGTTGCTCCAAGATAAGGCGCACTTTCTAAATTAAAGGACTGTAAATAGGCCTCCAAAGTATCAAAACCTAAAACCACATCTACCAATGCTCCATTTTTTAATGGAACTTTTAAAGAGGTAAGCGCAGCTCCATAACCCATCACTTTCATTTGCATGCCATTCTTATTTAAAAGTTCACAAACAGAAACCTCTTTCCCATCAGGCACTACACCAAATGATTCTATTACAGAATTAGTTTTAAAATGTGATATGTGTTTAATTCTCATGGTTTAATTATGAAATGTGAAAAACCAAAAGTAAAATAATTGTTATCATCAACATACCAGTCCCTACCAGTTTTTGTACATTGCCAAGAAATTCACTGCTGCATGAAAATAATTTCGATTCAAAACAACCTCGGAATTCCTAAATACCGACAAATAATTAATTCGATAGAGAAAGCAATAGAAGACATAAATCTGAAAAAAGGCGACAAACTTCCGTCGGTAAACAAAGTCTGTTTGGAATTCTCCTTGTCCCGCGATACGGTTTTACAGGCCTATGAAGAATTAAAAAAAAGAGGAATTATGTACGCCATTCCGGGCAAAGGCTATTATGTAAAAAGCGTTGAAGTCACCATAAAACAAAAGATATTTTTACTTTTTGACGAGTTGAATATTTTTAAGGAAGACTTGTACAATTCGTTTCTGGAAAACATTGGTACTAATGCTCAGGTAGACATTTTCTTTCATCATTTTAATGTTCCCGTTTTTCAAAAACTGATTAATGACAGCTACGGCAATTACACTAAATACATCATTATGCCGACAAATTTAGCCGAGGCCGCCGCAGCGATAAAAACCCTACCAGTTAACGACGTTTATATTTTAGATCAAACCAATCCTGAACTAAAATCCTTTCCTGCTGTATACCAGAATTTCGTAAAAGATATTTATGAAGGCTTACTGCAAGGAAAATCTAAATTGAACAAATACAAAAAACTGATTATGATTTTCCCGGGATTCCGAGAACCCATAGGTATGAAAATAGGTTTCGAGAATTTCTGTAAAGATTTCACATTCGATTATGAAATCATCACTGAATTCAGGAATCGGGAAATAAATAAAGGCGAAGTGTATATTATTCCGAGTGACAGGGATTTAGTGAGTGTTATTGAAAAAGCAAAACTTCAGAAGCTGCAATTGGGCAGTGATTACGGCATCATTTCGTACAATGAAACCCCGCTTAAAAAAGTAGTCGAAAACGGCATCACAACGATTTCAACGAATTTTGAAGTCATGGGAAAGGTATTGGCACAAATGATTCTAAAAGGCAAAAAAGAACAAATCGAGAATAAGTGTGATTTGATTATCAGGAATTCATTGTGATATAAAACCAAAAAAACCGCTTCTTTCGAAGCGGTTTTTGTACCCGTTACAGTTGAGTTGTCGAATCTTTTTATTGAAGATTTGAAGAAACTATCCTTTGCTTATATTAAATTACAAGCTTATCGTACCTGAGAGGATAACCTTAAAAATCTGACGAATTTCTATAAAATTTCTATAAAATAGTTTCTGTTAGTGAATATTTATCCCTTCACTTAATTAAAAATAAATTATTGAACCATATCAATTTTAAACAACCTTTTTTTAATTACAATTTGATTCTCCCAGCAAAATACCATATACATTGTCGCTATTTTCATCATTAATAGAATTAGCTTTCACAACTTTAACCCAAGAACTACTTGCTTTGTGTTCTTTTAAAATCTCACATAAATATTGAGCATATCCATCACGATTTGTCTTATCATCTTCCACAGTGACATAAAGTACGTTTGCATCAGTTATTATCGCTTCCTTAATTTTAGGTTCTTTCTTAATTTCTTCAAGTGCAATTTTATTATTTGGGTCGTCTGATGGTTTTACAGCTTCACCACAGCTATAAGTTAAATAAAGTAATTGAGCTAATAACAATTTAACAGTTAGGTTTTTAAAGTGTCTAATTTTCATAAAAATATTTTAATATGGTTATATAAATGCTTGTTGTATTTAAGATTTTGTTCCGTATATTATTAGAATTATAATTGATAGCAAAAAGGAGAAATAAAACAGATATTTTATTACTGGAATATGCCATTTTTCTTTTATTCTCGAGATATAAATTTTTTCTAAATTACCGCTTAATCTGTTGTTAAAACTATCTGTTTGGAATTTTAGTTGTTTATTTAATAAAATAATCTGACAAAAAATATATAAAATACCTGTAATTACATTTAGTCCCAATAAGACTAAAACACAAATAAACAAAATATAGTTTTCGTTGTCAGAATCTAAAGAGGGTTTGAAAGTAACCAAAATGGTTAGCATCCCAAAAGAAATAGTGGTAGTGTGTTTTATTAAATCAGTCAGTTTTCCAGAAATATCTTTCTGTATATTATTAATATTGTCTATTTGACTTTGGTAATAATCATTTAAATTTTTATCTGTCATTTTTTACTCAGTAATATTAATTAAAATTTGGTTAAAAAGTAATAATTAATAAAACCACTATTAGAAAAACAAACGTAAGGATTACCGTTTTAAAACAACCTTTTGTTTCTTTTTTTAAATTATCATCACTTATAATGGCTTTACTACTTTCTTTTTCATTTTTAGTATATTCCATATAGACAACTTCACCTTTGTCGTCTAACTCAATATTTAATGCGTTTTTTTTGTACGAATTAATTAAATGTCTAAAGAAGGATTCGTCAGTTTTGTACCAATAAACATCTTTTGCATTTTCAACAGAACTTAATGATTCATAGTAGTAATGCTTTCCAGTTTTTCCGATAGTTCTTTTTACTAAGTAAATATGTTTAAGATTATCTATTTCAACTGTTTTAGACTTAATCTCTTTTTTTTGCCTTTCCCTTTTCTCTTGAGAGTTCTCGTTTTTATATTTTAATAAAATAATATTTCCGTCTAAGTCTTTTAAAACTTCAGTGGCGATAGCTAAATTGTTTTTTACACAATACTCATAATTTAGTTTTGGAATTTTTGTCCAAGAATCAGCATAGTGCATCTTTTCATAGTGAAATTGTTTTTCAGTTTTCCCAACAGACATTTTAACTTGATTAATTTTCAACTTCTCCTCTTCCATGTAACTATGTTGTTTATATCTATTTTATACTTAGGACTACAACTTCTTAATGCAATTAAGCCTCAACATCTAATCAATTATTATCCATTCCGCTTCAGGTATATTTTCTAAAAGTTCTGGGATTACTAATGCTTCTTGATTACTTTTTGAGTTGAGGATTTTTATTTGATATAAATTTTCAACATCTAAATTCCCGTCTTTTATAAAGTAATTGTTCGCTGGAATCACTGCTGTAATTGAACACATTGTTCCATCAACTAGCGCAACTCTCGAATTAAAATCTTTAAGTATACTAGACATTTTTTTAGAGGCACCCTCTTTGATTCTATATTTATAAAATTCTTTCTTTTTCAAATCTTAGTAATAATTTCGAACTTTTATTATTCTTATAATAATATTAATTCATCAATTTTCGGGTTGGTTGTCGTGGTAAATAGTTTTTTTTTTAAAAACAAATATATGTATAATGCGACCGAGAAACAATTGTAAAAATTATATTACTATAAAATTATTCATGTCGCTATCCTTGAGGAAACATTTTTAAATTAATTATAAATTTGCGTTGATCGCCGGAGGCGATAAACACAAATTAAATTATTAAGTTTTAATATTTGTTCTAATACCATGTTCTAAAATGATTCGATTCATAGTTTTTGCTACCAAATCAAAATCTTTAGAATCACATAAAAGAGCATCATACACGTATAAGACAAAAATACCTTTATCGTTGAGGTACCTTATAACATCAGTCATAATAGCTACCTCAACCCCAAACATTTTTTGAGAGGTAATCTTATGACCATGTTCGTTTTTATCGTGATAAATCCTTGCTAACATATCAGAATCATATCTTGAATAGTAGTCAAAAAGTGGAGATTTTATCATATCATTCCATTTCATATTGAAAAAACTCAAATGCTCAATCTTAACATTATCAACGTGAATTCCTGTACGTTCAGCAATAATTTGATGTGTGAGATAAGTTAATGAACCATCGTACAAATTGATAGCAATATTTGGATGCAGTGCACTGTAATCACACTCTATCAACTTCTTTCCTTCAATGGTAATCTGTTCCCGAATCCATGAAGGCATAAGAGTAAAACTGTCCACAACACGACCACCGCTGTGAAAATCTCCCGCACTGGGAATCATAAACCCACGACCAGTTAGAAACTCAAACAGTTCAATATTATCCTCGACAAAGCTTCTGTTTTTTACATCTAACCAATAGTGGTCTTTATGTTTGTTTCGCATAGTCAATATCTTTCCTTTTTTGGTGGTTCTTCCTTCTTTGGCTAATAGTTTGCCAATAGACAGTAGTTCTTCACTAGTTGGTAAGTCAATTTTTGGATACATCGCAATCAAATTGGAACATATCGGATTTGCCATGGCTTCGCATAATTGCTGGTAGTAAATCTTATTTCGAGTACGGATGATTCCAACATCATTAATGATGTATTCAACAAGTCCCGCTTTTAAGTAAGTATCCGTTAATCGAAACTTCTTGGACTGCATGCCGACTTGATAGCTGCTGTCAACTTCAATAAATGCACCTGTACTTGTTCCAGTGGTAAGAACATCAATTATCTTGGTATATATATAGGTATTGTCAGCATTTCGGCTCTGCTGGTGCAGTATCTTAGAGCTAAGCGATTTCCATTTGTCATCCGTGTAGTAAGTGCTAGCTAGGTTATACAAGAACACTAGGCACTTTTCAACAGCTATATCAATATTAATATCAATGGTTCTAAGCATCGGTTTAGAAACATGTTTACGTAGGTTATACTGGGCTTTCTTTGGAATTAGTATAGAATTTACGTTTGGGAAACGTAGTGCTGATTCAGACAGCTTGTAATCGTTTTGGACCAGGTCAAAATCTCCTGTATCGCCAGTAAAGGCGATGTAATCTTCATTTTTAAAGTTCATTCTTGTATTCTCTTATTCTCGTTCCATCAATGAGGATGGATTATTGTATTCTCTAATTGTTTAACTTGGTAAGAGAAGCTGGAAGACATGACCCCTCCAGCAACCAAGGATTTTAATGAGTTTTACTCTCAGTTATTGTTTAACCTTAATATACGAAAATGAGCTGGCTAAGTCAAGTCTTTTGGTCAACTATTTTTCAAACCACTTCAAATTAATTTTAACAACCATGTTTTTGAATAGCGCAAACTGAGCATACACCTATTTGAGTTAACATTCTCTAAAGCATTGATATTACTAGGGTTTCAACCCTACTAATCAGTAGTATATTAAGTAACATATATGATAGAAGATTGAAGAGAGAGATTTAAACCTCAGCAACTATTTAAACACTAATTGTGTTCCGATTAAGCTACAGATGCTCCTGTAAACGCTAGCAAGCCTTTCAAAAGAGATTATCTCTTCCAATATTACACCCTCCCTCCCGTAACCCTTGTAAACACAAGCTTAGTTACCTCCTTCGATAATCTGAAAAGTACACTTTCCTATCTATAGCGATGGATATGTTCGTTCACTGCGCTATCCAAATTGAGAAAAAAATTTCTGAGAAAAAATTTAGATTTAAATTTTAGACCATATTTATAGTAAAAGTAACCATGAGATTATTAATAAGACTATCCCAACTTAAACAAGTGCTCAAATCCCAAGATGTGAGGTATCCGCTAACGATAAAAGCGGGAAACTTCACGGATAAAGAACTTGAAGTGTTTTCAAAATTGATTCAATCCAAAGAACGAGGCTAATTACCTCGTTTTTTTATGAGCTAAAGTGACCAAAAAAGCCGTGAGCCCAGGAAAACCAGGATTTCTCTTGTTTAATCCAAAATAGACCTGGACATTTGACGTGTAATAAATCACAAACGGACGTTTAAGATTTAAATCAACATCAAAATGAAAAAATTTGTAGCATATTATAGAGTCAGTAGAAAAGAGCAAGGAATATCGGGTTTAGGATTGTCAGCTCAAAAAAGTTCAGTTGAAAAATATGTAACCTCGCAGGATGGAACTATTGTTAAGAGTTTTACTGAGATTGAGACTGGTACTAATAAACGTGAACGCATCGAAATCCATAAAGCAATTCAACTGGCAAAAAACGAAGGAGCAATCCTAATTATTGCAAAATTAGACAGATTAGCTCGCAATGTGAGCTTTGTAAGTTCTTTGATGGATGCAGGTATTGAGTTTTTGGCGGTAGATATGCCCTCAGCCAACAATTTCACCATTCATATATTCTCGGCACTTGCGGAGCAGGAAGCCAAACTTATCAGCTCAAGAACCAAGCTTGCGCTGGCGGAACTTAAGAAAAAAGGAGTAAAATTAGGTAATCCGCAAAATCTAACCAGTGAGGCTAGAGCCAAGGGAGTTGATAAAATCAAAGAAAATGCCATGAACAATGACAGAAATCGACAAGCTCAATCAATAATCCTCAATTGCAAAGAGAAAGAAATGAGCTACAGACAAATTGCAGATTATCTTAATCAGCTCAATTTCAAGACCAGATATGGTAATAAATTTTATGCTCCGACTGTACTTCAATTGTATAATAGAACTAACTTATTGGCTACATAAATAAATTGAGTTATCTAGAAAATTAAAAAAATTATAATTAAGAAATAGCGTACTAATTATTTGTTAATTGTAATTTTTTTTTATTATTTTTTTTTACTTTAACTTATTGAAATAAAATAATTTATATCTTTTTAATACGATTTATCTTATTATATATAAGTTGATTAAGTTACCTAAAAAAGAATATCAAAAACATGTCCTACCTTTGTAAAGAAAAATAAAAGAAGAGATTATTGCAAGAATCTTTTCTGCATTCTGACAGCTAAAGAATGCAAAAAGAGCAGGTTGTAAAGCTGAACAACCATGTTCTAAAAATCAAATTATATTTTAAATTATCAATTCGGTGCAATACCCGAAGCGGGAAAGGCATGCCTCAAGTAATGTTAATTCATTAAATAATTCGAATTGATGATGTATGCATCCAATTTCTGAATCAGACTGATTTAGGAGAGGTCGCTTTGTGACCTACAATAAAAAGAATTCCACCGTCAAAGTAAAGAATTGGAAAATGACGACAGAGTACCAACTTGTTAAGTATAACACACTGTAAAACAACATTAAATAAAAAAGGAATAAAATACTCGGATGAAGAAATTGAATTAATCCGAAATGTGCTGTATAAATTGGCAGAAGTATGCCAGTCAAATAAAATAATTTAAAATAAAAAAATATGACAATACAAAGATTGAAAATAAGATTTAGAATGACAATACATGAGCTAATAGAAATGATGAAATTAAAAGGCATTGTGTGTGAATTTGGAATTATTAGTTTACTCAATGATAATTATGCAGAATGGGCATTGATTTTATTCGAAGATGAATATTACGTGACTCATTCAGTTTTAGATAACTATGAGGACATATGTTATTTTGAAGATATAGAGGATTATGAAAATGAATTTCAAGCAAGAGTTTGTTGCTTGAATTTAGCAACCACTTTAAATGGAACAATTTATGAATAATACAAATGTAATATTGTACTCTAGAGTTAGTACTGACGAGCAAGCACAAAAAGGATTTAGTCTAGATTATCAAGAACAAACATTAATAAACCATTGCGAAAGAATGGGTTATAATCTCGTTAAGTCATATAGAGAAGACCACTCAGCAAAAAATTTCAAGCGTCCTGAATGGTCTAGTTTGAAAACGTTCGCAAAAGCTAATAAAAAACTAATCCACAAGGTATTGTTTGTTAAGTGGGACAGATTCTCAAGAAATACAGAGCAAGCTTTAACAGTCTTGCGAGAGTTTGATTCAATGGGGATTGAATTGAACGCTACAGAGCAATATTTAGAGATGTCTAATTCAGATAACAAAATGGTTCTTTCAATTTACCTAACAGCTGGAGAGGTCGAAAGAGATAAAATTTCGAGCCGAACAATTAGCGGAACTTATCAAGCAAAAAAGGAAGGATATTTCACAGGAAAAGCCCCTTACGGCTATGATAATTTTCGAGATGAATTCAAAAAATCAACATTGAAGCCAAACCAATTTTCTTTTTTCGTAAAAAAAGCGTTTGCTGAGGTCGCTATGAATATCGAATCAATTGAAACGATTCGCAAGAAGCTAAAACAAGAAGGAATGAAGCTTGAAAAAAGTGCATTTAGCGAATTGCTTAAAAACGTGATATATATAGGTAAGATTAAAGTTCCTGAATTTAAGAAAGAATCTGCCATGGTGGTAAATGGGAAACATGAGGCATTGGTTAGTATAGAAACATTCAACAAAGTTCAGGATGTGTTTAAAGGAAAAAGATGGTACGGAACGAAACCCGCTCAGAAAAACCTAGAGTTTCCTATGCGAGATTTTCTAACTTGTGAGCTTTGTGGAGGACAGATTACAGGTAGTATTTCAAAAGGAAGAACTAAGAAATATGCGTATTATCATTGCAGAAATAAATGCAAAACAAGAGTGTCGGTTGATGATGCTCATAATAAAATCGGAAGCCTTCTCTTTAATTTACAGATTAACGAAAATATAAAGGAGTTGTTCTCGGAGATTTTAAAGGATTCTGATTCTCAAATTAATGGCAATAGAGTTACTCAACTTAAAAGTAAAACAGAGCTCCAAAAGAGTCTAAAGTCTAAGATGGAAGATGCTGAAGACTTGCTATTAAGTAAAGATATCAACAAAGAAAGATTCAATAGTATAATCGAACGTATCAACGGACAACTTAATGAAGTCAATAATGAAATTGAAATACTTAGTGCAAGCAAAGATTCAATCAAAAACTATGTTGATTCAGGTTTAATGCTATTATCGAACTTAAATATCATGTTTGACAATAGTGACTATGACTCCAAGAGAATCATAGCGGGTTCAATATTCACTGAAAAGTTATTATTTGGAAATGACAATTGTCGAACCACTAAAGTGAATGAGGTTGTTGAGGTTTTGACTAGGAATAGCAAGGGTTCAGAAAGGCTTAAAACAAAAAAAGCTGTCAAAAATGACAGCTTTTCCGTTAATGTACCCGGAGCCGGAGTCGAACCGGCACGGTTTCCCACAGGTGTTTGAGACCAGCGCGTCTACCAATTCCGCCATCCGGGCTTAGCAGACATGAAATAACGACAGTTATTTCAACGCAATAAAAGATGTGATTGTGTTTAAATCAACCATCAATTCCTTTAACACGGTGCAAATGTAAAAAATAATATTAAATGTTCAACTAAAAATACTTAATTTTTTCCTTTCAGAGTTGAATAAATTTTATAAATTTGCACCTCGTTAAAAACACAACACACAACTAACTACACCCGAGGTAAATACAAACTTACGGCTTTCTTCAAATGACAAAGCCAACAGTATGAAACGCAGCGGAATAAAACAACAAATTAAATGTCAACCTTAGAACCTGAAGCTAAAATTTTTGCTTGTTCACAAAGTGTTTATCTCGCTGAGAAAATAGCAGAAGAATACGGAATCCCATTAGGAAAAATCACCATGTCAAAATACAGCGACGGTGAATTTCAACCTTCTTACGAAGAGTCTATCAGAGGATTACGCGTATTTATCGTATGTTCAACGTTTCCTACGGCGGATAATTTGATGGAAATGTTACTGATGATTGATGCTGCAAAACGTGCTTCGGCAAGACACATTACAGCAGTAATTCCTTACTTTGGTTGGGCAAGACAAGATAGAAAAGATAAGCCAAGAGTTCCGATAGGAGCTAAACTAGTAGCTAATTTATTAGATGCAGCAGGCGCGACAAGAGTAATGACCATGGATTTGCACGCTGATCAAATTCAAGGGTTCTTTGAAAAACCGGTAGATCATCTTTTTGCATCAACCATCTTTTTGCCTTACGTAAAAAGTTTAGGTTTAGACAATCTGACTATCGCTTCTCCGGATATGGGAGGTTCAAAACGAGCATATGCCTATTCTAAATTTTTAGAATCGGATGTGGTAATTTGTTACAAACAAAGAAAAGAAGCCAACATTATCGATACCATGGAATTAATTGGTGAAGTAAGAGGTAGAAATGTAATCTTAGTAGATGACATGATTGATACCGGAGGCACTTTGGCGAAAGCCGCAGATTTAATGATCGAAAAAGGAGCATTGAGCGTAAGAGCAATTTGTACCCACGCGATTTTATCTGGTGATGCTTACGAAAAAATAGAGAATTCTAAATTATTAGAGTTAATAGTGACCGATTCGATTCCGTTAAAGAAAGAATCAAACAAAATAAGAGTGTTGAGTTGTGCCCCGCTTTTTGCTGAAGTTATGCACATGGTACATCATAACAACTCCATTAGTGGAAAGTTCATAATGTAACCCCAAACAAGTAATATTATTTAATAACTATATTTTTTTTACAATGAAATCGATTACAATTAAAGGATCAGAAAGAGAAAGCGTGGGTAAAGTTGCGACTAAAGCCCTACGTAATGCTGGATTGGTTCCTTGCGTATTATACGGAGGAAATCAGGCAGTTCATTTCTCAGCAGAAGTTATGGCTTTCAAAAACTTGGTTTACACTCCAAACGCTCACACAGTTGAGATCGATCTTGGAAAAGGAAAATCATTTAACGCTATTTTACAAGACATTCAGGTTCACCCAGTGTCTGACAAGATTTTACACATTGACTTCTTTCAATTATTTGATGACAAAGAAATCACTATGGAAGTTCCTGTAAAAGTAGTTGGAACATCTAAAGGAGTTCTTGCTGGTGGTGTTTTACGTTTGAATACTCGTAAACTTAAAGTAAAAGCTTTACCAAAAAATCTTCCGGATTTTATTGAAGCTGACATTACTCCACTTGAAATGGGGAACAAATTGTACGTTACTAAATTAGCTAACGACAACTACAAATTGATTCACCCAGACAACACTGTTGTTGCTCAAGTAAGAATCTCTCGTGCGGCTATGAAAGCAGCTCAAGAAGCAGCAAAAGCAGCGAAAGCTCCTGCAAAAGGAAAGAAAAAATAATATTTTTTCAATCATTCAAGAAAGCATCAGTTGTAAAACTGGTGCTTTTTTTATGCTTTTTATTCTGTTATTTCGAGAAACAAACAATCTCATCATCCTGTTTTAAATTATTAGGAGCACCTCTTTCGCTTTTCATAACAACTCTGCTCCTGCTGTCCGTTATATCTTTCATGCCGAAAACCGGCATAAAAGGATGCCACTTCCATCAGGGCTATTCAGAACTAATTTGCCCTCAATAACGATTTTCTAAAAATCTAATAGTCCAATATTCTAATTAAGTCTATTTTTGCAGTATGATAAAATGGATTTCAAATTTATTCTCGTCAACAAAAACAGAGAACAATACAGATTATACGAAACCAGAGGTTCACGAACACCAAAAAAACAATACAGAAAGCGTGAGTAATAAATTTTTAATAGTAGGACTCGGCAATATTGGCGCCGAATATGTAAACACAAGACACAACATCGGTTTTAAGATCGTAGATTTCCTCGCCCGCAAAGAAGGAGTTTCTTTCGAAACCGTAAAACTGGGCGCATTGGCCCAATATAAGTTCAAAGGAAGAACTTTTCTGCTTTTGAAACCCAACACTTTTATGAATTTGAGCGGGAAAGCCGTTCAGTATTGGATGGATAAGGAAAATATTCCGCTTGAAAACATTCTGGTTATTACAGATGATTTGAATCTGCCGTTTGGAACCATCCGCATCCGGCAAAAGGGAAGCGACGGCGGACACAACGGACTTAAAAACATCAATCTCGTGCTGAATACACAAAACTACGCGCGATTCCGTTTTGGCATCAGCGATGAATTCAAAAAAGGAAAACAAGTCGATTACGTTCTTGGCGACTGGGATGATACTGAAAAAACTGCGCTCCCAGAACGACTGGAAGTAGGATCTGAGATTATAAAATCTTTTGGGACCGCAGGACTGGAAAACACCATGACCTCCTTTAACGGGAAATAAAAAAAGGGAAACGTTTCAAATAACGCTTCCCTTTTTTAATAATTCTATTTTGATTATTCAATCACAATCTTTCTGACCTCTTTTCGTTCTCCATCACTCACCGTCAATAAATAAACTCCGGCATAGACATTTTTCAATTGGATATTTTCATTAAAATTTGACTTGTTTTTAAAGTCATTTTCAAAAAGCTTTCTTCCTAATAAATCATAAACCATCACTTTTACTTCTGCATCGGATTTAGTGGTAAATTGAACATTAAAATTCCCTTTATTTGGATTAGGAAACATAACAAAATCATTGATTTCAAAGTCCGGAGTTGCTAAAGTGTATGTTTTTGTACAAATTGTTATTGATGCAGAATCTATTGTACCAAAGTCACCTGTATCTAAATCACGAACACGCAAAGTCCAATTTCCTTGCGGACTCAGCCCATTAAAGTTAGACAATAATTCAAAAGGCGCTACGGTTTGGGCAGCTTTCGCTGTGCAATCAAGGGAAACTCCCAGGTCATCATAATTCAACACTAAACTATTGCTTGTAGACCCACAACTTCTTTCAAATAACTTTACAACAGTCCCTTGTGGATTTACTACTTCTATTTGCACATCACTCAAATAAGTATGTGTAAAAGCAATTGCAAAATTCACATCAGAAATCACTTCCGCTGTAGCTGGAACGGTCGCTGCACTAGTCCGATACGTTGTAGATTCCGGTATAGAAAACGGTGTTGCAAAAGCATACGTATTACAAGATGAAACAACGGAATACCCAATTGCAAAAGATTTACTGTTTACTGCATAATAAATATTTGCTATTGGCTCAATCAAAATTCGGCAATCTTTAGCCGTTACATTTGGCACCGTGATTGTTTCCGAACCATCATTAGGAGTATTTGAAGCTAAAATTGTATTGAAATTTAATCCTCCGTCAGTTGAAAGTTTGATATTCACATTCGCAGAACCGACTAGAGTGTTAGAATTATTTACGTTCCAAGTAACTGTTTGAGTCGATCCCTGCAACCAATCTGAATTTTCAGTGCTTTGTGATGTTACTTCAAATGGACCAGCTGCCCCACTTACGTTTACCATCATCACATCTGTATTTGTTTGCGCTGTTCCAAGAGCCGCATTGTCCCTGCCTGTTAAAGTGAACGAAAGTGTCCTTTCAATGGTAGAAACGGATTCCCAAGTAGTTGTTAATTCATTGGCCAAGACCGAACTCAAAGCTGGCATGTAGCGAATTGGTGAACTACTAGGATAAAATGATCTAAAGTTAGGGCCATGTACTTTTGTAGGTGACGCAAAGCTAAAATTACCTTCTTCGCTAACCGCAGGATTTACAGTATTGATAGCGGTATCATTTTGCTCCCAACAATAGGTAATCACATCATCATTCAAATCAGAACCAGAACCTTTTAAGATAAAGGCTGTCCCCTTGGGTATAGTATAATCTAGGCCTGCGCTGATTGTTGGAGGACTATTAGTAACAATTGTACTTACAGGACACGTTTTAGAAAAAAGATTCTCTTGTATTTGCTTTATACTTGCATAAGCAAAGTAATCATCTGAATTATTTTGAACATTATAACCCGAAGTAATTCCTGCATAGGCCATTATAGTAGAACCGCTGCCTGGTTCCACATTTACGCCAGTATCTTCAATCTCGAAAGAAAACGTATGATTTGCGCCTAATTGATGTCCCATTTCATGTGCTACAAAATCAATATCAAAAGTATCTCCTTGAGGTATGGCATCGCTTGGCGAAGTAAAACCACTTCCTTTTGCTGCAGGCTCAATATCATTGGGATTTACACACACACAACCTATACAACCTGCGTTTCCTCCACCACCATCTGCGCCAAATAAATGACCAATATCATATCCGTCATCCGTTATTGTAGCGCTTAAATTTTCTTGTAATTCCAGATTCCAAGCACCCGCTGCTCCCTCTGTGGAGTCTGAATACGGATCTGTAAAGGCATCGGTATATATTATAAGACTGTTATTCGTGATAATACTCAGTTTAATCGCTAAATCTTTATTAAAAACTCCATTAACCCTTGTCATAGTAGCATTCATCGCGGCTAAGGCATCTTCAATGGTCCCACCGTGAAACGCTGTATACTCGCCGGTGCAGGACAACGCTAATCTAAAAGTTTTAAAAACTTTATTATTTGCAGCTATTTTACCAGCCTTGTTTAAAAGTTCTTTATTCAAAACGACATCTTCTGTTTTGCAAGTGAAAGGCAAACTTCCTCGGACTCTGCTTTTAGAATCAAAAAGAACATAAACAGTATGATCTTTAGAGTAAGGTTCAATAAATTCAGAGCCACTTTCTCCTCTAAGAATCATAGTCTGAATTCCTTTTGGAGAAAAACTAAAATACAAAGAAGCTTTTCGATCTGTAATTCCAATACCATTGTAGGCTCTTATATCAGGATTTTGTGCTTGCAATTCCGCTTCAAAATTTGAAGATTCCCAAACTGAAAATTTCTCTAAAGCACCATTCATGTTGGGTATTGTAATTTCAATTCTGCTCAGCTTTGACGTTTTATTTTGAAGTACTTCCAAAGATTTTTTTATTGCAACTTCATTTAAATTAAACAACAACTGATTTTCAGTAATCGGTTTAACATTGATTCTATCATAAACTGTAACTTTATCCTGAACAATTCTTTTCCATAAAGAGCCATCTTGGGCATGGATAGCAGAATTGGAAAAAATAATTATAAAAAATAGTATGATTCTATTCATAATATCATGATTTAACCATCAAAAATAAAGTATTTACAGTAATCCTTACTTCAATTATTTAATATTTTAAATCAAATTATGAAAAACTCAGCTGTTTTCTGTTTTTAAACCCCTTTTTTCATATTTTAATAAAAAATTATATTGAAATTCAGTGAGGCATACCGCTACTTTTAAATAAGATACCTTAAATTTGCATTTTTATAAAACACTTGCTTTGAAGATTTTTCATTCTATAAACGATTTCGCTTCCACAAAAAAAACAATTCTCACGTTGGGTACCTTTGATGGAGTTCACATTGGTCACAAAAAAATCCTGAACAAACTAACCCAATCCCGAAGCGTCGGGACGGAGAATGAGAAATATGAAAGTCTGGTACTTACATTTTTTCCCCATCCCAGGATGGTTTTACAGGAACATTCTGATATAAAATTGCTTAACACCATAGGTGAAAAAATAGATTTGTTGGAAAAAATCGGCATTGAAAATTTAGTGATTCATCCTTTTGATGAAACGTTTTCGAGATTGACTGCCGAAGAATTCGTAAGTACTATTCTTGTAGATCGATTTCATATTCACAAGATAATCATTGGGCATGACCACCGCTTTGGACGAAATCGAACGGCTGATATTGATGATCTTATCGCTTTTGGAAAACAATATGATTTTGAAGTAGAACAAATATCCGTTCAGGAAATCAATGACATTTCGGTAAGTTCTACCAAAATTAGAAATGCATTATTGGAAGGAGACATGAATTTGTCCAACGAATATTTAGGGTATGATTATTTTCTGACTGGTACTGTTATTCAAGGAAAACAACTGGGAAGAACCATCAATTTCCCAACGGCAAACTTAAAAATTGCAGAAAATTACAAGCTGATTCCAAAAAACGGAGTCTATATTGTGCAAAGTATTCTCAATGAAAAAACTGTTTTTGGAATGATGAATATTGGGTTCAATCCTACTGTTGACGGACAAAATCAGTCAATCGAGATCCATTATTTTGATTTCAATGCTGATTTATATAATCAAGAAATTCGAGTTTCAATACTCAAAAGAATCCGTTCCGAACAAAAATTTGAATCGGTTGATTTGCTGAAAGAACAACTTGAAAAAGACAAAAAAACTGCACTCTTGTACTTGAATAAATTTTGATTTTTTAATAAAATATTACTATTTTTTCTGTAAATTTGAAAGTAATATACTGTTTGTCATAACGATATGCTTTCTAACTTTTAAAACTAGTTATATGAAACTTCCAAAAGAAATAGTAAACGGAGTCATTATTTTTATGGGAATTGGCTTTTATTTCCTACTAATGGAACTTTTAGGCCTAGCAGATATTTACTTATTACGTTTATTTAATGTCCTATTTGTATTTTTCGGAACCTATAAAACGTTAAAATCTAATTTCGCCGAAGGCAAAAAAATATTAGTTTCTAATGCTGTTTCTGCATTACTAACTTCCCTCACGGGCATATTTCTGAGCATTGTAGGTTTAATTATTTATAGCTACGCCAAAGGTGGAGATGCGTATGTTGGCTCATTATCAAAAACTTTTTTATTTGGTGGTGATCCATCCGTAATGACCTATTCTATTTCTCTGTTATTTGAAGGAATTGTTTCAGCGGTAATCGTTACCTTCATGTTGCTGTTATACTGGGACACCCGCTATTCCTCAGATAAGCATGGAGCAGAATCTTAATTTTTTATCCTTACTTAATTCCAATACCACTCCCCAAACGAGCATCTCATATTGTTTTTACGGCGTTTATTTTTTTATATTTTATAAATTATATATTCCTTCTGTTTAGTAAATACCCTCGGATAAATCAATTGAATAACACTTTATAAAATTCTGAAACACCCGCATACAACAGCCTAACTTTAACCAAAAATTGTTTTACGAAAGGCTTTTCAATAGCATTGCATTGGTTCTTTAGAACAATTTAACTACTTTTGAAGCATCAAAAAACCAGTATCGATGAGCATTACAAAACACAATTGGACTAAAGACGAAATTATCGCAATATATAACAAACCCTTAATGGACTTGCTTTACGAAGCAGCATCTATTCATAGGGAACATCATGATCCTAACGTGGTTCAGGTTTCAACTTTACTTTCTATAAAAACAGGTGGATGTCCAGAAGATTGTGGCTATTGCCCGCAAGCTGCACGATATCATACTGAAATTGAAGGAAATGATTTAATGTCTGTTAGCCAAGTAAAAGCACAAGCTCTACGTGCAAAATCTAGCGGATCGTCTCGTGTATGTATGGGAGCAGCTTGGAGAAATGTAAAAGATGGCCCTGAATTTGACCAAGTTCTTGAAATGGTTCGTACCATAAATAAACTGGACATGGAAGTGTGTTGTACCTTAGGGATGATCACTGAAAATCAAGCCCATCGTTTAGCAGAAGCTGGTTTATATGCCTACAACCACAATTTAGATACTTCTGAAGAATATTACAAAGAAGTAATTTCGACCCGTGGATTTGAAGACCGTTTACAAACCATAGAAAATGTTCGTAAAACCAATGTTACTGTTTGTAGCGGCGGAATAATCGGGATGGGAGAAAGTATCGAAGACCGAGCGGGAATGCTTGTAGCACTTTCTACGTTAAATCCGCAGCCAGAATCAGTACCAATAAATGCTTTGGTTGCTGTTGAAGGAACACCACTGGAAGAAGAAAAACCGGTAGAAATCTGGGAAATGATCCGAATGGTAGCAACAACCAGAATCATCATGCCGGAAACCCAAGTACGTCTTTCTGCAGGAAGAATGAATATGAGCCGTGAAGGTCAAGCCATGTGCTTTTTTGCTGGTGCCAATTCTATTTTTGCAGGAGATAAATTATTGACAACTCCAAATCCTGACGTAAATGAAGACATGAAAATGTTTGAGATGCTAGGATTGAATCCACAAAAACCATTTACAAAAGTTTCTCAACCACAAACTGTTGAGGCGCAAGATTCTCAATTTGCTCCGTTGGGCGAAAAACCAAAATGGTCAAGACCCGGTCATACAATTGAGAAAAATCTTGAAGCATCGGGTAAAGAAAAATAAGCTTTATTTTGAATAAATATACAAAACCATCTTGGCTCACAAGATGGTTTTTTTATGCTATTTTCTTTAATACATTATTTTCTTGGTAACTGATTGACCATTCTGCAAAAGTATTTTCACCAGCAAGACTTGATGTCCAACAAGCAGATTAAAAACTGAAAAATCAATATCATTTATCTCATTTTTTTGATATATTTTTCTTCCAGCTAAATTGTATATTGTAACCTCATTTATCGATTCTTTGGTTGAGTATATTTGTAACTGTTTGTTTTTACTCAATACAGAAATTGACTCTTCCGGATTGGCAAAATCGACAACGGACAAGCTTTTATCTCCGTAGCGCAATATAAAACGATCATCAAATGTTCCGACGGTTGTATGAAAAGCATAACTCTCATTTGTTATATCAACAATACTATTAGTCAATTTGTCCTCAATAAAAACATTTTGATTTGCTAGAAGACCATCCACATGATCAATTTTAATCCTGAAATCTCCTGCTATCTTAACTTTGAAACCTAATTTGATTTCATCGGTTTCATTAAATGGCAATGACCTTCCTTGAATTACTAAATTCTTATTTTGATTAATACTATAAAAATCTAAATAATCATTCCCATCAAAACTCTCTCCATCAAAGGAACTATCAAAATCATTAGTCGCTCCAGATGCATATCCTATCAAAACTTGTTTGAAAGTACCTTCGTTATTGTACAAATTCAACCAAATACGGTGTTTGTCAATCACATTTTTTTTCAATTTTTTAGTTGTACTTGATTTAAAAAAACTTGCATTTTGCCCAACTACACGCATACTGTTGTTAAAAAAGGCTGTCCCACCACCATTCACACTCGTTACAAAGAAAGCTTGACCAGCCGCTATTTTACCATCAGGAATTGTATTATTAACACCCAAATTTGTAGCTTTTGTTCCTGCTCCACCTAATAAATTATAAGAAGCATAATCATTTGATGCATATTCATTATTTGTAATTGGTGTATTATGTGTCCAAAAATATAGTGTCCCATCGATGATTTTTTCATTTAATTTCAAAAAGAGGTTCGCATCAATGGCAGATGGGTAAGGATTCCCTATGAGATTTGAAGTATCTGTTATACTTATAGGAACTGAGACAATCCCATTATTAGGAATTCCTGAAAAAACCCCTCCGTAAATAGCTGGAACTGTTGTTGAAAAACTTTGAGGACCTCTTATGATATATCCTTTACCGGACTCCATTACGGTTGTTGGTGATTCATTGCTCCATGAATCAGAAGCTGCATTAAAAGAAAAAAACTTATCTGATAATGTATCAGGAGAGACATCAACCAATCTTTGGCCAGAAACTGGGGAAGACCAATAGGTATAATCAAATTTGACTATCGGAGTTGTTTCGCGTTTATAGACAACTAGCCCTGTATTTGTTATTTGATCCTCAGATTGAAAAAGTGAGGCATTATTTTCCAAAATTAATGTTCCTAAACCAGAATAATCAAAAACTAAACCCAACGTATTTCCATTTGGAATACCAACACTAATTCCTGAACTGATAGAACATGAACAAGCATTCACAGAATTTAAAACAGGATAATTACCATTGAAAATAATTCTTTTTTCTGAAGAAGGCAAACCATTATTCCAAATTAAACCATCCCAAACGGTAGTATCCAAACACAAAAGCAACCGAGCAACCCGGTGTTTTGTCACACCCGAAACAGAGTTGAAATTGCCTCCTATCATCACTTTATTGTCTGGAGTAAAACACATACTGTACAGCGGACTATTTAAATCAGCCGAGAAAGAAACATCAAAAGCACCAGCAGGCAAAAGTCGAATCATTCGCTTTACAGACGTTCCGTTATAAGTTCCAGAGAAAGTTCCACCTACCAAAATCCGTTTGTCAGGCTGAATTAAAATAGCTCTCACATCTCCATTACTAAAGCCCGATCCAGTAGCAAAAACCGTATCTAAACTTCCATCAGAATTCAATCTCAGCAGTCGTTTTGCCACAGTTCCATTATAATTTAAAAAAGAACCTCCTATTACTAACTTTCCGTCTGATTGCTTCTCTATACAATACACATTTTTATCAAAACCCAATCCTGTAAAAAACCCTGTATCAACACTACCGTCGCTATTTAATCGCACGATACGATTGTGGACAATCCCATTAAAAGTTAAGAAACGACCACCTAACACTATTTTTCCATCGGGCTGAACAATGACGGACTCGACAATTTCATCAGCCCCTAAACCACTAGTAAAGCTCGCATCAAGAGTTCCATCTGAAAACAAACGCGCTATCCTATTTACAGACACTCCGTTATACTTTGTAAAATTACCTCCAACGATGATTTTACCATCTGCTTGTAAGGCTACTCCATAAATTTGACTATTAAAACCCAAACCCGTATTAAAAGAAACATCAATAGAACCATCTGATAAAATTCTGGCAATCCTATTTACTAAAACCCCATTATAATTCAAAAAATTACCCGCTATTATAATTTTATTGTCTGGCTGGACAATCGCATTTTTGATTAATCCATCAGCGCCAGACCCGGAAATATTAAAGGTAGGATCAAGTGAACCGTCATTTAATAAACGTGCTATTTTTGGAGCGCCAAACCCATTAAATTTAGAAAAATTACCAACTACAATCGTTTTAGTATCGGATAAAGAAATGACCTTATAAACG
Source organism: Flavobacterium sp. TS_SC_5 (assembly GCF_056156265.1). Taxonomy (NCBI): domain Bacteria; kingdom Pseudomonadati; phylum Bacteroidota; class Flavobacteriia; order Flavobacteriales; family Flavobacteriaceae; genus Flavobacterium; species Flavobacterium sp. TS_SC_5. The sequence goes on along the minus strand of NZ_CM149588.1, from coordinate 1,228,525 downwards.
GAGTTGTCAAAACCAACACCAGCAGTTAAATACCCAATATCTAAAGCGCCAAAAGCATCAATTTTTGCTAGCCTGCCTTGATTTTGGGAATCAAAAATAGAAAAAGAACCTCCTACATACCAAGAACCACTTAATTCTGGAGCTATAGCGAGAACAGTTCCCGAAAATGGCCCCGAGTCAGTATCAAATGTTAGATTTATAACACCATTGGGCTCTAAAAGCGCCAATCGTTTTACCGCTATTCCATCATAGGTATCTGTAAAAGAACCACCTAACATAATTGAACCAATAGTACTGATATTGATAACTGAAACACCTCCATTACTAAAACCTAATCCGGCAATGAAACTAACATCAATAGAACCGTCATCATTTAAACGAAGTATTCTGTTATTTGTTAAATCATTATATACTGTAAAATCCCCTCCAATCAAAATTCTTCCATCCGTCTGAACCGCCAGAGATTTAACATCATCATCAAAACCAGTTCCGGTAACAAAAGCTACATCATTACTACCGTCCGTATTTAATCTAATTATTTTATTTGAAAGGATTCCATTGAACAAAGTAAATGATCCGCCAAGAATTATTTTGCCATTAGATTGAATTTGTATGGCATAAATAATACCATTGGCACCAGTTCCGGTTACAAAGGTGGAATCCAAATTTCCGTTGGGTAATATTCGAGCGATTCGATTTACAGTATTCCCATTATAATTAGTAAAACTGCCGCCTATAATTATACTCCCGTCAGAATGCAGCGCAAGACTATAGATTACCCCTGAACTAGAAGCAATAGTGGTATTAAAAGTCACATCAAGAGATCCATCTGAATTCAACCTAAGTAATCGCTTAGTAGTTTGACTATTAAAGAGTGTAAATGACCCGCCAAGTAGAATTTTCCCATCTGGCTGAATCAAAGAACAATAAACTTTTCCATTAATTCCTGTGCCTAAACTAAAGCTAGGATCTTTAGTGCCGTCTGGTAGCAATCTACATAAGTAAGGAGTGGCAGCACCATTAAAATTTAAGAAATCACCTCCTACAATTAATTTCCCATCAGATTGGATCGAGACGGTTCTTACGGTATTATCAAAACCATCTCCTAATACCCCATCATCATAGGTGTTAAAAGTGGCATCAACTCGCCCTTCTTGACTAGAAGCTGGATTAAAAATGGAAAGACTAAACACAACAACGAAGCAAAGAAGTTTTGTTTTCAAATTTACGATGGATTTAAGATTTTTATCAATTATACTAACACACACTACCACAAGTGTTTATTAATTAAATATAAAAATATAGATAATCCAAATTATACGCAATACCCACATTTAGTGATATTTAGCCTAAATCATAAAAATATTTATTTTTTTAACTCCATTTAAAAAAAATCCCATTCTGTTTTCATCAGAATGGGATTTAATAAAAATTTTAAAATACTATTTATAGCTAATAACTAACTTTTTTAGCTACTACCTGGCCATTAGTTAAGACAACTTTTACGATTACAATTTGATTCTTCAATGTAATATTTGAAGTACGGAATTCATTTACATCTTTAAGTGTTTCTTCAAATACTTTTTTACCCAATAAATCAAATATAGTAACCCGTTTCATCGTTTCAAATTCGGATTTAATTTTTAATTCGTTCTTCTCTTTAAAAACTACAATTGTTTTATCTTCACTTTCAAAATCACCCGTTCCAAGTATTTTATCAGTGTAACGCAACACAAAACGCTCATTAAAAACTCCTTTCTCAGTTGTAAAATTATATGACGCTTCTTTTAAATTATGGATTACACCCAGCATTTTATCTTCAAGAAATACATTTTGAGCTGTCAAGAATCCATCTGTTTGAAAAATTGTTATAGTGAAGTTTCCTTTAATAGTTGTTTTATAACCCAACGGCACCTCATCACTTTGCAGAAATGGTAGCGCTCTTCCTTGAATTACAAAGTTTTTATCCTCGAGTATACTATAGAAATCAACAAATGTATTCCCATCAAAACTTATTCCGTCAAATGTTCTCTCATACTCATTTGTTGCTCCCGTTATGTAGCCTATGAGTGTTTGTTTAAATGCACCTTCTGTATTTGAAAAATTCAACCACAGCCTGTTTTTATCAAAACTCGCATTCTTTTTGGATTTTGAGTTAGACCTAAAGAATTGGGAATTAGCAATTCCTCCCAATCGCATCGTATTAGTATAATTAACCGTTCCAGGTGCAATACTAGTTGCAAAAAAACCTTGACCAGAAGCTATTTCTCCTGTAGGAATTGTAGGCATTGGATTAACATCACTATCTGCAGGAATACCATTACCGGTACCAACTCCTCCTGTTAAATTATATGATGCATAATCATCTGAATCATAAATATAATGAGAACCGCTTGGAGCAATATCCGTATTATGAGTCCAAAAATATAGCGTTCCGTCTAATACGTCTTTATTATTAAACAAAAACAAGTCTGCATCCAGCGCTGATGGATAAGGATTTCCAAGAAGATAAGACGCTTCGCCTGTTGCCAATATTTCAACTGGAATAGTTCCATTGTGTGGCACACCAATAAAATTCGCACGATATGTCCCTATAGGATTTGGAGCATAATTATTTTGTGGTCCACGAATAATGTATCCAATCCCTGGCTCCATTACTTTTGTTAACGAATTTTCTTGTATCCAATTATTGTTAACAGCATCAAAAGAAAAATATTTATCCGCTAAAGTATTTGGTGATGTGTTGTATAAAGTTTGTCCAGAAACAGGTGAAGTCCAATAGGTAAAATCAAATTTATCCACTGGCGTTACTGTTTCCCTTTGATAGGTTATAGCTCCCGAGTTTATAGTTGGGTCTTCATTTATTTGAACTAAGTTAGCGTTGTTCTCGAAGGTTAATGTACCACCAGAAACTTTTAATTCATTAGTCAAGGTCAAGGTCTTATCAGACCTAACAATTACATTTCCCAAAGTTACCTCACATGAACATGCAACTAAATCTGTAGTCTGGCTATAATTTGAATTAAAAATAAGCTTTTTATCACTATTTGGTAATCCATTTGACCAAGCACCATTCCAAACAGTTTCTTGTAAAGAAGCAATTTCTACTGCTTCCAGATTAGAAGAAGAGCAACCACCAATTGATACCGAAAAATTATATGTGCCTGGTGCAAGCCCAGAAATAGTGGCTGAACTACCTGTACCCGTAATTGTTGCTGTAGAAGTTCCACTTTGCGTCAAAGTCCAAGTCCCCACTGACGGCAAGTTATTTAAAATTACACTAGCTAAAGAAACATTACAAGTTATCGGCGTAATTGTTCCTTGTGTTGGTGCAGCTATAATTGATGAACCAATGTTTATTGGAGAACTTTCCGAACATCCTATTGCATCTGCATAATTCAAAATATATGTAGCCGAATCTAAACCGGTTCTATTTAAAGTAGTTGCACTATCTGCCCAAGATAAATCTAATATATTTACCTCAATATAATGAGGTCCATTAATATTCTCCCAAAGATTTACAGTTCTAGAATATACTAAATTATTTGCACCATCGAAGAGTTCTAGTAACATGTTTTGACCTCTATTTTGACAACAATCCGATCTATTATAGATACGCAGATAATCAATATTTTTTCCTGATTGAAGATCTACTTGTACCCATTCATTAATATTAGTTGAATTACTATGCCAAAAACTATATCCTACAGTATCTCCATCATTCACTTTTGCGGGTCCAAAAGTTCCTGGATCATTATTGTAAATAGAACTCGAAGTTGCAATAGCTCCGGTAGAGGAAAGCGCAACATTTGAACCTGTAAAAACTTCAAGTGCCTGAATTTCTTGCACTTGTTGCCAAGCATCAGCATTGACAAATTTCTGAGTTAATTTGATGTAACGTACATTTGTTAATCCTCCGAAAAGTGTCGGTGAAATTGAACCATCATTGGTTGTGGCGCAGGTTTCGTCAACCTTATTTGGAGTGATTGTTGGAGCGCTATTTACCGTTATTGTTGTAACCGCTGAATTCCCAACCGCACAACTTCCACTTTGAACTACTGCTCTAAATTGCGTTGTTGCGCTCAATGAACCCGTTGTATAGGTTGCAGCCGTATTTGCTATATCTGTCCAAGTTGAAAATGGACTTACAGCTGATTGCCATTTTGTAATTGTTCCTATGTGTCCTGCCAATGTTAAAACCGTACTATTTGTGCCTGAACAAACAGTTGTGCCTCCTGAAACAGTTCCTCCAACACTCGGTGGATTTACTGTTACCGTAGCCGATGATGAATTTACTACCGAACAAGAACCACTTTGCAAAACAGCTCTATAAGAAGTAGTAGCGCTTAAATTTGCTACTGTTAATGTTGTGCTTGTATTAGCAATGGTACTTCCTGCTGTAGCAAAATTATCTAATGATGATTCCCATCTCACAACTATTCCCGTATGTCCTTCTAATGTTAAAACCGTACTATTTGTCCCTGAACAAACAGCGGTGCCTCCTGAAACTGTTCCTCCAACACTAGGTGGATTTACCGTTACAGTTGCATTGCCAGTAATGCTTGTTGAACAATTAGCAAAACCTACCCCGTTTGAAACACTTACTAAGTTGTATGTAAATGTCCCTGCGGAAACAGTAGGAGCTGTAATGTAATTAATAGATGAACTTGGACCTACATAAACAACATTATTTGCACCTCCATTTATGTTATAAATAACATTCACACCATACGATTGTGGATTTGTTATTACAATTGCTTGCGCTGGCGCCCCGACACATACAGCTGTAGATCCAGATATCGTAGCATTTGTAGGCAAACCTCCTACCTGAATATTAACAGATGAATTGCTAAAACTTTGCCCACATCCATTAGAGGCGAAAACTGTAAGATTTCCCGATGTGGCTGTTGCACTGAATGCAATTGAAACAGATAATCCATTAGCTGATGGCGTTATTGTCCAACCGGTGCCAGTTGTACCCCAAGAATAACCTGTCGCATTCAGGACTGCAGCAATATTATAACTTGCGGAAGTAGTCCGACATTGTGTTGTATTACCTGAAATAGCTCCTGGACCATTGGGTCTGGCTCCACTTGTGGTTACGGTAACCACATTTGAAAAAAACTCACATGTTCCAGCAGTTAATGTAGACGGTTTGAAAACCCTTCTAAAATAGCGAATGTTGTTGGGAGAACCAGCTGCAACCCCTAAGGCAGGAGCTGTATAATCCCGTGCTGTACCTCCAGTGGTGATGTTTGTAAAAGTAATGTTGTCTAATGACGATTGCCACTGGTACACAGTATTCGTATTTACATTACAGCTGATAAGATTTGACGCTGTTATGGTAGATGCGGTATTTGAGCAAACCCTAACATCCGTTGAACTTGTTATTGCATTCCCAGATCCATCAAAGGGAGTTAAACTAAAACCTAAAACATTCTCGCCCACATTTTCATAATAATCTAAAACAATAACACTATTCCCTGTTAGGTTTATCAAATTATTACAATAAGAAGTATTAGATTGATCTACCCAACGATCTAAAACAAGTGCACCGTCAACATAAACGCGCACGCCATCATCACCATTAACATTCAAAATGTAGCAACCAGCTGGTCTTGTTGATCTCATACGATATCTAACTGCAAATCTATCCGCAAACATATTAACCCTGTTTACACCGCTACTTAATAACGGAAAACATGCCGTATTTCCACCAAAAGTCTCATTAATAGTTTCTGTTGCCACATTATAATAACCCACATAATTTGCATCAATAAAAGGACTCGTAGTTGTTGATAAAGGATTTGGAGATGGAAAACCACCTGGATTGTTACCCCCAGCATAATTATAAACATGCCCCACCCAATTACCTGTGCCAAATGCAGTTTGACTATCAAGAGTATTACTACCGCCTAAAAGCTGTAAAGTTAGCGCTCCACCAGCAGTATTATCATTCACACATGCTCCTCTTGATAAGAGCACTTTAATTTGACCTGAAAATGTAGAAGTCCAATTTGTTATTGTAGCGCCACTTCCTCCAGATGCAAATCCTGCTACCCCTACAGGAGAATCATCTGCTGCATTGAGTATTGTTAAATTTTCATTTCCAAAAAACCAAAAAGCATCTCCTACTGAAAAACGGTATCTAAAACCTCGCACAACGTTTACTAATGCAAATTGACCTGCTCTTACACTTGGAGTTGTTATCGTATTGCCATTATCAATACAAAAAGTATACGTACCCACAGATGTAAGTGGTGTTCCTGTATATGCACATTGTGAATAACTCGATAAAAAAAACATTAAACCGGTTATTAAAAAAAGTAATTTTTTATTCATGTGGTATTATCGTTATATATCTTAACACTAAATTCAACAACTTCTTTCTTATTTTTTTATCAAAAAAATAAAGAAATTATCTAACATTGCAATATCGGTCCGTATTTTAAATAAAGCCCAATTTAATCGACCAAATACAAAATAACCTGTCAAAATACACTTTTTCAGCCTAGCAAAATCTTTTGAAACTCACCTTAAAAACAAATTATTTCTTAGCCTGAACTTCCTCTACGACAACCTTTTTTGCTGAAAATTTAATTTCCTTTTTTATGATAAAAAACAGCAAAAAATAAATTCATGTTTACCACTTGGATCACAATGGATTTAAAGCCTTATTTTTGAAATTAAATTCCATATCTATTTTTCAAATTGATGCACAGAGAATCATTTTAAAATCAAAAAAATGAACCCAGTATATTCCATAAAAGAAGCCATACAAAAAATAGAGCATTATTGTGCCTATCAGGAGCGCTGCCACGAAGTAGTAGTTCAGAAATTAAGGAGTATGAAAATGGATTCTGATGAAATTGACACTATTTTAGTACATCTGATCAAAGATAATTTCCTGAATGAAAGTCGTTTTGCCTGCAGTTTCGCACGAGGGAAACACCGCATCAAGTTTTGGGGGAAAATTAGAATTGTAAACGAATTAAAATTTCGAAAAATTACACAGTATAATATCAATTTGGCACTCAAAGAAATCAGTAGTGAAGAATATTTAGCCACTTTTCATACCGTGGCAGAAAGAAACTGGGAGTCCATTTATGAAAAAAATATGCTGAAAAAACGCAAAAAATTCTGTGATTACCTTTTGCGCAAAGGCTTCGAAAGCAATATAATTTATGAAAAGGTAAAAGAGTTGGAAAATTTAAAAGAAGAATAAAAAATCACAAACTCAAAAGCAAGCTCACCGCGTTTCCACCAAAACCTACTGCATTAATCAGTACTTTCTTTATTGGTTTCGTTTGAATTTGTGCTTCTGCAAAAGGAACTCCGATAAATCTATTGTGTTGCATCATAAGTATAGCAAGTTCCATACTCAAAATTCCCGATGCGCCAAAAGTGTGTCCAATTTTCCATTTATTGGTCGTCAATAAAGGCAGGTTTTCGCCAAATACTTTCTTAATAGCTCTATACTCGGTTAAGTCACCCTTTATAGTTCCCGGAGCATGCATCACAATGACATCAACTTTGGACAAATTAGTATTTTGCAACGCCATTTTCATTGATTTTTGGAAACAAGTCGCTTCCGCCGAAATGGAAATATTATGCTCTAATATCTCTGTAGCATAACCAATTCCTTCAATGTAAGCTAATGCGTTTTCTTTTTTCCCTATTTCGAGACAACACACACCGGCACCTTCGCCAAGAATCATGGTGCTTTGTTTCTTTTCTAAATCAAGGGCCCGATTCGGGTATTGTTCGGTGTTATTCGAATAAATTTTTAAAGCGCGCATTTGGGCAATCGTAAAATCAGTCAACGGCGCTTCACTACCACCTACCAGAAATTTATCAGCCATTCCTGCTCTGAGCCACGCCACACCATTTAATACCGCGTGCAAAGCAGTAGAACAAGTTATAGAATGTGAGATTTCGGGACCGGAACTTTGTAAATCATGGGCAACCCAAGAAGAAATATTTCCCAAAGTCGTCGTTGGAGAAGCCAAAGTTTGTGCTTTTCCAGTTTTTAAATACTCCTGATAATGTTTTTCGAATAAATCTGTTGCGCCGCGAGAGGAACCAAAATTGATCCCAAAAATATCGTTTTTTGTCCATCCTGCTTTTTGAATCGCTTTTCGCGAAGCTGCCATCGCATACAAAACGGACTTATCTAACGACTTATATTTGATGTCTGACACTCGCAAGTCAGCAACTACATCTTCAGAATCTGTATCCAACTTAGCAACGAAAGTTTGCTTATCGTCTAAAACATGTTCCGTAAAACAATGATTGTAATTCAGATAATTTTCCCAAATTATTTTTGAGTCAGTACCCAAAGGTGAAATGGAGGCTATAGCGGTTATGGAGATTATTGTTGACAAGATAGTACTATTATTTTGCGGCAAAGGTCGCAAAGTTTTTCGAAAAATTGGCACACAATAGCACCTATGCTACTGACAAAAAAAGATTTTTATTTTTTCAATCTGTGGAAATCCGTTTAATCCGTTCAATCTGCGGCTAAAAAAACTAGAAATCAATTGTAGCTATCTATCTGCCAGTTTAATGGCAAAAAAATAGCACACGGATAACACGGATTTAGCTGATAAAAACGGATTTTTTAATCTTGGAGAATCCTTTTAATTTGTGGCTAAAAATCAAACTATTTCCAACGCCTTTTCAACCACATGATATACTTTTTGCAATTGCTCATCGGTAATAACGTAAGGAGGTAAAATGTATACAATATTACCAACAGGACGCAGAATCACTCCGTTTTCGATAAAAAAATCATAGAGCTTATTGCGCAAACTTCCATAATAACTGGCAGCACTTTCGGTTTTTATTTCTAAAGCAAAAATTACTCCCAACACTCGTGTTGTAGTTACCTTTGGATGATTTTTGATTCGTTCCTGAAAATTCAGATGATTTTGATTGACACGAACTATATTCGCTTGCATTTCATCGGTTTGCAACAATTCTATACTGGCCAAAGCCGCCGCACAACCTGTAGGATTTGCTGTAAAGGTGTGCCCATGAAACAAAGCCTTATTTATATCGTCATCATAAAAAGCATCAAATAAGTCCTGAGTAAAAGTCGTAATCGCCATAGGAATAGTTCCACCAGTCAAGGCTTTTGACAAGCACATCATATCTGGTTTTTCCACCAAGTAATCGGTTGCAAACGTTTTTCCGGTTTTGCCAAAGCCTGTCATCACTTCATCGGCAATGGTTAGTACATTATTTTCTTGACAAATTCGCATCAATTTATCTAACGATTCCGGCTCATAAATCACCATCCCTGCCGCTCCTTGAACTAAGGGTTCAAAGATAAAACCCGCACAATTGTTATGTTTTATAACCGATTGTAACGCATCAAAACTTTCTTGCTCCATTCCTTTAACCGGAACTGGAATGCGTATGACTTGAATCAAAGAATCCTTGAATGCTTCAACAAAAAAAGAGATTCCACTTGCTGCCATAGCGCCAAATGTGTCCCCGTGAAATGCATTTTCGAAAGCAATTATTGCCGTTCTCTTTTCACCTTTGTTGAAAAAATACTGTAACGCCACTTTAATCGCCACTTCAACGGCTGTAGATCCGTTATCAGAAAAAAATATTTTTTGTTGGTTTTTAGGTAAAATTTCCATCAACTTCTCCCCTACTAAAATAGCGGGTTCATGTGTAAATCCACCAAAAAGAACGTGTTCTAATGTTGTGAGTTGTTTGTATATCGCATCGGCTATAAACGTATTGGAATGACCATAAGGATTCACCCACCATGAAGCGATTGCATCAATATATTCTTTGTCGTTTTCGTCCCAAAGCAATGCACCTTTCCCTTTTTTTATGGCAATTGGTAACGCTGCAGTTTTGTGTTGGGTATACGGATGCCAAAGATATTGGCGGTCTCTTTCAGTTAAAGTCATTTGATTTTTAATTTTGTAATTGCCATTGAAATTACTATTGAAGTTTCAGCAAATTTTCTCGAAATAAATCCGCGTATTCTTTGTTGACATTTTTATCAAAATACGGCTCTTGTTCTATTCGCCCAATGAATTTTACGCCTGTTTTAGACAAAATAATAGATTCAGTTGCTTTGTTTTCATCTCCAGAAAAAACAATTCCAGCAATTACTATTTTTCTATTTTGTAAGGCTTCAACAGTCAATAAAGTATGATTGATACTTCCTAAATAATGTCTTGAAACCACAATTACTTTATAATCTTTTTGGATTAAATCGATCACACAATCAGTATCATTTAACGGTACGAAAACACCTCCCGCTCCTTCAACAACCAAATGATTTTCTGTTTTGGGTTCGGTAATTTTATTCAATTCAATTACAATCCCATCAACCTCTGCGGCATAGTGCGGACTTGCAGGCGTATTAAGTGCATAGCTGTTGGGATGGAATTTTGATTTAGAGTTAGTGACATACTCTTTGACCTTGTGAGTGTCTGAGTTTTCAAGATCCCCCGCTTGTATGGGTTTCCAATAATCAGCTTCTAAAGCTTCTGTTATGATGGCAGACGCGATGGTTTTACCTACATCGGTTCCAATTCCTGTTATAAATAGTTTCATATAAATAGCACACGGATTACACAGATTTAACTGATTATCACGGATTTTTTAAAAATTTATTTTAGTTTTTTTCTATCGTTGGTATAAATAGACCTTTTAAATTCTGGAGTTGTTCCAAAGTTCAATAACAAGCCAATTTCTACATCAGTTGCCTTAAGATAATTCAAAAGTTGGGCTTTATGCTCGTCTAACAAACATCCACAGGCCTTAAGTTCAAGAATAATAGCATCTTCAATCAATAAGTCCGCAAAATAATCACCTACCAATTGACTTTTGCAATACACTTTAATTTGTTTTTGAGCTTCTACTTTATACCCTTGGGATTTTAATTCCAAATACATTGCGTTTTGATACACTTTTTCAAGAAACCCATATCCAAGTTCGCTGTAAACTTCAAAATAGATTTTCAAAATAGTGTCGCTCAAATTTTTATGCAATAAATCACCCATTGTATGTGTTTTAAATATAAAATCCGTGTTAATCATTTAAATCCGTATTATCCGCGTTCCATAAAAACAAAAGTACTCAACAATCGCAACACTTCCGAGATTTCTTCTTGTGAATTATAACTATGAAAACAAAAACGCAGTCTTTCCTGTCCTTCTGGAACTGTTGGCGAAAGTATCGCTTTCACATCAAATCCTTTTTCCTGCAGTTGCTTGGCGATCGTTTTTACTTTTTCATTTCCCGGAATAATAGCAGATTGTATCGCCGATTTGCTTCGAACAAAAAGTGGTTTTAAACTCAACAGATTTTTCTGCTGATTAAAGAAAACAATGTTTTCTCTTAATTTTAAAATGGAATCCGAACCTTTTTTTAAATGCTGATATGCAATCAAAATCGTAGCAACGGAATGTGGCGAAAGCCCAGTGGTATAAATAAAACTTCGGGCAAAATTTATTAAATATTCCCTCAATTCAACCGAACCTAAAATTGCGGCTCCATGACATCCCAATCCTTTCCCGAAAGTCATAATTCGAGCAAAAACGTGATCTTGCATGTCCAGCATTTGAACGAATCCTTCTCCTGATGAACCAAAAACTCCCAAAGCATGCGCTTCATCAACAACAAGAAAACAATTGTGTTTATTTGAAACCAAAATTAATTCTTCCAGATTTGGGCAATCTCCATCCATCGAAAAAACAGATTCCGTTACAATATAAATAATGGTGTTTTGATTCCGTAAAATCAACTTTTCTAAATCTTCAAAATCATTATGATTGAACTTGTACGCTTTCGCATGCGAAAGTTGAATTCCGTCCCGAATGGAAGCATGACACAATTCATCGTATAAAATTACATCTCCTCTTTGTGGAACCGAGCCAAAGAATCCAACATTAGCATCGTAACCTGAATTGAAAATTAAAGCCGATTCAGATTTGTGAAACTTTGCAATAAAATCTTCAGTTTCTTGATATAGTTTATGGTTTCCAGATAATAATCTGGAACCCGTTGCTCCGTTTTGAATGATTCCATTAGTAATTAAATACTCGTGCGTCTCCCTAAAAATAATTTCTGATTGTGAGAAACCCAAGTAATCATTAGAAGAAAAATCAATGGTATTACTTGATAAAGATAATTTTCGCAATGCATTATGCTGCTTTCGAATTTCAAGTTTAGCGTATAGATTTTCTGGAAAATGTTTCATAGTTCGCAAAATTAAGCATCTTTTTTGGTTTATGGATTTTGCGAACTATTTGTTAGTTTTTCTATCAAATTTTAAAAATAAATAAAACTCATTTCTTCAAAACGATATTCAACTTGCTCACCAAAAAAAACAATTCTATTACAAATTAACATTCGAATTAAAGCAATTAAAAAAAAACTTATAATTTTTTCCGAAAACGGTTTCGATTTATATCTCTCTTAAATTTATGTTAAAAAAAACTTAAAAATAATATTAAAAATATCAACCAATGAAATAGTTTTCTACTTTCGGCAGATATGAAACGAATTGCATCACTTTTTCTAATAGTAACGTTGTTCTACAACGTGATGGGATACTATCTGATGTTTGCTTATCAAGAAGAGCAAGCATGGGTAGCTTCTATGGAAAAAAGACACGATTCAGAGTTTCAAGTAATCCAATTAAATGCAACTTTATACTCCTTTATCGAGGACACTGATTTTGAATATGTGAATGAAGATGTGGTTATCAACAACAAGAGTTATCACATTTTCAAGAAAAGAATTCAAAACAACATACTAAGTCTATATTACCTGCGCAATTCACATCAAGATGCAATAAGTCAGGATTTAAAAGATATTGTTGACAATCAATTATTCAACGGATCCTCATCAAAAGAGTCTCCTGTAAAAAAACTACTAAAATCTTTCCTAAAAGATTATGTAGCAAACAGTGCTGTTTGCGTAGATTTTTCTCCAAAAACAACTGTACTTTCAACTGAATCTATCATTACACCAAACCAAGCGATAGATTCCGGATACCTTTCTTTATCGTATTCACCACCAGATTTCGTTTAAATCTTCTTTCATTTTAGTGGAATCATTCGCTTTTATCTGGCATTTGTAAAGTCAAGATAATTCACGATTATTTTTTAGCTAAATCTGTACATTTATTACACTCTTTTAGTAGAAATTATGCCCGTTAAAAATGCAAAATAGACTTTTGTATTTTCTGAATTCATTTATTTTTCATGTTTTCAAAGGCTTATTTTATTTCTATTTTGGTTTGTTTTATACAATTAGCTTTCAGTATCGTGATTTAAATGGATTGGAAAATTCAAATTTGGATTTATGAACAGCATTCTTTATTTCAAAGAAAAGCTTTCACCCATCAACTTTGCCTTGTAAAATCACACGTAAATCTTTGGCGAAAGCCAACAGAAAATCTTGTTTTAAAGCGACACTATCTATCAATCAATCTAAATTTTTAACAATTACATCAATCTGGAAGAAGTTGTCATAGGCCTATTTTAAATCATTAACCATTCAAAAAACCAAAAACTTGAAAATTTTATCCACTTTACAATCCGTTTGTAGTTTTATCCTGTTCGTAACAATTGCATTTAACTCCCAAAAAATAGCTGCGCAAGGCTGTGTCGCTATCAAAGGTAACGCGACAAGTTGTATGTCGATTCATGCAGACAGCACCAATGTTTCTGGATGGCAATTTGCCAGCAGCGGACGCTATTTTAGATCATTCAGACACTTTTCTGGAACAGAGGAAAACAAAGACAGGCTAGTGCAAAAAACAGAAGTCATCAATTACACCTCTGTTTTCAATCTTTCATTGACCAGAATATTAAACAACCGCTGGTCCGTTATGGTTGATGTGCCCATTTCAAATAATGTTCGTTCTTCATTGTACGAACATGGCTTGGTAAACGGGACTTATGTAAAAAGAGAACGAAATTCAACAAGTTCATTTGGTATTGGCGACATAAGATTCGCCGCTTACAGATGGATGTTAGACCCTGCAAAAAGCACCAATGGAAACATACAACTAGGATTAGGTATAAAATTACCAACTGGTGATTACAACTACAAAGATTACTTTTATAATGTAGGTCCAAACGGAACAAAAGAATTGCGCCCAGTAGATCAATCCATCCAGTTAGGAGACGGCGGAACGGGATTTACATTTGAAGTAAACACCTTTTACAACTTCATAGAAAACTTTGGAGTTTACGGTAATTTCTATTACTTAATAAATCCACGTGAACAAAACGGAACTCGTTCATATAGAGAAACATTAGCATCACGACTTGCTAACGAAGCTATTATGAGTGTTCCGGATCAATATATGTTTAGAGCGGGTTTCAATTATTCAGTGAATCAAATAAAAGGATTGTCTGTAGCTGCAGGCGCACGATTAGAAGGCATCCCTGTAAATGATCTTGTGGGCGGAAGTGGCGATTTCCGTCGTCCGGGATATATTTGGTCTGTAGAACCTTCCGTAAACTATGAGTATAAAAAAGTTGTCCTGTTTGCTTCCGTACCATTTGCGGTCGTTCGTAATCGTACGCAAAGTGTAACCGACAAAGAAAATTCTGTAAAAACAGGCACTCATGTTCAGGGAGATGCAGCATTTGCTGACTATACTATTAACATTGGTATATCTACCAGATTTTAAAATTAATAGCAGTAGCAAAATAAAAACAACACATTTTTAAACAGTAAAACACCAAACCATTAACCAAAAACCATTTTTTTGATGAAAAAATTTTATCTGAGTTGCCTGCTGTTGACACCTTTATTCATGAACGCTCAAACAGAGATTGATGGCATTATGATGAGCAAGAATAATTTTTGTTTTGGAGCTGTATACCAACATAACAGCTGGGACGAATATTGGGAAGGAACATTTAAAAGAGAAAATCTTAATCTGGGTACTGTTTCTACAGAATCAGTTACCTTAAATGGAAACTATGGTGTTTCTGATAAATTAAATATCATTTTCAGTCTTCCTTATGTAGAAACAAAAGCTTCTGCAGGAACAATGGGTGGTCAAAAAGGATTGCAAGATTTATTGTTAACAATAAAATACATGCCATTAGAAAAAACAATTGGAAAAGCAACCTACTCTGTATATGCTTTGGGAGGACTTTCGGCTCCGATTTCTGATTATTCAGCTGATTATTTACCTTTAAGTCTTGGTCTAAAAAGCAAGACTGCATCTTTACGATTGATGGGTGATTATCAGAGAGGTCATTTTTTCACCACGCTATCTGGAGCGTATTTAAAAAGAGCCACTATAACCATTGATCGAAATTCCTATTATACTAACGAAATGCATTATACCAATGAAGTGGATATGCCAGATGCTATTTCAATAAATTACAGAATAGGCTATCGTTCCAATAGATTAATTGCCGAAGCAGTGCTTGATAACTGGGTTACGCAATCTGGAGGATTTGACATTACAAAAAACAACATGCCCTTTCCAAGCAATACTATGAATGCATTAAAAGTAGGAGTAAATACTAAATATACACTCAGAAAAACACCCGCATTATCTATTATTGGAGGATGCAATTTTGTTACGCAAGGCCGAAATGTTGGACAATCAAACACCTTTTATGGTGGTATATTTTACATCCTTAATTTAAAAAAAGCAACACAAGAAAATGAAAAATAAAATACAAAAAATAGCCTACAACAGTCTTTTGGTTTTGTTTCTTACGTTGAACTATTCTTGTAGTGACGAGTTAACAGAACGCAACGAACAATTTCCTCAATTAAATCCGGCTAATACAGACGAATTAGCCGGAACTTGGAAAACATTTCTATTGAACACCCCGGATGAATTCTCATTGGATGCGCCAATAACCACTACCGCAGCTGCATTTACAAGAGAAATTAACGAAATAAAAAGCTATCAGGCAAGCATAACGCCAGAGCACAAAAAAATAATAAAATACTGGAGTGCCGGAGGTGTTTTACGTTGGAATGAAATCATGCGAACATTAGTGGCAAGACACAATCGTCCGCCGTATCAAAATGAAGACGGAACTTATCCTGCACCATCTGCGGCAAATCCATTTGCGAATCCTGAATTTCCTTTTTCAAATCCTCCATACGCAGCCAGAGCATATGCTTATGTGAGTGCCGCGCAATACGATGCGATGATTGCGACTTGGCATTATAAAAAACTGTACAATAGAGCTGCACCTTTTATGGTTGATGCTACTTTACCGGTTTTAATTCCCAAAAGTACCTTACCTTCTTATCCGTCTGAAGATGCTGTTTTAGCAGGAGTTACGGTTGAACTATTAAAATTATTATTCCCAACAGAAATCGCCTACATACAAGAAAAGGCAGAAGAACAAAAATTATATCGCATTATTAGTGGTGCCAATGTCCGAAGTGATGTTGATGCCGGAATTATTTTAGGCAGAAAAATTGCAGGCAAATTTATCGCCAGAGCAGCTTCTGATGGAACCGGAGCAGCTATTGGGAATCAAGCGCTTTGGACTCAACTGGAAACTCAAACTGCAACCACTGGAGAAACTCCTTGGAAATCATTAGATGTCCCTACAAGACCTCCAATGTTACCATTATTTGGAAAAGTAAAATCATTTTTAATGACTCCAGAAATGGTTGTTGCCAGTCGCCCGGTTCCACCGCCATCTACAAAATCAGAACAATTTGCAAAAGAATTAGCTGAAGTAAAAAGATATGGACAAAATGCCACTAGAAAGAACTTGCAAACCGTTACTTTTTGGGCTGACGGTGTAGGAACTTATACGCCACCCGGACACTGGAATGCAATTGCCTCAGAGTCATTTGTAACACTAAATTATAGTGAAGTACGATGGGCAAGAAATCTTGCATTATTAAACATCGCAATGATGGATGCGGCTATCAGCTGTTGGGATGCAAAATATACCTATTTTAACCCACGACCATCTCAAGTAGATCCTTCAATAAAAACATTAACGGGAACGCCAAATTTTCCTTCGTATGTGTCAGGACATTCCACATTCAGCGGAGCGGCTAGTGTTGTTTTATCTCATATAGTTCCAGTAAAAGCACAAAGTTTTGTAGCTATGGCAAAAGAAGCTTCGGATTCTAGAATGTTTGGATGCATCCACTATAGAAGCGATTGTGAAAAAGGACTTGAACTAGGCGAAAAAGTAGGTGGTTTTGCTGTAGCAAGAGCTCTTATCGATGGTGCCGAATAATATAAAATAATTAAGTTGATAATTTGTTTAAATGGTTTGTTTAAAAATTCTTTATCAACTCAAGCCTAACAGATGTTGGAAACCTGTTAGGCTTTTTTATAAAAGACGGAAACTACTATACTATGAAAACACTATTTGAAGACTTCTATTTTAGATTTAGTCACAAAATGGAGAAACACAGCATCAATATCATGCGCATTGCTCTCGGTGTTGTTTACATTTGGTTTGGTGGATTAAAAATTTTCGGGATGAGCCCGGCCGACGAATTAGTAGAACAAACCGTTCATTGGTTTCAACCGCAAATATTCATTCCAATCCTTGGTGTTTGCGAAGTATTTATAGGTCTTGGTTTACTTATAAAACGGCTCATTCCTTATACCATTGTATTGTTGTTAATGCATATGGCAGCTACATTTTTTCCTGTTTTAATTCTAAAAACAATCTGTTTTGATGCTTTTCCTTACTGTCCTACTTTAGCGGGACAATACATTATCAAAAATCTGATTCTGATTTCTGGAGCTCTTGTGATTGCATCAAAATATAATGAAAAGTATTATGCCAAAATGAATTTGAAATTAAGAAAAAAATAAAATCTAAATGCATTTCAATCAATCAAAGATTTCCTAATTTTATAGGTCAGTTAGTGCTATACCGTTTATTAATCCGTGATTAATATAATCATATGAAAACTATACATTATAAAAGAGCGTCCACTATAAACGAACTGAAACAAATCAGAACACTACAATTACAAAATAGCTCTGAGAATATAAGTTCTGAAGAAAAACTTCAAGAGGGATTTGTTACTGTACAACACTCCGTTACCTTATTAGAACAAATAAATTCGGTTTGCGCACATATTATCGCCAAAGACAATGATATTTTAGTAGGTTTTGCATTAGTAATGCTTTCAAGCTTTAGAAACGAAATTGAAGTTCTAATTCCAATGTTTGAAAGAATAGATGCATTAGTACCTAAAGATAAAACCTATGTTGTAATGGGGCAAATTTGCGTAGATAAAAACTACAGAAAACAGGGAATATTCCGCAATCTCTATCAGTTTTATAAAGAAGAATTACAACTTAAATATGATTATCTCGTAACCGAAATTGCAACTACAAATCCTCGTTCCATGAAGGCTCATGAATCCATTGGCTTTAAAGTCATCTGTATATATGTGGAAGATGGAATCGAGTGGAATATCATCCTTTGGGACTGGACATAAAAAAACCCCGCAAATTGCGAGGCTTTCATTTATATATCGGAAATCATCTTAGTCAACTAAAACAATAACTTTGTTGTCTTTCATTTCAATTGTTCCTGAATTGATAGCAAGTGTGTAATTTTGGGCATCCAGCTTGGTGAATTTACCTGCTACTTCTTTTGCAAAAGCCCAGTTTGATGCTGTAATTTTGACTACTCCTTTTTCTAAAATAGAAACAATTGGTGCGTGGTTGTTCAAAATCTGAAAGCTTCCATCAACTCCGGGCAGTGTTACCGAAGTAACTTCTGCTGAAAACAATTTTGCTTCTGGTGAAACTATTTCTAAAATCATAATTCTTTTTAGTTTAAAGTTTAAAGTTTAAAAGTTTAAAGTTACGAGTGAACCTTAAACTTTAAACTTTTAAACTAATTTTATGCTTCCGCTAACATTTTTTCTCCAGCTTCGATAGCTTCTTCAATGGTACCTTTAAGGTTAAAAGCAGATTCTGGCAAGTGATCTAATTCACCGTCAATAATCATATTAAATCCTTTGATAGTATCTTTGATATCAACTAAAACTCCTTTTAATCCTGTGAATTGCTCAGCAACGTGGAAAGGTTGTGATAAGAAACGTTGTACACGACGCGCTCTTGAAACGGCTAATTTATCTTCTTCCGATAATTCTTCCATACCAAGGATCGCAATGATATCTTGTAATTGCTTGTATTTTTGTAAAATTTCTTTTACTCTTTGAGCACAATCATAATGCTCATCACCTAAAATTTGAGGTGTAAGGATTCTAGAAGTTGAATCTAATGGATCAACCGCAGGATAAATTCCTAACTCAGCAATTTTACGAGACAATACTGTTGTTGCATCTAAGTGAGCAAAAGTTGTAGCCGGAGCCGGATCCGTTAAATCATCTGCAGGTACGTAAACCGCTTGTACAGATGTAATAGAACCTTTGTTTGTGGAGGTAATACGTTCTTGCATAGCTCCCATTTCAGTTGCTAATGTTGGTTGGTATCCTACCGCAGATGGCATACGACCTAAAAGCGCCGAAACCTCAGAACCTGCCTGTGTAAAACGGAAGATATTATCCACGAAGAACAATACATCTTTACCTTGATCAGTTCCTGCTCCATCACGGAAATATTCAGCGATAGACAATCCAGAAAGTGCTACACGAGCACGAGCTCCAGGAGGCTCATTCATTTGACCGAAAACGAAAGTAGCTTTAGACTCTCTCATTCCTGGTAAATCTACTTTAGATAAATCCCATCCTCCATTTTCCATAGAGTGCATGAATTCATCCCCGTATTTAATAATTCCTGACTCTAACATCTCACGAAGTAAGTCATTCCCTTCACGTGTTCTTTCTCCTACTCCTGCGAATACAGAAAGTCCACCGTGACCTTTTGCAATATTGTTGATCAACTCCTGAATCAAAACTGTTTTACCAACTCCAGCACCACCAAACAATCCAATTTTACCCCCTTTTGAGTAAGGCTCAATTAAATCGATTACTTTAATACCTGTGAATAAAACTTCAGAAGAAGTAGATAAATCTTCAAATTTTGGAGCTGCTCTGTGAATTGACATTCCGTTTTCACCAGTTTTTGGCAATTCCGGTAAACCATCAATGGCATCTCCAATTACGTTGAATAAACGACCGTAAACATCGGCACCAATTGGCATTTGGATAGGATTTCCTGTTCCAACTACTTCATAACCTCTACTCAAACCATCGGTTGAGTCCATCGAAATGGTACGAACTGTGTTTTCACCAATGTGAGATTGTACTTCAAGTACTAACAAAGTACCATCTTTTTTTGTGATTTCTAATGAATCATAAATTTTTGGAAGTTCAACATCTTTACCGTTGAAAACTACATCAACTACTGGTCCAATGATCTGGGCAACTTTTCCTATTACTTTCGACATTACTTATGTATTTATTAAATAGCTATTTAGGTTTATGAATGAGTAGTAATCGAAACTTTACGATTACATGCTTTTTTCAGTTTGCAAAGATAATTTTTTAAAGTAAAAAATCAACATCTTTTATTATAAAAAAAATGAAATATTAAATGATCGGAAAAATATCAACGAATCAAATAATATTACCATTTTGCTTAAATAAAAAAAACCACCACGTGATAGAAAAAGGGTGGTTGATTTAATAGTTTGTTTTGAATTTTTACAATGATTCAGGATACAATATACGATACTGACCAACATTTACATTTTTAAAGTTGGAACCAAATTTCACATTGATAGCATCAGTAAACAGGTTGGCAATAATTGCGTACCCTCTTGGGCTAGGATGCACTCCATCTAGAGAGAACATACCACCGGTAACAAAGGTAGATGTTGTAGTAAATCCATTGTAAACAATTCCAGCAGGAGATGCTAATTGATCTGTAACACCTTTTAACTCTACAAATGCTAACCCTTTCGCATCAGCAATAGATTTAATAGTAGCATTGTACGCATCTGTAGCTATTTTAACTTCTGCAACTTCAGCTTTAGTTAACACATGTATGTCCTGCATAGGATAGGTAACTCCAAAAACATTTAATGGTGCAGGAATACCTGCTGGCGCAGATGCAATTACTGTTTGAGCAGTAAGAACCACTAGATCTTCTCTAGTAGCTTGTCTGGCTTGACCAAAAACTTGACCGTAGAAGGTAGCGGTTTGTAATCCCAAAGTAGGTGTAAATGCAGCCGTTAATTGAGCCGAAAGGTTTGGCAAACTCTCATCAACTATTAATAACGGGTTTGCAGTAGTAGTTGACAACAACTCTATACGAGATCCTGCACCAAAAGCAGTCAATGCTTGCTTAAGAGGTTGGTATAATCTCACATTTAAATCTTGGATTGTAGCTGTTCCTATAGCCACATTTCCACGACCTAAAACAGATGCAGTAAGAGGATTAAATGGTACCGTAGTAAAAAAAGGTAAAGCTGTTACATATGGTAAATTTGCTACAACACCTTTCGCTCCTTTGGCGGTCATAGTGGTAACTATAGAATTATATACGCTTGCAAACACCGTTGGATCGGTAATATCATTGCTTGCATAAGTAGCGGGATTCATATTTCCTGTTTGGTTTCTTCCTGAACCTCCTGATGTTGCATACCCAAGTACATCATTGCCACCTATCCACAAAGAGAAAAAAGTAGGATCTTGAGCAACCGCATCAGCTACCACAGATGTTGTTGCCGATGTAGCGAATCTTGCAAAATAAGGATTGGCTAAACCTGCTTGTACTCCAGCAAGATTGCCATATCCTGGTGCTATTAAATGGTAACTTTTTGCACCTGGCACACCAAGGTTACTAAAAGGACCTGTAAGTTTTGTAGTAACTTCAGTTGATGGTCTTCCTGCAACTGATAATGGAGCTGGAGATGTTAAAGGAGGAGGCGGTGTTAAATCAAAAAACAATCGCACTCCTAATATAGGATTTCCACCTAACAAAAGTCCTCCCAAATTATCAGCCATGAAAGGCGTCTTGAATTCTCCTCCACCGGCTAATGCAAATTGTTGTCCAATAATATTAGCATATGAACCTTTTTGACCTTCAATAAATAAAGCATTATCGCTAAAACCAGCTGCATAGGAATCTCCTAACGCAATATACTTTGTTACCACCGCTGTGCCAGCAGTTAAAGTTTTACCATCGGACGAAGTTGTATCAATTAGAACTTCATCCTCATTATTACATGCTACAAATGCTAAAGAAGCAAATAGCAACCATTTGAAATTTTTTATCATTGTTTTTTGATTTTAGTTTTAATGAATTACGGATTGATTGTCCAAGATGCAAAATACTGCTGACCTATAAGTCCCGCTCCTAATACTTGAGCATATTCTCTACCTCCAATGTTTGAAGCACCAATTTTAAAAGTGGACTTAAGAGAAGGAAATTCATAATTGATTTGCATGTCAATTACCGTTGCCGCTTCAATAATTCCATCAGCAAAAGAAGCTTGCCATAAGTACTCGCTGTTCCATCTTCCGCTTATATTAAATCCGAAATTTGGAAATAATTTTTCATTACCTATAGATGCTTTCACACGGTGTTTAGGCGTGTTAAATCCAGCTTCAAAACTAGGGTCTTTAGATTCATCAAAACTAAACTCAGCGAAGTTATAATTGGCTCCTATTTCGAAATCTTTGTATATTTTTCTTGATAATCCTACACCAAAACCAATTGATTCGATTTCAAGTGGCGTATTTGTATACAATTGAAATGTTCTTGTATTTCCTGTTCGCAAAGCATGTACCGTTTGACCACCCTGATCAGTAGGGAAAACTGCCAAATCAGCACCCGCAGGAGTAGGCGCATCCTGAGCCGTACCATATAATGGAGCTACAACATTTAAGTTTCCAATAAAGTTATTGTAGATGTTGTAATATCCGTTGATATCAATAGATGTTTTATTGATGAAAGAACGGTATCCAAGTTCAAAAGCTTTAACCTCTTCTGGCTTTACCAAACCTGCAGTTGTTTTTCTTAGCAATGCAGAATTACCGGAAGCACTAAAAGCGGCTGCAGATGTAGCTGTGTAAGAATTATTATAAGCAGTAAGACCATTGATGTTTACTGTACCTCCCACTGTAGGCACTGCTGCACCTGAAATTGCTAATGTTTCTCTAAAACGAGTCAAATTGTCTGGTGCTGAACCTAATAAAACAGCATTACCCACATTGAAACCTATATATTGATCTTGTGTCGTTGGGTTTCTAAAACCTGTTTGGAACGAACCTCTAAAATTATGTCTTCTGCTTTCGCCTCCTGAATAAACCAAAGATAGCCGCGGGGAAAAATTTCCATCAAAATTTTGCGCTTTATCATATCGAATAGATCCTGTAAATTTTAAGCGATCATCAAGTATTTTTTTCATTACTTGTGTATATGCACCATACTCATCGTAACGAATAGGACCATCAGCATCAGTGTAAATACGTCCAAAAGAATTTAACACATATTGTCTATAAGACCCCCCTACTTGCACTTCAGCAAATTTTATTTGATCTTTAAAATTATAATTGGCATCGGCGTGATTAATCGTTGAATTATCAACTAATTGTGCCCCTGATAAAACATCTGGATTACTAATAACCGAATTAAACGCGCTTTTGAAAGCTGCAGTTCCAGGTATTAACCTTCCAGTATCAGCGGCAGCTCTAGCGCGTGCATGTGCATCGGCAGGTAAAGCTCCAAGTAAAGTAGATTGAGCAAAAGCACCGGCGTATTGACCAAACCATGTTCTATCATCTTTCCACTTTCTGTTTGTGTTAATACCAGCAAACACCATATCATACGATTGTCCACCATCTTCAGTAGTGGTATATCCTCTTACAAAGAAGTTTTTCCCTTTGAATTCGATTTTATGTTGTTGCATAAAAAAGTTATTCAAATAGTAGCGATTAGCTCCTTGATATACTGTATTTCCATATCCAAATTTACTTTGCCAAATCACCTCTAATTTCTCGTCACCAAAAGGCCGAAAGTGTAAAGCGAAATCAATTTTTGTATTCGACACTTTATTATCAGTTAAATCCACCTCATTGTACCCTGTTCTACTAACAACAGTGTTAGGTAATAAACTTACAAAAGAAGCTGGTATTATAGCTTGAGCTGCTAATGCTGAACCCACGCTTTTGATATTTGTAGCAACTTCATCACCAAAAACATTAATACCATCATAATTGGTTGTATTTCTATCTACTCCTTGGCGAGTTTTATCATCGGTATTTACTGCATGCCATTCTGTACCTCTCATGTAAGTGAAGTTAGCTTTGGCTGCAAAATAATTGTTGAATTTTTTAGCCATACGTATACCGTAATCAACATAGTCATTTGTACCGGCAGCTTTTTGAGAAGTTTGTCCAAATTTAGCGTAAGCTTGAATTCCCTCGCTTACAAACGGACTTTTACTTGTCATGAATAATATTCCATTAAATGCATTTGCGCCATATAAAGCCGAAGAAGCTCCTGGCAATAATTCAACGCTTTGTACGTCGATTTCTGAAATACCAATTAAATTTCCTAATGGAAAGTTTAATAAAGGAGAAGCATTATCCATCCCGTCTACTAACTGCATAAAACGTGTGTTGGCAACTGATGCAAAACCACGTGTGTTGATTGATTTAAACGACATACTAGATGTATTCATTTGAACTTCTTTAAGATTTTCTAAACCATCATAAAAAGAAGGTGATGCCGTTTTTTTAATTTCAGCTATTCCCATTCTTTCAATAGTAACTGGCGACTCTAATACGCGTTCTGGCGTTCTTGAAGCAGAAACTACGATTTCATCTAGCTTATTCTCTTCATCCAATAACTTTACTGAAATTTTTTGACTAGCCGAAGAAACTGAAATTTTTTGAGATGTAAACCCTACACTTGAAACCTCAATAACAAAAGGTGGCTTTTTAGAAGATTGTAACGTAAATGAACCGTCTAAATCAGAAATCGTACCCGAAGAGTCCCCAACAATTTTTATGTTGGCTCCAGGAATAGGTTGGTTGTTACTATCTGTAACAATACCTGAAATTGAGTTTTGAGCAAAAGTTAAGCTACAAAAAAACAATGACAAAAAAAGTAAATACACTCTCATTGGGTTATAATTTGTTGGTTTATGAAGCCAAAGTACAAATATTTTTGATATTAATAAAAAAGGACCGAAAAAATTTCATATTCATCAGTTAATTTGCCCCATTTGCGCTTATTCCGTATTTATAATTAATTATTTAATGTTAAAATTTGTGCTAAAAAAACAGAATATCATTATGCATGCATATAAAAAATACATATATCACAAAATAATTATTAATTTTTAGATATTTGATAAAAGTGATAAAAACCCCCAAATTTATAGTTTTTTTCACTTTTGGAGACTTTAAAGGCATCTGACAAAAATGAAAATTTGACGCACAAAAAAAGCCTCGAAAGAAAACTTCCGAGGCTTGGTATTTATAAAGCAGTTAACTACGAATTATTCTACCGTAACTGATTTTGCAAGATTACGAGGCTGATCTACATTGCATCCGCGCATAACAGCAATATGATATGACAACAGTTGCAATGGAATAGTAGTAATCAACGGTGATAATGCATCCGAAGTTTCCGGAATTTCAATAACATAATCCGCCAATTCACGCACTTGTGTATCCCCTTTAGTAACTACTGCTATAATTTTTCCACTTCTGGATTTGATTTCTTGAATATTACTTACAATTTTATCGTAATGCCCTTGTTTTGGTGCAATTACAACCACTGGCATGTGCTCATCAATTAAAGCAATAGGCCCGTGTTTCATTTCTGCCGCAGGATATCCTTCAGCATGAATATAGGAAATCTCTTTTAATTTCAAAGCACCTTCAAGAGCTACTGGAAAATTATATCCTCTTCCCAGATACAAACAATTAGGAGCGTCTTTGAAAACTGCAGCTATCTCTTTTGCTCTATCATTTGTTTCTAAAGCTTCTTTTACTTTTTCAGGAATGATTTCTAATTCTTGCAAATAGGTATGAAAAACTGAATTTGACAATGTTCCTTTGGCTTTAGCCAAACGCAACGCAATCATTGTCAAAACAGTTATTTGAGTTGTAAATGCTTTTGTTGATGCAACTCCTATTTCAGGTCCAGCATGAGTGTAAGCACCTGCATGAGTTTCTCTTGAAATAGAAGAACCTACTACGTTACAAACTCCAAAAACAAATGCGCCACTTTCTTTAGCCAATTTTATCGCAGCCATTGTATCAGCTGTTTCTCCTGATTGAGAAATTGCAATAACAATATCTTTACTGTTTATAATTGGATTTCTATATCTAAATTCAGAAGCATATTCTACTTCGACAGGGATTCTTGCAAATTCCTCAAAAATATATTCAGCTACTAGACCTGCATGCCATGAGGTACCACAAGCAACAATTATAATTCTTTCCGCATTTAAGAACTTTTCTAAATTATCCTCAACACCTGCCATTTGGATTAAACCTTCATTTGCATGAAGTCTTCCACGATAAGTGTCTTTGATTACGCTTGGTTGCTCATAAATTTCTTTCAACATAAAGTGATCGTAACCTCCTTTTTCAATTTGCTCCAAATTCATTTGAAGTTCTTGAATAGTTGGATTAACTAAAGAATCATCTTTAATTTTACGAACTTTCATTTGTTTATGCAATCTAATATTTGCCATTTCTCCATCTTCCAGATAAATAGCATTAGAGGTATATTCAATAAATGGAGATGCATCTGAAGCTATAAAAAATTCCCCTTCGCCAACACCAATTGCTAATGGACTTCCTAAACGGGCTGCAACAATTTCATTTGGAGTTTTTTTGTCAAAAACAGCAATTGCATAAGCTCCTACTACTTGATTCAAAGCCACCTGAACAGCTTTACCTAATTTTAGGTTATCCTTTTTCTGTACTTCTTCAATAAGATTAATCAATACTTCGGTATCTGTATCTGAATGAAAAACATATCCTCTCTTGATCAACTCCGCTTTTAAAGGCGCATAATTTTCAATAATTCCGTTGTGAACTATTGCTAAGTCGCCTGAATTAGAAATATGTGGATGGGAGTTCACATCATTTGGAACACCATGCGTAGCCCAACGTGTATGACCAATCCCAATAGTTCCATTAGTAGTTATCTCTTTTGAAGCTCTTTCCTCAAGATCTGAAACTTTTCCTTTAGTTTTTGAAATCTTTAGATTTTCACCATCATATAACATGACACCAGCACTGTCATAGCCTCTATATTCGAGTCTTTTTAAGCCTTTAATTACAATAGGATACGCTTCTCTGTATCCAATATATCCAACGATTCCACACATAGTCTTGGTTTAATTAGGTTTTGTATAAAAAATTTCTAGTTTTAATCTTTTAGCCTCGGCTACTGTAGATTTTCCGCTGTGTAAAACAGTTCCTAACGGGTTCATAACCGAAGCTTTAGGCGCTTGACTAATATTCGCATTTGGAGTTTTTACTTTGTAAGATGCAATTACCCCAATATCTTCTGTAACCACAAGACCTAATTTAACATTAGTTGAATCTTTATTATTGATCAGATTTCGGATATGATTGGTGATTCTGATTTTATAAGTCAATCCCTTTTTACTAGTGGCGTCTTTTTTTATCATACCGTCAAAAAATCCTTTTGATTTCTTTGCATCAACACTACTTGATGTTACATCTAGGTAATAATCTGCTATAGGTCGGCTGTTCTTAAAATCATACAAATAAATTCTTTGCGGTTCAAAACTATTAGCCATTGCAGTAGCATCAATATGAAAAACCAAATTGGCTTCATTCACCAATAGTTTTTTACCATCAGCAGGATTTCTTAAATCATCCAACTCATCTGAAATCCCATTAGGACTAGTTAAAACACCATTAGCATCATACCCTTTCAAATCTTTTTTATCGAAAAGATCCAAAACCGCTATAGAACCTTCACCACCTTTTAGGAATAATTTATCATCCCCCTCGGTTTGGTTTCCGGTATTTGCCAAGGCATCATAAGCACTTCCATTAACACTGTAATCATTTTTCAACAAACTAACAGTATTACCTGTCATATTAAGAACTATTGTCTTTTTAACTCTCGTTGTAGCGCCACCCGTTGTTGAGGCTAAATCCTCCTTATATGTGATGGTTATTTTACCAGCTTTAAAATTCAACATTGCTAAATTTCCTGCGCTGCTTCCTGATTTCTCCATTTTAAAATAAAGTCCTCTGAAGTAATTTCTAAAAACATCATTTGAAGCTAATTTACCTGAATTAACTGCGTCAAGGATTCTTGTTTTAAAATAATCTTTATTCAAATTCAATTGCATTCCCGGCGCTGTATACGTTGTCGTTTTAACACCTGTTACTGTATCCGTAGCGACTACAGGATGCTCAGCCGAATCAAAGAAAAATTCATCATTTTCAGCTGTGTTCGAACTATTATTCAAACGTTCTCCAACCTTCAAATTATTGAAATCAGCATCTTGATCAGTGAAATATTTTTGAGCTTGTTGAAATCCTCCAACAGGATCTGCGTCTCTCATAAAATAGCCAGATTCATAGATACTTAATTTCATTTTAGCTTTTTCCGGTCCGTAGATAGAATCTAAAACATATACGCGAGTTCCATCAGCATTAACTTTTAATTGTGTTACATCCGTATAATATGGAACTGTAAGAACAACACTTTCCACAAATAAATTTGTACTTACTGAGGTAATTAACGCAGATAAAGTTAACTGTGTATTAAAATTAGCCGTTGTTTCACCAAAATTTGTACTGCTGTAAATCCCCAATGGATTTACTTCAAGATTATTGGATTGTATGGGTCCTGTTTTTTGGTTATAACCCAATACACTATAAGTCTGCTTATTAAGATCAAAATTATTTTCACCAATTAAATCTCCACCAATTTCATTATAGTCTTTATCACAAGCATATATAAAAACAACACTTGCTACCAAAAGAATTTTCTTAAAAAAAGAATTATTGTACATATTTATTAAAAAAGTTTGATTTAAAGAACTTCGTTACTGTAGAAATTAGTATACGCCTCAGCGAATGCATCTTTCGGTGTGAAAGGTAAAAAAGGTTTTCCTGAAGATTCTATAAATTTTGTTAAACTTGGAGAGAGGTTTTCTGAAGCAACAATCACTGCATCAGAATGTTTGATAGTTGCTTTGATGATATTTTCGTAGTTTGGAATCTCAAGGTCTGCTATTGCATCATCTGGAACACCATCAAATTTTACTTTATTTATCATTTCTTCATTCAAAGTCCCTTCAAAAGACTGGCTGTAGACTGAAGTAACAATTTTTGTTTCCGAAAACAATGCTTCATTTTTATAAAAATGCTTCATATAAATGGGTAGCATTGCGGCCATCCATCCATGAACATGAATAATATCCGGTACCCAGTTGAGTTTCTTAACCGTCTCCACAACTCCTTTTGCAAAGAAAATAGCACGTTCATCATTATCAGGATACATCACGCCTTCCTCATCAGCAAAAGTTGCTTTTCTTTTAAAATACTCGTCATTATCAATAAAGTAAACCTGTATTCTTTCTTTTGGAATAGAAGCCACTTTAATAATTAACGGCATATCCAAGTCATTTACTACCAAATTCATCCCCGAAAGTCTTATTACCTCGTGCAATTGGTGTCTTCTCTCGTTAATATTTCCATACCTTGGCATAAAAATTCTTATCTGTCCGCCTTGATCATTAATCATTTTTGGAACGTCATAAGACATTAAAGAGACCTCGTTTTCAGCGAGGTACGGCACCACTTCAGATGATACATATAATATCCTCTTATCTTTCATATTGTAATTTACTTAATTTATTGGCAATAAAAACCATGCAAAATTACAAAAATTTATGCAGTTATTAACTAAAATAGTAAGTTTGCATTTAATTTTAATAATACTGCCATGCATATTTTCTACGGAAAAGCATCTTTAATGGACTATTTGAAATCTATAAAAACCATCCATTCCTCTATTGGATTTGTTCCTACTATGGGTGCTTTACATCAAGGTCATTTAGCTTTAATGCAGAAATCACTGCTGGAAAATGACACTACAGTTGTCAGTATTTTTGTAAATCCTACACAATTCAATAATCCGGAAGACTTGGCAAAATACCCAAGAACACTAGAGGAGGATGTAAAGAAACTCACCAATCTAAATCCAAACATTATCCTATATGCACCTACGGTTGAAGATATTTATGACGGAAAACCAGTCTCAGAACCATTTGATTTTGATGGATTGGAAAACCAAATGGAAGGCAAATTCAGACCCGGACATTTTAACGGTGTAGGCACTATTGTAAAGCGACTTTTTGAAATTGTTGATCCAACTAACGCTTATTTTGGCGAGAAAGATTTTCAACAATTACAAATTGTAAAAAAGATGGTCGCTAAAAATTACTTAAAAGTAAACGTAATTGGCTGTCCTATTTATAGAGAAGCTAATGATCTTGCCATGAGCTCCAGAAACGAGCGTTTATCAGAGCAGGAAAGAGACGAAGCATCTATTATCTACAAAATTCTTAGCTCCGTAAAAGAGCAATTTTCGAAAAATAGCACCGCTAAAATTTCAGAATGGGTTCAAAAATCATTCGACAACAACCCTCATTTTACTTTAGAATATTTCACCATTGCGGATGAAGCAACGCTTATATCTTGTACTCGAAAAAATAAAAATAAAAAATACCGCGCTTTTATTGCCGTATTAGTCAACAATATTCGTTTGATTGACACCATTTCATTAAATTAATTTACTTTTGTAGCATGCAAATTCAAGTATTAAAATCAAAAATTCACCGCGTTAAGGTAACCGGCGCCGATTTAAATTACATCGGATCCATCACTATTGACGAGTCATTACTAAAAGCTTCCAATATTATTGAAGGCGAAAAAGTCTCTATTGTAAACATCAACAATGGAGAACGTTTTGAAACTTATGCCATAAAAGGCGAAAAAAATTCAGGAACCATTACACTCAACGGTCCTGCAGCAAGAAAAGTTCAAAAAGACGATATCATCATCATCATTTCCTACGCAAGCATGGATTTTGAGGAAGCTAAAACTTTCAAACCGTGGGTTATTTTTCCAAATGAAAACGACAATTCGTTGACTTAACTTCTGTTCGAATTAAACCAACAAACATTTTCTAGCTACTGATTCTCTGATTTTGCATTTTAAAATCACAGAATCAGTGGCTACTTTTTTAAACGCTGATTCCTCCCTTGATATCAAAGCGCAATCTTAACATTTTCCGGTATCCATTTTCAAATAAAAGTAATAATGTTTATATTGCTTGCTCTTATATGGAGTATTCTATACTTTCTAAAACAAACCAAAACATGAAAAAAATAATACTCTTATTACTCTTTTCTATTTCCGTATTTTCACAAAAAACTACGATTGCTTTCGATTCTCAAGTGCTTGGCGAAAGCAGAGAAATTACCATTGGACTACCGCCTTCTTTTGAAAAAAATCCAAATAAAAAATACCCAATTCTCGTTTTATTGGATGGAGATTATCTGTTTGAACCTTTCTACGGCGCTTTAAATTATGGTGCGTATTGGGATGATTTACCGGAAACCATCATCGTTGGCATCAGCCAAAACAAAAACAACGAACGATTTGACGACTGCAATTATGACGAAGCTAATGGCGTTCCTTCTGGAAAAGGTGCGAAATTTTTCGAATTCATCGGTGCGGAGTTATTGCCCTATATCGAAAAGAAATATCCTGTTGCTCCTTTCCGAATTATTGCCGGTCATGACACGACTGCTGGTTTTTTGAACTTTTTTCTATACAAAGACAATCCTATTTTTAATGCCTATATTTCATTGAGTCCAGAACTGGCGCCTGATATGGAAAACCGCATTCCGGAGCAACTTTCAAAACTCAAACAACCTATTTTTTATTATCAGTCAAATGGTGATGGCGATGTAAAGAAACTTCAAACATCAATCAAGCAATTAGACACCAATATAAAACAAGTTACCAATCCGTTACTGAATTACAAGTTTGATAACTTCAAAGGCGCATCTCATTATTCGCTGGTTCTGTATTCGATTCCAAATGCTTTATACCAATTTTTCGATATTTACAAACCCATTTCTTCAACTGAATATTCGGAGAAAATTGTCAGTCTTCAATCCGGATATGTGGATTACCTAACTGACAAATACGAGGTTTTATCTAAAAATTTAGGTCTAAAAATTCCCATTCGCGTCAATGATTTCAAAGCTATTGAAGCTGCAATTCTTAAAAACAAAGCGTATTCAGAATTGGATAAATTAGCTGAAATTGCTACTAAAAATTATCCAAAATCAATGCTTGCCGATTATGAATTGGGTTTAATGTATGAAAAAACGGGTGACATGAAAAAAGCAGCAAAGCGATACCAAACTGCATCCCAACTAGAAGAAATTGGCGACCTTACAAAAAACATGATGATGGAGAAATATGATGATATGATCAGTCAAACACCAAAAAAATAATGTCAAAAGTAAAAACAACTTTTTTTTGCCAAAACTGTGGAGCACAATATGCCAAATGGCAAGGACAATGCAATTCTTGTAAAGAATGGAACACCATTGCAGAGGAAATCATCCAAAAACAAGAAAAAGTAGCTTGGAAGAGCGAACCAACTTCCAGTAATAAAGCACCAAAACCGTTACGAATAAACGAAATTGATTCGGCACAAGAAATCCGGATGGACACGACTGACGCGGAGCTTAATCGCGTGTTGGGTGGCGGAATCGTTCCCGGCTCCTTGATTCTTTTGGGCGGTGAACCCGGCATTGGAAAAAGCACGCTTTTACTCCAAATCTCTTTAAAATTACCGTACAAAACCTTATATGTTTCGGGCGAAGAAAGTCAGAAGCAAATAAAAATGCGTGCCGAAAGAATCACGCCAAGCGGCGACAATTGCTATATTCTTACCGAAACCAAAACACAAAATATCTTCAAGCAAATTGAAGCCATCGAACCTGAAATCGTGATTATCGATTCGATTCAAACCTTGCATACGGATTATATTGAATCCACTCCCGGAAGTATTTCTCAAATTCGAGAAACCACCGCTGAACTGATCAAGTTTGCCAAAGAAACCAATATTCCCGTGATTCTTATTGGTCATATTACCAAAGACGGAAACATAGCGGGACCAAAAATCCTGGAACACATGGTTGATACCGTTCTACAATTTGAAGGAGATAGAAATCATGTGTATCGTATTTTACGATCCTTAAAAAACCGTTTTGGTTCCACTGCCGAAATTGGCATTTATGAAATGCTCGGCAATGGTTTGCGAGAAGTTTCTAATCCATCAGAAATATTGATTTCACATAAAGATGAAGAATTATCAGGAACTGCAATTGCCTCAACATTAGAAGGCATGCGCCCGTTGATGATTGAAATCCAAGCCTTGGTAAGCACCGCAGTTTATGGAACACCGCAACGCAGCACCACGGGTTACAATGCTAAAAGACTCAATATGATTCTGGCCGTTTTGGAGAAAAGAGCTGGTTTTAGGCTTGGCGCCAAAGATGTTTTCCTAAACATAACCGGAGGAATTTCAGTAGATGACCCTGCGATAGATTTGGCTGTTGTTGCCGCTATTTTATCCTCGAATGAAGACATTGCGGTCAATAAAGATTTTTGTTTTGCCGGTGAAGTTGGACTTTCAGGCGAAATACGTCCGGTAAACCGCGTGGACCAACGCATTCAAGAAGCGGAGAAATTAGGTTTTTCGACCATTTTTGTATCCAAATACAACAAAATTGCGTTGAAAAATACCGGAATCAAAATCCGATTGGTAGCGAAAATTGAAGATGTGGCGAGTGAGTTGTTTGGATGATTCAAGCAGGAATAACCAAAAATATTTTAGCCTTTCTGTAAATCTACTGTCACTAAAGATTAGGCTAGTAGGCGCATAAAACAGCAATTATAGTTTGGATTATTGCTTTTTTTATTAGTAGGAATACAATCGATGGACACGGTAAATTTTATTATCACTGGCTTTAAAAATTTATAGCTGACTTGCAATGACACAATAAATTATACCCAAAGGACCTGAAAAAAATATCAAAAAAAAAGCGTTGCATACCAAATTGCTGAATCGGAAAAAGACTAAACTTCAAGAAGAAAAAAAAGAAAAAGCAGCACGTTTGAAAACTTTGGTTTCAAAAATGAACTAGAAAAAATAGGAACGAATCTGATAGTATATAAATTGAATTGTATTTCATTTCTGTTTTTATTTACCCGAAATTTGCAGCACATATTCAAACACAAAACTTATGGAATTCGGTAGAATAATTATTTCAGAAACAGCAATGAACAGTGAGAACCTTCAAGATGTGATTCACTCTAATATTTCGGTAATCAACCTAATGCGCGAGGAAGGCGTAAACGATGATTTGATTCACGAAGATGCTATAATGAGTTATTATTTAGATTATTATACCTCACAATATACCGAAGGAAATTTTGCTCAATTTGTGTACAACTCCGGTTGGGACAAAGAACTAAACGAATTAATCGAAGAAGGTTTGGCTTTGATTGGAGCCGAAAAGCATTTAGAATTGTTCCAACAACAATCCAAAAAAATAAAATTAATGAGCAGTGTAAAGTTAAATAAATTTTTGAAAGGAAAGCTAGAAGGCGTTAATCCTATCAGAGATTTGCTTAACAACGACACTTTTTTCGAAATTGAAGAAAACCTAGTTACGTTAAATGCGACTTTTTTAAAAACTCACCCGGATTTTGAAGTCCTTACAGTAGACGACATGTTTGCTGCATTAGAGGAATTTGTGGGTCATGAGATTAAAAGAGAATAGCTAATTATTAGGTGAAATTCATTTTGCATTATTTTTAACCACATAGAAGCATAGATTTTATATATTTTGAAAGTCGTTTCACTTTATTAGAGAAAATTATAGCTATATGAATCCAAGACCCGAGCGATAGCGAACAGGCGAAGCAATTGGGGCTATCCAACTCTTTTTTTCTATGTTTCTATGTGGTTAAAATTTGTAATCCGAAGTAAAAAAAAGGGCTATAAGCTGTATCAAAAAGGCTTACTGGTTTTCATCAAAACTTTCCCCCATTTCTAGCAAACATTTCCTTAAATTTGCTTCCATTATTATAAAAGTTAGCGTTAAAAAAATCAAGCTATGTTACAAATTGCATTTATTAGAGAGAATCAGGAAAAAGTAATCACCGCTTTGGCAAAAAGAAATATCGATGCCAAAAGTGTTGTTGAAGAAGTGGTACAACTGGATGAAAAACGTCGCGCTACGCAGGTAGAGTTAGACAGCATTTTATCCGAATCTAATAAATTATCCAAAGACATTGGCGAATTAATGAAAGCGGGTGAGAAATCTAAAGCCGCAATTTTAAAAGAAAAAACTGTTTTAAACAAAGAGAAAAGTAAAGCTTTAGCGGAAACGGCTGATGCGCTTGCCTCTGAACTTTTAGAGAAATTATATACATTACCTAATCTTCCTGCTGATATTGTCCCTGTTGGGAAAACACCGGAGGAAAACCTAAACGTTTTTGAAGAAGGGGAGATTCCAGTTTTGCACGAAGGTGCTCAACCGCATTGGGAATTGGTAAAAAAATACGACATCATTGATTTTGAATTAGGTGTCAAAATTACGGGTGCAGGATTTCCGGTGTATAAAGGAAAGGGAGCACGATTACAACGTGCCTTAATCAATTATTTCTTGGACAAAAATACCGCTGCAGGGTATAATGAAGTTCAGGTTCCGCACATGGTAAACGAAGCTTCGGCTTATGGAACGGGACAATTGCCGGATAAAGAAGGGCAAATGTACCATGATAAAACCGATGATTTATACTTGATTCCAACGGCTGAAGTTCCGGTAACGAATTTGTTCCGTGATGTAATCTTAAACGAAAATGAATTGCCAGTTTTGACTACGGCTTATACGCCATGTTTCCGTCGTGAAGCAGGTTCTTACGGAGCGCATGTACGTGGATTGAACCGTTTGCATCAATTTGACAAAGTGGAAATCGTTCGTGTAGAACATCCGGATAAATCATACGAAGCGTTGGAGGGAATGGTAGAACATGTGAAAAGTATTTTACAAGAATTGAAATTACCATACAGAATATTACGTCTTTGCGGCGGTGATATGGGATTCACATCGGCTTTAACGTATGATTTCGAAGTGTTTTCTACCGCGCAAGATCGTTGGTTGGAAATCAGTTCAGTTTCTAACTTTGAGACTTTTCAAGCCAATCGTTTGAAATTGCGTTTCAAAGACAAAG
Organism: Flavobacterium sp. TS_SC_5; assembly: GCF_056156265.1. NCBI lineage: Bacteria > Pseudomonadati > Bacteroidota > Flavobacteriia > Flavobacteriales > Flavobacteriaceae > Flavobacterium > Flavobacterium sp. TS_SC_5. The sequence continues at coordinate 1,192,246 of NZ_CM149588.1, read as the reverse complement.
ACGGAAAAAACCAGTTGGCGCACACCTTAAACGGAAGTGCATTGGCTTTGCCAAGAGTTTTGGCTGGAATTTTAGAAAATTACCAAACTCCGGAAGGAATCGTAATCCCTGAGGTTTTACGTCCGTATTGCGGATTTGATATTATAGACTAAAAATTTTAACATATAAGTCATGTCAGTTTTTGCAAAGTTTTAAATTTAGAGCAATGCAATTCTTATATGACTTATATGTTTAAAAAAAATTGATGTTTGACAAAACAAATTGCATGTAACAATGAAAAAACTCTTTCTACATATCGCCCTGTTTTTTTCATTGGTTTGTTTTTCGCAAAACGAACAATTAGCGCAGTATTATTATGACAAAGGCGATTTTGAAAAAGCAAAAATCAGCTATGAAGAATTGCTGAAAGAGATTCCGTTGAACTCCCAATATTTTTTAAGAATAATAGATTGTTCTCAGCAATTGCGTCAGTTTGAAAGTGCTGAAAAAGCCATTCAAGAACGACTTGAAAAACACAATCAAGGAAATCTTTTGGTGGAATTGGGCTATAATTTTCAGTTGCAAAAAAATGACGACAAAGCCAAGATGTACTACGAACAGGCTTTGCACCGAATCAAAAAAAATCCAAATGAAGTTTATGGGATATCAAATTCTTTTGAGCGAAAAGTGCTGCTCGATTACGCATTGAAATCCTACCAAACCGCCACACAATTAGAGCCTAATTTCAATTTCAATTACCAAATAGGATTGCTTTACGGACAATTGTCTAATATGGAAATGATGATTTCCACTTTCTTGGATGAAGCGTTTGCTAATCCTCAAAACTCTATCAGAATACAGAATCAACTGGTTCGTTTTATGGTTGATGAAGGCGATGCAAATTTCAATGAACTGTTGCGGAAAGCATTAATAATAAGAACCCAAAAAAACCAAGATCTTTTTTGGAACCATTATTTGAGTTGGTTTTATGTACAACAAAAAGAATTCGCGAAAGCATTTATTCAGGAAAAAGCCATTTACAAACGCAATCCGGAATCGCTTGCTAATATCGTGAATTTAGGACAACTCGCCATTGATGAAGATAATGCTGAAGCAGCTAAAGAAATTTTGGGATTTGTATTGGAAAACACACAGGATTTAGAATTGCTGATTCAGGCAAATTCCTATTTGATAACCATGAAAATTGAAAAAGCATCCGAAAATGATTTTGCAGCCATCAGCACAGAATTAGACGCTTTGTTGAAACAATTTGAAATAAGTCCTTTTACCTTATCTTTGCAGCTGATTCAGGCCCATTTTACGGCTTTTATTTTAAAAAAACCAGAAGAAGGAAAGGCAATTGTCAAGAGAGCGTTGGAATTGCAATTGAATGATTATCAGGCTGGCCAATGCCAAAATGGAACTGGCAGATATTTTACTGTACGAAGAAAAATTTAATCAGGCCTTGATCTATTATTCCCAGATAGAATTGGATTTGAAGAATGATGTAATGGCGCATGAAGCGAGTTTGAAAGCGGCTAAAACGAGTTATTTCAAAACTGATTTTGCGTGGGCATTGAAACAATTTAAGGAATTGAAATCAGCCAATACGCAGTTAATTGCCAATGATGCTTTGGAATATTTTCTGTTAATTAATGACAACACTGCAGCTGATTCGACACAAACAGCTTTGAAACAGTTTGCCAAAGGAGATTATCTGTTGTATCAAAACAGGAATCAGGAAGCTATTGCGCAGTTTCAGTCTATTTTAAAAAATAGTAAAGGACAGGGCTCGAGAGCTATGCTCGAACAGGCGAAGCAAATAGAGGCTGTGACCTTATTGCGATTAGGGAAAATATACGAAAAGAAAGGCGATTTTACTTTGGCTTTAAGCCAATACCAAATGATCATCGACGAACACAGCGACGGAATTTACATAGACGAGGCGTTGTATTTTTCGGCAGAAATTTATAACAAGCAGTTGTTGCCTGAAAAAGCGAAACCATTGTATGAAAAGGTATTGTTCAATCATCAGGACAGTATTTATTTTGTGGAAGCCAGAAAGAAATTCAGGCAATTGCGAGGCGATACTAATTTATAAAAACTGATTACTTAGATTCTTGGATTTTTTGAAAAGTCTAATAATCTAATAATCTAACAATCAAAAAAAATGATACTATACAACGTTACCACAAACATACATGAAAGCGTTCACGATCAATGGATGATTTGGATGCAACACAAGCATATTCCTGAAATTTTAGCTACAGGGAAATTCTCTTCGGCAAGAATGGTGCGTGTTTTAATTGAGGAGGAAATGGGTGGAGTTACCTATTCCGTTCAATATGCGACGGACAGTAAAGAAACTTTGGAGAAATATTATCAGGAAGATGCGCCTGGTTTTCGCGAAGAAGGACCAAAATTATTTGGAGACAAAATGTTAGCGTTTAGAACGGAATTAGAACTAATTGCAGATTATAAATAGCCATGGAACTCCATTTTCAAACCAAAGAAGAAAGCAATAGAAAACAACTGGAGAATTTTTTGAAATTGTCCAAAGCAGAACGTTTTTATCAATTTTTGCGTTTGATGGAAAAGGTGAATCAGTTTCCAATGAAGCATAAAAACGACATTAATTCGAATTTTATTATTCAAATAAAAGCAAGCTGATATGATTCAAAAATGGGAAGAAAATATCAATCAATTCATTTCTATTGCCAATAAACATAACGTAAGAATGTTGATGGTTGGCGGAGGAGCGGTAAATTTTCATGGATACCAGCGCCATTCTGCGGATGTCGATTTTTGGATAGAGACTACGGATGAAAACTTTAAAAAATTAGTAGCCGTTTTTAATGAAATGGGATATGAAATTGATGATTTCCCCGAAAATGTAAAAAAACAAGAACAAAATATTTCCGTTAAATTCTCTCCTGTAGACTTAGATTTAGAATTAATTACAAAATTTTCTGTAAATAAAACTTTTTCTGAAGCGTTTGAAAGCAGCGAAGAAGTACAAGTGAATGACAATCTTTTTTTGAAATGGAATGTACTGTCACTAGAGGATTTAATAACAAGTAAAATAAAAGCAAACAGACCTAAGGATTTATTGGATATTCAGCAATTGCGAGAAATAAACAAAAACCCATAAAATTAGGGAAATAAAAAATACTGAAAATATTCAGCATAAACATGGAAAAAGTAACAGCCAAAAAACACCTCGGACAACACTTCTTGAAAGACGAAAGCATTGCAAAAGACATTGCTGACACGTTGAACTTAGAAGGATATGATGATGTATTAGAGATAGGTCCGGGAATGGGAGTTTTGACAAAATATTTGTTGGATAAACCAATCAATACGTATGTTATTGAAATCGATACGGAATCAGTGACGTATTTGGACCAGAATTATCCAAAATTAAAAGACAGAATCATTTCAAAAGATTTTTTGAAGTATGATATTAATGAAACTTTTGAAGGGAAACAATTTGCTATAATTGGGAATTTCCCGTATAATATTTCGACACAGATCGTGTTTAGAACTTTGGAATACCGCGATCAGATTCCGGAATTTGCAGGGATGTTCCAGAAAGAAGTAGCGCAACGTATTTGTGAAAAAAAAGGCACAAAAGCGTATGGAATTCTGTCCGTTTTAGTTCAGGCTTTTTATGATGCCGAATATTTATTCACGGTTGATGAAAATGTATTTATTCCGCCACCAAAAGTGAAATCAGGAGTTTTACGTTTGCGCAGGAAGAAAGATTACAGCTTGCCTTGCGGCGAAAAATTGTTTTTTACCGTAGTGAAAACGGCTTTTCAGCAACGACGCAAAACGTTACGAAACAGCTTGAAAACCTTAAATTTGTCGGATAGTTTGAGAGAAGATGAGATTTTCAATCTTCGACCAGAACAATTAAATGTAGAACAGTTCATAGAACTCACCCAAAAAATAGAAGCCGATGGAGTTTAAAATCAGCAAAGAATTAATTCAGGAATTAGAGCAACTCATTCAAAATAAAAACGACCAACAACTGGAAGTTTTATTGAATGATATGCACCATGCTGATATTGCCGAAATTCTGGATGAGCTTGATTTTAATGAGGCAACTTACATTTTTAAAGTATTAGACAGTGAAAAAACCGCTGAGATTCTTCTGGAATTGGAAGATGATTTGCGGGAGAATATATTAAGCAGACTTTCGGCAAAAGAGATTGCGGAAGAATTAGATGAGCTGGAAACCAATGATGCAGCCGATATTATTGCGGAGCTTTCACAAGATTTGAAAGCTGAGGTAATATCAGAACTTCAGGATGTGGAGCACGCCAAAGATATCGTTGACTTATTGCGTTATGACGAAGATACTGCTGGTGGAATCATGCATAAGGAATTGGTTAAAGTCAATGAAAATTGGAATGTACTTACTTGTGTAAAAGAAATGCGGATTCAGGCCGAAAATATTTCCAGGGTCCATTCGATTTATGTGGTGGATGATGAAGACCGATTGAAAGGGCGTTTGTCTCTGAAGGATTTGTTGACCACTTCTTCAAGAACACCTATTAATGATGTTTACATCCGAAAATTAAACTCGGTTAAAGTAGATACTGAAGATGTTGAGGTGGCCAGAATCATGCAAAAATACGATTTAGAAGCCATTCCTGTTGTGGATGAAATGGGACGATTAGTAGGTCGAATCACTATTGATGACATTGTGGATGTAATCAAGGATGAAGCCGATGAGGATTACCAGTTGGCGGCAGGTATCTCGCAGGACGTTGAAGCAGATGACAGTATATTTGAGCATACAAAAGCAAGATTACCTTGGCTAGTTTTAGCTCTTTTGGGTGGTTTTATATCCGTAAAAGTGCTCGGATTATTTGAAGGAGCGATGCTTCTGCATGGAAACTTATTCTTTTTCACACCACTTATTGCCGCCATGGCAGGAAATGTTGGGGTGCAATCTTCGGCAATTATAGTGCAGGGTTTGGCTAATAATACGTTGAGCGGATCATTATTTAATAGATTGGTCAAAGAAGTATCTCTAAGCTTATTAAACGGACTTATTTTAGCTACAATATTATTTTTAGGAAGTCATTTTTTATTGAATGTCGAATTGATCATTGGGGTTATTGTTACCGTAGCATTGATGTCGGTAATTATTATTGCTTCATTAATAGGAACTTTTGTACCGTTGTTGCTGGATAAATTTGGTGTTGACCCCGCTTTAGCCACAGGGCCGTTCATCACAACGAGCAATGATATTTGCGGAATTCTGATTTATTTTTCGATTGCAAAAATGATTTTAGGGTTTTAAGCGAGAGAATAGAACAAAGAGATGAGAATAAAGAGAAGAGAATAAAGAGAAGAGAATAAAGAGAAGAGAATAAAGAGATGAGAATAAAGAGAATTGTATAAAGAGAATTGTATAAAGAGAATTGAATAAAGAGAATTGAATAAAGAGAAGAGAATAAAGAGAAGAGAATAAAGAGAATATAATAAAGAAGAAAGATAATAGAATATTGAGAGGGAATTCAACGACAAACTAATACAACTATAACTACACAACCAACACTTTTCCCTTACAGCTCCTTCTCTTTTGGAGAGGTCCAGAAGCTTCGGGAGGGGAGAGGAAAAACTACAACCAGCATGAAAGTACACATCATTGGCGGCGGAAACTTAGGTGTTTCTATCGCATTAGGATTATCAAAATTTTCACCAGAGAATCAAGTAACTATAACTCGAAGAAACACATCAAGTATTCTGTATCTTGAAAAATTAGGCGCTACGGTTACTGCGAATAATATCCATCAGATTCAGGAAGCCGATGTTATTATTTTAACCATAAAACCGTATCAAGTAGATACCGTCTTAGCCGAAATCCTTCCTGTTATTTCGAATAAAATCATCGTTTCGGCAGTGAGTGGATTATCGATAGAAAGTTTACAAAACAAAATCGGTACTGCCAATAGTGCGATCCGAATCATGCCCAATATAGCCGCACAATTTGGCGCCTCAGCTACTTGTATTGCATTTCATGAAAAAGACAAAGAGAAAGCACAAGACGTAGTTTCCCTTTTTCAGAGTTTGGGAACCGCTCCTATTATTGACGAAAAACTAATGGATGCTGCAACGGTTCTTGCGGCGAGCGGAACTGCTTTTGCATTGCGATACATTCGCGCCTCAATGCAAGCCGGAATCGAAATAGGATTTGACTGGCAAACTGCTTTGGCCATCTCGGCACAAACCGTAAAAGGTGCTGCCGAAATGCTACTAGAAGAAAAAGTACACCCGGAACAATTAATAGATCGCGTGACCACACCACAAGGCTGTACGATAGCGGGATTAAACGAAATGGAAATGCACGGATTTAGTTCGTCTTTGATACGCGGAATTAAAACCTCGCTGAAACAAATCAAGGGGTAAGTCTCCACCTCCGTTAAATATTCGTGCTATAAACTGCTTAAATGTCTATGACTCTGCGCAAATTTTATTCTTAAGCTTTGCAAATATTGATATTTCACATTTGCATAAACACTCAAATAAATCTTATATTTGAAAAAAACTTTCATGAAAAAGCTACTCTTATTAACGCTTATTTTAATTTCAAGTTATACCGTAAATGCTCAAAAAGACAAGCAACAATCAGTGCTCAGGCATGTGGTGATGTTTGGTTGGAAACCTGGAACAGATACCGTAGCAATTGACAAAGTGGTAACTGCTTTTGGAAATTTAGAACATAAAATCAAATTGATCAAAGCGTATGAATGGGGAATTAACAACAGTCCTGAAAACTTGAATAATGGTTTGACGCATTGTTTTACCCTAACATTCAAGAATGAAGCGGATAGAGATGCATATTTGATTCATCCGGATCATAAAGCTTTTGTGGCTGTTTTGAGTCCGGCACCGGATAAAGTTACTGCAGTTGATTATTGGGCTAGGAAGTAAACAGAAAGACACAATCCATATAATGGATTTAGTTTTTAAATAAAATTTGAACTAACTTAAAAAAGCTTCGTTTAAGAGATTAAACGAAGCTTTTTTATGAAATAGATTGAAGCTAAACTTTCTTGGATTGTTTTTTTGATTTAGCGGGTTTCAAATTAAATTTTAACCATAAGAAACCGATAGTTCCCGCTATAAAAGAAGCAACCAAAATCGCAATTTTCGAATACGTGATTACTTCTTCTCCATCGTTTTTGAAGGCAAGCAATGTGATAAAAATAGACATTGTAAATCCTATTCCACCCAGCATTCCAGCGCCCAGAATACTGCTCCATTTTAAATCTCTTGGTAGCGTACATATACCTAAACTTACTGCAAGGAATGAAAACAACCAAATTCCTAAGGGTTTCCCTACCACAAGACCTAACATAATACCAATCGTGTTAGGATGATTCAGTCCTTCATGCCAATCGGAGTTTATAGCAATACCAGTATTGGCGATGGCAAACAATGGAAGGATAAAAAACGCAACCGGATAGTGTAAAAAATGCTGTAAACGATAGGAAGATGTCTTCTTGCCTCCGTCACCAAATGGAATTACAAAGGCTAATAATACTCCGGTTACAGTAGCGTGAACTCCAGAATTTAGCATGAAATACCACATCGCTGCGCCACCAATCAAATAAGGAATAAGACTGTGTACTTTTCTTCGGTTCAGGATAAACAAACCACCCATAATAACAAAAGCAATGAATAAATTCATGTAAGCAATCGTCTCTGTGTAAAATATAGCAATCACCATAATAGCGCCTAAATCATCGATTACGGCAAGCGCAGTCAAAAATACTTTAAGCGATGTAGGAACACGGTTTCCTAAAAGAGACAGAATACCTATTGCAAAAGCGATATCAGTAGCCATCGGGATTCCGGCTCCGTTTTGTGTGATGGTTCCAAAATTTAATAATAAAAAGATTCCTGCCGGAACAATCATTCCACCAAAGGCACCAAAAATAGGTAATGCCGCGTTTTTTATGCTGGATAATTCTCCTTGATACATTTCTCGTTCCAATTCTAAACCAATGAGCAGAAAGAAAATAGACATTAAGCCATCATTAATCCAGTGAGTAATGGAATGGTTTCCGATTTCAGTTCCCCAAAAAGCAATATATTCGGTTTGAAAAGATGAATTAGCCAATAGCATGGAAACTATGGTAACGAATAATAATAGGAGTCCGCCTGATTTTTCGCTTTCGAAAAAAGCTTTGAAGGTTTTTGTCAATTTCATTTTTTTGCTTTCCTTTATTACAAAACATAAGATTTATAATAAAAATTTATTAATCGCTAATTTACGATTTTACGACTTAATTTCCTCCTATAAATCAATAAACCGTAATTTTTTTGTTAATTTGAAGTATCAAAAACTGAACAATTATGGACATCAAAATCCTTCACATAGACAGCAATCATCCCGTACTTTGGGATCAATTACAGCATTCTGGATTTATAAATCACAGTGATTTTTCCTCTTCTAAAGAAGAAATCGAAGCCAAAATTCAAGATTACCAAGGAATTGTGATTCGAAGCCGCTTCAAGATTGACAAAGAATTTTTGGACAAAGCCACGAATTTGCAATTCATTGCGCGTGTTGGAGCCGGATTAGAAAGTATTGATTGCGATTATGCCGCATCCAAAAACATTATGCTCATAGCTGCTCCAGAAGGAAATAGAAATGCAGTTGCCGAACATACTTTAGGGATGATTTTATCCCTTTTTAATAAATTGAACGAAGCTGATAGCGAGATACGAGCGGGCCACTGGAATCGTGAAAGCAACCGCGGTCATGAACTAGACGGAAAAACGATAGGGATCATTGGTTATGGAAACATGGGGAAATCATTTGCCAAAAAATTGCGTGGCTTTGATGTAGAAGTGCTTTGTTATGATGTTCAGGAAAATGTGGGTGACGCCAATGCAAAACAGGTTTCTTTACAAAAATTTCAGCAAAAAGTAGATGTAGTAAGTTTGCATATTCCATGGTCTCCGGATACTGATAAAATGGTTGACAGTGATTTTATCAATAGATTTTCCAAACCTTTTTGGATTATAAATACGTCTCGGGGCAAGAATATTGTCACTGCCGATTTGGTTACGGCAATGCAATCCGATAAAATTCTTGGAGCAGGTTTGGATGTTTTGGAATATGAAAAATTATCCTTTGAAACGCTGTTTAAAGATAAACATACACCAGAAGCTTTTCAATATTTATTGAAAGCCAAGAATGTGATTTTGACACCGCATATTGCCGGTTGGACTTTCGAAAGCCATGAACGATTAGCGCAAGTAATTGTCGATAAAATAAAGGCAAAATATTTTGGTCAAGCCAAAGTGGAAGTGCCGGAGCAACGCGTTACGGGAATTGGGGGTTTCTTTTTTAAATCAAAAAACCCTAAAGAATTGGTGGATTGGTACGGAAAACATTTGGGTTTAAAAACCGATCAATATGGTTCTACTTTTTGGTGGAAAGACAAAGAAGGAAATGACTGTTCGACCCAGTGGTCGCCATTTTCGGAGGACACTACTTATTTTGCGCCAAGCGAAAAACAGTTTATGCAAAATTTCCGAGTACATGATTTACAAGATTTGTTAAAAAAATTATCGGAGGAAGGTGTAACAATTGTGGGTGATGTGCAGACTTATGAGTATGGAAAATTTGGATGGATTCTGGATAACGAAGGAAATAAAATAGAACTTTGGGAGCCAATCGATAAAGCATTTCAATAATTTTTTTAGTAACTTAAAAACAAACCAATAACAATCAACCAATGGAAAATTTAAAACACGAAGAATGGAACAATCCGAGGCCTGTTCAACCAGATAATAAAAAAATTGCAGCAGGATTACTTGCTATTCTTTTAGGAGCTCTAGGAATTCATAAATTCCTGTTGGGTTATACAACAGAAGGGATAATATGGTTGGTAATTAGCCTTTTTACATGTGGAGTAGTAACAAGTATATTGGGACTTATTGAGGGTATAATATATTTAACAAAATCTGACGAAGAGTTTTACCAAACGTATCAAGTTGGTAAAAAAGCTTGGTTCTAAAACATAAAAAATCCCGATTGTATCGGGATTTTTTATTCTATCTATTTTTTTTCCAAGACTGTCACGAAATAGTTTTGTGCAAATTTGTAAAATCCGAGGTGACTATTTCAAATAATTTAGAAATTAATCTTCTTTATCTGCTAATTTTCGTTCCAATTCTTTCTGAAACTCTTCCATTACCGGTTTCATCGTGCTCTCTGGAATATCTGCAATTCTGATGTACATCAATCCGTCAACGGCATTGTTAAAAAGTGGATCTACATTAAAGGCAACCACTTTTGCATTTTGTTTAATGTATTTTTTAATCAAAACCGGCAAACGCAAACTTCCCGGTTCCAGTTCATCGATAATTTTATCAAACTTATTCAAATCCGATTCAGTTTCGTTAAAAATGAAATCTTTGTCGGCATCTTTTAGTTTTACTTTATACGCTTTCTTAGGGTGAATGTATTGTGCAATATACGGATCGTAATAATTTGATTTCATGAATTCAATCATCAGTGATTTCGAAAAATCTGAAAATTGATTGCTTATACTCACACCACCCAATAAAAATTTATGTTCCGGGTAACGCAATGTTGTGTGCATAATCCCTTTCCAAAGCAGGAAAAGAGGCATTGGTTTCTGTTGGTATTCTTTGATGATAAAGGCGCGACCCATTTCAATGGATTTATGCATCATATCATGTAATTCCGGTTCAAATCGGAAAAGATCGTTGAGGTAGAAGCCATTTATTCCATATTTAGGATAAATTTCTGAACCCAATCCCATTCGGTAGGCACCAGCAATTTTATTCGCTTCATTATCCCATAAAAACAAGTGATGGTAATACTGATCGTGTTTGTCTAAATCAATGGATTCATTAGTTCCTTCGCCTACTTCACGAAAAGTTATTTCTCGAAGACGTCCTATTTCATGCAGGATATTGGGGATTTTTTTTGCTTCTGCGAGAAACACTTCGTAATTCTTACTTTGTAAAAGGCGACAATCCGTACTTCGCAATGCATCTACTTCCTTGGTCATTTTGTCTTGACTGGCTGCAGTGACAATAGTTTTTGGGCTTTTAGCAATTTTTAAAGTAGGCGTTGGCAAAAAAGGAATTTCTTTCTCGAAAGGATTGGCCAACATGTACGTTTTTTTCCTTAGAAACTCAGAGTACTCCTCTAAAGTGTTGTGCTCGTTTTGTTCGCTAACTGAAATTGGTTTTCCAATGCGCACTTTGATCACGCGACGTTTCTGACTAAATACTTCCGACGGTAATTTTGCAGTTCTAAAAGTCCCGCTAATTTTAGAAAGCAAATAAAACAACCGACTGTTTTTAGCATGAAAATAAATGGGAACAACAGGAACTTGAGCTTTTCGGATTACTTTGATAGCGCCTTCTTCCCAAGGTTTATCTACCATTAATTTTCCGTCTTTGTAGGTCGAAACTTCCCCGGCAGGAAACATTCCTAAAGGTTTACCGTCACTTAAATGGCGCAGTGTTTCTTTAATTCCTACTACGCTTGATTTGGCGTCCTTATGATTTTCAAAAGGATTTACCGGCATAATGTATTTCTTGAGCGGCTCAATACGGTGCAAAAGAAAATTGGCGATGATCTTGAAATTTGGTTCTCTCTCCAGCATCAATTTCAATAATAAAACCCCATCAATTCCTCCCAACGGATGATTTGAAATGGTGATATAAGCGCCTTCTTTTGGTAAACGTTTTAAATCCTCTTCTGGAATTTCGAATTTTATTTGTAAATCATCAAGTATACCATTCAGGAAATCAACTTCTGTTAAATGTTTATTTCTATCGTATACTTTGTTTAACGTCGAGATTTTTAGCACCTTCATCAGCATCCAGCCGGAAAAAGTACCTAAAACTCCGTACTTATCAGCATTTATTGCTTTTGCAACTTCTTTCGCGGTTACTAAACCCATGTATTTTTTGTTTTTTTAGAGCAAGAAACAAAGATAGCAAAAAACTCCATTTTCTCTATTTTTCTGAATCAAACTTCTACTTTTTTGTTACATTTGAAACCCACATTCAAACAATATAATTTTTTCCGAGAAAATAAAAAAGTGGGTTCCTGACAATCGCAGGCAAAAATAATTTTCCGGAAGAAATTCATAATAATTTTTCATGAGAATTATTTCATACAACGTAAACGGAATTAGAGCCGCCATTTCAAAAGGATTTATAGATTGGTTGCAACACGCAAATCCAGATATTATTTGTCTGCAGGAAATAAAAGCAACTGAAGACCAAATACCAGTCGAGGATATCGCAAAAGCCGGCTATCCATACCAATATTATTATTCAGCAACCAAAAAAGGGTACAGCGGTGTAGCTATACTTTCGAAAATCAAACCCAATAATGTCGTTCACGGTACCGGAATTCACCATATGGATTTCGAAGGAAGAAATCTTCGTGCCGATTTTGATGGATTTTCAGTGATGAGTTTGTACCTGCCATCAGGCACAAATATTGATCGTTTAGACCATAAATTCACGTTCATGGACGATTTTCAGAATTATATTGACGAACTCAAAAAAGAAACGCCAAACCTGATTATCTGCGGGGATTACAACATTTGCCACGAGGCAATCGACATTCATGATCCCATCCGAAACAAAAATGTCTCCGGTTTTTTACCACAGGAAAGAACTTGGCTTGACGGATTTATGAAGTCCGGATTTGTGGATAGTTTTCGCCATTTCAACAATGAACCGCACCAATATACATGGTGGAGCTACCGCGCCGGAGCAAGAGGTAACAACAAGGGTTGGCGAATCGATTACAATTTAGTCAGCGATTCTTTAAAACATAAATTGAAAAGAGCCGTTATTTTATCAGATGCCGTCCATTCAGATCATTGCCCAATTTTAGTGGAAATAGAGTAACGTTTTCAGGAGCAATTTCCCGTCTCATCCTAAAGACGAGATTACATTTTTTTCTCTCGTTAAACAAAATTAGAAAAGGATTTTTCCTTTTATCGGTGCTAGAGTATTTGACTACAATTTAAATTTTTGGGTTCAAAACAACATTAGAAACAACATAAATACCAACAAAATGATTAAAAGAGTTTCCATCGGATTATTAGTATTGGCGCTTTCAACTTCTTGTGTATCCAAGAAAATATACAATGATTTAGAAAGTAAATATGCCGATTCCAAAAAAGAAAACCGAAGTTTAGCAGATGAAAATGCTGATTTGCTAAAAGCTAAAAACCAATTAGAATTAGACCGCGACGGTTTGAAAAATGATTTGAGTAAATCCAAAGCGGAATTGGATAAATTGAAAGCAGATTACGCCGCAGCGCAAAATAAATTTAAAGTCTTGCAGGATTCGTACGCCGCTTTGGAAAAAAACAGTGGAGACGCTTTGCAAACTAACATGAAGAAAAATCGTGATTTACTCGAGCAATTGGACGAAAAAGGAAAAGCATTGGCAATAGAACAAGAGCGGTTAAGCAAGAGCGCACAACGTTTGCAAGAAATGGAAGATTTGATTGCTGCCAAAGAAGCTAGTATGAAAAAACTAAAAGAAACCTTGTCTAAAGCCTTGAACAGTTTTGAAGGAAAAGGATTAACCGTTCAGCAAAAAAACGGGAAAGTATATGTTTCTATGGAGAACAAATTACTTTTCAATTCCGGAAGTTGGGCCGTAGGTTCCGAAGGTAAAAAAGCAGTTGTAGAATTAGGTAAAGTTTTGGGTGACAACCCGGATATTTCCGTTCTTATAGAAGGTCATACGGATGATGATGCTTTCACGGCTTCAGGTCCTATTGCGGATAACTGGGATTTATCAACCAAAAGAGCGACAGCAATTGTTGCAATTTTGAGCGAAAACAAAAAAATCAATAAGGAAAATCTTACTGCGGCAGGAAGAGGAGAATTTTCGCCATTAACTAGCAATTCAACTGCAGATGGGAAAGCTAAAAACCGTAGAATCGAAATCATATTAACGCCAAGATTGGATGAAATTGCCGAAATGCTGAATGAGATAAATTAAAAAATAATTAAAGTTTCAGATCGAGAAAGGTTCAGAGTGTATGCTTTGGACCTTTTTTTATTGTTTCCAATAGTCACTATAAAAATTCTCGGTTTCCATCAATTCCGAATGATTCCCTGAAGTTGAGATGGTTTTGTTTTCTAGTATATAAATCATATCGGCTATATTTTTGAGCATGCTTAAGCGATGGGAGATAAAAAACACAGCGCAATCTTTTTTTATTTTTTGTAAAAGGTCGGTAGTAAACCGCTCAGTTGTTCTATCCATTGCAGCGGTGGCTTCATCAAGGATTAAAAACTGAGGTTTTTTATATAAAGCTCTAGCCAAAGCAATCAGTTGTTTTTGCCCGCCTGACAAGTTAATTCCTTCTTCTCCTAAAATAGTCGCTAATCCTTGCGGCAATTGACTAAAATAGGAATCAAAACCATATTCTTGAATAAATTGCATCAAATGTTCAGGTGTTTCTGCTGCGCCAAGCAAAATGTTATCCACCACATTTCCGTTGAAAATGGTGATTTCTTGAGGAATTACCCCGATTAAATCCCGATAATTTTTTAACTCGATTTCAGAAAGGGGATATTGATTATTCACAATGATTTCTCCATTTTCGAAGGGATAAAAGCGTTGCAAAATTTGACCTAAGGTGCTTTTGCCGCTACCACTTTCGCCTACAATGGCAGTAAGTTTCCCTTTTGCGATTTCAATATTTACGTTTGAAAACAATTCGCTTCTTCCTGCAAATCGGAAAGATAGATTATTGATTCTGATGTTTTCTAATGTTGTAATTGTTGCCCCGTCTTCATTCTCTTTTTCGATGGAAGCAAATTCAAACATACGGTTAAATGCAATTTTGGCTTCGTTTATTGGTATTGAAATCAACGCTAAATTGGCTATCGATGGCAACAAAGAACCCGAAATACCGAGAACCGCCATCAGTTCTCCCAATTTCATTTCTTTGTTGAAAACCGCTATTGAAGTGTAAATCAAAATTCCAATCAAAAAAACGACGCTCGACAAACCCGATTGCCACGACAACTGAATGTTTATCTTACCCAAATTGAATATTTTTTCCTGGAAATTCCCAAAAATGACCCCATGGGTTTTTTCGAAAATAGCTTGACGATTGTTGTTTTTTATCGTTGCAATGCCTTGCATGGAAGCAATGTAATTACTTTCGTTTAAAGCATAGGATTGCATGACATCTTTTTGGGAAGCAATGATTATCTTATTGCTACGATAGATGATATAAAAATAAATTGGTAAACTAATTACCGCAATTACCGCCACTTTCCAAGAATAGGTAAATAAAAAAACAATGGAAACCACCGAAATCAAAATGTCTATCGCCAAGCTGCTGGCTAGTGTTTTGATGACACGCTGCACCCTTTGTGTGTCATTCAAACGGGCCACTAATTCACCGATTTTTCGAGTGTCAAAAAAAGGCTTGGGCAAATGCAATAGCGAACTGTAAAATTGATTGTTGATTCTGTTATTGAAATCCTGGGATTGTTTCAAAAGAAAAAATTCACGTAGCATCGAAAAGCCGACTCTTGCCAGAAGCAATACTGTTAGCAACACAACACCAGTAATTAATTTCGTGATATTATGCGAAGGTAAAATATCATCGATTAGTTTCTGAGAAAAAACGGACATCGCCATTCCCAATCCTGCCATAAAGACGCCAATAATAACGCTAAACCACAATAGTTTATAATCAGCTTCCAGCAACTCCAGAAAATACTGTTTTTGCGTTTTTGACGTCGCTTTGGCGGTAACAAAATTTTCGTTTGGCGAAAGCGTCAGACACGTTTTTGAAACCCAAATTTTTTCTAATTCTGTTTCGGTTAGAGAATGAATTCCTTTGGCTGGATCACCAACTAAAAAACCTTTTAGTTCATCATATTCGTAACAAACAACATAATGTTGCAACTGCTCTTCAATAACAACATGTAATATGACAGGTTTGCCGTGGTCTTTGAGTGCTTGAATGTCCGCCTCGCAACCCTCGGAAGTAAAACCCAGTTGGTTTGCCGCTTGGTGCAACCCCAACATTGTTATGCCTTGTTTGGTTGTCCCGCTTAGTTCACGAAGTTTTTCAAGTGAATGATTGCCCCCATTCAATTTGATGATGGATAACAAACAAGCCACACCACAATCCGATTGGTCGAGTTGTAGTGTATGTGTTTTCTGGATATGTTTTGGGTTCATTGGTTTTCAGTTCTGCAATCAAAAATCGTTAATCTTCAATCTAATTTCTTAATCTACAATTTCTCTTCGCTTCGCAAGTTCGTATTGGTTTGTGTGGTGATTAAGGGGAGAGTTTTTTTATAATCGTTTCCACCTTTGCTTGTCCTTTTATTTTCTCGATAAGGTATTTGTTTTTGTCATACAAAACTAGGCAAGGAACTGACTTAACATCGAATGTAGTAGCGAAAGTAACTTTTGAGTCGCATATAAAATGAACGTTATCATAATTTAGGAGTTTATATTGGGTTGCAAATGATTTTATTTTAGCTGGTTTTTCAAACGAAATAAAGACGAGTTGAAAAGGTTTGAATTTTTCGATACTTTCTTTTATCATATGAGTTTCGGCTTGGCAATGCTCACATTCGCTATTAAAATATAGAAAAACAGTAGCCTCATTTGGCTTCAGGTTTTTATTGGTAAAAACAGTGCCATTTAGGTCTTGGTATCGAAAAGGCGGAATGGTTTTGATGTTTTCGGCAACTTCCTTTTTGTGGTTGATTTTTGAGATTACTTCGTTACCCATAAAAGCAAGGATTCCAATGACTGCAATCGGGATTATTATTTTCAAATATTTTTTCATAAGGATTTAAACGCAAAGTGCGCAAGGGATTACGTTAAGGACATAAAGAATAAAATATAAAGATTTGCGTTCCTTGCGGTTATTTTTTAGGAATAGTTGAGTGTAACAAACATGATGCCCACCACCCACAATAGCAAGGCCGGACCGTAACTATAAGCCGCTATTTTTAAACCTTTGTCCATGTTAGTCCCCGAAAATTTGCCAATAAAGTAGGCGAGAACAAGCCAATATGCCAACTCAAACAAATTGAGTGTCTGGAAGAGGTAAATGAACCAAGGATCTACATTTTTATAGTTCAACAAATTTAATATTGAACCAGCATAAAAGTACTTGATATCTGAAATCGTATGATTTACATAAACAAACTTAAAATAAATAATCTCATATAAAATAGGCAATATAAAAATGTATTCGGACTTTATGGTAGCATCTAGGAGAGTTTTGAATTTGATTTTTAAGTCAAAAACAAAAGCACCAAAATAAAGAAGCGATGCAATCAAAATCGTTTTGCAAAATATTTTAAACACATCAATCATAATGAGGAAATGAATATTGGGAACCGACAAACTGACTCCTGCATTTAATTCCTTCTGCGATAAAGTTTTAGAAAATTCATCGAGTTGTAACGCTCTTAGATTTAAGGTATTTTGATGGAGAAACCCTAAACTGATGGTTAAAAAACATAAAAGTATAAAACTCAAAATGATACTTCTCATAATTTATTCATTAGTGACTTTTATCCCGAAAGAAGGTAGCGTCATTTTTTTTGATTTATACGGTTTTTTGTACAAGACAGATAATTCACTGTAGTTTCTGTCGTTGTCATTATACCAAGGTTTCAATTGGAACCTGTTTCTGGAAAAACAAAATGAATCTGTCCCATTTTGTGTATATTCAAAACTTAGTAACGCATTGGGAAGATCACTATACTCAAAGGGAATGCCCGTTTTGTCGTCTATCACATCGACCACATCAAATCCTATGAAAGCACCGTCAATAGGCAACAGCAATGCATGTTTTGAGACATCCACTTCAACCAAACCTTCAGTATTACTGTTTAATTCGGCAATAATGTCATTAGATTCCATTCTTAGGCCTGGCTCGAATGTTTGGATTGCTTTTTTATAAAAACAAACTCTTATGACTGTCTTATGTTTTATTTTTTTTACTTTAAACAAAAAAGACACGATTGGCACTGCTTTGTTGTTGGTATTCTTTACATAGACAACTTGCTCAATGTGTTTCCCCATCCCTAGGTAGTTATTTTTTCTAAAATCACTATATCCCAATAAAGAGGTATTGTTTGTGCTTCTTTTAGAAATCACTACCTCATCAAGTTCGATAGCCTCATTACTTAAAAAAACACTGTCTAGCCCCTTAGTTATTTTGTCTATCGATGCACTCTTGTAACCCATACAGGAAAGAGCTATTTTGTCATAATTGAGGGTCGTGTTGGTTTTTAAATACCCATTGCCATCGCAATAATCGCCTCCAATGATTTTTTCTTTGGCCATATAGTGAACTGTTGCATACGGGATGCTTCTTTTGGAGTTTTTGTCAAATACAGCTATGTTTTGGGAAACCATACTGCCAAATTTGATGAAGAATATGATGATGAAAAAAAACGGCCTCATGATTTATTTAGTTTTAATGTTGTATTTTAACAGTTTATAAAAAAGGATGCCCGCAAAGGGCATCACTTTTATTATTATTGCACATCACATCCGTAAGAGTAAGTTTACTCATAATCGCTACAGATCCAAAAATAACACGTTCTTTCGCGCATTATAGCCACTCCATTAACACAAGGGCCAGCAGATTCCTGTGTGCCCCAAAATCTTCCACCTTCCAGACCTTCCATCTGGTTTAATTCTAATTTTTTCATAAAAATACTATTTATTTGATTATACAATAAAATTATTGTGAGGCAAATATTGCAAAAATATATTTTGTGCGCTATTCAAAAAGCAATAATAGTCATTCGAAAAGCAATAAAAAATATAATTATTTTTTTACAAAAAAACAAAACAAAAAAGTATTTTTGTTATCTATGATAATCGATTAAGCCAAACAAACCATAAACGTAGGTTTTGAAATCAAGAAATTGAGAGAGCAAAGAAGAATGTCTCAACCCCAACTGGCTGAACTTTTGAGCATATCCCAAACGGCACTTTCCAATATAGAAAACGGGGTAACCATAAAACTAGATTTCAAACTTATGGATAAAATATGCAAGGAGTTCGAGGTGGGTTTTGACTATTTTATAGATGACAAACACGTGAATAAAGTAAAGGAAAACGAGGGTGGCGTTGTTGGTACAAACAATGGCACAAACAATAACTTTCCCGAAAACCTTGTTGACCAACTCAAGCTGCTTATAGACGACATCAAGCAAAAAGAGGCACGGATTAAAGAACTGGAATCAAACCAAAAATAAGATTGTTTTCCTTTTGCCTGCTGCCAGATTAGACGAAATTGCCGAAATGCTGAATGAGATTAATTAAAAAATAATTAAAGTTTCAAATCGAGAAAGGTTCAGAGTGTATGCTTTGGACCTTTTTTCTTTTACCGCAAATTCGCTGATTTTATCTTTTGCTTGAGGGGTTTTTAATTGGCGAATTCGCGGTTTATTTTTTTAAATATTCGGTTTAGTTGTAAATAAACGTTTCTCAATTTTCTGTTAACAGCAAATGCTAACGACAAACTAATTTTATCTTTGTTTACTAAAAATACAATGCAACTTTCTTAATTATGAAATACACAACTTTACCCAATACTGATGTAAAAGTCAGCAAGATTTGCCTTGGAACGATGACTTTTGGAGAGCAAAACACCGAAGCTGATGGTCATGCCCAAATGGATTATGCTTTAGAAAATGGGGTTAATTTCTTTGATACTGCCGAAATGTATTCGGTTCCCGGACGCGAGGAAACCTATGGGAGTACCGAGAAAATCCTTGGAACTTGGTTTAAAAAAACTGGAAAGAGAGAAGAAATAGTTTTGGCTTCTAAAATTGCTGGACCAAATCCAAATTTTGGATACATGAGAGAAAAATTAGACTTTTCAACAGCTAGTATCAAGTTTGCATTGGATCAAAGTTTACGACGTCTGCAAACGGATTATATTGATGTGTACCAATTGCATTGGCCGGAACGCAAAACCAATTGTTTTGGACAACGCGGTTTCAAAGTGCAGGATGATGCCTGGGAAGATAATATTCACAATGTATTGGAAACATTAGACGGTTTTGTTAACGAAGGAAAAATCAAACACATCGGACTTTCAAACGAAAATCCTTGGGGAATCATGCGTTTTCTGGAAGAAAGTAAATACAACAATCTGCCAAGAGTAAAAACGATTCAAAATCCATATTCGTTATTAAACCGACTTTTTGAAAACGGTTCAGCTGAAATTTGTCTGCGAGAAAATGTTGGTTTATTGGCGTATTCGCCTATGGCTTTTGGGGTTTTGTCCGGTAAATTCCTTACAGGCGAAAATCATCCAAACGCCAGAATCAAGTTGTTTCCGCAGTATTCCAGATACAACAGCGCACAAAGTAGCGAAGCCACTCGATTGTATCAGGAAATCGCAAAGAAAAATGGACTTACGCTGACGGAATTGTCTTTGGCGTTTGTACAGCAGCAACCATTTGTAACCAGCACGATTATTGGCGCAACCACATTGGAACAATTAAAAGAAAATATCGATACGATTCAAGTGTCACTTTCGGATGAAATTCTAAAAGCTATTGATGACGTGCAGGCGGTAATTCCTGATCCGGCTCCATAATTGCTTTGCTGTTTTTTTGTTATTGCTTCACCAGTTCGAGAAAATCCCTCATGTATGACGAAGGAGGAATCTCACACTATGAGATTACTCCTTCGTCGGAATGACAGTTTCTAATAATTAAAGTTTAAATTCATCGCTTTTGAGAAGGTTCTTTAGGCATATTTCTGTCTGATTGCTATTAAATTAGCTTTTTGGTTCAGGTTCTTTGTACTCAAAAGGGTTATAAAATCTGCGTACTTTTTCCACAATCTGGTTTAAGGTCATTTTGTCTGCGGTTTCTACCGCTTTTAGTTTTCCGGGTTCAATTAAATGATCAGTCATTAATTTTTGTTCCAGTTTCGTTTTAGTTTGCGCCGGACCAAAAACAATAAGTTCATCCGATTTTTTCACATAAGACAAAACGGATTTTATAAAGTAATTAAGTTGTTCTTCTTTTCGTGCATCAAATTGTGATTCGTTTGTGCTATGATGACCGCCACTGGAGAAAGTGCCTTTGTTGCCTTCCCTATTGTGATAAACGTCATTTTCAACCTCAGAATCGATTTCAGTAATTTTCTCAGTATCGCCATCAAGAGCAACAATTATTGCTTTTGAGGAATCTATCCAAATGCCAGTTTGTCTTTTCATGTCTTTGATTTTTAAGTTAAAGTAGATTGTTATAAAACAGCTTTATTTTGATTTTCATTTAATTCGTTGGGTGTAATTCAATATGTTTAATTTTTTTAACACATAGAAACATAGATTTTAAAATTCTGGAAGTCGTTTCGCTTTTTTATAGAATTGGTAGTTATGTGAGCCCAATAATTGGGCTATCTGACTCTTTTTTCTATGTTTCTATGTGGTTCAATTTTTTATTATTTAAACCAATGGATATTCATTTAATTTTCATCCATTCAAAATAAATGTCAGTTCGCTTATTAGAAGGTGTTCTGATTTGTTTTTTCCTGAAAATGAAGAAGCGATAGCGTTTGCAGTTTTTAGAATTAAGGCATTAATTTCTGGGGTGAATACGTGTTGGTGTTCTGCTCTGAAAATTTTAAAGTCGGGCATGACTTGTTCCGATTCCCATGCATTGGCGACTAGCCAATCAAAAACAATTTCGATTTGATAAGCGGTGTCATCGCCAAATTCATTGAAACTGTTTTCCAGCGGAAGCCATTCCGTCCTAATGATTTGTTTGAGTTTCTCGATTTCTTCTTCACGAATAGTATTGTCTACGGCCGCAATACAATAAAACACTTTGCCTAAGTGTTCATACAGATGCGTCAAGGTTTGGTGTGAAGGTTTCATTTTTATTTTCGTAAAGCATTGTTAAACATAAAGTTACAAAAAAATAGTGAATCCTTTTCCTGAATTGTTGTTTTTATTTTTAAATAAGAAATAAATAAGGGAATCTTGGAAACAAGAAAAGTGCTATTTTATTTTTGCTTCCAGAAAAGACAGCAGACTGTCAGTTTCCAGTTTTTGATTGGCGTATTTTAATTGAAGCTCCGAACCTTCGCCCATTCTATTGTAATACTCCAACGCTTTTTTTGCAAAGAAGCGCTTGTTAAAATCAGGAAGTTCAGGAATTTTAGGAAATTTTTTATGAAAAAGCATTTCGTAATACGCTTACCAGTCTCTTTCATTTTTATCTTCAATCAGGTCCTCTTTCGTTTTTTGACTCATGTGAATCATTTCATGCATCAGCAGATTGAGCATTAAGTGTAGCGGATATTCGAAAGTGTTTTCAGGAATGCGGATAATTTGGGGTTCGCCCAAAACGCCTTCAGTGGTCATCAGGATAAACTCCGGCTTGGCCTTTTCCCGTAATTCGAAACCCTTGAAATTGGGGTTTTCTAAATCATATTATTGTATTAAAAACTGTGCAGCAGCAATGGTCTCACCAAGTTCATGAAACGTATTGACGATTTGTAAGTGTTCTGGATACGATTTCATTTTAGGTTATAATTATTTATGTTATCTGCGGACTATTATGGAAATGGATTACAAGTTCGTCTTTGCTTCATATTTGCAACAAATTACAAATAAATTAATATAGAATCAAAATGTTTTTTTTAGACACAGTTTCCTCTGCCAGAGCAGATGTATTGCTCCTAGCGTTTAACTGATATCCGATTCGTTACTACTCTTTTTTCTGATTCATTTTTGTAACCAAAGCTTTCAAACGTGCTGCTTTTTCTTTTTTTTCTTCTTGAAGTTTAGTCTTTTTCCGATTCAGCAATTTGGTATGCAACGCCTTATTTTTGGTGTTTTTTTCGGGTCCTTTTGCCATGGTTTATACGCTACTTTAATTACGCTTACAAATATAAAAAAAGCCACATTAAAAACGCGGCTTTGCTACCATGAAGCACTCTGTTGATTTTTTGTTACATATTTTTACGGCGTTATTCTAATTCTTCAAGTATTCTTCAATATTCCCATTAACATTTTCTACTTGAATACTTGAAATTTTTCTAACTTTCCTAATAAATTGAACTCGAAGTAAAGTGTCTTCAACTTTAAATAAATCATTGCCAAGCGGAATTAAAATTGCTTTACGCATTAATGAATAAGGATATAAAAGTTGTCCGTTTTCTACTGTTACAGTTTTGGTTCCAAAAGCCCCTTGATATTCCTTTAATTGCTTATCCGTTAATGTTAAAGAATTTTGTTTCAATTTATGCTCACTTAATAACCAAGAATAAATACTATTAGGATTTATTGAATCTTTTACTGAGAGATTTTCTAATATTTTTTGTTGTGCAACGCTTAAGGCTTCTATCGCTGGCACTTTAATATCTGGTTGCACACCTGTTTCTTCCCAATTGGTATTAGTAATAGGATTGATAGCTCTGCCAAAAGGAATAAAAATCACAAATCGGTCATTAATAATTTGATCTCCACCAGGATTAGCACCTCCACCAGTTACTTCACCTATGATTGTAGCGCGTTTTAAACTCTTTAAATTATATGCAAATTCTTCAGCTGCAGAAAATGTAGTATTACTTGTCAGCACATAGACCGGAACATCAACACTTCTTTTTCCACTTATATATGGAAGTGTCCAGGTTTGCATAATTTCATTTCTCGGACGGAAATAAAAATCATTTAAATGTACTGGATTAGCACCAAATAAATAGCTTGTAATAAGCTGAATCATTTGGGGGGATCCCCCACCATTTTTACGCAAGTCAAATATGATTGCATTGCTATTACTGACGAAATTCATAGCGGCAACAGCTGTTTCTGCTGCAAATTCAGGACGCGAAAAATTGCGCAAATCAATATATCCTATATTACCTTCCAGTATTTTAACTTCTTTGAATCCGTAATTATTCATTTTCCAAGTTTCAAGAAGTGAAATTGGGAAATCATCTTTATTATTCTGTTGTGAATTTAACGCATTCACCTCTTTTATGTATTTTGGATTGAGTTGTACTTTTATATGCTTGTCTTTACTTATAGATTGCAAATCTATAGTAAGCCTTTCAGAAAAAAGAATAGGATCTGTAATCAAATTATATTCTCCTTTATTTAAGTTATCAGAAAGGGAATTAGTCATAGTTTTCGCTACATTCGGAAATACATAATTACTATTTAAGAGACTATCTATTACTTTTACTACTAACTTTTGTTCTTCTATATTAACTTTTAATTGGTTTGATTGAGCATTAGCAAAAGATATTGCTAATAAGAAAGAACACAATGTAATATAAATATTTCTCATCTTATAAATGATTCGGTAAAATGGTACTTAAAAAAAAGTAAATATAGTCCTGTTTTATTTAATTGCATTCTTTTATTTACAAATTTGATTGTAAATATTGTCCGTACCTTCGACGCTTTATGAATATATCGTCAAATGTGGACGGATTAAAATCCATCCCTACAATATATCCCGAGCCTACGGCTCTTATAGGTGCATAAAAGTTCCATAGGAACGATTCATAATGTAGCAACAGATTTTAATCCGTTGACAGGTACCAATAACAAGGAATAAAGTTCCGTAGGAACAACACATATTAAATTATTGCAAAAATTCATCGAAAACCCAAATTCCTTAGCCCCGATAGCAGTGGAAATCCTTTCTATTTTTTCTTTGAAAATAGAAAGATTGTAACGGATAGCGGGAAATAGCTCCTGATTGCCACGTTCCTCGCAATGACAATAATAATTTGCTTATTTTTGCACTCAATAAAATTGAATCATGATACAGAATCCAAAAAGATATACAATTACAGCGGCATTGCCGTATACCAACGGACCGATTCACATTGGCCATTTGGCGGGTGTTTACGTGCCTTCGGACATATATTCCAGATATTTAAGATTACAGGGAAGAGACGTTTTGTTTGTTTGCGGAAGTGACGAGCACGGCGTGGCGATTTCGATGAAAGCCAAAAAAGAAGGCATTACGCCACAGGAAGTAATCGATAAATATGATGGAATCATTCGTAAATCGTTCTCCGATTTTGGAATTTCGTTTGATAACTATTCCAGAACTTCGGCTAAAATTCATCATGATACGGCTTCGGAATTTTTCAGAAAACTGTATGAACAAGGAGATTTTATCGAAGAAGTGACCGAACAATTATATGATGCAAAAGCAGACCAATTCTTGGCAGACCGTTTTGTGGTTGGGACTTGCCCAAAATGTGGCAACGAAGAAGCGTACGGCGATCAATGTGAAAAATGTGGTTCAACGCTGAATGCTACGGATTTAATTAATCCAAAATCGACAATTACTGGAGAAACTCCTATTATGAAATCAACGAAACACTGGTTTTTGCCTTTGGACCGTTATGAAGATTTCTTGAAAGAATGGATTCTCGTTGGACATAAAAATGACTGGAAACCGAATGTTTACGGACAAGTAAAATCTTGGATTGACGGCGGATTAGAGCCTCGTGCGGTAACTCGTGACTTGGATTGGGGAATTGATGTTCCTGTTGAAGGTGCCGAAGGAAAAAAATTATACGTGTGGTTTGATGCGCCAATTGGCTATATTTCATCTACTAAAGAATGGGCGTTGCGCGAGGGAAAAGATTGGGAACCGTACTGGAAAGACAAGGATACAAAACTGGTTCACTTTATTGGGAAAGACAATATTGTTTTTCATTGTATCATTTTCCCAGCGATGTTGAAAGCTGAAGGAAGTTATATTTTGCCGGACAATGTACCAGCAAATGAATTCTTGAATTTGGAAGGAAACAAACTTTCGACTTCTAAAAACTGGGCAGTTTGGCTGCACGAATATTTAGAAGAATTTCCGAATCAGCAAGATGTTTTGCGTTACGCTTTGACATCAAATGCGCCGGAAACTAAGGATAATGATTTTACCTGGAAAGATTTTCAAGCGAGAAACAATAATGAATTAGTAGCGATTTACGGGAATTTCATAAATCGTGTCGTGGTTTTAACCAATAAATATTACAACGGAATTATTCCTGAACCAAGCCCCCTAACCCCCGAAGGGGGGACTCCAAACTTCACGGATTATGACAATGAAGTTTTAACGGAATTAAAGGCCTATCCGGCTGTGATCTCAAGTTCTCTGGAGCGTTACAGATTCCGTGAAGCATTGAGCGAATTAATGAATGTGGCACGTTTAGGAAATAAATATTTGGCTGATGAAGAGCCATGGAAAGTCATCAAAGACAATCCGGAACGCGTGCAAACACAAATGTATGTGGCGTTGCAAATTGCCGCTGCGTTGAGTTCACTTTGCGAACCTTTCTTACCCTTTACTGCTAAAAAATTATCAAGAATTCTTAAAATAGAAAGTCCGTTGAACTGGAATACTATTGCTCAAAATTCTGATTTGATTCCGGCGGGTCACCAAATTGGAGAGGCGGAGCTATTGTTTGCTAAAATTGAAGACGAGGAAATCCAAAAACAAATAGACAAACTGGAAGCGACAAAAACTGCTAATAAGGAAGAGATTGCTTCGTCCCTCGCAATGACAGAACCACAGAAAGAAGCGATTCAATTTGAGGATTTTGCCAAAATGGATATTCGTGTAGGAACAATATTGGAAGCCGAAAAAATGCCAAAAGCAAACAAGCTTCTGATTTTGAAAGTAGACACCGGAATTGATGTTCGCACGATAGTTTCAGGAATTGCCGAGAGTTTCAAACCAGAAGATATTATAGGGAAAAGAGTTACTGTTTTAGTGAATTTGGCTCCAAGAAACCTTCGTGGAGTAGAAAGTCAAGGAATGATTTTGATGACTACCAATGCGGAAGGGAAATTGGTTTTTGTAAATCCGGATACCGATGGAGTTGCCAATGGAGAGACAATCAATTAAGGAAATTATAAAATGAAAATAAAAAAGCCGCAATTAGCTTTGATTGTTGGGATACTCTGCATTTCGATTTTTCCAATATTAATAAAACTTCGGCTAACTCCCGGCCTAATTTCGGCTTTTTATAGAATGGCAATTGCAGTAACCTTGCTATTGCCGTATGTCATTATTACAAAAAAATTCAAGCTTCCAACTTTAAAAGTATTGATTCCTGCTATAATTTGCGGAATTTTATTTGCCTCAGATGTTGCTGTTTGGAATATTGCTATCCAAGAATCCAGCGCTACTCAGGCTTCACTGCTTACTAATTTATCACCGCTGTGGGTGGGCATTGGTTCGTTTTTATTTTTAAAAACAAAACCCGCCACTAATTTTTGGATTGGAACTCTAATCTCATTATTCGGAATGATTATGCTGGTTGGTTTTCAGTTTTTTATTGAACTTAATTTTGACACCGCTTTCCTGTTAGCCGTATTATCGGGTATTTTATACGCTATTTACTTATTGATCAGCAAAAAAGTACTTTCTAAAGTAGACGTGCTTTCGTTTATGACCATCAGCCTAATTTCTTCAAGTATATATTTAGGAATTCTCTGTTTAATACTAGAAGAACCTTTTTCTGGATTTTCTGATGCTGGTTGGCTGGTCTTGTTAATCCAGGCAGTAGTTTGCCAACTTTTAGCATGGTTATCGCTCAGTTATGCCACACAACACATGCGAGCTACAAGAGTGTCTTTGAGTTTGCTCGGTCAAGCCGTTTTGACTGCTATTTTAGCTTGGTTATTTTTAGATGAAATAATCACACTGCAAATGATAATCGGTGGAATTATTTTACTTTTGGGAATCCGAATTACCTTTTATTCGAAAACAATTTCAATAAAGAAAGTCTTTTCAAAAACAGTAAAAAGTTAAAATAAAAACCTCAATTATTATCAAAATAAAATAAAAATGGAACTTAAAGTAATTGCTTTCGACGCCGATGATACCTTATGGATCAACGAAACGTATTTTGATGAAACCGAGAAAAAATTCTGTGGTTTGATGGAAGATTATTTGTCGCATCAAGGAATTTCTAAGGAGTTATTCAAAGTCGAAATCGATAATTTAAAATTATACGGCTACGGAATCAAAGGCTACATTCTATCGATGATCGAAGCGGCTATGAATATTTCAAACAATACTATTCCTATTGAAATCATTGAAAAAATCATTCAATATGGTAAAGAATTATTGGAGAAACCCATTGTTTTATTGGAAGGTGTCGAAGAAACTTTAGCAGCTTTACACGGAAAATATAAATTAGTGGTTGCCACCAAAGGCGATTTATTAGACCAACGAAGAAAATTACACAATTCAGGTTTAGGTCATTATTTTCATCATATCGAAGTGATGTCAGATAAGCAGGAAATTGATTATTCTGATTTGATAAAACGATTGGAAATACAACCTAAAGAATTCTTCATGATTGGAAATTCATTAAAATCGGATATTTTACCAGTTTTAGCTATTGGCGGACACGCCGTACACATTCCGTTTCATACAACTTGGGCACACGAAAAGATTGACCACAAAGTAGAGCACGAAAACTTCAGCGCTTTTGAAAAAATCACCGAGGTGCTACAAAAACTGAAATATTAAAGCCTATTTCTAACCTCTTTAACCAATATAGCAAGTACTAACAATGAAATAACCACAATTTTAAAGTTAATATTTTTATACAATCTATAAAATAAATTGCGAAATATTGCCAATAGCATTGATTCGCAGCTAATTTATAGAATTAAAACTAATTCTTACATAATTAACGGTTTAAGTTTTCATATCCTTGATTATGTTGTACTTTTGCATAAAATTTTAAAAAAAATAATGATGAAAAAAATCATACTTACGTTAGTTTTTGCTTCTGCAATGACAACTTTAAGTGCTCAAACTGAGACTACAAAAACTACAGAGAATGACTATAACAAATGGTCTGTTGAATTAGCAGGTGGTGTTAATAAACCACAACAACCAATGACTGCTGGTTACTTTACCTCTACACCAAGTCCTTTCGTTGCTGATCTTGGAGTTAGATATATGTTTAACAACAAATTTGGTTTGAAAGCTGATTTTGGAATGAACAGCTTTGAAGGAAAAAACAATTCTATTGATTTTGACACTAAATATTACAGAGCAGACTTACAAGCTGTTGCTAACTTAGGAAGAATCATGAATTTTGAAACTTGGACTAATACACTTGGTTTAATTGGTCATGCTGGTTTTGGTTTAGCACAATTAGAAGATCAAAATTCTGCGTTGAAAGACAGAATGGGTAACTTCATTGCTGGTGTAACAGGACAAATTAAACTATCAAACAGAATTGCTTTGACGGGAGATTTTACAACAATCTTTAATGTTACTCAAGATGCTGCTTTTGATGGTGCAAGTATTCCTGGTTCAAGAGGCTTTTCTGGAATTCTTTTTAATGGAACTGTAGGTTTAACAGTTTACTTAGGTAAAAACGAAAAACATGCTGACTGGGTAATTGACAATGGAAACGAAATCGATGCGATGAAAAAACAAATCGCTGATATCGAAACTTCAATGTTAGATACTGATAAAGATGGTGTTGCTGATTATTTAGATCAAGAACCAAACACTATTTCTGGTGTAATGGTTGATACTAAAGGAAAATCAATTGATTTAAACAACAATAATGTTCCAGACGAATTAGAAAGTTATTTATTGAAAACTTACGGAAGTAATACTGATAAATCTGCAATCTTAAGTAACAATGAATTGATTAGAAACTTAATCAACGGTGGTTATGTTGCAGTTTATTTTGACTACAATAAATCAACTCCAACAAATGTTTCTACTGAAGGTACTGATTTTATCTTAACTTATTTGAGAAACAATCCTACTGCTTCAGTTGACATTATTGGTCACGCTGATGAATTAGGAAGATCAGAATACAATGATAAATTATCTGCTGCTAGAGCAAATAATGTAAAAAATGTATTAGTGAAAGCTAATGTTGATGCATCAAGATTGAATGTAGTTGCTGCTGGTGAAGACACTTCAGTTGATAAAGATTCAGACGCTGCAAGAAAATTAGTTAGAAGAGTTACTTTCAGAGTAAAATAATTCTTTCTCAATATTCTCTAAAAACCCTAAAGGAAATTTCTTTTAGGGTTTTTTTATGCCTTCTTATCCCGTCGAAAAACATTTTTCAGAAATCAATAAAAATAAAAGTTCCTCAAGAATGAATTTCTGATTAAAAAGATTAGCAGTACTTTTGATTAATAAATAAAAATATCCCATTTTGAAAACCCTTTTAGATATAGAAAATTGGCCTAGAAAAGAACATTTCCATTTTTTCAGACAATTTGAAGAACCATTCTTTGGTGCGACCGTAGATATTGATTGTACCAAAGCTTACGCGAATGCAAAAACAGTGAACGTTTCTTTTTTTAGTTATTACTTACATAAAACATTGGTAGCAGTGAATACGATTGAATCGTTTCGCTATCGAATTTCTGATGACCAAATATATATTTGTGACCAAGTAAATGCCTCGGCAACTATTGGTCGGGAAGATGGTACGTTTGGTTTTTCTTTGATTGAATACAATTCTGATTTTTCAGTTTTTGCAAAAAATACTTCACAAGAAATTGACCGTATTCAGTCCACAACCGGACTTTTCACCCGAACATTTAATGATGATAATGTAATTCACTTTTCGGCGATTCCATGGCTCGATTTCACTTCATTATCACACGCCAGGAGTTATAGTTTTCCAGATAGTTGTCCTAAAATTTCGTTTGGAAAAATGAAAATTGCCGATAATGGAAAAAGAACTATTGCAATGTCCGTACACGTGCATCATGGATTAATGGATGGTCTTCATCTCGGACAATTTGTGGATTGTTTCCAAGAATTGATGAACCAATAAAGGCATCCAATTTTTGTTTTAAAAAAAAGTCCCGGTTTGCAGTTTAATTATACTGCAAACCGGGACTTAACAATTAGAAACTATTTTTACTTTCCTAAAAGCATTATTTCGTTTACCACTACTTCCGTGATATACCGCTTTTCTCCGTTTTTATCATCATAACTTCTATGTGTCAGTTTTCCTTCAATTGCAACTTCCTTTCCTTTGGTAACATATTTTTCTATAATTTCAGCAGTTTTCCCCCAAGCCACTAATTTGTGCCATTGAGTTTCTTCTATTTTTTCTCCTTTGTCGTTTTTGTAGCTTTCATTTGTTGCTAATGTAAAATTGGCCAACTTTTTTCCTCCGTCAAATGATTTGATTTCCGGATCATTCCCAACGTGTCCAATTAACTGTACTTTGTTTCTTAATGTGTTCATGGCGTATAATATTTAAATGTTAGTATATGTTTTGTTGAATTGCTATTTCAAATCAACATTGCAAAGATGCGATGACTGTCAAAAAGTATTCGGTTGCTAACTATTTACTTTCGGTTGTAACTATTTGTAAGCGTTTGTAAATGGGAAAATTTAGTTATATTTGATAAAAATAAATTTTTTATGCAAGCCAAAATAAACAAAGTAGAGTTACGAAATCTGAAGATTGATGACTACAAAGAATTGAAAAACTCCATGGTAGAATCGTATCCGGAAATGGTAGGTTCCTACTGGAGAGAACATCATATTGAAAAATTATTAAGTATTTTTCCCGAAGGTCAATTGGTGATTTTAGTAGATGGAAAAGTAGTTGGGTCTGCTTTGTCTCTAATTATTGACGAAAGTTTAGTAGATAAAAACCACAATTACTCTGACATAACTGGGAAATACACCTTCTCTACCCATAACCCAAAAGGAGATGTTTTATACGGAATAGATGTTTTTATTCATCCTAGTTATAGAGGACTGCGCCTTGGCAGACGATTATACGACGCTCGAAAAGAATTGTGTGAACAATTAAATTTGAAAGCCATTGTTTTTGCTGGCAGAATTCCTAATTATGGACAACATGCGAAAACACTCACTCCAAAAAATTATATTGAAAAAGTAAAAAGAAAAGAATTGCACGACCCAGTTCTTTCTTTTCAGTTAAGTAATGATTTCCACGTGATTCGTGTAATGAAAAACTACTTAGAAGGCGACTCAGATTCCAAAGAATTTGCCGTTTTACTGGAATGGAATAATATTTATTACGACGAAAGTCCAAAACTGATAAACCTCAAGAAAAGTGTCATTCGTTTGGGGCTTGTTCAATGGCAAATGCGTCAACTAAACAATCTGGAAGCTTTATACGAACAATGTGAGTTTTTTGTTGATGTAGTTTCGGGTTACGGAAGTGATTTTGCCTTGTTTCCGGAACTGTTTACTGCTCCTTTAATGGCAGATTACAACCATTTATCTGAGGCCGAAGCCATACGAGAGTTAGCCAAACATACGAAACCTATTCACAAACGTTTCCAGGAATTAGCTATTTCTTACAATATCAATATCATTACAGGAAGCATGCCGTACTTAGAAAACGGCACATTATATAATGTTGGCTTTCTTTGCAAAAGAGACGGAACTTCTGAAATGTATGCTAAAATTCATGTTACTCCAAACGAAGTTCAGCACTGGGGAATGACAGGCGGGTCACAAATTAAGACTTTTGATACGGATTGTGGCAAAATAGGAATTATGATTTGTTATGATGTTGAATTTCCAGAACTATCCAGATTACTGGCAGATGAAGGAATGAACATTTTATTTGTTCCGTTTTTGACTGATACTCAAAATGCCTACACCAGAGTCAAGCACTGCGCACAAGCTAGAGCGATAGAAAACGAGTGCTACGTAGCCATAGCCGGTTGTGTAGGTAATCTTCCAAAGGTAAATAACATGGATATTCAATATGCGCAATCCGCTGTATTTACACCTTCTGATTTTGCTTTTCCAAGTAATGGAATCAAAGCCGAAGCGACTCCAAATACGGAAATGACACTGATTGTCGATGTAGATTTAGATTTACTGAAAGAACTTCACGAGCATGGAAGTGTTCGAATTCTGAAAGATCGTAGAACTGACTTATACGACATCAAAAAAATCAATCCATGAACAAAACCTGCTTAGAATGTGGAGAAAAAATTGTAGGCCGGGAAGACAAAAAGTTTTGTAGTGACGGTTGTCGTAACGCTTTCAACAATAAAATAAACAAGGACAGTACTAATTTCATGCGCAACATCAACAACAAGTTGCGCAAAAATTACCGCATTCTCTCTGAGCTCAACACCGAAGGAAAATCAAAAACCACAAGGGCAAAATTGTTAAGTAAAGGTTTTGATTTTGATTTTTTCACCAATATCCTACATACTAAAACTGGAAATACCTACTATTTCTTGTACGACCAAGGCTATATGGTTTTAGAAAATGATTTTTATATGTTGGTCAAAAAAGACATTTAATACCGCAAATCCCCAAATCTACCTAACCTATCATGAAAAAACACTATTTTTCTATTTTTGCCAGCTCATTCCTCGTAGCAATTCTGGGGCTAATTTATATTACGATGATGCCTCAATGGACTTCGGATGATGAAGGTTCTCTTTCTGATTTTTCGACAAAAAGAGCTTTGACCCAAGTAGAAGCAATCTCGAAAAAACCTCATTTTGTAGGTTCCGCAAATCATGAAGTAGTCGCAAATTATCTCGTAAAAGAGCTAAACAAGTTAGGACTTGAGACTTCAATTCAGGAAGAATATACGCTTAGCGATTGGGGAAATCTGGTACAATCAAAAAATATCTTGGCCCGAATCAAAGGTTCCAATAATTCCAAAGCATTGTTATTGCTTTCTCATTATGACAGCGCGCCTCACTCCTATTCTCCTGGCGCCAGCGATGCAGGGTCTGGTGTAGCAACGATCCTGGAAAGTGTTCGTGCTTTTTTATACAACAAAACGCCGCATAAAAACGACATTATTATTCTGTTTTCAGATGCTGAGGAATTAGGACTGAATGGTGCTGCACTTTTTGTAACCCAACATCAGTGGGCTAAAGAAGTTGGCTTAGTTTTAAATTTTGAAGCACGCGGCTCATCCGGTCCAAGTTATATGTTGATGGAAACCAACAAAGGAAATGCAGGATTAGTGAAGGAATTCGCTTCCGCAAAAGCGACTTTTCCAGTTTCAAATTCATTGATGTACAGCATTTATAAAATGTTACCCAATGATACTGATTTGACCGTTTTCAGGGAACAAGGCAATATTCAAGGCTATAATTTTGCTTTCATTGATGACCATTTCAACTATCATACTGCTCAGGATGACATCCATCATTTGAATAAAAATACGTTAGCGCATCAAGGTTCTTATTTGATGCCGTTGCTAAAATATTTCTCAAACACAGATTTAAACACAACACAAGCCGGTGAAGATTACGTCTATTTTACCATTCCCTACACCTTTATAAGTTATCCTTTCAATTGGGTTTTGCCTATGGTAATAATTGCATTGGCACTGTTTATTTTCCTGCTGTTTTTAGGAAAAGCTAAACGCATTCTGTCGTTTAGGGAAATCGGTAAAGGATTTATACCACTATCGGGTTCTTTATTTGCAGCTGGATTAATTACTTTTTTTGGTTGGAAAGCATTGCTAAAACTGTATCCGCAATACAATGATTTACTTAACGGATTTACGTACAACGGACACGCTTACATTGCCGCTTTCGTATTATTATCCTTAGCGATAAGTATGGTTTTTTATCATTTATTATCTGAGCGAAAAGTAACTATCAATCATTATGCAGCGCCATTATTTTTATGGATTATCATCAACGGAATTCTAGCTTTTGTTTTACCAGGAGCAGGATTTTTAATTATTCCGGTGTACTTTGGGCTATTGATTTTTGGGCTTTTTATCGTGACTCAAAAATCGAACAAAACATTAAATCTCCTATTAAGCCTTCCCGCTTTGATGATCATAGCACCTTTTATCCAAATGTTCCCAATAGGTTTAGGATTGAAAGTGCTTTTTGGAAGTGCTATACTTACGGTACTGACTTTTGGCCTATTATTGCCGGTTTTTGGGGCTTTCGCCAAAAAGGGAATCTGGACTTTAGTATTTTTTGTGCTTTCCATCGGCTTTTTTGCGAAAGCACATTCTGAATCCGGTTACGAAGCTGGCAAAGCCAAATCAAACAGTTTATTGTATATCTATAATGCCGATACAGACCAGGCGAGTTGGGCTACGTACGACACCAATCTTGATTCTTGGACCAAAGGCTATTTGGGTGAAAACCCGAAAAACGCAACCAATTTGAACGAAATTCCTTTGTTCAGCAAATACAATTCTGGTTTTACATATGCGGCTAATGCGCCTAAAAAAGACCTTCAGAAACCAAGTATAGAATTTTTGGAAGACAGAATCGTAGGTAATCAAAGGTTTTTGAAAATAAAAATTTCCCCGAATCGGAACGTTAATCGCTATGATATTTTTGCCAATGAAAAAATGGCACTTCACAATTTTAAAGCTAATGGCGTGACAACATTAGGCCAAAAAAATTTACTTTATCAGCGAAAAGGAAAAAAGATATTGAGTTATTATGTGATAGGAAATACACCTTTAGAAATGCAGTTCAGCATTAATATTTCAACGGTTTTAGATATGGAATTGTTAGAAAGTTCATTTGATTTATTGTCAAACCCATTATTTAAAATAATAAAAAGAGAAAACTGGATGATGCCAACGCCTTTTGTTTTGAATGATGCTGTGGTCATTAGACAAAAGATAAAAGCGAGTCCGATTGTTGTGAATACTTTGGATGCTGCTTTAACTACTCCTGTTGTTAAAGATAGTTTAACAGTTGGAAAAGACAGTTTGAAAGTCAATTAATTTTTCAAAAAATGACAAAAATTAGTATTCTAGGTTGCGGTTGGTTGGGTTTGCCTTTGGCGAAAGCCTTACTTTCATATGGGTTTTCCGTGAAAGGTTCGACAACTTCTGATGAGAAATTAACAGTATTAAAAAATGCGGGAATAGTTCCTTTTTTAATTGCGCTTTCAGAAAATAAAGCCACTGGAAACATAGCCGATTTTCTGGAAAATTCTGAAATTCTGATTATCGATGTTCCGCCGAAACTTCGCGGCTCGGGGACCGAAAATTTTGTTTCCAAAATTAGAAATG
The DNA here is from genome assembly GCF_056156265.1 of Flavobacterium sp. TS_SC_5. Taxonomy (NCBI): domain Bacteria; kingdom Pseudomonadati; phylum Bacteroidota; class Flavobacteriia; order Flavobacteriales; family Flavobacteriaceae; genus Flavobacterium; species Flavobacterium sp. TS_SC_5. The sequence continues at coordinate 1,156,191 of NZ_CM149588.1, read as the reverse complement.
TAATTCCGTTTATAGAAAAATCATCTGTCGAAAAAGTACTTTTCATCAGCTCAACATCGGTTTATAATGACGAAGAGATTTTTGTCACTGAAGAAACTATTGCAAAACCGGATACTGAAAGTGGCAAACAATTACTGGAAACAGAACAGCTTTTGCAAAACAACCGCAATTTCAAAACAACGGTATTGCGTTTTGGCGGCTTAATTGGTGAAGACCGTCATCCTGTAAAATTCTTGGCTGGCCGTGAGAATTTGGACAATCCTGATGCACCCGTTAACTTAATTCATCAGGACGATTGTATTGGAATAATTCTAAAAATTATTGAAACTGCGTCCTGGAATGAAACCTTCAATGCGGTTGCTCCATCACATCCTTCGCGAGAACAGTACTATACACAAAAAGCAAAGGATTTGAATTTGGCATTTCCAAAGTTTAATTCTGAACGAAATTCTGGTGGAAAAATAATTTTGAGTGCTCGCATTGAAACGGTTTTAAAGTATACTTTTGCGAAACCAAATTTGTAACGTGAGAACTAAAATTAAAAATGCTATTTCGTCGAAAGTTAATGCCATTGGATTACCTATTTTGGCATTGTGCTGGGTCAGTTTTTTTTGGGGAACCACTTGGATCGCTTCAAAAGAAGGCGTAAAACACATGCCTGCCTTGCAACTTGTCTCTATCAGACAATTTCTGGGAGGATTCATTTACATTTCCTATTTTTTGTTTAAAAAAACGCCTTGGCCGAAGGGGAAACAATGGAAAACAATTGTCATTCTAAGCATTCTTAACTTTGTTTTAAGCAACGGATTAAGCACTTGGGGCGTCAAGTATATCAGTAGTGGTTTAGGCGCAATAATTGGCGCGTGCGTCCCTTTATGGATTGTAATCATTACTTTTTTCAGAGGCGAACGCTTGTCCAGATTATCAGTTATGGGTTTGATTATCAGTTTTAGTGGCGTTTGCGTTATTTTTTACGACCATTTAAGTGATTTTTTGATTCCAGATTTCAGATTCGGAATAATTATTTCCGTAATTTCAACATTGACATGGGCTTTTGGAACGTTGTACACAAAGAAAAAAGCAGCAACTTTCAATCCTTATTTTAGCTTAGGAATACAAATGTTTTTGTCGAGTATTTTAGTTTTTGCGTATACCGGCGCAACTGGAATATCGGTAAGTTTAAGCGAAATTCCCGCGATTTCCTGGTGGTCTATCGGGTATTTAGTTGTTTTTGGCTCCATCCTTACTTTCATTGCCTTTATCTATGCACTTCAAAATCTTCCTGCTGAAATCAGCAGTGTTTATTCCTATATTAATCCTATTATTGCTGTGCTTCTGGGTGCATTTATCTTTGGCGAAACACTTAACACCGCAATAGCAATAGGTGGAAGCGTTACATTGTTTGGATTGTATCTGGTGAATTATTCATTGAGGAAATACCGGAAAATAAATTCGTGATAAATCAAAAAAGTCCCATCTGAAAGATTCAAATGGGACTTTTTTTATGCTTGAATATATTCTTACCAGATTCTAACTCTCTTTTCAGGTGCAATATACATGCCGTCATTTGCTTGAATATCGAATGCTTTATAGAAGGTATCTATATTTTGCAAAGGAACATAAGCACGGTACATTCCAGGAGAATGCGGGTCTGTTTTTACTTGGTTTTTCAACGCTTCATCACGCATCTTTGAACGCCAGATAGTCGACCAAGAAATGAAGAAACGTTGTTCCGGAGTATATCCGTCGATTAATCCTGGATTTCCGTTTTCTTTCAAGTACAATTGTAAACCATCGTAAGCGGCATTTACACCACCCAAATCTCCAATGTTTTCTCCCAATGTAAATTTACCATCTACAAAAGTTCCTGGCAATGGCTCCAAAGCGCTGTATTGAGCGGCCAATGCTCCTGTTAAAGCGGAGAATTGTTTCAAATCTTCAGCCGTCCACCAGTCTACTAAGTTTCCGTCAGCATTGTATCGGGAACCTGAATCGTCAAAACCATGTGAGATTTCATGACCAATAACTCCACCAATTCCGCCATAATTAACCGCTTCATCGGCTTGGTAATTGTAAAAAGGCGGTTGTAAAATCGCTGCCGGGAATACGATTTCGTTATTTGATGGGTTGTAGTAAGCGTTTACCGTTTGTGGTGACATTCCCCATTTTTCTTTATCCACAGGCTTGTTCAGCTCGGCTAAGTTTTCTTCAAAACGCCATTGAGACATATTTTTAGCGTTTTCAAAATAAGTTCCGCCTTCTTCCGGACTTTTAATCGTCAAGGCTGAATAATCTTTCCATTTGTCAGGATAACCAATTTTAATTCTTGATTTATGCAATTTAGCAAGCGCGCTCACCTTTGTTTCTGCTGACATCCAAGACAAATTATTGATTCTGTTTTCGAAAGCTAAGAAGATGTTTTTGATCATTTTTTCTGCTTTAGCTTTGGCCTCAGCAGGAAATTTTTTCTCAACATATAATTTTCCTAAAGCTTCACCTACAGCACCATTGATCGTTTGAAGTGCTCTTTCGTCACGTGGTCTTTGACTTACTGCACCCGTTAACGTTTTTCCGTAAAACTCAAAGTTGGCATTTTCAATTTCAGTTGACAATTGGCTTGAAGCCCTGTTCAACAAACTCCAACGCATGTAGGCTTTCCACTCGTCAACTTTGTTTTCTTTCAACATAGTTTCAAGCGCCACCATGTATTTAGGTTGTGATACAATAACGGTATCTACTTTTGTCAACCCTATTTTTGTAAAGTAATTATTCCAATTGATAGAAGGAGTTAATTTACTCAATTCAGCCAATGTCATTGGGTTGTAGGACTTACGACGGTCTCTGCGTTCTACTCTGTCTAATCTTGGTTTAGACATAGCAATTTCAAGAGCCAGGATTTTTTCAGCATTCATTTTAGCCACTGCTGGTTTATCCCCAAGGTATTGCAACATTTTAGCAACGTGTAAAACATATTTCGCACGCTTTTCTTTAGAATCGGCATCTTCAGAAACGTAATAATCTCTGTCTGGCAAACCTACGCCACCGGGACCTAAATTAATCACGTTTCTACTGCTGTTCTTTGCATCAGTTCCTACGCCAGCACCCATAAATCCGATGCCACCGATAGGTTCCATTTCAATCATTAATGTTTCTAAATCTTTGGCGTTTTTAACGGCATTAATTTTCTTCAAATACGGTTTCAACGGAGCAATTCCTAACTTGTTTCTTCCTATAGTGTCAAGAATAGATTTATATAAATTAATTGCTTTTCCTTGATCTGTATTCGATTTGTAACTTGGATTTGTTGCAGCTTCTTTTAGAATTGCCAAGGCATCCGCGTCAGTTCGTTGACGCAATTCGTCAAAACTACCCCAACGGGTTCTATCAGCAGGAATGGCAGTATTGTCTAACCAAGTTCCGTTTACGTAACGAAAGAAATCATTACTTGGTTTTACATTTTTATCCATATAATTCACATTGATTCCCGGTTCCTGAGCTGCAGGAGTGGTTTGCGCTTGACTCACCGCAAAGCCCATAATTGCGGGAATCACAAAAAGCAGTTGCTTATTGCTGTTTTTCTTCATTTTTTTTAATTATTAGTTAGTTTAACAAAGCTATTAATAAATTATTTGATATTTAGTTAAAATCAAATAATTACAAAAACATCTTTATTTGACTTCAATTTTTCTAAAAGGTTTAATCAGAAAAAATAATTTTATGTGCTTTATTTGGAAGGAATCTGCTTAAAATAAAACTCTGTTAATTTGAATTAAAAACAAATCCTGTTTTTGTATTTTTGCATCAAAATAGCACTATGTTAGAGTTTTTAAAAAAATACCGTCTCTTTTTTGTAGTTTTCTTTGTTCTTTCGGCAATTATTTTATCCTTATTTTATTCGGCTTTAAAGCCAAAAAAAACACTTCCCATTTTCAATCCCGCTGATGTAAATCCGGAATTAGTGGACAGCACCGTTCAGTACAAAAGCAAATATCACACGATTGCTGATTTTTCATTCATTAATCAAAATGGAAAAACCATTACCCAAAAAGATTACGAAGGCAAAATATATGTCGCTGATTTCTTCTTTACCACTTGCGGCTCCATTTGTCCAAAAATGACCACTAATTTATCCGATATTCAAAAAGCTTTTGCCAATAATCAAAAAGTGAAATTGTTGTCCTATACCGTTTTTCCAGAGACTGACAGTGTCCCCGTTTTGAAGGCTTACGCCAAAAAACACAATGTTGACGACAACAAATGGAACTTAGTGACAGGAGATAAAAAAGAGATTTACACGATGGCCAGAAAATCCTATTTAGCCGTGAAACTGGGAAAGCCAAGTGAACTTTACGATATGGTTCACACCGAAAATTTTGTTTTAGTAGATACTAAAAAAAGAGTTCGCGGCTTTTATGACGGAACCAACAAAGAGGACATGAAACGATTAATTGAAGACATCACTTTTTTGAGTAACGAATAAGAAGCATTTAAACGAATCCCAATTTTATAAAGATATTCGCTGTATTATCTGTTGGATTGATTTGTTATAATTGCAGTATAAATGTGATAATTATCATTTGTGTTTATATTTAAATGTGTATTTTTGCAATCTTAATTCAATCTAAATAAGTTTTGCAAACAACGATACATTCTCTCAAAAAAGGCGAACAAGCCATTATAAAAGACTTTGACATCGATACCGTTCCATTAAAATTATTGGAAATGGGTTGCTTACCCGGCAATCTGGTAGAATTACTTCAAATTGCTCCTTTTGGAGATCCTTTATATTTGAATATTAATGGTTCGCATGTAGCAATTCGGGTGGAGACTGCAAAAGAAATTGAGGTTGATATTATAAAAACCAACTTATGGTAAGCAAACAAAACATCAATGTTGCTTTAATCGGGAATCCGAATGTGGGCAAAACTTCCGTTTTTAATCAGCTAACCGGCCTGAATCAGCAAGTGGGGAATTATCCAGGAATCACCGTTGAAAAAAAGATAGGTTTTTGCAAATTACCCAATAATATTAAGGCTAATATTCTGGATTTACCCGGGACCTACAGCCTAAATGCCAGTTCGATTGATGAAAATGTGGTGATTGAATTATTACTGAACAAAAACGACAAATTATATCCTGATGTGGCTTTAGTAGTCACTGATGTGGAAAATTTAAAACGAAACTTACTCCTTTTTACCCAAATAAAAGACCTTGAAATTCCAACAATATTAGTCATCAACATGGCTGACAGAATGAAATTCAAAGGGATTACGCTGGATATACCCTATCTCGAGGAACACCTAAAAACTAAAATTGCTTTAATCAGTTCCAGAAAAGGATATGGAATTGATGAGTTGAAAAATTTGATTGTCAGCTATCGAACCATTTCAAGCGAACCTTGCCTGAATGCCTCTGTAATTGATCCGGATTATTTCAACAGTTTGCGCAAAGCATTCCCAAATCAATTGCTCTATAAATTATGGCTGGTGATTACACAAGACGTTAATTTCCTGAATTTAGAACGAAATGAAATCCGAAGTTCGTTTACAAAATCACACTCTGATTTAAAACGCCTTCAGCAAAAAGAAACCATAAAACGCTATCAGTTTATCAATGATGTACTGAAAGTAGGCTTAAAAATTGACTCCTCAGTTGCACGAGATTACCGTAGCAAACTCGACCGCGTGCTGACCCATAAAGTTTGGGGATACGTCATTTTCTTTTTGATTTTGTTTGTTATTTTCCAATCTATTTTCGAATGGTCTAAAATTCCAATGGATTTCATCGATGCTTCTTTTGCTTCGTTGAGTACGCTTGCTGCGGAAGAATTACCAGCCGGAGTTTTAACGAATTTAATTTCGCAGGGAATCATCCCGGGAATTGGAGGTATTTTGATATTTATTCCACAAATTGCATTTTTGTTTATGTTTATTTCCATTTTGGAAGAAAGCGGTTATATGAGCCGCGTGGTTTTCCTGATGGACAAAATCATGCGAAAATTTGGTTTATCGGGCAAAAGTGTGGTGCCGTTAATTTCTGGAACAGCTTGTGCAATTCCTGCAATTATGGCCTCCCGAAATATCGAAAACTGGAAAGAAAGATTAATTACGATTTTGGTAACGCCTTTTACAACTTGTTCCGCCAGATTACCTGTTTACGCTATCATTATTGCATTGGTAATTCCGGACAATCGTGTTTTCGGTTTTCTGAACATGCAGGGAATGACCTTGATGTTGTTGTATCTTTTGGGCTTTGGAATGGCTATTTTCTCCGCTTACATTTTGAACAAAATCCTAAAAATCAAAGGAAAGACATACTTTGTTGTCGAAATGCCCAATTATAAATTACCACTTTTCAAGAACGTGGGAATCAATGTAATTGAAAAAACAAAGGCTTTTATTTATGGCGCCGGAAAAATCATTTTGGCCATTTCCATCGTATTGTGGTTTTTAGCTTCTTACGGACCCGGAGAAAAATTCAATAATGCCGAAAAAATTGTCACTGAAAATACTATAAATAATCCGTTACCTACAGCCGAATTTGAAAATGCTGTCGCTTCGCAAAAATTGGAAAATTCCTATATTGGAATTATGGGAAAAGCCATTGAACCTGCCATTTCGCCTTTGGGTTACGACTGGAAAATAGGAATTGCGATTATCAGTTCCTTTGCTGCCAGAGAGGTTTTCGTGGGAACATTAGCCACGATTTACAGCGTTGGCGGGAGCGATAATGAAGTTACAATCAAAAACAAAATGGCTGCCGAAATCAATCCCGTTACCGGAGAAAAGATTTTCAACTTTGCATCCGGAATATCATTACTATTGTTTTATGCTTTTGCGATGCAATGCGCCAGTACCCTAGCAGTTACTAAAAAAGAAACCAACTCCTGGAAATGGCCAGCAGGTCAATTAATTTTTATGTCTGGATTTGCTTATGTAGTAGCATTGCTCGCATATCAAATTTTGAAGTAAAACATTCGACAAATGTTAAATTTTTAATTTTTGTTATTTTTAATTTGTCTAAATAACATTTCAGATTTATCTTTGCACCGTAGATTTAATCTAAATAAAGATAATATGAAAAATGCCTTTTCAATAGGACTATGTTTGCTTACTACAAGCTTATTTGCACAGGAAATAAATCCAACATTAAATGATACTGTTAAAACTTTGTTGCCTGTGATTGTAACTGGTAAAATTCAAAGTCCAGAGAGAATGCCAGAGGTAAAAGAAAACGTTTTGTTTTCAGGAAAGAAAAATGAGATATTAAAACTTTCTAACATCAACGGGAACTTTGCAACAAATAATACACGTGAAGTTTTTTCTAGAGTACCCGGTGTAAACATTTGGGAAAACGAGGGATCTGGAATACAAATCAATGTAGGTGTAAGAGGATTAAGCCCTAATAGAAGCTGGGAATTAAATACTAGACAAAACGGTTATGACATTTCATCGGATGTTTTTGGATATCCAGAAGCCTATTATAACCCGCCTCTTGAAGCAGTAGAAACCATTGAATTGATTAGAGGTGGCGCTTCATTGCAATTTGGACCACAGTTTGGCGGAATGCTAAACTATGTTTTAAAAAGAGAAACAAAGAAAAAATTTACTTTTGAAACACAAAATAGTGTGGGAAGTTACGGTTTAATGAGTTCCTACAACGCTATTGGTGGGACCTTAAAAAACTTTTCGTACTACGTATACAACCACTCTAGAAGTGCTGATGGATGGAGACAAAACGGAGAATATACCGTACGCAATACACACGCTTTCCTAGAGTACCGTTTTACCCCAAACACAAAAATCTCTGCAGAGTATACCAATATGGATTACGAGATGAAACAATCAGGAGGTTTAACTGATGCGCAATATGAACAAGACCCACAGCAATCCTCGCGCAATCGAAATTGGTTTGGAACACCTTGGAACGTTTTCTCGATTCAATTAGACACCAAGATCAATGAAAATTTAACATCCAACACCAAATTATTTGGTCTTATTGGAGAGCGCAATAGCGTTGGGTTTACTGCCACTCCAAACGTTCCAGACGCCATAAACCCAACAACGGATAACTATGCAAACCGACGAGTAGATCGAGATTTTTACGAAAACTTTGGGGCAGAAAATAGAAATATTTTTAAGTATAAACTAGGTTCAACCTCACATAACTTGGCTTTTGGAGCACGTGTATACCAAGCAACAACTATTCGTAAACAAAGCGGAAATGGTACCACAGGAAGTGATTTTGACTTATCTGTAAGTAATGATTACCCTAGAAACATAAAATTCAAAACCGAAAACATTGCTTTTTTTGCTGAAAATCAGTTTAGAATTACGGAAAAATTTAGTGCAACACCAGGTGTGCGTTTTGAACATATAACCTCAAGAGGTGCAGGCTTATTTGCAGTAAACAATGGAGTTACTGTAAATTTTGACGCCGATCCTATCGTACGAAATAAAGCTTTATTTGGATTAGGTTTAGAATATAAATTTGCAAGCACAAATGTGTATGCTAATGTATCTCAGGCCTACAGGCCGATACTTTTCTCTGATTTGACACCACCTGCAGTTACTGATGTGATTGATCCAAACTTAAAGGATGCAAGCGGATATAATGCTGATTTAGGATATAGAGGAAATATAAACAATTACATCAATTTTGACATTGGTTTATTTTACCTTGAATACAACAATCGTATTGGTGGAGTGAGACAGTTTACAAATAATGATCCATCCCAAGGTACTTTTTTATACAGAACTAATTTAGGAACAACAGTCAACAAAGGTATCGAGAGCTTTTTTAACATCAATATTACACGTTTTCTAGAAGTTGATAAGCAAATAGGGAATGTAGACTTTTTTGCATCGATGAGTTTTATTGATAGTCGCTACACCGATTTTGAGACTTTTACAACAGCAGGATCTACCCCAAATACAGTTATTACAAGCTCAAACCTTGACGGAAAAAGAGTAGAAAATGCTCCGCGTTACATTCATAACTTTGGTCTTTCATGGGGAAAAAACAACATATCAACTACCCTGCAATACCGCTTAACAGGAAAAATATTTACAGATGCGAACAATACTACAGCACCTTCTGCCAATGGAGTTACAGGATTGCTAGATAAATACAATGTATTTGACTTTTCATCAGAATATAAATTCTTAGAAAACTACAACATTAGAGCAGGAATTAATAATGTTTTTGACGAAGCTTACGCAACTAGAAGAGCTGGAGGTTATCCTGGTCCAGGAATTTTACCAGGAGAAGGAAGAACATTTTACATTTCTGTAGGAGCAAAATTCTAATTGATTATAAAATTACAGTAACATAATCTGAAGTAAAACTTTGGAATTAACTTTGGAATAATGGCGCAGTTGTAAAACATTGTCATTAGTTTAACGCAAAAAAGCAACCTTTTCGGGTTGCTTTTTCTTATTTTTACAATATGGATATTCAAGAAATTTTAGCTTTTGTAGCGCTCGGAATAGCACTGGCTTTTTTGATTAAAAAATTCTTCTTCAAAAAGAAAAAATCGGATAAAGATTGTGGCAGCGGCGATTGTGGCTGTAGCTAAAATTACTTTAGATAACCAATTTTCAGGTAATACTCTTCCGAATCAATCTTGCTTCCTTCTTTTGAATACGGCACCACACCAATACTTTTTATCTTCTTTTGTTTTTCAGGCAGATATTTAGAGAACCACTTTCTATTGTCTTCTTCGTTTGTCATCGAAAAAACAAAAATCGTATCTTCAATCAATTTTGAATCTTTGTACACCGAAACAACAGCACTTACTTCTCCCGCCCAAATACAAGTCACACCTTCAGGACAACGAGAATCAGAAACAACTGCTTTCAAAACCAGTTGAAATCCTCTTTGATTAGGAAATACTTTTTGCTTTATAGTTACGTATTTCACTTTTTGGGATTCTGTGCTTTGCGCCAAAGCTAAACTGCTAATCATCATAAAAAGGAATAGAACTGACTTTTTCACACGTTATGATTAAGGATTATTATATTCTTTTACAACCGCTAAATTACTATCCCAAAGCAACATCCAAAACCATCATCACAATAAATCCTCCAACGAATCCAAGCGTGGCAATATCGGTATTTTTATCCTGTTGTGTTTCCGGAATTACTTCTTCCACTACTACAAAAATCATTGCGCCTGCGGCAAAAGCCAAAGCATAAGGCAAAATTGGAGTAAAAAATGTCACTGCAAAAGCCCCTAAAACTGCGGCAACCGGCTCCACTAATGCTGAAGATTGGCCGTAAATAAAACTTTTCCATCGGCTCATTCCCATTCTGCGCAACGGCATGGCAACAGCAATTCCTTCCGGAAAATTCTGAATTCCAATACCAATTGCTAACGTAACAGCGCCCGCGATGGAAGCTTCCGGAATCCCGGCGGCTACTCCCCCAAAAAGAACTCCCACGGCCAATCCTTCCGGAATATTGTGCAGTGTAATTGCCGAAACCAGCAAAGTCGTGCGTTGCCAAGGCGATTTGATTCCTTCAGTAACTTTAAAATTGATGTGAAGATGCGGCAATACTTTATCGATTCCGAAAATGAAAAGCGCTCCCAAGAAAAAACCAAAAGCTGCTGGAATGACTTTTGCAAATCCTTCACCACCCGTCATTTCTATCGCTGGAGCCAATAAACTCCAAAAACTGGCCGCAACCATGACACCTCCGGTGAACCCGAGCATTCCGTCAAGAACCGTCCGATTCATTGTTTTAAACATAAAAACGAAAGAAGCTCCTAACGCGGTTAGAAACCAAGTGAACAAACTCGCATACAAAGCGGCTAATATTGGGTCGATACTTGTAAAGTAATCTACTATAGATTGAAACATAATTATTTGATATAAATATTACTGGCTATTTTATTTGAAACCGTTAATTCTTTGATCCCAACCCGAATTCGGAAAGAGGAATCAAAACTTTCCTTCTCTATAATTTCAATTTGGGAACCCAAAGCGATTTCCTGTTTGTCTAAATATTTTAAAAAATCAGAAGAAGTATCCTTGACACCCACACAAATCCCGATTTGGTTTTTTTCAAATTCCGAAAGCAATTGTTTTTCTACTTTTATAATTCTTCCATGTGCATCAGGAATAGGGTCTCCATGCGGATCTTCAGTAGGATTACCTAAAAAATCATCCAATTTATTGATGAGTTTTTCGGATTTGATGTGTTCCAATTGCTCCGCAATATCGTGTACCTCATCCCAGGAAAACTCTAATTTCTCCACGAGAAAACATTCCCAAAGACGGTGTTTTCTAACAATCATTTTCGCCGCTAATTTCCCTTTATCAGTAAGCGAAACGCCTTGGTATTTTACATAGTTGACTAAGTCTTTTTCGGAGAGTTTCTTGAGCATATCGGTAACGGATGATGCTTTGGTTTCCATTTTTTCAGCAATGGAATTGGTGCTGATATCAGCATCCGAAACCCAAGTAAGGTGGTAAATGGTCTTGAGATAATTTTCTTCTGAAAAGGTCATTTTCTGTTTTTTTGAATGTTTTTTCCACATAAGATATCATGTAGAAAAGAGTGATTGGAAACCAATTACAACAACAAATATAAACAAAAAAGTACACCAAAAATATATTTTTAGCCAAGTCTAAAATAAATCAATAAACTATAAACAGTTCGGACACAATCCGGAAAGCGTAAAATTAACGTCTTTCACCAAGTAGTTCGACGGTAATTTGAAGGTTGGTTCTACATTTTCTAGGCAAGTTACCAAGTGGCATTTCTCGCAACTAAAATGAATATGATTATGGGTGTGTACAACACCATCATGCAGGTGATGGCAACTCGCATACTTGATTGTTCCGTCTAAATTTACTGTTTTATGAATCACATCCTCAGCAACCAAGCGATCTAAAACCCTATAAATGGTAACGCGATCACAAATATTTTGGCTTAAAGCCTGAATTTCAGTATGCGATAAAGCAACTTTAGAATTTTTTATAATTTCTAAAATGGTCGTTTTGGCGGTTGTATTTCGAGTTGTTTTCATAATCCAATAAAAATTAAACGCAACATTGTTGCGTTATAAAATATATTTCTATATTTGCAACACAATTGCATTAAGCAAATATACAAGAAAATGAAGAAAACTACATCATTAAAAATGGATATTTTAGGGATTTCGAGTGCCGGATTATGCTTGCTCCATTGTTTAATTTTCCCTTTACTGTCTATACTTCCACTAGGGTTGTCGCACAATCCGTATGTCGATTTAGCTTTTGCTTCTATTGGGTTATGGGCGGTTTTAAACATTATAAAGAAAGCAAGTTTACTAGTTGCATTATTGCTTTTAACCTCAATTACCTAATACTATTGAGTGTGTTAATTGATATTTTTTTGGATTATCACACTAATTTATTAATTATTGGTGGCATAGGAATGATCCTAGGGCATTTGATAAACTACAGCAATCATAAAAACACGCACTAATGAAAAAATTACCCGTAACCGTTTTATCCGGTTTCCTAGGAGCCGGAAAAACTACTTTGCTAAATCATATCCTGCACAATAAAGAAGGTTTAAAAGTAGCTGTCATTGTCAATGATATGAGCGAGGTTAACATTGATGCCAATTTGGTAAAAGCAGAAAACACATTATCTCGCACAGAAGAACGACTAGTCGAAATGAGTAATGGTTGTATTTGTTGTACGTTGCGAGAAGATTTAATGGTCGAAGTCGAGAAATTAGCCAAAGAAAATCGCTTCGATTACTTGCTGATTGAAAGCTCCGGAATCAGCGAACCCATTCCTGTAGCTCAAACGTTTTCATTTATAAATGAAGAAGAAAACATTGATTTATCTCAATTTAGTTTTATTGATACGATGGTCACCGTGGTCGATGCCTTTAATTTCTTTAAAGATTTTGGCTCAGCCCAAACCCTTCAAGACCGAAAAGCATCCGATATTGAAAACGATAATCGTACAATTGTGAACCTTCTGGTCGATCAAGTGGAATTTGCCAACGTTGTTATTCTGAATAAAACTGATTTGGTTACCCAAAAAGAATTGGAAATCCTGAAAGCTTCGATCCAGAAACTGAATCCTGTGGCAACAATAATCACTTCGGTTCTAGGAAAAGTACCACCAAGCGCCATTTTAAACACTGGATTATTTAACTACGAAGAAGCCGAATCATCAGCTGGCTGGATGCAGGAACTCGAAGGAATTCATACGCCTGAAACCGAAGAATATGGAATTTCATCTTTTGTTTTTCGAGACGAACGCCCCTTGCACCCACAACGTTTTTGGCAATTCCTGACAAAGTATTTTCCCCAAAACATCATCAGAAGTAAAGGACTTTGCTGGATTGCTTCCAGACCGGAGCAAGCCATCAACTGGAGTCAGGCCGGAGGATCTATGAAGGCTGAAGGCGCAGGTGTATGGTGGGCCAGCATGTCGCTGGGAGAACGCATGACTTTTAACAATTTTGTCCAAAACCAAGACATTATTGAGGAACGATGGACCGCTAATTTTGGCGACCGCTTAAACGAAATCGTATTCATAGGCCTGCAAATGGAGGAAAATTTGATTCGGAAACAACTAGAAAATTGCCTTTGCACCGCCGATGAAATTATGGATTTGCAAGATGGTTTTTTCTCCAGCAAAGATGCTTTTCCTATTGCTAGAGCATATCAAAACGACAAAGAAATGGCCGTCTTAAATGAAATATAATGTTATAAATCCTGATCGTTTTGGTTAATTTTTGGGTAATCAAGCGGTTCATTGTCATGATGAACCGTTTTTTTTTACTCATAAATTAAAATTATTTTACATAAATCAAATATAATTTTTAGCTTTGTCTAAATTTAATTTAAGAACCGTGAAAAAGTTATATTATATATCTATTATTTTGATGTTTCACTTTGGCTACAGCCAAGAAAAAACAAGTCTTTCGGGCTTTGTTTCATCAGGAAAAAAAAGAGTTTCGGAAGCTCGTGTTTTTTTAATTGGAACAAAATACGCTACCCAAACCGATAGCTTAGGAAAGTACAGCATCGATACAATTGCTGAAGGAAGTTACAAATTACAAATTGTTGCAGAAGGTTTTCAAACTTTAAAAAAGAATATAACCGTCAAAAGTAATGAAAATAATATTCTGGATTTTGCACTTTCAAGTACCGAAAACCAACTTAACGAAGTCGTGGTTTCGGGAACATTGAAGGCGGTAAAAAGATTAGAAAGCGCCGTTCCGGTAGAAGTTTATTCTCCAATATTTTTCAAGAAAAATCCAACAGCCAGTATTTATGAAGCATTACAGAATGTAAATGGCGTACGGCCGCAGCTTAATTGTGGCGTTTGCAACACGGGCGATATTCATATTAATGGGCTTGAAGGTCCTTACACTTTGGTTCTAATCGACGGAATGCCAATTGTGAGTAGTTTATCCACGGTATATGGATTATCAGGAATTCCAAACTCACTGGTGGAACGAATTGAAATTGTAAAAGGCCCCGCTTCCTCCTTGTATGGTAGTGAAGCCGTGGGCGGTTTGATTAATATCATTACTAAAAATCCAACTAACGCTCCCCTATTTTCGGCAGATGTTTTTTCCACTTCTTGGTTGGAAACCAATGTTGATTTAGGAGTAAAACTTAATGTTGGCAAGAAAGCAACGGCACTTTTAGGTTTAAATTATTTCAGATACGATCAAAAAATAGACAACGATAACGATAATTTTACCGATGTTACCCTTTCGGATCGAATTTCCCTTTTTCAAAAATGGACTTTTGAAAGAAAAGAAAATCGATTGTTTACCATTGCCGCGCGGGGAGTTTATGAAGACCGTTTTGGCGGAGATGTGCGTTGGGAGAAAAAACACCGTGGCGGTGACGAAATCTATGGCGAAAGTATTTATACCAAACGAGCAGAATTGATTGGAAGTTATCAACTGCCGTTTCAGGAAAAACTGATGCTGTCTTTTTCAGGAAACGTACATTTTCAAGACAGTCGGTACGGCACGACGAGCTATATTGCGAATCAAAAAATTGGATTTCTACAATTGACTTGGGATAAAAAAATAGAAAATCATGATTTGCTTACCGGAATTGCCACGCGATACAATTATTACGATGACAATACGCCGGCAACTTCACAATTGGAAAACAATAACCCGGAAAAAACGTGGCTGCCGGGAATTTTTGTTCAAGACGAAATTACGTTTACTGAAAAACACAAGCTATTGCTGGGAATGCGTTACGATTACAACTCGTTTCACGGAAGCATCTTGACTCCACGAATCGCCTACAAATGGAAATTGAACGACAATAACATTGTTCGTTTGAATGCCGGAACAGGTTTTAGAGTGGTGAATTTATTTACCGAAGATCATGCTGCTTTGACTGGCGCCCGTGAAATTATAATTGCCAATAACCTAAAACCTGAACAATCCATCAATGCCAATTTAAACTATATCAAAAAAATAAATTTCGAAAACGGAACCTTTATTGGAATTGAAACTTCGTTTTTTCATACGCGATTCAGCAATAAGATAGTATCGGATTATGATACTAATCCCAACCAAATCATTTATGACAACATCAATGGCTATGCGATAAGCCAAGGAATCAGTACGAATATCGATTTCAATTTTCCAAATGGATTAAAGATTATTACTGGCGCTTCTTTGCTTGACAATAAAAACGTTGAAAATGGCCAAAAAGAAACTCCTTTTCTAACTGAAAAATTTACGGCAACCTGGAGTGTTTCGTATAAATTTCAAGCTATAGATCTGAATGTAGATTATACCGGAAATGTGTACAGCCCGATGCAATTGCCTCTTTTAAGTGCTCTAGATCCGCGTGCTCCGGAATCGCCTTGGTACAGTTTGCAAAACATTCAATTCACGTATTCCGGATTAAAAAAATTTGAATTCTATGCTGGAATTAAAAACCTATTGAACTTTTTACCCAAACAAAACAATCCATTTTTGATTGGAATGGCCAATGATCCTTTTGATAAAAATGTGACCTACGATACTAATGGTCAAGTGCTGGCAACACCTGAAAACCCTTATGGATTGACTTTTGATACGACTTATGTTTATGGACCTAACCAAGGAATCAGAAGCTTTTTCGGACTTCGTTATACCTTAAGATAATGAAAAAAAATCTTTATTTACTATTGTTATTATGCTGCGCAATTCCTGCTGGATTTGCACAGCTGCATTCGGTTTCATTCGAAGAAATAGACAGTTTACAAACAATCGAAAAGAGAAAAACGATTGTTTTCATTCAAACCGATTGGTGCCAATTTTGTCATGCGATGAAAAACACCACTTTCAAAAACGAGGAAATCATCAAGGAGCTCAACAAAACTGTTTATTTTGTTGATTTCAATGCCGAAGAAAAAAGAATGGTAATCTTCAACAAAACCACTTTTCAATTCAAACCCACAGGAAACAACTTCGGAACACATGAACTGGCAATCGCATTAGGAACAATAAATAAGCAACTGAATTTTCCTGTTTTATGTGTTTTGAATAGTGAAAACGAGATTGTTTTTCAGCACAACGGCTACTTAAAACCAAAAGAATTAAAGCTGATTTTAGCCAAACTAAAAGAATAAAATTGTCTATTTTTGGGGCAAATGTCAAATTTCCAAATGAAACACTACGATTATATTTTTACCGGCGCTGGATTATCGGCTTTGATGACCGTGTATAAAATGGTGCAATCTGGAAAATTTAAGAATAAAAGTATTTTGTTATTGGATGAAAACACTAAAAAAACCAACGACAGAACGTGGTGTTTTTGGAAAACCAGTGATTCGGTTTGGGAACAATCTATTTCCAAGAAATGGGATTCGGCTTTATTTGCCAATGAAGATTTTCGCAGGGATTTAGACTTGCAACCGTACGACTACAATATGGTCAAAGGGCTGGATTTTTACACGCAGGTATTTGAGTTGCTTTCGAAACAAGAAAACATCACCTTCGTGAACCAGAAAGTCTTAGAAATCGAAGAATCCGAAACTATAATTCTGGTAAAAACCGAAAGTGAATCTTTTTCGTGCTCGAAATTATTTAACAGCATTTACAACAAACACAAAGCGGAAAGTCAGACTAAATACCCCCTTTTACAACAGCATTTTATTGGTTGGTTTATCAAAAGCGAACAGCCCGTTTTCAATCCGGAGCAAGCAACTTTCATGGATTTTTCGGTGGAACAAAAAGGAAATACCCGTTTTATGTACGTGTTACCAACATCTAAAACTGAAGCATTACTGGAATACACCTTGTTTTCGCACCAGCATTTGAAAAAAGAAGAATATGAAAACGAAATCCAGCAATACATCAAAAAATTGGGGATAACGAATTATGAAATCGTCGAAAAAGAGCAAGGCAGTATTCCTATGACGTGTTATCCTTTTTGGAAAGCAAATACTAAAAACGTACTCAATATAGGAACTTCCGGCGGTTGGACAAAAGCGAGTACGGGTTACACTTTCAAAAATTCTGATAAAAAATCAAGTGAATTGGTTACCTTTCTGCAAAGGGAAACCGACTTCACAAAATTTCATAGAAAGACCAAATTCTGGTTTTACGATTTGCTTTTGTTAGACATTTTAGACCGAAAAAACGAGTTGGGTTCCAACATCTTTTCTTCAATGTTTAAAAAAGGAAATCCAACATTAATTTTTAAATTTCTGGACGAGGAAACTACTTTATACGAAGACATTCAAGTGATTTTAAAATGTCCAAAAATGCTATTTATAAAAGCTATTTTTCATGTGGCTTTCAAGGCAATAAAATAACAATCAAACTATAACAAAACTTTATAATTCAACTCCTGTTCTTGATTGTAAACTTTGTAACTTTGCAACTCAAAATTAATATTGATTTAAAATAAAAAGATATGTATCCAGAAGAAATGGTAAAACCAATGCAAGCGGAATTAACAACTGCAGGTTTTCAAGATTTACATAGTGCTGAAGCAGTAGAAAACGCAATGAAATTAGAAGGAACAACGCTTGTAGTTGTAAATTCGGTTTGTGGTTGTGCTGCTAGAAACGCACGTCCAGGAGCAAAAATGAGTTTAGATGGCGCTAAAAAACCAGACCATTTAATCACTGTTTTTGCAGGAGTTGACAAAGATGCAGTTGATGCTGCAAGACAACACATGTTCCCTTTTCCTCCATCATCGCCAAGTATGGCTTTGTTCAAAAACGGAGAATTAGTGCACATGTTAGAGCGTCACCACATTGAAGGTCGCCCAGCAGAATTGATTGCTGAAAACTTAAAAGACGCTTTCAACGAGTATTGTTAAGATTTACATTGCAGCATAAATTAACCCTTTCAGAGTATTACACTTTGAAAGGGTTTTTTATTTATAAACTTTAGATGATTGTTTTTTTGAGCTTTTTCCAGCTATTCGTTTCAATCTTTTTCCCCTCTAAAAAAGCGGATAAAAAAGGATTTCTCCCGAAGCTTCGGGACTATCTGGGCTAGAAGATGTTTTGTGCTAGAAAGAGGTGTATATTTGATGACAGTAAATAGTTAGGAGAATGTTAATCAAAAGCAATAAAACGAGAAAAAATAAATTATGAAGTATTACAAACAACTATTCTCAATTTCCATTACTCTCTTATTTTTGTCAAATAATGCATTTTCTCAAACAAGAAAAATAGTTCAAATTGACTCTGTAATGAAATGGTCAAACCAAATTGGAGTTTTTAACGGAAATGTACTTGTTTCAAAAAACAATAAAATATTATACAGCGCTTCATTCGGATTTACTGATGCAACAAAAACGAATAAATTAACTACCAATTATAAATTCAATATTGGCTCTATTACAAAAGAATTTAGTGCGGTTGCTTTATTGCAATTACAAGAACAAGGCAAATTAAAATTGACCGATAAGATTTCTAAATTTATTCCGGAATTACCAAAATGGGCAAATGAGGTTTCAATTATAGATTTATTGCAATATACAAGTGGGATACCTAATGTCAATTGGGGGGAAATTAAAAATGATAAAGATCTTTTTGATGGTTTAAAATCAATCAACTCACTTGATTTTAAACCAAGAACAAATTACGATTATAACAACAATAATATTTTTTTAAGACACTTTATTGTTGAACGATTAACTGGAATGTCTTATAAAAGTTACGTAGAAAAATTCATATTCAAACCTTGTAAAATGAATTCGTCTGTTATGACACCTTTTGAAAATGTAGAAAACATAGCTAAAGGATTTAATAATAATTTAGTTCCGGACAAATCCGACTTACCAATAACTGGTGGCACTTACTTAACAACCTTTGATTTACTGAAATTTGCAAATTGTCTTCATTCAAAAAAAATAATCAATAAAAAATCACTTTACGAAATAGGTCAACAATTTGATTTGTATGAAACTCAATCCGCTTTGGGACAAGCAAAATTTAAAGACGGAAATTTAATTGAGCATTTACATGATGGAAGATCTGGAAATTATGAAGCAATTTTAGTTTCTGATGTTGATGAAAAATTTACAATAATTCTATTAAACAACAACTTTAACGGAAAAGTTTTTGAAATATCATATGCGATTATAGCAATATTGAAAGACCAAAAATATAGCCTTCCAAAAAATTAATTGAAAAATAATCGATTCCCCCTACCTAGGGAATCCTTTCGTGTGGCTAGAAGCGATAATTACAATTTTAAAAAACTAAACCTTCTAAATTCCACAACTACCCTAGCCCAGATTACAGCGGCATCCTCTTGTTATAGCGACAGCGGAAACAAGAGATATAGCGGAAAGCTGGAAATAGCTCCAAGAAAATGAAACCATTAAGGGATTAAGGAAAATTAAGCGTCTATTGTAATGATTACGAACCTTACTTCCTTCAAAACTTTGCTCCTCTGAACCTTTTTCCATACTTTTGCAAAAAATATATTTCTCAACTTAAAACTGTTTATAGCATGCAACTGTATAACATATTAAGCGCAGAGGAAAGAGCCATCATGATTGATGATGCCGGAAAACAACGTCTTACGCTGTCTTTCTATGCTTATGCGCAAATCTCAAATCCAACACAATTTCGTAACGAATTATTTCTGGCGTGGAACTCTCTTGAAGTTCTGGGTCGAATTTATGTAGCCAGTGAGGGAATCAATGCCCAATTATCACTGCCTGCCGATAATTTCTATGCGTTCAAAGATTCGATTGAAGTCTATGATTTCATGAAAGGAATCCGATTGAATATAGCCGTAGAGCAAGACGATCACTCGTTTTTGAAACTGACGGTAAAAGTCCGTGACAAGATTGTGGCTGATGGTTTGGTAGATGAAACTTTTGATGTGACGAATATAGGAATTCATTTAAAAGCAAAGGAATTCAATGAACTTCTAGAAGATCCAAATACGATTGTGGTCGATATGCGAAATCATTACGAATCAGAAATTGGACATTTTACCAAAGCTATAAAACCTGATGTTGATACTTTTCGTGAAAGTTTACCAATCATAGAAGAACAACTTGCTGAACACAAACAAGACAAAAAAGTATTGATGTATTGCACCGGGGGAATCCGTTGCGAGAAAGCCAGTGCTTATTTCAAACACAAAGGTTTTGAAAATGTATACCAGCTTGAAGGTGGAATTATCGAATACACGCGCCAGGTAAAAGCCGAAGGATTAGAAAGTAAATTCATTGGAAAAAACTTCGTGTTTGATCACCGCTTGGGCGAAAGAATCACTGACGATATTGTTTCGCAATGCCATCAATGTGGCGCACCTTGCGATGTACATACCAATTGCGTGAACGAAGGTTGTCATTTGCTTTTTATCCAATGTGAATCTTGCAAAGAAAAAATGGAAGGTTGCTGTTCTGCTGAATGTGTGAGTGTGATTCATTTGCCGGAAGAAGAGCAAAAAGCCATTCGAAGAGGGATTAAAAACGGAAATAAGATTTTCAAAAAAGGAAAATCAGATGTTTTGACTTTCAAAAACAACGAAGAAACGCATGGTGTTTTTGTTGCTGAGAAACCATCCCGAAGTGTCGGGACTGCCGTTAAAAAAGAACCAAAAATTAAGAAAGTTTATATTGGAAAAGGAACGCATTTTTTTCCAAAACCAAGTATCGGTCAATTTTTAATTGAAGAAAACGAAATAAAAATTGGCGATACGATTTTAATCAAAGGTTCCACAACCGGAGAACAAAAAGTAGTAATCGAAGAAATGCTGGTGAACGATTTAGCTCAAGAAAAAGCAGTTTCTGGAGATACTTGCACGTTCAAATTACCATTCCGAATTCGACTATCTGATAAATTATATAAAGTTTTAGACTAATTTATCATGATATCGAATAACAAAATAGAACTTATGGCTCCCGCCGGGAACTTTGAGTCGCTTCAAGCCGGATTAGATAATGGTGCGGATTCTATTTACTTTGGCGTAGAGCAATTGAACATGCGCGCTAGAGCCACCGTGAATTTCACCATGGACGATTTGCCGGAAATAGCAAAACGCTGCGAAGCGAAGAATGTTCGAAGTTACTTGACCTTAAACACTATAATTTACGACCACGATTTATCCGTCGTAAAGACCCTACTGAACAAAGCCAAAGAAGCGAATATCACTGCAGTTATCGCTTCTGATCAAGCGGTCATCGCTATAGCAAGAGGCATTGGGATGGAAATTCATATTTCGACTCAACTGAATGTGACCAACATTGAAACCATAAAATTCTACAGTTTATTTGCAGACACGATGGTTTTAAGTCGGGAATTGAGTTTACGTCAAGTAAAAAGCATCACCGCTCAAATCGAAAAAGAACAAATTAAAGGTCCAAACGGAAACTTGGTGGAGATTGAAATTTTTGGTCATGGCGCTTTGTGTATGGCAGTTTCAGGAAAATG
This sequence comes from Flavobacterium sp. TS_SC_5, assembly GCF_056156265.1. Taxonomy (NCBI): domain Bacteria; kingdom Pseudomonadati; phylum Bacteroidota; class Flavobacteriia; order Flavobacteriales; family Flavobacteriaceae; genus Flavobacterium; species Flavobacterium sp. TS_SC_5. The sequence continues at coordinate 1,134,302 of NZ_CM149588.1, read as the reverse complement.
CTACTTGAGTTTACATTCTAATAATTCCTCGGCAAATCGTGGTGCGTGCAAACAAAATTGCCGCAAAAAATACACGGTAATTGACCAGGAAACTGGTTTTGAAATCGAAGTCGATAACGAATATTTAATGTCTCCAAAAGATTTATGCACTTTAGATTTTCTGGACCAAGTCATTGATTCCGGTATTAAGGTGTTGAAAATTGAAGGCCGTCGCCGTGCTCCTGAATATGTCGCCACCGTGATCAAAACCTATCGGGAGGCGATTGACAGTTATTATGAAGGTTCGTTTTCTAAAGAAAAAGTAGTGGATTGGATGGAAGCGTTAAACACCGTTTACAATCGCGGTTTTTGGTCCGGTTATTATCTCGGACAAGAATTGGGAGAATGGAGTGATGTTTCCGGATCGATGGCTACACAGAAAAAAGTCTATGTGGGAAAAGGAACCCATTATTTCCCGAAAGCCAACATTGGTCAATTCAAAATTGAAGCGTACGACATCAAAATTGGAGATAAAATTCTGGTAACAGGACCAAGCACCGGAGCGCAGGAAATGATTATCGACGAAATGTTTGTCAATGATATTACGGCTGACAAAGCCACCAAAGGCGATGATTGTACTTTAAAATTACCTTTCAGAATTAGAATGTCGGACAAATTATATAAAATTGTGGAAGCCTAATGGTTATTGTTACTTTACAAAGAGACAAATGTATTGGCTGTAATTATTGCGTTGAAATGGCGCCGGTTCAATTTCAAATGTCTAAGAAAGACGGAAAATCAGTTTTGATTCATTCGCAAAATGCCAAAGGCTTTTTTACTTTAAAATCGCACGACCACTCCATTGTTGAAAGTTGCGAATTGGCAGCAAAAGCATGTCCGGTGAAAATAATTTCGGTGAAAGAAACTTAAGCTTTTAATTAAAGATAGATTTATATTTAACCCATTACAATTTTATTTGTAGTGGGTTTTTTTATTAAAAATTTATGATTTATTGGTTCTTTTATGCGTTGTGCCGTAAAATTAAAAAATACTATCTTTACACATTAAACGTTTTAAGAACTTAAGTTGTGCTCGTCGCAACACTACATATAAGATTATGGCATGTACAAGTTGTTCAACTTCTGATGGTGGCGCACCTAAAGGTTGTAAAAATAATGGGACTTGCGGCACCGATAGCTGCAACAAATTAACGGTTTTCGATTGGCTTTCTAATATGAGTTTACCCAATGGCGACGCCCCTTTTGACTGTGTAGAAGTACGTTTCAAAAACGGAAGAAAAGAATTTTACCGCAATACCGAGAAATTAACGTTAAGCATGGGCGACATTGTTGCTACTGTTGCTTCTCCGGGTCATGATATAGGAATTGTTACTTTGACGGGAGAATTAGTTAAAATTCAAATGAAGAAAAAAGGAGCCAATCCTGCAAGCAATGAAATTCCGAAAATATATAGAAAAGCATCTCAAAAAGATATTGATATTTGGTCCGCAGCAAGAGATCGTGAAGAGCCAATGAAGGTACGCGCACGAGAACTGGCAATTGCTCAAAAACTGGAAATGAAAATTTCAGATATTGAATTTCAAGGTGATGGATCTAAAGCTACGTTTTATTACACAGCAAATGACCGTATTGACTTTCGAGCATTAATTAAAGATTTTGCTAAAGAATTCAGCACTCGTATCGAGATGAAACAAGTTGGTTTCCGTCAGGAAGCAGCTCGTTTAGGCGGAATTGGTTCTTGCGGAAGAGAACTTTGTTGTTCTACTTGGTTGACGGATTTTAGAAGTGTAAATACTTCTGCGGCACGTTACCAACAACTGTCTTTGAATCCACAAAAACTGGCAGGACAATGCGGAAAATTAAAATGCTGCTTGAACTATGAGTTGGATACCTACATGGATGCGTTGAAAGATTTTCCGGATTTCGAAACAAAATTGGTAACCGAAAAAGGAGATGCCATTTGCCAAAAACAAGATATTTTTAAGGGTTTGATGTGGTTTGCTTATACTAATAATTTCGCCAACTGGCATGTTCTAAAAATTGATCAGGTCAAAGAAATTGTTGCTGAAAACAAATTAAAAAACAAAGTTTCATCGTTAGAAGATTATGCTATCGAGCTGATTGTTGAGCCGGAGAAAAACTTCAATAATGCAATGGGTCAGGAAAGTTTAACTCGTTTTGATCAACCCAAAGCAAAGAAAAAACCAAACAAAAAACGCAAACCTGCGGGAGAAAATGTAATTGTGGCTAACAATAATAAGCCTGCAAATAACAATAAACTTGCAAACAATAACAATAACAACAATAAACCTGCAACCAATAACCGTCACGCTCCCGCAGAAAAAAAACCTGCAGAGCCAAGAAAACCAATAATTATTACTAAAAATGTGGATAAAAAATAGCGCTTTACTTCTTTTGGTTGTGATTCTCTTTTCTTCATGTGATAAAAAAAGAGTTTTTGATGAATATAAATCTGTTGGTAATGCTTGGCACAAAGACAGTATTGTAACGTTTAACTTACCAGAATTAGATTCCACAAAACGATACAATCTATTTGTGAATTTGCGAGCCAATAACAATTATCAATTCAATAATCTGTTTTTAATTGTGGCATTAGAATTACCAACTGGTTTTACAAAAGTGGACACCCTTGAATACCAAATGGCCGATACGGACGGAACACTTTTAGGAAATGGTTTCTCAGATTTAAAAGAAAGCAAGCTCTTTTACAAAGAAAATGTAAGATTCAAATCAAAATACAAAGTCCACATCAAACAGGCCGTTAGAGAAAACGGCAAAGTTCCTGGCGTAACAGCTTTAAATGGAATTACAGAGGTAGGTTTTAGAATAGAAAAAAAAGAATAAAATAGTATTATGGCTATCAAAAAAAATAATAATCAAGCAAAAGGTACTGTCAAAGATGTTGCACATTATCAAAGGAAATTTTGGAAAATCTTCTTTATAGGCTTGGGAGGCATCGGTTTGTTTTTCCTATTTGCTTCATGGGGAATCTTTGGTTCGATGCCTTCATTTGAAGATTTAGAAAATCCTGATTCTAATTTAGCTACCGAAATCATATCGGCTGACGGAGTAGTTTTAGGAAAGTATTTTGAAAAAAACAGGTCTCAATTGCACTATTCTGATTTACCAAAAAATTTAATTGATGCATTAATCGCTACGGAAGACGCTCGCTTTTATGAGCATTCTGGCATTGATGGCAGAGGAACTTTGAGAGCCATTTTCAGTTTAGGAACTAGCGGTGGAGCGAGTACATTGACTCAGCAATTTGCCAAACAATTGCTACACGGAGAAGGTTCTAAATTCCTACCTTTTAGAATCATACAAAAAGCACAAGAATGGATAGTCGCCATCCGTCTGGAAAGACAATACACTAAAAATGAAATTATTGCGATGTATTGCAACGTGTATGATTTTGGAAATAATTCTGTTGGAGTAAGTTCTGCGGCAAAAACCTATTTTTCGAAAGAGCCAAAAGATTTAACCATCAGTGAATCGGCAATATTGGTTGGAATGTTCAAAAACTCTGGTTTATACAATCCTATCAGAAACCCACAAGGAGTGAAAAACCGCAGAAATGTGGTGCTTTCGCAAATGGAAAAAGGGAAAATCATTTCAAAAGAAGAGAAAGAAAGATTGCAAAGTTTACCAATTAAATTAAATTTCAAATTAGAAACCCATAAAGAAGGAACGGCTACCTATTTTAGAGAATACCTGCGTGATTACATGAAAAAATGGGCTGAAGAAAATAAAAAGCCGGATGGTTCTGATTACGACATATATAAGGACGGTCTGAAAATTTACACCACTATTGATTCCAGAATGCAATTGCATGCTGAAGAAGCGGTTACGGCGCACATGGCAAACCTTCAAGAAGAGTTTTTCAATCAATCTAAAGGAAATAAAAATGCTCCTTTTGTCAATATTTCTTCTGTAGAAACACAACGCATTCTGAATCAGGCCATGAAATCATCCAACCGCTGGGCTGTGATGAAATCAATGGATAAAAGTGACGAAGAAATTATAAAATCATTTAGCGAAAAAACAGAAATGACCGTCTTTTCTTGGAAAGGAGAAAAAGATACTATCATGACACCGCTGGATTCTATTCGATATTACAAACATTTTTTACAATCTGGATTGATGGCCATGGAACCGCAAACCGGTAATGTAAAAGCTTGGGTTGGTGGTATCAATTATAAATATTTCCAGTACGATCACGTAGGACAAGGTGCCAGACAAGTAGGTTCGACTTTCAAACCGTTTGTTTACGCAACCGCCATCGAACAATTGAATATGTCTCCTTGTGACTCGATTATTGACGGACCATTCGTAATCAGAAAAGGACGCCATCATGTTACCGAAGATTGGGAACCTAGAAATTCAGACAACAAATACCGCGGAATGGTTACTTTGAAAAGAGGTTTGGCAAATTCCATAAATACGATATCAGCAAAATTAATTGATAAAGTTGGACCGGAAGCCGTAATCGATTTAACCCATAAATTAGGCGTAAAATCCGAAATTGTAAACCAACCTTCCATTGCGTTGGGAGCTGTTGAAATAACTGTTGAAGACATGGTTGCTGCTTACAGCACTTTTGCCAATCAAGGCGTTTATATGAAACCACAATTTATATCTAAAATTGAAGATAAAAGTGGTGTGATAATCTACGAGCCAATTCCTGAGTCTCATGATGTTTTAAATAAAGATATCGCTTATGCGGTTGTCAAATTACTAGAAGGTGTGACCGAGGGTGGATCTGGAGATCGTTTGCGTACCACTGGCGGCGGAAGCGGAGACAACCGTTGGACCGGTTATCCGTATCAATTTAAAAACCCAATTGCGGGAAAAACAGGAACTACACAAAACCAGTCTGATGGTTGGTTTATGGGAATGGTTCCTAATCTTGTAACCGGTGTTTGGGTCGGTTGCGAGGATCGTTCAGCACGTTTCAAAAGCCTTACTTACGGTCAGGGAGCCACAGCAGCACTACCGGTTTGGGGTTATTTCATGAAGCTGTGTTATGCTGATCCGGCCCTCAAAGTTTCTAAGGAAAGCTTTGAAAGACCCGCAAATCTTTCTATAAAAGTAGACTGTTACGTACCTAGAAAAGTAGTAGACACAACTGCCGTAGAACAAGATACCGAAGAATTTGAATTGTAAAAGTTTCATCTGGAGCTAATCCAGCTAACCGCTATATCTTTCTGATCCTGAAAAAATCAGGACCAGAAAGGATGTCGCTTTTATCTGGGCTAGGGCTTTGGTTCTAAAATTCAAATTCTGTTGTTCTTAGTATTACAAACAGACTTACTTCTTCTTTAAATAATATTCGACAAACAGCAAATCACTTATATGATTAACAAAAAAGTAAATAACGTTCAGGACGCCCTTCAAGGAATTGAAAATGGGATGACTATCATGCTTGGCGGTTTCGGATTATGTGGTATTCCAGAAAATTCCATAGCCGAATTAGTAAAAAAAGCAACTAAGGATTTAACCTGTATTTCAAACAATGCGGGTGTCGATGATTTTGGTCTTGGACTGCTTTTACAAAAGCGTCAAGTCAAGAAAATGATTTCATCATACGTGGGCGAAAATGCCGAATTTGAACGCCAAATGCTTTCTGGAGAACTAGAAGTAGATCTTATTCCTCAAGGAACTTTAGCAGAACGTTGTCGTGCGGCACAAGCAGGAATTCCTGCTTTTTTCACACCAGCCGGTTATGGAACTGAAGTAGCCGAGGGTAAAGAAGTCCGTGAATTCAATGGTAAAATGCATGTCATGGAACATGCTTTCAATGCTGATTATGCGATCGTAAAAGCATGGAAAGGTGATGAAGCCGGAAACTTAATATTCAAAGGAACTGCAAGAAATTTCAATCCTTGTATGGCCGGAGCAGCAAAAATTACTATCGCCGAAGTAGAAGAATTACTGCCTGCAGGAAGTTTAGATCCAAACGAAATTCATATTCCTGGGATATTCGTACAACGCATCTTTCAAGGAGAGCAATACGAAAAGAGAATCGAGCAACGTACCGTTAGAGAACGAAAATAGATAATAGACGAATAGAGATAACTCTTTATTTATTAAACTTAATGAACCTTAATTTCTTAATGGTTTAAAAAATCTAAACAGTTTTATTTATGTTAGACAAAATAGGAATAGCAAAACGAATTGCACAAGAATTGAAAGACCGTTATTACGTGAATCTCGGAATCGGAATTCCTACACTTGTCGCTAATTATATTCCGGAAGGAATTGACGTTGAATTTCAAAGTGAAAACGGAATTCTTGGCATGGGTCCTTTTCCTTTTGAAGGCGATGAAGACGCGGATTTAATCAACGCAGGGAAACAAACCATCACTACTTTGCCCGGAGCAAGTTTCTTTGATTCTGCTTTCAGTTTTGGAATGATCCGTGGACAACATGTTGATTTAACAATTCTTGGAGCGATGGAAGTGGCCGAAAATGGTGATATTGCTAACTGGAAAATTCCAGGAAAAATGGTCAAAGGAATGGGAGGCGCAATGGATTTAGTGGCTTCGGCTGAGAATATTATTGTTGCCATGATGCACGTTAACAAAGCCGGAGAATCAAAAATTCTTAAAAAATGCTCTTTGCCATTAACGGGTGTAGGCTGCGTTAAAAAAGTAGTAACAGAGCTTGCAGTACTAGAAGTTACTCCAGCAGGTTTTAAGCTTTTAGAGCGTGCGCCAGGCGTTACAGTTGAACACATCATCGCTTCCACCGAAGCAACACTAATCATTGATGGAGAAATTCCAGAAATGGCAATAGATTAATAGTAATTAACGAAAATATTTTACAACAAAATGCATCCCTAATCAGGATGCATTTTTTATTTTCAATCTAATTACTACACTTTATTACAACGAAAAACCATATCACAAAAGAATTAGCCTGACAAACGTGAGTTTTCTTAAAATTCGCACCAACTGAAAATAAAGCAGTAAATAAAACTCAAAATACAAGCGAAGCTATTGCAGCTACCCGAAATTCCGGGAAACAATCCATCAGAACTACTTTAAGCGGAGCTATCTGCATATTAACGGAGGATGCACACGGATGCGAAATAATGACTTACTACATAAAAAAAAGGAACAAATTATTCTACTACTATCAACTTTGTAGATACAGAAAATAATTGTACTGCTGCAGAATTCAAAAATGTTAACAAAGAAAATGGAGCATTAGACGCACATTGAGGAGCAGAAAAAAACGCTGAAAAAAAACCACAGACACACAAATAATAAATATTTGAATATCTGTGGTTAAAATTTGATAAGTCTAATGTTATCCCATCTTTTACAGTTACAAATTGAAGAACAGGCCAAATTGATGGCTGTTTCCAAAAATGGCACTGACTTTGTCTTGCTGAACATAACCGAAATTGTAACCAACTCCAAGCCCTTTTATATTCAATCCAAAGCCCATATTAATCTGGCCATTATCTACATAACCAACCTGTAGCCAACCTCTTTTTTGGTAATTCAAATTCAAACTATTGGTTAGTTCATATCGATTACTTTGTGTTTGTGCATACAAAATCGACGGAACAAGATCAAGCTCTTTACCTACTTTAAACTTGTACTCTGTGTAGGCTGTGACTTCATTGTTGTACGGTTTTTCTTTACCTAAAGAAGGAAGCGCTACTGAGAATTGGAAGTTTTTAAACTTGTAGACAAAACCAAGTTCTAAGCCCAGTTTGTTTTCATAGAAATTCTCTCCAGACAAATAAGGATCATTTAAATCCACAAAACTATTTGGCGTAAAGCCAGTTTTGAAATCGATATTTTGCTGATTAAAACTCAGTCCAAAACCAACGGATAACGTTTGGTTTTCGGATAAATCCACCCGATAAGCGAAGGCTTGTTTAACTTGCATTTGCGAAAAACTACCCGCAGTTATTTTAGTAAAAACCGTTGCTGTTGATAACTTACTGCCCAGTGGCAAATCAAGGGTTAGTTGCTGCCATTTGAATGCATTAGCATCTTCGACTTTGTTTGGAGTTGATCCTACTACGAGTGACATGCGCATTTTATCGAGCTCACCAGCATAGGCAACATTGACACCTAACTTATTTTGCTGAATCAAGCGATTGTTTAATTGGTACTGCGCCTTACCCGAAGAGATAATGAACAAGACAAGAACTACACTGTACACTATATTTTTTCCTAAATATTTCATTTATTTTTTAATTATTGATCATTTACAAAGTTTAACTTATGGTAATTTGAAGTTGTTACACTAATTGTAAACCAGCCTAACAAGCTCTTTGTAAACACGTTCTTTGTTGCTTGGGTCCTTTCCTGTAAAATATAAATAATACTCTCCTTCTGCTAAGCCATTACCCGTCCAGTCATTTTTATAATTGCTCGTACTGAGAACCATTTGACCTTTAGAATTATAAATAGCCAAAACATAATTACTGTACAACTGTATATTATTAATGAGTAATCGATCATTGAGACCATCTCCATTTGGCGAAACCAAATTGTTGTACATCAAAGTATCATTAACTGTAAACTCAATAGTTACGTTTACAGTAACGGTATCAGACAGTTTAGGAGATCCATTATCTGTTACTTTAACGGTAAAACTATAGCTCGTTTTGTTGTTAGGATCAATTGTACCATCAAAGCTTAAAATTCCGTCTTTAGTAATGACAAAAGGAACTTGCTGACCCGGGCTTATTTCCCAACTTAGGACGCTATTTGCATCCACATCTGTTGCTTCTACTTTGCCAATATCAGTAGCATTATTAGACAAACCTGCTAACACAAAGTCTACTGCATTTGATCCAACATTTTTAGTGATTACTGGATTTTCGTTTACGTCTAGGGCGTAAATAGTAATTTTCTCCTTTACTTCACCACCTCTTTGATCATTACTAATAAGCTCAAATTGAAAAACGTTTTGCTTTTCGAAATCCAAACTTTTCTTTAACACCAGCTGATCACCTACAAGATCAAAGTTCAAATAATCAGAACCGCTTATAGAAAAGCCATATAAACTAGTATCCTTATCCTGATCTTTAGTCCTTAATGTTCCTATGACAGTACCCGCAGGTAGATTTTCATTGATTTTATCATTACTTATTGTGATTAAAACAGGGGTGTCATTGATGTCATTGATAGTAATTACATAGTTAGCAAACAGTACTTCGCCCAAGGTATTTTGTGCCTTAATACGAATTTTGTAACTGTTTTTAGTTTCAAAGTCAAACATTTCTTTAGACTTCAAGCTATTTCCTGTGATTTCGAATGAGGCATTATCCTCTCCGCCTACACCATCAACTAATGTTAAGGCAAATACAGTGCGATTTTCCTTAATCACCGTAAAATCACCCACTACAGAAGCAACAACTTGGTTCTCGTCAATGTTCACTTTGGACAAACTAAAAATAGTTGGTAATTTATCATCTAGTACTGTGATCGTAAAAGATTGCTCTAAAACATCTCCACGACTACTTGCCGCTTGAACACGAATTTTGTAAGTACTTTTTGATTCGAAGTCAAAAATACTTTTCACCTTCAGGCTATTGCCAATAATTTCAAAAGAAGCATTATCATCTGCACCCACACCTTCGATAAAAGTTAATACAAATGCATTTCTATCTTCCCTAACAACCGTAAAGTCTCCAACCACAGTTGCAACAGGTTGATTTTCGTCAATGGTTAATTTAGATAAAGTAAAAACCGTTGGTAATTTATCGTCTAATACTGTTAACGTGAAAGCTTGCTCTAAAACATCTCCACGACTGCTTGCTGCTTGCACACGAATTTTGTAAATATTTTTAGTTTCGAAGTCAAAAATGCTCTTCACCTTCAAACTATTTCCTGCGATTTCGAATGAAGAATTATCCTCACCGCCTATTCCGTCAACTAATGATAAGGTAAATGCAGTTCTATCTTCTTTAGCGACTGTAAAATCACCTACAACAGTTCCAATAGCTTGGTTCTCCTCGATAGTTGATTTTGATAAAGTAAAAACCGTTGGTAATTTATCGTCTAGAACCGTTATTTCAAAAATTTTCTCGACAACTTCTTTACGAATACTTATCCCTTGAACACGAATTTTATAAATACTTTTCGTTTCAAAATCGAAGATGCTTTTCACTAATAGTTTATTTCCTATAATTTCAAATGAAGAATTATCAAAACCTCCGTCACCAGCAACAAGCGAAAGATCCGAAACGACTCTATCTTCTATCAGTACATTAAAATCGCCTACTACAGTTCCCACAGCTTGGTTTTCGTTTATCGTTAATTTTGACAAAGTAAAAACAGTCGGTAAAGTAACAGGATAGGCAGGCATTTGCACCGCAACAGTCCATTCCTTCACAACATTTAGATCTTCAGAATAGACTTTGAAAACAACCGGATTGCTAAAATCCAAACTATTTGAACCCGAAGTTTGTTGCACATTTCCAATATACACGGTAGCCCCAGGGCTACTTGTAAAAGTATTATTTAATGCTTTTACCGTTTGTCCTGGATTAAGAAACACTGTTACTTTATTACCTACAATGGTTATGTCATTGCGAGTCACGCCAACAAAACCAACATCTAAAAGATCTGCACCTTGACGTAAAGCATTGTTTGAAAAAATATACGTTTGAGACAGATTCCCAAAATTGGCATTGGATGTAAAACTTGCTGTTTTAAAAACATCTTTAACAACGTTTTTTGTCGAATCATACATTTTAAAACTTATCGTTTCATTATTTGTATTCGCAAAAACAGTCAGATAAGCATAGTACTTGTTTTCGGTAGCCACATAGATCAAATTAGTTACACCGCGACATTCTCCATTTACAAATGCAGCTACTTTATCATTAACATTAGCTAATCGAACTCCATCAATATTTAAAGATCCAACAAAAGTCATTGTGTATTGAAAATCATTTTCCTTCAAAGTCCAAGACGGAGACTGACCAAAAGTGCTAAAACTCACTAGAAACAGTACAATAGTGCTGTATATAAAATTTTTCATAGTTTAAATTTTAAATTGATTTAAATTGCCAAAACACCTAAAATGGTGTCTTGGCATCTAAATTCATTTAATACTAGTTCTTCATCACTTTATGAGTGATGATTCCTCCATTTATATTAATTTGAAGTACATAAACACCAGATGCAACGCTTGGTTGGATTTTTAATACATTTTCCCCCTTGACAACATTTTGTTTAACATCTAGTACTACTTTACCAGATAATGAATACAGTGTGATACTAATATTTTGATCCTTAACTGCATTTGCTTTAATAGTTATTTCATTATTAAATGGACTAGGATAAATACTCACCCCCTCTGTCATCTCATCTAGTAAGATAGGTTTCGAAATTGTCCCTAGTACATCGTTTCCTTTGAAAGTAAATTTCTTCGATGTTTTCTTAGTACTTATTCCGTTACCAATGTAAAACGCTAGCTCTTCAGTAGTATCGCCGTAAACCGTTATAAAACTCAGTTTACTATCATTTACAGATTGATTAGTCGCTGACCCTTTTAAGACACCTTGAGCATCATAAACAAACAATTCATTGTATCCTGTAGGTAATAAAACCACCGCATTCATGTTATCAGGATATTGCTTAAACTCAGCTCTAATAGGTTCTTGACTAACATCATTTGCATTATCCGACTTTTTAGCCGTTTTGATTTTACTCGTACTTGCTAAATAACTTGGATATTTAAACGTTTGTGCTTTAGAAGATTTCACCATGTATCCTTTACCAGATTCTAAGTAATTAAGGGTACCATTCCATCCAATAAGCGGATCGTAAATTGCAAACAAGTTTTGTGATTTAATCACATCCCCATCTGCTGCTTCAAAATAGGCTAGAGCTTCATTTGTAAGTTGGTTTCTTCCTAAAGTATACGGAAGCCAGTTCCATTTCTCTTGCATTGGGAAACTCCAATTACTAACATCAATAGCATTTCCTTTAATAGTCAACGATTGCTCATGCGTTAAGTACACTTTGACCATTTTAGAATTAGTTAAACCACCATTAGCCGAAATAGTTCCAGACCAACCACTATTTGCCGGTATCGCTTCATTCTTAAAGTAGGTTTCCAAACGCGCTGGCGAATTGGTCAACATACGATCAGAAGTTTCTAATTTCAATCCACTAGTTAATGTGTTAAGATTAGCAAAATTAGGATCGTTTACATTTGTCGACAACCATGTCCAACCCGAATTAAGAGCTAGTTTTTGCTCAACAACTAAAGAGTTTTCAAAACTAACAGGTAAACTAAGCTTTCCTAGGACTTGATTTTCTTCAAACGGAATCGTTGATTTGGTATCTGCATTTGCTAACAATACAAGCCCGCTAGAGGCATCCCAAATTTTAAAATTTAATTGTTCAGTAGTGTTTATGTCATTACTGTAAATGGTAAAATAAGTTATCCATTTATCAACACTAGTTATTTTTTTTAATGAAGAAACACCTCTCAATTCATTTCCTACAAAAGCTGCAACCATGTCATACTTATCGTCTGATAGTATTCCATCTACTTTGATCTGACCAACAATGTTCATACTATAAATAAATTTAGTAGGGTCAATAGTCCAATCTGGGGTTTTTGCAAGAACACGTAAGTTTAATTGCAATAACTTATCAAAACCAAAATCTGTTTTTAGATGCAAGTTTTCAAAATAGCTACCGGTAGCAACTAAATCAGATATAGTTGCCTTGATTACAAGTGTACTATTTGGATTCAAGACACCCGATGTTTTACTTAACGTTAACCAGTTTGGTATGTTTGTTATTTCATAAGGCTGACTTTTTCCTCCTCTATTTACAAGAGTAATATTAAAATCGCTAGTTTCATCTTGGGGTTTTACAATATCCAAGACACCGTCATTTGCCTTATCAGCAAACCATGAAACATCATTTTTATTGATCAAAGCTGTCCAAGTAATAGGAGAATTTTGCTCATTTCCTAATGCATCATACATGCGATGGACCGTAATATCCAAAACTTGTCCTTCTAAAGACGCCCAATTGGTCACGTCTGGTTCTAAAATCATTTCATCCTGATTGACCACATGATTTACCTTGAACTTAATAAGAGGACGTTGTGGAATTAAAGCAGGCGTTTCGCTACTATAACTTAGTGTTCCACCAAGGTTTAAGCTAGCCGTTGTATCTTCTACATTGTTACCAGCAATTAATCTTGTATACGTAGGCGCTATTGCGTTATTACTACCATCTGTTGCTTTATTGAAACGGGAATAAAACACCAATCCTAATTGCTCTCTATCAATTTCTGAGTATTGATCACGCAAAAATTGCTCTTGTGTTCTGGCAGAATTCCAAAATGTAAACTCATCCAATAATCCTGTGTAATGATCACTAAATGTTTCGGAACCCGTTTGATCTATAAAAGCACGTGCACCAAACCATATTTTATTTCCAGAAAACCCACCGATTCCTTTTGGCGACAGCGCCGTTACTTTTTCTCCATCTAGATACGTGTTTAATGACCCCAAACGGTTTAATACCACTACTACATGATGCCAAGCATCATTATTAACAGCTTTTTCAGTAAGGTTAAATTTATTTCCTTCGCTCAAAAACTGTAATTTTCCTGTACTTGAATCTACAGTAATAGCCCACTTACCGTCTCCGCCATTGGCTTGATTCAAATCAGTACCATCCCCTTTACCGTTAGAGAATAGGGTTCCTGAATTTCCAGCATTGGCTTTCATCCAAAAACTTATCGTGGCATCCATTTCTTTGTTTAATACGACAAAACCTGATTTATCCATTGCCAAGTAATTTTGACCCGTAAATGCATATGATTCGCCTTTAGGTTTAATATCCCAACTAGCGGTAATTTTTGCATGTTTAAAACGTGCCGCATCTTTGGCTACAATCCCTTTTCCTTCTTGCATAGACCAAAAACCTAACAAGTTAGCTTCGTTTCCAAGTGTTTGTGAACGCATGTTGGCTGCAGCATCTACACTTGAGATGTATTTGTTCCAATAACGTAAACTATGTATATTTCCTTGAAATGCACTATTACCCACAATTAGGCTTTCATTAGAATCAAATTTTAAATTAGCAAATTGGTTTTCTACCAAGATCGCATCATCTTTATAGATACCCATATAACCATCACTAACACGATACGTAACCGCATAATGATGAAATAAATCACTTGTATTTAGATCCGTTTCTATACGTTTACCTGCAAGTTCAAAATAAATTTTATTTGTTGCCGTTAGACCTACTTGAAAATTATTTGTTTGTTTCAAAATAGTAGCTCCTGTGTTAATAGGAGTTTTGTTAAGCATCCACCATTCAAAAGTGATGTTACCTGAACTAACATTTGGTTTTTCAATAACTGCAGAACTAGTTGCGCCACTAAATTGTAGGGAAACATTATTGTCTATTAGCAATTGGTTCGTACTTCCAGAAATTTCAATTTGACTGATAGCTGAGTTGTAAAAAATAGGTTCGTTAAAACTTACTTTTATATCATCCCCTGCATTCAAAATACCATTGGTTGGTTCTGGGGAAGCAAAACGTCTTGGGCTGGTAAAATCTACTTTTCCGGCTATTGTAGGAGATACATATTGTGTATTATTACTACAATAACTTATCGCTCTAATTTCGTAAGCACCATCTTGTAACGGAATGTCTCCGTCTTTTTTCCCTGCCACATACCACTCAAAAGGTACTTGGTTATTTTTTTCATCAATACTTATCAAACTTAACGTAGTTACATCAGCTCCATTTGTAACCGCAAGATCTAAATCTGTTTGATTCTTATAATAGGTATGTAAATTACTCCACGTAGTCGAAGTGGCTAGTCGGTATTGCAATTGCATACGACTAAAGTTTGTATAGTTTTTATTATAAGCACCTAGCTTAATAGACAAAGGATCTCGTGCAGATGCCCCTGAGAATTTAGAAACCGTTCTATTGAATACCCAGTTCTCTTTAGGTTCTTCTACATTTACAATAGAACACGCTGGTACAAAATGAGCTGTTACGGGTACTTCGGCACTAATATCTGCACCATCGCATAAAGATTGCAAACGAATTATAATGTCTTTATAGTCAAATACATTGGCACTCGATTTTTGCATGGTTAAACGATAAGGTACTTTTTTGCCATAAGGAACACTTACTACTGTTCCGTTTTGTTCTATATTAAAAATAGCGTTGTTTGGATTAGAGATGTTATCAACCACCAAAAGATAGTTGGCATCTATACCCTCTGCTGCGCCGTTGTTTTCTAGTATAAGTTCAAACTCAGCTTTATCACTTTCTTGGACATCAAATACTTCAGCTACTTTTACCGAAATAATTGGTTTTTCTACCGCTTGTGTGGCGTAGCTTAGTCTTTCACGTTTAACTTCTGCTAATAAAGGTATATCCGCAGCGGCTGCATCGTAATCTGATTTATTGTAGAAATTAGACAATTCTGGTCCTTCATATGGGCAAGAAGAACGTCCACCCTGAGTACTAAACACAGGGCCATTTCCATCAAAAGCATTAATTATATCTACACTAAAAAAGTTGCTAGGATCGTTGTCTTTTAATGTATAAGAAATAGCAGTTGTTTTGACATTTTCACTTTCACTACCATCACTTCTTCCTTGGTTAAGTGTTAAATAAGGACTAACTACAACACCAACAGATTCATTGGCAATAAATCCTACTTCAGCTTTTACCGATTCTTCAAAATCAAATGCAACCTCAAAACTTTCTTGACTTACTGTGATTGTTTCTGTTTTTTGTGTATATTCTCCTACTCCTGCGTCAAACGATACATTGTCATAGTATTTTTCCTCGATCAATTTTTCGATGTCTTTGTAAAAATCAAAAGTCCCTACTTTTTCATCAAAATCACCTAAGGATTTTAGCGCCTGATCTTTTATAGCTTTTTTGTCATTTAAAGCCGTGTATTTTGTTTTTTCATTTTGCTGAATAACTTTTTTCCAAATGTTTCTTTGATTTACATAGCTACTCCTTTTTTGCACTCCTGGACTAGTTTCCAAAACAATACCATCGTCTATATTTTGAATAATAAGATCTAGTTCTGGTATTAAGGTGTTTAAAATATGGTGCTGTGAATATATAAAAAATGTTTTAGACGGTTGTTTATCAAAAAACATCGCTTTTTGTTTACTTATATAAAAAGACTTATCGTCAGTGGTTTTAATTTCTAAATTATCAGTTCCTGCTTTTGCTTCCGCATACGCTCCTAAATCATCATAGGAACCATAATAAACATTTTGCGAATTCCCAATATACAAATCGCCATCTGCCCCTACAAAATCAGGACTATCACTAGTGCTGATGGTCTTATTAAAGTCGTAGGTTGTAGTATTCGATTTTCCATAATCTGTAGTCACCGTTACGCCAAGCCCCATCTCCACATTTGCTCTAGATTCAGCTGAAATGACAGGACCTGTTATTGATCCTCCTGTTTCAAGTTTCGCCCCTGTTAAAACTTTCACATTTAGGCCTACATTGTTTGAGGTACTAATCGTTGTGCTATTGGTTATACTAATACTTTCTCCTTTTTCTATAGAGGCAAAACTATTAGAACCTGGTGGATCACGTAGTATAATGTCTGGACGTTCGGGAGCATTAGTCACAAAGGTTTGACTACCATCAGATAATGCTCCTAATACTATTCCTTTGTTTACATAAGCCGTTGCTGGATAAGATATCTCGTTGATCACTAAACTAATGGATAGTGTTTTTGTAAAAGGAGACGAAATAGTAGGATAACCTCCACGAAAAGTATAAATATAAACACTTGCGTCTTTAGGATCTTTGCTAAAAGTCTCGAAATTAGGTAAAGCCAAATTATTGGTTACGCTTAATTCACCATCCGTAATGGGAACCAAATCTTCTATAGGACTAGTATCTACATCTTGATTTACATAACGCTCCAAAGACTTTAATTTTATGGTATACGGTTTTGTTTGCGTGTAAATATAAACCGGTTCATCACTCACTTTAATCCCATTGGTATTAAAGGTTTTGTCCCCAATAGTTACAGTTTCATCATTTGTTTGCTGTATCGTGGTGAGTTCAGGCTTAGAACGATATATAAAGTTTTTTACATATTGGTACGGCTCTCCTTTTACAATTGTAGCGTTAGTATCTGGCATTGTAAACTCAGGCATAATCAGAGCTTTAATTTCTTCTAAATTTAATTGTTCACTTCCTGTCAATAGTTTGATCTTAGTATCGTTAACTTTTACATCATTTTCCGATAGCTTATATTCCAAAGGCAACACACGTACACGGTATTCACCCGTTTTTGTATCTGTTGAAAAGGTAAAAGTCGTTTTTGGCGTAATATTACCCGATGGTGGTTCGTAGCCCAATGCAATAGAAGCTACTCCAATATTGTTTTTAGCACTAATACGTACTTTACTTTCTACGGTTGAACCTTCTTCAAAATAGGCTACTTCTCGAATTTTATTTACTTCACCAAAACCAATAGTTTTCGCAGCTTCTACTGATCCTCCTACTACTTTACCAACTAGGGTTACACGGGAGTTGTCAATAAACGTTACAACATCGTCACGGTTTTCTACAAATTCCTGTTCACCTGTAGCGGGGTAATTCCCTTGGTGTTCCAGAGTGTGCCCATTTTTGGCTACTGTAATAATGTGCTTACCAATAGGTACCGAAATACTAAATCCCCCTTCGGCATTTGTTTCAACCGGCATGTTTTTACTGTCTAAAACTATCTGTCCGTCAATATAAATATTGGCTCCTTTAAGACCTATTTTTGGGTATAATTTAATTTCTCTTGTAGTTCCAGTCCCACTTATAGTTTCTTCATACCAATATTCTCCTTTTTCAAAAGTCTTATCCCCAACAATATAGCTGTTATAGCCTTCTAATGGCGCACTCCCTAGTGAAACAGCTGGAGAATTATCATCATTTATATCATTAAAGACACCACGTGTATCATACCGTACCACCCCATTAAAATTGAAAGAAGATTTATCTACAAAGTCTATTTTATTGACTACTTCAGATCCTTTTCCTAAATACACACTTTGTTGATTAGGATCAAATAAATGCTGTCCATACAAAGGGGTAATGCGAAAACTTTCACCTGCTCCTGAATACGGAATAGCCGTAATAGTATAGTACCCTTGACCATCAGTAACCCCTACAATTCCAAATTGTTGAGAAGAAGGAACGGCTGTCACACCCTTTTCCCATTGAATTGCTGTATTAAGATTGGAGTTGTTTTTATGATAGATAGATCCTGTACGTGATAAATCATATAAATAATTTCCAGCTCCTTCGTCCATGCGGTAGTAAGCCATTAAGTTTTTATGATTTCCGTCAATATAGCGTAAATAATCTTTTTGAATTGTAGCATCGGTTAAACTAGCATTCCACAAACGAAATTCATCTACATAAAACGCATCCGTACTACCACCAACCTCAAGCGCGTTTATACTATTTGTTAATGTAATACTTCCGGTTGGGAGGCTTGCTGTAAAATAGCTTGCATCATTTTTATATTGTTTTGTTACCTCATCAATATAGGTTGTTGTAATTGCTCGTCCATTGATATATAGCACTGGCGTGCTGTTATTTTGCAGACCAATAGTGAAGTGTGTGTATTGGGTGTTTACTGCTGTAATATCATAAAATTGCTCGATACCTTTGTCATTCACTTCTCCTGTTGGAAAACGTTTTCCGAGTACAAATGTTTGTCCCGCAATGTTAACTGTTAATGTATTATTTTCAGTATTTACAATTACTGTTTTTGCTCCACCCACATTATCTTTAACCGTAAAAAGTGTGATGTTTTGTCCATTCGCATTGGTTGGTTTCACCCAAGCTTGCAGCATTAGCGTCTCGTTGATTGGTGAGCTAATTGGATCAAAAAAAGTTGACAATTGCTTGCCATTACTTAACAAAACCGAAGATCCTAAACTAGTAACTGCCCCCTCAGGGTTGGCGTTTACTTTTACATTGGCCACAGGGCCACCACCGCTGTAGGTAACTCTACCAGAAACAATAGCCGTTGGGTTGCGATACCCGATACCTGTAATAGTGTTTCCTAAATTAATTTCTTTATCCTTATCTACCACACCAACGGCAAGCAATTTGTACTCATACAATTGCCCACCATTAACCAAAAGATCCTCATAACTGGTGGATGAAGCCGATAGATTTGCTATTTGTTCATACACTTGAGAACCCAGTAATTTTCTAAATACTTTAAAAGACCGAATTACGTTATAATTATTTGTAACCTCCCATTGTAAATTAATTTTATCACCATAGTATCCCTTCGACACTTCTAGTTGACTACTAAAAGTGGCGTTCAAGTACAGTATCTCCCAAGGAAATCGAATACTATAATTACCTTGTGTTTGTGCTTGTGGAACCAAATAAGGTACACCGACTTGCAAAGTGTAGCCATAACTTTTGCTGCTAGCACTTCCCGATACAGTGCTTTGCACTTGGGCATGCAAGCTGGGTATAGCCCAAAGCCACAGCAGGCAAAAAAAGCCTATTTTTTTTATTAATTTCATAATTTATGTTTTTAGTGCTGTTTTAGAAGTAAAGCAATACTCTACATATTTCGTGATTACTTAATTGCTTTACTTAAGAAAAAAACAAGTGCTTATAGCTTTATTATGTAGTTCACACCGAAGTTAATAGGACGAGATTCTGTCGCATTCCCATCAAGATCTGTTGTAAAGGGATGGGTATGATCTCCTGTAGTATCTGTACGACCTGACGTATTAAGACCTAGCCAATTGCCCCCTCCATCAAAACCTCCACCATTTGTATCTTTATCAAAATATCGATATTGATGACTATGATTACCTGCAGCATTAGTTGTACCTGTATGCTTATGTGATTTATTCTCTGATGTTTGTATACCTTTTAATGTGTTTGGTTCTATTTCAGCGGCATTAGCTGCATTTTCTCCAGCACCTCTTAAAAACATTCCTCGTAAATCTGGAGCATAATCCCCAACAAGTGTTATTAATGCAGCTGCTGAACCATCTGTAGCTAATCTAGCTCCGTCACACAAAGCCCAACCAAAAGGTGCTGTTGTCCCTATGTATGGCATAATAGAACCCGTAGGTACTCCGTTATTTGCCATTATAGCATAAGGCACTTGAGTAAATGCTTGGTCTGAGATTGTTACATCTTGGTTACTAGTATTCTTCCCACTAATCTTTAAAAAAGTTTGATTTGCAGCTAGAGTTGGGTATTTATTTTTATCAATATCTAAAAAAGTCGAGAACACGCCAAAAGCATCGGTAGTTACATTGCTTACTGTTTGGGTAGAAATAGTCGTGTTTGTACCATTAATTTTGTAATACAATTGCAGCGTAAGCGGAATTTGTGTGTTTGCACGGGCATTTCCATTGTCATCTCTCGCAATTCCTTGTATCGCTACACTAGAGGATGTAGATGTTATTTGACCGTAATTGATTGCTACAGTAAGCAACATTAAAAATGAAAGTAATTTTGTTCTCATAACGAATTGATTTTAAGTTTATTATTATTGGTTGTATTGCGTTTTATTGCCCCTTTGTGAAGGTGAAAAATTAAATTAAGGCGCGAAAATAATTGCTTTTGATTGAATACGACTAGCCCATTCGGACAAATCGATAGTCCATTCGGACATTTTTTAACAAAAATTTCTGTTAAAACTAGTTTTTAAATTTATATTGACAGATATTTCTTCTTTTTAAACTAGGTGTTTCCATTTGTAAAAAATAAAGCCCAATTGATGGCCACACACTAACTATTGGTCTTTAGCATGAAAAGAAAAATAAAAAAAGAGAGTAGTTAATTTGATCTATTTAGGACAAAGACCCAATACAAATTCTTTGTTTTCATTTTTTAATTATTGATTGCGATTCCTTCTAACAAACTTTTTGGTTATATTTTATAATAGAAAAATCGTATTGCTAATTCTAGACCGCTGCCAGTCCTGATAATAGTGGAAAGCCATTGCGAATTGAAAATCCGTTTTTCTTGCACTGGCAGAGCGACCAAAGGAAGCTCCTGCCAGAGCTTAGAAAAATAGGTTTGAAATAGCAATGCTTGTAACGTATAGCGGGAGTTAACTCCAAAAATAAACCGCTGTTTCACAAATTGAATTTGCAAAACAGCGGTTTATATAATTGTATGCTAAGTATCTCAGAGCCTTGGCAACTAAGTACCTTTAATTATAAATTTTCAAAGAAATCATTTCCTTTATCGTCTGTAATAATAAAAGCAGGGAAGTTTTTCACTGTAATTTTACGTACCGCTTCCATACCTAATTCTTCAAAGTCTACTACTTCTACTTTTAAGATGTTGTCTCGAGCCAAAATAGCCGCTGGACCACCTATAGATCCTAGGTAGAAACCACCGTAGGTTTTACAAGCATCCATTACTTGTTTGGTTCTATTTCCTTTGGCAAGCATAATCATACTTCCTCCGGCTTTTTGAAATTCTTCTACATACACATCCATTCTTCCAGCCGTGGTTGGACCAAAACTTCCCGATGGCATTCCCTCTGGGGTTTTAGCTGGACCAGCATAATACACAGGGTGATTTTTAAAATACTCTGGCATAGGTTTACCTGCATCCAATAATTCTTTGATCTTAGCATGTGCAATATCGCGCGCTACAATTAAAGTTCCGTTCAGTTTCAAACGTGTTTTTATAGGATATTGTGATAACTTTTTAAGTATATCAGCCATAGGTTGGTTCAAGTCAATCTCAACGGCAGGTTCTAAATGTGGTGGAGTAGCAGGCAATAAACGTCCTGGATTAACCTCAAGCTGCTCTACAAAAATACCATCCTTAGTAATTTTTCCTTTTATATTTCTATCAGCAGAACAAGAAACTCCTAAACCTACTGGGCAAGAAGCGGCATGACGCGGCAAACGAATCACACGTACATCATGCGTAAAATATTTACCTCCAAATTGTGCTCCAATAGCGCTTTCTTGACAAATCAGCTGTACTCTTTTTTCCCATTCTAAATCGCGGAATGCTTGACCAGCCATGTTTCCTGTAGTAGGCAAGTGATCAAAATATCCAGCAGAAGCTTTTTTTACTGCTGCCAAATTAGCCTCAGCCGAAGTACCACCAATTACAAATGCCAAGTGATAGGGAGGACAAGCAGAAGTTCCTAAATCCATAATTTTTGCACGTACAAAAGCGTCCATAGACTTTTCGTTTAAAAGCGATTTTGTTTGTTGGTACAAATATGTTTTATTAGCTGAACCTCCACCTTTTGCTAAAAACAAAAACTCGTACGTACTTCCTTTTTTGGCATAAATATCAATTTGTGCTGGAAGATTGGAACCAGAATTCTTTTCCTCGAACATACTTATTGGAACAATTTGGGAGTAACGCAGGTTTTTCTCTTGATAGGTGTTGAAAATCCCTTTTGAAAGCCACTCGGCATCATCGACACCTGTATATACATTTTCTCCTTTTTTAGCCATTACAATCGCTGTTCCTGTGTCTTGACAAGATGGCAATTGTCCTTCAATAGCTACTGCGGCATTTTGCAATAAATTATACGCCACAAAACGGTCGTTATCGGTTGCTTCTGGATCATCCAAAATAGCACGTAATTTTTCTAAATGTGACGTACGAAGCATAAAAGAAACGTCTTTCATGGCTTCTTGCGAAAGCAACTCCAAACCTTTGGGATCAACGGTTAAGATTTCTCTGTCAACTAATTGCTCTACTTTTACGAAATCAGATGTAATTTTTCGATACTGTGTATCATCTTTTAAAATTGGATAAGGATCCTGGTATATAAAGTCCATTGTTTTGTTGTTTTTACAAAGATAAAAAATATTTGCTGGAGCTAGTACTTAAACGGATTTGGTTTAAATAACAAACACTTCTTAACTTCCGTTTCATGGCTATAAAAAATACCATGAAAAGGATTCTTAAAAAGTGTTTCTTTTGTTGTAAAAGTATTTTATGTTAGCAAGCTTGTTACTAAAAATAAAATCACTAATCCTATCGCGATGTACTTGGAATACTTTGACATATTTGATGAATTTAAGGGTTGTTTTAAATCGTTTTTTGAGCTTTTCAAATGAATGAAAAATTGATTAAAAATCCTAGGATTTAATTTAATTAACAGATTAAATTCCGTTCCTGCAAAATAAACCGTTCCTACGGAAATTATACAAATATTTCACAGAGAGATAGGCTCGATACAATATTTTAAAAAAACCAAGTCGCCACAAAAATAGCTGTTATCACACATATCACGTCTACCAGCAACATTGTTCCTAATGCGTAACGCGTATTTTTAATATTTACAGAACCAAAATAAACGGCTATCACATAAAAAGTACTCTCAGCACTACATTGAAAAATGCTACTCAATCTTGCCGTCAAGGAATCGGCACCAAAAGTATTCATCGAATCAATCAAAAACCCTCTTGATCCTGCAGAACTGAACGGACGAAGTAAAGCGACTGGTAAAGCATCTGTAATTTCTTTGCTTACTCCCATATTAGAAAAAATGAAAGCGATCCAATTACTGATAATTTCAAATAACCCACTATTTCTGAACAAAGAAATTGCTACTAACATCCCCAAAACATAAGGAAAAATAGTTACTCCGGTTTTCACACCATTATTGGCTCCTACTACAAAACTTTCAAAAACGGTTGTAGATGCCTCCGTAAATTTTTTCTCATGAATAAAAGAAAAAATCAACGTAAAAGCAATGATTCCAATTAATATTAAAGCCGAAAGATTAGAGGTAAAATAGTTTTTTCCAATTAAATCCAAATGGTTTACATACATCAACAAACCAACAATTGCAGCTATTAGGGTAATCAATACGATAACCAAAGAAGCACTTTTGAAATTGATTCTTTGTTTAATTCCAACAATTAGAAAGGCTGCAATAGTACCAATAAAAGAAGTAATAATACAAGGCAACATCACATCCGCTGGATTGCTAGCATTAGCAGCAGCGCGATAACCTATGATAGACGTAGCAATTAAAGTAAGACCTGAAGCATGCAAACACATAAACATAATTTGTGCATCACTAGCCTTATCTTTATCTGGATTTATCTCTTGTAAACTCTCCATAGCTTTTAGACCAAAAGGAGTTGCAGCAGAATCTAATCCTAAAAAATTGGCAGCAAAATTTAAAGTCATGTATGAAATAGACGGGTGGTTTTCAGGAATGCTCGGAAATACTTTTACAAAAACTGGACTCAATGCTTTCGCCAATTTTCCAGAAGCTCCCGAAATGATTAGAAGCTCCATCAATCCACAGAAAAAAGCCAAATAAGCCATCAGCGGAAGGACTAAATCTAACAAGGTACTTTTACAGGTTGGCAATAAACCATCTGATTTTTGAACACCACTGTAGATTTTTACCGTTTTGTTTTTAAAAACATAAGTTGTATCCGCATTTAGCGTGTCGCGATTGATAATCATGGTTTGTTCTGGCGCTTTTTTGATGCTGTCTTTTATAAAAGCAGGAAGTTCTTCGGCAAATTTCTCCGAAACCAGAATTGGATCATCTTTCTTTCCGTTCAAAACGTGATCAATGGTATAACTATCTCCAGAAAACAAACTATACACTACAAATACAATTGCTGAAATAAAAATGACCAACCAGAATCTACTCAATACCATAACTTATAATTTTTGTAAATGTAATAAATCAATAACAATAGCAATAACAATGATATAATGCTTACACATGAATAATCTCGTCCTCAATTAACAATTCTTCCCTGCGTAATCTCAGGAAAATTTGTGCCACGGCTATGGTATCTTTCTCGCAATAGGTTACTATTTTATCAATATCCTTGTCTACATAAAAAACATGTCCTACTTGACTGCCGTCGATATCACCTTTAGGCGAAGGGATTCCAAGTACTTTACACATCAATTTTAAAGAAGTAAAATGTTTATAATCGCCGAATTTCCATAATTCCAAAGTATCCAAATGCGGAATTTCCCATGGTTTTTTTCCAAATAAATTCAGCTTGTCAGGAATGGCAATTTGGTTAATAATCATACGTCGAGCAAGAAAAGGAATATCAAATTCCTTAGCATTGTGACCACACAAAACATGTTGTGGCTGATTGAAATGACTGTTCAATAAATTGTTAAAATCCATCAATATTTTCTTTTCTTCTCCAAAGAAAGAAGTCACTCTAAAATTCCGAATATCACCTTTGATGGTAAAATAACCCACCGAAATACAAACGATTTTACCAAACTCGGCCCAAATTCCCGCTCGATCGTAAAAATCCTCGGCTGTGTATTCGTCTTTGCGCTGGTATTGGGTTTTATGTTCCCAAAGATCTTTCATTTCATCATCTAATACATTGAAATCTTCAGCTTCCGGAACGGTTTCAATGTCGAGAAACAGAATATTATTGAGGTTTATTTTTTCTATCATCAGCTAGGTTGGTTAGATTTTATGACTTCTTGGATTTTTAGATTAAATACAAAAAACTAATTTAGTAAACTTGATTGATTTTTTATAATCTGAGACAATCTAAATTTCTAACAATCAAAGAAATCTAAGAAGTCTGTTTTTAAAAAAGACTTTGTTGCGTAGTTGGATTCTCGTGTTCTAATAACCATTTTTTACGCCATAAACCTCCTGCATATCCAGTCAATGAACCATCTGTTCCGATGACTCTGTGACAAGGAACAACAATCCAAAGCGGATTTTTACCATTAGCAGAAGCCACAGCTCGAATGGCTTTGACATCACCCAGTTTTTTGGATAAATCCATATAACTGCAGGTTTTGCCATATGGAATTTCGAGCAATCCTTTCCAGACTTTTTGTTGGAATTCAGTTCCTTTTGGATTCAGTGGAAAGTCAAAATCGGTTCGTTTTCCTTCAAAATAATCATTGAGTTGCAAGACCGCTTCTTTTAAAACAGCAGGAATTGCAGTTGAAATTTCTCCTTCATCCGAAACTGAAATTACCGATACTCCGTTTTCATCTCCGATTATTGTGGCAATTCCTAAAGGTGTTTTGATGCATACTGTTTCCATATTTTAAAGATAAAAAAATTAACCACATTGTTCCTAAAGAAGCAACAAAGTTCAGAAAGAAATAAAAATCAGAACGTTTTAAACATAAAAAAACCACTCGCAAAGACGAATGGTTCTTCTATTTTAGCCCCGATAGCAGCGACATCTCCCGATTTAGAAAAACAAGGCTTTTTAGCCGTAGTTTTTATTTATCGGGAATACAGCGAATAGCGGGATTAGCTCCTGAAAAATATCAGGATTATTTCAAATGTGAGTAAACGTAAGCTTCTAATGCTTTTAATTCATCATCAGACATCGCTTTAGTAACCGCGAAGTTTGTTTTCATAACTTCGTATTGGCTTGGATCAACAATAGGCTCGCCTTCACCTTTTAAAAACGTGACGATATCCGCATTTTTATCTTTGTAAATCTTCGCAATATCCTGCAAGCTTGGCCCTATCACTTTCTTGTCTACTTGATGACAGGCAACACAATTCCCTTTACCTTTGAAAATTTCCTCTCCTAATTCCTCTGGAGTTTGGGCAACTTCTTCGGTAGTGGTTGGGTATAAAGGTTCTTTTTTGACTTCTTCTTTTTTACAAGAAGCAAAGGCTAAAACAGCAAATAAAAACAACGTCTTTCTCATAATATTTTTTTTAATTTTAAGTATCTAAATCACTAAAAATTACCATCCTATATACTTGGGTGGTTGAATTTGATTCAAATTCAAATATACTAAAATTTGTGCTCTGTGATGGGTAACATGATCTTGCATCAAATTAAGTATCTGTAATTTTGATTTTGGACCAGCAAAAAAATCTACTTTTTGGGAGAATTCAGCATCATTGGTTTTTTGTACAAATGCTTTTGCTTTATCAAAAGAGGATTTTATTTCTTGGATTATTTGCGCTTTCGAAAGTCCTTTTACAGCTTCTTTTTTCATATATTTCTCTTCCGAAAAATGCGTTGTACTCAACCAATTCATATTCTCTTGTATGTGAAATAACTGTTCTCTAAATGACATTTCACGGGCAGTAGGTTTGTAATCATACTTCTCTTCCGGCATAGCTTCTGCAACGGCTACCAAATAATCTTTTGAATTATCCCACTTCTCGATGAAAGTAGCAACTACCTCAACTTGTGCAAAAATGCTATTGGAAAGCAATAAAACCGCTATTATTAAACATTTTTTCATGTTTATTTGTTTAAAAGGATCGCGGCTTCTTTGGCAAAATAAGTCGAAATCAAACTGGCTCCGGCACGCTTGATACACATTAATTGTTCCATCATAATTTTATCGTGATCCAGCCAACCCCTTTCGGCAGCGGCTTTGATCATGGCATATTCACCCGAAACGTGGTATACCGTTACCGGAACATTTACCGCGTTTTTAACTTCACGAACAATGTCTAAATACGCAATTCCAGGTTTTACCATAACCATATCAGCGCCTTCTTCCACGTCCCACAAAGCTTCTTTGATGGCTTCGATGCGATTGGCGTAATCCATTTGATAGGTTTTCTTGTCTAATGGTATTTCAGCTGCGTCTACAGGAGCGCTGTCTAACGCATCACGGAACGGCCCGTAAAATGCAGAAGCGTATTTAGCCGAATAACTCATGATACCTACGTGTTGAAAACCGGCAGCGTCCAGACCTTCGCGTAAGCGCAATACGCGTCCGTCCATCATATCGCTTGGCGCAACGAAATCAGCACCAGCTTGAGCATGAGATACGGCCATTTTTACTAAAGCACCAACAGTTGAATCGTTTTCTATATCGCCGTTTGCAATAATTCCGTCATGACCATAAATGGAATAAGGATCCAAAGCCACATCAGGCATTACAATCATTTCCGGACAAGCGGCTTTGATCGCGCGAATGGCGTTTTGCATTAATCCGTTTGAATTCCATGCTTCCAGTCCCGTATTGTCTTTTAGATTTTCACTGACTTTTACATAAAGATTCACCGCACGAATTCCCAAGGCAAATAATTCATGGATTTCTTTTACGGTTAAATCAACAGAGCGACGAAATATCCCTGGCATGGAAGCAATTTCCACTTGTACATTTTCGCCTTCCGCAATAAACATAGGAAACATAAAATCCGCTGGACTCAAACTGGTTTCACGAACTAAACTTCTTATGGATTCGTTTGTTCTTAATCTTCTGCCTCGTTGTAATGGGAACATATATTTTTGTTTAAAGTTTCAGGCTTAAAAGTTTAAAGTTAAACCCATTTAAAATTTAAAATTCTGAATTTAAAATAAATCTAAATCCAATTTTTAGGATTCTCTAATACGTTTACTAATTTTTCTTCTTCGCTTCCGGCTTCTGCATGATGGTCGTAAACCCACTGCACATTAGGCGGTAAACTCATTAGAATACTTTCGATTCTTCCGTTGGTTTTTAGTCCAAATAAGGTGCCTTTGTCGTGTACCAAATTAAACTCTACATAACGACCGCGACGAATCTCCTGCCAAGTTCGGTTTTCTGCCGTATAAGGTAAATCTTTTCTTTTTTCTACAATTGGAACGTACGCTTCGAGGAAGCTATTACCGACTTCTGAAACGAAATTAAACCAGTTATCCATTGTCATTGCATCCGTTGCTTTGCAATAATCGAAAAACAGTCCGCCAATTCCACGAGCTTCATTTCGGTGAGCGTTCCAAAAATAGGCATCGCATTGTTTCTTATATTTTGGATAAAATTCTGGATTGTGTTTATCGCAAGCTGTTTTACAAGTTTGATGAAAATGAGTTGCATCTTCTTCAAACAGATAATAAGGCGTTAAATCTTGTCCGCCACCAAACCATTGCTGAATCACATTTCCGTTGTCATCGTACATTTCGAAATAACGCCAGTTAGCATGAACGGTTGGTGTCATTGGATTTTTCGGATGTAATACCAAACTCAATCCACAGGCAAAAAAATCAGCTTCGCCTACATTGAACATTTTTTGCATGGCTTCGGGTAATTTCCCGTGAACGGCCGAAATATTAACTCCGCCTTTTTCGAAAACTTTTCCGTTTTCTATCACGCGTGTTCTTCCGCCACCACCTTCCGGACGTTCCCAAAGGTCTTCACGGAATTTAGCTTCACCTTCAACTGATTCCAATCCTTTACAGATTTGGTCTTGAAGGTTTTGTATATATTGGTAAAATTGTTCTTTCATTATAAATTTGCTTTGCAGCAACTAACTTATTAAATATTTCAAACGTAAACATCTTGATTTCCTGCAAGGTTTCCAAAACCTTGTAGGTATAACTAATGATGATATTCCTAATCTAACTTAGCTGTAAGGTTAAAAAACCTTACAAGGTTGCAACAATATTACTCAAATGTGTGTTTTTCAGTTAAAAAATCATTTTTTTGATTGTGACAAAAAACGAAATTTTCTACACCTCCAAACAGCTTCAACACTTCTTCTTTCTCTATTTTTGTTTCTTTATTTGAAATAAAAGCTTGATAGGAAGAATACTTATAATCCTGAAATTTTAAATCTAAATGATGCTTCGGATTCAAATGCACATATAGTATCAATTGTTTCAAATAATTTTCATCGTTTAGCTTTATCCTCTTAAAATGTTTTTCAAATAAGCTTCCGGTTCTGTCTATATGTTTATTAAAAGCTTTAGCATAAGAATTAAAAAAATTAGAAAATGCCTGTGTCACTATTTTCTCATCTTCATTTAATCGGATAATTAAATGAAAATGATTATCCATTAAGCAATATCCAAATATTGAGATTTTACCCAATAAATATTTTGAAAGTTGTTTTAAAAAGAAAATTTTGTTTTCATCATTTTCGAAAATAGGAGCACCATTAATTCCTTTATTGTAAATATGATAATAGCAATCTTTTTCTAAAACTTCTAATTTCATATTATACATTTTAAGTTGATCCTGCAAGGTTTTTTAACCTTGTAGGTATAAACCATGTCAGCAAAATTTTAAAAAACACCTACAAGGTTCAAAAAAAACCTTGCAGGAAATACAGTAAAATAAATATTACTGATTATATTCCTTCACCGCATCAATAAACGCTTTCGCGTGATCCACAGGAATATTTGGTAAAATTCCGTGACCTAAATTCACGATGTATTTGTCTTTTCCGAATTCGTCAATCATTTCGTGTACCATCTTCTTGATAACTGGAATTGGAGACAACAATCTAGATGGATCAAAATTTCCTTGCAAAGTGATGTTTCCACCAGACAGGTATCTTGCATTTCTTGGAGAACAAGTCCAATCCACTCCAAGTGCAGAAGCTCTACTGTTCCCCATTTCGCCCAACGCAAACCAACATCCTTTTCCGAAAACAATAACCGGTGCGTCATCTGCTAAAGCTTCAATGATTTGGTTAATGTATTTCCAAGAAAATTCCTGATAATCAACTGGAGAAAGCATTCCACCCCAAGAGTCAAAAATTTGAACGGCGTTTACTCCCGCTTTTACTTTTTCTTTTAGGTATAAAATGGTGGTATCGGTAATTTTTTGCAATAAAACATGCGCTGCTTCCGGATATTGGAAACAAAATCCTTTGGCCATATCAAAGCTTTTAGAACCTTTCCCTTCCACTGCATAGCACATAATTGTCCAAGGAGAACCCGCAAAACCAATTAACGGCACCTCATCATTCAACATTTCTTTTGTCAATTTGATAGCGTCAAAAACGTAACCTAATGTTTCGTGAACGTCTGGAACAATTACCTTTTCCACATCTTGAATCGTACGAATTGGATTTGGTAAATACGGACCAAAATTAGGTTTCATCTCTACATCAATTCCCATTGCTTGTGGAATTACCAAGATATCCGAAAATAAAATCGCAGCATCTGGAGCAATTCTTCGTATCGGCTGAACTGTAATTTCTGCAGCTAATTCCGGAGTTTGACAACGGGTGAAAAAATCATATTTATCACGCAAAGCGATGAATTCCGGCAAATATCTTCCGGCTTGACGCATCATCCAAACTGGTGGACGTTGTACTGTTTCTCCTTTTAGTGCTCTTAAAAATAGGTCGTTCTTAAGCATGTATTTAAATTTTAGCAGATTGCTAGATGCTTTCCGTTGTATAATATTCAATAACCTCCTCTATCACCTCTTCGATAGTTGGCGTTTCGGCAATTACTATGTTTTTAATTTTCTTTGATTCTAATGCTGATGCTGTAGTAGTGCCTATGCAAAAACAAACTTCATTCTTGATTTTATTATTTGTCAAATAACTTTCAACGGCAGATGGGCTAAAAAACAGAATCCCGTCAAAATTTTCTTGGTCTGATATTTTAAAAGGCGCAAGTGTTGTTTGATACACTTCGATTTCGTTAAAAGTTATTCCTGCGCTTTTTAATGCTTCAGGCAACGTTTCTTTTCGCAAATTTCCGCTCAAAAAAGTATAGCTTTCCTTATTGTAAATTAAAGTGATTATTTCCGACAATTCAGAGGCGTAATCCATATAGACATCGACTGTAAAACCATGTAATTCAAGTAAATCCTTGGTTTTAATACCTACACAAAAAACAGGTTTAGTCTTTAAAACTTCCCAACCGTTTTGCTCTATCAAACTTAAAACAGCATTTTGACTGCTAAAAATTAAGTTGTTATTGATCGTATTGATATCAAAAAGGTTGTTTTTAATTTCGATGAAATCTTGTTCTAAAAGATCAAAATTAGCGTCTAGAAATGCTTGTCTTTGTTCATCTGACAATGTTTTAGTAGATAAAATGCTTGTTTGGCTCATTATTTCTTCAAATTAATTTTAATTGCTGTCATCAATTCTGCTCCGCCATTTTCTAAAATTTCTTTGGCACAATAAAATCCTAATTTCTTCCATTCCTGCATCGGAACGGTTTTTTCAATTTCGATTTTTTGCTTTCCATCGATAGAAAACAAAACACCTTTAAACAAAATATCATCTTCTACAAAAACTGCTAAAGCGCCAATTGGTGCCGTACAACCGCCTTCCAGTGTTTTTAGGAACTGTCTTTCGATATGTGTACATACTTCGGTATCAATATCGTTGAGTTCGTTTAGCGCTTGTCTGCAAAATTCATCATTTGCCATTGCAACAACAACCATAGCACCTTGAGCCGGCGCTGGAATCATCCAATCCAAATCGATATAATTAGAAGGTTTTAAGTTGATTCTTTCTAATCCTGCTGCCGCGAAAATGGCTCCGTTCCAATCGCTTTCCTGCAATTTCTGCATTCTCGTATTTACGTTTCCACGCAAATCTACTACTTTATGATTGGGATATTTGTTCAACCATTGTGCCTGACGACGCAAACTTCCTGTGGCAATTGTGCCTTCTCCGTTAAGAAAATCGAGGTTCCCTTTGTGTACTAAAATATCCAACGTGCTCGCTCTTTCAAGAACAGCCGCCTGAACAATTCCTATTGGCAAAGCCGTTGGAACATCTTTCATGGAATGCACAGCAATATCGACTTGGCCATTTATCATAGCGATATCGAGTGTTTTAGTGAAAATTCCTGTGATTCCTAATTCGTAAAGTGGTTTGTCAAGGATGATATCTCCTTGTGATTTTACTGCTGTAATTTCGGTTTTATAGCCTAAATCATTTAGCTTTTTTTCGACGGTGTTGGCTTGCCAAAGTGCTAGTTCACTATCGCGGGTTCCTATGCGTATCGTTTTGCTCATTATTTTATAGTCGCTCCTATTTTGAAAACTTTCTCAATCCATTCAATACTTTCATCCACCATCGTGTCATCATCTTTTAAATGATTGGCGAAATGAGTTGTAATTTTTTGAATAATTCTGTTGCTGATTATTTCGGCTTGCTCTTCATTGAAATTTGAAATTTTCCTGCTTTGGAAATCCAGTTCAGATGTTTTTATTGCATTCAATTTTGCTTTCAAAGCATTAATTGTAGGAGCAAATTTTCTGCCTTTGGTCCAAGTAATAAATTCTTCTTTAATTTCTTCAATGATCGCCTCAGCAGCAGGAATGTGTTTTTTTCTATTTTCTAAAGTTTCGTCTGTTAGTTGTGACAAATAATCCATGTGAATCAACGTAACGCCTTCAATTTCTTCCACGTTTTCATTCACATTTTTTGGAATCGATAAATCCAAAATCAACAGTGGTTTTTTCAAATTCAGAATCGCTTTGTCAATCGTTGGATTTTGCGCGCCGGTTGCTACTACAACAACATCTGCTTTTTGTAGTTCTAAATGCAATTCCGAATAATCTTTTACGATTAAATTCAACTTTCCGGCTAATTTTTCTGCTTTTTCTTTGGTCCTATTGATTAAGGTAATATGTTCATTTTTAGTATGCTTTACTAAATTTTCACACGTATTTCTACCAATTTTTCCGGTACCAAACAAGAGGATGTTTTTGTTTCCAATGTCTTGCACATTGTTGATAATATAACGAACTGCGGCAAAAGAAACCGAAGTAGCGCCAGAACTAATTTCTGTATCGGTTTTTATTTTTTTACTGGCTTGAATAACGGCATTCACCAATCGTTCCATAAAAGTATTGGCTAGACCTAATGTTTTTGATTGCGAAAAACTTGATTTTATTTGTGCTATAATTTCAAAATCACCTAATATTTGACTGTCTAAACCAGTTCCTACACGAAACATGTGGCTAATGGCTTCTTGGTTTTTATAGACAAAACCAACTTTTTGAAATGATTCAACGGATCCTTGACTATTCTCGCAAATTAATTTGATTAGCTGAAATGGGTGTTCCGCGAAACCGTAAATTTCGGTACGGTTACAGGTAGAAGTGACTATTAAACTCTCTATTCCTTCATTCTTGGCTTGTTCCAGCAAACGCATTTTTGCAGCAGCATCTAAACTAAATTTCCCTCTAATCTCAGCATCTGCTTTTTTGTAGCTTAATCCAACGGAGTAAAAATACTGATGCTTTGATGTGTTATTGTTTTCCATATTTGCACTTTTCCAAAAAGTGAAACAAAATTAGAACTATAGTATCTATAAAAGTAACGCTAGAAGTTCTTTTTGTATCGCTTAATGATTTTTTAATTCTAATGGCTTATTTTACGGTAAAAAAATCTATTTTTGTAATGAAATCAAGTCGTTTGAATTAAACTATTTAGAGTTGTTCTAAATAAATAGACTTGATAATTATCATTTTCATATTAAAAAAATATCGCTATGGGTTCTCAAGAAATCATAAAAATTGAAGATGACTTTACGCTCATTCGCTTTCAGAATGACAGCCCCGAAACCTTTCAAGCCCAACGCGAAGTAAGCAGCGGATTGATTCAGTTTCATTTTGGATTAAAAGGAAATGCGAAATTTATCTTTAATCAAGGTAATTATGCTTTAGAAATGAAAGAGGAAAAATCACTGCTTTTATATAATCCACAAAAAGAATTGCCATTAAATCTGGAATTAGCCCCAAATTCCTGGGTGATATCTGTGATTATATCTATTAAGAAATTTCATGCTTTGTTTTCGACAGAAGCGGATTACATCACATTTTTAAGTACCGATAATAAAGACAAAAAATATTATGACGAGGGAAATATAAGTCCATCGATGGCAATTGTTTTATCGCAACTATTCCATTACAGCTTGCATCCGTCAATAAAAAACCTGTATTATAAAGGAAAAGGTTACGAATTACTGAGCCTATACTTCAATAGAACCGAAGATCCAAACGCAGAACAATGTCCGTTTTTGATAGACGAAGACAATGTAATGAAAATTAGAAAAGCCAAAGAAATAATCATTGCTAATATGGCTGAACCGCCAGGATTGCAAGAGTTAGCTGATGAAATAGGCTTGAATTTAAAGAAACTTAAAATGGGTTTTAAACAAATTTATGGCGATACCGTTTACGGATTTTTATTTGATTATAAAATGGATTTCGCTCGAAAACTTCTAGACAGCGGGTCTTATAATGTAAACGAGGTAGGATTAAAAATTGGGTACAGCACCGGAAGTCATTTCATAGCAGCTTTCAAAAAGAAATTTGCTACTACGCCCAAAAAATATTTGATGTCAATCAACCCAAATATGCCGTAAACAATTGATTTCTTATATTAAACAATAAATAAATAATAGTTAATCGCAAATTATAAAAAAGTAAGTTTAATTACTTTTGTACCAACAAAAAAAGACAACATGAAAGGTGTATTATTAGTTAATTTAGGTTCTCCGGAAAGTCCAACTGCTAAAGATGTTAAGCCATATTTAGATGAATTTTTAATGGATAAATACGTAATAGATGTTCCGTTTTTATTACGTGCATTATTAGTGCGCGGGATCATATTACAAACAAGACCTAAAAAATCAGCAGCAGCCTACGCTAGAATTTGGTGGGACGAAGGTTCTCCATTAGTTGTTATATCAAAAAGAATGCACGAAAAAGTGCAAAAATTGGTAGACATTCCTGTATCCTTAGCGATGCGTTACGGAAATCCATCTTTATTGTCTGGTTTACAAGAACTACATGACAAAGGCGTGAACGAAGTAATGCTTTTCCCGTTGTACCCTCAACATGCGATGGCATCCACAACTACAATACTAGAATTGGCTGAAGAACACCGTAAAAAATATTTTCCGGAAATGAAATTTACAATTGTTCCTGCTTTTTATAACAAACCCGATTATTTACAAAATCTGGCCGATTCTATCAAAGGGCATTTAGAAGGTTTTGATTACGATCATTTATTATTCTCTTACCATGGGATTCCGGAACGTCACATTCGCAAGACAGATATTACCAAATCACATTGTAAAATTGATGGTTCTTGCTGCAACACGCCTTCACCGGCACACGAATTTTGCTATCGTCACCAATGTTACGAAACTACGAAACAAGTTGTAAAATTACTGGGGATTCCAGAAGGTAAATACAGTCAGACTTTTCAATCACGCTTGGCTGGGGACAAATGGTTAACACCTTACACGGATGTAGAGGTAAACAAAATGCCTGAAAAAGGAATTAAAAACCTAGCCGTTGTAACGCCAGCTTTTGTTTCAGATTGTTTAGAGACATTGGAAGAAATTGCTATGGAAGCTAATCATGAATTTAAAGTTCACGGAGGAGAAAACTTCAAAGCAATTCCATGTTTGAATGACAGTGATGATTGGTGTAAAACCGTGAGTAACTGGATTTCAAATTGGTCTAACACCTCTTCCACCATCTCAAAAGAAATTAATTCTGAAAAAACAACCGCCTAAATGGCTGTTACTGCCGATGAGTTAGGAACTCAAGACATCAAAAAACTCTTGATAAAACAAGCAGTTCCCTCCTCTATTGGGATTTTATTCATGTCGGTTAATATTTTAATTGATACCATTTTTGTTGGACAATGGATTGGTTCTTTGGCTATTGCGGCAGTAACTGTAGTTTTGCCCATAACCTTTTTGATTTCTTCTTTGGGAATGGCGA
Organism: Flavobacterium sp. TS_SC_5; assembly: GCF_056156265.1. Taxonomy (NCBI): domain Bacteria; kingdom Pseudomonadati; phylum Bacteroidota; class Flavobacteriia; order Flavobacteriales; family Flavobacteriaceae; genus Flavobacterium; species Flavobacterium sp. TS_SC_5. The sequence goes on along the minus strand of NZ_CM149588.1, from coordinate 1,097,857 downwards.
TTGGTGTGGGCGGAGGTTCTGTACTTTCCAGAGCATTAGGAGCAAATAAAAAGGAAAAAGCATTGCATACTTTTGGTAATCAAATCATGATGACATTTCTGTTGGCATCAGTTTTTGTGGTATTTGGTCTTTTCTTTAGCGACGAAATGCTGACGCTTTTTGGTGCAAAAGGTGCTATCATAAAACCTGCAAAAGAATTTTTTATTCCAATTATCATTAGCGTTCCGTTTTTGGCACTCTGCATGATGGGAAACAATGTTATCCGCGCTGAAGGAAAGGCGAAGTTCGCGATGGTTGCGATGATTATTCCCGCGTTTGTCAATATCGCATTAGATATTCTTTTTATCAAATACTTAGCTTTAGGAATGTTTGGGGCTGCTCTAGCAACCGCCATATCCTATTTTACTTGCTTTTTGTTTGTGCTTTGGTTTTTTGTTTTTAAAAGTGAGTTGCGATTAAAAATGAAGCATTTTAAATTTAGAATGCCCATAGTAAAAGAAATTACGGAATTAAGCTTCGTGACTTTTTCTAGACAAGGAGTTGTGAGCATTTTATCCATCATTCTAAATCATACCTTGTACACGTATGGAGGCGAGCATTCTGTAGCTATTTATGGAATTATAAGCCGAATGTTAATGTTCGCCTTGTTCCCTATCCTAGGAATTACACAAGGATTTCTGCCAATTGCAGGTTATAATTACGGTGCTGGAAATTATGGGAGAGTGAAAGAAAGTGTGCAACTTTCCATACTATATGCCGCGATTTTAGCCTCATTGATTTTTGTGGTAATCTTAATTTTTGCAAAACCTATCGTTGCTATTTTTACAACTGACCCACTAGTGAATGACCAAACACCTGAAGCCTTGCGCTGGGTTTTTGCGGCTTCACCAGTTATTGCCGTTCAACTTATTGGCGCAGCATATTTTCAAGCGGCGGGAAAGGCAAAAAAAGCTTTGCTTTTGACGCTAAGCAAACAAGGATTTTTCCTAATTCCGTTAGTGCTGATACTACCAAATTTTTTAGGTATTTTTGGAGTGTGGATTGCATTTCCAATTGCTGATGTTTTATCAACACTATTGACTGGCTATTTTTTAAAAAAAGAAATGGACACAAAACTGATTCAAACTAACGATGGAATACTATAATTACCTTAAATCCTTACACCTCATCTTTGTCATCACGTGGTTTGCGGGACTGTTTTACATTGTGCGATTGTTCGTTTACCAAATTGAAGCAGCAGATAAGCCTTCACCAGAAAAAGAAATCCTTCAAAAACAATACAAAATAATGACCTATCGTTTGTGGTATATTATCACTTGGCCATCGGCAGTTTTGGCCAGTATTTTTGCTTTTTGGATGTTGTTTTTTACTGATTTAGGCCAAGCGTGGTTGAAAATGCCTTGGATGCATGTAAAACTTGGCTTCGTATTTGCACTGTATTTATACCATGCAAAATGCCAACAAATATTCAGTCAATTGCAAAATGACGAGGTAAAATACACAACAACTTTCATGCGATTGTGGAATGAAGGCGCAACTATTATCCTTTTTGCTGTCGTATTTTTAGTTATTCTAAAAAATGCCGTCAACTGGATTTATGGCGTAATTGGGATTTTCTTATTTTCCATTTTAATAATGCTAGGCTTTAAATTTTACAAAAAAATCAGAGAAAGAAAATAGTGTTTAGTCGCAGTTTCCAATTGTAACTGAAAACCGGAACTGAAAATATAAACTAAAAAAAATGTTCAAAAGTTTCAAAATAGCAATGCTTTCGTTACGAATCAGGATTTTCCTTTCGATGATTGTATTGATATTAATGGCTTCTGTAATATTAGCTTCCATTTCAATCATCCAATTTAAAAATGAAGCCAAAGAATACCATCAAGAGCGGTTGGAACGCAATGAAAATGCAGTAAAACAACACATTAACTTCATTCTCTCAACAACGACTTATCCGCTAACCTCAGGAAATTTGGACTTGATTTTTAAGGATAAAATTCACGAATTAGCCCATATTCACAACATCGAAATCAATATTTACAGCTTAGACGGAAAGTTGTTGAAATCTTCCAAGGAATCCTTTTCTGTTGATAAAGTGGCTCCAGCAATTCCTAAGTACATTTTAAAACTGGTCCGCTCCTCTATCGAAAAAAGATACGTGGATATTAAAACTATTGATGAAAAAAAGAACCGTTCGGCTTTCAGCCAAATTAAAGACGACAAATTTAAACCGCTCGGAATATTAAACCTGCCTTATGTTGAAGATGACGGCTATTATGAAAATGAACTCAAAAGTTTCTTGATTCGTCTTGGGCAAGTGTACACATTCATGCTTCTTATGGCTTTTGCCCTTGCCTACTTCCTGTCGTCCTACATTACTAAATCATTAAAAACCATTTCGGATAAGCTGAGTGAGACGAGTTTGAGCCAAAAAAACGAGAAAATTGTTTTAGAAGCCAATAGCAAGGAAATAAATCTTTTGATAAAAGCGTATAACGGAATGGTGGATGAACTCGAAAAAAGTGCCATTAAATTAGCGCAAAGCGAACGTGAAGAAGCTTGGCGCGAAATGGCGAAACAAGTGGCGCACGAAATCAAAAATCCGCTTACGCCAATGCGATTAACGGTGCAGAGTTTTCAGCGGAAATTTGACCCGACTGATCCCAATGTAAAGCAGAAAATGAACGATTACTCCGAAACCTTGATTCAACAAATTGATACGATGAGCGCGGTGGCTTCGGCTTTTTCAAATTTTGCGTCGATGCCGGCACAGCAAAATGAAACCTTGAATGTGGTGGCTGTTGTAGAGCTGGCCATGGATATATTTAACGAAGATTACATTGTTTTCCAAAGTGATTCTCCCGAAATTATTTCGAAAATTGACCGAACGCAACTCATTCGAATCATTACAAATTTAGCAAAGAATGCCATTCAGTCTATTCCAGAACAACAGGAAATTAAATCGGTGGTGGTACGTATCAAAAAAGAGGAAAACAATGTATTAATAACAGTTTCTGACAACGGAATAGGAATTCAGCCTAAAGATATTGACCGCATATTCGAACCAAAATTCACCACCAAAAGCAGTGGAATGGGTCTTGGTCTTGGAATTATAAAAAACATTATCGAAAATTATAAAGGAACGATTACCTTTGAATCTGAATTTGGAAAAGGAACTACTTTTATTGTTTCGCTTCCAATAATTAACACCTAAAATACAAACATGAACTACGAAAATCTTTTAATTACCACCGAAAATAATATTGCAACGATAACCATAAACCGTCCTACAAAACTAAATGCGTTGAATGTTGCTACCATTTCAGATTTGAATAAAGCATTCAAAACATTAGGGAAAAATGATGAAATTCGTGTTATTATTTTAACGGGAAGCGGGGGAAAAGCGTTTGTAGCCGGAGCTGACATCTCTGAATTTGCCAATTTCTCGATAGAAGAGGGAACGCAATTGGCAGCAGAAGGACAAGAAAAATTATTTGATTTCATAGAAAATTTAAAAACTCCGGTAATTGCAGCGGTCAATGGTTTTGCATTGGGCGGCGGATTAGAATTAGCGATGTCGTGTCATTTCAGAGTCGCTTCAGAAAATGCAAAAATGGGATTGCCAGAAGTTTCGCTGGGCGTAATTCCAGGTTACGGAGGAACACAACGTTTGCCACAACTGATTGGAAAAGGACGTGCGATGGAAATGATTATGACCGCAGGAATGGTAACGGCTCAAGACGCTTACAGAACTGGATTGGTAAATCACGTAGTACCAGAAGCAGAACTTTTAGATTATTGTGTGAGTGTTGCCAATAAAATAATCAAGAACTCTCCGTACGCTATTGGTAAAGCCATAAAAGCTGTCAATGCTAATTTCAAAGAAGGAAAAAATGGGTATGAAGCCGAAATAAAAGCCTTTGGAAAATGCTTTGGAACCGAAGATTTTAAAGAAGGAACAACAGCATTTTTAGATAAAAGAAAAGCAGTTTTTACGGGGAGATAAGAACAAAAGAGAACCACATTGGTTCTCTTTTTAATTTATAAGTCATTATCCTTTAAAATAATCTTTCTTCAAAAACGGATTGTTTGATTTACAACACTTAATTTTGCAGACCCGTTTCGGAATATAACACATCATCTAAAAATCAAAATATGTCCTTCCAACCTGTATTTGAACTTTTCTGGGAAAAGGTAAAAGAAAGTATCGAAAACCATACCTACGCTAAACTTACGCTTGCCAAAACCATTGGTGATACGGAACTGAAAAATATTTATGTGCGTCCCGTTTTAGTGGAAAATGACGTGTTTAGTCTTTCGGTTACGGCGCGCTACAAAACCGAAGAAGTAGAAAGTTTCCATACACTTGACGAAGCTTTTATTGTATTGGCTCCGTATATGAACAACCCCTTTTTGACCGCTTTGCTGTTCACAACGGAGAATGACATTACTTTTAAACTAAATAAAAAAAGAGTAGGAACTATTATTGAACAAGCGCCGACTTTTAAAAATGCTTCAGATGTGATTCTGGAAATGAAAGCGAAAGGGATTTCGATTTAAGATTTTTGATTAATCCCGATAGCTATCGGGACTGATTTTTGATTTAAAAAATCAGCAAACGAAAAAACATCTGAAATTTAAAATCGTTAATCCGCAATCAAAAATCCTATTTCTCCCCTTCCCATTCCGCATAAAACTGCGCCAGAAATCCTTCCATGTAACGGTGTCTTTCTTGTGCTATTTGTTTTCCGGTTTGGGTATTCATCTTATCTTTTAAGAGCAATAACTTTTCGTAAAAATGATTGAGCGTTGGAGAATCATTCTTCTTGTATTCTTCCTTTGTCATACTGGAATTTGGGGCGATATTAGGATTGTATAGCGCTCTATTTTTAAATCCGCCATAATTAAATGTTCTGGCGATTCCAATGGCGCCAATCGCGTCTAAACGATCCGCATCCTGAACCACATCTAATTCTATTGATGAGAATTTCTTTTCAAAATTACCGCCTTTGTACGAGATGTTATCAATGATATTGACCACATGAGCGATAATCTCCTCATCAACATTTTCTGATTCTAAAAATTCACGGGCGATTCTTGGTCCAACGGTTTCATCACCATCATGAAACTTACTGTCGGCAATATCATGAAGCAAAGCCCCAAGTTTGACAACAGTGGTATCACAAACTTCATTCTTTGAAATCAGTACGGAATTTTTAAAGACTCTTTCTATATGAAACCAGTCGTGTCCGCCTTCGGCATTATCTAACTTTTCTTTTACAAAAAGAATCGTTTTGTCTATTAAATCAGAGTTTATCATTGTTTATTATATTTTAAAAAAAATGTTGAATTTCAAAGTTTTCCAACTTCAAAATCCAACATTTCAATTCTTTATTTAGAACTCAAAAATCTATCGTACTAAAGCTGGCTCAACCCATTTGAAGATATGTGATTCTTGTGGAATGACTAATCTTTCCGATATTTTCGCCATTCTACCCGGTAATTTCATCAAATAATCACGTGCTTTTTCTGCTTCATCAGTCAAACCGGAAATTTTGTCAATTTCCCATTTTTCAATTAATTTTTGCATGATATCCACATAATCCGCTGCAGTGTAAACTCCAATTCGTTGTGCAGAATCAGAAAACTGTTCGAAAGCAGTGCTTATTTTTTCACCGGATTCTCTAAGGAAATGCGCAGGCATAACGATTTTTGCTTTCATCATGTATTGGAAAGCAAGCATCATTTCACTTGGATCAACTTGAAAAATACGGTTAACAAATTCGCTGTACGCATGATGATGACGCATCTCGTCACCAGCAATCATTTTGCACATTTTAGATAATTTGTTGTCACCATATTTTTTAGCCATTTGTGCCACTCTGTTGTGAGAAACATAGGTTGCTAATTCCTGAAAACTAGTGTATACAAAGTTTTTATATGGATCTCTTCCGGTTCCAATATCAAAACCGTCGTTGATCAGGTGTTGGGTTGTAATTTCTACTTCGCGCATGTTTACACGACCTGATAAATACAGATATTTATTCAGTAAATCGCCATGACGATTTTCCTCACCAGTCCATTGTCTGATCCATTTAGACCAACCATTACGCTCCACATTATCAATTCCTTCTACGTCCATTAACCAGGATTCGTAAGTTGGCAAGGCTTCCTCAGTAATGGTATCCCCTACTAAAGTTACCCAGAAATCGTATGGTAAATCTTTTGCAATTTCACGTAATTCTTTGACCTCATCAAAAAAGGTATCGCTTTGGGAATTAGGCAAAAAATCTGTTGGCTGCCATATTTTCTCCACTGGAATTAGATACTGATCGACAAAGCTGTCTACGTTTTTTTCCAAAAACTGCATTACTTCTAATCGAATGTTTTTTATTGACATTATATATAAATTAAATTTTTATTCCTTGAACTACTGCTGCTTCTGTTTTATTCATTAAATCAGCAAAATCATAATCCTTAACGGCTAAGGGTTCGTGCACTACAAAGGTAAGGCGATTTCCTAAACCTAAAGGGAAAAACCCGTATTTAACTATTTTCCAAGAGTTGTTTATACTTACCGGAACCACATATGCCGAAGGCGCATTCTTGCATAAAATTTTAAGTCCCGTTTGAGAAAATTCTTTTGGTTTTCCCGTCTTGCTTCGTGTTCCTTCTGGAAAAATAACCGCCGAGCGCTTGTGTTTCTCAATATATTCTCCTAAACCTTTGATGGCCGGAATGGCTTGTTTGGGATCCTTACGATCAATAAGAACAGAACCTCCATGACGTAAATTAAATGACACACTTGGAATACCGCCTCCTAATTCCTTCTTACTTACAAATTTACAATGAAAACGGCGGAAAAACCAAATCATTGCAATAATATCGTACATACTTTGATGATTTGACACAAAAATTAAAGGTACATTTTTAGGAATTATTCCTATGTTTTCAAATTTGTATGTTGTTCCCAAAAGATTCGTACATCTCAACAAGAAAAAATTCAAATAATCAACACTTACTTTATGAGCTTGATAACCAAAAACACGGAAACAAACCCACTGTATCGGGTGAAAAATAACCAAAGTAAGACCAAAAAACAAATAATAGATTACGGAAATGGGATACGAAATTAGTTTTTGCATGCTTTAAAAATTTGGCACAAAAGTAAGAAATATATTTTTAGCGGTATTTAAATCCGAAACTATATCCAGGATCAACGTTTAATCGTAACTTTGCAAGTCAAAATCTATGTTTTTTTTCTATTATAATGAACTTCACTTACCCAAAAAACGAAAAGCTAAAAAGTAAAATCACTATTGGATTATTGTTTACCGAAGGGAAATCAGTATCTAAATATCCGCTGCGATTGGTGTATAAAGCCGGTACTTTTGGGAATCCCGAAGTGTCGGGAGAAAAAATAAAAATGGGCGTTTCTGTTTCCAAAAAGAATTTCAAGAAAGCCGTAGATCGCAATTATTTCAAGCGTGTTTTACGCGAAACCTATCGCCTGAACAAACACCTATTGATTGACAATCTGGACCAACCGTATTCCTTTATGTTTTTTTACCAAAGTAAAGACCGATTGACGTACGAGGAAATTAACACAAAAACCATTCAATTGTTTGAGAAGTTTGTTGCTCAAAATATTAAAAAACCAGTATCAGAAAGCAAATCTATTTCTAAAATTTAACCATTTGACCGATTCTAAATTGAACAGAGTTATCTTTAGATTCCTTTGTACACAATTATTTGGTGATTTATTGTTATTTTAGTGGTCTCAAATTTAGTTATTTAATCGCATGAACTTCCTCAAAAAAAAATTCATAATTCCTGTTGTCACTTCGGCATTTCTGTTCATTGGAACCAGTTTCAAAGATGATTTTTTCGAAATCGCCAAGCAAATCGAGATATTCACTACCCTTTTCAAGGAATTGAACCGCAATTATGTTGATCAAACCAATCCTGGAGAACTAATGGACAAGGCCATTAAAGGAATGCTGGTCAATTTAGACCCCTACACTGTTTATTTCAACGAGCAGGATGTGGTCCGATTTAAGATAAACAACACTGGAGAATATACCGGAATAGGCGCTTTACTGACTCGAAAAGAAGACAAATTAATCGTCAAGGAACCTTATAAAGATTTCCCAGCCGACAAAGCAGGTTTAAAAGCCGGAGACGAAATTATTCAGGTGGGCGATGTACTTTTGTCTGATTTTAAAGACGAGGCTTCTCAGTTATTCAAAGGTACTAAAAATACGAAGATTGACGTCAAATACATCCGTCAGGGAAAAGTGAATACAACACAGATTATTCTGGACGAAGTCGAGATCAAATCGGTTCCCTTTTTCGCAAAAATTGACGACAAAACGGGTTATATTGTATTGTCGCATTTTAACAAAAAAGCATCCTTGGAAACTAAAGAAGCTTTGGAACAACTCAAAAAAGACGGTGCGGAACGCATTATATTGGATGTACGAGATAATCCGGGTGGGCTTTTGAATGAAGCCGTGAATATCTGTAATTTATTTGTTGCAAAAAATGAGATTATCGTTACTACAAAATCAAAAATAGAGAAACACAATACCACCTATCAAACAACCAAAGATCCTGTAGATACTGAAATTCTTTTGATTATCCTTGTTAACGGCAGAAGTGCTTCGGCATCTGAAATTGTGGCTGGCGCACTTCAGGATTTAGATCGCGCTGTGGTGGTAGGAAGCCGCAGTTTTGGAAAAGGATTGGTACAAAGACCGGTAGATTTAACGTACGGAACACAACTAAAAGTTACTATTTCTCGTTATTATACGCCATCCGGAAGATGTATTCAAGCTTTAGATTATTCTCGAAAAGACAAAAATGGAATGGCCATAAAAACGGAAGAAAAGAACTTCAACGCTTTTAAGACCCGAAAAGGCAGAATCGTTTATGACGGCGGAGGAATCCAGCCTGATGTAGAACTGGAAGAAACAAAATCAAGTCCAATAACGAGTGCTTTGCTTCGCAACGACGGGATATTCAGCTATGCCACGACGTATTATTACAAAAATCCGAATTTAGGAAATCAGATTCCTGTCATTTCGGATGCGGATTATTCCGATTTCAAACAGTTCTTGAAAATACAGAAATTCTCTTTTGATACAGAAACCGAATTGGCTTTGAAAAATACTTTGGCTGTAGCCAAAAAAGAAAAACTGGACGAATCTATTCTGGCTGAATACCAACAATTGCTGGCCGCACTTCAGAAAAGTGAAAATGCTTTATTGGATAAAAATCAGAAGGAAATCAAAAATCTAATGGTTGATGAAATCATTAAACGCTACCAATATCAGGAAGGATTGTATCACTATTACACCAAAAACAACTCTGAAATTAAGAGATCTGTAAGTATTTTAAACAACGCAGACTATAAAACAATTTTGAAAATGTAAATTAATTGCGTTGCATCTCAATATGTGGAATATCGTCTTCCAGATACATTTCACTCGTTTGCACGAAACCATGACTTTCATAGAATTTTTTCAAGTACAATTGGGCTCCAATAGTGATTTTGCTTTCGCCAAAATGATGCGCAATTCCTGCAATTGATTCCCGCATTAAGTCATGCCCCCATTTTCTGTCGCGGTACTTTGCATCAACCGTTACTCGTCCAATGGATGCATTATCAAAACTGATTCCCGGTTTGAATAGTCTGGAATGTGCGACAATTTTACCTTCAAATTCTCCAATAAGATGCAAAGCCACTTTGTCCTTTCCATCAAGATCGAGGTAAACACAGTTTTGTTCCACCACGAAAATCTCGCTTCTTAATCGCAGTAAATCGTATAATTCGTGAACAGAAAGTGCGTCAAACGCCTTTATTTTCCATTGTATTGCCATGCCTTTTGTATGTTTTTATAGAATGCAAATAAAAGAAATTTAAGATTACCTTTTTGCAACAACAACTGATTTCATGATAGCTTCCAGTTCATGCATCAAATCCCGTTTATCTTTTGAAGGCGCGTAACAAAACCCTTCTAATACCAAAACTCGGTTATAATCTTTATCAATGATAGCGTAATTGATAAAAGGTCCGGACATAAAATCATTGTTCAACTGCCAGGTTCCCTTAGTTTCAAAGGTTTCTTTCCCATCCAAATTAATCTTAAAAAGGTACGGTGCATACGCCTCTTCAGTAATCATATTCGTCTCCGGTTCCTTTCCGCTAATGTATAATTTCCCAATGGAATCGCGCATTTTGATGATACCGGAAATTAAATCAACCTCTTTTTTTATTGTGTTTAAGGGAACCTGATAAATTAAAAGGCTGGTATTTCCGCCAATGAGTTCCTTCTTTAGCCACATAAAATTGCTTTTTTGAAGCACATAAGCGTAACCGGACGGAATTTGTAATGAAACATGGAATTTATTTTCAATTACTTTAGGATCTATTAATGACTGCCTGTTTATTCTTTGACTTTCGGCTATTTCAGATTCTTTGATTATTTGAATCATTTGGGGAGCATTTTTTTCGATGCAATCGATAATATCTGTGGCTGTTTTGCCAGAAATATGAAATACATTCTGAGGAGATGCATATTGGTTTTTTCGGATTTCAAACTTGTTTTCTTCCGCTTTTTTGACCACAATAATCGCTCGGGTATCCGTCATAAATCCTTCTAAAAGCTTGACTGGATACTGATTAATATTGAATAAAGGTTCTTCTTGAGGTAAACCTATTACAGGTGATGCAAACTTGTTTCGGATGCTGTCGCCAATATCTCCGTTCCACAACTGATCATCAATAATTACCGAAATAGTGTTGATTTTACCGGTCGTTTTACGAGGCAGATGATCATTTTCTTTTTTACAGGAAAACAACAGCAGAGCAACGAAAAGAAATAAAAAATGGGCTTTATTCATTATAATTCTATTATAAAATAAAACCCAAATTTATAGAAGTTTCTTCTATTATCCGTTAATTTTTAACTTCATTCCGGGTTTAATATCTTCACTGCGAATACCATTCCATTTTTTCAAGTCGGAGATGGTTACACCTGGGTGTTTTTTGGCAATACTAAATAAAGAATCTCCTTTTTTAACGTAATAATCAGCGCTTAATTTTTTAGCTACTGAACTTGCATTTGATTTACTCTTGAAGGAATTAACAGTTGCTTTATCCGTGATAATCGCAATTTCATTTTTGGCAACAATTAATGTTTTTCCAATAGCAATAGTGTTGTCCGGCAGATTATTCCATTGTTTTAAATCAACTACGGAAGCCCCGAATTTACTGGCAATATTCCCTAAATTATCTCCTTTCAAAACTACATATTCAATATCTTTTCGTTCTGGATTTAAAGTCAGCTCTTTCTTAGAATCCAATCCAGTTTTGGCAATTTGTAATGACGTTCCATAGTGTACGGTATCAGTAGAAAGTCCATTCCATTCTTGAATTTCGGCAACCGTCACTTCGTATTTTTCAGCAATACTTCCCAAATTGTCTCCTTTTTGAACCATATAAAGTGTAGCGGAATCCGATGTTAATGGTGCTGAATTAGTATTTATTTTTTCTTCTTTACCGCTTTTTGATTCAGAAGCCAATAAAGACTTGTTTTTTGAGACTATGGCATCAACCTTCGGTTCTTCCTTGATTGATCGAGCAACACTCTGGCTTGTTATAATTTTCAGGCTTTTTCCGTACGCAAGTGTATTACTTTTGAGGTTATTCCATTTTTTTATTTCGGAAATAGAAACATCATATTTATTGGCTACAGCCGTAAGATTGTCTCCTCGTTTTACTTTATAATAGGACGCTTTAGGCTGTATCGTGCGCTGAATCGTATAACTGGAAGTATCCTTTTCTACTATTGCTTTTGTTACTTGAAAGGGTTTTTCGCGTTGGTCTAATTCATATTGTGTATACGCATAAATTTGATCCTCATTAGACGCAAAAACAGCAATTTTCTCTTGAGGTAATCTTAAATAATGATGTTGGTCGTGATAAAACGGAATCACATTCAGTTTGTACGATGGATTCAAAACTTGCAATTGAACTACGGGAACATCCAACAAATCAGATATTTGCTTGAAAGTCATTTGCTTCTTAATCATTATGGTGTCCGTGGCAAAATGTTTGATTGCTGCTCTATTAGGAACAATTCCGTGTTCTTTATGGTATTCATAAATGTACATCGTTGCGAGGAAAGCTGGAACATATCCTTGTGTTTCTTTGGGAAGATTTTTTCTGATGTTCCAATAATTTTGCTGACCGCCGGAACGTCTAATTGCTTTTGAAACATTTCCTGGACCTGAATTATAGGAAGCCAAAACCAAATCCCAGTCACCAAATATTCGATACATATTAGTCATGTATTGGGCTGCCGCTTCACTGGCTTTCAATGGATCGCTGCGTTCATCCACATAAGAATCAATCTTTAACCCATATTGTTTTCCCGTTTGATACATAAATTGCCATAATCCGGTTGCTCCCATTTTAGAAACTGCTCTAGGATTTAAAGCGGATTCCACAACGGCTAAATATTTTATTTCTAAAGGGACATTTTGTTTGGCTAAAGCCTCTTCAAACATGGGAAAATAATATTCTGAAACAGCCATCAATCTTTCAAAAGATTTTTTTCTATTCTTCAAAAATGACTTGATAATGTTTTCTAATCCTTGATTGTATTCAATATTGAAAGGCGATTTGGCATCCATTGCAGCCAATCTTTCCTTAAGAAGTTCCGTTGACAATTCGTACTCAATTTTCTCATCAATATTGACATTCTTAATATCATCTGAAAGAGAGTTGTATAAATCTAAATTGGTCAGTTCCTTCATCCACAAGCTATCTACGCAAGCGGCCAAATCGTCTTTTACGAAGGTTTTCTTGATGGAATCTAAGTAGGATAATTTTGTTTCGAATCTTGAAATCTCTTTATTTTCAAAACTTTCTTGAGAAAACAATTGCGACGATAATAGTAGCAAAAGTGATAATGTGGTATTTTTTATATTCATATTTTTACGATCAAAGACCTATATTACAAATGATTACAAAGCTTGTTTTCACAAACTTAATAGGTTTAAACTAAAAATTTCTTTAAATATTGTTAAAAATGCATTCTTTGATTCATTTGCGAATAATTTTCGTTGTTTTGAAAGGCAAAACCACTTTAAAAAATCAAATTCTGAAATTTCACAAAAAAACCTCAGCAATAAATACTATCGCTAAGGTTTTCTTTTTAATCCTGATTCCGTTTTTTTGATTTTTAATTAGTACCAATAAAACGGTTTATAATGATTTTCCAATACATGTATTAGTCTAAAATAGCTGCAATTCCTGGCAATACTTTTCCTTCCAGCATTTCCAGCATTGCTCCTCCACCTGTAGAAACGTAGCTTACTTTGTCTTCCAATCCAAATTGTTTTACTGCCGCCACTGAATCACCTCCACCTACAAGAGAGAATGCTCCATTTGCAGTAGATTCTGCGATAAAGTTACCCAAAGCAATAGTTCCGTTAGCGAAATTTTCCATTTCAAAAACTCCTAATGGTCCATTCCAAAGGATAGTTTTAGAATCCATAATTACTTTCTTGAAGTTTTCCAATGATTTTGGACCTGCATCCAAACCTTGCCAACCGTCAGGAATTTCTTTTACATCGATAATTTTTGTTTGGGCATCATTTGCGAAAGCGTTTGCCGCCACAACATCAACCGGAATATGAATTTGAACCCCTTTTTCTTTAGCCAAACGCAAAATTTCTAACGCTAGTTCTTGTTTGTCATCTTCGCAAATAGAATCGCCAATTTTACCGCCCAATGCTTTTACAAAAGTAAAAGTCATTCCGCCGCCAATAATCATGTGGTCAACTTTATCCAGAATATTCTCGATAACCGTGATTTTAGAAGATACTTTCGACCCTCCAAGAACTGCAGTTACTGGTTTTTCACTGTTTTTCAAAACTTTGTTCAAGCTTTCAATTTCTTTTGCCAATAGTAATCCAAAACATTTCTCTGTTGGGAAAAACTGTGCAATAATTGTAGTTGACGCATGCGCTCTGTGTGCAGTTCCAAAAGCGTCATTTACGTAAATATCACCAAGTGAGGCCAGTTCTTTTGCAAAAGCAACATCTCCAGATTCTTCTTCGCTATGAAAACGTAAATTTTCCAATAACAAAACTTGCCCAGCCTCCAATTTTTCAGCAGCTGCTTTAGCATCTGGACCAACGCAATCAGAAACAAATTGAACAGGTACACCAAGGACTTCTGAAGTTGTTTTCAATATGTGTTTCAAAGAATATTTTTCTTCCACACCTTTTGGTCTGCCTAAATGCGACATCAAAATCACACTTCCGCCTTGAGCAAGAATCGCGTCAATGGTAGGTTTTGCGGCTTCGATACGAGTTGCATCCGTTACATTGAAATTTTCGTCCAAAGGCACGTTAAAATCAACACGGATTATGGCTTTTTTATTTGCAAAATTGAAATCACTTATCGTTTTCATCAGTCTGTTTTTTAGTTTGTTTTTTTTGAAAGAGTAACAAATATAGAACTTTTAAATTATTAATAAATTAGGGAAAACCATATAAAATCAATTTTAAGCAACGAAATCGTTGTAAATTATAAAAAGCTACATTCGATTTTATAAATATCTTTAATGCACCCAGAGTGTCAAAAAACGCTTCAAAAACTCATTTAAAGGCTTTTTAAGGAATTTAAAATGCAAAACGAAGAGAATAAGTTGCTTTGTACTTCATGTCTTTCATGAGTTGCAAAGTATTCCATTATCTGTTCCCGCAGTCAATTATCATTATGACCTCTCGACTGTGCCCAAGGTCAAAAAAAAAATCATTACAAATTAATGGTATACGGTGTAAAACGGTTTTAAACAAAAAATCCGACACGCTGAAAAAACGTATCGGATATATTGTTTAAAAAAGAAGGTTCCTAGTCGTGAACCGGACTTTGGGTACAAGGACAGTTACTGATTCCCTGAAGAAAATCCAATCCTATCGTAACCACATGTGTTCCTGAATTGTAGGCCGAAAGCTCGTTAAGAGTCACCTGATACGAGTACCCAAAATAGAAATTAGACTTCTTAAAACCAACCATTGGGCCTACATTTAGTGGCTTTCCTATTTGATCATTCAAAAATCGATACGATATTCCACCCCAGTAGTAATCATCATAACGATTATATTTTCGGTACTTAATATTGAAATCGGTACTGGAACGTCTGTCACTTGCAAACAATTGATAGTAAACTGATGGTTCAATCTCTGCTCTATTATTACCGCTGTTTCTAAAAACATATCCGGAATACACCTGATAGTTTCTCAAGAGACTGGGTTCAATACCGCTAAAATTGTCAATGTCTTTATCTAAAATATTACTGGCATTGAAACTCACATAAAAACTTTTGTTTCTGTAGAGTAATCCAACATCAAAGTTATTATTCGAAATAAACCTGTTATTAGTAATTGCAGGATCAAAATCTATAGGATCGAGTGCATTTACATCAATCTTAAAATTATTGATATTGTATGAAATACCAAAAGATAAATATTGTTTAGAATAATAGTCCAGAATGATGTGATGGGCAAATGAAGCCTTGGCACCGGTTTGTCTGGTATTCCCATTTTTATCATTGTAGAGCGATATACCTACTCCAGATTGATCTGCAATCCTGAAATCTGCGTAGACAGACTGGTTGTTCGGAGCGTCTTTGATACCTACCCATTGGGTCAATCCGTTAGCTCTGATTCTAAGGTTATCTCCTATCCCGGCAAATGT
This sequence comes from Flavobacterium sp. TS_SC_5, assembly GCF_056156265.1. Classification (NCBI taxonomy): domain Bacteria; kingdom Pseudomonadati; phylum Bacteroidota; class Flavobacteriia; order Flavobacteriales; family Flavobacteriaceae; genus Flavobacterium; species Flavobacterium sp. TS_SC_5. Next base: position 1,082,082 of record NZ_CM149588.1, on the reverse strand, counting down.
GGGTGAAATAACAAAAGGATTGTCCGCTAAGTATTGTGTAAAAACGGGCAAATTTAGCTCTTGACTGTAGCTCGAAGCTACAGTCAAGAGAAAAAATGATACTATAATTTTTTTCATTTTAATAATTTTATTTGAGATAACACAAGCCCTTTCGTTTACCATTATCTGTATAATGTGAAATGTCCAACAAATTCACGTGCATCTTTCACGTCTCTGATTTTAATGACATACCAGTAATCCCCTGAAGGTAATTCAGTACCATTGTATTTACCGTCCCAAAATTGACCTTCTCTGTAAGAACCTAATTTTCTGCCGTATCTGTCAAATATATCGAATACTAAATCCTTATAGTTAATGGTATTGGTAGGTGCCCAAGTATCATTACTACCATCTCCGTTTGGTGTAAACACATTTGGTATTTTGATGTCAATAAACTCAAAATATCGGGTAGCGGTTGCCGTACATCCATTCGCATCAGTAACGGTAACGGTATAATCGCCAGAACTGTAGATAATAAAGTTACTTTGATTTCCTTGAGGCTCTCCGTTTAAGCTGTATTGGTAGTTACCAAAACCGCCCGTTACCGTAGTCACAATCTCATTCAATCCACCATCAGACAGTGCGATGGTAATCGGGTTTATTTGATCTACTTCAAAAATAACTTGTTTGATACATCCATTTGTATGTCTTACATCAACGGTATGTTCTCCTGCGCTCAAGTTATTGAATACATTACTTGTCTGGAACACTACTGAACCATCAAGTGAGTAATCTAAATCTGAAGGCGCATTTCCAGCAGCTACTGTAATGGTTACCGAATTAACTTGAGTGTTGTTTTCACAATCATAATTAACGTTAGCTTGAGGGTTTAATGTTACTGGTTCCCCTAGTAAAATAGAAATATCACTTTCACATCCATTAGCATCACGGATGTAAACAATTTGTTCGTTTCCTGATAAACCGCTGAAATCAAATTGTGTTTGTGTAAGCGTACCCGTTGTGTAGGTTCCGTTTATATCATTCAAGCTTACGCTGTATGGTGCCACTCCTCCAGTAATATTCAAGCTAAAAGCACCATCAGCATCACCTGCACACACTTCTGGAATTTCACTGTTAGGAACAACAGTAGCAAATACAGATCCTGGCTCTTCAATTTCTATACCTGTTACGTATTCAAAACATCCGTTTTCATCTTGAACAATATAATCATAAAAACCTGGTCTTAAGTTTTCAAAAACATTTGATTCAAAGAACTGATTCAAATCTGGTGAAATAGCATACTTGATGATTCCAGTACCTCCAGAAGCAGTAATTGTAATGGTACCATCTCCTTCACCGGCACAGGTAATTGGAGTTACTACATTAGATTGCGTTAGTGGTAACAACGGTTCGGTAATAGCTACAATACTAGAAATTACCGCAGCACAATCTTCACTTATTACACGCACTACATAATTTCCTGCAGGAATATTGGTGAAGTTACCCGGTGTAGTTTGTGTTACCGTAAATGTAACTGGATTACCCACACTGTCTAAAAGTGTATAATTATAGTTACCTAAACCTCCTAGTGCTACCGCGACAATCACTCCTGATGCATCACCAGTACAATTGATTGTTGCATTTTGAATATCAAGATCAAGGGTTAATGTAGGCACCTCATCAATTTTAACATCGTTTGAAATGAAGCTTGTACAACCGTTATTATCCCGAATGTAGTAGCTATATGTTCCTACTGGTACAGAGAAAGTAGCTGTGTTTCCTACCATTGGTATTGCTGTAGCAAAATTAGCAGTAGTACTGTAGTCGTAAGGAGCTGTTCCGCCAGCAGCAGTAAGTGTTATTGTGGCATCAATAGCACATGTTTTGGCTGTAGCCAATGTCAAGGCCGCCGTTACTCGTGTTGGTTCGTTAATTACGATAGCTGCTGAAGTCGTGCTGCAAGTCCAAGAATCAGATACGCGAACTTGGTACGTACCAGCACCTAAATTAGTAAACGTATTGGCAATTTGTGGACCATTAGTAGTTACCACACCGCTTGCATCTGTTCTAATCAAGGTGTATAAATAATCACCAGATCCACCTGTTGGCGCTGTTGTTACCGTGATGCTGGCGTTTGTATCGTTAATACAATCAATAAGTGTAGTACTTGGCACTGCTGTAAATGCAATTGGAATTGGATTGTTTAGCACTACAATTTCAGAATTTACACATCCTCTACTGTCTCTTACGTTAACCGTATAGTTCCCTGCAGTTAAATTAGTGAATTCTGTTTGAGCACCGTAAGCAATAATTTCAGCACCATTTAAAAGTAATTGATACTCGTAATCTCCTGGCCAACCACCGGTTGCTGCAACAGATATAGAACCATCATTATTCCCGGCTAAACACGTAATTTCAGTATGTGTTTCGGTAATATCAAGTGCTGCTGTTGGTGCTACAATAGTAAAGTTTGTCGTTACCGTACAAGATGGCGTATTGATTAAAGTAGCATTGATGCTATATGTTCCTGCTGCTAGGTTCGTAAGTGTAAAAGGTCCTGCAGTAGAAGAAGTACCACCTGGTAATGAATTACCCAATGCATCTTCAAGCGTATACGTAAAGGCGCCTGCGTCATTACCATTAACTGGAGTAGTCGTGATCAATCGATCTACCAGCGTTATAGTAGCAGTTCCATTGTTATCCGTCAAACACGTTACATCGGTTGTAGCATTTACCACTAATTCAAACGTATTTGGATTGTTTACAAAATGCACCATGCGTACTTCACAATCTGTGTCTAAGTTGCGTACGGTAATGTTGTAATCTCCTATTGGTAAATTGGTAAATATACCGTTTGTATTAGTTTGACTTGGATACAAGATTCCTAGTGTTCCAGTAAGTGGATCTCTATCTACTAATATAAATTCTAAATTAGAAGCAGTGCCACCCGTAGTAGCAACACTTACGGTAATATTCTCTAAATTAGTACATGTTATCGCTTGATCTACATTTACAGTCACTGTTTCTAGTTCAATGTAAGGATCAACAACAATAGGTGTGGCACTTGTTCCAAGACAACCGTTGCTGTCAAAAACGTTTACTAGATACGTACCACCCGCTACATCGCCTTCGGTGAAGGTGTTGCTAGGTCCAAATTGCACGCGTGTACCATTGCGTAAAAACTCGTAGTTCAAGTACGTTCCTGAACCTCCTGTTACTCCTGTTACCGTTATCATAGCAAGGTTGCCTATGTTACCCGACGTACAACCAAACTGCGCCACTGCTGGTGCTGGTACTACCATCGGATCTGGCTGAAGAACAACTATTGTAGCTGTGTCTTCACAACCTCTTCCTGATCTTACGGTTATGGTATATCCAGCAGTATCAGAAGCCTCTAATCCAGCAAATAATGGAGAGTCTTGAGCTGGTCGTGCAACCGCTACTCCACCTATAGTTGTTCCTGTTAAGGTATACGTGTATACCGGGTTATCATTTACGCCCGGCGCTGGAGTTGTTAAAGTTGCTCTAATCGTTCCATCACTATCGCCGTTACAGGTTACAGGAGTACTTGCCAAAGCAAAACCAGTAATTAAAGTAGCCGCTTGTAAGTTGACATCTACAAATACTTCACATAAAGTTACCGTGTCACGAACAGTAATCCTATGCGGACCTACTGCCAAATTAGGGAACGAAGGTACTAATGCAAAACCACCAATACCATCAATATTGTACAAAAAGTTTCCTGAACCTCCTGTAGCGCTTACAGCTATTTCTCCGTCATTACCTGCGCATGATACTGGAACGCTAACGACTGGTGTTAAAATTAAAGGATCTACTATAGTAACTACAGTTATTGCTGAAATACAACCGTTAGCATCGCGAACTGTAATATTGTAATTGCCTGGTGCGTTTACGGTAATTATATTTCCTGGTTGGTAGTTGCTACCATCCGCACTGTATTGAAGCGGTCCTGCACTAAAGCCCGAAGCCGTTACGTCTATCTCATACGTTCCTGTTGGACTCGGACACTGTGTTGCCACTGCAGTTGCAATAGTAGGATTCACATCTGTTTGAATCGTTACGGTTTCAAAATCAATACAACCGTTTGCATCCCTAACATATACATCCCATTGCATCGCAGTACCAGAACTGGTATCTACAGTCAATTGATTACTTAATCCATACGCTGTTATTGCTGGAGTACCTCCCACTGGAACCACTGCATATTGATAATCAAGAGTTCCACCAGTAGCCGATACCGTAATAGCAGCGGTATCTACATCACAATTGATGTTAGTTGCTACGTAAGTATAATCAAGAACTTGAGCAACATCAGCAATGACAAAGCTTACATCAACTATACATCCTGTAGTAGTGTCTACCACTTCTAGGGTGTAACTTCCTGGTGCCAATGCGGTAAGGTCTACCTCGTTGCCATTAATTACCGGAACGGCACTACTTGGCGTTAAGATTACGGTGTAACCCGCTGAATTACTGACCGTAATGGTTGCTGTACCATCATTAGCGTTAAAACAAGTTTCGTTTGTGATCGTTGCTACTGTTGCAGCAATGTTTACACGTGGTGCCACAGTGTACAATTCTTGGTACGTACAACCGTTAGCATCTGTTACTTGGAACAAATAATCTTCTGCATCTAAGCCCGTAAATATTCCAGAAGTTACTCCACTTGTATTTCCTATAGCACTAGCAGGAGAAAGTATTTCGTATGTAAACGTACCCACACCGTCTGTAACACTGTTTATGGTTACCGTACTTGTTTGATTTGCAACTGGTGCACAATAAATCAATGAACCAGAAATATCCATATTCGTTGGAGGATCTAAGGCATCCACAGTTGTACTTGCTGTAGCCGAAACGGTACATAAATTAGTATCTCTCACTAATACATTTACTGGTCCTGCGGTATTGGTTACATAAAAGTTATCTGGTGTCCAACCTTGGCCATTAAAGTTGTATTGGTATGAACCATTTCCGCCTGCGCCTTGTGCCGTTACCGTTGCTGCTTGAGTCACATTACCTGTACCACAACTTAATGGTGTGGTTACACTAATAGTAGCTGACACCACAATTGGTTCATCAATAACAATTGCCGCTGCTGCTGCTGATGGACATCCTTTAGCATCTGTAATCACAACCGTGTACGATCCTGCTGGCAATCCACTGTAGTTTCCAGTAGTAGCACCGCTAGTGTTAGCTCCTGTTCCGGTTAACACGAAAGTAAACGGTGCATCGCCTGCTGTTGGGGTTACCGTAATAGTACCGTTACTGTCTCCGTTACACGTAGCATCCGTTTCTACAGTTGTGAACATTGGCGTTACTGGTGTAGTTACTTCAACGCTATTAGTTGTAATAGAACAAATAGGAATAGCACTATCTGTAATTACAAATGAATAGAATCCTGCTGTTGGTGGGTTTGCAGTAAATGTTGTTCCAATAACTGGTGTAATTCCACCCACTGCCGTAACTCCATTAAACATTTGGTAGCTAAATGGTCCAACTCCTCCCGTGATTGTTACATTAATGGTAGCGGGTGTTGGAGTGGCACAGGTCAAATCTTTAATTAATACAGCTCCAACTATTAACTGGTTTACAACCGTATATGTTGTTGTAACCTCGCAACCATTATCATCTCTAATGCCTAAAATATACGTTCCCGGTCCATTAAAGGTAGCTGTAGAAGTTGCTAAAACCGATCCGTCAAGGGTGTATGTTTTATTAATACCATTGTAGGTAGTTGTTATTGTATTTGGACTCAAATCAACTGTTAATGGCGTACCTGTGTAACACTGTGCTGCTGGCGCTACAATAGTTGGAGCGGCATCACTTACAATTGTAACTGTTTCTATACTTACACATCCATTTGCATCACGTACATATACATCCCAATTTAATACCGTTCCGTTTGTGGTATCAACAGTAAGCACTGGGATATTGTTGTACGCTGTTGGCGCAGCGCTACTTGATGGTACCGCCGCATACTCGTACACGCCTGTGCCACCGGTAACTGGTCCTACTGTAATTTGCGAATTGTATTGTGTACAGAACACTTTGCTAGCGGTTGGTGCGAAAGAAATTGGATCCGGCAACGTTATAGTAATATCATCAAAAGCCTCACACAAAGTAGTATTGTCTCTTACCGTAACTGTATACGTTGCTGCGCCAAGACCTGTTAAGGTTATAACATCACCCATATTTGTAATCTGAGCTGCTGGAACACCTGGCGAAGTAGTTACAGTATATCCTAATGAAGTACTAAATCCGGTTACAGTAAAACTAGCCGAACCATTATTAGTCCCTGCATTTGCTGGATTACACGTAATATCGTTTACCAACGCACCCACAATAGCAATTGGAGTTACTGGAACTACGGTGAACAATTCTTGATACGCACAACCATTGTCGTCAGTCACTCGGAAAATGTAATCTCCAGGTGCTAAAAGTGTAAATTCACCAGAAGTTGCTCCAGAAGTATTTACTGTTGCAGTAGCTGGAGAAATTATTTCAAAAGCCGGTGTGCCTAAACCGCCTGTAGCCGTTACTTGTACCGTTGACTCAGTATTTGGGCAAGTTGGTGCAGTAGTTACAGCAAAAGTTAAATCTGTAGGCGGTGTAAATGCTGGGCTAACCACATTTGCTAAAGTAAAAGTACAATTGTTAGCGTCACGCACAACGATTGTTGTGGTGGCAGCTAGTGGACCATTATTTACCGTGAAGGTATTGGCACTCGTGAAAGATAAACCATTAAAACTATACGTATAACCGGTTCCTACTGCTGATGGAGTTCCTCCTGTTGGAGTATCTACAGTAATTACAGTAGTCGTGCTACACGTGGTGTTTGCTGCTGCAGTAGCAGTAGCGTTAAGAGGATCCGGCTCTGTAATTGTTATAGGAGACGTAGCTTGTAAACAATCTCTATCATTACGCACAGTGACCACATAATTGGTTCCTGCCACTAAACCTGTAAAAGTATTATTGGTTGTAAAAGCAGATGTAGTTACTCCGTCAGACAAACTGTATTCATAAGGACCTACGCCCGAAGTTACATCAATAGTAATTGTTCCGTCATTGCCTGCATTACAACTTACGTTTGTCACGATAGGTGTAGCAATAACAGTAGCTGGAATTGGGTCAATTCTAAATGTTGTGGTAGCAGTACATGCGCCATCATTTACTTCGAAGGTATAATTTCCAGCATCTAAACCTGTAAAAATACCACTAGTTGCTCCTGTAATATTTACAACTGGACCAGAAATAATAGTATAGGCATACGTAGCTGTTCCGCCAGTTGCTGTTACGGTTACTGTTGCATTTGGTGTAGGTATGTTACAATCTAAATCTTTAGTCAACTCAGGTGCTAACTGAAGTTGTGGCAATACAACATAATCTACAAAATCCACGCAACCATTGCCGTCTCTAATGTACAATCTATAAGTTCCAGCAGCATTGAACGTAAAAGCAGAACCGTTTTGGTACGCAGCTGTACCTAAACTAGCAATTGGTTCTACTTTATAAGTTGCTGGTAAAATAGTAGCCGAAGCCGAAGCATCTGCAACTAAATCTATTGTAAATGGAGTTCCATCATAACAAATTGGCGCAGGAACTGCAATTGTAGGTGGTGCATCTTGGAATAAATCAACATCATCTACTTGAATACAACCATACGCATCTTTAGCATACACATAATACGTGATTCCTGTTAATGAACCAGGTCTAGTAAACGTATTTCCAGAAACCCAACCTGCATCTGTAATTGATGGCGGTATAATAGAAGTCGTTACTTGATAGCTGTAACCTGCTGTTCCTCCTTGAGCTTGTGCAGTGATGATACCATCATCTGTACAATTGCTATTTTTAATGATGGTACCTAAAACAGTTAAATCAACAGCAGATTCTGAAATTGTGAATGTTGCAGAAGCATTTGTACAACCATTATTAGCTCCAGAGCTTACTTCTCTAAATAAAATATAATATGTGCCAGTACCTAATAAACCAAGGCCATTAACTGGGGTGGTTACCGTCCCAACTAATCCATTTACAGTACCTATCGCAATTGATGTTACCGGCAGATTCGTCTGTGAGTTAAAAACCTGATAAGTTACATCAGTAGCTACAGGATAAGTATTAGTAAATGTAAAATCTACCGTGCCATCTGCAGCACCTCTACAAGTTATATTGTTTGGTGAAACAGTACTTGTTAAAGTAGATGCCGTTAAAGTTGCTGACTCAGCTTGCTTAAAATAGTAACAATTGGTGGCAGTATCATAAACAATAAATGAATAAACAACACCTGGATTTAAACCTGGAAATGTTGATTGCAAAGGAAATCCTGCATCTGCACTTTGATATGAACCCATATTTGATAGATAATCATATGGTGGTGTTGAACCTGATATAATAGGGAACTGTGCAAAATAATAAGGACCACCTGCTATAAGAGGATTAACACTTACCACAATAGTTGAACTGGTACAAGAAGCTGGACTAGTATTAACATCAATTACTAAATCAGTTGGAGGTGAGGCCATTGAAATAGTTTGAGTTGTACTACAACCATTTGCATCTACAAAACTTAATTGATAGATACCAAAGTTAACAATGTCAAAAGTATAAACACCTCCCACAATTGTAGGCGGGTTAACTGTTGCGCCAACATTATTAGTTATTACGTAATTGTAAGGAGAAGGTCCTGCAATTGGAGTACCGCCAGTAGGAGTAGCAATTATTGAACCTAGCGTTGTACCAGCTCCACTACAAATAATCTCATTTTTCGTAAAAGTATACGCTAGAATAACTGGCTCCATAATAGTATATGATTCAGTATCCGTACAGCCTTTCGCGTCTCTAATTGTAATAGTATAAGGTCCTGCCGAAAGTCCTGTAAACGTATTTGAACTTTGGAAATTAGTGCCATCAATACTAAACTCAAATGGTCCTAAACCAAGTGAAGAGTTAAAATCAGCTCTTATTGCACCTGTATCATCACCATTACAATTGATAAATGCGGTTTGTGTGATACTTGTAATATCAGGTAAAATTGCTGTTGTTACAGGAATAGCCGCTGTAGTTGTATATGTACAACCTGTAGTAGTATCAGTAACTGTAAAAGTATAATTACTAGGTGTGTTTGTTGTAAACACATTGCCCGCGAATGATCCTGTAGCAGGACTTGCAGTATAAGTAAACGGACCTACTCCACCTGTTGGTGTCACAGTGATTCTTGCAGGCTCGTCACCTACAACACAAGTAATGTCTTTGTTTAAAACAGCATTTAGTGTTAATTGTGGAGCCACTGTAATAATTGGTGCGGTTGCAATACAACCGTTTCCGTCAATCATGGTAACGGTATAAGTACCTGCTGTAGTTACAATAAAATCAGTAGTTGTTTGGTAAGAAGCACCATTGTTAATACTGTAACGTATTGGGCTAACAATTCCTGCTAGTGGCATAGTAGTATTAGCTGCTGTAATAGTATATCCTCCCGGAGTTCCTAAACATCCTGAACCTGCAGCCGTAACAGTTGGTATTGGATCTGAAGTTACAGAAACTTGTATCATATCAGGACATCCATTTGCATCGAGTACGTATACATCCCAAAGTGGCGTTGCTGGATTTAAGTTTCTAACAGCACTTGAGGTATAATCTGTTGCAGCAGGTGCGTTACCCGCTGGCACAAATGCATACGAATAAGGTGTTGTTCCTCCTGCAGCGGTAACTGTTACTCTTGATGTAGGTATATCACAATTTGCATTTATGCTTGAAACAAGCGAGATATCTAATGCTGCTGGTTGCGAAATTGTAACAGAAGTACTTGAAGTACTTGAAGTACAACCAGTAACTTCATCTGTGAAAACTACAGCATAGGTTCCTGCGGCTCTGTTGGTCAAATCGAAAGTGCTTAAAGTTTGTCCGGTCGCTGTGGCAAAACCATTTATAGTGTAGCTGTACGTTCCTGTTCCAAAACCACTTACGCTATAACGAATAGAACCTGTTGTGTTTCCGTTACAATCAACATCAGTTAATTTAGTAGCCGTAGCTACTATTGGCGTTACTGGAGCTACAAAATGAGACTCGGTATCGTAACATCCGTTGGCATCCGTTACTCTAAACACATAATTTCCAGAAGTTAAGCCTGTAAATATTCCGGTGTTAGCTCCTGTTGTGTTTATAACTGGACCAGACACAATCGTGTAGCTTAAAGTACCTACTCCAGTACCCGCATTTATAGGAACAGTTACTGTACTTGTGGTTGATGTTACTGGCTCACAAAGAATTCGTGTACTCGTGATGGTTCCTATCACCGGATTGTTTAAACGTAATAGAGTTCCACCACCATTAACGGTACATCCTCTTGCGTCACGTACTTCATATGTGTAAGGTACATCTGCCGTAGTGTTGTTTATGGTTAAAACGTTAGTATTTGTAAAAGCACCACCGTTAAAGCTGTAGGTATATGGAGCAGTTCCAGTTCCTGAAGTTACATTTATAATTACCGTTCCTGCTACTGGAGCATTAGAAGGGCTACACTCAAATTGTACTACATCAGCTGTTGCTGCCAAAGCATTTGCTGGTTCTGTGATAGTAACGTTTATAAAGATATCACATTGTTTAGAATCACGTACATAAAAAGGATAGGTTCCCGCCGCTAGGTTTGAAAAAGTAGGATTTGATGTAAATCCTGTAGTAGCGTTGTTACTGTAAAGATATCCTCCTGAACCTCCCGAACCAATTAAAGTAACTGATCCGTCTGATCCACCATTACAACTTACATTAACTTGAGTAGCTATCCCTAAACTTGGATCTGAAATCACATCAACTGTTGCGGTTGCAGTAGTTGTACAACCATTAGCAGCAGTAATTACAATTGTATAAGTACCTGCTACTGTTGGACTGTATGTAAATGTTGGTCCTGTAATTCCACTGTCCGAAGCAACTGTATTACCACTACTATCTGTAATCACATAACTATAATTGGCTTGTCCTCCATTTATAGTTGTAGTAATGATAGCATCTGGATTAGTTGGGTCACAATCTAATGGTTTAGTAACTGCTGCATTAGCTGTTAATTGCTGTGCCACTGTTACTGCTGTCCCTGTTGAAAAACAACCGTTTCTATCTCTAACAAACACGGTATATGATCCTGGTACTACATTAAAGGTAGTAGCTGTTTGAAAAGCTCCTGTAATTCCAGAAATTCCATACGTATAAGGTCCTAAAGGTCCCGTTACTGGGTTTACTGTAATTGTAAATCCGCTTCCTGTTGCTAAACATTGATTTGGTACGGTTACTACTGGAGGTGCTGGTGCAGGATCTGCTGCTATGGTTACTGATGTGCTGGTTGTACATCCATTAGCATCACGCACGTAGACATCCCATGTTAAAACGGTTCCATTATTCGTATCTACTGTTACCACATTGCTGCTAGCATAAGGAGATGTTGGCACTGTAGAAAGACTTGGAGCAAAAGCATAACTATAACCCGTTGTTCCTCCTGATGCCGATACCGTTATTTGAGCATTATCGTTGTTGCAATTAAAGTTGGTTTGACTCGTAATAGACATTATAAGTGGATCAGTAGGCTGGTTGATGGTGATGGTTCCATCAGCCTCACAACCCGTTGCGTTATCTCTCACTTGTACGATATACGTACCCGCTGCTGCATTGCTTAGCGTTAGTACATTTCCTGATTGTGTTAAGGTTGCTGTACTAAACGATGTTGGTGTATATGTAAAAGCACCTACTGTAGCATTTCCAGAAACGGTAAACGTTCCTGAACCTGTAGCGCCGCCTCGGCACAATACATCGCTGGTTTTATTAGGCGCAACGGCTACAGGCGTAACTGCGGCAATATTGTGTGATTCGGTGTAGTAACAACCATTGGCATCAGTTACTCTAAAGGTGTAATTTCCTGCTAATAAATTAGGGAAAGTAGCCGTTGCTCCCGATGTTGTGGCTGGTGTAAAAAACGTTGAATTAGTTCCTGAATTTGTTCCTGTAATCAAGAACGTTAAGGCTCCTACTCCATTAGTAGCTTGAACAGTAACCGTTGTAGTCGTATTATCACAAGTAATAGCAGCATTACCAAAAGTTAAATCGGTTGGTGAATTTAATTGCTGTAACGGGATCGTTTGAAGTGGTGACAAACAACCGTTTGAGTCTCTAACTTGATAATCTACAGCTGTTGTTCCGTTATTTACCGTTAGTTCATTATTACTAGTAAAACTTCCACCGTTAAAACTGTATAAATATGTTCCTGTACCGCCAGTAGGTGGTTCAATAGTAACAATTGCCGATTGAGGTTCGTTTGCATTATTACAAGTAAAAGATGTTGCAGTAGCTGTCACTACAATAGGATCTGGATTGATAATCGTTACTTGCGTTACAACTGATGGACAGCCTTTACTGTCAATGACATTCACGTTGTAAAGACCTGCCGGTAAATTTGTAAATTGATTTGTTGGTTGTGTTCTGGTAGGTATAGGTCCACTCAATACATACGTATAGGTAGTAGTAAATCCTCCTGAAGGGGTTACGGTAATGGTACCATTATTCAAACCATTACAACTAATATCTGTTTTTGCAGTAATTTGTGATGGTGTAGTTCTAGGCGTTACTATAATAGGGTTACTGCTAGCGGTACAGCCACGGCTGTCTGTCACTGTGAATACATAACTACCCGCTTGCGTAGTAGTAAATGGGAATGAAGTCACTGCAGTAGGAGTTTCTGAATTGTAAGAAACACTATATGTATATGGCGCGCCGTATCCGTTTGTAATAACTGGATTACCAATAGAGGCAACAACCAAACACGTTAAATCATTGATCAAAGAAACATTGAAACCTAATTGTGGGGCAATAACAATATTAGAAATAGTCGATGTACAATTGTTGCTATCCCTTACTACAATAGTGTGCGTTCCTGGCGTAACATTAGCAAAAGAAAAAGTGGTAGCTGCTGAACTTTCACTTGTATTTGTGTCTAATTGATAGGTAAATGGCCCTGTTCCTCCTGCTATATTGACTACTAGAGTCGCTGGATTAGCAGTAGTATAGCAATAATCTGTTGTAGTATCTAAAACTGCAGTTAAAGCTGGAGGTGCTATTACGGATATTGCGGTTCCAGTAGGATTAGAACAATTATTTGCATCTCTTACAAATACCGTGTAATTTCCTGCTGGTACATTGGTAAAATCTCGATTATTATTAAAAGCAGTTATTGGAGTAGTCCCGTTCGCCGCACGCAATTCATATTGATAGGCTGGAGTTCCTCCTCCGCCGGTTGCACGTATGGTAGCGCCTGTTGTACAAGTTGCCGGAGTAAGTAGTACTGCTGCTGCTGTTACCGGTGTAGGCGCAGTAATGTTTACTGTAAAAGGTTTAGCACAAGCTACTACTGTAGATCCTACTGGACGAACCACAACACTATAAGTTGTATTACCTGCTAAACTGTTTACAAATACTGGAGAAGTAAATTGGGCTGTACTCCATGTACCACCGTTATTTAATGAATATTCAAAACCTGTTGTTGCATTAAAATTTTGTGCTGCAATAGTTATTTGACCATCCGTAAGTCCTGCACAAGATACATTGCGTTGCCCTGTAATTTGAGACGCAAATGCTTGTCCTGTTGGCACTTCAATATTTATGGTTCTTGAGGTAAGGCAGGCAACTGGCAATTGGTATACTCTAACATCATCTATCGCTACATCATTTCCACTAGTAGCTCTTTTATTCGAACGGATTATAAATCGTAAGCTGGTATTAGGACCTGGATTTAAAGTTACCGCTGTTTTTGGATAAACCTCCCAAATTTGGGTTTTAGGTATATCACCAGTAGCAAAAAATGAGATTTCAGTTCCGCTTGCATCAACCAAAGCTACTCTTAAATCAGCATTTACTTGTGTATTTCCTGTTCGAAGTAAATTCATCGCATACAACTCAAAATTGATAGGCTGGTTAGGGATAATATCATTGATAACTTGTTGGTATAAAATGTCACTTGTAGCTATTTGATCCCCAATGTTTACCACTAAGCTTCTTCCTCTTGGTGTAGGTGGTGTCGTAGGAGGTGTGTGATCACCCGGTTGAACCCATGCTCCGTAAGGTGATACAATACTAGCTGTAACGGAATAATCACCATCCTGAATTTGAATGTTTCCTTTGCATTGCGTAGCAGCTACTTGTCTTTCAAAACAATAAAATGCAGTATTAATTCCTGGCGATGTGGTATCCTGTCCATATCCAAAATTTTCTAACAATAAATTACTAAACGTAGTTACAGAGTTTAATCTATATTCTACCCTTATGCTATGTGGTCCCGGAGTAACGTTTAAGAACACATTACTTGGAGTATTGGTGTTCCTTACATTATCAATAAAATAATCATAAGTATAATTGATATTGCCCGGATTATTTACCGTTACCGTACTAGTAGCGGTTCCGTCACAATTAAAATCAACAGGTGTTGCAATATTAAAATTTGGCGATGCTGGAGCGGGATCTACTGTTACTGGAGCCTGAAAAATACAATTGTTGCGGTCTCTTACATACAATATATAACTACCTGGTAATTTTAAAGCATTATTTACAGTAGTCCAAGTAGCTTGGTTGTCAAAACTAAATTCATAAGGAGCTACACCACCTTGCGGGTTAGTGATACGTACTCTACCTTCGCCTGCTGGTCCGCAACCTGCTAACTCAGATACTCCCGCAGATGCGGTTACGGCTGCTGCCGGTTGGGTAATGGTAATAGGTCTCATGGGTTCCAGACACTCTACCCCATCTAGCGTATATTTTAAAATAGTATTATAGGTACCAGCAGCTAGATTTGACATTACCCCCGACGTTCCATAAGTCAATCCATTATCAATACTGTAGGTTACGGTATATCCATTGGCATTGGTCATATTAAAATTAATAACGCCTGTGCTCACATTGTAGCAATTTACATTGGTACCAACCGTGTTGTATACCGGTCTAGGAACGCTTGCTACATTTATAGAGGTTGTAGCTCTACAGCCATTAAAATCAATAACTAATATTTCATATAATCCTGCTGTAGGTGTGTTTATAATATTTGAAAACTGAGGTGATGTCGCCCCGTTTACATAATAAGCATAAGGAGAAGTTCCACCTACTGGCGTAACGGTTATCTCACCGGTTTCACAAGTAAGTGCTTTGGTAGGATTAACTGTTGCTGTTAATATAGCAGGCTCTCTTATATCTATAGAACCTGTTCCCAAACAACCATCATCTGTTCTAACTTCATAAGTATAAGTACCTGCTGTTAAATTAGGGAAATCAAAATCACTTGGTGCTATAGGACCTACTGAATTAATTACAGTTCCATTTCTTCTTAACGTATAAAAATATTGTGCGCGTACGTCATTTGCAGCTAACCGAATGGTTCCACGATCTCCATTACACAACGGTTGCGTCACAAACTCACTTACTGTAAAATTACGTCTTATGATATCTATTCCAGGTACCGAAAACAAACATGGATTAGAAACCACTCCTTGTTGCCTGATATAAACCGTATAAGTTCCTGGAGTAGAAATTGGAAATACATTACTGGTTTGAAATGGACCTGCTGCATTTAAACTAAATTCATAGCCAGTTGCAGGAACACCACCCACCGTAATTTGTCCTGTTGTAGTACAATAGATATCTCTTGAAACTGCCGTTGGATCTAATAAGTTTTTAAAAACATTAAAATAGAAAATATTGAAACAACCTCCAGCATAATTAAAAACAACCCTAAATTGTCCAGAGGTATCAGCTGTATAGTTTGGCCCTGTACCTACCGTTGTCCAAGAACAACTTACATTTTCATTGGCACAATCATCTGTACCAATGGCAGGACAAGTGGCTTCATTCAAACGTTGCCACACAATTGATATAGCATCAGTAACTCCTGTAGTGATTAAACGACTGGCATTGGCCCCGCACAAAAATATTTTAGGTAGAAGTCTACCGTTATTAGGGCAGGTTACTGTTTGTGTAGCAAAAGGAATCACAGGATTAGTAACTGCTGAACCTGCAGGAGAAACCGTAACCACTTGACGTATGGTTCTACACGGAGCAGTAGCAAAATTAGTTACATAATACGTTCCAGTTTGTGTTACCGTGATGGATTGCGTAGTTCCTATTACTGGAGTTCCAGTTGGGCTGGTTGACCACGAATAAGCGTTGTATCCATTGGCCGCAGTCAGCACTACACTGGCCCCACAAAGTTGATAATCTCTAGTGTAGATACAATTTTCAGTTCCAACTAAAAAGTTGGTAGGCGCTGGAGTTCCTAAAAAACAAGCTCCAAAATTAGCCAAACTCTCTTGCTCATTTACCGCTATATTACTGATATCTCCAACATAACTTGCAAAAGCTTGATTTTGAATAGCATTTGAACACGCATCACTTAAGTCGTTACATTCCGGTACAACTTTAACTTTGAAACGAATTACATATCTAGGGTCATTTTGCTCTACTAATCTATTAGGTACAGTAAATACAATAGTTCTTGTAGCTGCATTGTACAAATAAGTAATACCTGATCCATTAGGCACTACTATATCATTAGGATCAAAATTGATGTTGATAGGTAGGATATCCGTTATGGTAAAATTTTCCGCATTGTCGTTCCCAATATTTTGAAAACCGATAGCATAAAACAAATCCTGCCCTAAAGTAACATTACCATTTCCAATATTGTTAGTTAAAGTTGCGTCACCAAAAACTTGCTTGGTCAAAACAATGTTTGGCGCAATAATATCTAAAGCAATGGCATTAAAGTAATAAAAGTACACATCTTGATTACTCCTGAGCCCAATGGTTGCACTAGTATCATTATTATTGATTACTGCGTTTCCATTATTATTCACTTGTAAAATACCCGCATCATACCCGAGTGTATTGGAACTGTTGGGGGTTCTATTAAGATAATTTTCAGTGGTCCCTGTTACAGGGTCAATAAAAGTCACCGAACTGTTAAAAAAATTGTTATTAGCACGAATAGTAGTACCTGCATTATTCACAGCAGTTAAAACAGATCCGTTTATGGATAAATTATCGCCATTTATACTTCTGTCTCCTTCCAAAGCAGAAAAAGCAAATTTAACACGTACAGGTCCCGTTGGGATCGTTCTAAAACCAGTAACTGGAATGTCTAAGTTTACAGTAGAACTTATGGCACTAAAACCATCATAGGAAGTGATGGATTTTGCAGGCAATTTGGGATCTTCGTATACAATATAAAGCGACCATCCGGCAGATAGTCCCGTACCACCATTTGAACCTATCGCAGAAGAAACGTTTGCCAGTGTATAAGTTCCTTCTGGATTTGGATTTCCAGCACCAGTAACTAAACTCGTTACATCAGCCACACAGGCATAAGGCAAACTGCTTCCTATAGCTGTAGTTGAATTATGAATGACGGTTCCTACCACATCATTGTAGCCCCCAGATGGCATTCTAAATCTCACATTAGTCACCGGAGTTGTACCTCTTGTTACGGCACCCCAATACAAAGCAGCATAAACAATTCTATAACATGGAGCCGAAGTTGCAACCGGATTAGGAACAACCAAATTAGCACTACTAGAATTAAAAATACCTGGAGTAGCACCGTTATCAATATTGATGTACTCCATACTAAATGATGAATTTAAACCACCATCATTATAAGCATTATTAGGTCTTCTATTATTTCCATCATTTCGATTTAAAATACTATTCCCTATCAGTAACATATCTCCCTTTATGTCTTGATCAAAACGACGTGTAAAGGGCACAACGTTTTGCGCAACTGACCAAAAACTTTGAATGAGCATAAAAGTAAGTAGGATTACTTTTAAAAAAGTAGTTTTTTTCATGGTAAGAATTTATTTGGGTATCTGCCTGACTTCATTCCAAAAACGGAAATTTCTTCGGAGCAAATTATATGATATTTAAAAAATTTATATTGCTATTTAATTAAACGTAACACTCCTTCATTCCCTTTCTAATTAGAAATTGCGGAATCATCTTCAACGGAAAATACTATCCTAAAACAAGTTTAGAATAGTACCAGACCCAATTCATAATTTATGGCAACCCATTGTATGATATTGCTTTTATTACTATATGCTGTACTAAAGGCCTAAACGTCCTATTTTGTTGTTAATTCTCTACGCGCACCAGAACCATTTTTCCGTTATAAGGCTTACTGCCGCGGGTCTCCAGAGTTCTTGTTGCTTCTTGTAAGTTGTCAAATTTATCCGAATAGATGAAATAATTCGTTGATTTAACATCATAGAAAAAATTAATTTTTGGCTCTCCCGAAGCTACTGTTTTGGTAACAAAAGAATCTCTTTTGACAACATCAGCATGAACTGCAAGCACTAAATAATATCCAGTTTCTACGTTTTTAATGTTCTTAATAATTTGCATATTCATTTGCTCATTACCATAATCAAAATCTTCCGGTTTAAGTTTTGTTGTGCTAACTTTTGTTGTTTCTTTTATACGTTTCAACGTCTCTTGATCTTTCTGATATCTGCTGTCCTCATTTTCAAAGTTGGCACGTTTTATTCTACGTTTCTTCTCTATTTCCGTTTCAATTTTAATTTTCTCTAATGACGTAATTAAATTAGTATTGGATTGTTCCGCTTTTAGTTGTTCCGCTTTCAACATGTCTATCGTTTTCAAATAGCTTTGTGTGAGTGCATCCTCTTTGTTTGGTACTTTTTTAATGCGCTCTTCGTATAAGTTTTTAAACGTCCCTAGCAATTGATTTTGGCTTTTATTAACCTGATCAATTTCTGATTTTAAAGATTCCAATGCGCTATTTTCAGCGGAAACACTCTTAAATTCTTTTGGAGCACTTGCAATTCCTTTATCACTTAAATCATTTTCCGTTTTTAAGTCTTTCAGTTCTTTTTCTTTTTGATTCACTTTTTCATTCAACTGATTTAATAATTGTAGCTGTGTCTTTCTGGCATTATCTAATGTTTCAGCTACATTATCCATCGTTTTTGCATTCTCATCCTTCGGTTTTGCTTTGGCTTTTGCATCGGCAGCTAATTTCGCATCGGCGTCAGCTTTGGCTTTAGCATCGGGGTCAGCTTTGGCTTTAGCATCAGCGGCCAATTTAGCAGTTTCTGCATCTAATTTCGCTTTGGCATCAGCAGCCAATTTCGCATCAGCGTCAGCTTTGGCTTTGGCATCAGCGGTCAATTTAGCAGTTTCTGCATCTAATTTCGCTTTAGCATCGGAAGCTAATTTTGCTTTGGCATCGGCTTCAGCTTTAGCTTTAGCATCAGCGGCCAATTTAGCAGTTTCTGCATCTAATTTCGCTTTGGCATCAGCAGCTAATTTCGCATCGGCGTCAGCTTTGGCTTTGGCATCGGCGTCAGCTTTGGCTTTAGCATCAGCGGCAAGTTTAGCAGTTTCTGCATCTTGTTTTGCTTTAGCATCAGAAGTTAATTTCGCATCGGCGTCGGCTTTGGCTTTGGCATCGGCAGCTAATTTTGCTTTGGCATCGGCGTCAGCTTTGGCTTTAGCATCAGTGGCAAGTTTGGCAGTTTCTGCATCTTGTTTCGCCTTAGCATCAGCAGCTAATTTTACTTTGGCATCGGCTTCAGCTTTAGCTTTGGCATCAGTAGCAAGTTTAGCAGTTTCTGCATCTTGTTTTGCTTTGGCATCAGCGGCTAATTTTGCTTTGGCATCGGCTTCAGCTTTCGCTTTAGCATCAGCGGCAAGTTTAGCAGTTTCTGCATCTTGTTTTGCTTTAGCATCAGAAGTTAATTTCGCATCGGCGTCGGCTTTGGCTTTGGCATCGGCAGCTAATTTTGCTTTGGCTTTAGCATCAGTGGCAAGTTTGGCAGTTTCTGCATCTTGTTTCGCCTTAGCATCAGCAGCTAATTTTACTTTGGCATCGGCTTCAGCTTTAGCTTTGGCATCAGTAGCAAGTTTAGCAGTTTCTGCATCTTGTTTTGCTTTGGCATCAGCAGCTAATTTTGCTTTGGCATCGGCGTCAGCTTTGGCTTTAGTATCACTGGCAAGTTTGGCAGTTTCTGCATCTAGTTTTGCTTTGGCATCAGCGGCTAATTTTGCTTTGGCATCGGCTTCAGCTTTCGCTTTAGCATCAGCGGCAAGTTTAGCAGTTTCTGCATCTAGTTTTGCTTTAGCATCGGTAGCTAATTTTGCATCGGCGTCAGCTTTAGCTTTAGTATCAGCGGCCAGTTTAGCAGTTTGTGCATCTAGTTTTGCTTTAGCATCGGCAGCTAACTTTGCTTTGGCATCGGCGTCAGCTTTCGCTTTAGTATCACTGGCAAGTTTGGCAGTTTCTGCATCTAGTTTTGCTTTAGCATCAGCAGCTAATTTTACTTTGGCATCGGCTTGAGCTTTAGCTTTAGCATCAGTAGCAAGTTTGGCTTTTGCACCAGCCGCCAATTTTGCCATTTCTACATCTTCTTTCGCTTTAGCGTCAGCAGCTAATTTTGTTTTGGCATCTGTTACGGTTATTGGTTGTGTTTTTGGCACCACTGGTTTAGGAGCAGTAGTTATTTTGGCATCAGCTATAGCTTTTGCTTTGGCAGCAGCATCTGCAGCAATTTTCTCTCTTTTTAATCGATTGGCTTCCAATAGTGCTTTTGACTTAGCCGCACTCTCTAATCTGGTTTGTGCAATGGCATCGGAAGTAGCCTTTGCATCGGCAAGTACTTTTTCTTTCGCTGCTTTCATTTCATTTTCTTTTTGAATCTCAGCTGTCGATTTAGGTTTGGCTTGAACAACTGCTTTTGGGGGAGCGACTTTTCGAGTTTCTATTGCAGGTATGATAGCTCCTTCTTCTTCATCATCATCATTATAATCTCCCTTAAATTTATAAGCCAAGACTATTTCATGGGATGGTCCAAACTGTGTAAAACTCCCTACTGTTTTTTCGTAATTATATTCTAACGCTATTCGAGAAGTTAGGTTGAGTCCTAAACCTGCTGAAACACCATGAAAACTGTTATAACCGGCTTGTACCCAAATTCCCTTAGGAATACTGAACATCATAAGTCCAGAAACAATTGTTTGATCTTTTTTACTTTCAGCTCTTACTAGTCCAGAAAACTTACTTTTATCAAAAAAACCATAGCTGTCTACAAAACCTGTATACATTATATGTGCTTGAATGCTCCGTTCCGGGTCATCTTGGACCATTTGGGAAGTTTGAAGATTATATAATACGGCATTATTGATGGCTAAACCAAAATCAAAAAAAGCGGTCCCATAATTTATACCAGGACTTAAGGTAATTAAAGAGTTTGAAGGTATTGTTTCCAGCGAAGGATCAGGATAATTTGTCACTACTTTTCCAGTGTTGATACCACTTTTATAAAAACCTAAATTAACCCCAAAAGTCAAGTTACTGTCTTGGTCTAAATATACATTTTGGGCAAAATTTGCAATTCCTCCAAAAGTAGTCAACACTCCATAATTTTGTTGAAAAAGTCCTAATGAAATCCCCTGATTTTCCCTAAATCGACCGGAATAACTAATTAAATACGTTTGTGGGGCATCTTCAAATTGTACCCATTCTCTTTTGTTGAAAATACTGATATACGAATTTTGTTCTCTGGCAAAACTAAAAGTTGGATTTAAAAGGAACTTGTTGAATTTGAGGGAATTCCTAACTGGAATGTTAAACGAAGTTACTCCACCTTCTTGAGAATGGAGTACTTGAAGCAAACAGAAAAAAAACACAACGCTTAAAAAGATATTTTTCATGTTACTTGACTACCGTTATAGAACCTTTTTTTACTTTATTGTCTTGCGTAGTAATTATGTAATAATAAATTGGATTAACTGATTTAAAATCTAGCGCATTTTCCGGCGAATTATTTTGATAATTATTTGTTTGTAAAGCTATTTCCCCTCTTGAATTTAACAATAGTATTTCGGTATTTGTCCCACTTACATACTCTTGTGGCAAGATCCAAGTGTCATTGATTCCGTCATTATTGGGACTGATTAGATTTGGAATCTTAGTAACGTTTGAATCAAAAAAAGGAAAGTCTATAACAAAAGGTAAATCTTTTTTGGATATACATCCGGTAGTTTGTGTAATAGTAAGAGAATAAGATCCTTGCTCAGTAACATCTAAGGTATTTGAAACTGCTCCTGTAATTAAGGTGTTGTTAAAAAACCATTCAAATTTAGGATTACCAGCATCTGTGGTGGCAATGATGGTTTTAGTATCTCCTTGATTTATTATTGTTGTATTCGATACATTCAAAGAACCAGTAAAGAGTACATCCTGTAAGCTTATGGAAGCAGTTGAGGAACAGCCTCCAAAATCAACTTTTACCGAATATCTTCCTGCTGTGCTAGTTTGGTATTGTTGCCCTGTTGCCCCTGAAATTGCAACATCATTATTAAACCACTGATAGGAGTTTCCCGCTTGTGTGCTAAGTGTTGTTGGACCATCCGAAGGACAAAAAGGATTACCTTTACTAGAAGTGATTGTTGCAGATACACCTACTGCTTCTCCTACAGTTACTCTGTTTGAATAAGAATCTGATGTACAACTACCATAATTAGTCTCCACATAATAGCGTCCTGGCTGGTTCACCGTTAAACTTGCGGTGGTAGCTATAGGCACTAAGCTAGGCTCTTTAAACCATTTATAGGTAAGTGAAGGATATTTTAAGGGAGAGTCATTGGTTCCTGTTCCAGGATTATCTATCGTTAATAAATACGAGCCACCGGTACAGTAAGTTGCCGTTGAATTGAAATTATTAATAGAAAATTGTGAGTCTTGAATTTTATAATACGCTGCAAAAGCGTTTGATACCGGGCTAATTGAAGCTGGTAAAGTACTCCTAACTCTTATTCTATAATTTTCTCCTCCAATATTGGTAGGAGCTGAAAAAATAAATGTCCTTGAAGTAGGAGTCGCCGTTAATGGTTTTTCGGTGGCACTGAGAGTGAATGGTACAGCAAAATTACCTGCAGCATCTGAAAGTTCTAAAATAAACTGATTGGCGGGATCTAAAGAACCTGAAGGGCTAAAAGAAAAACTAACTTCGAATTTATTAAAATCAGAATTCGCACATACTTGAGTAAAACCAATAGTTGGTTTATTAATAGTTACTTGTGCATATAAACAAAAAATTGCCGGTAAGAACAGTAATAAAAAAACAATAATATATTTATTTAAAATGGTAGTAAAGCTACATTTCATAATTAATTTTTTGTCTGTTTTGGTCTTAAAATCACACGATATACACCGGTAGTTTTTATTTAGATGCAGTAATTTTGGATAATTGCAAACGGTAATCCGGTTTTTTATCGTTTGAAAAATCGATGAATGTCTCTGAGTTATTTCCTTTAGAATACACATTAAAAAAAACACTTTGACCATACCAATTTTCTAGGTCTTCGTTATTGGTATTGTATTCAGTGAATATATTCCCATTACAATTATTGAAATACATAGCTTCGAATTGCAATTTCTTCAAATTCTTATCATTAATTTCGATTTTATTATCCAATAAAACTGCAGGATTAAACCCCGATATCACGCTTTTCTTAAATATAAGGGATGCATTTTCTCCAACGTAGACTGCTGACTTTATTAATCCGGCTTGAATATCTGCTTTCAAATTTTCACTATCATTCACCATCGTTAGGTTTGTGGCCGTGACAACAGTCAATTTTTTTGAAAAATCTGTTTCTTCTTTTCTTTCATAACCCAAAACCTCTACACATCTAGAGTCAGAATCACTAGAAACATAAGAAGATCTAATTGCTAATGAATTATCAATTCTACATTGTGCACCTTGAGTGAACTTAAAGTCATCTTTTTTGGATCTAAGAGAAACCATTTTACTCAAGTTAAGTTCTCCGCCAAAAATATCAAAAGAATTCCCTCCGCAATAACTGACCATTACGTTTTCGACAATCGTCTTAGAGCCTAATCCGGCTAATAATAATCCACTAAAATTATTACCCCCTTTGATTCTTTTTCCGGCAAATTCTATTCGAACATATCTTATAATACCAGAAGAACTAATAGAATTAGTTCCACCATAGTTATTGAAGTTAGGGTCAAGTTCCAAGTTTAATGAAGAGTAGTTTCCAAATTTATTAACGGGAGCATCACCTAATACAATAATCCCTCCCCAATCTCCTGCTTTTTTAGAACTAACATTTGAAGTAAATATGATTGGATCTGTCTCTAAACCATCAGCGATTAGTGTGGCTCCTTTTGTAATAATTAAAGCGCCTTTTGATTCAAAGTCACCTATTATTTTGGTTCCGGGTTCAATTGTTAAAACTGCATTATTAGTAACATAAACATCTCCTTGTAGAACATAAATATTTCTTTTCAATAACTTTGTATTGACTGAGATGCTTCCGGCTAATATTTGATTTGCATCGCCATAATCAATAGTCTGAGGCTTGAATTCTGTCCAGTTATTTAGCCAGTTACTTGAACCAAATATGCCTTTTTCTTGTTGTGCATTAACATCACAAACTACTAAAAGAAGAATCCATATAATTATGGTTATGTTTTTCATTGAAATAAGTTATAAATAATTCGTAACATATCACTATGTAACTAAATTAGGATTAAAAAAAACCAATTATCCTTTAACTTCAAAATCACGTAGATTAAAATCTACGTGATTTTGAAATGTGCTGCCTTAAAACAATACATCGAACAAACAAAAATTTCTCTAATAAGGATATTAAAGCTCATTAAACACATGAAGTTCTTTCAATGTATTTTGATAAAATAAAATTGATGCTATTAAGTTACTTTTATCCGAATAAGGCATCATTTTTCTTTGAAAATCTACTGTCGTTGCAAGAAAATTTGAAGTACTTTCAGACTGTAAATCTAAGGACTTTCTATGTTCTGAATTGTCCGGAATTCCTAAATCTGCCATAGTTATTCCTGGTTTTGTAGCAAGTGCAACATAGGGTAAAATTTTAACTAAAACCTTGATACGCTCTATATATAATTCAAGTAGCTCTCCTTTTTGCATCCCATTCAGTTCCTTTTGATCATAATATTGTCTTATAGATGCAGTAGTACTGATGATGCTTTTTGGTAAATTTTTGTTTTGAGCTGATACACTTCCCGCTACTAACAAAAAAAACAGACTAAAGAAAATAATTTTTCCTTTCATAGCTTTATTATAAAATTATTAATAAAACTCAAAATTATACAAATATTTTGAATTCACAACTTTTAGATACAATTTTAAGCTAAAAAATAGTCTAATAAAAACATAAATAATTATTAAAAAACAACATTTATCATTAAATATGTTTAAAATATTCATTCAAGACACCTAATTTTAATGTAAAAGAGAATTATTTTAATAAGACAAATACGATTTTAAAACTCTTGTTACGCAATATGAGCTGAAACAAAATATAGTGAACTAAAACGACAATTACATTTCTTTACAAACTGTTGAACATAAACTTTGCCTGCTAAAATTTTAGACTAAACCATTTTCTGCTATCTTTGCTTCATGCAATTTTCAGAAATTTTAGGACAAGAACACATCAAAAGTCATTTGACAAAAAGTGCTGATTTGGGTAGAATTCCCCATGCACAACTGTTTGTTGGTCCCGAAGGCAGTGGTACCTTACCTATGGCGATTGCTTATGCACAATACATTATTTGCAGCAATCAAAATGCCGAAAACACTGGTTCAAATGAAGCGTGCAATATCAAATTCCAGAAAACTTCGCATCCGGATTTGCATTTTATTTATCCAACGGTAAGTACCGAAGAAGTAAAAGCAAAACCAAAAAGTATTGATTTCATCACGGAATGGAGACAGTTTTTAGAACACAATCCGTACGGAAGTTTGTTTAATTGGTACCAAATGCTGGGCGTAAAAAACAAGCAGGGAGAAATCAGGGTCGATGATGCTCAGGAAATTTTGAAATCGCTGTCTTTGAAATCTTATGAAGGCGGGTACAAAATAATGATTATTTGGATGGCCGATAAATTGAACATCGCCGCATCTAATAAACTGCTCAAATTATTGGAAGAACCTACAGACAGAACGGTTTTTATCCTGATTTCAGAAAACGAAGAAGATATTATTCAAACGATTCGTTCCCGATGCCAAGTACTGCATTTTAATGGATTAAGCGAAAAAGTCATCGCAGAAGCTTTGGTTTCAAAAGAAAATATAGAATCTAAAACAGCCGTAAAAATAGCGCATCAAGCGCAAGGAAATTTCAATAAAGCATTACAATTACTTCAACCGGATAGCGAATCCGTTTTTTTTGAAAAATGGTTTGTCGATTGGGTTCGGGCTGCTTTTAGAGCGAAAGGAAACGCCGCCGCCATTCAGGATTTGATTCAATGGAGTGAGCAAATTGCCGGTTTAGGAAGAGAAACCCAGAAGAAATTTTTACACTTTTGTATCGATATGTTCCGTCAGGCATTATTGCTGAATTACCAAACTCCAAGTTTAGTTTACATGGAACCGCAAGTTGAAAAGTTCAAACTGGAGAATTTTGCGCCTTTTGTAAATGGAAACAACATTAATGATATTTTCAAAGAACTTTCTAATGCCATGTATCATATCGAACGCAACGGAAACGCTAAAATTATCCTCACCGATTTATCCATAAAACTAACCCGATTAATCCACAAAAAATAAAAACATGAACAACATTACTTCTATTTTAATTTTAATTTTCCTAGCCATCACTTTTCTGCAGTCCGGATATGACAAACTGTTTTATTGGAAAGATAATGTGGAATGGCTAAAAGGTCATTTCGCAAAAACGCCACTAAAAAACCAAGTGCCATTGGCGTTGCTAAACATTCTTATTTTGGAATTAATCTCCGGTATTTTATGTGTGGTAGGTTGCATCGAATTATTTGTAAACAACGGAAGAATATTTGGTTTCTATGGAGCCGTTTTCTCTTGTATCACTTTACTGATGTTGCTTTTCGGACAAAGATTAGCCAAAGATTATGATGGCGCCAGAACAATTGTCATCTATTTTATCCCTGCAATTTTGGCCGTTTATTGGTTAAATTAAAATTACAAATTACTATTTTGAACAACAACAATTTCCTTTTTATATAAAAAAATGACACCAAAACATCCTTCAGAATCCCTGACTATATTAACAGATTTGGTTTTACCAAGTGAGACCAATCCTTTGAACAATCTTTTTGGTGGTGAATTATTAGCCCGTATGGATCGCGCAGCAAGTATTGCAGCACGCAGACATTCCAGAAGAATTGTGGTGACAGCATCCGTAAATCACGTTGCGTTCAACAGAGCCATTCCGCTGGGAAGTGTCGTTACTGTGGAAGCAAAAGTTTCCCGAGCTTTCAAAAGTTCAATGGAAATATACATTGACATTTGGGTTGAAGACCGAGAATCCGGTAATAAAACAAAAGCCAATGAAGCTATTTATACTTTTGTAGCTGTGGATGATACCGGAAGACCGGTTGAAGTTCCCCAAATTGTTCCGGAAACAGAATTGGAAAAACAACGTTTTGAAGCCGCATTGCGACGCAAACAGCTGAGTTTAGTTTTGGCGGGTAAAATGAACCCACACGATGCTACCGAATTAAAAGCATTGTTCACTTAATACGCATAATTGACTTGTAATTTTTAATATAGATTTAAAATATTCTTGAAAGAGAAATTTTTAATTAAAAAAAGAAGTATTTTTACAAAACAAATGTTTAGTTTACAAATGAAATTACAGGATAATTAGTCATCCTGTCAGTTTCTTACCGTTATAAAACAATACAAATAGATGAAAGAAAAGGTAAAAGAGAAGATGAGTACAGAAAAAGAATCTAAATTAAAAGCGCTACAACTTACGCTTGACAAACTAGACAAAACTTACGGAAAAGGAACAGTAATGAAAATGGGCGACAAAGCCATTGTGGAAGTAGAAACTATTTCTTCAGGGTCTTTAGGAATCGATTTAGCATTAGGAGTTGGCGGTTATCCAAGAGGAAGAATTATTGAAATATACGGTCCGGAATCATCTGGAAAAACCACATTGACACTTCACGCTATTGCTGAAGCTCAAAAAGCAGGTGGAATTGCCGCTTTTATTGATGCAGAACATGCTTTCGACAGAAATTATGCAGAGAAATTAGGCGTAGATATCGAAAACTTAATCATATCACAACCAGACAACGGAGAACAAGCTTTAGAAATTGCAGAGAACTTAATTCGTTCCGGCGCAATTGATATTGTTGTAATTGACTCGGTTGCTGCATTGACTCCTAAAAGTGAAATTGAAGGTGAAATGGGAGATTCTAAAATGGGATTACACGCCCGTTTGATGTCTCAAGCACTGCGTAAATTGACAGGAACCATCAGTAAAACAAATTGTACTGTTTTCTTTATTAACCAATTAAGAGAGAAAATTGGAGTAATGTTTGGAAATCCAGAAACTACAACCGGTGGAAATGCATTGAAATTTTACGCATCGGTACGTTTAGATATCCGTCGTTCTACACAAATTAAAGATGGTGATAACGTCCTTGGAAACAGAACCAAAGTAAAAGTGGTGAAAAACAAAGTGGCTCCACCATTTAAAATCGCTGAATTTGATATCATGTATGGTGAAGGAATTTCAAAAACAGGAGAGATTTTAGATCTTGCCGTTGAATTTGAAATTATCAAGAAAGCAGGATCTTGGTTTAGTTATGGTGAAACCAAATTGGGACAGGGTCGTGATGCTGTTAAGTCTTTGATCAAAGACAATCCGGAATTAGCGGATGAATTAGAAGAAAAAATTAAAGCTAGAATAAAAGAACTAGCAGAAGCATAAATACTAAAACCCGTCTCGTACCTAAAAAGTCAGACGGGTTTTTTCATTTTTACACGCAACCTTTTGTTGAAATTTTTATCTTTTAGAAAACAGCTTAGAATTCAATTAAGAAGCTGCTGAATTGTTTAAATTTAAAAAATTAAGAAATGAAAAAAATTGTGCTTTTTATTCTGCTCATTACAACATTGACCGGATGTTCAATTGATAATGATAATCAAGATTCTTATAGCTTTGAAGTGCTGCCTGTAGATAGCTATACATTACCCGAAAAATTCATATTGGGAAACACCTACGAGATAAAATTAAAGTACACAAGACCTTCCGAATGCCATTTTTTCCAAGGGATATACTATGATAAAAATTTAAATATAAGAACCATAGGAATTCAAACGGCAGTGAATACTAATCAAGTGTGTACACAACAAATTCCAGCACCATCCGAGGTTTCTTTTAACTTTTATGTAACCAATACCGGTTCCTATATTTTTAAATTTTACAAAGGAAAAGATACTGATGGAAAAAACCTTTTTGAGGAAGTGGAAGTTCCTGTAGTCAACTAACGAATAGTATAAATTCTGTGGGATTAGACCAGATAATTGCGGACTGTAAAAGAAATTACCCTAAAGCTCAGGAACAATTGTACCAGTTGTTTTCTAAAAAGTTTTTTGGGGTATGTTTAAAGTATTCCAGTAGTTATGCGGATGCCCAAGACAACTTACAGGATGGATTTTTAATCATCTTCAAAAAAATCGAACAGTTTAGCGGCAAAGGGTCTTTTGAAGGCTGGCGAAAAGAATAATGATCAACAATGCGCTTCAGAAGTACAAAGGAATTCGGTTCATGGAGATTATAAATGACAATATTCCTGAGGAAGAAGTCGAAATTGAAGACGAGAATATTTCTATTGACTATTTGATGCAAATTATTCAAGAATTACCCAATCAATACCGATTGGTTTTTAATCTCTATGTTCTTGATGATTATTCCCATAAAGAAATAGCAGAAATGCTTACCATTACTACAGGAACAACAAAATCAAATCTTGCCAGAGCTCGGATGATATTAAAAGAGAAAATAGAAGCATATACAAGAATCGAAATAAAGTCATTGGCAAAATGAACGATAAAAAAAATATAGACCGGTTTTTTCAAGAACGATTCAAAGATTTTGAAATGTCTCCCAATGAACAAGTTTGGGAAAATATCCAAACTGAATTAAAAAAAGAGGAGAAAGAGCGAAAAGTAATTCCGTTTTGGATAAAATTCCCGGGGATTGCAGCCGCTTTCTTATTGGGTTTATTTGCTTTGAACAGTCTTTTGAATAACAAGCCAGATAGTCAAAACGGTATTGTTGTATCGCCAGAAATTTTAAAAAGTTCTTCGGAAAGTAGGGATTCTATTATTGAAAAGAAAAGTAACCCATTAGAAATTAAAAATGCTAGTTCAGTTGTTATAAACAATACTAAAACGGAACAAAAAGATGGAAAAGAATCTACATCCAAAAATCAACCTGAGATCCATTCGAAAAAGAAGAAAACTCAAGCTAATGCTGTTGTTTATTTACAAAAAAATCATCCTTCGGTAAAACAAGAAACAACAAACAGCACGGAACTTTCGACTAAAGTGATTATCGCTGAAACGAATAATGCATCAGATCAAACCTTGGAAAAAAAACGTTTAAACGAGACTGAAAACACTAAAATTGCTGCGACAGATGCTAAAGAACAGTCATTAAATACAGTTGAATCGCCAAACGAATTAGAAGAAATCCTTAAAAAGAAAAAAGAAGGAAAAGAAGAAGTTGTTGTTCTTAGTTCAAAAAACAAGTGGCAAATTACTCCAAATGTTGCTGATGTATATTTGAATTCGAATTCAGGAGGTTCCGCTATTGACCCAAATTTTTCAGAAAATCAAAAAACGACCGATAACAGCTTAAGTTTTGGTGTTGGGGTAAATTATGCTGTTTCTAAAAAAGTGACCTTACGAAGCGGAATTAACAAGCTCTCGCTGGGATATAATACGAATAACGTAATGTACTCGACAGGACTGGCAAATAATAACCTGGCGAATATTAAATATACGTCAACTTCGTTAATAGAGATTAAAAACGAATCGAATTTGAATATGTTGTCCCTATTTGAAATCAACTTACAAAAAACAACTACAGGAACTATCAATCAAAAAATGGGGTACTATGAAGTTCCACTAGAGGTTTCCTACGCTATTTTGGATAAAAAATTTGGAATTAACCTTATTGGCGGTGTAAGTACATTATTTCTTAACCAGAATAAAATTTCGCTAGTTTCCTCTGAAACTAAAATTACATTAGGAGAGGCACGTAATTTGAATCAAATTAATTTCAGCACTAATGTTGGCGTTGGTTTTCAATACCAAATCATGAAATCATTTAAAATAAATTTTGAACCCATGCTGAAATACCAGATGAACACGTTTTCAAGCAATTCAGGTAACTTCAAACCCATCTTCGTTGGGTTATATTCTGGAATCAGTTACAGTTTTTAATGACATCAGCATCAAAAGCTATAAGTTGATTGTATATTATTTCACGAACTTCCTCGCGAACTTCCTTGCGATCAACACCTTTTTTTCCTGAAGTCTCTATGTGAGAATGCATTTTGACACGCATAATTCCCGGGCTTCCGCTAAAAAAAGTATAGGAGAATCTTTTTTTATTATCGGCAAAAGTAATAGGGACAATAGGAATTTCATGTTCTATTGCCAAACGAAAAGCACCATCTTTAAAAGTATCCAAAACTACGGATTCATCATCCGGAACACCGCCTTCGGGGAAAATACAAATGCTTAATCCTTGATTGATTCTTTTTTGAGCGCGGTTAAAGACTTCCAGTCTGCTTTTTGAAGAATTTCTATCAACCAAAATGCAGGTTCTTTTATAGAAAAATCCAAACAAAGGAATTTTTGATAATTCTTGTTTTCCTACAAAAACAAACGGATTTCTAGTCAAGGCGAGCATCAGCATAATATCGACCATAGAAGTATGATTGGCAACAATCATGTAACTTTTTTGGAATTCCATATCTTGTATTTTATCAATTTTGTAATAAAATCCCATTCCAAAAAGAATGAATTTTGCCCAGATGCGCGCCATTTTAAAAAAATAAGGATAGCCGCTTTCCGTCAAAATAGACAATACCAGAAAAGGAAACATTACCACTATGGGAATAGTCATCAAAATGTAAAACCAGATGCGCCACAAAACCCAAAAAACAATTTTTATTCCTCTCATAGGTTCAAAAGTAAGAAATCAGATGTTATGATGCTCAAAAAATATTATTACTCTTTTAACACATGAGTCATCTTAGTTTATAATTTACTGGTCAATTATAAATTGCTCTTTTAACCATCAACACAATAAAGATTTAAACGACTTATTTGGTGAAAATAAATTAGATATATGATTTAGAGAAGTTCATTTTTATAATTTGCAAATTTGCGATAAAAAATAAAAAACTTTGCGAACTTTGCGGTCAAGAAAAAATAAATAATGGCAAAAATACTTACAGGCGTTCAAAGTACTGGAACACCGCATTTAGGAAACTTACTTGGCGCAATCATTCCCGCAATAGCATTATCAAATAAACCTGAAAACGAATCGTTTCTTTTCATTGCCGATTTGCATTCGATAACGCAAATAAAAAATGGTGAAACCTTACGAACCAATACCTACAGTACCGCTGCAGCTTGGCTAGCCTGTGGTTTGAATGTGGATAAAGTAGTTTTCTACAGACAGTCAGATGTGCCGCAAACAGCGGAATTATCTTGGTATTTGAGTTGTTTTTTTCCTTTTCAACGCTTGACATTAGCGCATTCTTTCAAAGACAAAGCCGATAGACTGGAAGATGTAAACGCTGGTTTGTTTTCGTATCCAATGCTGATGGCTGCCGATATCTTATTATACGACGCAGAATTAGTACCTGTAGGGAAAGACCAATTGCAACACGTTGAAATCACTCGTGATGTAGCCTCGCGTTTTAACCACCAAATGGGAGAAACGTTTGTACTTCCCGAAGCCAAAATTCAGGAAGACAGCATGTTGATTCCAGGAACTAATGGCGGAAAAATGAGCAAATCAGCGAATAATATTATCAATATTTTTCTAGATGACAAAGCGTTACGCAAACAAGTGATGAGTATTGAAACCGACAGCACGCCGCTGGAAGACCCTAAAAATCCTGAAACTTGTAATGCATTTGCTATTTATTCTTTATTAGCAAATGAAGAACAAATTGCGGCAATGAAAACCAATTACCTTGGTGGAAATTATGGTTATGGTCATGCGAAGCAAGCATTGTTTGAGTTAATTTGCGAAACTTTCAAAACCGAAAGAGAAAAATACAAGTATTACATGAACAACCTTCCTGAAGTTGATGCTTTACTCAAGAAAGGTGCCGAAAAAGCTACTGCTGTTGCTAATGGAGTTCTAGCAAAAGTGCGCGAAAAACTAGGATTCGAAATATAATTACATTTCTAAGATAACCTCAGATTCGCAGATTAAAAATTACCCTAATCCTCGAATCTGAGGTTATTTTTGTTTTACTTCGTCTCAAACAATTTCCCTGGTAATGGCTTTTTACCTAATAGCGCACGTAAAAGAGTGCTCAATGACATTACGTTAAAAAAAGATGAACTCGATTTTGTAATTCCGACGAAGGAGGAATCTCATTAGTTGCTCACTTTATGTGATTTATACAGTTGAAAGAAATGACAATAAAATCTTTCAACTTAACCACATTGAACGAGCGCTAGTGGGTGTTTTCACAATACTCCTACTTTAGAAAGCCGCATTGTAAACGCTATGTTTTTGTATAAGGTAAGTAGCCACTCGTTGAAAACGAGCGCCACTGGAGTGGAAGTTATTTTCCTAATTCTACAAAATGTTCAGTTATTCCAGAAGCAGTTTTACTTTTAGCTGTAATTCCTAGTTTTCCTTTACCATTAAAGTTAGAATTAAATTTTACTGTTACAATTGATTTCGCTATTGAACCATCGATTGAATTTTCTACTTTTAAAATTTCCATATTACCAGATTCTACAGTCCAAAAAAATTGAGCGTCAGATGGTTTATCATTTTTGGAATAAAATGATGATGCAAATTTTATGATTTCATTTGGTAAGGCATCATCAGTTCCATCTACACATATAAAAACTGAATTATCGGTTCCAATGGTAAATCCGCAATCAGTAACACTTTTTGGATTTTCTAGTATAGTTTCTGATTCATCATTATTAGAACATGATGTAACTATTGTAATAAATAAAAATAAGGAGAGAAAATTAAAATGCTTTTTCATAAGTATTTCCTTTATAATGTTAAAGAACCAAAATGTTTCAGGACTACTTTTTAAACCGAAAAAAATCATCAATATATCTAAAGAAGATATTTTTTACACCGTTCAAATATAAAATAAAATTTTATAAATTTCATTTCGATAAGAAAAAATGATTTTCAATTTGATAATTTCATCTTCCTAAAGTGAGTGTTTTTTCATTATTCCTTTTTTACAAAAAGTTTAATAGGCTTAATAATGTATATTTTCATTTAGGCGGTTTCAAAGAGCCTTCTTTAGATTAACTAGGTGTCAATGTCTATGGTAGTTCATTGTGTTTGAAATGGATTTAATGTGGTTTTTGATAGTAGACACATAGCCTCATCGCTCGGATATGTCTCTATTTAAGGTAGCGCGGAATTGCGTTTCGTACCCATAAAGTTGAGCAAGCAAGACAAGTCAAAGAGCTATATTCTTTAAGAAGTTATAGCTTTTCTTGAAAGAAAGAAGATTTATTTTTTGAAACTTTCAAGTTGTTTTAAATGAATTATTGCAGATTTATTTGAGTTGCCTATTAGTGTGGGCACGGTTTGCAAAATCTTATGTTGTATATGGCTTAGGCCTACCTGTTTTTAAAAACCTGTTAGGTCTAGACAAACCGTAGCGCTTGCAAAGCGGATTTGTTAGTTCACCTCTGTTTTCCTTTGAATAAATTTAGTGTTTTTTATCTAATACAAAGTAAAGGCGGATTTTCAATCCGTGCATACATAGTAAATAGACAACATGAGAAAAAAAGAATGAGACTGACAATTGGATTGGGCACGGATTGCAAAACCACGCTATCGGGGTTTTAGGAAGAGTGGAAGAGAAACTGGGATTTGAAGTTCTTTAATTATTAATAAAAATAGAAAATCTCTTTAATAAAAGTTGCTTTTATTAAAGAGATTTTATTAAAAAGTATGTTAATGAGATTATTATTAAAATATTGGACTCATATTTCAACTAAGGAACTATTGGTTTGTTTTTTAACGCCTAAAATCCAAATTTCTTGTTTATATTTTCCGTTCACCTTACTAGCATATAAATTTAAGGCTGATTTATAGGTTTTATTTTTGCTAACATAAACATATCTAAGGTTATTCTTTGGATTAACAAAGTAATAAGCTTGAACACCTTTTCTTTTTAATTTTTTCATAAATTTAGTAGCATTAGAAGGCCTTTGAAATACACCCGCTACTAAATAATAATCTTTTTTGAATGAGGCTCTTTTTAAATTATTTCTATGTTTTATTGATTTTTTACTGTAAACAACAGTTTTTTTACTTAAACTGTTGTTTATAGTTTTTGATGAAATTTTAACTTCCGCACTATTTTCACTTTTGACAAAATCATTTTTTGGAGCTACATTAACTGTTTCAACACCTTTTGCTTGTTGAACAACTGCAATTTCTTTTTCGCTTAAATTCAATTCTACATTATGCACTTTTTGATTCGCTTCAACATAAAATTCTTTTTCTTGGTTTAACTCTTCAGGAGAAATTACTTGAATAGGAGGGGTAACTTCAACAATAAAAGCGTTAAAGAAAACAAAATAACGGTCTCCGAATGTTTTAAAGTTAAGAGTAGCTCCATTTACATTATTCTCAATAACAGAATTATTTGGATTTTGAATGGACATAATAAATGAATCATAGCCCAATGTATTCTTACTATTAGGAACCCTATCAGAAAAATTATTATCATCTAATGTAATTGAACTATTGAAGATATTCACTTTATCTCTATTTGTATCCGATAATTTAGTAAAGTCTAATGCATTGTCAGATTTAAAGGAAAGCTGATCGCCTCCAAGGTTAAAATCCCCCTCTAAGGCAGCACATGCTACTTTAGCGTTTATCTTACCAACAGGTAAGGTTTGAAATCCTGAAAAATTAATATCAACTGGCGTCTTTGTAACTCCTGAAAACCCGTCATAAGTGGTAATAAATTTACCAGACATGCTTGTATCTTCGTAGATAAAAAATATTGACCACCCTGCAGAATACCGCCACTTAGCACACCAACCGTTGATTTAATATTTGCAACGGTGTACATTCCTAGTGGTGAACTTGATTTTTTTACTAATTCTGTAATATCAGCGTACATCGCATAAGGTGCACTTTCACTAAAATTAGAATCCTTCACTCCATCAAAAATTAAATTTCCATGAACTTCATTATATTGATTTTCATTAGGTAACTTAATCTTGATTTTATCAAAAGATTCTCTTGTGGTATCGCTTGCTGTAAAAATATTAATTCCAGTTCTTTTAGAACTCTTGGTTGTATAAGTTGCTGACCAGTATAATCCAGCATAAAGTATTTTTTTTTGCTCTGGTTTATCTAAAATTAATTTTGCACTACTAGATGAAAATGTTGTTTTATCAGTATCAATGTCAATATACTGCATATCAAACTCATCATTTAATTTTGTTTTTGAATCTATTTTATTGTAGGGAGTATTTGGGCTGTTCAAAAATTCTTGTCTATTAACAATGTTATTGGCAATCATTGTCATATCACCTTTGACATACATTTGACGACGCACCGAAAAAGGCACAGCTACTTGGCTAAATATTTCAGTAGAAATAAAAAAAAATAGTAGAAGGGGAATAAATTTTTTATTCATTTGAAACAAATTTAATTTTGTATTACCAATCAAAAATTATTGAAATATATTAATAATTTTACAATAGTAATAATTATTTCTTAATAAACACTGGATTTTTGTTAATAAGTTTATTTAAAATGTTTAGTGATTTTGATTTTTTGGTTGTTATCAACATTTTTAAGTTAGTACTGTTGATAACATTGCGATCAAATCGCCTCAAACAATTTTCCCGGTAAAGGCCGAATCACGCCTTTCAACTCCATATTCAACAACATTCCTGAGATTTTATAAATAGGAAAGTCACAGCGCAAAGCTATAATATCCATAAGTTCTTTCCCGGTTTTCAGGAGGTAATCGTATACTTTTTGCTCGTCATCATCCAAAGAAACAAAGAGTTGTTTCTGTACGGGTTTGGATTCTTTTTGAATATCCCAATTCAAAATATAAATCAAATCAGCAGCACTGGTCAAGACATTTGCTTTTTGAGTTTTTATTAGATTGTTGCAACCCTGACTGTACTTATCCGTAACACGCCCCGGAACGGCAAAAACATCACGGTTGTAATCATTGGCCATATTTGCCGTGATTAATGAGCCTCCTCTATCTGCTGATTCAATAACGATGGTCGCTTCGGACATTCCCGCAACGATTCTGTTTCTTTTAACGAAATTTTCTTTATCAGGATTGGAAGAACTCCAAAACTCGGTCATAAAACCTCCATTCTGCTCCACTTTCGAAACATATTTTTTATGGGTTTTTGGGTAAATTTGGTTCAAACCATGCGCCACCACGCCTATCGTCTGTAAATTATGTTCCATCGCCAGTTGGTGCGCAACAATATCAACGCCGTAAGCAAAACCACTCACGATTATAGGATCAAGAGGAGCCAAATCTTCAATCAGTTTTCGGCAAAATTCAATTCCATAGGAGGTAATTTGGCGCGTTCCTACAATACTGATTATTTTTCTGTTTTTTAAATTAATGTTTCCCGATGTGAATAATAAAAGTGGTCCGTCAATACAATGTTTCAAACGTTCGGGATAGTCTTCTTCTTGGAAATAAACCGCATTGATTTCATTTGTTTTTATAAACTCCAGTTCTTGATTTGCTTTTTCGAAAACGGATTTGTCTTTTAAATTTTTCAACAAAACAGACCCTACTCCATCAATAGCAGTAAGTTGCGATGCTTTTGTATTAAAAACGGCTTCTGCAGTTCCAAAATGAGTCAGCAGTTTTTTAGCCATTATGTCGCCCACACCTTCTATTCTTTGCAATGCCAATAAATAAAATAAATCCTGCTCTTTCATATGTAGATAATGCTTGTTTTTTATTGGAATATGGAATACGCCAGTTTAAAAAAATCTTTATTTGTATTTGTATTACGATTAAACATGGCTATTTCATGCTAATTATTTGAGAGTGAAATGTATAAATTTTTATGCGGATTGTTAATAAAAATTGTGAATAAAATTTTGATAACTATTTTGGTTGTATAACTTTGTAAGTATGAAAATCGAACAATACATCGCGCAGCTTTTATACCGTTATCAATGTGTTACCGTTCCTGGATTTGGAGCATTTTTGACTGAAATCCAATCGGCAAAACTAAACGAAAGTACAAATTCATTTTCTCCACCCAAAAAAATGATTGCTTTCAATGCAAATCTGAAAAACAATGATGGTTTATTAGCCAATCATATCGCTTTAGCAGAAAAAACTTCTTATGAATATGCCGTAAGTAAAATTCAATACGAGGTATTTAATTGGAAAAAAGCATTTGAAGAAAACGAACTTATATCAATAAAAAATGTAGGTGATCTTCGTTTGAACTCAGATAAAAACATTGTTTTCACGCCTTACGATCAAACGAATTATTTAACCAGTTCTTTTGGTTTGACTCCTTTTGTTTCACCACTCGTTAAAAGAGCAATCTTCGAAAAAGAAGTGGAAGCAATTGAAGAAAAAGCAACCATCACAATGGTTCCTGAACAAACCAGAACAGTAAATCCATATTTAAAATACGCCGCTATTTTTGTGTTAGGATTAGGACTTGCAGGAAGTGTTGGTTATCCCATGTATCAAAACCAAATCGCCTCAGAAACAATACTTGTTGAAACTGCTGTTCAAAAACAAGTTCAAAGTAAAATTCAGGAAGCTACTTTCTTCATCGAAAGTCCAGTTCCTGCCGTGACACTTTCTTTAAAGTCCGACAAGGAAATGAAAATGCCGTATCACATTATGGCTGGAGTGTACCGAGAAGAGAAAAATGCAAACAAAACGTTGCGAATTTTAAATCGCCTAGGATATGATGCCAAACGGATCGCTCCCAATAAAAACGGTTTTTTTCCAGTTTTGTATGGAAGTTACGCCACATTTGCTGAAGCAGAAAAAGCTAAAAAAGAAATCAATGAAAAGCACAATCCAGAGGCTTGGATATTGATTCAATCACTATAAAAACAGAAACCCTATTCTCACCGAATAGGGTTTTTTAGTTTTAACACTTTCCAGTTTTTAATTCAAACTTGCTTTATACATTCTTGCCTCTTCCCAAGAAAATTTCTGTCCATGTTTATCCATCAATGTATTCAGTGATTCTTCTTTATATCCAGCAAAAGCGGTTGCTAAATCCTGCATTTTATCCTCCGGTAAAACTTCCGAAATTGATACCGCTTTGGTTTGTATCAACTTCACAAAATGCGAGTAAATCGTTTGTTTCGTCAGCACTCTGATGGTCGCAATATCCGTGATTGATTTCTTTTCTACCCACAATTCATAGGTTTCCTGAATCGTTGATTTTTTAGGCACTGCTGTTTTGGATTTCTTCGCACTGTAACGTTCCACGTCCCGATCGTCTTCAATCAGTGTAATGTTTAATTCCTTGAACTGATTTTGTATGGCTTCCGTTTTACGGCTGATGTAATTTTTAATGTCTGAAGATGTCAATTTCTCTTTAGAAATAGTTTCGCCCGCAACAACGGTTTCAATCAATAATTTGGCCTTCATTAAGCGCAGAACGGCTTTGGTTTGCAACTCTTCCAGCACGATTAATTCATCGTAAAACGCTTTTACTTTTTTGATGCGTTTTACTTCTTCAATTTTCCAAAGGATTTCAAAAACCAAATCGTCCATTGGTTTATAAAAATAACTGAGAGCGGCTTGAATACGCTCCGAAATATGATTCAAATCAACAGTTTCCTGGCCAAAAAGTTTATTCAATTGAGATATGAATTTTTTGGATGGATCCAAAAGCTGTTCGATGACTTCCGTTTGCTTTTTGGCCCAAACGGCATGTTTGGATTTCTCCGATATTTCTGATTTTTCATTGTAACTGAATTTATGATTGCGCCATTCCTGAGCCAAATCACTCCAATCAAATGTGTTTATCAGATAGTTATGGATAAAATTTTTAGTTTCAAAATGCAACGCATTCTCTAAAAACGAATCCGAAGCTTTGTTCAAGGAATAATTCATCACATCCTGATCGTTTGAAATGCCGTTCATGCGCAGTGGAGAAAGTAAAATAAGCCCTTCTAGCGAACGTAAACGCGATAATGCAACATATGCCTGTCCTGGAAGGAAAACTTGCGAAACATCGAGCGCCGCTTTATCAAATGTCAATCCCTGACTTTTGTGAACTGTAATTGCCCACGCCAATTTGATGGGATAGTGCACAAAAGTTCCCAAAACTTCTTCTTCAATTTCTTTAGTGGTTTGATCTACTTTATAGCGGATGTTTTGCCATTCGTATTTTTCGACTTCTATGGTTTTGTTTTCTTCTGGAAAGTGAATCAGAATTTCCTTACCTGCAAGGGATTTTATAACACCCATCTTTCCGTTGAAATAATGCTTATCAAATGATAAATCGTTTTTTACAAACATGATTTGAGCACCCACTTTCAACTGCAGTTGTTGTTCCACGGGAAAAATCTTATCTGGAAAATCTCCTGTTATTTCAGGATTATAAACCACTAACTTCCCTTCTAAGTCTTCCAAAGCCTGCGCATTCATAGAATCGGCTTTGTTATTGTGCGTCGTTAATGTGATGTACCCTTTATTTGCCTTTAAATCAAAATCGGGTTTTACGTATTGGTTTAAGGTTTGAATGTCCTGCTGGGAAATTTGGTTGTTGCGCAGATTATTCAAAACTGAAATAAATGTATCATCTGTCTGGCGAAAAATCTTAGATAATTCAATGTATAGCGGTGGATTTTGCTGCACGACGTGCGAGTGGAAAAAGAACTTTCCTTTGTAATACGTTTTCAGCGTACGCC
The DNA here is from genome assembly GCF_056156265.1 of Flavobacterium sp. TS_SC_5. Taxonomy (NCBI): domain Bacteria; kingdom Pseudomonadati; phylum Bacteroidota; class Flavobacteriia; order Flavobacteriales; family Flavobacteriaceae; genus Flavobacterium; species Flavobacterium sp. TS_SC_5. The sequence continues at coordinate 1,041,042 of NZ_CM149588.1, read as the reverse complement.
ATTCTTCATCCCGAATTACCGGTGGCAACTGCAACAAATCTCCAATGTACAAAACTTGAACACCACCAAAAGCAGTACTTTTCTTGCGTACCGTTTGCATCATATAATCCATAGCATCAAGTAAATCAGCCCGAAGCATACTCACTTCATCTATAATCAACAATTCCATATTGCGAATCACAGATTTCTTTAAACCGCTCATTTTGAAATGTCTGCGTAAGGTTGCTTTTGTTTCAAATTTAGTACTTTCGGAAAATTGAGGTGATGAATTATCCGGAATAAATCCGCCAAACGGCAGCTGGAACATAGAATGAATCGTTACACCACCGGCATTTAGCGCGGCAATTCCCGTTGGTGCCACAACCACTGTGTTCTTATGCGTGGTTTGTATAATCTCCCGTAAAAGGGTGGTTTTTCCCGTTCCTGCTTTCCCAGTCAGAAAAACGGATCGTTGAGTTTGGTTAATGAATCTTAAGGTGTAAGCGGCGGCTTCTGAAATCGTTTGCATGAGGCGTGTATATATTAAGCTAAAGTATTTAAAATTAATAATACTATTTTAATATTTGAAAACATTTTATGTTAGTAATTCCAATCTTTTTAGCCCCGATAGTAGCGGAAATCCTCGAACTTTAGAAAGTGATTTTTTTCTGACCGGAAAAGAGCTACCAACGGAAGCTCCTTTTATGGGTAAGAAAAAACACTTGCTAAACGAGAGATTACTTCACTATACTTTTATTTTAATTGGAGTTCAGTGAACTTCGTTTACAGCGGCTAGCGCGAAATAGCTTCAAAAAAAATGCCTCCAATCTAATTATAGACGAAGGCAATTTTTTGAATTAATAGTAAAAAAATTATTTTTTAGCTTCTGCTTTTTCTTCCGTTTTAGCAGGTGCTTTGTATTTGTCGTTCAAACCTTTGATGATTTCTTTTGTGATATCAAATTTGTCCTCAGCGTAAAGAATTGAAGCTGCATCCCCTGTACCGTAGATGTATGCATATCCTTTTTCCTTACCGTAGGCTTTGATAAATTTTTTCACGCCGCTTACTAAAGAATCCATTTCTTTTCCGCTTTCTTGCTGCAATTCTTGAGACAACGCTTGTTGCGCATAACCTAATTGCTGCTCTTTCTTTTGCAATTCAGCACCTTTTTGTTGTGCCCATGCTTGGCCATTTGCTTGTGCTTGAGCTTGAAAACTAGCAGCTTCTTGTTTGAAACGATTAATTTCAGCTTCTAGTTGTCTTCCTTTTTCCTCTGCTTTTGTTTTATATTTCGCTTCAAGGTCTTTCGCCTCTGTGTATTGTTTCATTAATTCCGAGGTGTCAACATAAGCTGTTTTTACTTCCTTAACTGCTTCCGCTGGTTTGTTACAAGCAACAATTGAAATTGATAATGCGATAATTACTAATGCTTTTTTCATTTTGATGAATTTCTAGTTTTGAGTATTGGTGACAAAAATATAAAAAAATAGGTAGTATTGACATAAAGTTTACAAAATGCTACTTTTTTATGATATAAGATTTTATTATTGTGATTAATGAATGTATAATTTATGACTATTAAAAATGGACTTCATATCTATTAATTAAAAGAAATACTTTTAAAATTCAATAATAACATTCGATTTAGCCAAAAAATGCGCTTAAATACGCTTAAAATGATTTTTACTTGTTTTTTAAGATGTAAATATGTGAAGAATACTCGAAATTCTTCTTCGCTTTCCAATTCGACTGTAAACCGATGAAAAAGGCTTTTGCATAATTCATTTTACCTGTTTTGTATTTTTCTGAAAGTAAGCTGACGTAAAAAGAATCGAATTTCATAGGAAGCACTTTTTCCAATTTCATTCCTTCTTTTTCGAAAAGGATTTTTATTGCCGTTTTAGAGAAATGCCAAAAATGAATTGGCACATCATAAGCAGCCCAAAACTTACCGTAATGTTTTGCATCGAAAGATTTGAAATTTGGAACAGCAATTATTAAAGTTCCATCTGGTTTTAATAAGCGTTTCAGTTCTTTGATTTGGTTTTCCAAATTAGGAACGTGTTCCAAAACATGCCACATCGAAATCACATCAAAAGAATGATTGTCTAATTCGCTGGTTTGTCCAACAAAAGAAACTCCTTTCTTTTTTGCAATTGCTTTTGCTTTTTCACTTGGCTCCACTCCTATCGTATGCCAACCGTTTTCTTTGCCTACAGATAAAAAATCACCAGTTCCGGCACCAATGTCTAGAATGCTTCCTTTATTCGGTTGTAATGAATTAATTAAATTCAATTTGTTTTTTAGCGCGATAGTTTTTACAAAATGATATGCTTTTTCAAATAAAGACCGTTTACTATCCGTGTGCGAAATATAATCAACGCTTTCGTAATATTTTCCCAACTTTTCTAAACTGGGTTGCGGAGACGTAATCAGCATGTCTAATTTTGCGTCATGGTATAAGTCGAAAATTTCCTGAGAAACAGAATAATCTTTAACGGTTAAAAAAGGCTGTTGGTTTGAAATGTCCATTAATTAATAGTGCTTATATATTTAAACTAAATTCTGAAAACACCAACGGATACTTTCAGGGCTGAATTATTTATTTTTGTGATTGTTCAATTATAGCAAGGATTCACAGCGTAGTTTCACGTGGAACAAATTGATTTAAGAATAAAGATTAACGATTTCTGATTCCAGATTTAAATCAAAAATCGTTAATCCAATATCTGCAATCTTAAATCTTATCGTCCCATATAAATCAACAATACAGAAACATCACTTGGTGAAACACCACTGATTCTTGATGCTTGAGAAATGGTCACTGGACGGATCTTACTTAATTTTTGTTTTGCTTCAATCGACATTGATTTAATTTTCTCATAGTCAAAATTCTCAGGAATTTTCACATCTTCCAATCGAAGTAGTTTATCTGCGTTATTTCTTTCTTTCTCAATATAACCAGAATACTTCACTTGGATTTCGGCTTGTTCCAAAATTTCTTGATCCAAATCATTCTCTGCAACATAAGTTGCAACCTTATCGAATTTCATGATGTCTTCCAAATCAATTTGCGGACGAGAAAACACTTTGAACATTTTATCCCCTTGCGTAATCATTGCCGTATCTTTTGATTCTAAAATAGGATTTGCTTCCGCCACCGAAACGCTGGTTTCTTTGAAGAATGCAACCATCTTTTCAGATTCGTTTAATTTGTGTTCCATTCTGCGCAAACGCGCTTCTGAAGCTAAGCCTATTTCATGTGACATAGGCGTCAATCTGAAATCAGCATTGTCCTGACGCAACAATGTTCTGTATTCTGCACGAGATGTAAACATTCTGTATGGCTCTTCTGTTCCTTTCGTGATTAAATCATCAATAAGTACTCCGATATATGCTTCGTCTCTTTTTAAAATTAACGGCGCTTTTTCATGCACTTTTAAATGCGCGTTTATTCCTGCCATCAATCCTTGAGAAGCCGCTTCTTCATATCCTGTAGTTCCGTTTATTTGTCCAGCGAAATACAATCCTTCAATAAGTTTTGTTTCTAACGTATGTTTCAATTGTGTTGGCGGAAAATAATCATACTCGATGGCATAACCCGGGCGAAAGAATTTCACCTTCTCAAATCCAGCAACAGAACTCAACGCTTTGAATTGAATATCCTCAGGAAGCGATGTAGAGAAACCATTTACATATACCTCGCACGTATTCCATCCTTCCGGCTCCACAAATAGTTGGTGTCGTTCTTTATCTGCAAAACGATTTATTTTATCTTCGATCGAAGGGCAATATCTTGGTCCTAGACTTTTTATTCTTCCGTTAAACATTGGCGAACGATCAAAACCTTCTCTTAAAATATCGTGAACATCAAGAGACGTATACGTCATGTGGCAAGATCTTTGATGAACCAATGGAGAAGTTACATCCGAATAAGAAAATTTATCCGGTTTCGCATCTCCTTTTTCCTCGTTCATTTTCGAATAATCCAAAGATCGTCCATCTACTCTTGGAGGTGTTCCCGTTTTCATTCGACCCGATTCAAAACCTGCGGCAACTAAATCTTCGGTAATTCCGTGGGCAGCACTCTCGCCTGCTCTTCCTCCTCCAAATTGTTTTTCTCCAATATGGATCAAACCATTTAGGAAAGTACCATTGGTCAACACAACAGATTTAGATCGAATCTCTACTCCAAGTGAAGTTCGAATTCCTTTTATTTTTCCGTTTTCAATAATCAAACCCTTAACCATTTCTTGATAAAAATCAAGATTAGGAGTTCCTTCCAGCATCATTCTCCACTCCTCAGCAAAACGCATACGGTCACTTTGAACACGTGGCGACCACATTGCAGGACCTTTGGATTTGTTCAACATCTTGAACTGGATTGCAGTTCTGTCGGAAACAATTCCAGAGTACCCTCCGAGCGCATCAATCTCACGCACAATTTGTCCTTTGGCAATTCCGCCCATCGCTGGGTTGCATGACATCTGTGCAATATTCTGCAAGCTCATAGTCACCAATAAGGTTTTTGAACCCAGGTTTGCGGCAGCGGCAGCAGCCTCAGAACCGGCATGGCCAGCACCCACCACTATCACATCATATTCATTTAAAAACATCTTCTTTTATAATTTAATCCTTGTTCAGGATTGTAATTTTGAAATCTATATTTTGTTCCACGTGAAACATTGCGAACCTATTTTCAAACCAACTCTATATGTTCCACGTGAAACACTTTTGACTTGAAAATTTGAAAGACACTATTGTTCCACGTGAAACATAGCGATTTTTTCATCTTCTTTAGAACGCATTAAAAGCTCTTCGGCTTCACCTTTGTCCTTGTAGCCACAATAATGTAAAATGCCGTGAACCAATACACGCTTTAATTCCTCTTCAAAAGAAACATTAAAATCAGTAGCGTTATCTTTTACTCTTTCGATAGAAACAAAAATGTCTCCGTGCAATTCATTACCCATAGAATAATCAAAGCTGATAATATCCGTTAACGTATCGTGATCGAGATACTCCATGTTAATTTTATGAAGATACTCATCATCACAAAAGATATAATTTATCTCTCCTTCTTTCTTGTTTTCCGAGGTAATAACATTTCCCAACCAAGCAGCTGTAGCTTCTTCGTTGTCTAAAATAAAGTCGGTTTCGTAATTAAAATTGATCATTTTTTATTAAAATATTCTTGAACCTTTTGATTAAAATTCGAGCGCAAAGGTAAGGATTGTCTATTTAATATTTCTATGCTATTTAAATAATCTAATAAAGCAGCCGGCAGCGCATTAGATTGATTATTAAACTCCTTTTTATTAGTTTCTGATTGGCGTTTGTTTTCCTCTCCTTGTTGCTGAATGGCAGAATTCAATTTCAATAGTTCCTGTTTTACATTCAGTATCTTTTGAAGTGTTTCGTTCTTAAAACCTTTATTCAACAATTGTTTTTCAATTTGCTTCATTTGTTCCAAAGTGCTTTGTCCATTTCCACCCAATCCTTGTTTGTTCAATTCGTTTTGCAATGCTTCACGTAATTGTTTTTGCTCTTTATAAATTTCCATTATAGCTTGAGCGTCACCTTCGCCACCCTCACCGTCTTGACCTGATTCCCCAGGCTTACCTTGCTTGCCGTTTTGTCCCTTTTGACCTTCACCAGGCTTCTCGCCTTTCTTTATTCCGTCTTTCATTTTCTCGCCAAGACCTTCTTGTTTTTTAATAATATCCGGCAATTGCATTCCTTGTCCTTGACCCGGTTTCGGTTTACCAGAACCCATTCCTGACATTTGCATTTGCATATTGTTAAGCATATCACTTAGGAAATCTCCTAATTTGTTAGCCGCAGAAATGGTATATTGTTGATGCGACAAACCTTTTGGAACTTGAGCATCTGTTAAACTGGACAAAGACTTATCTACGTTGTAAACTACATTGCCAATTTCTTTAGTAATATCCTCCGCAATTTTAGGATTGCGCAACGACATCGCAAACAAACTATCATCAACATGCTTGAACTGTTGTTTTAAATCCTGTTGCACTTTGATGTTTTTATTGAACGCTGGAGATCCTGATTTATGCTTTTTAAATTGGTTCATCAAGTCTTCTTGGGATAAAGAAAATGCTAATAGGTTGTCCAAGATTTGTCTTAACATGGCAACATCTTCCTCCAACTGTTCCATCTCACCTTGCTCCAAAGTTTGCGACATTTTTTGCGACATCTCTTTCATTTTCTTAGATGCGCTTTTTTGATTTGGCTTAGCTTTATCTTTTTTGTCCTTCTTCAATTCCTCAGAGGCTTTCTTTAAATCTTCATCAATACTTTTTTCTTTAGAATCGTCTTTAGGTAAATCCAAAGGTGATTTTAATTCCTTGTTTTCTTTATCCAAATCATTTAAATCTTCTTGGATTTTGTTAAACTCACTATTAATATCTTCTTGCTTGTCTAGTTTGTTTTCCTTTTCATCACTAGATAACTTATCTTGTTTCTCAGAAAGCTTGTCCAATTTGTCTCCTAATTGTTCCGCTTTCTTTTCTACATAAAACCTCTTTGTCAACTCTACTAATTGCTCTAAATTCTTAGTTTGGTTTTTACTGTTTTGTTTGAATTTATCCAACTTAGTCAACAACTCTTCATTCTGAATTTTATCGTTTAGTTCTTTCAATTCATCTAAAAGTTTCTGGTTTTTTTCCAATTCCTTTTCCGCTTTGTCCATTCGTTTTTGAAGCTCTTCTTTTAATTCATCCTTCTTATCGGTTTTGAATTGCTCAAAATTATCGTTCATTTTTTTAGTGAATTCCTTCATCATCTCATCTTGTTTCATTTGACGCTTGATGAAATCATTTAATTTTTGCTGATCTTTGAAATCCAGATTTTCTTTTTCTTTACCGGTTTTTTGCAACTTCTCCATTTCAGAGATTTGCTTATCCTGATTTTTTAAAGACTTCTCTAAACTATTGATATTGTCATTTTGCTGCTGCAAAATTTGATCTTCTTTTTCTTCATCTGTCGAAACACGATTCGAGAAAACAGAAGACTTTGTACTTTTGAAATTATGGATTGCATCGTTATCAAAAACTTCAAAATAATAATCATAAGACACGCCTTGCTCTACCGGAAGATTACTTGGAAACGAAAACACGAATTGATCAAAAGCACTCTTCTTAATAGAAATTGTTCCACGTTTAGCAGTTTGTGGTTTCTCTCTTTCGTAATAAACAATCTGAAGTTTAGACAATCCATAATCATCGGAGATTTGACCTAAAACATAATTCTTAGCCACCTTCAAACTGTCTGGTGCATTGTTCACATTGATTGTTGGGAACTGATCTTTGACAATAGTAAGCTGATAATTGAGTTTTTCATAGTTTTTTACCTTATCATTTGAAGTAAGGATTTGATAATCTGTGTTTTGAACTATATTTTTTGAGAAAACAAAGGTGTTTTCTGTTTTTGAAAAAGTAGCTTTCGAGATTCCATCCATCCACACTACATTTTCTGTCGCTTGTGTATTCATTTTCCAAGTGACACTCGTTCCTTCCGGAATAACAGCATTTCCTGTTCCTTTGATAGTTTCTGATTTTTTATTCAAATAAGAAGGAAAGTTTAACTGCATTTCAAAATTAGCAATCGATGGAACAGTTATCACTTTCAATTCATAATCCGGAGAAGAAATAGCATTTCCCTCCACGTGGAACAAAATATTTTCTGAAGGCTTTGCCATCTTAAATTGAAACTCTCCCGCTTTAGATGATTCCATAAAATAACTTTCATCATCAATAAAAATCATCGCATTCTCAGGAGCTACTTTCCCTTCGGTTTTAATTCGAAGAATAAAATCCTTTCCTTGTTCAGTTTGTAAATTAGAATTAAGAACTACAAATTTAAATGGTGCAGGTGGCAAAAAAGTCGAATTGAAGTGCACTACTCTATTCAAACTTTGAGAAATCATATTGCTGTTTCCAGAGAAGTAAAAAAAAGCAAATAACAATATTGGAATCAAAGCCAAAGGGAAATATTTCCTGTTAACATTATAGTTTATCGCGTTACCAAAAGGAATTGGTTGCAACGCATTCGCTTTTTGTTCAATCGATGCAGCTAATAATTCCGATTTGATTTGATGCTCATTCGGATTTGATAATTGTAAAAAGTTAGTAAGTTTGTCACTCACTTCCGTAAAATGATTTCCAATAATTGACGAAGCCTGATTGTAATCGATTCCTTTTTGAAGTTTGAATAATTTAAAAATTGGAAACAAAATAAAACGGAACAACAGATACACTTCTACTCCAACGAAAGTCCAAAATAAAATGGTTCTTCCCATTGGCTTAAGCCAAAGAAAATATTCAACAAAAAGCGTAAAAAGCAAATACAACAATCCTAAACCGACAAAGAAAATAGTTCCCCGTATCAATTCGTTGGTGTAAAACTTCCTGATGAAAGCTTCTAATTTCTGATAAATAAATTGCTGATTTTCCAAAATTTATACTTTGCTTTTTGTAACCAATAAATATAATAATTTATATGCTTGAAATTATCTAAAATCCAAAATATCTAAATCAATGATTGCAATCACTTGGCAAACAAAATAATCGTTTATACCGCTAATTCGCTAATTTTTATAAAAACATCCAAAATAAATAAACCGCTTGCTATAGAATTACACTAATTAATATCCTTAAATACAAAATTTAGTTTATCTAGAAATAAATTTGCGAATTTGCGGTTCTTTAAAAAACTGATGTGTTTGCCTGATTGAAATCGTATCTTCGCCAAAAATTTACAGCAATGTCTAAACAAGCTCGGGTGCGTTTTGCACCAAGTCCAACTGGACCTTTACATATTGGCGGAGTTCGTACCGCATTATTCAATTATTTGTTTGCCAAAAAAAACAATGGCGTTTTCTTCCTCAGAATTGAAGATACAGACCAAAACCGTTTTGTTCCGGGTGCCGAAGAATATATCATGGAAGCGCTGGAATGGTTAGGAATTGCGCCAGATGAGACTATTGGTAAAAATGAAAAATTTGGTCCATACCGTCAAAGCGAAAGGAAAGATTTGTACCAACAATATGCTGCTGAATTAATCAATTCCGGAAATGCGTATTATGCTTTTGATACAGCTGAAGCTTTGGATGCAGCCCGAAAATTAGAAGAAGAACATGGAAAAACCTTTATATACAATCATACCAACAGAGAAAAACTGGACACGTCGTTAGTTATTTCTGCAGACGAAACTGCAAAAAGAATTGCTGATGGAGAACATTATGTAATCCGTTTTAAAACTCCGGTGAATGAAACGTTTCATTTGCTTGACATTATTCGTGGTGATGTGAAATTTGAAACGAATCTTTTAGACGATAAAGTACTGTTCAAAAGTGACGGTATGCCAACCTATCATTTGGCTAATATTGTGGATGATCATTTAATGGAAACGTCTCACGTAATTCGTGGTGAAGAATGGTTGCCATCAATGCCTTTACACGTTTTATTGTATAGAGCATTTGGTTGGGAAGCTCCGGAATTCGCACATTTACCATTGATTATGAAACCTATTGGAAACGGAAAATTATCCAAACGTGACGGCGATAAAATGGGATTTCCTGTATTTCCATTGGATTGGAAAACCGCAGAAGGCGTTTCATCAGGTTACAGAGAAAAAGGATTTTTCCCGGAAGCCGTAATCAACTTTTTAGCATTATTAGGTTGGAACGACGGAACGGATAAAGAATTATTCTCGCTGGAAGAATTGGTAGAAGCATTTGACTTGAACAGAGTTCATAAATCCGGAGCTAAATTTGATCCTGAAAAAAATAAATGGTTCAATCACCAATATTTAATCAAACAGGAAGATGCAACTTTGGCGAAAGCCTATGCTCCTATTTTGGCTGAAAAAGGATTTTCTGTTGATGAAAGTGTCTTAACAAAAGTTGTTTCTTTAATCAAGGAACGCGCGCATTTTGTTTCTGAATTTTGGGAAATGAGTGATTTCTTTTTTGTAGCTCCAACTGCGTATGATGAAAAAGCAAGCAAAAACTGGAAAGCAGAAACTCCGGCATTGATGCAGGAATTAATTTCTGTTGTACATGAAATCACCGATTTCACTTCTATGAATATCGAAACGATTGTGAAAGAATGGATGACAAAAAATGAAATTGGAATGGGAAAAGTAATGCAACCATTTCGTTTGAGTTTAGTTGGAGCGCTCAAAGGTCCTCACCTATTTGATATTGTTGAAGTAATTGGAAAAGACGAAACGATTACTAGAATTCAAAAAGCAATAGCAACTCTGTAAGCGTACAAGAATATTGTTTAACAGAAAGGCATCTAATTCATAATTTAAGACTTATGAATTAGATGCCTTTCCTTTTATTACACTTAAAATTTATCTATTAAAAAAAGTAATACCAAGTAAATAAACATTTTAATTTGTAAATTGTGAGATAATTTTTAACTAAAAAAAAACATTATGAACATTGCTTTAATTATCCTACTCGTATTCGGGTTTTTCATTTTACTTTCTTCATTTTTTACAGTCAAGCAGCAAACAGCTGTTGTTGTAGAGCGATTTGGAAAATTTTTAAGTATCAGACAATCCGGTTTGCATTTAAAGATTCCATTAATTGACAGAATCGCAGGACGTGTGAATCTAAAAATCCAACAATTAGACGTTATCATTGAAACAAAAACCAAAGACAACGTTTTTGTGAAACTTAAAGTTTCGGTTCAGTTTATGGTTATCAAGGAGACTGTTTATGACGCTTTTTATAAACTGGAATATCCGCACGATCAAATTACTTCTTATGTATTTGATGTTGTTCGTGCCGAAGTTCCGAAACTGAAACTGGATGATGTTTTTGAAAGAAAAGATGATATTGCCATTGCTGTAAAAAGAGAATTGAACGAAGCCATGACTACTTATGGTTACACAATTATCAATACTTTGGTAACGGATATCGATCCGGATATTCAAGTAAAAAATGCGATGAACAGAATAAATGCTGCCGATAGAGAAAAAACAGTAGCTGAATTTGAAGCTGAAGCATCCAGAATTAGAATTGTGGCCAAAGCGGAAGCAGAAGCAGAAAGCAAGCGTTTACAAGGACAAGGTATTGCAAACCAAAGAAGAGAAATTGCAAAAGGATTAGTAGAAAGTGTGGATGTCTTGAACAGAGTTGGAATCAATTCTCAGGAAGCTTCGGCATTGATTGTGGTAACACAACATTATGATACACTGCAAGCTATTGGTGCTGACGCTAATTCGAATCTGATTTTACTACCAAATTCTCCACAAGCTGGAAGTGACATGCTTAATAACATGATTGCTTCATTCAGCGCTTCCAATCAAGTAGGCGAATTAATGAAAAGAAGAAGTGAAAAAGTGAATTCAAGAAGAGAAAACGCTATCGAATTACCCGAAGAACCTGAATCTTCAGATTCAGAAGAATAAAACTTAAATTATAAAAAAAGAGGCTTAAACGCCTCTTTTTCTTTTTGCAAACCAATTTTTTACAAACGGAATTACTTTATTGAGTATAAATGGTGCTGCTGTTGAAACGATTGCTCCATAAGGAATAACGGAACTATACGACCCTATTAAATCGCTTACAATGTTTTGAGGTGTAAAGCTTTCCTTAGTTTTCTTTACTCCAAAAACCAATTTTTGATAACTGATTTCTTTTTCAATCTTTAAAATCTCCAGTTCTCTATCAATTTGAGCGTAAGAAGAATATATTTTTTTTTCCATAATTTAGTCTTTAAAAAATATTTCTGAAAATTTCTCTAATATTGGTCCTTCTACGATTTTATCTTTTATTAAAAATAAGAGACTAGTTATCAATAGGTATATACCTCCAATTATTAAAAATCCCAATGGATAACTATCTAAATACTTACCAATCGCCATTGCTCCTGCTATTGAACAAAACAATAAAACCATACTAAAACACAAAAAAATCAATGCAAACTTCAGAATCATGGTCGTAGATTTCATTGCTACTTTGAAACCCCATAATTTATAATAAGCCACATTGCTCTGGATATACCCTTGTATTTGTTCCTGAATATCCTCCGTATTTTCTTTTAATTCTTCAAAAGCCATAATTTTATTTTAAAATGATTAAATAATCAAAAAAAATTATTTTTGAAATTTAGCGTTCTGTCTTTTTAACTCCGCTAATTTATCTTCTAAAAAAGAAATAACTTCTTCCGTTTTATGACTCATGTTCGAAACTAAATCTTCATAAGAATCTTCCAAGTCAAATTTAGCAGTTGTCAATTTATCATTTAACTGTGAAGATACCGTATCAAACTTATTTTGAAGATCATTTTTAGCATCATCAAAACCATCTTTTAATTTACCTCTGGTTTTTGATCCTTTATCCGGTGCATATAAAATTCCTAATCCAGCCCCAATTGCTACTCCTGCTAAAACAGCTAATAATGTATTCCCTGTATTATTCGACATGATTCCTAATTTTAAAAGTTTGTTTCATAAAGATACGGATTTATTAACAACAAGCCGTTAACAACTCGTTAAAGTGTATTTTTACAGGACACAAAGCAAATAAAAGCGAACTGTTCTACGATTATTTAAATTCTATACTTACTGTCGTTCCTTTTAAAAATCCCTCTTAAAATCAATTTATGGACGTTGTTTTCGATTGAAAAAAAATATTAAAAAAAGTATTTTTATAAGAAATTACAATAATAAGAAAAACTCTCTAAGAAGAGAGCTTTTGATTGATAAAATCTATTTAAAAAAAGAATTTTATATTTTAAGATCATTTAATAATTGCAACACTTTTTCATTTTTCTCGTTCGTTTTTAATTCTGAAAGTTGTGTTCCAAAAAGACTAAAATTACTCAAATCATTTTTCAAATTTTCGATAGCTAAAATTCTAACTGCAGCCATTTGACTTTTTAATGACATCGTGTATAATTTAGTCAAAGCTTCTTCTTCGATATCTTTTACTTGAACTTTATCCGAATGATGTAAAATCAAATTAGAAAACAGCAACGAGTTATTATCATTCTTAATATTTTTTACAATAGTCTGAATAATTAAACTGTAATTATCAATACTTTTTATATTTGCAACAATGCTGTTGAGAATCAAATTCGCGTTGTTTTCGTCCTTTTCTTTTACATATTTATTGATTTCTTTTTGAGTATTCATCAATAAATTTTCTTCTTTTTTGCCTTTTTCTTCCCAAGCATCTTTCAATCCAACAGTTTTATTGAAGACTATTTTACCTTCAGTGGAATCTTTATCAACATTGAAATAACCCAAACGTTGAAACTGAAATTTCTCCCCAGACTGAACCGTTGCCAAACTTGGTTCTACAAATCCTTTTACAATTTGTAACGAATCAGGATTCATAAATTCCAAGAAATTTTTCTCTTTATGACTGTCTGGTGCTTCATCAATAAACAAGCGATCGTACAAACGAACTTCTGCTTCTAAAGCATGTTGTATTGAAACCCAATGCAAGGTTCCAGCCACTTTTCGTTGACTGGCTTCGCTCCCGCTTCCGCTTCTGCTGTCTTCATCATAAGTTACATGAACTTCAGTGATATTCCCTGCAGCATCTTTCACAACACTTTCTCCTTTAATGATATAAGCATTTTTTAGACGTACTTCTCTGCCTAAACTCAATCGGAAAAACTTCGCTGGAGCATCTTCAAGAAAGTCTTCTCTTTCAATAAATAATTCATTTGAAAAAGGAACTTTTCTAAATCCTGCATTTTCATCTTCCTGATTATTTTCGGCTTCCAACCATTCGTCTTTATCCTGCGGATAATTCGTGATTACTAATTTGATCGGATCTAAAACCGCCATAACCCTTGGAGCCGTTTTATTTAAATCTTCGCGCAAGCAAAATTCTAAAAGTGAAAAGTCGATTATATTTTCTCTTTTGGCAACGCCAATTATATCACAAAACTTACGAATAGAATTTGATGTATACCCTCTTCTTCTCAATCCTGAAATCGTTGGCATTCTGGGATCATCCCAACCATTTACTATGTTTTCCTGTACTAATTGCAACAGTTTTCGCTTGCTCATTACCGTGTAATTCAAATTCAAACGTGCAAATTCATATTGATGTGGTCTTACTTTTGAGTCATCATAAATTTGGTCTAAAAACCAATTGTACAATTCTCTATGCATAACAAATTCCAGCGTACAAACAGAATGCGAAATTTGTTCGATATAATCACTTTCTCCATGTGCAAAATCATACATCGGATAAATTTTCCAATCGTTTCCGGTTCTGTGGTGATGACGGTGTAAAACACGATACATTAATGGATCACGCATCAACATATTGGTAGAAGCCATATCAATCTTCGCACGTAAAACGTGGCTTCCTTCTGGGAAATCACCGTTTTTCATTCCTTCAAACAAAGTCAAATTTTCTTCAACCGAACGATTTCTGTAAGGTCCATCCACTCCTGGTTGCGTAGGCGTACCTTTTTGCGCGGCCATCTCTTCTGATGATTGACTGTCAATGTAAGCCTTACCGTTTTTAATCATTTTTACAGCCCAATCGTATAATTGTTGGAAGTAATCCGATGCATATCGTTCTTCGGCCCAACTGAAACCCAACCACTGCAAATCTTCTTTGATTGCATCTACATATTCTTGCTCTTCTTTCGCTGGATTTGTATCATCAAAACGCAAGTTAACCGGCGCATTGTATTTTAAACCCATTCCAAAATTCAAGCAAATTGATTTGGCGTGGCCAATATGCAAATACCCGTTAGGCTCGGGGGGAAAACGAAAACGTAATTTATCCTGGTGAAAACCGTTTGATAAACTGTCTTCAATGATTTGTTCTATAAAATGGAGCGATTTTTCTTCAGTTGACATTTTTTTGTTTTATTTTAGCAAAGATAAAAAAAGTTTGAGGTTAAAAGTTTAATGTTTCCATAGAAACCTATGAAAAGTTAGCAATTCAGCTTTTAACTTTACACTTTAAACAAAAAATAAAATAATGGGAATTATAAAACTTCAAAATATCAGAACCTACTCCTACCACGGTTGCTTAATCGAGGAAGGAAAAATAGGATCAGACTATACGGTAAACTTAGAGGTGAAAACTGATTTCAGAAAATCCAGTATTACGGATAATTTGAAAGATACTGTTGATTACGTGCTCTTGAATCGTATTGTTGTAGAAGAAATGGCGATTCGTTCGGACTTATTAGAACATGTGGCACACCGTATTTTGACGAGAATATTTGAAGAAATTCCTGAAATTTCCAGAATTATTGTTGCTGTTTCTAAACTAAACCCTCCTATTGGCGGTGATGTTGAAGCAGTTACTATTGAAATGGAAGAATACAGAAGTTAGATAAAAATATTTTTTAAAATTTTTAAACTTTAAACTTTTAAACTCTAAACTTTTTGAGTACTTTTGCCGTCCATGCAACTATGGCGTCGTGGCCGAGTGGCTAGGCTGGGCTCTGCAAAAGCTCCTACTCCGGTTCGAATCCGGACGATGCCTCTAAAAGCTTTCTAGAAATAGAAGGCTTTTTTTATGTCAAATTTTTAGGAAAAATCAAATAAAATTATAGTTCGAATCCGTCCCGAAGCTTCGGGAGATGCCTCAAAAAGCTTTCTAGAAATAGAAGGCTTTTTTTTGTCTAATTTTTAATAAAAATTAAATAAAATTATAGTTCGAATCCGTCCCGAAGCTTCGGGAGATGCCTCAAAAAGCTTTCTAGAAATAGAAGGCTTTTTTTTGTCTAATTTTTAATAAAAATTAAATAAAATTATAGTTCGAATCCGTCCCGAAGCTTCGGGAGATGCCTCAAAAAGCTTTCTAGAAATAGAAGGCTTTTTTTTGTCTAATTTTTAATAAAAATTAAATAAAATTATAGTTCCAATCCGTCCCGAAGCTTCGGGAGATGCCTCAAAAAGCTTTCTAGAAATAGAAGGCTTTTTTTTGTCTAATTTTTATTAAAAATTAATTAAAATTATAGTTCCAATCCGTCCCGAAGCTTCGGGAGATGCCTCAAAAAGCTTTCTAGAAATAGAAGGCTTTTTTTTGTCTAATTTTTAATAAAAATTAATTAAAGATAGAGTTCGAATCCGTCCCGAAGCTTCGGGAGATGCCTCAAAAAGCTTTCTAGAAATAGAAGGCTTTTTTTTGTCTAATTTTTAATAAAAATTAATTAAAGATAGAGTTCGAATCCGTCCCGAAGCTTCGGGAGATGCCTCAAAAAGCTTTCTAGAAATAGAAGGCTTTTTTTTGTCTAATTTTTAATAAAAATTAATTAAAGATAGAGTTCGAATCCGTCCCGAAGCTTCGGGAGATGCCTCAAAAAGCTTTCTAGAAATAGAAGGCTTTTTTTTGTCTAATTTTTAATAAAAATTAACACTAGTGTCCACTATAGATTAAAAAAAGTTCTTTGAAATTATTGTAAATCTGTATTTTAAGTCTCATTTTAGAGCGTGACGATTTGAATTGAATTCTTATGTTCGTAAATTAACTTTACGAAAATGAATCACGGCAAATATGTCTTTTCTCAATTGGTTGAATTTCTACCACAACGTGTTTTTGATAGACTTGTAACAAAATATAATGGTAATAAAAGTGTTAAACATTTTACTTGTTGGAATCAACTTTTATGTATGCTTTTTGGTCAATTATCCTCTCGTGAAAGCTTGCGAGATTTGATAACTGTTATCGAAGCACATCAATCAAAATCGTATCATTTAGGATTTGGAAAAAATGTAACTCGAAGCAACTTATCCAAGGCAAATGAAAATCGTAATTATAAAATATTTGAAGACTTTGCCAACCATTTAATATTGATTGCCCAAGAAAAAAACTGCAACGATAGTTTTGAAATAAAAGGTAATATTTATGCTTTTGATTCTTCAACTATTGACTTGTGTTTGAGTGTGTTTTGGTGGGCTCATTTTCGAAAAACCAAAGCAGGAATAAAACTCCACACACTTTTTGATATTAACACACAAATCCCAGTATTTATTCACATCACAGAGGCAAATGTGCACGATGTTAATGCTATGGACATCATCAATTACGAACCTTTTGCTTACTATATTTTTGACCGTGCTTATGTTGATTATTTAAGGCTTTATCAAATCACAAAATCAACTGCTTATTTTGTAGTCAGGGCAAAATCAAATTTAAAATTCAAAAGAATGTATTCTAAAAAAACGGATAAATCTACTGGGGTTATTTATGACCAAACAGGGAAAATAGACGGCTTTTATACTTCAAAAGATTATCCCGAAAAGATTAGAAAAGTGAAGTTCTTTGATGCTGAAAATAATAAAACCATAATCTTTTTGACTAATAATTTTGACTTGTCAGCCGAGCAAATTGCTTTGCTTTACAAACAGCGTTGGCAGATTGAATTATTCTTCAAATGGATTAAACAACATCTGAAAGTTAAGACCTTTTGGGGTACAACAGAAAATGCTGTTCGCATACAAATCAACATCGCAATAATAACTTATTGCTTGGTGTCAATAATTGCAAAAGATTTAAAAATCAATCGTTCCATCTACGAAATTCTACAAATTTTATCAGCATCATTACTTGATAAAACACCTGTAAATGAATTACTTATGAAATCAGATTACAATAATGTCAATGAACTTGATTCTAACCAGCTGGTTTTCAACTTATTTTAAGTGGACACTAGTGAAATATTGTACTGAAAAAAGACGCAAATTATATTTCAGGAACGATACAATATGGGGGGAATTTATCCTCTGGAGCCAATAATTTCAAAGGAGGTTTTTTTATGTCAAATTTTTAGGAAAAATTAAGTAAATATAGGGTTCGAATCCGTCCCGAAGCTTCGGGAGATGCATCTAAAAGAGATACAGAAGTGTGTCTCTTTTTTTATGTCTAATTTTTAGAAAAAATTAATTAAAGATAAGGTTCGAATCCGTCCCAAAGCTTCGGGAGATGCCTCTAAAAGAGATACAGAAATGTGTCTCTTTTTTTATGTCTAATTTTCAGGGAAAATTAAGTGTTAAGTCTTAATTAAACTTAAATTCTTAATGGTTTAAAAACTTAAATGACTTACATGTTTAAAAAAAAAAAGCCTTGATTCTAAATAATTTAGAGTCAAAGCCATTTCTATTTTATAAAAATTAAAAACTAGATTTATTCAATCTTTTCAAAAGCTTTTTTAACCATTTCTTTTTCTTCCGGAAACCAACCCTGTGTGATTAAAACCATCCCAAAAACCATCATTACAATACTGATTCCTTTTTTAATTTTTAGAATATTTACTGGTGTTAGTTTTGTTTTTAATTGCTTAGCCAAAAGTATTTTGAAACAATCTACAACCAAATAAGTTCCAATAACTGCAATAAAAAACGTAATCATTCTTGATGTTTGCATTTCAAGTTTTGGGCCAACAGAAATAATGATTGCCAACCAAAAACCAAGTACACCAACATTTATAATATTTAATAAAAAACCTTTTATGAAAAGGCTTATATAGTTTTTTTTGACAATTTCCTTGTCGATGATATCGGTATTGATTTTCTGTTCTTTTTTTAACTGTATGAAGGAAATTATACCATAAACTAACATTAATACACCTCCAAAAATGAAAAGAGCCGGCTGATCTTTTAAACTTTGAATCAATCGGTAACTGCCTAAATAGGCAACGCCAATGAAAATAATATCTCCTAAAATGACTCCTAAATCAAATACTAAAGCAGCTCTAAATCCTTTTACAATACTTGTTTCCAGTAAAATAAAAAAAACAGGACCAATCATAAAACTCAAGAAAATTCCCCAAGGAATACCAGCTATAATATCGTTTATCATTAAAAATTTAAATTTGTTACCCCTAAAATCTAAACCAAAGTACTAATTTTTTTCTAAAATCGTACCGCCGATGAAAACTTCCTTGTTAATCTGTTTTGGTTTCCCGTAGATAAAAATAGAACCTCCAGCACGAACTTTCGCATCAACTAATGTAGATGCATGGATTTCTGATTTTCCGCCAGCAGCAACGCTTATTGTGGTTTGTGAAGTCTCTAATTCCTTTGCGTTTAGAATACCGCCGGAAGTAATTACAACATCTTGATTTTTCGCTTTCCCGGACAAAGTAACTATTCCGCCTGCATTTGCTTTAATGTTTACTTTGTCAACATCTATTTCTAATTTTATTTCTCCTCCTGATTTTGCATTCAAATCTAAGCTTGTTTGTTTGAAATCTTTTTCGCTTGATA
The DNA here is from genome assembly GCF_056156265.1 of Flavobacterium sp. TS_SC_5. Taxonomy (NCBI): domain Bacteria; kingdom Pseudomonadati; phylum Bacteroidota; class Flavobacteriia; order Flavobacteriales; family Flavobacteriaceae; genus Flavobacterium; species Flavobacterium sp. TS_SC_5. Next base: position 1,021,833 of record NZ_CM149588.1, on the reverse strand, counting down.
CATAACTTCCCTCACTAACTGCAATGCTTTCCAGGTTTATAAAATATAATTTAACAATAATATCATCTCCAGATAATAATTGTGGAAACGGCATCCTGATTTTCAATTCTCCATTTCTATTTACAGTTTCCACTTCATCAGCGCGTGCTCCGGTTACAACAATCTTGTTTTCTGAAGATTCAATTAATTTGACATTGATTTTATCAAAAACTTTAACATCGTCAAAATCTCCTAAGTTTCTGGTTACTTGAGCGTTTGTAATTTGACTTAAAAATACAAAAGCAATAATCACTAATTTTTTCATTTTTTTTATTTTGACGGTTCTTCAATTCTTCTTAAAAAATTAAAATCCAGTTGTTTTTTAACTAAATCGGCATTTTTTACTTTAACGTAAATTTCATCTCCTAATTGTAATAATTTACCAGAAGTTGCGCCGGTTAGTGCATATTGTTTTTCATCAAAAGTGTAATAATCGTCTTTTATATCCCGAATTCTACACATTCCTTCACATTTATTCTCGATGATTTCAACGTAAATTCCCCATTCCGTAACACCAGAAATTACTCCCAAAAATTCTTGGTCCTGATGATCTTGCATGTATTTTACCTGCATGTATTTAATGGAATCACGTTCTGCATTAGTTGCCAAACCTTCCATGGTAGAGGAATGCAAACATTTTGTTTCGTACGTTTCTTCATCAACAGATTTTCCTCCATCAAGGTAATGTTGTAACAATCGATGCACCATGACATCAGGATAACGACGAATTGGCGAGGTAAAATGCGAATAATAATCAAAAGCCAAACCGTAATGTCCTATGTTATCCGTAGAATATTTGGCTTTACTCATACTTCTAATTGCAAGAGTGTCAATTAAATTCTGTTCCTTTTTACCATTAACATCTTCCATTAATTTATTCAAAGCTTGTGAAATAGAACCTTGTTTAAAATCAATTTTATGTCCAAACTTGGCAATAACAGCTTGCATCGCAAAAAGTTTATCCTCGTTAGGCTCATCGTGAATTCTGTAAATAAACGTTTTCTTTTGTTTTCCAATGTACTCCGCTACTTTTTTATTGGCTAAAAGCATGAATTCTTCGATTAGATGATTTGCATCTTTCGAAACTTTAAAATAAACGCCTTGCGGTTCACCCGCTTCGTCTAAATTGAACTTCACCTCTACTTTGTCAAAAGAAATAGCGCCTTCAGCCATTCTTCTTTTTCTAAGAATTTTAGCTAATTCATCCATTTTTAGCGTCGCAGCAACAATTGCTGCTGAAACTTGATACGAACTTCCTGTAATCGAAATTTCTTCCGGAATCACATCGTCTTTGGTTTCTATGATGTACTGCGCTTCCTCGTAAGCAAAACGCTGATCGGAATAAATTACTGTCCTTCCAAACCATTGGTTAACCACTTGCGATGTTTCGGTAATTTCGAATATGGCTGAGAACGTATATTTTTCCTCATTTGGACGTAACGAACACGCAAAATTGGATAATACCTCGGGTAACATTGGCACTACTCTATCCACTAAATAAACGGATGTCGCTCTTTGATACGCTTCATCATCCAGGATTGTTCCTTCCTGAAGATAATGCGAAACATCAGCAATGTGAATTCCAATTTCGTAGTTTCCGTTTTCTAGTTTTTTAAATGACAAAGCATCATCAAAATCCTTCGCATCTTTTGGATCAATGGTAAAAGTCAACGTATCTCGCATGTCACGACGTTTGGCAATTTCCTCTTCTTCAATCGAAGTATCGATTTTTTGTGCAAACGTTTCCACTTCAATAGGAAATTCTGACGGCAAACCGTATTCAGCAAGAATCGCATGGATTTCTGTATCGTGTTCTCCTGGTTTCCCTAGAACTTTAATTACGGAACCAAAAGGACTATCAGCTCTGGCTGGCCAATCTTCTATATGAACCAAAACTACATCGCCCTGCTCCGCCTCGCCTATTTTATCCTTTGGAATAAAAATATCAGTGTACATTTTTGGATTTGCAGTAGAAACAAAAGCAAAATTAGCTTGAATGTCAATAACACCAACAAAATCGGTTTTATGTCTTTCAAGGACTTCAATTACTTCACCTTCCGGTCTTTTTCCTTTTCTACGATTGTAAACATAGACTTTAACAATGTCTTTGTCTAAAGCGCGATTTAAGTTATTTGTAGGAATAAAAACATCTTCTTCCATGTCAGGAGTAACAAAATAAGCAGTTTTGCGTCCTGTCATGTCAATCTTACCTTCGTAATACTCTTTACTTTCAGCTTTCACTAAGTATTTACCCGGTTCTGACTCTATAATTTTATTTTGCGAAGCCAAAATCTTCAAATCTTTGATAATTTGATTTCTGCTTTCGGTATCATCAAGCTCTAGCTTTGCTCCTATTTGTTTGTAGTTGAATGCTTTATTAGCACTTTGCGATAATATTTTTATAATTTTTTCAGAGAAATCTTTCCCTTTTTTTATCGGCTTTCTTAATCTTTTACTCATAAATCTGTTCTTAAAAGTCTAAAATTACAAAATAGTAAACTGTTTTCAGTACAGAGTACACAGTTTTAAAGAAAATATAACTTTACAGAATAGTTGTATCTTTATAAAAAGTATCAAAAAATGGAAGAATTTCAAACAATTGCAATTTTTAATTATTCGCATGAAATTGTAGTTATAAAGCATTTGCTGGAGCAGGAAGAGATTAATTATTTTTTTGAAAATGAAACATTGGTTTCTATTGATCCGTTTGGAAGTTTTGCTTACGGTGGAATTAAACTCAAAATTCATTTCAACGATTTTGAAAAAGTTCAGGAATTATTAGACAACCTAAACAATAATTTGAAAATTGTTTGAAACTGAAATCAATCTAAAATCAATTTTTTGACTTTGACTTTTTTGAAAGTTGTCAACATATATTAATATAATAAAAAAGAAAAATTAAATTTAAATTATTTTTTGGTTGTTATTATTGCTTGTTAATAGTTGCAATAAATTTATTTTAAAATGTATTGAAATCAAGTTTAAAGATGTTATCGGGAGTTATCAACATACTTATTTTAGGATAAAGTATTAGTTTTAAAGTATTTTTAGATTTTAATTAACAATGGTTGATAACAGAAAAACTATTGGTTTTGTAAATAACTCACATCACCGTTTTTTGTTGATAACCTACTTTTTAATATTAATAACTATTCTAAAAATTCCCCTAACTAAATTAGGATTTAAAAACTGGGTTTTGGATTACATATTTTTTCGATACAACCAAAAAATAGTTCTTATTTTCTATCCAAAGTTATGAACAGTTTGTGTTAATTTAAAGTTAACTGAATATCAAGCAATTGCGTTATGCTATTAACAATGTAAATTTTTAACATTTTTAATATAAAAATTTCATTGATTTACAGCTATTTATACATTTAAAAGAATTGTTGATAACCGCTAAATAAATCATAATCTGATAGTTACAATATGAATTCTTGCATGTAGTTTTGATGATGCATTTGAATTGAAATTATCAAATAAAGAAGCCTTAATTAATTCATCATAATAGATTACTTTAATTAAATTTGCAGCACACAACTTAATACATATAATATGAAAATCTCCATAGGAAACGATCACGCAGGACCGGATTACAAAAAAGCAATCGTTGAAATGCTTAAAGCAAAAGGACATGAAGTAACGAATTATGGAACTGACTCAGCAGAAAGCGTAGATTATCCAGATTTTGGTCGCCCTGTTGCAACAGATGTTGCTGAAGGGAAAGCTGATTTTGGAATTGTTATTTGCGGAAGCGGAAACGGAATTTCAATGACGGTTAATAAACAATCTAAAGTTCGTGCTGCTTTATGCTGGATGAAAGAAATTGCAGTTTTGGCCCGTCAGCATAACGATGCGAACATTATTAGTATTCCTGCGCGCTTTACTTCGATTCCACAAGCAGTAGAAATGGTAGAAGCATTTTTAAACACTGAATTTGAAGGTGGAAGACACCAAAATAGAGTAGATAAAATTTCTTGTTAGAACTCTATTATTCCAAAATAAAAAAGTACAAAAAGGATTAAAATTTGGATTACTATAATTCCGTAAAACCTCAAAAGGAAGCTTTCTTTTGAGGTTTTATGTCTAAAGAAAAGCATGGCTAACCCGGAACCAATTGTTCCGCCCAGAATACTTGTAAACAATAAATTACGTTCTGAAATTCTCCATTTTTGCTGTATGGCGAGCCATTTGTCTAGTCCTATTATTGAAAAAGCAACTAAATTAATAAGCGGAAAATACCAGAATAAAAAAGACATAAATAAGGAGTTTTGACTCAAAGATACTATTTTAGCAATATGATTTTATAATCTTAAATTTAAAATGACTAACATACAATTCATAGCTAAGTCTGTTCAAACTGCAGCTATAAACATTCAAAATACCGTTCAATTATTACAAGAGGATTGTACCATTCCATTTATTTCACGCTATCGAAAAGATAAAACGGGTAATCTTGATGAAGTTTTTATTGAACAAATTGCAAAATTTCAAAAGGAATATGAAGTGATTGTAAAACGCAAAGAAGCGATTTTAAAATCGATTCTGGAACAAAATGCACTTAGCCCAGAATTAGAGAAAAAAATCCAACAGAGTTACGATTTACAGGAATTAGAAGATTTTTATCTGCCATTCAAAAAGAAGAAAAAAACTAAAGCCGATACTGCCCGAGAAAACGGATTGGAGCCATTAGCCAAAATTATTATGGCGCAAAATAGTGATGATGTCGATTTTATTTCAACAAAATATTTGAACGAAAATGTCATCAATGAAGATGCAGCGTTGCAAGGAGCAAGAGATATTATTGCCGAATGGATTAATGAAAATATTTATGTTCGAAAGCAACTCCGACGATTGTACGAACGCAAAGCCAGCATAACTACTAAAGTCGTTAAAACAAAAAAAGACTACGAAGCGGCGCAGAAATTCAATCAATATTTTGATTGGTCAGAACCGTTGACTAAAGCACCTTCGCACAGATTATTAGCGATGCTTCGCGCCGAAAATGAAGGTTTTATCAAGTTTAAAGTAGAGGTTGATATTGATGAAGCGTATGATATTATTGATGCGTTAGTTTTAAAAAGTCAAAATAAAACTATGTCGCACGTACAATTAGCCATCGAAGATTCGTATAAACGATTACTGAATCCAGCCATTTCAAACGAAGCTTTGCAAGAAGCTAAAGCCAAGGCTGATGCCAATTCTATTCAGGTTTTTGCAAATAATTTAGGGCAATTATTATTAGCTCCGCCTTTAGGTGAAAAACGAATTCTGGCCATTGATCCAGGATTTAGAAGCGGATGTAAAATTGTATGCTTAGATGAAAAAGGAGATTTGTTGTATAACGAAACCATTTATCCGCATGCACCTCAAAAAGAGGAAGCGATGGCGATGAAAAAAATTCGTTCGATGGTCAATTCGTATAAAATTGATGCGATTTCAATAGGAAACGGAACGGCTTCGAGAGAAACCGAATTCTTTATCAAGAAAATCGCTTTTGATAAACCGGTTCAGGTTTTTATAGTTTCTGAAGCGGGAGCATCTGTGTATTCGGCTTCGAAAATTGCCAGAGACGAATTTCCTAATTATGACGTTACGGTTCGAGGTTCGGTTTCTATCGGAAGACGATTGAGTGATCCATTGGCGGAATTGGTAAAAATTGACCCGAAAGCCATTGGCGTAGGCCAATACCAACATGATGTAGATCAAACTAAACTCAAAGAAGAATTAGACAATACGGTGATTCGTTGCGTGAATTCAGTTGGAATAAATATCAACACGGCGAGTAAACATTTGTTGAGTTATGTGAGTGGAATAGGTGAGAAGCTAGCTGAAAATATTGTGAATTATCGTTCGGAAAACGGTCCTTTTACAGATCGTAAACAACTCAAAAAAGTATCTCGTTTAGGTGAAAAAGCGTATCAGCAAGGCGTTGCTTTTATCCGAATTTCAAATGCAAAAAATCCGTTAGATAATTCAGCGGTTCATCCGGAGGCCTATGGAATTGTGGAAAAAATGGCAAAAGATTTGAAATTGACGGTGAATGATTTAATCGCCAATAAAGAAAAAACAGCCTTAATCAAACCAGAAAATTACATTACACCAGATATAGGATTATTGGGATTGAAAGACATCATCAAAGAACTCGAAAAACCAGGATTAGATCCAAGAAAATCAGCTAAAGTATTTGAATTTGACCCAAATGTAAAAACTATTAAAGATGTAAAAACAGGAATGGTTTTACCAGGAATTGTCAATAACATTACCAATTTTGGTTGTTTTGTGGATATCGGAGTCAAGGAAAGTGGCTTAGTTCACATTTCGCAACTAAAAGCGGGTTTTGTAAGTGATGTGAATGAAGTGGTAAAATTACACCAACACGTTCAGGTAAAAGTAACGGAAGTGGATGAAGATAGAAAGAGAATTCAGTTGACGATGGTTATTTAAACCATAAAAAAAGGCTTTTCAAATTATGAAAAGCCTTTTTTTTATTTTATTTCTTCTTCTTTTTTATCAGCGGGCTGGCCGTCTTTAGCAGCATTTTTGAATTCTTTGATTCCGCTTCCTAAACCTTTCATCAATTCCGGGATTTTTTTACCACCAAAAAGTAATAAAACAATCGCTAATATAACAAGGATTTCTGTAACACCTAATCTTCCCATGATTGAATAATTTATTGCCGAAGCAAATTAGTAATAAAACTGCAGACAAAGGTATATAGAATTAGTTAACCGAAAATCATTTTGATGCATTTATTTGGTTTCAACGGCGTTAAAAATTTATTAAAACTTAATTTAGGTTTGTAATAATCAAGGAAAACAAGGAAATACAAGCAACGACAATAATTGTTATATTTGTTCAATAATCAATTTATATGTCCAAGAAAAGACAAAAACGAAAAAAAATTAAAGAAAAACTATTCAATAAACGACGTTTAATCATACTAAACGAAGATACATTTGAAGAAACTTTTTCATTAAAGCTTACTTTAATGAACGTTTTTGTTGTAGCGACCTCAGGAGCAATAATTATCACATTTGTTACCACTTTTATTATTGCTTTCACCCCATTACGAGAATTTATACCAGGCTATTCTTCATCAAAATTAAAGCGAGATGCTATGGAACTGGCTTTAAAATCAGACTCTTTGTCAAAAGCTTTGAAAAGAAATGAAGCGTACATCAAATCCATTCAGAAAGTGTTGACGGGAGAATTAGAATATGCAAAATTCAATAAAGACTCGATACTGGAAGCAGCAGATGAAATTAGTACAGCAGTTGATTTGTCGCCATCCAAACAAGAACTGGAATTGCGGGAACAGGTAGCAAAAGAAGAGAAAAATTCGCTTTCTAAAAAATCAAAAAAAGAGTAAAAAAATAATTTTTTATCTTTTAAAGAACAAAATAAAAATGTCAATAAAATCAATTGCAGCCAAAATATTTGCAAAAAAAATATACAAGAAAACACAACTTTGGGCCAATAATCCTATTGAAACGCAAAAGAAGGTTCTACAAAAATTAATCAAAGATGCCAAGCAAACGCAATTTGGTATCGATCATCATTTTGAGCAAATAAAGAATGAAAAGGATTTTGCCAAGCAAGTTCCGGTTCGGGATTATGAAGCGTTAAAACCGTATGTGGATAAGGTGGTAAAAGGGGAGGAAAACATCCTTTGGAAAGGAAAACCACTTTATTTTGCCAAGACCTCCGGTACAACTTCCGGAGCCAAATATATTCCGTTGACTAAGGAATCGATGCCGTATCATATTGAGGCTGCCCGCAATGCGATCCTGCATTACATTCACGAAACCGGAAAAGCTGATTTTGTGGATGGGAAAATGATTTTCTTACAAGGAAGTCCCATATTAGAAGAAAAAAATGGAATTAAATTAGGAAGATTGTCTGGAATTGTGGCGCATTTTGTTCCAAAATATCTTCAAAAGAACAGAATGCCTTCTTGGGAAACGAATTGTATCGAAGATTGGGAAACCAAAGTAAATGCGATAGTCGAGGAAACATTCAACGAAAATATGGCTGTGATTTCCGGGATTCCTTCTTGGGTGCAAATGTATTTTGAGAAATTGCATCAAAAAGGAGGGAAGCCGGTGGGTGAAATCTTTAAAAATTTCAATTTGTTTATCTACGGCGGCGTCAATTATGAACCGTATCGTGCCAAATTTGAAAATCTTATTGGACGAAAAGTAGACAGTATTGAGTTATTTCCGGCTTCGGAAGGATTTTTTGCATATCAGGATTCGCAAAAGGAACGCGGCATGTTACTGCTTTTGAACTCTGGAATTTTTTATGAATTTATAAAATCGGACGAATTCTCTAATGATCCCGACGGTTCGGGACCAAAACGATATACGATTGGCGAAGTGGAATTGGGTGTGAATTATGTTTTGATAATTTCTACCAATGCGGGACTTTGGGGCTATAATATTGGTGATACGGTTCAGTTTACCAGTTTAAAACCGTACCGAATAATTGTTTCGGGAAGAATCAAGCATTATATTTCGGCTTTTGGAGAACATGTAATTGGGAAAGAAGTGGAAAATGCGCTACGGGAAGCAATTATTGGAACTACAATCCGAATCAATGAATTTACGGTGGCGCCGCAAATCACTCCCGCAGCAGGATTGCCGTATCACGAATGGTTCATAGAATTTGATCCCGAAGCATCGGGAGAACCTGAGGATCTAGAGAATTTTGCGGAAGCGCTGGACAATGCCATGCGAAAACAAAACATGTATTATGATGATTTGATTGTGGGCAAAGTGTTGCGAAAAGTGGTGGTTACCAAAGTCGTTAAAAATGGTTTTCAAGACTATATGAAATCGATTGGTAAACTGGGAGGTCAAAATAAAATCCCGAGACTTTCCAATGACAGAAAAATAGTCGATTTGTTAAAAAGAGAATAGATGAAAGAAAAAAGATATCTGGTATTAATATTTTTAACTTGTTTCTCAATTACGGCTCAAATCAAAGGTTATGTGGTTGATGACAAAAAACAACCTATTCCCTACGTTAATATTTGGGTGGAAAGCGAAAATACTGGAACGACATCTGAGGAAAATGGTTCATTTTCTATTCATGTCGAAGATCAAAATAAGGTTTTGATTCTCTCGGCTTTGGGTTTTGAAACTAAGAAAGTTAAAGTTTCGGAAGCAGAAAAAGTAGTTTTGAAAAGAATAATTTTTCAGTTGGATGAAGTGGTTATTTCTAAAAGTAAAAGCACTGTAGAAATAGAGATTGGAAACTCTAAACACATAAATTTGTCACATTTATCAGGTGCTAAACCATTGATTTTTGCTAAACGATTTAATTATAGTAATGATTTTTCAAAAACACCAAACATTAAAAACACTATTATTTTTACAAAAAATGAAATAAAAAATGCCACTTTCAAATTAAGAATTTTTGGAGTAGATAAAGAAGGTGGTCCAGGTTTGGATTTATTAAATGAAGATATTATTGTAAAAGTTAAAAAAGGGAAAAGACAAAATAAAATTGATTTAACTAATTATAATTTGCTACTTCCTCAAAACGGAATTTTTATAGCTTTTGAATCAATGATTATAGAAAGCAATAAGTTTGAATTCAAATACAATGAAAGCAATTCAAGAAAAATAAAAGAACAAGTAGCATACGCTCCCAATATTGTTTGCAATGCGGTAGAACTAGAAAATACGTTTGAATATAGTGGAGGGAAATGGATTCAAAGAAAAAAATCAGTTAGTGAAAATAATTATAAAAATAAAGTTATTGAACCTGCAATTAATCTTACTTTAACAAATTAGAAAATAAAAAAACTACCTTTGCAGGTTAGAAAATAAGCAGAAAATGAAAGAAACAAAAAATATATCACGCTCCAGAGCGCAAGAATCATCGGCAGCAATTGAAAAAATGTACATCACGATGCGTCACCTTTTCAACAGGGGATTTTACAAACCTATGGGAATTTCAGGTGATACCTTGCGCGAAGCATTATTAGCATTGCGACCAGAAATTTATGGAAATATTGCCGAAGAAAAAGTAGAATTGAACGGACTTTTATATGTCATTGAACGTCTGCCGGTAGGAATTGAAGAATGTAGGTTTATCAATTTAACTTCGGATGAAGGGTATTCTAAATCACATTTTCAGGCGATTGTTCCGCCAAAAAGACGCCGTAATTGTTACCGTATCGATGAGGAGCAAATGAATGTGGAGATTACAAGAGGACGTTCGGATATTTATGATATTCTGACGCATTTGACTTTCATTTTCATCGAATCACACAAAATTAGAAACCGAGTTTTACTGGATGATGCCGGCGAAGTTTCTCGCGACTGGTTCAAACTGGAACAAGCAGTTTCACAAAAGAAGAAACTGACTTTGGTAGAAAAAGAGAAAGCCATTTCGCATGCCGCCAATATTCTGGGAAGAACATTTGAGGAAGTATTGGATATTTATGATGCTTTTGGTTCAGTTGCTGCGCCAGATCGTTTCTTGCATGTCATCTTTTGGTTGGGAAAACTAGCCATTGAAGAAATTGTAGATGATAACAAGAGAACAATCACCTTTAGTCCTATTTTGAGAGAGCGTTTGGGTCACCATATTCACGGGGAAATTTGGGCTACTAACATCAAGGAAGTTTTGAAAGAAAACCAACTTTTAGACCGTCCGATTCACGTAATTAGTGCGAACATGCACAGTGTGATGAACTCTATTTTTGCAACGGAAGTTTTGAAAACCAAGTTCAAAGACAAATCGGATTTCTTTATTTACGAGGAATTGAGTAAGTCCGGCGCCAATGCGGTTCGAAACCAAGTGGAAGAAGTTGCGTTGAAATGCGGTATGATTTCGTTGCCGGATACATCAGGAACAAATATCGATGTGCAGATTTTTGATACTGCTAAAATTGATTGGGCAAAAACATCTTTTCCTAAAGCAAATATCGGTGATAAAGAACCAGTATTGATTGTGATGGATTATGCCTTTGGAGAACAAGCATACGAAACCATTGATGAGTTGTTAAAACCGTTTAAAAAAGACACCTTATTGAATGTGGAATCAGTTTCTATAATGGGAAAAGCTGGAATTTTAGAAGGTGGAAAAGGTGACATTATGATTCCGAATGCACACATCAATGAAGGAACGGCGGATAATTATTTTTTCGAAAATGAATTGACTGCTGATATGTTTGAAGGGAATGATATTGCTGTTTTTGCCGGACCAATGGTTACTGTTTTGGGAACTTCATTACAAAATAGAGATTTATTGAAGTTTTTCTATGAATCAACATGGGGAATTATCGGACTGGAAATGGAAGGTTCGTATTATCAAAAAGCGATACAATCTGCTTCTAAAATCAGAAAAAGTGTTCCTCATGATGTGAAGGTGAGATATGCGTATTATGCCTCTGATAATCCGTTGGAAACCGGAAGTACATTGGCTTCAGGCGGACTGGGAACCACCGGTGTAAAACCAACGTATTTGATTACGATTAAGATATTGGAACAAATTTTCCACGTAAAATAAAAACATAGGATGAACAATAACCAACCCAATAACCAAGAGGATCAAGAAATTGATTTGAATCACGTTTCAAAAAAAATAGGAAGTTTTTTTGAAAATATTAATACGTTTTTATTTAACTGTATTCAGTTTTTTGTAAAAAATGCGATTGTAATTTCAATTTTGTTGGTAATTGGAGTTGGATTAGGGTTTTATTTAGATGTGACAAAAAAAATCTATAATCATCAAATAATAGTTACCCCAAATTTTGAAAGCACTGATTATTTATATTCAAAAATTGACTTGATTGAATCTAAAATTAAAGAGCGGGATACCGTTTTTCTGAAAGAAATTGTAGGGATAAAAAGGCTAAAGAAATTATTAAAATTGAAATTAAACCCATTACTGATGTTTACAAATTCATTGAAAACAAGGCAGAGAACTTTGAATTAATTAAGTTGATGGCTGAAGGCGGAGATATAAAAAAAATCCTCGAAGATAATTTGACAAGTAAGAATTACACTTTGCATACGATTACTTTTAAAACCAAAAAACAAATACACAATACCGGAACTGTTCAACCTATTTTAAATTATTTAAACGAAACGGATTACTATAAAAAAATCCAAAAAGAAACGGTAAATAATATCCAAGTAAAAATGATTCAAAATGACACTATTATTTCACAAATAAATGGTGTCTTGAATGGATTTTCTAGCATGGTAAATGGCGCTCAGAAAAGTGACAAATTGGTTTATTACAATGAAAACACACAGCTTAACGATGTTATTAAAACTAAAGAAATTTTAATTAATGAACAAGGAATTCATAGAGTAGAATTAGTTGGATTAGATAAAATTGTAAAAGACAATAGTACAACATTGAATATTGAAAATACGAGCTCAGTCAATGGAAAGTTAAAATTGGTTTTTCCTGTTTTATTTTTGCTTTCTTTTATTTTAATTTCTTTATTTTTAGGGTATTATAAAAATCAAATGAGAAAATCAAAAGGGATCTAATTAATTAGATAAATATAAATTCCTAAATTTTTGAAAAAAAAATCAATATGGGTTTCAATAAAATAAAAAAAAATCCATTTGTTTTACAGAGTTTAAAAACGATGTTTTTAAGAATTTTAGGTGTAGTTACTCTTTTTGGATTTTCATTGTTTTTAACGCATAATTACGACCCAAAAATCATTGGTCAATATGACTTTATTAGGATGGTTTTATTAGTACTGAGCAGTATTTGTGTTTTGGGTACGGATCAATCCATTTTGTATTTTACTGGAATTTTAAAAAGCACTAATGAAACCCAAAAACTAAAGGCAATTTATAAAAAGATTGTAGTGCTTATTTTTATGCTGTGTTTACTGGTATTAATTGTATTTTTTAGCATTGGACCAAATAGAATTGCTGTTTTTTTTAATGATAAAAGCACTTATTTGCTGATGGCTAAGGCAATTATTGCGTTATTTTTCTATTCGGTAACCTTATTTAATACAGAAACAATTCGAGCATTAGACAAAATTTATATGGCCGAATTATTTAGAAATACGTTCAAGTATGTTTCTGTTATTATTGGAGCAGTCGTTTTGTTTTATTATCATCAGGAAACCTATTTAGTTGATACTTTTTTGATTGGATTTTTGGCACTTTCGATAATAACAACAATTATTATTTTTAAGCTTTTCAAAAAGCAGAAAGACGATTCGATACTGCTAAATGACACCAATTCTTTTTCGTACTCTTTTATTGCTCACAAATCATACCCCATGGCTATAAGTAATTTAGCTATTTTCTTGATGATGACTTTTGATGTGGTTTTTTTGAAAAAATTTAAAGGCGATGAAACCGTAGCTTATTATGCTGTTGCAATGAAGTTAGTTTCGATTTTGTTTATGATTAACAACTCCGTTTATATTTCTGTTTCTTTAAAAATCGCACAACTTTATACAGACAAGAATCGCACAGAACTATTAAAAGCCCTGAAACACAGTGCCAGAATAATTGTTTTGTTGACAGTACCGGTGGTATTATTTGTTTGTTTGTTTTCCGAAAATATTTTATATTTCTTTGGAGAAAATTACATACAAGGGAAACAGGCGCTTCTTATATTAATGATGGGACAATTAATGGCTTCCTTTTTTGGAGTATCTGCTATATATTTGAATATGACGGGAAGACAGAGTATATTTCAAATTGTCTTAATCTTTGCAGTTCTGGTCAATTTAATTCTAAATATTATATTAATTCCAATATATTCTCTTACCGGAGCGGCAATTGCTTTTGTTTCGAGTTTACTTTTTTGGAACATAGTTACAGCAATAATTATTTATAAAAAAGACAAGTTGGTAGTTCTATTTCATTAGAATAGGCGTAAAACAAGACTTTTTTCATATGATTGTTCACAAACAAAATAAGATTTTCCTATAAAAAGCAAAGATGCAAACACTAGTTAAAAAAAATAAGGCAGTATTTATAGGGTTGTTTTTTTGTAATTTAATAATTGCCTTTTTGACGCCTTATATTTTGCCGGAAAGATATTTTAATGATACGGTAATAATCGTATTTGATAAAGGTCATGAAATTGGGTGGTTAGGCAGTTATCCGTTTGCGATTATGTTTTACAAACTTACGGGCTTACGGCATCTTCCTTTTTTTCTTATTGCCCTGATTCAATTTCCTATAATAACTTATATTTTATATAAAATAGGTGTTCCTTCTAACTTCCATAAGCTGAATGTAAAAAACGTTTTGGTCTATATTGCGTTGCTGCTTTCAGGAATATATATGTCTATGCCCACTAAGGAATTTATAACATTTTTGATGTTCTGTACCATTCCTTTTATATTTCAGTCCAATAGAAAACCAATATTTAAAATTGTTTTTTCACTTTTTTTAATAGCTTGTTTTTCATTTTTCAGGCCGTATTATCTTTTAATGCCAATATTCGCGGTAGGAATGTATTTAGTATCATTTATCAAATTTGAGAACAAAACATTTTCTACTATTTTTTATGGATTACTGATTGCCATTTTTTTATCGCTAAGTCATGGCGTTATAAGAGGAGAGTATATTTCTAAACAAACAAGGGAAGATTATGTCACTAATGCAAATAAAAATAGCATAAACACAGCAATCGTGTCGCCAATTTCTCAAGATTCATGGTACGGTGAAGCATTTGGAATTGTTTATGGTTTTATGGCTGTAAATGTCCCTGTAGTTGAGGCAATAAAACATGTTTTATCTCCGCAAGTGCTGGCTTTTGTAATTTGGCAATTATTGATTTTTTATATTTTATTTGTTCGATTTTCCAGATGTTTAAAAAACAGAAAACAATATCAATTTGAGTTGTGGACTTTATTAATTTTATTTGCTTATTTTATAGTTCAAGGCATATTTGAACCCGATTTAGGCACTTCCGTCCGACATAAAATAGGACTTTTTCCTTTAATATATTTTGCACTGTATTATGAATATTTCAGAAAAGACATTCGACAAAGTATTTAACGTATTTTTATTTTTAATTGCTATTACCTTAATTTTCAGAAAACTGTGCACTATTTTTTTGATCATTTTTGTAGTTTTAAATTTGTTATTTTTAAAAAAAATAAAAATTTCAAAAAGCCAATTGCCAATTATGTTGGTAATAGCAGCTCCGTTTTTGACGGAAATACTGTTTTTTGGAAATAATGATTCATACGCCCTAGGTCTCAAATCACTGGAGAAAAGTCTTTCACTGCTCTTTTTTCCGCTATTTATAATAGGGAATTACCAACGTATTCAATTTCTTCAAATTTTAAAAGCGTATTGCGTGGGCACAACAGTTATTATGTGCTTCTTTTTTGTCCGTTTTATACTTTTGGATCCTTGGCATTTTTTCAAATACCTAAATGGAATTGATCTTTGGGAAATGGGTTATGTGTTTTCGAATGGTATTGGGATTCACGCGCCTGCGCTCAATATGCATTTGGCTTTTGTTGCTTTTTCTAATCTTTATTTTTTGTTTGATACTTCAAAAAAAATGAAAGGTAAATGGTTTAAATTTGGAAATTGGACACTTTTTATTCTCTCCTTCTTCTTTGTTTTATACGTGAATACCAGAATGGCATTGCTAGCCACTTTGGTTGGTTTTATGACGGTTGGATATTTTCAAATTTCCAAAAGGTTAATTTCTAAAGTTTTTTTCAAAAGAGCAATAATAGCACTGGTTTTGATTGGTTCCATTTTATTTTTGTTCCTTCAAAAGGATCCTTACATGAAAGAAAAGTATTCGACCCAGATTTTTTCGAATATGGACAAAGTGGGGAAATTAGATGAAATAGATCATCCAGAAATCGCCGTTTACAGTTCGTTTGTGACCCGATTGTCCATTTGGAAATCAGCTTGGGAATTGTCTCTTAAAAATCTTCCTTTTGGTGTGGGAGCATCGGACGGGAAGATAGAACTAGTAAAGTATTTTAAAGAAACGAATCAAATATTTCTGGCAAAATATGAGTTTCCAACACACAATCAATTTTTAGATTATTTACTAAAATTTGGAATATTGGGATCAATTGTGGCTTTACTTTATATTGGATTTATTGCTTTTTTGGGATTTAAAACAAAAAATGCAGTTATAATTTCCTTCTTTTTATTGTTTTTTATTTCAAACTTTACAGATGACTTTCTCCTTCGTTTTGATGGAATTGTGTTCAGCGGGTTATGGATTTCTATATTTGCCAGTTATTGGCTTCAACAAAAGAAAAAAATCATTGTTGCGTAATATTTTAGAATAAAAAAAAACCGCTTATTTAGCGGTCTTAATTACATCTTTTTTAAATTCTAAATGAGGGAATATTTCTCCAACCTCAGAAAATTGTTGCAAAGTTTCCATTGGCACATTTTTCACCACATAATCTTTTCCTGGAGGAAGCGTTTTGATATAATCATCTGTAGCAGCCACAGAATTAGTTCTCCAACGAGCGCCTTCTTTTATTAAATACCATTGACCATTAGTTCCCAAAACAATTTTGCCTTCGTAACGGTCAAAGTCACTAACTTCAACTTGTACTTCATTAGTCGCTACTGGCACTACTTCCTGAATGGTATCTTGCTGTGTCGTTTCCTCTTTCTTGTTTCCACAAGACAATGAAAATAAAGCAACTAGAGTCGCAATCATAAACGTTTTTTTCATTTGAATTTATTTTAAATGATAGAAATCAAAATTTCCGTAAATATCGTTATTTTTTTTAATCAAAGAAATTTAATAGAAGTTATATGTAGTAGGAATATTTTTTAAAATAGATGCTAATGAGATAATTTACATCATTACTTTGTAATTATTAAATTTGTAATACATTTGATTTATATTATTAAATGAGCAAAGAATAGCGAATGATTATTATTCTTTTACATCAAAAAAATGGCAAAAAAAAAGATAGTTCATTTATTGCATTCTATAGGAGGAGTCGATGTGTATTTGAGACTTGTTTTAGAAAATATGAATACTGATTCGTATGAAAACATTGTTATTCATGGAACTAAAGACACGGAAAAACCTTTTTTTGATAAAAACGGGAATACAATAAAAGAATATAAAGTTTCTATTTTTAGAGATATTTCAATATTCTATGATATTAGATCATTATTTCAAACGTATAAAATTCTAAAAAAAGAAAAGCCAAATCTAATACACGCACACAGCGCTAAAGGTGGAATTGTAGGCCGAATTACAGGAAGATTATTAGGAATAAAAGTGATTTATACGCCACACGCTTTCTCTTATTTGAGTACACAAAATAGTCTGAAAAAAAGCCTTTTTTTGAGTATTGAAAAGCTGCTTGCCAATGGAAATAATCTACTGCTTGCCACATCAGCATCCGAGAAAAAGCGTGCCATAGAAGAAGTTGGTTATAAACCAGAAAATGCGATAGTTTTCAATAATTGCATTGAACCAATAACTAAAATACAACCCTTAACCATTCCTAAAAAGTGGCGTGAAGATTACATTTGTACCGTTGGGCGTCCATCATATCAAAAAAATATTGAACAAATGATACGGGTGATGCATGAAGTTAATAAAGAAGCTAAAATTCATTTAATCCTAATGGGAGTTGGCCCGGTATCAGGCCAGTTAGAATCCGTTAAAAAGTTGATTCAGGAATTAGACATGACCGATTATGTAACGCTTTTAAATTGGACAGAAAGAACCGATGTATTTCATATAATTAATCAATCTAAATTTTATATTTCAACATCCAGATATGAGGGAATGCCGTATTCTATTATTGAAAGTTTAGCATTATCTAAAGCTTGTGTAGTTACTAATTGTGATGGAAATAAAGATTTGATTGTAGATAATTATAATGGATTTGTTGTTGATAATGAAGATATAAAGGGTTTTAAAAGTAAAATTTTGAAGCTATTGAGTGATAAAAAATTATTGGATAAGTTGTCAAAAAATGCGTTTAATTCGTATTCCGAAAACTACAATATTAAAGAGAATATTTCTGAACTGGAATCCATCTATTTAGAATAATATTGAAAAAAAGTTAATGTATAAAGAGCTCATCAAACAAAAGATTAAAAAAGAAAAATTTCATCCAGGGATTATTGGGTTTTTCATTAATTATAATTTTCTGATTCGGAAATCAATTCGAAGCGCCATAAAAAATAATGCTGATAAACTTAATGGTTCTTTGTTAGATTTTGGTTGTGGAACGAAGCCTTATAAAAATCTATTTGTAAATGTAAAGGAATATATTGGTGTAGATTATAAGATTGAAGGAAGAGAACAAAATTATAATGAAGTAGATAAATTTTATGATGGCAAAAAAATTCCATTTGAAAACGAACGGTTCGATTCTCTTTTGTGCACCGAGGTTTTAGAACATGTCTTTAATATCGAAGAATTATTAAAGGAATTTAATAGAGTATTAAAGAAAAATGGAACGGCTCTAATAACGACTCCTTTTATGTGGGAAGAACACGAAATGCCCTATGATTTTGCAAGATATACAACACCGGCGTTAAAATATTTGTATCAAAAAAATGGTTTCAAAGTGGTTGATAATTTTAAAACAGGAAATTATATTGAAGTTATTTTTCAGTTCAATTTAAATTACATAAAGAATATACTCCCTAAAAATAAAAACTTAAGACAGGTTTTTCTAATTCCTTTTATCATCTTTTTCAATTTTTTTGGAGTGCTTTTCAGTTTAGTATTGCCAATTGATAAAACAGCTTATTTCAATAATGTATTTGTTTTAGAAAAAATTGAATAATTTAAATTGCTTAACCAATAATTGAACATAAACGGTTATGAAAAAAAAGATTTTGCTTATATTTCTTTCACAATCCTAACGATAAGTTTATTTTTGACAGAATCCTCTCTGTGAGGTTAAAGAGAGTGGTAGTGTAGAATTAATTATTTGTTTTTAATAAATTACTTCTATGATATCCAAACTATAAAATCAATATGAAAAGAATACTTATCACCGGAGCCGCAGGATTTTTAGGATCACATCTTTGTGACCGTTTTATCAAAGAAGGTTATTTTGTAATTGGTATGGATAATCTCATCACGGGAGATTTAAAAAACATTGAGCATCTTTTCAAACTGGAGAATTTTGAATTTTATCATCATGATATTACAAAATTTGTACATGTTCCGGGTCAACTAGATTATATCCTTCATTTTGCTTCGCCTGCAAGCCCAATAGATTATTTAAAAATCCCGATACAAACCTTAAAAGTGGGTTCTCTTGGAACGCACAATCTTTTAGGTTTGGCAAGGGTAAAAAATGCAAGAATCCTTATTGCATCAACTTCTGAAGTATATGGAGATCCATTGGTTCATCCGCAAACGGAAGAATATTATGGCAATGTAAACACGATAGGACCGAGAGGTGTATATGACGAAGCGAAACGTTTTCAGGAATCCATAACCATGGCGTATCATACCTTTCATGGCGTAGAAACCAGAATTGTTAGAATTTTTAATACGTATGGTCCAAGAATGCGTCTTAATGACGGTCGCGTTATTCCAGCTTTTATAGGTCAGGCAATTCGTGGGGAAGACTTAACTATTTTTGGGGACGGAATGCAAACCCGTTCGTTTTGTTATGTAGATGATCAGGTAGAAGGTATTTTTAGATTATTGCATTCTGATTATGTGTATCCGGTAAACATTGGAAATCCGGATGAAATCACCATCAAGGATTTTGCAGAAGAAATTATAAAACTCACGGGAACCAATCAAAAAGTAGTATATCATCCTTTACCTGTAAATGATCCTTTACAGCGTCAGCCTGATATTACAAAGGCAAAAGAACTGCTTGGATGGGAAGCCAAAATCGGTCGTGCCGAGGGAATGAAAATCACTTACGACTATTTCAAATCGTTGTCCAAAGAAGAACTTTCTAAAGAAGAACATAAAGATTTTTCAGGTTACATTAAATAACAAAAGAATAACATAATTTTATATTCGTTTTTAAATTATTGGTAACGAGAGGAGTAATGGAATTCATTCATCAAATATGACGGCATCTCAAACAGGAAGATATTCAAAATACATTAGACCCATTAGTATTTCAATAGACCTAATTGTTATTTTGATTCTTGGTTTTTTCTTCTTCAAGGACCTTAATTTTAACATTGAGCGCTTTCTTGTTTATCAGTCATTTGGGTGGATTACAGTTGCTTTTTTTATAAGATTCTACGAGATATATCGCTTTACAACTCCACTTGAAATAATCTCAAAAATAGTAAAGCAAGGCGTTTTATTCCTTTTAATAACCATTGCTTTTTTTCCGTTTTCAAAACAAGTTGTTTTTAACGGAATAATAGTTGCGATGTTTATATTCTCCGTTATGCTACTGATTACTATTTCAAAATTTTTATTGTTTTATTATTTAAAAGAATATAGAATAATAACAGGAAGTAATTATAGAAACGCTGTCATAATTGGTTATACTCCGGAGGCTATAGCATTAAAAAATCTTTTTGAAACAAGAAGTGATTATGGCTATCGTTTTTTAGGCTATTTTTCAGATAAGAAATCAAATCAAAATATTACAGGGAAATTGGTAGATTTGAAACCTTTTGTTATAGAAAATTCTGTCGATGAAATTTATTGCTCTTTGAATGAAATTTCAGATGAAAACTTGAAAGATTTAATTGATTTTGCTGATGAAAATTATAAAAAGATAAAATTTATACCAGATACAAAAGAGATTTTTTCTAAAAATTTAAAAATTGACTATTACGAATTTTTCCCGGTTCTATCGCTGAAAAAAACTATGCTCCATGAGCCTGCTACAATGATATTCAAAAGGGTTTTTGACATTGTTTTTTCAATTGCAATTATTATCGGTCTCTTGTCCTGGCTAATTCCTTTATTAGCAATTTTAATAAAATTAGAATCCAGAGGTCCGGTTTTTTTTAAACAAGGAAGACCAGGAATTGATGAAAATGAATTTTTATGTTATAAATTTCGTTCTATGAAAATCAATATAACAACTGAAAAAGAAGCCTCTAAAAATGATCCTCGCGTTACCAAAATAGGAGGGTTTATGAGAAAAACAAGCTTAGATGAAATGCCTCAATTTCTAAATGTTTTATTGGGTGACATGTCAGTAGTAGGTCCAAGACCGCATCTTTGGGCTCAAAATAAAGTTTATGGAAATAAAGTTAAAAAATATATGGTGAGGCATTGTGTTAAACCAGGGATTACTGGATTAGCCCAGGTTAATGGGTTCCGTGGTGAAATTCAAACGGAAGACGATATGATTAATAGAATAAAATTTGATGTTTTTTATATTGAAAATTGGTCTTTAATTTTAGATTTAAAAATAATTTTCCAAACGGTTATCAATATTTTTAAAGGAGAAGAAAAAGCCTACTAGAAAACATTTTGTCGAATTAAATCTTCTATTTGTGTATTAAGATTAAACGAAGTTTGAACGTCATTAAAAATTCGTTTTTTCATTAAATCCAATTCTGCTTTTTGAATATTTGAAATGGTTTGCAGTTTCTCGTTCAAATCATCATAGTTTCCTACTTTGGCCACCCAGCCTAAATTATGTTTTTCAGTTATGGTTTCACCTTCACCACCACCAAAGTATAAAACTGGAAATCCCAATGCGCCATACTCAAAAATTTTAGAAGGAACAGAACCGTAAATTCTGGTCTTTAAAGGAACTATTGTGATATCAAACGATTTTAATTTTTCGTGTAAAGCTTTACGTTCTAACATTCCATAAAAGAAAATTTTCTTGTCTGCTCTGGACTGAATCAGCGCTTCAATTTGTTTTTTTTCAGCACCATCACAAATAGGTGTAACTCGATATTTAAGCCTTCTAAATTGATTTTTTGGCACATTTCTAAAACACCTTGTGCCACACCAAAAAGACCGGCATAGAATATTTTAATAGGTTCGTTTTCTCGGGTTTCCAAATCCATTTCAATCGTTTTGTGGTCTGGAAAATTGCGATATAAAAAACATTTTTTTTCAGGGGAAATAGATTGGATATGAGTAATAATTTCGTTGGATTGACCTAAAATTAAACTTGCTTTTTTGTAGATAAAACGTTCTAAAAATAAAGAAACACGATGCGAAAATGAATTGGCTTTTAAAGCATTTAATTCAACGGCAGCCAATGGCCATAAATCAGAAACATTCAGAATAATTTTTTTTCGCTCCAGTGAAAGAACAAAAACTGAAATAAACGAAAGCAGTAACGGCGGGGATTGCACCACTACTTTTTGTGGTGTTTTTTGAAACAATAAGTAAAGAAATAAGCCCAAAGAAAAGGATAAAACCGATAGCAGTCTTTTGATTATATTTTTACTGTTGCTTGGATAAATCCAAAGACGTTTTACAAGAATATTTTGTAGATTTTCAGTAACAAAAAACTTGCCTTTGTATTCCGGAAACAGTTCGCCTTTGGGATAATTACCTAAAGGACAAATTACAGACACTGTATACTTATTTTGATGTAATTTTAAAGCCAGCTGCTCGATTCTATTTGCTGCAGCCCCTTTCTCTGGCGGATAATAATTTGATATGATGAGGATTTCTTCCATTATTTTTTTGAAAATAAAATATCAATTATTCGTTCAGAAGCGTTACCGTCCCAAAGTTCAGGAATTCCTGCTTTTCGAGGACCATTTTGAAGAAATTCTCCAAACATTTTGTTTAGATTATAAATCGATGTGCCAACTAAAGTATTCGTGCCTATGGTTTCCGTTTCAGGTCTTTCAGTATTATTTCGCATGGTAAAACAGGGAATTCCTAAAACCGTAGTTTCTTCTGAAATTCCACCAGAATCTGTAATGACAGCAAAACTGTTTTTGATTAAAAACATAAAATTCAAATAACCTTGTGGTTCAACAAATAGTATGTTTTTTAAGTTTAAATTAGTTTCACCTAAAATCGCTTTTGTTCTCGGATGGATAGGGAAAATTACTTTTTTATCACCAACCATTTTATCAATTCCTTGCAAAAGTTGAATCAATGATTGCTCTTCATCAACATTCGAAGGGCGGTGTAAAGTCAAAATGATGTAATTCTTGGTTTCTAAATTGAATTCATTCCAAAAAATTGGTGCTGAAATGCGATTGAGGTTCTGATATAAAGTGTCTATCATTACATTTCCAACAAAATGAATATTAGAAGAATCTGCCCCATATTTTAACAAATTTTCTCCTGCCCAAATTGAGGTTGTAAAAAAATAATCGGTTATACTATCCGTAACAATTCGATTGATTTCCTCGGGCATTGTCATATCACCTGAACGAATACCAGCCTCTACATGAATTACTTTGATATTTAATTTTTTTGCAACAATCGCACAGGCCATAGTCGAGTTGACATCGCCAACCACCAAAACTAAATCACATGGATTTTGCAGTAATTCTTGTTCAAAAGCAACCATTATTGCAGCAGTTTGTATTGATTGTGAGCCGCTTTTCACCTCTAAATTTACATTCGGCTCAGGAATATTTAATTCTCCAAAAAATGTATCGCTGAGGTTTTTGTCATAATGTTGTCCAGTATGCACCAATCGATAGGAGATTTTCGCACCTTCGGCTTGTTTTTTCTCTATCGCTTTGATAATGGGGGCGATTTTTACAAAATTGGGTCTTGCACCAGCAACTATTGTGATTTTCATAATGTTATTTTACAAATGAAACAAATTGTTTTAATTTTCCGCTTTTGTTTCGTTCTAATTTTTCTTTTTTATGGAAAATGAACACCAAATCATTTTCTAAATAAAGTGTTATCGCTTTTTCAATTTTTTCAATTTGTTCCAAATTTAATTCGGTTTCGCTCACATATTCAATTTCAAAAGTATCTATTTTGGTTTGTTTTATCACAAATTCTTTTACATTTCCGTCGTCTTCGATGATGCTTTTTGTCACATAATAAAAGGTAAGTCCAGGTGATTTTTTCCCGCTGGGTAAAATGGCAACATCATTGGTTCGTCCTATTAATTTCTTGAGAATGGTTTTTTGTAACGTACTTTTTTCATCCAAAATTCCAATATCACCAATGTCATAGCGTATGAATGGATGCGCTTTATTGAACAACGAAGTAATCACGATTCGACCCGAAGTACCATTTGGAACTGCTTTATTATTATCATCCAAAATTTCCACAAACAACGTTTCCGAATTGACTTGCCATTCGTATTGAGGATTTTCAAAAGCAATCAAATCCAGTTCAGAAGCACCATATTCATTGACAATAGGAATACCAAATTGTTTTTCTAAAAGAAGTTTGTCGTCTTCAAAAAGCATTTCAGAAGTTACCATACATACTTTTAAACTTGGACAAATTGTATTTAATACGATGTTTTTCTTTTGTAAAAATTTGGCAAACAAAACAATGGAACTCGTATACCCATTGATGTAATCGAATTTATTATTTTGGAATTTTTTCAGAATTTTTTCTAAAACAGCATCGGATAAATCGAAAATGGAGAAGCGAAACCGATGGCTCAAAAAATCCTTGAAACGTTCTTTTTTGTTTCCAATAAAATCCATTGGAATTCCATAAAATCGGGCTTGGTAGGAGGTATTAAAATCAATTCCATACCAACCAAAACGGTATATATTTGAAGCCCAAGTTAACGCATGGCAGTATTTATCTTTGGCAAAAACAAAGGGAGTTCCGCTTGAACCGGATGTTTTATTGACGTAACTGTTTTTAGCGGAATAGCCTTCTGAAAGCCTTTCCAGTAATGGTTTTTGTAAATTTTTCTTATTCAAAATGGGTAAATCTTCCCAGTTGGTAAAAGTTGTAATACCGACTAAATCTTTGTAAAAAGGATTGTTTTGCAAATAAAAATCGACAATTTCCACTTTTTTGTTTTCAATAAAAACTTTATGTTCTTTTTCAGATAAAGCTACAATTTTCCGCAATTCGGCTTTGGCTTCCCGCATTGGGAAACCATTTATTTGTAGCGATAAGTCGAATAGTCGAAACATGTTAGAGGTATATTCCACCAAAAATAATATTTACCAACAACTAATGATGGAGAACCAACAACTTTTTGAGAATTAATTATTTTTTAAGTTCAAAAGCAATTATTTTTGCAGCACAACTAAACACAACTACACATGACAATTTTACTACTGGGTTCAGGCGGAAGAGAACATGCTTTTGCATGGAAAATGATTCAAAGTCCGCTATGCGACACACTTTTTGTAGCACCTGGAAATGCGGGTACGGCTTCTATAGCTACTAATGTTGCTATCAGTCCAACTGATTTTGAAGCTGTAAAAGCTTTCGTAATTCAAGAAAAAGTAGCCATGGTTGTCGTAGGACCAGAAGATCCTTTGGTAAAAGGGATTTATGATTACTTTCTAAACGATACCGAATTAAGTCATATTCCGGTTATCGGTCCATCAAAAATGGGTGCACAATTGGAAGGTAGTAAAGAATTTGCTAAAGAATTTCTAATCAAACATAACATTCCAACTGCCGCTTACGATAGTTTCACTGCTGAAACAGTAGAAAAAGGATGTGAATTCCTGGAAACATTGCAGCCCCCTTATGTTTTAAAAGCAGATGGTTTAGCCGCTGGAAAAGGAGTTTTGATCATTCAGGATTTGGCGGAAGCCAAAGAAGAATTAAGAAACATGCTCGTACATCAAAAATTTGGTGACGCCAGTTCTAAAGTTGTTATCGAAGAATTCCTTGACGGAATAGAATTAAGCTGTTTCATTCTTACAGATGGAAAAAACTACAAAATATTGCCAACTGCCAAAGATTATAAACGCATTGGCGAAGGCGACACAGGATTAAATACAGGCGGAATGGGAGCCGTATCACCAGTTCCCTATGTTGATGCTGTATTGATGGAAAAAATTGAAACACGCATCGTAAAACCTACAATTGATGGTTTTCAAAAAGATGGAATTCCATACAAAGGCTTTGTTTTCATTGGGTTAATCAATGTTAATAACGAGCCAATTGTAATTGAATATAATGTGCGAATGGGCGATCCGGAAACCGAAGTGGTTATCCCGAGATTAAAAACGGATTTAGTAGAGTTGTTTTTGGCTGTTGCCAATGAAAAACTAGACGAAATTAATTTGGAGATTGATGAAAGAAGCGCAACAACAATTATGGTTGTGTCTGGCGGGTATCCGGAGGAATTCGAAAAAGGAAAAGTGATTTCTGGATTAGATCATATTCAAGATTCAATTGTGTTTCATGCAGGAACAAAACTAGAAAACGGAAATGTTGTTTCTAATGGCGGAAGAGTTTTAACCATAACTTCGTACGGAAATGATTTTGAAGAGGCCATAAAAAAATCTTATCAAAATATAGAAAAGCTACATTTTGATAAGATGTATTTTAGAAAAGATATTGGAAACGACTTAAAATAGTTTCCAATTATCGTTCACTTTTTTTTCAAATATTATTTTAAGAAAGAGTGAGCGGTAGTATCTTGCTTCTCAGTACCAGCGTCTTCAAAAATTTTCAATTGTTTGATCCAATATACCATCGCTGAAGCGCAGATAATCATAAAAATCCAGTTGATTGTATTTGCAACAAACCAAGAAGATAGCTCTAATGAGCGTAAAAAGTCTAGAGGAGCAAATAAAATATTTACAAATAAGTATTGTATTCCTTCGAAAAATGATTTCATAATGTATAAGATTAATTTATTAATTGTCTTAAGGAACTTGGAATCTTAAAAAAGAGTATCTTTTTTGAACTTGGAGAGTTTACTTTTTAAACAAGTATTATATTTACGAACACAAAAGTATAAAATATCCGTATGATAACAAGTGTTTTTAGAAAATCTACACCGTTAAATTTTTCATTGGTCGTAATTTTAATGCTGGTTTTCTTTTTATTGTATCAAATTCAAGATTTATCTTGGTTCAATTCTGCTTTTTTAATTTTTAAAAAAGCAACAACATTTATTATTTTGTTGGCATCAGTTTTCTTAATTGACTTTATTGCCCGCAGAAATGCACTTAGTAAAGACAGTAGTTATACGATTTTTTTCTACTTTTTATTTTTACTTTTTTTTCCTTCGGTACTGGATAATACAAATTTAATTATTTCTAATTTTTTTATTTTATTAGCGCTTCGAAGGTTAATTTCTTTACAATCGCTGAAAGCGTCCAAAGAAAAAATATTTGATGCGTCATTATGGATTTTTCTGGCCTCTTTATTTCATTTTTGGAGTATAATCTTCATTGTGTTGGTTTTTATATCCATAATTTTTCATGTTGCCAGAGATTATAGAAATTGGATACTACCTTTCATTGCTTTTTTTATAGCTATAATTATTTTTATGCTTTTTGCAACAGTATTCAATTTAGATGTTGTTGAATACATTCTGAAAAGTGTAAAAATCAATTTTAACATTGATTATTTTACAAATAGTTATCAAAATGGTGCTTTGTCCATTTACGCGACCGTAGCTTTATTTTTTGTAATTTCTATGTTTGCCACATTGTCAAGCCGACCACAATTGTTACATACTTCCTACAAAAAAATCATTGCTTCTTTTTTTATCGGCGTAGTTATTTATGTAATTTCTGCTAACAAAAGTAATGATTTATTAGTTTTTACAGTTGCGCCATTGGCCACAATGGCCACTAGTCATATCGAAATACCTCAAGAAAAATTAAAACAGGAAATGGTACTTTTTGTGCTAATTGCCTGCAGCCTTTTTGCTTTTTTTGGCCAATTATAATTTGTCACCATAGGCTAAATCACCAGCGTCTCCCAAACCTGGAACAATGTAACTGTGTTCATTGAGCTTTTCGTCTAAAGAAGCAACCCAAAGATGACAGTTTTCAGGCAAGTATTCTTCTAAATGCGCAATGCCTTCCGGGGCAGCAATCACAACGGCAATATGTATTTCTTTTGGCGTTCCTCTTTTCATTAATTTATTATACACCGCAACTATGGACTGACCAGTAGCAAGCATGGGATCAACTAGCACTAAATTTTTTCCGTTGATGTCAGCAAGAGCTTGGTATTGCACTAAAATATCAAAGTAATCGTCATTATTGGGATGATGTCTAAAGGCAGACACGAAACCATTTTCGGCATTGTCAAAATAATTTAAAAAACCCAAATGTAAGGGTAATCCGGCTCTCAGAATAGAACACAAAACTAGTTGGTCTTTAATCTCAGTAGTGTTTTTAATGCCTAGCGGCGTTTTGATTTCAACGGGTGCGTAATGCAGTTCTTTACTTAATTCATACGCCATTACTTCGCCAATACGTTCAATATTTCTTCGGAAACGCATGCTGTCATTATGAACATTCACATTTCGTATTTGTCCCAAAAAATGATTCAGGATACTGTTCCCTTCCGATAAATAATGAATTTGCATGGTTGTATTTTTGTAATTAAACTAATAGTTATTTTTTTATGGTATAAAAGTATAAAAAGTATCTTTGTCTTTTAATATATAAAGATATGTTTTCAAAATTAGCGTACGCCGTATTCGAACAAAGTATCAAAGAGTATCATCAATTTGATAATGTTGATCAGCCCATAAATAATCCTTTTCCGAAGGATAAATTCGAACATTTATTGTATCACAAGAACTGGATTGACACTGTTCAATGGCATTTTGAGGATATTATCCGTGATCCAAATATTGATCCTGTTGCAGCTTTGACATTGAAAAGAAGAATCGATGCTTCTAATCAGGAACGCACGGATATGGTGGAATATATTGACAGTTATTTTCTTCAGAAATACAGTCATGTTGTAGTAAAAGACCATGCAAAAATCAATTCTGAAAGTCCGGCTTGGGCTTTTGACCGATTATCGATATTAGCATTGAAAATTTACCACATGCAAGAAGAAGCTACTCGTGCTGAAGCTTCACAAGAGCACAGAGATAAATGTCAGATAAAGTTGAATATTTTATTGGAACAAAGAACTGATTTGTCTACTGCAATCGATGATTTGTTGACCGACATTGCAAACGGCGATAAATTCATGAAAGTGTACAAACAAATGAAAATGTACAATGATGATGATTTGAATCCTGTTTTGTATCAAAACAAAAAGTAAAAGATATTTTGAACATTAATTAATTGTCCAAAAAAATCAAACATATAGCCGTCATGAGACTTTCCGCAATGGGAGATGTCGCCATGACGGTTCCTGTTTTACGGGCTTTTGTAAACCAGTATTCACAAGTTAAAATCACGGTTATTTCCAGACCGTTTTTCAAACCCTTTTTTGAAGGAATTCAGAATCTTTCTTTTTTTGCTTTCGATGAAAAAGAACGGCACAAAGGATTTCTTGGATTGTTGCGTTTATTCCAAGATTTGAAAGCTTTACAAATTGATGCTTTCGCCGACCTACACAACGTTTTACGTTCTAAAATCGTCCGAAATCTTTTTGCTTTAAGCGGAAAAAAAACAGCCTCGGTAGTTAAAGGAAGAGCAGAGAAAAAAGCATTAACGCAACCCGAAAATAAAGTGTTCCAGCAACTTCCAACGATGTTTGAAAGACACATCAAAGTATTTGAAGAACTTGGTTTTACTGTTGATTTATCGCAGGCAGTTTTTCTTAAAAAAGCAGTTTTGAGCCCGGAAATTTTAGCATTAATTGGAACAAATCATCAAAAACTGATAGGTATAGCTCCTTTTGCACAATACAATTCTAAAGTTTATCCGTTGGATTTAATGCAACAAGTGATTGATAAATTGGCTTTGGATAAAACCAATACCATTTTACTTTTTGGCGGTGGAAAAAAGGAAATTGAAATCTTAGATTCACTTGCTTCCAATAAGAAAAACGTCATCAATATAGCGGGGAAAATTAAGTTTCAGCAGGAATTACAACTCATTAGTAATCTTGATATAATGCTTTCAATGGATTCTGGAAATGCACATATTGCAGCCATGCTTGGCGTAAAAGTCATCACGCTTTGGGGCGCGACGCATCCGTATGCGGGATTTTTACCGTTTAATCAGCCATTAGAAAATGCTTTGGTGTCTGATAGGAATCAGTATCCTAAACTACCAACTTCGGTGTATGGTAATAAAAAAGTTGCAGGTTATGAAGATGCCATGCGAACGATTTTGCCAGAAACAATAGTTTTAAGAATAAAAAAGTTCTTTTGAACCATTAGGGCATTAAGTTATTTTAAAAGTAATGAAACTTAATTCCTTAATGGTATAAAAATTCAAAGCCAGATTTTCTCATCGCGGCAACGCACCAAAATGTACCGTTTTAAATTCGAAATGGTTTCCTGATAATTTGGAGCATCATACCCAAAACGGTCGTGTTCGGCTTGTTCTTTCTCGATAGCATTGCAGCCTTTTATGACTTCTTTGAGCATATCGAGCATCGCTAATTCTTTGTTGTTTGTTTTTTGAAATTTGAATTCTACGATTTCATCTTGTAATTGCTCACAATATTCCAAAAGTTGCGCTACTTCCGGCTTATCAAGAAGGGAAGGGTTGTTTTTGAATATTTCTCGAAGGGATTTCATTTTAAAATAATAGTTTTTACAGTGTAAGTTTAGTTTAAAGCTTAGATTTCAAATCCATTCTTTCGTGAAGAATTCTTATTATTTCTATTTCTTTGACCGAAATAATTCTATAAAAAATAATGTGATGATTGGTTTTAAATCCTAAAAAGTTAGGTTGAATTAACTCATAATTTTTCCCAAAGTTGGGATAATTGGCTAATTCCTGACAAGATTCTAATAGGAGTTTGTAATACTTATTGGCTTGTTTTTCTGACCATTCCTCATAAGTGTATTCCCAGATTTCAGCTAAATCGTTAACAGCTAAATTGGTCAAATAATATTTAGCCATTTGCTTTTTTCTTTGCTTGTAACGTTTCTAAGTGTTTTTTTGGATCAAAGTCTTTAGCAAATCCACTATCAATGCCTTCCTGAATGGCATTTTTTAATAGTAAAACTTTATCTTCTTCCTCTTCTAGCATGCGAAGTCCGGCTCGAATTACCTCACTTGCATTTTGAAACCGACCTTTTGAAATACTTTTTTCTACAAAAGTTTCAAAATGATTTCCTAAAGAGACGGATGTATTCTTTCCCATGATTTCAATTTTTTACTAAAGTACCAAAATTTGGTAACATTTGAAATATTTTTTTGAAAATTTAACTTATCATCATAGAGAAGTAATCATTTGAGCGATTCCAATTAGGATCATTACAATTCCAGCAAGATTTCCTTGCCATGTTTTTGTGTTCTTTGAAAACAACTTGGACAAATGCAAATCTGTACTAATGTCTTTTCTCATATAAATCAAAATTATAATTCCAAAAATAATAAAACCTATTCCCCAAAACATAGTATTCAATTTTAAGTTAATTGATAATTTCCTGTTGTTTTCAGCACAATTTTGATCGCTAGACACTCACTTCCATATGCATAAGAAAAAACACATAAAGGTGAACAAAAAACGGTGTGCATCTTGATTATCAAATCGTTTCGTTAATATACTAAAAATCAAATTTTCTTAAAACAAAAAAACTTCCCTTTTCAGAGAAGTTTTCAGTATCATTTATACTATTTCCTAAACGTCATCATAATCTACATAGATAGTTTCAGATGTTGGATGCGCTTGACAGGTAAGAATAAGTCCATCGGCGATTTCTTTATCGGTAAGGATAGAATTTTTAGTCATTTCGGCAGTTCCGGAGGTAACGCGAGCCAGACAGCTGCTGCAGATTCCGCCTTGGCACGAATACGGAGCATCAATACCTTGCTTTAAAGCGGCATCAAGAACGGTTTGTTTTTGTGACATTTCGAAAGTTGTTTCCTCGTCATCCACCATGATGGTGATTTTTGAATGGCCGCCTAACGATTTTTCTATTTTATTTTCTTTGGTTGAAGAAGCAAATAATTCGAATTTAATATTAGATTCTTTTACATTATGTTCTTTCAAAACTCCGGAAACGATATTGATCATTTCTTCTGGTCCACACAAATAGAACTTATCAAATTCCAATTCCTTGTGTTTGTTATTCAGAACAAAATTCACTGTCGATTTCTCAATTCGTCCAAACAAAGCAGGTTCTACTTTGGCTTGACTGTAAACATAATGTACAAAAAGGCGTCCGACATATTGCAACTGCAAATCGTGTAATTCTTGGTGAAAGATGGTTTCTTCAGGCGTTTTGTTCCCGTAAACCAATACAAAAGTACTCTTTGGTTCGTTTTTCAATACTGATTTTAGGATAGACATCACGGGTGTGATTCCGCTTCCGGCAGCAAAAGCCGCGTAGTTTTTTTGTCGGTCCGCTTGTGGTTCAAAAGTGAATTTTCCTTCCGGTTTTCCCACTTCAAGAACATCGCCTGATTTGAGTTTTGTATTAGCAAATTGAGAGAAAGCACCGTTTGCGACCGCTTTCACAGCAATGCGTAATTCCCCGCTGTCAGGAGCTGAGCATATAGAATACGCACGACGAATTTCTTCACCGTCCAAGGTTAATTTTAGATTGATATATTGACCCGCAACAAAAGTATAATTTGCTTTTAATTCTTCAGGTACGTTAAAAAGTATGGAAACAGCGTCTTTGGTTTCGCGTTTTACTTCTTTTATGATTAATTTCAGAAAGGATGACATGATATTTTTTTTGCAAATATAGTAAACAGAATAGGTTTTTTGAATTCAAAATATTTGAAAATTTTAATACCTAAAACTATTATGTATAATAATCTTATGTATATTTGTTTTTGAAAATTAGACCGCTTCGTGTCTCGCAAGTACAAAAAAATGAAAAACTCACAACTATACAAAGGAAGTCTGAATACGATTATCATGAAATTGCTGGAGGAAAACGGCAAGATGTACGGCTATGAAATAACCCAGAAAGTAAAAGCGATTACACAAGGCGAACTCAACATCACCGAAGGCGCTTTGTACCCGGCTTTGCACAAACTGGAAGCCGAAGGTTTGCTGGACGTAGAAATCGAAAAAGTGGATAACCGCATGCGTAAATATTACAAACTGACGGAAACCGGGCAGAAAGAAACCGTAAACCGACTCTCAGAACTCGAAGATTTCATTCGAAACATGCAGAGTTTAGTGAACCCAAGTCCAAAATTAGAATTTTAATTTTTTGAAGATGAAACTAACCACCGAACAAATAGAATGTATTAATCAAACTTTAATTAAAAAAGGGGTGAAGTTTGACGATTTGAAAATGGAAGTTTTAGATCATATTGCTTCACAAATTGAATATGAGATGGCAACCACCCAAAAAACATTCCCAGAAACATACAATCAAGTTTTTGAAAGATGGAATGACGAATTTGAACCCACTAGAGCTTTTTTTTCGCTAAGAACCTATTATCCTAAACTAGCAAGGAGTAAATTTGGAAATCAAATAAAACTTGAAATATTTACAACAATTACAATCGCCGCATTATTGTTCTTTAGTTTTCAATTGGTATCGGATTTAAATACAAAACTGCAGTTTATTATCTGGATTAAAAAAGTGTTTTTCTACGCTTATATTGGGACAATACTATCGATGTTTATTTTTAAATTTTTCAATGCAAAATCAAAAGTGTCGTCTACTTATAAATATTCATTTGATGCTCGATTTCCTTCTATTTTCATTTGGTTAGCTTTCATTTTTAATGATGCTATCCCAAATGATACAACCAATCAGAATTTGTTTATTCTGTCGATGGGCTGTCTTTTTATGTATTTACTGTCTACTGTTTATTTAGGATTTAAGCATTATCAATTCCAAAAGAAAATTTCAATACAATAAAGCCATGAAACTAACCAACCAACAAATCGCCCAGATAGAAGAAACCTTAGTTTTAAACGGTCTTGTTTATGAAGACATTAAATTAGAAGTTACTGATCATATCGCTTCAGAAATAGAAGAAAAAATATGCAATGATACGAGTTCTTTTGAAGTTGCTTTCACAGAAGTTTTTAATAAATGGAAACCAGAATTAAAACCATCCTTTTCTGGGTTAATAGGTTTTACAAACCCTAGAATAATGACTATTAAATGTCATAAAATAGTAAAAAGACAATTATTTACTGCAATTACAATTTCTTCTTTGATTGCGCTCGCATCAATGGTATTTGTAAGAAATTCGAGCTATGGATTGGTTCTAACAAATATTCAAGGAGTTTTGAGATCATTTGTTCTTGTCGAATTTTGTTTGGTTATTTTGGCTTGGGGTTTAATTTGGCAATCAAAACACCAAACCACTTATAGTTATTTGATGAAGAAAAAAAGTTTTGGTCTCATCATTGTTCTTTTTATGCTTGGTATTGGTTTGTTTCCAGTAATGTTAAATCATCCAGATGCTAAAATTGCTTTTGTATCTGTTTTTACCGCAATGACTTATGTTTTAATCACTGGAATTTACCTTCAATTGGCATACAAACATTTTCAATTTGAAAAAAAATTATCATTTACCAAACCATGAAACTAACCACCGAACAAATAGAATATGTATCTAATTATGTCAAATCATTTGATATAAAACACTATGAATTACAAGTAGAATTGACGGATCACATGGTCATTAGTATGGAGGAAATTTGGGAGAAAGATCCGGAACTTACTTTTCATCAAGTGAAACAGTATGCTGAAAATAAGTTTGTAGGCGATTCTAGTTTTAAATCTATTGAAGAGGAAAGAAAACGTATTTTGCAAAAAGAGTACAGGAAAGTACAATGGAAAATGATAACTGAATACTTGAAATTCCCTAAAATAATTGGAAGTATTTTGTTAGTATATCTTGCATATACTTTTTCAGCTTATTTTGTTAGTCCTCAAAAATATTTAGGGGGATTATTTTGTTCTTTATTACTCATTGATTTGCCATCGTTGTATTACTGGTGGAAAAGCAAAGAAATTGAAGGTAAACATTTTTTAACTTTAGAAACCTTACAACCTAATCCTTGGGTATTTTCTTTTCCTAATTTGGGAATGGGTATGAGTAATCTACTGGGACAAGAACTACAACAATACCAATGGTTAGTGTTACTCTTTTGTTGTATTTGGGTATTAGGAATTTTGATTTCAGTTACAGCAATCCATCTTCAAAGGAAGACAATTGTGAATGTCAAAAAACAATACCAATTAAATTAATCCTATGAAACTAAACACAGAATTCAGATTATCAACCCAGTAGTTTGTCATGCTGAGGAACGAAGCATCTCTACAAGTTGCTCACAGTTCATTTAGCCAACGCATGTATAAGGCTCGTATAGAATTTAGTTACTTAAATTACTCATAATGCAGTGATGCTTCGTGCCTCAGCATGACAAATAGCAAGAATGAAACAATTACATGTAGTAGTTACAGTATTGAAGTGCAGAATAAATTTTTACATATAACTAAATAATTATCAGTTAATGTTCGAACAATTTTGTCATGCTGAGGAACGAAGCATCTCTACAAACTTGAATTTCATTTTAAAAATAAAAGACATGATTGAATATCAAGAAGGTTTTCATACCTATTATGTATACATATTAACCAATAAAGCGAAAACTGTTTTGTACACTGGAGTTACAAATAATTTAAAAATTCGACTACAGCAACACAAAGAATCCTTGAATCCGAATTCTTTTACAGCCAAATATAACGTTCATTTTTTGTTGTATTTCGAGAAATTTACTTGGATACAACTAGCAATTGCAAGAGAGAAAGAAATTAAAGGATGGAAAAAAGACAAGAAAATTACACAAATAAAAACAATTAATCCGGAGTTGAATTTCCTTAATCACTTGTTTGAATAATAGAGCAGCGATGCTTCGTTCCTCAGCATGACAAAAAGAAGTGTTTTCGATTTACACAAGTTTATGTTCAAAAGCTAACAATCAAAAAAACTATAAGAAAATATCGATTAACTTAATTTTTAAAATGAAACTAACTTCCCAACAAATAGACCAGCTCTACCTTTTTACCCGCCAGCATTATGTGGAATATTATGATTTGCAAACGGAACTAGTCGATCATTTGGCAAATGCTATTGAAACCGAATGGCAACAAAATCCCAAACTTACTTTTGATGAAGTGTTAAACAAAGAATTCAAGAAATTTGGGGTTTTTGGTTTTATGGATGTGGTCAAAAGTCGTCAAGCTGCTTTAGGAAAAAAATACAACAGTATCGTTTGGGAACATTTTAAAGATTTTTTTGGTATTCCTAAAATTGTCTTAGCACTCGCAATGACTGTTTTATTGTTCACTGTTTTAAAGGTAAGTACCTATCAAGAGTGGACTATAATTGGTTTATATCTTGCGTTGTTTGGTTTTACGATTTATGAAATGATTAAATCCCTTAGGCAAAGAATTAATAAAAAGAAATTACAGCAAAAAAGATGGTTGTTTGAAGACATCATCAATCAATATGGAACTTTTTCTGGTGCTATACTTTTACCCTTTAATGTATTGTTACAACTATTCAATCGTTTTGATAGCTATGTAACTAATGATTATTTTTTACTAGCAATAAGTCTTGTTTTAGTATTATTATCTGTTATTCTTTTCATCATTTTCAAAATAATCCCTTCCAAAGCCCAAACCTATCTAGAACAAACCTACCCGGAATATAAATTAGAAAATTTGTAACGTTTTCTTATTTTGACTACATATTACCAAACCAAAATAACCAAACTATGATTCAAAAATTCCTTTATCTCGAATGGAAAGCATTTTTTAGGTCAGCTTCCTTCGCAACTAATTTGGCTTTGAAAATCCTGATGGGTTTTGTTGCCGTTTATTTCATTTTAATTTTCTTGGCATTGGGAGTTGGAGCCTTTTATATTTTAAAGAAAATGAATTTGGATCCCATTGTAACCGTTAATCAATTCATGATTTATTATGTATTGATGGATTTAATCATCCGATTGCTGTTGCAAAAAATCCCGGTGATGAACATTCGCCCGATGTTGATTTTCCCCATAAAAAAATCCACGATTGTTCATTTCTCACTAGGAAAAACCGTTTTGTCCTTCTTTAATTTGGTGCACGCCTTTTTCCTGATTCCGTTTTGTGTTGTTTTAATCATTGAAGGCTATGATGTACTTTCCGTAGTGCTTTGGTACACTGCCATCTTTTCTTTGCTATTTATCAACAATTTTCTGAATATTCTACTGAGTAACAAGGATAATTTATTTGCCATCTTCTTAGCAATAGCTGCCGTTTTGGGAGGATTACACTATTATGGACTCTTTAATATCACGGAAATTACAGCGCCATTTTTTAATGCCATTTTCAATACGTATTGGGCTTTTGCCATTCCAGTATTAGCATTAATCGCTTTATATTATGTCACGTTCCAGTATTTCAAAAAGAATTTATATCTGGATGCGGGATTGTCTAACAAACATGATGTAGCCAAAACGGAGGAGCTGACTTGGTTAAACCAATTTGGAACCATAGGAACCTTCTTAAAAAACGACATTAAATTAATCAAAAGAAACAAACGTTCTAAAACCACTGTGGGATTGAGCGTCATGTTCCTTTTTTATGGCTTTCTTTTTTTTACTAATAGTATTGAAGCTTACAATAATCCTGTCATGCATATTTTTGCAGGGATTTTCGTTTCAGGTGGATTCTTAATTACTTTCGGACAATTTGTACCGAGTTGGGACAGCGCGTATTACCAGTTAATGATGACGCAAAACATTCCGTACAAAGGTTATTTGAGTTCGAAGTGGTGGCTAATGGTGATTGCTACAATTGTAACCACAACCATTGCGTCGTTCTATCTTTACTTTGGAATTCATGTGTATTTAACCATAGTTGTGGGTGCGATTTATAATATCGGAGTCAATTCTCATTTGGTTTTACTGGGTGGTGCTTACACCAAAACACCTATCGATTTGAGTTCTGGCAAAGGTGCTTTTGGTGACAAAAAAGCATTCAATGTAAAAACAATGCTTATCTCAATTCCGCAATTAGGATTACCGGTTTTATTGTATTGGTTTGGTTCAAAATTTGGAAACCCAAATATAGGCTTAGCGCTAGTAGCAGGGGTAGGAATAATTGGATTTGCCTTCAAAGAGAAAGCATTTTCCGTGATTGAAAAAATCTATAAATCAGAGAAATACGCGACCATTGCGGCTTACAAACAAAAAGGATAATCCAGCGATTAACGAAATCAACAAATAACCGAATAACGAATAAACTTTTTCAAAAATGATACAAGTAAATAACCTTTCGAAAACATACAACGGAACAACCGTATTAAAAATAGATAATTTAGAAATAAAAAAAGGCGAAAGCTTTGGATTAGTAGGTAATAACGGCGCCGGAAAAACCACTTTTTTTAGCCTTTTATTGGATTTAATCCAGCCGTCAACAGGAAATATCATCAACAATGATGTTCAAGTAAACACCAGTGAAAACTGGAAACCGTTCACCGCTTCTTTCTTGGATGAAAGTTTCTTAATTGGCTACTTAACTCCGGAAGAATATTTCTATTTCATTGGCGATTTACGCGGACAAAACAAAGCCGATGTCGATGCTTTATTGGCCACACACGAAGAATTTTTCAATGGAGAAATACTTAAAAACAAGAAATATTTACGCGATTTATCCAAAGGAAACCAGAAAAAAGTGGGTATCATCGCTACCTTAATCGGAAATCCGGAGGTTATTATTCTGGATGAACCGTTTGCTAATTTAGACCCAACCACACAATTCCGATTAAAAAAAATCATTAAGGATTTAGCTGATAATCCGGAAGTAACCGTACTGGTTTCCAGCCATGATTTACTGCACACCGTTGAGGTAAGTGACAGGATTGTCGCGCTGCACAAAGGCGAAGTGGTCAAAGACATTCAAACTTCTCAAGAGACTTTACAGGAATTAGAACTGTTTTTTGCGGTTTAAAATTTACGCAACAGACTCAGACAAAATTTTACCGCTAATTTGCGAATTGTATACTCCAATGCGTTTATACAATTTGTGAATTAGCGGTTTTATTTGGGCGTAACCCTGCGTCTCGTCCCAAAAGCCGAGACTTCGGGTCGGGCTGTCCGCTGTATCTTTATTTTCTTAAAGAAAGAAAATAAAGGATGCCGCTTCCATCCCTTACGCACTCGCGGATTACCCAAATATAACGTCATAATTTTCACGATAGCAAAAAGAAATGTATTTTTACCAGTGCATATACTAAAAAGTATATTTAATAGTTAATTGATAAAATCGTTTTCCATTGAAAATCAATATATTTAAACCGTTATCCTTCTTGTTATTTTTGGCTTTTTTGGTAGCTTGTTCTACTAAAAAAGACACCTTTATGGCGAGGAATTCACATGCTTTGAGTACCAAATATAATATTTTATACAACGGTCAAGTAGGCTTGGATAAAGGAGTTGAGGCGGTAAATGCCAATAGCGATGACGATTTTTGGCAACTTCTGCCGGTAGAAAAAATGCAAATCGTAGAAGATTTCACTTCCACAACAAAACCTAAAAACACCGATTTTGAATTGGCAGAAACCAAAGCCACCAAAGCCATTCAAAAACACTCAATGAACATTGGCGGAAAAGAAAAAAACAGCCAAATTGACGAAGCGTATCTAATGCTTGGAAAAGCTAGATATTATGACCAACGGTTTGTTCCTGCGCTCGATGCATTCAATTATATTCTGTACAAATACCCAAACAGCAGCCGAATTTATGAAGCCAAAATTTGGCGAGAGAAAACCAACATGCGTCTGGGAAATGATGCTTTGGTCATAAAAAACATCAGTAAATTATTAGAAGATCACGAAGTAAAAAAACAAGTTTTTGCAGATGCAAACGCACTTTTGGCAGCTTCTTTTTTAAACATGGAGGAGAAAGACAGTGCAGTTGCTAAGATAAAACTCGCCATCGAATTCACCAAAGTAAATCAGGAGAAAGCTCGTTACCGTTTTGTTTTGGGACAATTGTATCAAAGCTTAGGATACAAAGACAGTGCGGTTACTTCCTATCAATCCGTGATTGACATGAACCGGAAAGCGGAGCGAAGATTTGTGATTCAGGCACATGCTAAAAAAGCGGAGTTGTTTGATTATCAATCGGGAGATTCGGTTTCTTTTGTAAAAACATTCGATAAATTGATTCAAGACCGTGAAAATCGTCCATATAAAGATTTGATTTTTCATCAAATGGCGGTATTTCACGACAAACAAAACAATCAGAAAACAGCTTTGAATTTTTACAATGCATCGTTACGAACGAATTCAAAAGACACCTATTTAGTAGCGTCAAATTATAGAAATTTAGGAAACATGTATTTTAGAAATACGGAATATCCTGCCGCAGCAAAATACTATGACAGTACTTTGGTTAAACTGAATAACAAAACAAGGGAATTTGCAAAAATCCAAAAAATAAGAAGCAACCTCGATGAGGTGATTTTGTATGAAGCGCTGGCAAAACGAAACGACAGTATTTTAAATGTGGTTTCGATGAATTCTACGGACCGTTCGGCTTATTATGAAAAATACATTATTAAATTAAAGGAACAAGATGAGGTTAAAAGGCTTTTAGACGAAAAAAATAAAGCCAAACAGGAAAATATGAATAGAAACAATTCGATTACATCGATGGATCCTGTTTCTGGTCAAGTTCCCACAAAATCAGTTCGAAAATCACCCATGGCTCCTCCTACTATTGCCAGTGTGGCTTCTCAATCAGCACCGGGTAATTTTTATTTTTATAATCCTACAACAGTAGCTTTTGGTAAAGTAGAATTCAAAAAAAATTGGGGTGAAAGAACTTTAAATAGCAACTGGCGAATCGCATCGGCAAATGCAAATCCAACTGCAGTTGATTCTTTGAGTGTAAAGAAACAAACTGTTGGAACGGAAGCGGACTCAAATAAAATAGTCGAGCAATACACAACTGATTTTTATCTTAAGCAACTTCCAACCGCACAAGTAGAATTGGACAGCATCAACAAAGAACGCAATTTTGCGTATTATCAATTGGGAATTATTTATAAGGAAAAATTCAAAGAAAATGATTTGGCTATCGCTAAATTAGAGCAATTATTAAACAACAATCCTGAAGAAAAATTGGTTCTTCCAGCGATGTATAATTTGTACA
This sequence comes from Flavobacterium sp. TS_SC_5, assembly GCF_056156265.1. Taxonomy (NCBI): domain Bacteria; kingdom Pseudomonadati; phylum Bacteroidota; class Flavobacteriia; order Flavobacteriales; family Flavobacteriaceae; genus Flavobacterium; species Flavobacterium sp. TS_SC_5. The sequence continues at coordinate 980,751 of NZ_CM149588.1, read as the reverse complement.
AATTATATCAAATCACTGATGTAAATAAAGCTACAGCGTTAAAAAATAAGATCTCAACGCAATTTCCTGATTCTCGTTACGCGCAAATTATCAATAACACAAATCCAAGCGGAACTTCTCAAAACGAAACGCCGGAAAGTGTTTATAATAAATGGTATAAAGCATTTCAACAAGAACAGTTTGTTAGTGTGTTGGAAAATTCAGACGCTTTGATAAATCAGTTTTCGGGAGATGAAATTGTATCTAAATTTGAGTTGCTGAAAGCAAATGCCATTGGTAAACTAAAAGGCTTAACTGCTTACAAGAATGCATTGCAAGTGGTGGCAGACAATTATCCGAACAGTGAAGAAGGTAAAAATGCACAAGTTATTCTGACTGAACAAATTCCTTTTTTAGAAAAAATGGAGTTTAATACAGTGGAGACCAATAATTGGAAAATTCTATATACAGTAGGTAAAAAGGAAGATAATGATACAAAAGCTTTGGAAGAAAAAATAAAGAAGTTTATTAAAGAAAATAAATTTCAGGAGCTATCGCACTCTTATGATTTTTATAATGAGAAAGAAAGTTTTATTACCATTCATGGTTTAAATTCAGCAGCTTTTGCAAATAATATTGTTGCAAAGATTCAAGCTGATAAGTCTCTTGAAAGTAATCAGACCTCAATTGTGGTTTCTAATCAAAACTATAAAGTAATTCAGATCAAGAAAAGCCTTGACGCATATATAGCACTAAAAAGATAATAATTATGTTTGACAAAAAACAAAAATCCTACACTGATCTTTTGGGAAAAACCAATCGAATCGTGGAAGGAACTACCATAAAAGGCGATATCATTTCGCAAGCTGATTTTAGATTGGACGGAAATTTAATAGGTAACTTTCAGTCGGCCGGGAAAATTGTCATTGGTCCAGCGGGAAGTGTCACTGGTGATATTGTCTGTAAAAATGCGGATATCGAAGGAAAATTTGACGGAAAAATTCAAGTTGAGGAGCTTTTAAGCATTAAAGCAACAGCACATATTAATGGTGAAGTATCCGTAGGAAAATTATCAGTGGAACCAGGTGCTGATTTCACCGCTTCTTGTACAATGAAAACCAGTAACAAAATTCAGAACTTGAATGATGGACAGCAAAACACCAAATAAAAACAATTCGAATAAATGGTTGGTATTTTTGGGAATTCCGTTTCAAATGGGAGTTGTCATTTTCGCATTCACTTATTTTGGGATGTGGCTGGATGAAAAATATTCAGATGAATCGTCATCCTTTTACACTATTATATTGTCATTATTATCTGTTTTTATTGCACTCTATAACGTAATTCGCCAAGTCAAAAATATTAATAAAAACAACGAATGATCAATTTTTTCTCGTTTCTGAAGTATTTAGTGCCCTTCACACTACTCTTATTTTTTGCTCAATATTATGGTTCATCGGCCTTCGGTCAAGATCATGATTTCTTTTACGCTACTTGGAGTATCTATCTTTTCCTGTTTGTAACCACACTTTTAATATATGTATTGTTGCTTTTTGTAAATGCTAATTTTCCGGATTTCACCGGTTTTGCGTTTCTGGGCACCACTTTCGTAAAAATGATGGCGGCTGTTGTTTTTTTGATTCCATTGATTCAATCAGAAGGGCGAGAAACTAATTTGGATATAGCGGCTTTTTTCATCCCTTATTTCCTATTTTTGCTTTTTGAAACCGTTTTTGCAGTACGATTAATAAATAAAAGATAAGTTGCTTGAAAATAATGCAATATGATTGTAAAATTCATTTTTTAAAATCATCATTATAATTTTCAATTTTGAATTAAATATGTACCTTTGCAAAAAATTTTAAAAACGTAAAATCAGATACACAATTAATAATGGTAATTTCTAAAAAATCACTTCAATTCCTGTTAGTTACTTTTCTAGCGTGTATGCCGTTGGTCACTTTCGCAAATCCAACAGCGGATAGTCTTCAAAATCACACTGAAAACGCTGCTCCTACCGCAGAAGCACACGGAGAAACAGGTCATTCTGCTGAAAAAGAATTCAATGCTACGGAACTGATTAATGATCACATTGGAGATTCTCATGAATTTCACATTGCGGATTATGATGGTCATCCTATTACGTTTTACCTTCCTGTAATATTGTGGACAAACAACGGATTGGAAATTTTCTCTTCTGAACAATTTCACCATGATAATGAAGGTCACCATGTTGTTGATGTGAATGGTCAAAAATTAGTTCGTTTCAACGAAGTTATTTTTTACGAAGACAAATTTGAAACCCTAACGGAAGATGAAAGAAAAAACGGTGCTTTTGCGTTTGACGCCAGACCACTTGATTTTTCAATCACTAAGAATGTTTTCTCGATGTTGATGTCAGCTCTTGTATTGTTCTTTTTGTTTCTTGCAGTAGCTCGTTCTTATAACAAAAACAAATTAGCGCCAAAAGGAATCGCTGGATTTCTAGAGCCATTAGTGATTTTCGTTAGAGATGAAATCGCGATACCTAATATTGGAACCAAAAAATACGCGAAATATATGCCGTATTTATTGACTATATTTTTCTTTATTTGGATTAACAACCTTATTGGATTGATTCCTTTTTTCCCTTTCAGTTCAAACCTTACCGGAAATATCTTCTTTACATTTGTATTAGCATTGATTACTTTTATTGTAACTTCTTTCAGTGCCAACAAAGAGTATTGGAAACATATTTTTATGCCTCCAGTTCCTAAAGCATTATATCCTATTATGATTCCTGTAGAAATTATCGGAATGTTGACAAAACCTTTTGCATTAATGATTCGTTTATTCGCAAACATTACTGCAGGACATATTATCATCTTGAGTTTAGTCTCATTGATTTTTATATTCAAAACAGTAGCCGTTGCGCCTATTTCTGGAGCTTTCGTATTGTTCATGAGTGTACTTGAAATGTTGGTTGCGGCGTTGCAGGCTTATGTCTTCACGTTGTTGACAGCGTTGTTTATTGGTCAGGCCGTAGCAGAGCATGATCATCATTAAAATGTGTTTTATTAATTATTAACTATATTAAATTTAGTATTATGGTATTAGCTGGAATCGGAGCTGGATTAGCTGTTATTGGTGCAGGTCTAGGTATTGGAAAAATTGGTGGTTCTGCAATGGACGCTATTGCTCGTCAACCTGAGGCTGCTGGAAAAATCCAGACTGCTATGATTATTGCTGCTGCACTTATTGAAGGTGTTGCACTTTTCGCAGTAGTTGTTGCGTTGATCGCACAATAATTAAAATCTAAAACTTCCTGATACGGTTGGTATCAGGGAGTTTTTATTTCTAAAACAAACTTTTTAAATATAAAAATATGAATTTAACAGCACCAGAGAGTTTAATTTTTTGGACCTCGATCATCTTTATAGTTTTCTTTATCCTTTTAAGAAAATTTGCTTGGAAACCAATTCTTGGCGCAGTAAAAGGTAGAGAAGATTCAATCAATGACGCTTTATCTTCAGCAGAAACTGCTCGCAGAGAAATGCAAAATCTTACTGCAGAAAACGAACGTATTCTTCAGGAAGCAAGATTAGAGCGTGACTCTTTATTGAAAGAAGCGCGTGAAATGAGAGAAAAAATGATCGCTGATTCTAAAGCTGATGCACAAGCAGAAGGCGCAAGAATGATCGAACAAGCTAAAACAGCTATCTTAGCAGAAAAAAATGCGGCTATGGCTGAATTGAAATCACAAGTTTCATCATTGTCATTGAGTATTGCTGAAAAAGTATTAAAAGATGAATTATCTAACAAAGAAGCTCAAACAAAATTGATTGAGAATATGTTAGGTGACGTTAAATTGAACTAATTATGGCAAGTACAAGAGCAGCAATTCGTTATGCAAAAGCAATTTTGGACTTAGCAAACTCAAAAAATGTTGCCGAAGCAGTAAGCAGCGATATGAATACTATTGCTACCACTATTAATGGGAATTTAGAATTGAGCACTTTTATTCAAAACCCTACTATTAAAGTTGCGGTGAAAGAAAATGCATTGTTAGAGGTTTTTGCAGGTATCAATGGTGTGACTCAAGGGTTGTTTCATTTGTTATTTGAAAACAAAAGATTCGAAATATTAGGAGCTATTGCTACTGAATATGGTAAGTTATCTGACTTAGAAAATGGTATTGAGCTTGCACAAGTGACTACTGCTATTCCTATGGATGCAGCTTTAGAAGCACAAGTTTTAGCGAAAGTGGCAACACTTTCAGATAAGAAAATAACAATTGAAAACATAGTAGATCCTGCAATTATTGGAGGTTTTATTTTGAGAATAGGTGATAAGCAATACAACGCTTCAGTTGCCAACAGATTACAAGTATTAAAAAGAGAGTTAAGTAATTAGTTTTATTGCACATTTAAGTGTTTAAATTATAAATTAAGATGGCGGAAATCAAACCTGCTGAAATTTCAGCAATATTAAGAAAGCAAGTAGAAGGTTTTGAATCTGGTGCTACACTAGAAGAAGTAGGAACCGTACTTCAGGTTGGAGATGGTATTGCTCGTATTTACGGGCTTTCTAATGTTCAATATGGAGAATTAGTTGAATTTGACAATGGATTAGAAGCTATTGTTTTGAATCTTGAAGAAGACAATGTAGGTGTGGTACTTTTAGGACCATCTACAGGAATCAAAGAAGGTTCAACTGCAAAAAGAACACAACGTATTGCTTCTCTTAAAGTAGGAGAACAAATGGTAGGTCGTGTAGTAAACACTCTTGGTTTTCCAATCGATGGAAAAGGACCAATCGGTGGAGATTTATACGAGATGCCTTTAGAAAGAAAAGCTCCTGGAGTTATCTTCCGTCAGCCCGTTACTGAACCATTACAAACAGGTATCAAAGCAGTAGATGCAATGATTCCAGTAGGTCGTGGACAACGTGAGCTAGTTATTGGTGACCGTCAAACAGGTAAATCAACTGTTTGTATCGATACTATCTTAAACCAAAAAGAATTTTACGATGCAGGAAAACCTGTATTTTGTATCTATGTAGCTATTGGACAAAAGGCTTCTACTGTAGCAGGAATTGCTAAAATGTTAGAAGAAAAAGGTGCAATGGCGTATACTGTAATCGTTGCTGCAAACGCATCTGATCCAGCTCCTATGCAAGTATATGCTCCTTTCGCAGGTGCTGCAATTGGAGAATATTTTAGAGATTCAGGTCGTCCAGCTTTAATTGTTTATGATGATTTATCTAAACAAGCTGTTGCATACCGTGAGGTTTCTCTTTTATTAAGAAGGCCACCGGGACGTGAAGCATATCCTGGAGATGTTTTTTACTTACACAGTCGTTTATTAGAACGTGCTTGTAAAGTTATTGCAGATGATGGAATTGCTAGAAATATGAACGATTTACCAGATTCATTGAAATCAATTGTAAAAGGTGGTGGTTCATTGACTGCTTTGCCAATTATTGAAACTCAAGCTGGTGACGTTTCTGCTTACATCCCAACAAACGTAATTTCGATTACAGATGGTCAAATTTTCTTGGATGGAGATTTGTTTAACTCTGGGGTTCGTCCTGCAATTAACGTAGGTATCTCGGTATCTCGTGTTGGAGGAAATGCACAAATTAAATCAATGAAAAAAGTTGCAGGTACATTAAAACTAGATCAAGCACAATTCCGTGAATTGGAAGCGTTTGCTAAATTTGGTTCTGATTTAGATGCAGTTACTTTAAACGTAATTGAAAAAGGAAAAAGAAATGTTGAAATCTTGAAACAAGGTTTGAATGATCCATATACTGTTGAAGACCAAGTAGCAATTATCTATGCTGGTTCTAAAAACTTATTGAGAAATGTTCCTGTGAACAAAGTAAGAGAATTTGAGAAAGATTTCTTGGAATTCTTGAACAACAAACACAGAGCAACTCTTGATGCGTTGAAAGCAGGAAAATTAACAGACGAAATTACAGATGTAATCGAAACTGTAGCAAAAGAATTATCAGCAAAATATAACTAATATAAGTGAATAGTGAATAGTGATTAGTGAAGAGCTAATTACTATTTACTTATTACTAATTACTAGAAAACAATGGCAAATTTAAAGGAAATCCGTAATAGAATTACTTCCGTTTCATCTACGATGCAAATTACATCAGCAATGAAAATGGTTTCTGCAGCAAAGCTAAAGAAAGCACAAGATGCAATCACAGCGATGCGCCCTTATGCCGAAAAATTAACGGAATTATTGCAAAATCTTTCTGCCACACTTGAAGGTGATGCTGGTGGAGCGTTTACAACGCAGCGCGAAATCAAGAAAGTATTACTTGTTGTAGTAACCTCTAACAGAGGTTTGGCAGGTGCTTTTAACACAAATGCAATCAAAGCGGCTAAAAGCCGTGCTGAATTTTATGCAGGTAAACAAGTTGATGTTTTTGCCATTGGTAAAAAAGGAAATGATGTTTTAAGCAAAACATTATCGGTTGTAGACAATCAAAGTACTGTTTTTGATGATTTGACTTTTGATAACGTGGCTAAAATTGCAGATTCACTAATGGAGAAATTCGTTGCCGGTGAGTACGATAAAATTGAGTTGATTTACAATCAATTTAAAAATGCAGCTACACAAATCGTTCAAACCGAACAATTTTTGCCTTTAGCACCTATAAAATCTGATCTTACAGTAACACCTGGTGATTATATTTTTGAGCCATCTAAAGAAGAAATCGTGTTAACATTGATTCCAAAATCTTTGAAAACACAGTTGTATAAAGGGATTCGTGATTCATTCGCTTCAGAGCACGGAGCGCGTATGACTGCTATGCACAAAGCAACTGATAATGCTACAGAATTGAGAAATCAATTGAAATTGACTTATAACAAAGCGCGTCAGGCTTCTATTACTAACGAAATCCTAGAGATTGTTGGTGGTGCTGAAGCATTGAATGGGTAATGTAGTATTGATTCAAAATATATTCTAAGAGCCAACAGCTGTTGGCTCTTTTTTTGTTTTAAATAAATTGTTCTTAAGGGATTTTTTTTAACTACTGTAATCCTTGTTTACCCCATAAATCAGAATATTTTCCTTTTTGTTCTAATAGTGCATTATGATTTCCGGACTCTACAATATTTCCATTTTCCATTACCAAAATAGTATCTGCGTTAGCTATAGTACTCAATCGATGGGCAATGACAATAACTGTTTTCCCCTGAGATTTAAAATTATCAATCACTTCTTTTACAATGCGCTCCGAATTAGTGTCTAATGAAGAAGTGGCTTCATCCATTAATAATACTTCTGGGTTTTTATACAAGGCTCTTGCTATAGCAATACGTTGTTTTTGTCCTCCAGAGAGCATGGCTCCATTTTCCCCAATTTGGGTTTCAAAACCATTGGGTAATTTCTCCACAAACTCTGTAATTCCCAATTGTTTGGATAAATCTAAAATACGTTGAATATTAGGAAAAGAATCTCCTAAAGCTATGTTTTCGATAATATTTCCCGAAAATAGATTGAGCTGTTGCGGAATGACACCAATACAATTGCGTAGACTCTGATAATGAATAAATTGAGAGTCGTACTCTCCAATATAAATTTTTCCTTCTTTTATGGGATATAAGTTTTGCAATAGTGAAATCAGTGTCGTTTTACCACTTCCGCTTTCGCCAACGATAGCCGTGGTTTCATTTTTCTTGAAAACAGCATTAAAATTTTTGAAAACTTCTGTTCGAGAGCCATAACGAAATGTTACATTTTCGAATTTTATATCTCCCATGTTTTCTCTTTGTAATTCGACTTTATTTTCTGTTTCTTCTCGTTCTAAATCCATTATCTCAAAAAGTCTGTCGGCTGCTATCAGTGCATTTTGCGCCGTTTTATTCATCCCAATCAAGGAAGCAACAGGCGAAGTGAAGTACCCGATCAAAGCGTAAAATGAAAATAATTCTCCTGGAGTAATGGCTCTGTCAATAACATAACCCGAACCAATCCACATAAGAATAACGGTAAAAATAGAAGCCAAAAACTGTGTAGAAGTCCCCGCGAAAACACTGTTTAAACCTGATTTATAGGTGGTAAATAACAGTTTTACAAACTTGTTTTCTGTTTTTAGATTAGAAAATTCTTCTATTCCAAATTCTTTTACCGTTCTGATATGCGTGACACTTTCAACCAATTGCGTTTGCAATTCGGCAGCATTCTCCATGATAATGCGTTCCACTTTTTTATTAAACTTATTTTAAATAAAATAAATAGCTCCATAAAAAGGAATCACCAACAAAATTACCAGCGCTAATTTCCAATAATACGTAAACATCAGCGTGAAGGAAAAAATTACAATGAAGATATTGACAATCATATCAATTGCCACTTCATTGATGAAGGATCTAATTTTTACAGCATCGCCAATCCGGGATGTGATTTCTCCCACTTGCATCGTGTCAAAAAAACGTTGTGGCAGATGAAGCAAATGTTTATAGTATCCCAAAATTAATTTAGCATCAATTAATTGCCCCGTTTTCATAACAAAAACACTCTTTTTAGAACCGATGTAGGCTTGCAGTATAATAATACCAATCATAGAAACACTCAGCAGATTCAGTAAATTTCTGTTGCCTTCCATCAAAACATAATCGGTAATTTTTTGGATATAAATGGACATGGCTAATCCTAAAACGGTAAAAAGTATGGCACCTACCAAAGCCTGAATTAAAATGGTTTTATGTGGCTGTACCAAATCCCAAAAGCGTTTTAATGGAGTAACTTTTTCGTTGTATTCCTTGAAATCATCATTCGGTGCAAAAAGAATTAATACACCAGTCCAGATTTTTTGAAATTCTTCATACGTATAGGTTTCCATTTTGCCATAGGCAGGATCCATTGCTTCAATTTTGGTCTTGTTAACGGAATAGATAACAATGTAATGATGCAATTGTTCTTTTACTATAACGTGAGCAATAGCAGGCAGCGGAATTTTATCAATAGCATCTATGCCTCCTTTTACACCCTTGGTAGAAAAACCCATTTTTTCGGCAGCTTCAATTATCCCCAGCACATTGGTACCTCGTTTATCTGTATTGGCAAATTGACGAATTCGGGCTATGGGCAGATTAACTTTGTAATGATTGCCAATAGAAGCGAGACAAGCAGCACCACAATCTTTGATATCATGTTGTTTTATTTTTATTGAGGCCATTATTTAATTAGAAATTAGTAGTTAGAAATTAGTAATTTTGATTTTCTATAAATTAATTTCTTTATGAAAAACGATAATCTTATTCATGTAAAGTCAAAAAAATTTGCAATTAGAATCATCAATACTTTTAAGTATTTACAAACAGAGAAAAAAGAATTTGTTTTGTCTAAACAAATGCTTCGAAGCGGAACAGCAATTGGTGCTTTAATTAAAGAAAGTGAATTTGCCCAAAGCAGAAAAGATTTTCTGAACAAATTGTACATCGCTTTAAAGGAAGCAAACGAAACCCACTATTGGATTGAACTATTGTTTGAAACGGAATACATTACAAAAATAGAATTTGATTCATTGTCTAATGATTGTCTTGAAATAATAAAACTATTGGTGGCCATAACTAAAAAATTGAAAGAAAGTTTAGGTAATTAAAAATTAGCAAGTAGAAATTAGCAATTTTCGCCAATTACTAATTTCTAACTCCTAATTTCTAATTGTTTTGGGTTGAGCCAATCATCTACTTTGTCAAACAATAAATCAAATAAACTTCTTCTCGTAATGATGTACCGCGTAGTGAGTGTCATTCCTTTTGTAATTTGGGTTTTGTAACCGGATTGCAATTGCATTGCGGTAGTTTTCAGCCCACAGCGCACTTTAAAAAAAGCTTGTTCTCCTTGAATAGTAATGTTACGGTCAATATCGATCACTTTTCCTTCAAGCAGTCCCCATTGATTGTAATTGAAAGCATCTAATTGGAATTTTACTTTTTGGTTTTTCTGTATCAATCCAATATCGTTAGGTGAAACGGTACTTTCTACAATCAATTGATCTACTGCCGAAATAGCGGCAATGGGTTGCGAGGCATTCAGGAAAGAACCGGTTTGAATCCCTGAGAAATTTTCTATAGTGCCCGATAGAGGGGCAGTAATAACATAATTCTTGGATTCAACGGTTATTTTTTGGAGTGTTCCATTTAGGTTTTTGAGTTGCTCTTCGAGTTCTCTTTTTTTGTTTTGCCACACACTGCGTTGGTTTTTCTCGAATCCAGAAAGTGCTTGTTGGGCATACGTATAATCGAAACTGTATTTTTCGAATTCCGCTCTGGCAATCACGCCTTTGTCATACAATTGCTTGTTGCGATCATAGCCTATTTTGGCTTGTCCAATTTTACTTTGCAATTCACTTTGTTTGCCCGCATAGCTGTACCATTCTTGTTGTATTGCAGGTGTTTTCAGCGTATTGCTTTTGCTTAAAATGACAAGCGATAAATCATCAACCTGATCTTGAACAGTTGAAGAAACTTCCTGATTGGTGGCTTTCTCCGTATCAAGGTTTTCTTGTGTTAGTTGTAGCAGCGTATCGCCTTTTTGCACGATACTATTGTTTTTGAGATTGACAAATGTCACTTTACCATTCACCAAGCTGGTTACCGGAACATTATCTGTAGTACTACGTACTATGCCACGGCTTTGGCTACTGATATCGATTTTGATAACAGGCAATAGTGCCAGAAAAATAAGTATAGCCAGGACCAACACCAAGTATATGGAAATACTCTTGGTTTTGTTTTTGGCAATAAGATTTTCTAGGGTGTTTATGGGGTCTTGACTGAAGTTCATCAGGATTTTTTTATAAATAATGAAAATTATTTTAACGATTATACAGAAAAGAGGTTTAGAATATGGACTGTGAAATTCAGCCCAAGTGTGCACAAATTAGGAAACATTAGCTAGACATATTTTCTTATTATAGGTATATATAAAAGTAAATTAAATCTCTAAAAGTAGACTATTTAGAGATTAAGACATAAAATAAACTGTCCAAATATATTTTGAAAGATTTAATTTATTCTTCTTCTGAAAAAGATAAAATACTTAAAACATTATTTTTTAGGTTTTAATAATTTTAGTTTCAAAGTAATTGCAATAATTATTAGCAAAAAAAATAAAGGATAAAAAAAAGGAAAATCTAAATGAAAAAAAAATCTTAGAAGTGCAATTATGATAATGGAACTGTAAATAAATATTTGAGCTGTTTTCATATTGAAAAAAAATATATAATTAAAATTTAGTTGGCCAATAAAAAAAGATTAATAAAATTGAAAAAATAGCGTTTTTTTAGTTGACTGTTTGCAGGTTGTATGAGATTAAATTATAAGTTTTACTCTAAAAAGGATTCTTTAATAAAAATGAAATAGAAATTTTTTAAAAAACCGATTTGTATACTTGAGTAAAATTTAGGTACACAAATCGGAATTTAACACTCTAATTTTTTTTATTCTTTATGCCCACAGACCACCTGGGCCAGCCTCTCGTCCATAACCTATCCCTCTACATTTATAACAATCCTGCTCATGAATCATCAGTGCAGCAGTTGCTAAAATTGCTAAGCCCTCTAGCACTGGAACAATCCAGCCACCATCAACTTCTTTAACTTCTTGAGCATTAAGCTCTAATAACTTAAAATTATCTAAATTCATTTTTTTACGTTTTTAAAATTACACTTTTATTATTAATAAAAAGTTTCTCGAGAACTTTTACGCTTGATTTTTTTGGAGACCATAGCTTTATCTTACTCCTTGCTCTGTTTTTTATAGGGTTACACAACAGCTGTATTATTCCCTTATACTTTGTTTTTTTGAGTAACAAATAGCTTTACCTAAAACCTCATGCTTTGTTTTTTATAGGGTTACAAAACAGCTGTATTATTCCCTTACAATCGGCCCGATTATAATTTAGAAAATGATTCGGTTTTTACAGTAACGTCTTACTAAGAAACTTTGTCATTTTTCTGAAGCCAAAACTAGAATATGAAGAAGTTCTACGCAAACAGTTGTTGTCGGAATTCCGTGAATTCCGATATTGTTTTTCCTGAATTTAGTGCTTTTAAACTTGAAATTTAATGATTACAATCATCGTAAAAGAACTCTGAAAAATAGCATTATGTATTTGATTAATATTGTCCGCCATTTTCAGCGTAATGCTTTTGGCTTAAACTACAAGCGACAAATCATGAACTTGATCTTGAACAGTTGATGAAACCTCCTGATTGGTGGCTTTCTCCGTATCCAGATTTTCTTGTGTAAGTTGTACCAGTGTATCGCCTTTTTGCACGATACCATTGTTCCTGAGATTGACAAATGTCACTTTTCCATTCACCAAGCTGGTTACCGGAACATTATCTGTGGTAGAGCGCACTATGCCACGACTCTGGCTGCTGATATCAATTTTAATAACAGGCAATAGTGCCAGAAAAATAAGTATAGCCAGAATCAATACCAAGTAAATAGAAATACTCTTGGTTTTGTTTTTGGCGATAAGATTTTCGAGAGTGTTGATGGGGTCTTGACTGAAGTTCATTAGGCATTTTATTGGGGTTGCTTAGAGCAGTTGACTATTTATTAATTAACATTTATTGTTGCGAAGTTAGGAGACTTCGTACAGCTGACTAAGCCAATTAGCGGAACATTATATGTGGTAGAGCGATATTTATGGGGTCTTGACTAAATGTGATCTGCTATTACTGTGTATTAGAAAATTAATTTTACTATAAGAAATAAAACAAATACTATGTTATTTAAAATACTTTTGTGCAACAGAAAATATTTATTCGCATAAGTTACTTAAAACTATAAAAAAGTCTTTTAATTTTTATAAATTATTCGCTTAAAAATAGTCATTCGTATGAAGCAAAAGTTATGAAATGGTTTTTAAAATAAAAACTATTAGATTATATAGAGAATGTGTAACAGCGACCAAAATAAAACCATAATTTCTTTTTTTGCCAATTACATATAGATAAGCAAAAATCAAACCTACAAATAAAGTCAAAACAAAATAGAATAAATTATACATATGTTGGAGCGCAAAGATTAAAGAAGATATTACACAAGCATAAAAAGATTTTGTTTTATTTAAAAAAAAATTAATTATTAAATACTGAAAAATTAATGTTTCTAAAATAGGAGCTACAATAACTACTAAGATAAATTCTTCTTTACAATTTAAAAATCCTTTCACTCCATTATTTAACGGATTACCCGTCAGTAAATTAGAAGTAAAAGAAGCTATAGAAGAAAATAGCAAATTGCAAAATACAGTAACAATCATTAAATTAAAAAAATTTAATTTATTCAAAACATCATCTATTTTTTTAATCATGGATATGAAATTAGTTTATAAAAATTCCAGAATCAATATTGTTTCAAATTGATTCTGGAGTATTATTAATTCTATTTATAAATCATTGCATTACCATGTCTAGAATCACTTTTTAGTAATTGTGCGATTTCGTATGCGCTGTGTAAAGTGTAAGCTATTCCATAAGCTAAATCACCCCAAAAACCTTCTCCTCCGCTAATATTTAATAATTCATTCTCGTTAAGTTCTTTCAAATTTTTCATAAAATTAAGTTTTAATTGTTTATTTATTTCCACCATCGGCCCATCCTTCTCTCCAACCAGCTTTTATTTCTTCCCAGTCATCAATAATTTCGCTTACGAAATAAGCTAAACCGATTTTTTTGATAGGACCACCACCATCAACTAGACTTGACTCTTGATAATTAAGTTCTACTAAATTCAAATTTTGTAAATTCATATTTTTATTTTTTAAAATTAATGATTTAAAATAAATGTTAATTGGTTATCTAATAAGTTTAAAGCAACAAATTGTATCGTCTAAGGTTTTGGAAATTTAATATAAAGGTCCGGGATGCATCCTTGACCTGACCCATCATCATAATAGCTACCATTTCCCCCAGTTACTAAAATAGGGTCATCCCCACCTGTAATAACAAACAACTCTTCTGTGGTTAAATTTTCTAAATTCATTTTTTTAAGTTTTAAAATTGTTAATTAATGATTTCTAACAAAAGAGTTTCTCGAGAACTTTCTTTTTTATTTACATTCTTTATTCCGGCAGCTGTACATTCCGTTTGCTTTGTTTTTTTTAGGATAACAAATTAGCTTTAACAAAATCCAATGCTTAGTTTTTTATAGGGTTACTTAACAGCTGTATTATTCCCTCACAATCGGCCTGATTATAATTTAGAAAATGATTCCGTTTTATAGTAACGTCTTACTAAGAAACTTTGTCAATTTTCTGAAGTCAAAACTAGAGTAAGAAGGAGCTCTAAGCAAACTGTTGTTATCGGAATTCCATGAATTTCGATATTTTTTTGCTGAATTCCTTGCTTTTTAAACAATAAAACACTTATAATCAATAGATTGTGATTTGTGTTAAAAACTCAGAAAAACCAGTAATGTGTTTGATTCTCGATGTTTCCCGTAGTTTTGTAAAAAACAAAAAACAATGCGTTACTTTCTTTGGAATAAAAATCTATTTTTATTTCTATTACCGATTATTTTATTGGCACAAGTAAAAAAAACAGATCTAACAAAACTTCCTTACGATCAGTTGAAAGAGTTATTTATAAAAAGCGCTAAAAATCAAAAGAAACAATTAGAATATGCAAATGCATTTTTAATAAAAGCTAAAATTGACAATAGTCCTATAAATAAGGCAAGAGCTTTTTATTTATTATCATTGTTACACAAAGGCGATAAGGCTATTTATTATTTGGATAATGCAATTAGTTTCTCAAAAAACACAAATGATTTAAAATTCCCTGCTTATGCTTATTCAAGAAAGGCCTATGAGCTAAAAGAGCAATCGCGGTTCAGAGAGACTATAGATAATTTTATTTTGGCTGAAAATAGTGCTCGATTAAACAATACTGATTTTTATTTTGATGCCAAATTCTCAATAGCCTTATTAAGATCCGAAGAATTGGGTGAGGTGGAAGAAGCACTAGTTTTATATAAGGAATGCTTTAACTATTACAAAGACAAAGAGGTAAGGTCTCCAAAATATTCATTTGCTTATCAGGATGTTATTTTTGCACTAGCAGATGCACACAAGGCACTGGAACAAGCAGATTCAACTACCTATTACAATAAATTAGGGTATAAAGAGGCAACAATTACCAAGAATGAAAATTACAAATACTTATTTATTCTTAATGAAGGTGCTAACCACGTTTTAAAGAAAAATTACCGCGTGGCTTTAGACAGTATTTACAAAGCTTTACCTAAAATGATTGTCTTTAAAAATCAAGGGAACACGTTAGCATCATATTTTTATTTAGGCAAAGCATACGAAGGTTTAGGCAATCCAGAAGCAGCGGTTCAAAATTTCAGAAAAGTAGACTCAATCTATACTATTTCTAAAAAAATCATTCCTGAGTTTATGGGTGGTTATTCGTTTTTGATTAATCATTATAAGGTAAGAGGTGATAAAGAAAACCAATTGAAATACATAAATATTTATATGACTATTGATAGTACTTTACAAAAAAAATATAAATTACTGACAAAAAAATTGAATAAAGAATATGACACACCATATTTACTAAAAGAAAAGGCAACACTAATTGAATCTTTACAAAAAGAAAAAATAGTTTCGTACACGGGAATCCTCATATTATTAGTTTTGGTAGCAGCAATTGGTGGCTTTGCCTTGTATCAATACCAACTCAAAAAACAATACCGTTTTCGATTTGAAAAAATCATGCAGCAAACTACAGTTGTTGTTAAGCCTGAAATACTACATTCTCAACTTATTGAAGGTAGTATAAGCAATAATAGATACCAATCGATTGGTATCGCTGAAGAAGTAGTACAGCAAATTCTGGAAAAACTACAAGTTTTTGAAAGTGAAAGTGGATTTATGGATTCTACGATTACGATTCAAAAAGTAGCTACAGTTTTAAATACAAATAGTAAATATTTGTCTAAAATTATAAATGAGTTCAAAGGCAAATCTTTTGTTCAATATAGTAATGATTTACGAATAGAGTATTCCATAATCCAGTTGAAGAAGGATCCTAAATTGCGAAATTATACCATACAAGCCTTGGCTATTGAGTTTGGTTTTAATAATGCTGAATCGTTTTCAACTGCTTTTTTTAAAAACACGGGGATAAAACCTACTTATTTCATAAAGGAGTTAGTTCTTATTGAAGACTATTAAACAACTCATATTCATTATTTTATACAATTAATCAATATCGGAATTCACGGAATTTCGATAAGCAAATGAAACTTTGATTAGTATAAAATGGGAAAGTTGTATACATTCGAAAATATAAACCATAAAAAAATAAAAATGAAAACAAAAAAAACAAAACAGCTAAATAACAAGTTTGATTTAGAAAAAATGAAAGTAGCAAAATTAAAAAATATTCATTCAATCAATGGTGGTTATAATATATTAGGATTTGATGGTGATATAGGAACAGTAACTCAAAGTGGACAAAATAAGACCAAGGAAACTATTAGTTATTAAATTTACTATTGTATTTAAAAACTCCTAATTAACAATTCATGAAGTCATTTTGTATTTTTATTTTCTTGTTTATTTTTATTATAAGTTGTAATTCTATCAAGGAAGCTAAAATTAGTTCTACCATTTCATCTGATGAGATTAACGCTTCAAAGTTGGCTTTACAAAATTGGTTTCAGAAAGATTATCAGCAAGATGCTGTACCCGGAATTTCCTTGGATAAATACTATACACAAAATAAAAAAAAGCCAAAAAGTAAAAGTGTAATAGTAGCTGTCATCGACACTCAAATCGATATTCACCATGAAGAACTACAAGGTCAATTATGGATTAACACTAAAGAAATTCCTAATAATGGTATCGATGATGACCATAATGGATATGTCGATGATGTCAATGGTTGGAATTTTTTGGGTACTCCAAGTGGAGGTTATGTAGTTTGGGCTAATTTTGAGTATACCCGATTAGTAAGAGATTGGGCTCCTCTTTTTAAGGATAAAACGGAATCACAAATTCCAGTTCAAGAGCTCTCCAACTTAAAGGAGTACCATAGGGCTTTAACGAAACTTGAAGAAGAAGCGATCTATTACAAGAACTGGCTTAAATCTTTAAATTATAGTGTAGTTACTTATCCTGCAGCCAAAGACAGTTTAAAGCATTACTTTCCAAAAGAAGAATACACCTATCAGCAATTAGACAGTATGTATCAAAAATACAAAATTAATGATAAAACATTTCGAAAAAGACGCGAAGATGGTGATATGGATATTGGGACTATGATTGGTTTTATGAAAGCAAGATTCGATTTCAATGAAAAATCTTTGGAGGATGTCAAAGAAAATGAAACTCAAATAGATTCTATTGTAAATAAAAATCTAAACCTTAATTTTAATGAAAGAACAGCAATAGGTGATGATCCTAGTGTTTTAGAGAAAGGTTATGGCAACAATAATATTAGTAATATTAAAGTTGGATATAGACCTATTCAGGATCATGCCACAAAAGTATCGGGTATTATTGTTGCCAATAGAACAAATAGTATTGGAATTAAAGGTATTGCCGAAAACGTGAAAATTATGCCTTTGAATATCTCTGCTTCTGGAGATGAACACGATAAAGATATTGCCATGGCAATACGTTATGCAGTTGATAACGGGGCAAAAGTAATCAATATGTCGTTTGGAAAAGAATTCTCTTTGAAAAAAGAATGGGTTTTTAATGCTTTTAAATATGCCGAAAAACATAATGTCTTGCTCGTACATTGTTCAGGAAATAACAGTTTTAATGTTGATGAAAACCCTTATTACCCTAGTGATATTGCCTATGACGGCTCAAAAGAAGTATGTGGAAACTTCATCAATGTAGGCTCCATATCCTCTAAACTAGACAGTAGCTTTGTATCCTCTTTTTCCAACTATGGTAAGCAAAACGTAGATTTATTTGCTCCTGGCGAAGAAATCTACACGACAACTTACCCCAACACCTACGCTACAGATTCTGGCACTTCCCTTGCTGGACCAATGGTATCAGGAACAGCCGCTTTGATTTGGTCGTATTATCCTAAACTTTCAGTTCAGGAGATAAAACAAATTATTTTAGAATCAGGAACGGCTTACGATATGGAGGTTTTGATCCCTGGTGGTGAGGGTAAAAAAGCTAAATTTTCTGAACTCTCTAAATCAGGGAAAGTTTTGAATGTCTATGATGCGATGGAACTCGCTAAAAAAGTGAGTAAAAAGAAACGATAATGCACCACTACCAAGTTCGTCCTTTCTCACACTATGTTCTAAGAACCCCTTTATTACCAATTTCTTTTTACAGGAATGTATTGGAAAATTATTCAGAAGAGGCCTTATTGCTGCAGTTTGATAACCCTTATATTAGAGAAGCTATTCGAATGGCTTCGCCAGGACTGCTAACGGCTTTAGACAAATGGAAAGCTGAGCCTTTCAGTTTATCCCATAAAAAAAGGGATAGTTTGCAGCTCAGCCTACTGAAATATAGTGCTCGAATATCAGCTCGTTGTACTCCTTTCGGGCTATTTGCTGGTTGTACAGTGGGAAAAATAGCTTCTGAAACGAACATTACACTCCATTCACCTGAAAATTTCAGCCGTTTTACACAATTTGACATGCAATTTTGGGTGGCACTATTACAAGATTTTGCTAAACGAGAAGAAGTTACATCCCATCTTAAATATTATCCAAATAATTCCATCTATGCTCTTGGGGATTTTTACCGATACGTAGAATACAAGTATGTAAAAACAAAAAGAGAGCATAGCATTTCAGCATTGCGAAAAACAACACTTTTAAATGATTTAGTGCTCCAAGCAACATCAGGGTTGACGCTCGATGAAATGATGCTGCTTCTTGCAGATAATGCATCTGAAACCGTAGAAGCTTTGAAATTTATAGATCAACTTATCAATTTTCAGTTTCTTATAAGTGAATTGGATGCAACTGTAACGGGTAGTGATGAATGGGGACGCGTTTTTTCAATCATCGATAAAATTCCGAATTTAAAAGAAGAGACTAGACTTTTACAAAGGATAAAAAAGCAACTTGTAGTATTAGACCAAACGCTTGTTCCTTATGAAAAAAACTATAAAGCTATAAAGGATTTAATTCAGAAAACAGGTGTGGATTATGATGAAAAATATCTTTTTCAAACTGATTTAAATACGGCTGCTTCCGTAAATACTTTGAGTAGTAGTTCTCAAAAAAAAGTCTTCCAAGCGATTCGTTTTTTAAACGGAATTCAAAAGCAAAAAAAGTCTGAAAACCATACGAGTTTTATAAAAGCATTCACTCAAAGGTATGAATCAAGAGAAATGCCTTTGGCAAATGTTTTGGATACTGAAACGGGAATTGGATATCTTCAAAATTCTGAAATGAATGATACGCATGAGATTTTGGAGCAGTTTTCTTTTAAAAGTAAAGCTCAAGAATCAGTCATTGAGTCGTGGTCCTCTAATGATTTTATACTGGAGAAAAAACTACGGGAATGTATCCTGAAAAACGAAAAAGCCGTATCGCTTTCTGAAAAGGATTTTCCGGATTTTGATCCTAGTTGGAATAATGCACCGGCTACTTTCTCGGTAATGATTGAAATTGCATTGCACGAAGAAAAAGAAATCATATCAATTGAATCTTCGGGGGATGTTAGTGCCGCCAAACTATTAGGGCGTTTTTGTAATGGAAATGATGCTATTTTCAATTTAACCAATGAAGTTGTAGCAAAAGAAGCTGCTTATCATTCTGATAAAATCTTAGCAGAAATCGTTCATATTCCAGAATCAAGAACCGGTAATATATTGAGAAGACCTGTTTTAAGAGCATTTGAAATTGCTTATTTGGCTAATTCGACAGTAACTCAAGACTACACGATTGATTTAAATGATTTAATGATTTCGATACGCAACAACAAAATTATTTTGCGATCCAAAAAACATAATAAAGAAGTTGTTCCTTGTTTGTCAAATGCCCATAATTATTCTACTAAATCGCTGCCTATTTATCATTTTTTATGTGATTTACAATCTCAGGATATAAAGCCTATTCATAGTTTCAGTTGGGGTATTTTAGAAACGCATTACGATTTTTTTCCAAGGGTTGATTATAACGGAGTACTACTTTCGAAATCAAAATGGATGGTACTTAAAACTGAAATTACCCCTTTTTATAAAATGGAAGGCATTCCATTATTTGAAGCTTTTTCGAGTTGGAGAAAAGAACGAAACATTCCTCGTTTTGTAAATTGGGCGTATTTTGACAACACATTATTAATTGATTTTGAACAAGAAATTGGGATTCAATTATTTTTAAAATCAGTTGTAAATCATGCTAAAATCACTTTAGAAGAATTTCTATTTACAGAAGAATCTGTTGTGAAAAATACGAATGGTGAAAATTTTGCCAATCAGTTCATATTGTCATTTTATAAAGACCAATTGTAAAGTATGAAAAGGGATTTTTGCATAGGAAGTGAATGGTTGTATTATAAAATATACACTGGAGTAAAAACAGCAGATCTTGTGTTGCTTGAAAAATTATATCCGGTTATTTTAGATTTAATAGAGAAAAGAATAATTGACAAATGGTTTTTTATTAGGTATAAAGATCCTGAAGAACACCTGAGAATTCGTTTTTATTGTAAAACCCCAGAAAAAACCTCAACTGTAATCGCCAGAATGTATCCGGTTTTAACTAATTTGCTGGAAGAAAATAGCCTTTGGAAAGTACAAACGGATACCTATCAAAGAGAAATCGAACGATATGGTGAAAAAACGATGATTGATTCAGAAACATTGTTTTGTTATGATAGCGAAATGATCCTGCATTATTTAACTTTAAGGTCTTCTTTTGAACACAATGAAACACCCCTGTTATTTAGCTGCACTGCAATTGACACCTTTCTAAATTCATTTGGACTAAGTAATTCCGATAAATTATCTTTAATGGATAAATTACAATTGGCTTTTAAAAAGGAATTTGATGCAGATAAAAGTTTGAAAAAAGAATTAGATAAACATTATAGAGAATTGTTTCAAGAAATGCAGCAGTTTTTACTAGGAAAAGCAGCTGAAGATCAGACGGAAATTTTCAATATTATAAAAGCCAAGGATGACAAAAGTAAAGACCTGATTGATTCCATTAAAGGGAAATTACAAATTCCCTTATCCGATTTCTTAATGAGCCATATTCATATGATGATAAACCGACAATACACTTCAAAACAAAGAATGTATGAGTTGATCATCTACGATCATTTATATCGCTATTATAAAACTCAGGAATTAAAAATGATTAAGCGGCTTTATGTTTGATAGGAGTTTTTATTTAAAATCGGAGTTCCATTTTTAACAAAACGTATCTTGGCATTAATCGGTATTCGGTTTGTGATATGTTTATGTCCGAAATACTATAATTTTTAAATTTTTCTGTGTTAAAAAGATTATTTCCTGATAAGAAAAATGTTATCTTGTTTTCTTTAACTACATAACGAGCTTCTAAATCCAAGAAATAATATTTGTTGTTGTTTTTATCTAAATTACCGAAAAAATAACGTTCTGATTGAACTTGTATGTTAAATTTATCACTAAACATAAATGACAAATCTAAAAAACTCATATTGTCTGTGAAACTATTTTTAATAGTTGTTTGAACTTCGTTGTAATTCCATTTTGAGCCAATATGATAATTAAAAACTCCTCTAAAACCCGAACGCATTTCAAAGCCATAATCCGCATTGAAATTTTTAACTTCTCTTAAATTTGAATTGTTTACAATGTTTTTGAAATTGATTTTTGTTGCTCCTAAATTGATTTTTAAGTTCGATTTTATGGGTTTAAAGTACCTATCAATACTTGATGAAATAGATAAAAACTCACGGTCTTTGATAATGATTTTTTCAGATTGTGAAAAGTTTTGAGCAATAATGGAATTAGTGCTAAAAAAATCATTGTTTCTGGAATACATGATAAAAGTATTGGCAAAAAACTTGTCGCCCCAGCTTCCATAAGTATAATTTAAAATGGCACTTGATGAATTGAGTTGATTAAATTCTTCTAATCCTTTTGAAAACGAACGAAATCCTGTTTGCACAAAACCCGAATAAACATCTAAAACGCCTGCGTTTGTTGTACTATATGAATATGAAGTAAGGAGTTTATTTTTCTCGTTAATTTTCCAATCTAAACCAATTTTTGGCATTATAAAAAACGGATTTTGATTAGATTTTACATCGAAATTTTCTAATTGATTGAATAATTGATGTGCGTCTGCTTGGGTTAACAACGTAACATTCTTAAATTTAAAACGATATTTTGCGGATAAATATAAATCGTTTGTAGTATAAGTTAGTTGGTTTTGATAACCATTTGGAAAAGAAAGATTGTTGTCGTTTTGTAACAACTCAAAACGAGTATTTAAATCATCTATTCGTAATTGATTACCCATTTTTATTTCAAACAAATCGCCGTTTTTCTTTTTGTCTAATAAGTGTGCTTCAATACCTGTAAATTGCATTTTGTTTTCACTGAATTGTTTGGTATTATTAGCGTTTTCTGCAAACAAATCGCTAAAAATAAACTGATTTACAGAATAATTTTGTGGTGTTTTTTCATTGATGTAACGACTTGAAAATAAAAAAACTTTGTTGTCTTTGAATTTGTTTGTGTAAACTAATTTTTGATCAAAAAGTTGATTGTTTGCATTTAATCGTTCGTTTAGTAAATCGTTATTGAATAACAAATCACTTCTGTTTTTTTCGTTTGTTTTATTAAACTTTCCTGTATATTCAAAAGTTTTAGTTTTTGAAATGTCGTAGGTTAAATCTATTTTTCCAAAACCAGTTAATTGCGTTTTTCTACCTACAAAATTTTCGGTATTTGTAAATGTTGTATTGCCAACGGAAAATTGTTGTAAACTATTTCTAAAAAAATCTATTTCATCTGTATTTAAAAAGCCGAGTGTTTTTAGTTTTACTTTTTCAGATAAAGTGAAAATACTGTTTAAAGATAGCATTTCGGCATTATTGAGATTTACCCTTCGTTTTTTTAGATTAGGTAATTCATAGTTTAGTGTTAATAATGAATTTGCAGTCTGATTATCACCTAAACTTGCAGGTTCATCATAGCGAAATGGTCTTATTAGGTGGTTTATATCACCAACTGCATCAATCCCAGTGTTATTAAGATTGGTTAAGAAATAATGTTTACTTTTTTTTCCAAAGTTCATTAAGTTGGCTCTAAATTCATACCTATTTTCAGAAACTATACCATAACCACCAAAAGCATTCCCAAACCATATTCGTTTGGCATCTTCTTTAAGCGTAAGATTTAAAGCCACTTTTTCGCTATTTTCAATACCTTTTAAATGTTTGTTATTAGAATAATTTTGATAAACTTCTACTTTGTCAATTGGGTTCACAGGCATATTTTTAGTAACAATTTTATAGCCTTTTTCAAAAAAATCATCCCCATCAATCATCACTTTTTCCACTTCTTGATTGCCAATTTTTATTGTACCATCGGTTAAAACATTTAAACCAGGGATTTTTTTTAACAAATCTTCAACCACTTGTTCGTTGCCTTGTAAAAAGGATTTTGCATCAAAAATAATAGTATCTTTTTTTACTGTTATTGGTCGTTTCGATTGCACCATAACTTCCTTAAGTTCTGTTGTTTTTGATGTTAGAATAAAGTTTTCTTTAATTTTTGCACTATTTATTATTTCAATTTTTTTAGATTTAGCTTCATAAGATAATGAAGACACATTCAAATTAAAAACACCTTTTATTGCTGTTTTTAATTCAAAATATCCTTCAATTTTTGTATTCGTATAAGTTATAATTTTGCCGTTTTCATCTTTTAATACAACACTTGCAAAAACTCCTTTTGAAGTTGCTGCATCAGTTACATAACCCTCAATTATTGTTTGAGCATAGCAAATTGTATGTACACTAAGGAAAATACAGAAAAAGGTAAATAATTTTATTTTTCCCATTCAAAAATCTTTTCAACTTTATAAGTTGTTTTCGTGTCTTTTTTACTTGTCATTTTTGTTAAACTAGAAGCCATTTCCCTTGGTAATTTAGATTTTAATTTTTCTAAAAGTAAATCTTCATAATTATCCATGGCATAAACGTATTCTTTTAACGTTTTTGTTTCTTTTTCGATAGGCTTTTTTAATTCAAAAAGTTCACTAGTTGGGTATTCAATACTTCTAAAATTGACCGTGAACATTTTTTCTGTATCTTCGGCTTGAAGAATTAGTCCTGGCAAACCATACAATTTCCAAGGCCCATAAGGCAATGGTATTTCTTCTGTGAACCAAACTATAAAAGTTCTACCTCGAAAGGTACCAATTGCTTTTTTACAGTTAAAAATACCAATTTTCATTTTATCTTCTTGAATTTTCCAATCAATTTTTAACCAAGTATCTTCTACTGTAAATTCATTAAACGCGGTGGCATTTGGAAATCTTAAAACGATACTTTCAGATTTAAAGTTACGGTAGATTATTTCTCCTTTTTCGTCTCCATATTTAAAATTTACTCTTACTCCTTCACCGTCTTGCTCTATGCCTTCTTTTGTCTTCTTATAAAATTTTGTAGAAAAAGCAGTAGATATACTTAATGTATCATTAGAATACATCCTAGTTTCAACCCAATTACTATTTTTATTTTCATTAGGGTATTTAATATCATAGGTTATTTAACCCGATTTGTTTTGAGAAAAACAAAAGGTGTAAATAATTAAAGTGTTAAATAATAAAATTATTCTTCCCATTCAAATATTTTTTCATCACGATATTTCCTGCCAAATGTTGGTTTTGGTCCTTGTTGCATAGAGTTTGCCAAATGTCGAGGAAGTCTTGATTGCATTTTTTTAAAAACATAATCATTATAGTTATCCCTAAATTCTACATATTCTTTTAATGTTTTGGTCTCAACTGCTGATGGTTTTTCTAAATCACTATTTTCACATTCTATTGGATAATTAACACTTTTAAAAGTAGCTTTAAACATTTTTTCAGTATCTTCTGCTTGAAGAATAAGACCAGGTAAACCATACAACTTCCAAGGGCCATAGGGTAAAGGTATTTCTTCTGTAAACCATGCAATGTAAGTTCGCCCTCTAAAAGTACCAATTGCTTTTTTACAATTAAAATTTCCAATTTTCATTGTGTCTTCTTGTATTTTCCAATCTATTTTTATCCAAGTATCTTCATATATATAGGATTCAAATAACTTTTCTGTTTTGGATTTTCTTATTACTATTTTTTCGGAGTTAAAATTTCTATATACATTTGAACCTTGAGCATCAGTTGAACTAAAACTTAAACTAATAGAAGTACCATCCGATTCAACCTTTGACTCTGAATTTTGTTTATTATCAATTTTATCATAGACAAACTTTGATATAGAATCATTAAAAAAAAGCGTCGACTCTTTTATGATTATGCTTTCGGCTGGCAGAGTATACTCGTAATTCACATTACCACATTTTTTTTGGGAATAAGAGTATAAAGTGAATAAAGTAAATATAAATAATAGAATATTTTTCATTTTATTAAGAGTTAAGTTGAAATACCCCAAGCGTTAGCTTGGGGTAAAATAGAATTAGAAAAATAATGCAAGCAATACACTTAAAATATCACCCATTGTTGCTCCTCCGCTACAATCAAAGTAAAAACTACCATTTCCCTCAGCAGTAAAAAAACTAACAGGAAAACCGCAAACGGCATCATTATTTAATGCGTTTTCAGGAATTGAAATTGATAATTTACCCATAATTGGATTATCAATTTCATAAGTAACTAGTTTTTCAGAAACAACATCAATTGTTTCTGCTTTTGGAGTTACAACTGCATTTGTTTTTGCAAAAGCAAACGAACTAGGATAAAAGTCAAACTAAAAAATAAATTTTTCATAATAAATAAATATTTTGCTTGAATCGTTGCAAGAGCTTCTGGCTCCCTTTTAGGCAGTTAAAGATTTTCCGCTGTTGTTTTCCCTTATGGGTTGCTGCCTGTTAACTTAGGTTTGTTGAAAAACTCCAAAATAGTTGTTATTGGTTTTTGGTCAGCATCAAGTACTCTGGTTTTCAAATTTTCATTATTAAAAAGTTTCTCGAGAACTTAGGCTTGGTTTTTTGGAGACCATAGCTTTATTTTACTCCTTGCTTTGTTTTTTATAGGGTTACAGTACAGCTGAAGCAATCCCTCATAGTAGCTACTATAGTTTTTGAAAAGCAACGAGCTTTGTGTAACGTCTTACAACAAAACTGTTTAACTTTCCTGAAGTAAAACTAGGGGACTAATTGTTGTTGTGCAAACAGTTGTTGTCGTAATTCCGTGAATTCCGAGAATATTTTTTTAAATACCGGAACATCAATAATTTGAAAACATGATTTTTTCTATGAATTTAAGCTATAAGCTCTAATTATAGGTGTTGCGCGATAAATGACACTTATTAAACTTCAAAATTTTCAATTAGATTTCTCAAAAATTCACCCCATCATAACTTTCAATCTTATTCCTTTTTCTCTAATTTTACAGCGTAAAATAACAATAATGAATTTAGAAATTAGAGAGCTGACCACAATACAGGAAATGCTGGCTCAATATGAAGTTATGCTACATTTATACACCAATTTCACTTTAGAAAAATACGATTCCTATCTTACAGAAATGATTCCTCATAATTACAAACAAGTAGCCGTTTTTGAAGGGGATGTTTGTGTAGGACTTTCAGGTTTGTGGTCTGGAACCAAGCTTTGGTCAGGCAAGTACCTCGAAATTGATAATTTTATCGTTCACCCTGATCACCGCAAAAAAGGGATTGGCAAAATGATGACAGATTATGTCGATGCTAAAGCAAAAGAACTAGGTTGTACGATGATAGTGTTAGATGCTTTTACCGGAAATTATACTGCGCATCGCTTTTATTACAATCAAGGGTATATCCCAAAAGGATTTCATTTTCTTAAGATTTTAAACGAAGAAGGATTAAGCTAAATAGAAAATTATGAAAGGATATAAAATAATTTTTTTCTCTGTGATTACCGCTATCAGTCTTACTTTTTGTGCTATGAAACAAGAATTTCAAACGGAATTTCCTCAAGAAATACAATCAGTATTCTACCAAAAAGTCAAAAAAGGTACGGAGAGCAGCGGAATCAATTTTTATATCGAATTCAAAAATCCGTTGCCAGATAATATAAAACTGGAGAAAATCTACTTTCACAATCAAGAATCTGTGATAAAAGAAATCACTAAAAATACTTTTGTAGCACGTTTTTCTCAAGACAATACAAAAGAAGATTTGATTATGGATAGTAATCCTACCAAGGAATACGGCAATAAAGCGCCGGTCATTCAAAAATCTAAATTCGATTTAAAGCCCAATGAAGCAATTTTGGAATATACGAAAGAGAGTAAAACCCTTTTTTATAAAATATCGAATGTTCCAGAAAAGCCAATACGATAATTGCGCATTAGAAAAGTTTTTGTAATTGATATTTCTCTTTCAAAACAAACAGTCACATCAGCAGATTACACCAAAGAATTAGTTATTTTTGCTTCCTTAATTTTAATAAAGACACCATTTTGGGATTATATAAAAATCTTTTTAAACAGACTGCCATTTACGGATTAGCAACGGTTTTGCCGAGAATAATAAGTTTTTTATTAAATCCACTGTTTGTTATTTATTTGCCAAACAAAAGTGAAATGGGAGAAATTTCTGTAATTTTCTCGTATTTAGTTTTTTTTAATGTCATTTTATCATATGGAATGGAAACCGCTTTTTTTAGGTTTTTTAATTCCGAAGAAAACAAGAAAAATGTAATATCTACTTCTACTGTTACACTTTTTTGGTCTTCTATAGGGTTTTTAGTTATCTCATTGTTGTATAGAAAAACGCTTTCTGACTGGGCAAATATCAATGTAGAATACATTACTTATACTATTTGGATTTTGGCTCTTGATGCGTTAGCAATTATTCCCTTTTCAAAATTAAGAGCAGAAAAAAAACCTTTAAAATATGCAGCAATAAAGATTGGGAATGTTTCCGTAAATTTTTTGTTGACATTATTTTTTCTTGCCTTTTTACCAAAACTAGTTCATCAAAATCCTGACGGATTTTTAAAAACCATTTATATTGAAAACTTCCAGATAGGTTATATATTCATTTCAAGTCTTGCTGCCAGTTTACTTACGTTTATTGTTTTAATTCCCAACTACTTAAATATTTCGTGGAAATTCGATTACTCATTATGGAAAAAAATGATGAAGTATGGTTTTCCAATTTTAATAGCAGGAATTGCATTTGCAATTAATGAACATTTTGATAAAATACTTTTGGATTGGCTTCATGTTTCCAAATCTGATATTGGTGCCTATTCAGCTTGTTATAAAATAGGAATGTTTATGGTGTTATTTAGAACGGCTTTTACTTTAGGAATCGAACCATTTTTTTTCAGTCATGCCAATAATGAAAATGCACAACAGACCTATGCAACCATCACCAAATATTTTGTGATTTTTGGCTCTTTTATTTGTCTTTTTGTTATTGCTTTCATCGATTTGCTAAAACTACCACTTGT
Source organism: Flavobacterium sp. TS_SC_5 (assembly GCF_056156265.1). Lineage (NCBI taxonomy): Bacteria > Pseudomonadati > Bacteroidota > Flavobacteriia > Flavobacteriales > Flavobacteriaceae > Flavobacterium > Flavobacterium sp. TS_SC_5. Next base: position 952,140 of record NZ_CM149588.1, on the reverse strand, counting down.
ACCAAATCCAGAATATTGGGATGCAATAAAAGTGGTTCCATTAATTGTGTTAGCCAATTTTTTTCTGGGCATTTACACCAACCTTTCGGTTTGGTATAAAATTATAGATAAGACTAAAATTGGTGCATATATTTCTATTGTTGGGGCACTTATAACTTTGCTTTTAAATTATATATTAATTCCTACAATGAGTTATTATGGTTCAGCAATTGCAACTATTGCTGCTTATGGAAGTATGATGATTATCTCCTATAAAATGGGACAAAAAAGTTATCCTATTCCGTATGAAATAAATAAAATTTTCAGCTATTTAGCAATTACAATATTATTTTCAGCTATTTCATTTTATATTCCGGAGTTAAGAGAAAATTATTTTTTAAAAATAGGACTACTATTGTTATTTTTATATTTCATATATTATAATGAAAAAGAGACACTTACGAAAATATTAAAAATAAAAACAAAACAATGACAATAAACATAATCAATAAATCACAGCATGCGTTGCCCAACTATGAAACCATAGCCTCGGCAGGAATGGACTTACGTGCCAACTTATCGGAATCCATAACACTAAAACCACTGGAAAGAGCCATCGTCAAAACAGGTCTTTTTATCGAATTACCTATAGGTTACGAAGCGCAAGTGCGTCCAAGAAGCGGTCTCGCTGCCAAAAATGGAATTACGGTTCTCAATGCTCCCGGAACAGTTGATGCTGATTATCGTGGGGAAATTGGAGTTATTTTAGTAAATTTATCCAATGAAGATTTCGTTATCCAGAACGGTGAACGCATCGCCCAGCTAATCATCGCTAAACACGAACGCGCGGAGTGGATTCAAGTTCAAGAACTGACAGAAACCTCCAGAGGTGAAGGCGGTTTTGGAAGTACCGGAGTAAAATAAATTAATTTAATAATTCAAAGATTAAATAATTGAAAGATTTGTGATAATTTTTAAATTTTTCAATCGTTTAATCTTTCAATAAAACAAAACATGAAAATAATTGTCCCAATGGCCGGCCGTGGATCACGCCTTCGCCCGCATACGTTAACTATTCCTAAACCGTTAATTCCTGTTGCAGGAAAACCAATCGTTCACCGTTTGGTTGAAGATATTGCAGGAGTACTGAATCAAGATATCGAAGAAGTAGCCTTTATCATTCATGAAAGTTTTGGTAAAAAAGTAGAAGAAGAACTACTTGCTATTGCACAAAAATTAGGTGCCAAAGGAACTATTTATTACCAAAACGAAGCTTTAGGAACCGGTCACGCCATTATGTGTGCCAAAGATTCTTTGAGCGGACCAGCAGTTATCGCTTATGCAGATACGTTAATTCGTGCTGATTTCGATTTAGATAAAAATGCAGATAGCGTAATTTGGGTAAAACAAGTAGACGAACCAGAAGCTTTTGGTGTTGTAAAACTGAATGAAGCGAATGAAATAGTAGAATTAGTAGAGAAACCAGCAACTTTTGTATCCGATCTTGCCGTAATTGGAATCTACTATTTTAAAGATGTTGCGGTTCTAAAAGACGAATTACAATTAGTATTAGACAACAACATTATCCACGGTGGCGAATATCAAATAAATGACGGTATCAAACAAATGATGGCCAAAGGAATGACTTTCGTTCCCGGTAAAGTGGACGAATGGATGGATTGTGGCAACAAGAATGTAACTGTGGAAACCAATTCTAGAATGTTAGGATTCTTGCATAATGATGGGGAACATTTAGTGGATTTTGATGTCAAATTAGAGAATTCGACTATAATTCCGCCTTGTTATATCGGTAAAGATGTGGTGTTAATTAACGCAACTGTTGGTCCTAATGTATCTTTAGGAGATGGCTGTCATGTCCTAGATAGTACGATACAAAACAGTTTGGTGCAAACCCACTCTCACATTAAAAATGCGAATTTAGACAATGCAATGATCGGAAATCACGCGAGTTTCGATGGGAATTTCACCAGCATAAGTATCGGAGATTATTCGGTATTGGAGTAAAAGGATTCAATTAATCCACTAAGCAATAAGAATAAAACAATGTTGCATTTTTTACCATATAAGTCATGTAAGTTTAAGTTTCAATTGTGTTAGCCTTATGTAACTTAAACAATCATAAGGTCATTTAAGGTTTAATTCTTATATGACTTATATATTAAATAGTATTTCACTCATTTGTTAGTATGACATTAAATAGGTCCAACTACTTCAATGCTATAATCAAAAATAAAAGTATTTAATTTTAAACATACGAGTCTTGTAAGGCTATGTGGCTTCGCTTAAATGAACTATTGGTTTTAACTGAATTAATTCAAAACTTATATGACTCATATGTTTAAACAAGTATGCGACGAAATGTTATTATTTGTAATGTTAAGTGGTATTATATGATAAAGATTCAGGATTAAAAATACAGCATGAAAAAAAGCGATTTCATAATTTTATTTCTCGTTTTGCAATGCAATTCGGCTTTGCTGTGGGCACAAACGGAACCAGAGGAAATCAAGCTTGACACGGATCAGTTTCAGGAACTTTTTTATGAATCGTTGCTTCAAAAAGGGATTGAAAACTATGATAAGGCGATAGTAGCTTTGGATAAAGCCAATAAATTAAAACCCAATGATGCAGCCGTTTATTATGAATTAGGGAAGAATTATTTAGCATTAAAAGAGTATAAAAATGCCTATAATTACTTTGAAAACGCGACCAAGATTGATCCTAAAAACAAATGGTTTTGGATAGGAATGTATGATGTGAGTTATGAAACTAAAAATTTCACACAAGGAATTACCGTCATCAATAAGTTGATTGAATTTGATCCAAAATACAAAGAAGATTTGACCTCATTGTATATGGGGACCAATCAGTATGAAAAGGCTTTAGCGCTTATTCAGGAACTTAACGAAACCTATGGAAAAACAGACCGTAGAGAATTATACAAAAGTCAGATTTTATCTGTCGGGAAATTTCAAAATATGGAAATTACCAATTTGGAAGAACTGATTGCTAAAAATCCACAGGATGAGTTCAATTATATCAGTTTAATCTTTTTGTATTCTAAAAATAATGAAGAAACAAAAGCTTTTGAAACGGTTCAAAAACTAGAAAAAGCAATCCCGGATTCAGAGTGGGCGCAAGTGAGTTTATTCAAGAATTATTTGGATGCGAATGACGTAGCAAAAGCGATAAAAGCAATGAATATTGTATTGGCTAGTGCCAAAATAGATTCAAAAATTAAACATCGGATTCTAAATGAGTTTCTGATTTTTACCGATAAAAATCCGCAATATTCGCCTGATTTAGAGAAAGCTGTTGGTTATTTCGAAAATGACAAATCTGTTGATGTTGCGAAAGAAATTGGAAAATTTTATCAAGTAAAGAAACAATGGGAAAAAGCCATTATGTATTATGAAAAATCCGTTAGTAATGGAGTTGGTGATGTTGTAGAAACGCATTTACTTTTGCTTCAAGCGTATACGGAGATGAAGCAATTTGATGCAGTAGCCAAGAAAGCTATGGAGCTGGTAGAGACTTTTCCAACGCAGCCTCAGTTTTATTATTATGCCGGTTTGGCTAACAATCAGCTGCAGCAATTTAAAAAAGCTAAGGATTTATTAGAAATGGGCATGGATTATGTAGTGGAGAATAAGGAATTGGAAATAAATTTCAATATCCAGCTTGGAGAAGCCTACAATGGTTTAGGAGATTTCAAGAAAAAAGACTTATTTTTTGCTAAAGCCAATCAATTATTAAAAGAAAAAAAATGATCAAAAAAATTTCAATAGTAGTACTACTTACTATTTTTATGGTTTCTTGTAAATCGAAAGCCATTGGTATTGCAGCCGGTAATGAGCCAGTTGCAGCGGCAGAAAAAATGTCGGCCAAAAAAATAATAGAAAATCATTACAACAATAAAAACGAATTTTCTACATTATATATTAAGTCAAGTGCCCGTTATGCCGATGATAAGCTAACTCAAAATGTTACCGCTGAAATAAAAATCAAAAAGGACGAACAGATTTTGGTAAGCATTCGTTTTCTAGGAATAACAATGGCAAAAGCATTAATTACTCCTAATACTGTGAGCTATTATGAAAAGATAAATGGGAAGTATTTTGAAGGTGATTTCAGTAGCTTAAGCCAATGGTTAGGAACAGATTTGGATTATAATAAAATTCAAAATATGTTATTAGGACAGGCAATTGATGACTTGACAAAAGGGAAATATTTAGAAACGTTATTGGAACAAACGTATCGATTGGATGACACATCGAATAAAAATACAAAAAAATCATTCTTTTTAGATGCTGATAAATTCTTGGTTCAAAAACAAGAAATTACGCAAACAGCCGAAGAACGAATGATCAAAGTAGCTTATACAGATAACAAAGTATATAACGAGGCAGTATTGCCTACGAGCGTTTTAATCAATACGTTTCAGAAGAAAGGAAACACCGAAATTAATCTGGAATACAACTCGGTAACTTTCAATGAAGAACTTTCTTTTCCTTATAGTGTTCCAAATGGGTACAAAAGAATTATAATTAAGTAAATTAGCAAAAATATTTTTTCGATATGCCAAAATTTCTCCTAAGCCTAATTTTTATCTGTATGACTTCATTACTGTGGAGTCAGGAATCACAACAAGAAAAATTAGAAGAACGTAAAGCTCAAATTCAAAAAGAAATTAGAGAAAATGAAAAGTTATTACAATCTGTAAAGAAAAAAGAAAAATCGGTTGTTAACGTAATTGTCATTCAAAGCACTAAAATTAAGCTGAAAGAAAAATTAATAAATACTACTGAAAAGCAAACCAAATTACTAAATAATGACATGTATATTAATCAGGTTCAGATTAATAAATTAAAAAAAGAATTAGCTGAACTTAAGGAAGATTATGCGGAGATGATTGTGAAATCTTATAAAAGTCGTTCATCGGAAAGCAGAGCGATGTTTTTGTTATCATCTGAAAACTTTTTGCAGGCATACAAAAGAGCGCAGTATATGAAACAATATACCAGCTACCGAAAAATGCAGGGAGAAGAAATAAAAACGAAGTCTAATAAGCTTACTGATTTCAATCAAAAACTGAATGTACAAAAAACAGCAAAACAAAAACTGATTGCTGAAAATGAAAAAGAGCGCTTATCACTCGAAAAAGAGAAAAAGGAGCAATTGAAATTAGTAAACGTTATCCAAAAAGACAAAAAGAAGATTGCCCAAGAAATTAAGAAAAAACAACAGGAATATAGAACAATTGACAGACAAATCAATAAACTGATTCGTGAAGCTATTGCTGCAGCCAATAGGAAAGCGGCTTTAGAAAAAGCGAAAGCTAATCCAAGTGCTCCAGTTTCAAAAGCTGCAGTTTCATCATCCAAAATTGAGTTGACGCCTGAAGCCAAAATTATTGCAGATAATTTCAGAGCCAACAGAGGAAGATTGCCTTATCCGGTTGAAAAAGGATATGTGTCATTAGGATACGGAAATCAAACGCATCCATTGTTTAATACGATAACCGTGCACAATAGCGGTGTAGAAATCACTACTGACAAAGGCGCAAGTGCGAGAGCCGTATTTGGCGGAGAAGTAACCAGCGTTATTGTATTGTCACCAGTAAACAAAGCGGTAATGATACAACACGGGGATTATTTCACAGTGTATCAAAATTTAAGTTCTGTAAATGTTAGCAAAGGTGATAAAGTAAGTATCAAGCAAAGTTTGGGGAAAGTAAGAACCAATGGGGAAACGGGTAAAACAATCATTAAATTCTTAATCCTCCAGAATACGACTTATAACAATCCTGAGGGTTGGTTGTCTCCGAGATAACGAAAGTTACATTATAAATAAAAAAACACTATTATATTCCTTGGAATACGATAGTGCTTTTTTTATGGCTGTAATTTGTGGTTAACAAACTCATTAGAACTAAAATAATCGAAGGTTTCATAAAAACCTTTTCATCGGTTGTATCGCTAATTAGTAGTTCGTTCAATTGATTTTATTGGATAAAATAATCAAAATTAGAAGCTGTTTTAATGTGCTATTCGGTTTTAGTGAAAGAAGAATTTATCGATTTCATCATCCCTTCAGTAGACCAAGTTCCCGAAACAATAATACGCCTAATGGTATATAATGGATCTACAGGATCTCTTTTGGTCGCTAAAATATAAGCCATTTCATAACCACTTTTCTTAATTTCAGGAATTGCGGCTGTATTCCATAAACCAAATGGATAGGCAAAATCGGTTACTGGTTTTCCTATGATTTCTTCCAATTTTGCTTTTGGTTTTACCAATTGGGTATTCCAGTCATCTCCGGTATATTTTGTGACCATATGATGATCCCAAGTATGTGCGCCTACAACATGTCCGTCGTCAGATAAGCTTTTGATTTGCTCTTTGCTCATATATCCGGGACGGTTAATAGAAACTGTCATTATAAAAAACACTCCTTTAAAACCGTATTTTTTCATCTCGGCAGCGCCAATGCTGAATTGTTCTTCCCGCGTATCATCAAAGGTAATCATTACTGGATTTGGGGGTAACGGAACATCATATACGAGATAGTCGTTCAATTGATTAGGTAAAATACTATGGTAACCGGCATCAGATAAGGCCTTCATTTGCTGTGCAAAATTTGCTGGTGAAACTGTATATGTTTTTGTCATTTCACCATCTCCCGCCTTCAATTCTTTAATATTATGATAACATAAAATAGGAACTTCTTTTTTCGAAAGAATGGTCGCGGCATCAGCAGCTACTTTTTTTGGAGCTACAACTTTTGCGGGAGCAACTACAAGCGGAACTTCAGGAACTATTTTACGGGGTTCTGATTGGCAGCTCACCAATAAAAAAAGTCCAACGAAAACGGAATAAAAAATATTTTTCATGAATTCAATGGTAAATTATTGGTACTGAATGTAAATTGGTTTCGGAGTAAACTTCACTAATTCTTCTGGGCTATACATTTTCCAGTCGTTTTTATTGTCATTTTTATAAAACAATTTAAAACCAGTAAACTGAACGGGTTCTCTATATATGTAAGCCTTATAAGAATCTTTTTTTAGTACTTTACTTCCAAAACCATCCATATCCATTACGATTTGCACCTCAGGAACTTTTTTGATTTCTTTATAGTTTTTTACCATTCCTTGCGTAAAACGGTGTATTACTAACACTTTTGGAGTCAGTTTATTTTTGCGTACAATATCTGCCAAAATGGTAATCGCGTCGTTAATATCCGCTGCCGTAAAATGCCCGATTTTAGAACCTGGACGTTCTCCGTTTTTCATCGAAAATTCAGGGTCAATTCCAAGATGTACATTTGGCATAGAAAGGTATTTTTCTAATTCCGCCACTTCAGCTTTCACCGTACTGTGACCAACTTGAATATCTAAAAACACTAAGGCGTTGATGGGTTTTGCCCAACTTATTATAGTGTCAATTTGTTTAAAAGGCATGCGTAGGCGGTGCATATTATTTTTTCCCGGAGCGCCTTGAGCCGTAACAGCAATGTAGTGCAAAGCAGGAATTGTTTTTACTGTAGAATCCGCAGCCTGCCATTTTGCTACTTCACCTTGTAGTTTTGCTATCATTTCTTTTCTAGGGATTTCACCTAAAATTCCCATTCTTGTGGAATATAAATTTCCGTAATACGCAATAATTCTATTGTATGGTAATAACGCTCCCGGCAAAGGGTAGGGCGCTTTTACAGGCCATCTTCCCGTGGTATCATTATTGCTTAATGCGATCATTCTTTTGTTAAAATCAACAGTGTCAATTGTCAGAGTTGGCGTTTTTTCTTTCGTATCCGTTTTTACAGTATCTGATTTTTCTGTAGCGGTTACACCATCTGCCGCTTTTCCTTTTTCACAGGAAATGGTCATAAGCAGTAATGGAAGTGCAAGTAATGCAATAGCTGATTTTTTCATATATTAATTCTAATTTTTTTAATGTAAAGATAAAGTATTTTAGAAGCGAGAAATCATTTAGAATTGTGTTTCAACCCCTATTTATTACATAATTTACGGGTTGTAGTTTCAAATTTCTTCTAATTCAATATTCAAACGAAATCTATTTCAGATAATTGTAAGGTCGTGATTATAATTAAAAAAAAGTGTGCTTTGGTCACAATTTCAGAATAACTTTTGGAAATAAAAAGAAAAGGCTAACTTTATAAACGTTTTAACTCATTCAAATACGCAAACAATTGTTCAAAATTTCCCTTACTTTTCTTTTTTTTATAGGTTGTGCGACTGCCGTTTTTGGACAAATAAAAAAAGACACTATTGCTCTTTCAGAAGTCACGTTGAAAGGTTCACCAATCAAAAATGCACTTCAAAATGTTGCGGCATCCGTTTCAGTGATTACTACTGCCGATATTAATAAAAGTGACGGAATTATTCTGACTCCAGTTTTAAACAAAATCCCCGGCGTGACCATGCAACAAGGTGCTTTGAACACCAACAGGATTACAATTCGTGGCATTGGCGCGCGATCTCAATATGGAACCAATAAGATAAAAGCCTATTTTGACGGGATTCCTCTAACTTCTGGTGAAGGCGAAACTACGATTGACGACATTGATTTGGCAGCAATTGAAAAAATAGAAATCATAAAAGGACCAAATTCCACTAGTTTTGGATCCGGTTTGGGCGGAGTGATTCAGCTGTTTTCAAGAGAAACTCCAGTATTGGAATCGTTTGGGAAATCAACAGTCACTTTCGGGAGTTTTGGGTTGTTGCAGCAACGACTTTCGGCAGGATACAGCGATTCCAAAACGAATGTATTTACCAGTTATACGGATTTACAAAGTGACGGATTTAGAGCCAATAGTTCTTACAATAGAAAATCATTTAACCTGCACGGCAAACAAAAAATGAATTCCAAAGGCAGTTTGTCATTTTTGGGGACGTTCACTCGATTGAAAGCTTATATCCCAAGTTCTATCAATGAGACGGATTTAAAAAATAATCCGGATAAGGCAGCCGCTACTTGGGCAGCCGCACAAGGTTTTGAGTCGTATGATAAATTCATGCTGGGTTTAGGATACGATCATCAATTTTCTGAAAAATGGTCTATACAAAGCAGTGTTTTTTCTAATTTTAAAGACGCTTACGAACCCAGACCGTTTGATATTTTGGATGAAAATATAAGTTCAGCGGGTTTACGTTCCAATGTAAATTATAAAGACCGATTGTTTTCTTTGCCCTTTGAATTGAGTTTTGGTACCGAATTATTAACGGAAAAATACGATTATACTTTGTATCGAAATTTATACCAATCACAACCGGGTCAAGGAAGTATTCAAGGTGACGAATTCAGCGCCATCAAACAAAACCGAAAGTACAGCAACTACTTTTTACAAATGGAACTTTGGATTTCAGAAAAGCTGCATCTGGAAACTGGTCTGGCATTAAACACAACCAAATATTCGTTAGAAGATGTTTTCGAAAATAATTCTGACGGCCAAAAAATGCCATTCACTTTTGGAAATGTTTGGTCGCCAAGAGTTGGTTTGTCCTATAAAGTAAGGAATGGAAAAAATATATTTGCATCAGTTAGCAAAGGATTTTCGGTTCCATCAGTCGCGGAAACATTGACTCCCGAAGGTCAAATAAACACAGATCTAAAACCAGAAGTGGGTTGGAATTATGAATTGGGTTTCAAAGGAAATTGGCTTAAAAATAAAGTCTATACCGAAGTAACTTTTTACACCACACAAATTAAAAATTTATTGGTAGCAAGACGTACCGCTGAGGATCAATTTGTTGGGATTAATGCCGGAAGTAGTTCGCATTCGGGTGTTGAATTCTTGGTTAATTACAAACTTTTGGAACTAACCCAATTTCAAATTACACCCTATTTTTCAGGAGCGGTGAATAACTTTAAATTCAAAGAATTCTTGGATGGTGATGCTGATTATTCGGGAAACCAATTGACTGGCGTTCCCGAAAAGCAATTCAATTTTGGAGTAGATTTAACCACAAAAAACGGATTTAGTGTCAACACTTCTTTCCGAACGATGGGTAAAATCCCATTAAACGATTCCAATGCAAAATACAGTGCACGGTATTCGTTGCTAGATATTAAAACGACCTATGTTTTTACCATTCTTAAAATCCTAAAAACAGAGTTGAATGCCGGAATTAATAACGTTTTGGACACTAAATATGCAGCTAACATTTTACCTAACGCTGTTGGTTTTGGCACAGCAGCTCCACGCTATTTTTATCCCGGAAATCCCATCAATTATTACGGAGGCTTTTCGGTAGCGTATGTTTTTTAGATAGAAATCCTAAGTCCACATTTTATTTCTTAATAGCAGCGACTTCTTTCTCGGTTACAACTTTCGTTTGTTTATTGCTCCAGGAAGTCATAATGTAATTCATCACATCAGCCACTTCCCGATCTGTGAGTCCCATGGCAGGCATGCTGCTATTGTACTTTATTTTATTGACAACTATTTCGCCACTTTGTCCAAATTTTACCGCAGCAATACTTTCCTTTCTCTTGTTTTTCAACCAGTCAGAACCATCAAGAGGAGGGAAGTTCTTAGTGTCTCCTTTACCAGTTGCACCATGACATTGCATGCAAAAATCAGTATATATTTCTTTTCCTGGTGACTGAAGTTTTGAAACAACTGCGGCTTCAGTATTCAAGTCAATATAGTTGTTTGCGGAAAATGGGTTTTCGAAAGAGAAGCTTCCCAATACAAACACTCCAAATCCTAAAAATATTTTCGTTGTCAACATTGCTTAATTCGGTATAATTTTTACGATTCCTTTTCCTTCAACGCCCATATAAATATAGCCATCCGGGCCTTGCACAACATTACGTACGCGACCAATATCAGTAGCAATTTTTTGTCTGCCAATAACTTCATTGCCTTTCAACTTTAGTAATTCAAGGTATTGGAATTTTAAAGAACCTACCAGTAAATGTCCTTTCCAGTCTGGATATTTATCGCTGGTTACAAAAGTCATTCCGCTTGGAGCGATAGAAGGCAGCCAGTAATAAATAGGTTTTTCAATGCCCGGTTTTTCGTTTTGTTTACTGATGGTTGTTCCGTCGTAATCGATACCATAAGTAACAACAGGCCATCCATAATTTGCTCCTTTTTTTATGATATTGATTTCATCTCCACCTTGAGGACCGTGTTCATGTGCCCAAATTTCCCCTGTTGCAGGGTTTTTAGCCATTCCTTGCGGATTGCGATTCCCGTAGGTATAAATCGCTTCTTTTGCTCCGTTTTGACCTACGAAAGGGTTGTCTTTAGGAATTGTTCCATCATCATTTAATCGGTATATTTTCCCGCCGTCGCGTTTAGTATCTTGTGGATTTACAAAATGTTCCCCGCGTTCACCAACAGAAAAATACAAATAGCCGTCGTTGTCAAATACTATTCGGGAACCAAAATGCTGTCCTTTCGTAGTGTTCGGAGTCGCTTTGTAAAGTGATTCAATTTGTATGAGACTTCCGTCCAATAATTTTGCTCTAATGAGTTTAGTGTTGCCACCAGTTCCTTCGCCTTCATCGGAAGCATACGTCATATAAATCCAGCCATTTTTAGCATAATTAGGATGTAAAACGATATCTAACAATCCACCTTGTCCTCGAGAATATACTTTGGGGACGTTTTTGATTTCGGTTTTTGCTCCGTTTTTGACATGATATAAAACACCGCTTTTTTCGGTAACTAACATGCTGCCGTCTGGCAACCAAGTCATACCCCATGGAATAGCAATATCTGAAGCTACGGTTTCGAGCGTATAGTTTTTTACTTCATCTTTAATAGGAATGTCATTGGATTTTACCTGCGCCTCACAACTGAAAGAAAGAAAGGATATAATTGAAAGAGAAACTAATGCGATTTTTTTCATGAGTATGATTTTTTAGTCTTTGTAAGATATAAATCTTTTTAAAGGTAGTAAAAGAGGTTTTATAAATTCATTTTAGTATGCAATTTTGCTTAGAATTAACAAAATGAAAGGATGGAATCCTTCTTTTTAGAATCGTATTTTAAATTATAATTTTATAATTAGACATAAAAAAACCCCCAAATAGTGTCTAACTTTTTGGGGGCAGTCTATTTCAAGGTGGTTTAATTGTAATTTAGTTATTTCTTAACGCTGTACTTTGTAGTTCTGGCGTCTTTGATAACCCCTTTCCAATTTAATCCAAAACCAAAATCATACACATTTCCATCAGCATCCTTATACGGAATCATGTCATGAGGAATATCTTCTAATTGTTTTTCAACAGTGGTCATGTTCAATGGCATTTGTAAAGGCAACAATCCGGAAGGTTCTGTTTTTCCAGAAACAATATCCAATAAAGCTTCTAATTGAACGCCAAATTCTCCCACGATGGCATCAACCTCTTTTTCAAATTCACCGAAAACCATTGGATTAGAAATATTCACAGATACTAGTACTGGTTTTCCATTCATTGCTTTCTTCGTTTCCAGAATGGTGTTTAAATCTGGATAAGAATTTGATTTTGAAGTTTTATTCAAATACGAACGGTTGGTAATCGACGGGTCAATTACAGGGTCTCCAGCTGCAATACTTTGCGCTCTGGCATCGACTGCGGTATAATCTTTTAATTGCAAACTGATTGGCACATATCCGTTTCCGCCGGCTTCTCTGTCGGCTCTGCTGTATCCGCCACTTATCGGGCTTTTGATAAATACAATCGCAAAATCCGCTTTATCAGGATCTTCCGTTACGGTATAATATTTTTTAATTAACTCTAAATTAACCGGATATTCAATTTTTTCAGGAGATGGCTGACCAAAAAAGTTGATTCCTGCCGGAGTAACTCTCTTTGGAATATAAACCGTCTTTCCTTTTGCAATTGGCAACGTTTTATTTTGGTTTTTAATCATTACAACCGACTTCAACTGCGCATCGTATCCAGCTTTCATAAACTCTGGTTTTCCTACAATAGCTTTGGTCTCATTAGGATCTAAATAGGAATTTTCGAATAAACCCACTCGGAATATATTTAAAAGCAAACGAACTGCTGATTGCTCAAAACGCTTGCGCATAAATGGTTCACCGTGTTCTTTTATTCCCATTTGGTACGCTTCAAGGACTGGATTAATGTCGTTATTCCCACCAAATTGATCGACTCCTGCCATCAGAACTTTATAATGTCTTTCGGCTACACTTAATTTTTCAACACCCCAAGGTTTTCCCGAAAAAACATCCGGTTTAGCTCCTTCATCTGCAGTAATCAACCAATCGGTACAAATTACTCCATCATACTCGTATTGGTCTCTTAATAAATCCGTAATAATGTATTTACTGAATCCGTTACCCACATTCTCTCCGTATTTTTTATCCTGACCATATGAAATTGTATAATACGGCATCACCGCAGACGCTTTTTTAGTAGCGCCTTTTAATTGAAAAGCGCCTTCAGTAAAGGGTTTCAGATGGGTTTCGAAATTATTTCCAGGATACACAGCAAATTTACCATACGCAAAATGTCCATCACGACCTCCTTCTTCCGGACCACCACTTGGCCAGTGTTTAATCATTGCATTGACACTTTGATTTCCCCATCCTTCATACGCATTAATCGATTTTAGAGATGTTTGAAACCCGTCTACATAAGCTCTTGCCATATCAGTGGCGAGTTTTGGGTCTTCGCCAAAAGTACCCACAAAACGATTCCATCTTGGTTCTGTCGCCAAATCAATTTGTGGCGATAGCGCTGTCGTGATTCCCATCGCTCTATATTCTTTGGCAGCAATTGCGCCAAATTGTTCCGTGATAGCAGCATCAAAAGTAGCGGCTAGTCCTAATTCTTCCGGCCATTGTGAGATAGCGCCACCGGAACCGGCATTGTATTCAGCATCTTTATTGGCACCGTTTCGTGGATCAGAACTGTTGTTAGACGGAATTCCCATTCCAATACCTTCGACTAAAGCTTGTATATTGTTGTTCCAAGTTGCTGCAACCATTGGACTTTCAACAGAAGTCATCAACACATGACGTAAATTATCTTTGGTTAAAAATGCAATTTGCTGGTCAGACAAATCAGATGACTTTACACCACTTTTTGAAAATGGTTTTCCGTTGTAAGTTCCCGTAAACATTCCTGCTTCTTGAGCGGGAATAGCTTGATGCCTGCTGTACAACATTAAACCAGCAATTTGCTCGACTGTCATTTTAGCGGCAAGATCTTTGGCACGTTCCGCTACTGGTTTTCTCCAATCTTCATAAATATCTAACTTGCCGTTTTTGTTTAAATCTTTAAAAGCCAAACCGTCTACTTGGATGATTTTAATTCCTGATTTTGGCGAGTAGCCTAAAGTTTGACCTCCATTATTTTGGATAATAGTGTGAGAGTCTTTAGTGGTTTCAGTCCATTTTGATTGTGCCTTCAATGATACAGCTAGTAACAATAAAGACGGTAGGATAAAGATTTTTGATTTCATGATGGTTTATTTATCAGTGTAATAGCATTTTATAGTTTCCAAATGTAAAAAATAAATGTGTTATTTCGACACATTGAAAAATTATTTTTTGGTTGTTCCAATATGATGCAAAAATTAAATTAATTATTGTTTTCTGAGAGTCGAATTGTGTTGAGTATTTATGTTTTTTTGTTTAACTTTGCGTAAAAATATTTAAACAAAATATTCGTTTTTTAAAATTTGTAAACCGGCTTTTGCTTAGAGCAAAATTTGGTAACCAAAGAATACTTTTGAACAGATAAATATTTTGAATTCGTTTTGAAAAAATCATAGATAAAACAAATAGGTATTAATTACTAGTGGTTAATTATATCTTGAAATAAAAGAAAAAGTAAATGGAAGATAAAAAACCAGATAATGTTGTATACACAGTCGAAGCAGGATATAACGCTAATGTTTTGCCTTACGCAACTGGAGTTGGAGCACCCGTAATTAGAGTTGACGATGTAGTTTCTTGGAAAAGTAGAGGAATTGACAATGTAAATAAAGAGCTAGGGAATAAATTTAATGAACTCAAGCTTCAATATGAAAAGTTGATGCAAGAATACGAATGGAACGAATTAGTATACAGTGCTAAATTTTCATTTGAACCCGTTATTGGCGAAATTTATCATTTGTACAGAGATGCTGAAGGCGTAAACTTTCTTTCGTTGATAGGTCCGAACGAATGGAATAAAGAACATATTGGTACTTTTAAACTCAACAGTGATAAAAAATGGATTCTCCTGAATGTAGTTGATTCGCATTTTTATTAAGTTGAGAACGATTTAAAATTAAGAGAAATTTATTGTTGGATAAGGAAGTAGATTAAATCAAAAAAAGGGATTCCCAAATTATATTTTGGAATCCCTTTTTTTCATGCAACTCTGAATAGTAGAAATAACAAAATCTACAGTTTTTAGCAAAACATCAGGAAGTATTTAATACCAAAAACTTTAGATTCTTTAATTTTTTCAATGTCAAATTGTTGTATCATTTGATCTTTGCAATCAGTGCCAATATTTTTTTTCTCTAAGTCTGAGATATAGTTCTCTTTAACATCTTCAATGGAAATACCCATGTTATTCGCCATCCTCATCATGCTTTCATTTTTTTCTTGTAGATTAGTTTTTCTTTGTTTTTTTTCTTGCTCTTTATTTAACGTATCAAAATGGTTTTTAAAAGAATCGCTTTTAATATACTTTTCCTGCTTTTTTTTATCCCAATTATAGATGCAAATTCCTATTACTGTTATAATTATTAATGTAATTATCATATTTTTTTATTTTAAAAAGGCATTATGCCTAAACAGATTAGATTGTTGTTTTCTTTAACTACGATTGAAAGGAGGGGATATTTATGGGTATTGTCATAAAAGTTATAATTAACTACTTGTTTATCTGAGTCCAAAGTTGGCTGTTCTATTTTTAAAGTCAGTTCTCCTTCCGAACTCTCATGAGCTTGATTTAGCATTCCTTTAAAAAACTGATAGAAATCCTCCTTGTTAGGTGCTTCTGTTTCTACCTCCGCTGACATTAGAAAAGGTAAAAATGATTCGGGGTTATTATTGGCACATGATAAAATCAATTCAGCCTTAATTTTTTCTATTGATGTTTGTTGCCAAATCACTTTTACCTTTATTTAAGTTATTCTTTAATTTAAAATTAATTTGTGTAAACGTATGTGTATTTATAAGTTTTACTATTGGTGTAATCATACGCAACTACAGACATAGGCTGATTCTCATCGTTGTATTGATAAATAAAACTGTAACGTAAAACCCCGTTTTTATAAACTTCTTTGATGTTGTTTGGAGATAAAAAATGATAAATGTGATTTTGACCTAATAACGGGCAAATGTAATCGTCTAGTAACCCGAATTTTGTATACAGAACATTGAAGGGATTTATTTTATCATCATAAGTAAATGTATATTCGTATGGGGGATTGTCGAATTGTTTTTGTTTTGTAATCTGAGTAGTATTGTATACAAATTCGACGCTTAATTCGTTGTTTTCTACAATACTAGTAATTTGTTTTTGATTGTTTAAATTGTAGGTATAATCTCTGTAAATTGATTTGTAAAAAATACTGCTAGTCATGTACGATATTGTTTCTACAGGATAACTACTTAAATTGTAGTTGTATGAAAAATCTTCCGGATGTACTGCATCGCCTGTAGCATAGTCTTTATCGTGTGCAATTTTAATTAGTCTGTTGTTTTCATAACCTAGTTGTTGAACTTGCATGTAATTGTTCAATTCTCCATAATTAACTTTAGTGAGAATATTGTTCTCATAATGGTAGGAACTAAAACTTCCGTATGTTTCCCCTGTTTCTGTTACTGATTTTAATAATTTGACATTTGAATTACTAGGTTGATTGTCTTCGGGTTTTGAACAAGAAAACAAAAATGCGAATGATAAAATAAAAATTAGATTCTTCATAATTTATTTAAAATATTGCCTACTCTATACAGTTTTCAGCATCCCTGTTGTTGTTTTATGTTTCAAATATAGGCAAATATGCCTACTGAATAATAACTTAATTCCTCGAATTTTATTTCGTGGATAATCAAGAAAAAATAAGGATATTAATTAGGTTTGGTGGAAAAGTTCGAGAACTTCGTTTAGAAAAAGGCTTCACTCAAGAACAGCTTGCAAATGAACTAGGTGTCGAGATTTCCCAAATTAGCAGAATTGAACGAGGTATAATCAATACTTCTGTTACGACCTTATATGCAATTGCCAAAACCTTAAAAATTGATATTTCTCAATTATTCCTTTTTGACGCTCTTTAAATTTTAAAACCAAAACAAACCTAAACTAGTTTAACGAGATTATTTTACGGTTTGCCGTAAACACAAGTTTTTATTGTTATAAATCTTTATTGTGTGACTTAAAAGAAGTGATCCTTTACTCACAAAGAAACATCTATTACTTTCCTCTTGCAATACCCACTTTTAGTGATATCTACTGGATTGTTAAGATTTTTGGATTTCGTCAATTCTCAATTTTAATGTTTTCATTGCCTCACTCACTTTCTTCTGTACTACCTTCCCGTAACTTTCCTGTGTAATAACCATGTTAGAATGACCCAGTAGTTCAGATACAATTTCCATTGGGACATCATTGTACAATAGGACAGTTGAGGCAAATGTTTTTCTTGCAATGTGGTGCGTTAATCTTTTTTCAATTCCTGCTATAGCTGAAATTTCCTTGAGATAAGAATTGAATTTTTGATTGCTTATTGGAGGGAAGATGCGATTACTATCGGTTGAGTATTTCTCGATAATTTCTTGTGCTTTTGGCAGAATTGGAATTGAGATTTGACGCTGTGTTTTCTCTCTCTTCATCTGAATCCAGTTAATGTTATCAAACCCTATTTGGATGTTCTGCTTCTCAAGATTTGCCATTTCATTATAGGCTAGTCCTGTGTAGCAACAAAAAATAAATAAGTCTTGAATGGTGCTTAATCTCTTTTGTTGTAAAACTGCTTCTTCAAGGGTTTTGAGTTCCTCAGTAGTAAGGAAGATAACGGTTTTACGGACTGTTTTAGACTTGTGAAGTATAAATGGATCTCTATCCAAATAGCCTTCTGAAATGGCCTGTTTTATTGGTGTTCTTAGCCTTTGAATGGTTTTGTTGATAGTAATTTGTCCTTGCTTCTTTTCTGTTTTTAAATAGTAGTCAAAATCACTTAGAAACTGTAGACTTAATTCTTTTAGGGGGTAATCTGTTTTTTTATATTTCCATTTTAGGAAAGCTTCTAAATGGTTGCCTACATAAATGAACTTGTTATAGGTATTGTCTTTGATTTCTAGTCCTACTAGTTTTTCGATTTTGGAGAGATACTGTTTGTAATAGGATAGAATAAATTCACTTTTCTTTAGTTCTTTGCCTAAGTATTTATCGTGAATGTCCTCAACAGAAAAAGGGCTTTCCTGTAATCTTAAAATCATGTAGATGCTATTGACCTTTGATTTTATCTTGTCCAATTGAGAGTTGTATAAAATTGCAGATTTGTGGGATTTTAGAATTACTTGGTTTTTGGTATCCCAATGCTCGGACTCAATATTAATGCCTGTGCTAAGCTGTTTTCTATTCCCATTTAGGGTTAGTCGGCAAAATAATGGAGATTGATTCTTCTTGTTTTTTCTATTCTTTCCTTCAATAAATAGAATTTTGAAATTGTCTGTTGTCATAACTTTTTGTTTTAGTCAGACATGCAAATGGTTACGATAAAAAAAGTGATGCCTTTTAGAAAAAGAGATGATGCCTAATATGTTGCCTTTTTTTGCAAAATAAGTTGGCAAGTTGGCAGAAGTCAAAAAATATCTCTTCGCTACTGAATCGCCGTGAAGTCCCGCTTTCAGTACCGCCTTAAAACAAAAAAGACCTTACATTGCTGTAAAGTCTTTTTAAAAAGCTCCCTCTCTTGGGCTCGAACCAAGGACCCTCTGATTAACAGTCAGATGCTCTAACCAACTGAGCTAAGAAGGAAACTGTATATTTTTATTCTGGTGTGAATGAACGTTTTTAATTGCTTTATTGTGATGTTCGTTTCAGTTGTAAAGCGGTGCAAAGATAGGCTATCATTTGGTTTGTGCAAGCAAAAATTAAATTTTTTTTAATTTTTTTTACTTCCCTACAATTGCCTTGTAAATATCATTTCCGTTAGCAAATAGTAACAGTGTTATAAGTAATACGAAACCAACCATTTGCGCATTCTCTAGGAATTTATCACTTGGTTTTTTACCACTGATAATTTCATATAATAAAAACATTACGTGTCCACCATCAAGTGCCGGAATAGGTAATAAGTTCATTACACCAAGCATTATCGATAATAATGCGGTGATGTTCCAGAAAACTTGCCAACTCCAAGTATTAGGAAAAATGTCGAATATGGCCTTAAAACCACCCACTGATTTATATGCACCCGTACTTGGACTGAAAATCATTTTCAATTGTTTTCCGTATCCTACTAACTGATCTTTTCCTCTTGTAATCCCAACCGGAATAGATTCTAAGAAACCAAATTCCTGTTTGCTTACTTTGTAATAGCCCAGTTTTTCTAATGAAGCCATGCTCAAACCTCCTCGATTTATATTTAGTTTTCCATCATTACCAACCATAATGGGGACTTTTATTTCTTTCTCGTCTCTTAAAATAGTTGCCTCAATCGTTTTGTTTTTGTTGCTTTCCAGAACCGCTTTAGCTTGGTCAAAATATTTTGTTGGTTGCCCGTTAAGTGCAAGGATAATGTCTTTTGGTTGCAACGCAGTGTTTTTAGATTCAGGGGCAACAGCTCCCACTACAAATGGCATTCTGATATCTAACAACACACTTTTTTTATGTTTTGATAATTGATCCACAAAATCATTTGGCATTTTGATAGCTTGTTCTTTTCCATTTCTTACAATAAGCACTTCTTTTGCCATGATAACTTTCATCGTAAGATCATTATCAAATTTGACGATTTTTTCACCATCAACGGAAACTATATGGTCTCCAGTTTGGAAACCCACTTTTTGCATCGCCTTGTTTTCTACTAATAAACCGTCTTTCAAATCAGCATTAGCAATATAAGTATCGCCGTATGCAAATGCCATTCCGATATATATAATGAAAGCCAAAATAAAATTCACGGTAACACCACCTAACATAATAATTAAACGTTGCCAAGCCGGTTTTGAACGGAATTCCCATGGTTGAGGTGGTAACGCCATTTGCTCCTTGTCCATACTTTCGTCAATCATTCCGGAAATTTTCACATAACCACCCAAAGGCAACCAACCGATACCATATTCAGTTTCGCCAATTTTCTTTTTGATAAGGGAATATTTAACATCAAAAAATAAGTAGAATTTTTCGACTCTGGTTTTAAACAATTTTGCAGGAATGAAATGTCCTAATTCGTGAAGTATAATCAGTAATGATAAGCTCAATAAAAATTGAGAAAGCTTGATAAATATATCCATTTTTTAATTTTAGTTCTTTTACAACTGACAAAAGTAAGGTTTTCTATTTGTTTATTTTACAATAATTGTTCCATACCATTTTAAAAGTTTGTTAATTAATAGAAATTCAATTTTTACTTTGGTCTGTGAATCTTAACTTTACTTTTTTGAAATGAGTATTTCTTGTTTCTTTCACTTTTAAAATTAAAATATGTCTTCAAAATTATTTTCTCCTCTTCCAATAAAAAGTATCACGTTAAAAAACAGAATTGCTATTTCACCAATGTGCCAGTATTCGGCTCAAGATGGCTTTGCCAATGATTGGCATCTCGTACATCTTGGCAGTCGTGCCAGTGGTGGTGCGGGATTAATCATTCAGGAAGCGACTTCAGTTTCTCCCGAAGGCCGAATTTCTCCAGGTGATTTGGGACTTTGGAAAGACGAGCAAATTGAAAAAATGCAGCAGATTAATCAATTTATTATTGGTCAGAAATCGGTTCCCGGAATCCAATTGGCTCATGCCGGAAGAAAAGCAAGTGCTGCATCACCGTGGAACGGAGGCCGAAAACTAGACGCAACACAAGGCGGCTGGGATACCGTGGCGCCAAGTGCAGTTGCGTATCATCATACTGAAAACGCTCCTGTTGCATTAGATGATGCGGGAATTCAAAAAGTAGTTTCCGACTTTAAATCAGCTACAAAAAGAGCCTTTCAATCAGGTTTTCAGGTAATGGAAATTCATGCGGCGCACGGGTATTTGTTGCATCAGTTTCTTTCTCCTTTGTCTAATTTCAGATCAGATGCATACGGAGGAAGTTTCGAAAACCGAATCCGTTTAACACTCGAAGTAGTGGATGCAGTTCAATCAGAATGGCCGGAAAACCTGCCTTTATTTGTTAGAATTTCGGCTACAGACTGGGCAGAAGGAGGTTGGAATGCTGAAGAATCTGTACAGCTTTCGAAAATATTAAAAGAAAAAGGCGTGGATTTAATCGATGTTTCTTCAGGGGGATTAGTGTCTCACCAACAAATTCCGTTGGGACCAAATTATCAAGTTCCTTTTGCGGACCAAATTAAAAGAGAAACTGGAATCCTGACTGGAGCAGTTGGTTTAATTACCGAAGCTGCTCAAGCCGAGGAAATAGTAGCTTCAGGAAAAGCGGATTTAGTACTTTTTGCCAGAGAATCCCTTAGGAATCCGAATCTGGGATTGACATTTGCCCATGATTTAAATGCGGAAATCGAATGGCCTAGACAATATGAAAGAGCTAAAAAGTAAATAATAAACGTATTATTTTTGTCATTCCGACGAAGGAGGAATCTCATCAAGTAACTCACATAACGTAGATTCCTCCTTCGTCGGAATGACAATTTTCAGAATAAATCGTATAAAATATACAACCATGCAAAAAATAAAAACTGCTTTACTTTCCTACGGCATGTCTGGGAAAGTATTTCATGCTCCTTTTTTAAATTTTCACCCGGGATTTGAACTTCTTGGTGCTTGGGAACGAACTAAAAAATTAATCCACCAGGATTTTCCTGCTGTAAAAAGTTATGCCACGCTAGAAGAGTTGTTGGAAGATGATGTAGATTTAGTCATCGTAAATACTCCGGTGGAAACGCATTATGAATATGCAAAACAAGTGCTTCTTGCCGGAAAACACGCTATTGTCGAAAAAGCTTTTACTACAACCGTTGCCCAAGCGCAGGAATTAGCGGCTATCGCCAAAGAAAAAGGATTGAAACTGGCCGTTTTCCAAAACAGAAGATGGGACAGCGATTTTAAAACCGTCCAGAAAATTATTTCAGAGAAAGTATTAGGTGATATCGTGGAAGCCGAATTCCACTTTGATCGCTACAATCCTATTTTAAGTCCGAAACAACACAAAGAAACCGTTAATTCTGGTGCAGGAATTCTAAAGGATTTGGGACCGCATTTAATCGATCAGGCGTTGTGTTTATTTGGATTGCCACAATCCGTTTTCGCGGATATTCGCATCACACGAGAACATTCTTTGGTAGATGATTACATTGATATTTTAATGTATTATTCTAATTTCCGTGTCCGACTCAAAGCTGGATTTTTTGTTCGGGAAGCAATTCCGTCTTTTGTGGTTCATGGTAAGAAAGGGTCTTTCCTAAAACCGCGTGGTGATGTACAGGAAGACGAATTAAAATTAGGAAATAAACCAAATTTAGACACTTGGGGAACAGAATCCATCGAAAAAAGAGGACTATTGCACACTGAAATTAATGGTGAAATTGTTCAAGAAATTATCCCCACACTTCAAGGGAATTACTACGACTTTTTTGACGGAGTTTATCATTCGATTATAAATGACGTTATAGAACCGGTGACGGCTCAAGAAGGTGTTCAGGTCATGCAAATTATTGAAGCGGCAATCCAAAGCAGCGCGCAGAAAAAAGCAATTGACCTATAGAATCTACCGCGAATTAGCTTATTTCTATACTTTTTAAAAATTAGCAAATTAGCGGCAATCACTTTTTATAAACAATAACGTTGTATTTTTCCTCAAATATGTTGTTTTGACACAATCAATCACTGCTTTTTGTAATTTTGAGCCATTAAATGCTAAATTAATCACTTTGATAGATTTAAACTTTTTAGGAAGGTTAAAAACGAAAGCCAAACTCAAGAAAACATACACACAAGCTAAGGTTTCTTATTTAAACCGAATCCGTTGGGCTGTTTCGATGTTCTACTTTGGGATGGGCTTGTGTTTCGCCACTTGGGCCAGCCGAATCCCGGATATTAAAACCGCTTTGCACCTCAGCGAAGGCGATTTAGGAAGTATTCTATTCGCTTTGCCGTTAGGACAATTAGTGATAATGCCTTTTTCCGGAAAATTAGTCACTCGTTTTGGAAGCCACAGAATCTTGATATTCGCCCTTTCACTATATGTTTTTAGCATGACAAATTTAGGATTGGCCAATCAGGCTTGGCAATTGTCATTGGGATTATTCGTGTTTGGAATCTTTGGAAATCTATCTAATATCGCCGTAAACACACAAGGCGTTTACACCGAAGTATTGTTCAAAAAAACCATCATGTCCTCTTTTCACGGGATGTGGAGTTTTGCCGGATTCATGGGAGCATTAGTAGGATTAGGAATGCTAGCTTTTGAATTATCACCTTACATTCATTTTCTGATTGTGGCCGGAATCGTATTTTTGATGATGGCTTTCAATTATAAATTTTTAATAAAAGCCAAAGAAACCATTCGAACCGAGAAGAAAAAAATGTTCTCAAAACCGGATAGCGCCCTGATTTGGCTGGGAATAATCGGGTTTTGTTGCATGGCTAGCGAAGGCGTAATGTTCGATTGGAGCGGCGTTTTTTTCAAAGAAGTCATCAAAGCTCCCGGACCATTAGTCATTCTGGGGTACACTTCCTTTATGATTATGATGGCCGGCGGACGTTTCTTAGGAGACGGTCTAATCCGTAAATTTGGGAGAAAAACCGTCTTGCAAATCAGCGGAATCATGATATCAGCAGGGCTTTTTACAGCCGTAATCTTCCCTTTCGTCATCCCCGCAACCATCGCATTTATGTTCGTTGGTTTGGGAGTTTCCACCATAGTTCCTACAGTTTACAGTGTGGCGGGAAAAACCCCAAATGTATCGCCCAGCGTAGCCTTAACAACCGTTTCCAGCGTCAGTTTTCTGGGTTTTCTTATGGGTCCGCCAATCATCGGCTACATAGCGGAGTTGTCAAGTCTTAGATTTTCATTCGCATTTATCGGCGTATTTGGGATTCTTATCGCCATAATGGTTTCCCGAATCAAAGCAATAGAATAATTATAAATTTTTAGTAGCACAACATTTCGTTTCCATAAAACAAACTCTCCCGCTGTTCGCAGTATCCACGCCCAAAAGCATGGGATACTTGCTGCCATCGGGGCTACTGAATTCGTTTTAATTATCTAAGAACTTTCCCCGAAAACAGATTTGATAAAAATATTTTCATTGAAAATCAATATGTTAGTATTTTTTTTATACATTTAACATTATAATTCTTTCATAGATTATTTTCGTTTGATACTGCATGCAAAATACCACTTAGTCAGCAGTATCGTATTTAAAGTTTATAGCACCTTTTCCAAAATTCACTTTTAATTATTTAACGTTATCCCATTTCGGATGACGTTTTCAATTTTTGTAGTTCAACCGTTGCAATTCATTGTAGCGGTTGAACTTATTATTGCAATTCCCGCTTTTATACTGTAACCTCATCATCTGAATTTATGAATAAATTTTACTTTGCGTTCTTTTTTATGGTTCATATTGGATGTAGTATTGCACAAAACAGTACGGGTTTTTTTGGAAAAATCGTAGACTCAAAAACCCAAAATCCACTAGGATTTGTCGTCGTCACTGTTCAAAATACGACTTTAATGCAACTCACTAAAGAGGATGGTAATTTTAGTTTTGATTCCGTTCCCACAGGAAACATACTGCTTCTGGTGCACAGTCAGGGTTTCAAAGACGGCCTGTATCCGGTTGAAATTACCGAAGGACAAATGCTGGATTTAGGAACCATAACTTTAGAAGAAGATCAATCCGCAGAACAACAAAACAGTATAATAACACTTATCGAAAGTGATTTTGGTGAAGACAGCAGCAGTTCCGAAAGTACTTCCGGACTCCTTCAATCCTCCCGAGATGCTTTTTTGCAAGCCGCTGCTTTCAATTGGGGGCAAGCCCGTTTTAGAGTTCGCGGATTAGACAGTGAACATTCCACGATGATGATTAATGGCGTTTCCATGAATAAAATTTATGATGGAAGACCGCAATGGGGCGAATGGGGCGGACTGAATGATGCGCTCCGCAATCAGGAATTTACACTGGGAACTGCTCCGTCGGATTATACGTTTGGTGGGATTTTAGGAACGCAGGAAATCAATACGCGGGCTTCTATATACAGACCCGGTTCCCGAATCACATTTTCATCAACGAATACCAATTACAGTTGGCGCACGATGGCAACGCATGCTTCCGGCATGAATTCCTCTGGCTGGGCTTTTGTCGTATCGGCAGGAAAACGCTGGGCACAAGAAGGCTATTTTGAAGGGACAAGTTATGATGCGAATTCCTTTTTTATAAGTCTCGAAAAAAAGTTAAGTGAGAAACATTCGTTAAATCTGACGGCCCTGTACACGCCCAATTCCAGAGCAAAAAATTCTCCAAACACATCCGAGGTTACGCAGCTGACAAACGTAAAATACAATTCGTATTGGGGTTTTCAAGACGGTAAAAAGAGAAATGCCCGTATTAAAACCATTGAAGAACCCACGATTATGCTGAATCACTATTTTAAAATCAACGATAAAATCAACTTGAATTCGAGTGTGATGTATCAATTTGGAACAATTGCCAATAGCAACATCGATTATCAAAATGCCAATAGTCCGGACCCAACGTATTATAGAAAAATGCCCAGTTATTACAGCTCGCTTTATGCACCGGATAACGGAGAATTTTCGGGAGCATTTACTCCAGATTATGAAAATGCCGAGAAAAGCAAAGCGGAATTTTTAGCGAATCCTCAAATTGATTGGACGGCATTATACCAAGCCAATCAAAATCCAGTTTTGGATGCTAATGGAACAATTTCGGGCTACGAACCTACAAAAAGCAAGTATGTTTTGTATGAAGATCAAGTGGAAGATGAAACGGCGGTGGCTACAACAAATTTGACTGCGCAACTGTCAGAAAATATTTTTCTAAATGCCGGAGCATCGTTCAAAAAACTAAAATCGCATAATTCACAAAAATTATTGGACTTGCTTGGCGGTTCTTATTTTGACGATATCGATGCTTTTTACAGCGGAAATCAATCACAATCTGATTTGAATAATCCATACCGTCAAGTAGTTGTTGGCGATATGTACGGCTACAACTATAATTATTTTGCCAATGCGTTAGAAGCGTTTACCCAATTTAAATTTACCTATAATAAAGTAGATTTTTATCTGGCGCAAAATTTTTCCAGAGCTGATTATCAACGGGAAGGTTTGTACAAAAACGGAATCTATGAAACTAATTCCTTCGGGAAAAGCGAGAAAGTGGTGTTTGAAAATTTTGGCTTTAAAGCCGGATTCAATTTGAAAATCTCCGGAAAGCAGTTGGTGACTTTCAATGCGGCGCATTTGACCAAAGCACCTTCTTTGAAAAATACTTTTGCAAATTCACGATTGAATAATGCAATTGTAAACGGAATAGAAAGTGAGAACATCAGCAGTTTGGATGCGAGTTATGTGTATCGGTCTCCAAAACTCAAAGCCCGACTGACAGCTTATTACTCCCTAATTAAAAATGCGACTCAAATTTCCTTCTTTTATGCCGAAGGGATTTTTGATGATGGCGCGGGCTATTTAAATACCGATGCTTTTGTGAGCCAAACTTTGACAAAATTGAACAAGAAGAATATGGGTGCCGAATTTAGTTTGGAATATCAATTGACACAAACATTTAAAACCACTTTTTCGGCAGCTTTTGGAGAATTTACCTATGACAGTAATCCAAAAGTGACTTTGACAAATGATGCCGAAGCAGCTCCAGAGAACACCAGTCCGGTTTTTGATTTTGGAATCGCCTCCCTCAAAAATTACAAGCAAGCGGGTATGCCACAGCGCGCCTATTCCGTGGGAATTGAATACAGAGATCCAAAATATTGGTGGATTAGCGCCAATGTAAATTACCTCACCAACAGTTATATTGATATTTCACCCATTTCCAGAACCGAAATTTTTTACAAAAATCCAGCCAGCGGTTTCAATTTTCCAGAAGCAACCGAAGAACGAGCAGCCATTCTAATCAAACAAGAAAAATTGGATCCAACCATGTTGCTCAACCTCGTTGGTGGAAAATCATGGAGAATTTATGGAAAGAATGTTGGGTTTTTTGCCAGCATTAATAACGTGCTTAATGTAACTTATAAAACAGGTGGTTACGAACAAGCCCGAAATGCTAATTTCAGACAAATTAATCAGGATGTTTCCAGCGGTACGCCTTCTTTTGGACCAAAATATTTCTACGGATACGGCAGAACGTATTTCGTGAACCTTTTTATCAATCTATAAATTAAAGTATATGAAATCAACATTTTACAAATCGGTTCTATTGTTGTTATTGACAATCACACTCACAAGTTGCGTAACAGATGAAGTTATGGCTCCAAAACTCATTTGTACACAGCCGGATTTAGTCACAAACAAATCAGTTAGCGAGATTCATGCTGCTGCAAATGCTATTGTAACGCAATACAAATACGATGATATCATCGAGGCGTATGTAGTTTCCAGCGATGAATCGGGGAATTTTTTCAAGTCGATTTCTTTTCAGACTTTGGCAACAGCCACAAAGCCAGCCACAGGATTTAGTGTTCCTGTAGACGCTACTAACTTGTATATTGACTATAGATTGGGCAATAAAGTATACATAAAATTGAAAGACCAATACACGGATATTTCGTTCGGAGGCATGCGTATCGGGAGTATTTTCGTGAATTCCTATAATGAAGGCGGAGTAGGGCGACTTTCGCAAAATGAGTACAAAAAGGTGTTGAATGCGTCTTGTACGAATGTCAAAGAGGATGTTTTGGTACGGTCTTTAACCATGTCGGAACTGCTGAATGATTCTAATTTGAATACATTGGTCGAACTGTCTGATGTTCAGTTTTCAGCTGCTGCAGTAGGACGCAATTATTTTGAAGAAACCAATAATGTGGGCGGTGCGACGAATTGGGGTTTGATGGATAAATTAGGGAATCAAATCTATTTTAGAACGAGTAGTTTTTCTGATTTTGCAACTAAATTAGTTCCCAATGGAAGCGGAAAAGTAAGGGGGATTTTGACGAAATACGGAAGTGATTACCAATTATTACCTCGTTCTGAAAAAGATGTGTTGATGACCGGACCGAGAGCGATTCCATTTTTCGCAGAAGATTTTGAAAAAGTAGTCGATAGGTCGAAATTGAGTCTTCCGGGATGGGCAAATATGGTTCAAAAAGGATCACTTTTCTGGAAAGGCACAGTGTATTCAGGAAACGGGTATGCAGAGTTTGCTATTAGTGGAACCAAAGTCGTTTCGAATATTGCTTGGTTGATTTCGCCAAAAATTGACATGGATGTTCATACGAAAGAAGTCCTGACTTTTAGAAGCGCTCAGCATCATTTAGATGTCGATTCACCATTAAATTCTCTTGAAGTTTATGTTTCCAGTAATTTTGATGGGTTGAATTTTGCTACAGCAAATTGGACTCCATTGGTTGTTAATTTGCCTAAACAAGCAACGCCTTGGTATCAATTTGTGGGAAGTGGCGCAGTGGATTTATCATCGTACAAAGGTAAAATCAATATTGCTTTTAAATATACCGGTTCCGGGAAAAACCTGGCTTTGGATGGTGCTTTTCAAGTGGATGATGTTCAGGTTTATGGTGATAAATGATTTTTATAAAAGGTTTTGCTTGAATTGCTATATTTGCAGTCTTAACCTTTAAATTAAATTATGAAATCTACTTTATTAGCATTAGTTTCTTTATTATTAGTTTCTTGTTTATCAGATAACGAAACCTCTAAACCTGTTGATTACACAGTTCAAAACGAAAAAGAAATCGTGGATTACATTGCCAAAAATAAATTGACGGCCACAAAAACCGATTCAGGTTTGCATTACGTTATTAATGAAGCGGGAACTGGCGCACAACCCACAGCTTCATCTAATGTAACAGTTGCGTACAAAGGGTATTTTACTAATGGAAATATTTTTGATGAAAGTAAAGCAGAAGGAATTTCTTTTGGGTTGAA
The DNA here is from genome assembly GCF_056156265.1 of Flavobacterium sp. TS_SC_5. Classification (NCBI taxonomy): domain Bacteria; kingdom Pseudomonadati; phylum Bacteroidota; class Flavobacteriia; order Flavobacteriales; family Flavobacteriaceae; genus Flavobacterium; species Flavobacterium sp. TS_SC_5. The sequence continues at coordinate 922,875 of NZ_CM149588.1, read as the reverse complement.
CCAAGTAATAAAAGGCTGGACTGAAGGGATTCCTTATTTTAAAGAAGGCGGAAGCGGAGTTCTTTTGATTCCTTCTCATTTAGGGTATGGAAGCAATGGTAGCGGGCCGATTCCAGGAGGATCTGTACTTATTTTCGATGTCAAACTGATTAAAGTAAATTAAGATTTATTGCGCAGTTATCATTAAAAATTTTAAAGTCTGTCCTATCAGAAACAGGAGTTATCTATTTTTTTAGATTGCTCCTGTTTTTTTGATAATAAATACACCTAAACGGATTGTATTCAAATTGAAGAATATATATTTGGAATAAAAATTTTATACTTTGATTGGTTTTTGTATTTTGGCAATTCCAAAAAGATATAGATACCGAATGAAAACCTACTTTATTGCCCTATTTATTATCACCTTTCCGTTTTTGACACAAAGCCAAATTCCAGAAAAATCAGTCAAGTTAAAGCAAATTAATATTGTAAAGACAAATTTTCGTAATTTAAAAAGTGGTGAGATTATAAATAAAACCATCTTATTTACGGACGGAAAATTACAGTCCATTAAAACGTCTGACGTTATTCAAAGTTTTTTTTATAATCCAAAAGAATTATTGGATATGACTGTTAAAGAAAGACAAGGAAGTAACTGGAAAGAGGTTGTGAATTACACTTATAATAAAGAGGACCAATTGGTAAAGTTTGCCAAAAAACACGAGGAAGGTGGAGAACTGGTCACTAAAACAGTTACGATAACTTATGAAGGATCAAGAGTAAAAGCAGTAACTAAAAAAAGTAACAGTCATCAAACCCTGATTGAAGATATTGAATATGTTGTTGAAAATGGACTTGTAGCCAGACGTTCTTCCAGAGATCGAAATCAACAAATAGTTAATAAAATCGAGTATGTGTATTTCAAAGACAATATTATAAGACATAAAGGATTGATTGGTGATAAATCAATAAAGAACTATACTTTTGATGATAAAAACTCTGCTGATTTATTAATAGTGAAAAACATTTTTGGTCAAAATTATAAAACGATTGTGCCACTAGTTTCTTTTCATGAAGATGAATTTGATTTTGAATCAATATCTAATAATAATGAATTAAGTTTTGTCTCTACTGCAGTAAATGCTATTGGTAAAAGCAGAAAATACAAATACAATAATTTAAACTATCCAGTATCCTGTTCCCTTGTAGAAGAAAATGGGATAGTAAAAACAGAGTTTAATTATTTATACGAATAATAGAAAGTCAATGTAAAATCCTGTTTTTCTTTAAGTATTTTTTTATGATATAATGTAATTTTTGATTTTTAAGAAAATAAAATGGCTGTCTATTTAGACAGCCATTTATAGTTAGTTACTTTTTGATTTCAACGATGCTTATCGCGTAACCTCCACCCGGAGCACTAAGTTGTGCCAGTTTTGATTTGTTAGTTATCGTCATTTTACGAATTGTGTACGCTTGTGGATTGGTTTTATAATGAGCATCTTTTGCATCAGCATAAATCGTAGCCACATATTTTTTTCCTTTTTCTAAGAAATCAAATTTGATCGTTGAGGTACGAGAAGTATCGCCATTTACATTACCGATAAACCAATTGTTAGTCACTTTTGCTTTACGTGCAACGGTAACATATTGACCCGGTTCTGCTTCAAGGTATTTACTGTCTGACCAATCTATCGCGACATCTTTGATAAACTGGAAAGCATCCGGAAAGCGGTCATAATTTTCTGGAGTATCAGCTGCCATTTGCAACGGGCTGTACATGGTTACGTACAATGCCAATTGATTCGCAATTGTACTGTTTACATGGGAGTTATTGTCCTTATTCATTTTACTCAAATCCATTTCAAAAATTCCAGGAGTATAATCCATCGGTCCGCCCACTAAACGTGTAAAAGGCAACACCGTCACATGATTTGGTTTAGAACCGCCAAAAGACTGATATTCGGTTCCGCGTGCCGCTTCATTACCTATTAAGTTAGGATACGTTCTTGCAATTCCTGTTGGGCGAACTGCCTCGTGCGCGTTCACCATAATTTTATAATCTGCTGCTTTTTCTATCGCGTATTGATAGTGGTTAATCATGAATTGGTTATAATGATTTCCACCGTTTTCAATGATAGAACCAACATAACCACTTTTGACAGAATTGTATCCATTGTCGTTCATAAATTGATACGCTTTATCCATGTGACGCTCGTAGTTACGTACTGATCCCGAAGTTTCATGATGCATCATCATTTTAACTCCTTTTGATTTGGCATATTCATGTAAACCTTTGACATCAAAATCCGGGTAAGGAGTCAGAAAATCAAAAACATAATCTTTAGAATGACCAAACCAATCTTCCCATCCTTCATTCCAGCCTTCGACTAAGACAGCATCAAAACCGTGTTTAGCTGCAAAATCAATGTATTTTTTCACATTGGCGTTATTGGCGCCGTGTTTTCCATTTGGTTTTGCTTTTGAAAAATCAGTTACGCCAAGTTGAACCGTAGGAAATTCATCCGTATACGCCCAAGAACTTTTTCCGGTAATCATTTCCCACCAAACACCTACGTATTTAACCGGTTTTATCCATGATGTATCTTCAATTTTGTTAGGGTCATTTAAGTTTAAGGTCATTTTTGAAGCTAGAATTTCTCTTGCGTCATCACTGACAATTATGGTACGCCAAGGCGAATGATTAGGTGCCTGCATATTTCCTTTATCTCCTTTGGCATCAGGTGTTAACCAAGATTCGAAAACCATGGTTGCATCGTCCAGATTCAAATGCATGCAAGAATAGTCAATTAATGCCGCTTCGTGCAAATTGATATACAATCCGTCCGCTGTTTTTAGCATTAGCGAAGTTTGAACTCCTGTTGTAGAAAAGGAAGTTTGCGATACATTTGCCGTTTTTGCTTTTTCAGATAATCCTCTGATTTCAGATAATTTTGAGGTAGTGTAATCATATTCTTGCGTGTCGTAATCACCCGGAATCCAAAACGCGGTATGATCGCCTGTCATGGCAAACTGGGTTCTTTCTTCTTTGATTACAAAATAAGTAAGGTTTTTTTGCGAAGGGAATTCATAACGAAATCCTAGACCATCGTCAAACAAACGGAAACGAATCACAATTTGTCGGTCGGTTTCTTTTTGATTTAAGGTAACTGCCAATTCGTTATAATGATTGCGAATGGAAGCTACTTCTCCCCAAACTGGTTTCCAGTTTTCGTCAAAAGCTGCTGTTTTCGTGTCAATAACAGTGAAATCATTTAACAACGATTTTTTGTCATTTTTCAATTCAAGACCCAATTTACTTGGTTTTACAACAGCTTTGTTTTTGTAATTTAAACTGTAACTTGGAGTTCCGTCAGTTTGTAAGGAGAATTCCATTACAAATTTTCCATTTGGGGATTTTAACTGCTGTGATTTTGCAGAGCTAAAAAAAGCGAGCGAAAGTAAGGCTGTAAAAAGAAATTGCTTCATTTTTTAAATAGAATTTGATAAATTAATTTTTCAGGTTTGGTAATAGATTCTGATTTTCACGAAATCGATTTATAGAAAAACCCAAAGTTTTCCATATTTCGAAAAGGTAAAAGTAAACGCTTTACACACTACATATTTTTGTCATCATAAAAAAGTAGATTGCGTTTCTCTTTTTTAAATGCAAGATACTGAATAACTGTTTATTATGTAAATTTAGTGTTTAAAAAAAGTGGTGGATTTATACTAAAAAAGAGGTCGTCAAGATTGTTTTAATCCCAAAGACCTTCTTGAAAAACAGCATTTTTCTATTTTAGATTGGTTCCAATCCGCATTACTTTAGCTTCAAAATCTTCTCGTGGACCTGCTGCTTTGTTTTTGAGTTGCGAACGATAATTGTAAATTGTGGATACCGAATACCTTAGGAAAGTAGAAATTTTTGCACTGTCTTTGATACCCAAACGAATCAGTGCAAAAATCCGTAGTTCCGTATTCAGCAGTTCGCCTTCCTTCAATTGTATCGCTTCATCATCAACCAATAAAGCGCTGAATTCCGGTATGAAATTAGGAAAGAGTTGTAGGAATGTCTTGTCGAAATTTGTGAGAAATGCAGCCAGTTCATTTTCGACAAATTGTTTCGATTTTACGGCACTAATCAGGTCATTCATTTTTCCTGTTGTAGCCATGACATTCAATTTTCGGCGGTATTCGTCAAATTTTCCTATATAGTCTGAACATTGGTCCATGTAACGGCCAATGTATATTTCTTTCAAAAGATTGGCTTCGGTCAGCGTATAATTGGAATCATTCAGTTTTTCATTGAAAATATTTAATTCGGCATTCAACTCCGAAAGTTGGTTGTATGCTACACTTAAATCTTGCTTTGCTCTAGACAATTTTTTCATTTGCTTAAAAAGTAAAAAAAGCACCGCCAAAAGGAATACAGATAATATACTCACACTTATTAAAAATAGTACCAATTGAAATCGATTGGTTTCATTTTGTTTTTGATACGCCTCGTTGATAATGGGTAACATCTTTGATATTTCATAAGTTCGTAAGCGCGCATTGCAAAAAAGAGCATCTTCAAGTGAGCGTTTTATGTATGTATAAGCGCGGTCAATATCCCCGTTTTCATACATTAGAAAAGCCAAGGAACGCAACGAAATGTATTCTTTCTTCGCCAATTGCAAATCGGAAATAGCCGAAATAGTCAGCCATTTTTTCTCCTGATCAGCCTCTTTTTTTTGGTGATACGCCTGCGAAATAATGTAAGCAATAACCGCTCGATCATCATTGTTATGAGCAATATTCGGGAAATAATTCATCAATAAAGCCAGTGTTTCCTTGTGTTTTCCAGCATCAAGAAGTGTACTGGACTTCGCCATAATATAAGCACTAGATTGTGGTTTGTAATACTTTAAAGAAGAATCACGATACTTTTTTGTTAAAAGAATATACTTCTTCTTTTCCTGAAGTGAAGCTGCATAATCAGACATATAACCATAAACCACGCTATTTACGGTAAAATAATAACTTTTTAATTCGGGTGAAGTATTGATGTTGATTTTATTAAGAATATCTGTTGCTTCCTTATATACTCCTAATGTTCCCATGATGGAAGCTAGATTTAATCGGGCATGATTTAACTTTTGAATGTCATTTAGTTTTTCGGCTATTTGAAAACTCTTTCGAGCGTAAATCAACGCTGAATCCGATTGATACGATTTATATTCCGCATACAATTTTCCGTAAACATCATATTTTTGAATATCGGAAGAAGTATAAAGCAGCAGTTTTTTGAGTTTGTTAATTTGAATCTCTTTTTTATTGGAATAAAGAGCATAATCACCTACCGTTTGATCCAATTCCTGCAATAATTGTTCAGAATTATTTTGGGCAAAAAGAAAAATAGGAGACAAAAATGCAAGAAGTACTGTCAAAAAGCGATTCATTCAAATGGTATTAAATTGCTGTAAAAATAATTAAAAATCCAATGGAACTTCAAAAGTAAGGTTTGCAAAAGCAAGAGTTTTTAAAATAACCGCAAATTCGCTAATTTCTTTTCGATAAACTTTTTAGCTACTAATTATCCGAACATTGACTAATTTTTTTAAAAGTAAAGATTAAATCGTGGAAAAATCTTTCTTTGGTCTAATATCTCGTTCGACCAAAATACTATCATTATTCACACGTTATGATTTTTTTATAAACCCAGAACTCAATAAGTCCCTTACAAATCATTAAATTTGTAACTTATTCAAAAATATGTTAGAAAAAGAAGTAATAAATTTCGAAAAAACGGCTATTGTTGGTATTGTAACTCAAAACCAAAGTGAAGAGAAACTACGCGAATATCTTGACGAATTGGAGTTTTTGACTTTTACCGCAGGCGGCCAGGTGGTGAAACGTTTTTCGCAAAAAATGGAACGTCCAAATCCTAAGACCTTTGTTGGTACCGGAAAAATTGAAGAGATTCATCATTTTGTAAAAGAAAATGATATCTCAACTTTGGTATTTGATGATGAATTATCGCCTTCACAGCAAAAAAATATATCTAAAATCATTACGGAATGTAAAATCCTGGATAGAACGCACCTTATCCTTGATATTTTTGCACAGCGTGCAGAAACTTCGTATGCGAGAACGCAAGTAGAATTGGCGCAATGTATCTATATGTTACCTCGATTATCGGGACTGTGGACACACCTTGAGCGTCAAAAAGGGGGAATTGGAATGCGTGGACCTGGAGAGACAGAGATTGAAACAGACAGACGTATTGTTCGTGACCGAATCGCTTTATTGAAAGATAAAATCAAAGCAATCGACAAACAAATGGGAACGCAAAGAGGCAATCGTGGTTCCATGGTACGCGTGGCTTTGGTTGGGTATACTAATGTTGGGAAATCAACCTTGATGAATGCTGTTGGGAAAAGTGACGTTTTTGTAGAAAACAAACTTTTTGCGACATTGGATACAACTGTTCGTAAAGTAGTTATTAAAAATCTGCCTTTCCTGCTTTCTGATACCGTAGGATTTATCAGGAAATTGCCAACACAACTGGTTGATTCTTTCAAAAGTACGCTGGATGAGGTTCGCGAAGCGGATTTGTTATTGCACGTTGTTGATATTTCGCATCCTGAATTTGAAGATCATATTGCATCCGTAAACCAAACGTTATTGGACATCAAGGCAAATGACAAACCCGTTATTATGGTTTTCAACAAAATCGATGCGTATAAGCATTTGACTATTGATGAAGATGATTTAATGACCGAAAAAACGCCAAGACATTACACGCTGGAAGAATGGAAATCGACTTGGATGAGTCGAGTAGGCGAGCAAAATGCGTTGTTTATTTCGGCTACTAACAAAGAAAATTTCGAGGAATTCAGAGAACGCGTGTACGAAGCCGTAAGACATATTCATATCACCCGTTTTCCTTACAACAAGTTTTTATATCCGGATTATAAAGACGCTGTGGAGAAAGAAGACAAAGACGTAGAAGAAAGCGAATAATTATCAATTTATAGTTTACACAGCTGTCAGTTCGAGCGCAGTCGAGGACAGCTCTAGTGGAGCAACAGAATCCCTTTTGATATTTTCAAGAGGGATTTTTTTGGGCATGTCCCAGCCTCCTCTGCGGTACAGCTGTGTCAGGATCCCGAGACTTCGGGACGCTATAATCTCCCGAAGAAAAATCGGGAGGATTTCCGCTGCCATCCTTCATGCGGAGTAACGATAACGATAATTTACAAATAAAAAGTCCATATGATAATTTGTAAGATAATTATTAAAGTGTATATTTGAAAGGGATACGCTATGTAGTAGTGCCTATCCACCCAAAATAAGAAGTACATGCGCTACTTTGTAGCGCCGATATATAAGTTGTGCCTCATGCAGTAAACAACGGAATAAATAAAATCAAATGGTGATAGAATCAAAATTTAGAAAATTGTTTTACATCAGAATAGGAGTTGGACTTTTCCTGTTTTTATTAATTTTATCTTTTTGCGTAAATGGATTGAGAAATCCTGACGAAACCATAAAGCAATCTTTAATTCTAGCATTTGTTGTGTTGTTGTTTATAACATATCTTTCAATAGATTTATTTAAAGATTTTACTTTGAAAATTATGGAAAATGGTATTGAAAAAACTTCTTTAATATTCCGAACAAAACAATTTATTGCTTTCGATTCTATTTCAAGCATAGCCAGACAAAAAACAAGATTAAGAAGTACACGCGGAATCAATATATCTGATGGATATCATTATAATATTTTGCAACTTAAAAATGGTAATACTTTAATTATTTCTCCAGATAATTTTGAAAATTATACTGAAATTATAGAAGTTATAAAAAGTAGGATCGAATAGATGCACGTTGCATAACAGCTAATACAACGGATTTGGGCAATCGGCTTAATAGAAAGTTGGTTTTGTATTTGGGTTGATTTAGCAAATCCCAAGAATGGGCTTAATTTAGTCCCAAACGCGCTGTAGTAAAGGGACGTTATCAAATATTTGACAAATAAACTATGAAAGAAACTTTATTGATAATCTCATTATTTTTAATTTTTGGTTGTTCAACATCTCAAAAAATAGTTGATAAAGCTATATGTTCACAATACTTCGAGAATAAGTATACAGAAATATTAGATAAAAAATATGAAACTATTTATAACAAAGATACAATCACATTTAATGAAGTAAGATTTGAATGTGTTTATTCCCAACTAGCGCTCGTTTGTCACCATTCTCTGGTGCTCGTTTGCAACGAGTACCTACTTAAATTAAGAAACAAATTATAGCGTTTGCAACGCGGATCGCTAAAACCGGAGTTTCTTTAAAGAAGTATACTACTGTTTTATAGTAGCGTTTTTTAAAATCAATATTTGAAAAAAATGTCTGATAATTACAAAGTTATCGATAGTATAGTACCTACTTTTATTACGATAACAGTGGTAGAATAAATAGGAAACAAAGATTTTGAACATTAATATTTCGTAAAAAAAATAATTTTTAAAATACAATATGAATAATCGTAAAACTGCTTTAATAATTTTATTCGCCCTGATTACTATCCTTTTCATAACAAATCCTAGTGAAGATAAACATATTCAAGAAGTAAAAACAAAATTAAAAAGTGCTTTCAAGAAAGAAATGTCTAAAAACTTAATGAACGAAACAAGTTCTGATAAATCCTTTGGAAGTGGACTTGGTTTACTTTTCGGAGATATATTTATAGATAAACTTACTGATGGTTTCGTTTCAAGGGATAATTTTTTCTTATTTTCCTTGACAAAAGCAGAATATAAAGGCGAAACAAAAACTATTGGATTTGGTGTTTTAGGAAATGTTTTTGTGACAGATAAAATTAGAGATATTTTCAATCAGAATAAAGAAACTGAAAACACAGAAAAAACGGAAAGTCAAAATAATTACCAATCGGAAACAGAAATCATAAATAATGAAGTTGAAATAGAGAAATCTAAAGTAAGAACAATTAGCGGTATAATAAAAACTGAATTACATTATGGTGCACCAAATTTTGGCGAGGATACAATTAATGACAAAAAAGTTTATCCATATATTTTGTTTTTAGATAAACAAATTTCTGTTTTTGCAGAAGACGGATTTGAGAGCACCTATAATCACATTGAAAAAATACAATTAACATCTACACATAATATTAAATTTGAAGCCTTGAAAGGTAGGAAGGTAGTATTAACAGGTGAATTATTTGAAAGTGACAATGGAAATCATTTTACCGACATTTTACTGGACATTACGGAAGTAAAAACGGAATAAAAAGAAAAAACCACAGCCAACCGCGCTGATATGTAGTAATCGTTAGCACATTTTTACAAACTGTGTCCACAGCAGTGAACAAATAATAAAATAACACAAAAGTCCTATTGGTACTCTTTTGCCTCTCGCCTTCTTAAATTGAAACATAAATTATAGCGTTTGCATCGCCAATCTTCTCTAAGATAGATTTATTTCAAGTCACTACAGCGCGTAAAAAAAACAGCCTTTTGGAAATTTCCAAAAGGCTGTTTTTATGTAGCGGGTTTAATTACAATCCGTAGTTTACTCCTAAACCAAATAATTGTCCCACTTGCATGCCTCTTATAGCATTGTCGTCATAAATGGCTTGTACTGCAATATTTGCAGATAAGTACTTGTTGATTTTCATTACAACATTTAATTGGTAATCAAAATCAACATTTTGTGGATCATCAAGATAATTTGAATATAGATTCAAACGGTTTTCAATAGATACATTGGTCATGATGTTTACTTTGTAATAAGCAGAAATACTAGCTCCAAGCTCAAAACGTGAATTATCTCCTTGAAGTACACCAAATGAAGGTCCAAATTCTGTAAAATGATCGTGTACAAATATGGCTTTTGCTGCAGCTGGTGCAAAATTTACGCTTAAATTTTCGTTCTTTTTCCAGAGCATACCTGGACCTATCTGGAAATAAGCCGGAGAAAAGAAATGCGATATTCTGAGGCCATTTTTGTTATCTAAACCAGTGTCCATTTGGGTTTTAAAATTAAAGAAAGCCGAATAGAACCAGTTTCCAGAAGCTTTTTTACCCCATAAAGAGTTAATTTCTAAACGGTCATCTGTTTTAGCGGTACGCTCGTTACCTTTTATTTTACTTAATCCGTATGCCAATATGAATTTGTTATCCCAAACGATATCGTTTTTTTTATAATTGAAATCGTAGTTCAAACCAAAATTTCCAGCAATGTTTGAGGTTCCTCCACCCAGCCATTCTTTATTGTATGAAGATTGACTAAAAAGTAAAGAAACATTCCCTTTTTTAGTCCAAGCTTTAGTGGAATCTTTAGGAGTTTCTTGAGCGTTTACAACGGATAACGCAAAAATAAATACAAGTGTAAGTAGTGTTTTTTTCATATTATTTAGTTTATATTCACAAATATATATATAAAAAATAATACCACTATTATACTTAAATCCCTGGAAACAAGTTTGGTGTGTTGTGATTAGATTGTAAAAAATGCTGATGTATTAAGAATAAATAAGATTAGAATAATGATTGTTAATATTTAGTTATCATTAAGTAATTTACTGTAATTCAAAATGTTACATCGTATAAATAGATTTCTTTATCTTTAAACTTGAAGTTAAAATAGTAATTTATGTCCCAAAAAAGGGTAGTAAATTTTAACCAAAAAAGTACATTTTATTTTTTAGATAAAATACTCATATTTCCGATAAGGAACATAAAAACTCTTTTTTAAACGTACAGAAAGGAGTAAATTATTTTGGCAAAAAAGGTTTTGTATTGTTAAAATAGATTTATTTTTTACTGGTTTTATACAAAGGCACGGCAGAACATGCTTCGCCATACATTATACTTCGGGCAAAAGGTTGCAAGTAATGCGCTGCTAATACATAAGCCCGCATCGGAACCGGTTTTCTGGAGCATCCTTTTATAATAACAGGCTTATTTTCATAAACCGAAAAGTCAATTTTAGGCAATAATTCTTCATAGAGTGAAGCGTCTAAATCTTCTAAAGTTCCATTGATGATTTTCTTGGCAAATGGCGCTAATTGAATCGCAACCAAAATGGAAGCCCAAGCCGGAACAATAGCATCGGTACTGCAATGAATCGCTACATATTGATCTTGGTATTGGGACCAATCTTGATTTTTCAACTCCTCTCTAAAGTCTTTTTCTTTCAATAAAAAACCTTCCAACAGCCATTGCGAAATATCAATTTGTGTGCGAATCCCCTTTGGATAATAATCTTCGAGATCGAAAACTTCCAAAACACTATTCGCAACTTTATTTATAATTTCATCTTCCATACCATTTTTTTATAGATAGCCTTCAGCCTGCAGTGTGAACAGTTGGGCATATAATTTTTTATTTTCCATTAACTCATTATGCGTTCCTGATTCTAAGATCTTACCTTCTTGTAAGACTAAAATACGGTCTGCCTGTCTCACAGTGCTAAATCTATGAGAGATTATTACACTGGTTTTATCTTTTATTAACCCTATAAATCGTTCAAAAACTTCGCTTTCAGCTTTGGCATCCAGGGCCGATGTGGGCTCGTCTAGAATCATAACTTCAGCGTTTTTCATGTAAGCCCGCGCCAATGCAATTTTTTGCCATTGTCCTCCGGATAGTTCCTGACCTTTGGCAAATCGTTTTCCTAGTTGTTGATCGTAGCCATACTTTAATTCAGAGACAACTTCGTTGGCCAAACTCAATTCAGCCGCTTTTTGTATTCGTTCGTAATCATTAATTTCATCAATTTTGCCGATGGCGATATTTTCTTTCACTGAAAATTCATACTTGAAAAAATCCTGAAAAAGGACTCCAAAATATTCCTGGTAATTGGCCTTATTATATCGATTTATATTGATGCCGTCAAGCAAAATTTCACCCGATGTTGGCTCGTAAAACCGAAGCAGTAATTTAGTAAGTGTTGTTTTTCCAGCACCATTCTGCCCAACGAATGCTATTTTTTCTCCAGCTTTTATAACAAAACTAATGTCTTTTACTATTTGATTATCAGATTCCGGATAAGCAAAATAGACGTTTTTAAATTCAAATCCGATTTTGATTTTTTCTGGCAACGGAACCTCCTTTTCATTTTTATATTCGGACGGAATGTCAAGAAAATCAAAATAATCTTTCAGATATAAAGAGCTTTCGGATATGCGAGTAAATTTGGAAAAAAAATCTCGCAGACTAGTCATTAAACGATTGAAACTCCCGGATAAAAAAGTTAATTCACCAAGTGTAATTCCGCCCGAAAGAACTCTGTAAATTATAAAAACATATGCTGCATAATAACTAATTGATCCTAAAACATTAAATAAAAACCCATAACTGGAACGTTTTACAACGAGCGATTTATTTAATTTAAAATAGCGCGTTGCAAGGGTTTCAAATCTTTCGACCAGAAAGCTAGTTAATCCAAAAAGCTTAATTTCCTTTGCCGTTTTATCATTGGCGCCAATAAATCTAAGGTAATCCAATTCCCTTCTTTCGGAAGTCCAGCTTCTAGCCAGCGAATATTGTTGTTGACTGAAACGTACTTCGTTAATAAAAGACGGAAAAATGCTTAAAACTAATAAGACAATTAAATAAGGTTCAAAATAAATCAATCCTATTACAAGCGAAAAGATAGAAATAGTAGTTTGCGCTTGACCTAAAACATTCGACATTAAATCGACACGACCTGCCGTTTGCGTTCTTGCTCGGTCAAGCTTGTCGTAAAATTCAGAATTTTCCAGCAGACTAATATCGATTTCATTAGTCTTTTTGATAATTTTAATCGAACTATTGATATTGTACTGATCTCCAAGAATTCCATCGGTAAGTGAAATTGCCCGACCTACCAAATCAGATAACACGACGAGTATAAACTCTATTGCTACAAAATGCCATAGCGCAGAATAATCCTTTTCGCCGTGTGTTGTAATTTGGATGATGGCATCAAAAATGAGTTTTCCAACCCATAAAATTGCAACGGGCAACAAAGCCGCAACGATTCTGCAAAAAGCTGATGTCAAGAATAACGTTTTGTTAGTACGCCAAATTTCTTTGAAAAAGCGGGGTATAAAAAAAAGCGAATCAAAAGAAGATTTTAGTCCGATTTTTTGATCGTTTAAAGATTTGGGTTGAGTCCGCGCCATTTTAAAGCATTCCCAATTCTAATTTTGCTTCCTCGCTCATTAAATCTTTGCTCCAAGGCGGATCAAAAGTGATTTCTACTTCAGCATCTTTTACATTCTCTAATGATTTTACTTTTTCTTCCACTTCTCTTGGTAAGCTTTCTGCAACTGGACAGTTTGGAGAGGTAAGTGTCATCAAGATTTTTACTTCATAATCGGTATTGACCATTACGTCATAAATCAATCCTAATTCGTAAATATCTACAGGAATCTCTGGATCGTAAATAGTCTTTAATATTTTTACGATTGATTCTCCTAACTCGGTGGTATCTATTTCTTGTTCCATTGTTTGAGTGTTTTAACCATATAAGACATTGAAGGTCATTTAAGGTTTTTGTTTTGAATATTATATTTGTACTTTTTTTTATTATTTAGCTTGATTAAATCTTATTTAAAGTCTGCTATTTTTGTTTTTATTCATCCAGATATCTATATCTTTCGTTGACATATGTTTTTTGTCCTTCTTTAAAAATATGTGTTACATTGAAATTTATTATTAATCCTATAGGAATTTCTAAAAGGTTCATATAGGTTAAAATTTGGGCTTCATGTATTGGTAAAACTTTTTCTATTGCTTTCAGTTCAACAACCAAACTTTTTTCAACCAATAAGTCACATCTTAATCCTGTTTCAAGTTCTAAACCTTTATAATAAACAGGAATTGTAAGTTCAGTTTGGAATTCCAAACCTCTTATTGTCAATTCTTTTTTTAAACATGTATGATAAACACTTTCTAAAAGACCGGGACCAAGATGTTTATGTACTTCTATAGCACAACCATTAACCTGATAAATTAAATCTTTTAAATATGTTTTGGTCATAAATTTTCCGTTTTTTATTCTGACTTATATGACCTTAAATGTCTTATATGGTTAAACGAATTAGTTTGAAATCAATTCTGTGCATTGAACGCTAAAGCATACATTTTTATATTTTTTATCATCGATACCAATCCGTTGGCGCGTGTGGGTGATAAATGTTCTTTCAAACCTATTTCGTCAATAAAATTCATGTCGGCTTCCAGGATATCAGATGCTTTTTGGTTGGAAAAAGTCCGAATTAATATCGCAATAATTCCTTTTGTCAAAATAGCATCGCTATCGGCAGTGAAAACAATTTTGTCATCCGTTTGCTCTCCTTGCAACCACACTTTTGACTGGCAGCCTTTGATCAGATTGTTTTCTGTTTTGAATTCTTCTTTTATCAAAGGAAGTTTTTTTCCCAATTCGATGATGTATTCATAACGCTCCATCCAGTCGTCAAACATGGAGAACTCATCAACAATTTCCTCTTGTATCTCTTTAATTTTCATACTATGCTGAATTTATTTCAGTTTTATTCTTTAGCTAATGACGTTATCCTATTCACTAATTTCTTAATTTCTTTTGGTGGAAAACCATGATCAAAACTATCCGTTTCATAGGTTTTATCTTTGAAGGTGATTTTCAAATTGGCAATAGCCGCACCATCATAAAAACGTTTTTCGCTAGGAGCTTGTAATGTGGATAAACTATGTAATTCCACCTTTTTAAAACAATCCACTAATTCTTTCCAGTCCGCATCCGAAATTTTTGTTGGTACCGGTTTATCGTTTCCGTCTCTGTCTTTTGAAACCGTCAGCATCTGATTTTTCACTGTTATTTTTTGATAAAAACCCCTTGTGTTGGCCGTGTATTCAATAACAGCGATTTCAATATCTTGCGCTTTGGCGCTATCGCAACCATTGCCCAGAAAAATAGTCAGAAATAATAAGGATAGGAATTTCATGTGTAGATATTTTAATTTTATTTAAGACAACATGAGTTGCGCTTTTTTAATAGCTTCAACCATGACATCAATTTCTTCTTTGGTATTATAAAAAGCAAATGATGCTCGTATAGTTCCCGGAATATTAAAGAAATTCATAATCGGTTGTGCGCAATGATGGCCTGTTCGTACTGCTATTCCTAATTTGTCAATTATGGTGCCAATATCGTAGGGATGAATTCCTTCAATGTTAAACGAAATTACGGAAGTTTTTTCTTTGGCGGTGCCAAAAATCTTTAAACCTTCAATTTCAAGTAATCTTTTAGTCCCGTATTCTAATAATTCCTTTTCTTGCTGTTGAATGTTGTCAAAGCCAACTTCATTCATATAATCCACAGCAGTTCCCAAAACAATTCCACCAGCAATATTTGGTGTTCCGGCTTCAAATTTATGGGGTAATTCCGCATAAGTAGTTTTCTCGAAAGTCACTTCTTTGATCATTTCACCTCCACCTTGATACGGAGGTAATTTATTCAACCACGCTTCTTTTCCGTATAAAATTCCGGTTCCTGTTGGCCCACATATTTTATGTCCTGAAAAAACATAAAAATCACAGTCTAATTCTTGAACATCTGGTTTCAAGTGTGGAACAGCTTGCGCTCCGTCAATCAAAATCGCCGCTCCAACTTCATGTGCTTTGTCAATCATGTATTTTATTGGATTGACCGTTCCTAGAGCATTCGAAATGTGATTTACGGTTACAATCTTCGTTTTATCCGAAAGTAATTTGTCATACTCTGACATAATCAGTTCGCCATCAAGATTCATTGGAATCACGCGCAAAATCGCTCCGGTTTTCTCGCATAACATCTGCCAAGGCACAATATTACTGTGGTGTTCCAATGCCGAAACTAAAACTTCATCGCCTGGTTTCAAAATCGAAGCAAATCCATTAGTAACTAAATTGATTCCATGTGTTGTTCCCGAAGTAAAAAGTACCTCATGAGCAAATTTTGCATTGATATGATTTTGAAGTTTACTGCGTGAAATCTCATACGCATCAGTTGCTAATTGACTTAACGTGTGAACACCTCGATGAATATTAGCATTGATCTCCTGATAGTATTTTGAAATCGCATCAATTACAATTTGTGGTTTTTGCGAAGTGGCTCCGTTGTCAAAATAAACCAATGGTTTTCCGTTTACTTTTTGAGAAAGGATAGGGAAGTCGGCTCTAATTTTATTTATGTCTAACATTTTGTCGGCTTGTTTTTTTAATGTTTTTATTGGTCCGAAATAAAGCCAACAGTCAACATTTTTTTAGAGAAACTAATTTGAAATTAGCCTTGCATTATTTAGAATTTTTCTAAATACAAAAGTAGTGAAATTGGAATTAAATTTTGGCAAACACTTGTTAATAAAACTTGATTTTCTCAATTCGGTATCGGTTCAAAAATGTGGTTCTTTTTTATTAAATTGCTTGAAATTAGTTTTCTATGAAAAAATTCTTCAAGCTCGTTGGTTTTGCTTCTTTTATCGGAATCTTTTATGTTGGGTTCACTACTTATCCAAAACTGGATTTAATTTCTGGCTTTTCAGCCAAAAGTATCGCCTCGGGACATTTTATTGATAATCGTTCCCAGCAAATGATTGAGAAGGGCGACAATGATATCGACATGATTGATTTGGCCAAAAATAATATTGAAGATGCCGGAAAGTTTGCCGTTGCTTCGGTTTATGGTTTGAAAGAACGAAAAGCGATTTACCGGGAAGGGTTAGGTGCTACTTTAATCAACGATGATTTTGATGTTTCAAAACCATATTTAGTTCCCAAAAGAACAAAATTGAATAACAATTTACCTTTTCCGTATGGAAATAAGGAACCTAAAGATACCGTTTTTGGTACCGTTGATTATACTAAATTGAATGTGGCTGTCGCCAATGCTTTTGATGCAAAAGGAGAATTGAAAAAGAGAACGCGTTCCCTTTTAGTAATTTATAAAGACAAAATCATTGCCGAAAAATACGATACTGGTTTTGATAAAAACAGTAGAATATTAGGCTGGTCCATGACCAAAAGCATTACCAGTGCTATGTTTGGAATTTTGGAGAAACAAAGAAAATTTGACATTGATGCTCCTGCTCCAATTCCGGAATGGGCAAACGACGAACGAAAATTAATAACCACAAGTGATTTGCTCCACATGAATTCTGGTTTACAGTGGGTGGAGAATTACAGCAGAATCTGCGATGCTACAAAAATGCTTTTTCAAGCCGAGGATATGACGCGTTCCCAACTTGAGAAACCAGCGGAGCATAAACCCAACACGAGATGGAATTACTCCTCAGGAACGACGAATTTACTTTCTGGAATTTTGCGAAAGCAGTTCAAAACACATCAAGAATATTTAGATTTTTGGTACACAGATTTAATAGATAAAATAGGAATGAACTCGATGGTTATCGAAACGGATATGGCAGGGAATTACGTAGGTTCTTCCTACGGGTGGGCTACAACGAGAGATTGGTCAAAATTTGGGTTGTTGTATTTGCACAAAGGCAATTGGAATGGAGAACAAATTTTCAACGAAAGTTGGGCAAAATATACCGCAACTCCTACGAATAGATCTGAGGGAAGATATGGCGGACATTTTTGGCTTAATGCCGGCGGATCATTCCGTGATGTCCCAAGAGATATGTATTATTGCAGCGGTTTTCAGGGGCAAATGGTGGCTATTATTCCGTCACTTGATTTAGTAATTGTAAGAATGGGGTTGAAAGAAGATCCTGAATTCGACTTTAATGGAATGTTGAAAGGGATTATTGGGAGTTTAAAGTATTAGATTGACTTATTTGTCATATATTAGCTATATAAATTAATAGATTATGATAACTGAATGTACTTCAATGAAGGAATTTGCTCAAGGAGGTCAAAAGAGAGTTTATCTAGCTGAACATCCAACACTAGGGAAAGTAGTAATTAAAAAGGGGATTATAAAAAGTTTTACTTCTTTAGAAAGAATTAAACGAGAAGTTAAATTACTTGATGAATTAGTTTCAGAATATTATCCTAAGCAATATCACTTCAACATAGATTTTAAAACTAATGAGTTTGAAATAGTTGAAGAGTACATTGAGGGATTAACTTTGAGAGAAAATTTTCATCAATTCATAAATCCTGAAAGTATTTTCGTTCTATTAGATTCTTTGATAGATGGATTATCTATAATTTGGGATAAAAATATTGTCCATAGAGATTTAAAACCTGAAAATATTATTATTAGAAGAAACGGAAAACCTTGTATAATTGATCTTGGAATTGCTCGTTTTTTAGATTTAGATGCTTTAACTAAAACTATTTCTCCTATTGGACCATGTACTCCTATTTATGCTTCACCTGAACAATTAAATAATAGTAAAAACTCAATAGATTCAAGGACAGATTTTTTTGCTTTAGGAATAATAGCTTTGGAACTATATTTAGGTAAACATCCTTTCGATCAGCCAAAAGAAAAATACTCAATTGTTGAAAATATTTTAAAAAATAATTATATTGTAGAAACAGAAACTAGATGTGAGAACAAACAAATTTCTGATTTAGCCAGTAAAGTATTACATAATCAGCCTTATTTGAGGTTAAGAAATTATAAATTATTCAAAGAATTTTTAAAAAAATATCAATAAATGAAAGTATTTCATCAAACGGGGTTTAGGTATAATTGGAATATAGAAAGCTTTGAAAAAGGAATAGGAGATGGCTTAATATACTCGCCAATAAACATAGATTCTGATAAGCTTATTTCTTTTAAAGAAAACATTAGAAGGACAGGTTTTTTAGACCCTCAATTATATTTATTAAATGAAGCAAAAAGTACTTTAGATACTTATCCTTACTTTCCAGGGAACTTAAAAGCAGACTATAGTACTCCCGATTTAGACAATACACATAATGATTTAGCTAAATTGTGTTTAGATTTCCAAATAGAAAATAATTTTGAGTATCTTGTAATTCCTACTCGATATTACTCTGACAATCCGACTAATTATTTTCTTGATTCAACAGATTTTTTTGTGGAGCCTTTTTGTGAATATATTGAAGAAAAAAGAGTCCAAAAAAAATTTTACTTTCAGTAATTGTTAAAACAATAATGTTAACGGATGAAGATAGGAGAAATGAAGTTCTTAATTGGATTACAAGCCATCAAAAAATAGATGGTGTTTATATAATTTTTGAAAATAATTTTACTTCAAAACAAATTAAAGATTTTGATTATTTACTTAATGTTTTAAAATTTATAAATATTTTAAAGATAAATCAATTGGAAGTACATATTGGTTATTGTAATACTGAAGCTTTATTGTACTCAATAGCAATGCCAGATTCGATAACTATTGGCTCATATGAAAATTTACGTTCTTTTGGAATCAAAAGATTTCAAAATTTGGAAAATGGACCTATGAGAGGTCCAAACGCAAGATTATATAGTAGCCAGCTTTTACAATGGATAGATTATGTATATATTCAGGCTATGGAAAGACTCATTGCCAATTATGATGAGTTTTTTGATGAATCTGAATTCAAACCTCTTATGTTTAATCCTAGTTTCAAGTGGCATTTTGCAAAAGCTGAACCTTATAAACATTATTTTTATGTGTTTAATAATCAGATGAAACAATTACCTGAACTACAAAATGATAGGATTCAGTATGTAAAAGAAAATATAAAAAGCGCAATAAATTTATTTAATGTAATAGAAAACGATGTACTTTTGGACAATGATAGCAATGGTTCACATTTGTCTACTTGGTTTAATGTTATAAATTCTTTTGAAAAAGAAATCTAAATATTATGTTTGAAAGCGAACAAGATATGTCTGTAATTTTCGAAAAATTTTTGAAAAAAAATTTTGGAAATACTTATGTTAAGGAATATCAAGGTTTATTTGGTGTTCCTGATTTTGTTTATTATAATAAGCATGAGGAGAAAATAGAGCTGATTGCTTTTGAACTAAAATTAAAGAATTGGAAACAGGCAATTAAACAGGCTTTTAGATATAAAAGTTTTTCTAATATTTCTTACGTTGTAATTCCTTCTGTAAGTATTAATGTTGCTTTTAAGAATATAGAAATATTTAAAAAATATAATATTGGTCTTGCTGGTTTTAATTCTTCAAAAGAATTTGAGATTTTATTTAAACCGACGAGCGAAATCCCTTATTCATGCAATTTAAATAATAAAATACTTGATTCCCTTAAGTCATGTAAAAAAAAATCAAGGAATGTAGAATTATTGGTTTCGTACTAAAAAACATTAAAGAAAATGAATTTGAAATATTTGTTATATAAAAAATGCTTTCTGTATTGGAAAGCATTTTTTATATGACAGAAATTACTACAAATCAAATCCCAATTTCACCCCTAATTTTGTGGCGATAATTTTGGTAATGCGTTGTTTTAATTCTGGTATTTTTATATTTTGTATAACAGCATTCGAGAATGCATACATCAATAGTGCTTTTGCTTCTTTTTTAGGAATTCCGCGTTGTTGCATGTAGAACATTGCCGTTTCGTCTAATTGTCCAACAGTACAACCGTGAGAACATTTTACGTCATCGGCAAAAATCTCCAATTGCGGTTTAGCATTTATTGTCGCTTTGTCGCTCAATAAAATATTGTTGCTTTTTTGGAACGCATTCGTTTTTTGAGCGTCTTTTTCTACATAGACTTTTCCGTTGAAAACTCCCGTAGAACGATCAGCATAGATTCCTTTATAATCCTGGAAACTTTCGCAATTGGGAGCCGAATGTTTCACTAAAGTATAATGGTCTACGTGTTGTTTTTCACCAATAATTGTGATTCCGTTTAACGTACTTGTCAATCGTTCGCCAAAGTGATAGAAATTCAAATTGTTTCTCGTTAAGTTTCCTCCAAAAGAGAAGGTATGAACCGAAACGTGACTTTCTTTTTGTTGAGAAACAAACGTATTATCTATTAAATTTGCTTCAAGCGTATCGTTTTGAATTTTGTAATAATCAACGATAGCGCGTTTTTGAGCAAAAATCTCGGTAACAGAATTCGTTAGTACAGGGTTTTCGTTTAAACTTTGATGGCGCTCGATAATTTGAACATGTGAATTTTCACCTACAATAACCAAGTTTCTTGGCTGAACCAAAAGTGCCGCTTCATTTCCTGTAGAGAAATACATGATTTCAATAGGTTTATCGGCCACTTTACTTTTTGGAATGTTGATATACGCTCCTTCAAAAGCAAAAGCTGTATTCAAGGAAGTCAGACTTTCTTCTTTGTTGGCAATTTGGTTAAAATAAGTATCAATAACCATTTTGTATTTTGGTTTGGTCAATGCTGATGACATCAAGCAAACATCAATTCCTTCGTGTGTGGTTGACGATAAATGCGAACTGAAAACGCCATCAATAAACACCACTTTATAGGTGTCTATTTCGTGTAAAAAGTATTTTTTTACGTGGTTGAATTCAACTGCATTTTCTTGTTTTGGAAAAACGGTAAAGTCATTTTTTAAGATGGCATTTAGCGAAGTATATTTCCAAGCTTCGTCTTTTTTGGTTGGGAAACCTTTATGTTCAAAGTTTTTTATGGCGGAAGTTCTCACGTCATGTAGTTCAGAGTGAACATCGACGCGCTCTTCGAAAGCCATAAAAGACGATAGTAATTTTTCTTTTAATTCCATTTTAATTTAGTTTCAGGTTTAAAGTTTAAAGTTTCAGGTTTTGCCTATTGGAACTTATTTCCTTTAAAGTCTTTCTTGTTAAGATAAGTAATAAAATTTTTAATTTTACCACTGAGGTTTTCATAATCTTTTTTTAGCAATTCAAATTTTGGTTCATTAATATAACCAAAATCGAAAATTCTATAGAGTTGAGATCTTGTTTCGCCAGAAGAACCTTTTGCAATTGATAGAAATTGTCGAAATTCTAAATTTCCATCTCTTTCAAATCCTTCGGCTATATTATCCATTACCGAACCTGAAGAAGATTTAATTTGTTCTTTAAATCTAAAATCTGATTTCAAGTCAGTTTCGATAGCAATTAGATGAATTTCTTTAGCTAAGCGTCTTGCTTCTTGCCAGATTTCTAAATCTTCAAATCGATTTATGGTAGCCATAGATTTTGTTTATTTGTTTCCCGTTTTTGTTTGTTTCAGGTTTCGTAACTTGAAACTAAAAAAACTTTAAACTTGAAACAATTTTTTTAGTTTTCAGCTTTAATCCAGTCGTATCCTTTTTCTTCCAGTTCGTGCGCTAGTTCTTTTCCACCGGATTTTACAATTTTTCCGTTGTATAACACGTGAACGAAATCAGGAACGATATAATCTAATAAACGTTGGTAATGCGTAATTACTACGATGGCGTTTTTGTCACTTTTTAGTTTGTTAACCCCATTGGCAACAATACGCAAGGCATCAATATCAAGTCCAGAATCAGTTTCATCAAGAATGGCCAATTTTGGTTCCAACATTGCCATTTGGAAAATTTCGTTACGTTTTTTCTCTCCACCAGAAAAACCTTCGTTTAGAGAACGAGACAAAAATTTTCTGTCAATTTCTAGTAGTTCTGACTTTTCACGAATCACTTTTAGCATTACGTTTGCAGGCATTTCTTCCTGACCGTTTGCTTTACGCGTTTCGTTAATAGCAGTTCTCATGAAGTTGGTAACTGAAACTCCCGGAATTTCAACCGGATATTGGAACGAAAGAAAAACACCTTTGTGTGCTCTTTCTTCTGGTGCCAATTCCGAAAGGTCTTCTCCGTCTAAAGATATTTCACCATCGGTTACTTCGTAGTTTTCGTTCCCTGCAATGATGGACGCCAATGTACTTTTTCCAGCACCATTTGGTCCCATTATCGCGTGAATTTCTCCCGCTTTTACTTCAAGGTTGATTCCTTTTAATATTTCTTTATCCCCAATTGAGGCGTGTAAATTTTTTATTGATAACATGTTTCTATTTTTAAACCATTAAGGTATTAAGATTCATTAAGTTTTGTTTTGTAATCAGAGATTACCCTACACTTCCTTCTAGCGAAATTTCCAATAATTTTTGTGCTTCTACAGCAAATTCCATTGGTAATTTATTTAAGACATCTTTGCTGAAACCGTTTACGATTAAGGCAATGGCTTTTTCAGTTGGAATTCCACGTTGGTTGCAATAGAAGACTTGGTCTTCGCCAATTTTACTTGTCGTAGCCTCATGTTCTATTTTTGCCGATGGATTTTTGCTTTCGATGTAGGGGAAAGTATGTGCGCCACAATTGTTTCCCATTAATAACGAGTCACATTGCGAAAAGTTTCTGGCATTGTCTGCGTTTGGAGAAATTCGGACCAAACCTCGGTAACTGTTTTGTGATCTTCCAGCAGAAATTCCTTTAGAAATAATAGTCGATTTAGTGTTTTTACCTAAATGGACCATTTTAGTTCCTGTATCGGCTTGTTGGAAATTATTGGTAACAGCAATCGAATAAAATTCTCCTGTTGAATTGTCTCCTTTTAATATAACAGAAGGATATTTCCAAGTTATCGCAGAACCTGTTTCCACTTGTGTCCATGAAATTTTTGCGTTTTTCTCGCAAATTCCTCTTTTAGTAACAAAGTTGAAAACGCCACCTTTTCCTTCTTTGTTTCCAGGATACCAGTTTTGTACGGTTGAATATTTGATTTCGGCATCGTCCAAAGCAATTAGTTCCACAACAGCAGCGTGCAATTGATTTTCATCACGACTTGGAGCGGTACATCCTTCTAAATAAGACACATAACTACCTTCGTCAGCAACTAATAATGTTCTTTCAAACTGTCCGGTTCCTGCTTGATTGATTCTGAAATAAGTCGAAAGTTCCATTGGGCAACGAACGCCTTTTGGAATATAACAGAAAGATCCGTCAGAGAAAACTGCGGAGTTTAGCGCCGCGTAAAAGTTGTCTTTTTGCGGTACAACTGTTCCTAAATATTTACGAACTAATTCTGGATGCTCTTTGATAGCTTCAGAAATACTCATGAAAATTATTCCTTTTTCGCCTAAAGTTTTCTTGAAAGTAGTCGCTACTGAAACAGAATCAACTACGATATCCATTGCTACATTATTCATCATCTTTTGCTCATCGACAGAGATGCCTAACTTTTTGTACATTTCTAAAAGTTCCGGATCTACATCGTCTAATGTTTTATTCGGATCTACGGCCTTTGGAGCTGAATAATAGGAAATAGCCTGAAAATCAGGTTTAGTGTAATGCACATTTGCCCATTCTGGCTCTATCATTTGCTCCCAAGCACGAAAAGCCTCCAGACGCCAATCGGTCATCCATTGAGGTTCTCCTTTTTTGTGCGAAATAGCGCGAACGATATCTTCATTTAAACCAATAGGAAACGTTTCTGATTCCAACTCGGTGTAAAATCCGTATTCGTATTCTTTAGTTTCGAGTTCGATTTTTAAATCGTCTTCTGTATATTTGCTCATTCTGATTTAAAGATTTAAAGATTTAAAGATTCAAAAATTGAATATTAAACTTTATTATTTATATCTAAATATTAAAGAGAGAAACTTTCCCCGCAACCACATGTTCTATTGGCATTAGGATTATTGAAAACAAACCCTTTACCATTAATTCCTCCTGAGAATTCTAATATTGTTCCGGCTAAGTACAGAAAAGATTTTTTTTCAACAGCGATAGTGATATCGTTGTCTACAAAAATTTTATCATCGTCGCTTTTCGTTTTATCAAATTTTAAATCATAAGACAATCCAGAACATCCGCCGCTTTTTACACCCACTCTTACGTAGTCGATTGCAGCGTCAAAACCATCATCTTGCATTAAATCGATGATTTTTTTTCTTGCTGTGTCAGAAACTTTTATCATAGCTTATATTGATTTTGTCTAAATTAAGCACAAAGATAGTGTATAAAATGCTTTTTCCATAATTGATAACATTTTTATAACGGATGTAAAAATAGAAAAAAGCTATTTGAAACCTTAAAAAGCATTTGAATTCCCTAACTTTGACATCTCTCAAAAAACAAAAAAACATGAAATTATACCCCATAGAAACCGGAAATTTTAAATTGGATGGTGGCGCAATGTTTGGCGTGGTGCCAAAAACCATTTGGAATAAAACCAATCCTGCCGATGAAAACAATTTGATAGATATTGCGGCACGCTGTTTATTGATTGAAGACGGCAACCGATTGATCTTGATTGATACCGGGATGGGAAACAAGCAGTCCGAGAAATTTTTTGGCTATTATTCGCTTTGGGGAACACATTCCATGGACAAATCGTTGGCAAAATACGGTTTTCATCGTGATGATATCACTGATGTTTTTATGACGCATCTGCATTTTGACCATTGCGGTGGAAGCGTACAATGGAACGCTGACAAAACAGGATACGAACCGGCTTTTAAAAATGCTACATTCTGGTCTAATGAAAATCACTGGGAATGGGCAACAAAACCAAATCCAAGAGAAAAAGCATCGTTCTTATCTGAAAACATTTTGCCGATGCAGGAAAGCGGGCAGCTGAATTTCATACAAAGACCCGAAGGAGATTTTTTAGAAAAATCGGAACTGGGTTTTGGCATCTTCTTTGCTGATGGACATACTGAAAAGCAAATGATTCCGCACATACAGTATAAGGACAAGACCATCGTTTTTTGCGCTGATTTATTGGCAACAGCCGGACACATTCCTATTCCGTATGTGATGGGATATGATACCCGACCTTTATTGACAATGCCAGAAAAAGAAAAATTCATGAATGCGGCCGCGGATAATAATTATTATTTGTTTTTGGAACACGACGCACATAACGAAATCATAACCGTACAAAAAACCGAGAAAGGGGTTCGCTTGGCAGAAGTATTTACTTGCGAACAAATCTTAACATAGTGTTAATCATAACGCCTTTTTTAACAAAAAAAATTATTTTAGACAAATATTTCAAAAACTAGATAAAAAATTCGAAATGAATACCATTAAACCTATTTACATTTCTGCTTTTGCACTATTAGCATTAGTAGGATGTGGCGCTTCACAACAAGTTTTAAATACTTCAAATTCTGAACTGGTTGCCATAAGCGCCCCTTTGAACATCACTAAAAAATCGGCTATTACTGAAAACGACTTAAAACGTTGGAGTCATTTAGATATTGTAACCGATACCATTCCTGGAATGAGTGTTGATAAGGCATACGCCGAATTATTAAAAGGAAAAACGGGAGTTCCTGTTATTGTTGGGATTATAGATTCTGGGGTAGATATCGAACACGAGGATTTGAAATCGGTGCTTTGGACCAATACAAAAGAGATCGCTGGAAATGGAATTGACGATGACAATAACGGATATATCGATGATATTCACGGATGGAATTTTCTTGGAGACAGTACCAAGGAAAATTTGGAATACGAAAGAATTATTAAAGATAAAAGCTTAGTTGATGACGCAACTTATCAAGCTGCAAAAGCATTAAATGATAAAAAGGTTGCTGAAGCTGCTGCAGGGAAAACTCGTTCAGAGCAAATGCTAGAGACTATTGCTGCTGGTGATGCTGTTTTAGTAAAACATTTTGGCAAACCAATTTATACAATTGAAGAGGTAAATGCAATTGTTTCGCAAGAACCAGCAACACAAAAAAGTAAAGCGGCTATGCAACAAATGTTATCATATGGATTGCCGGTAGCGGAGCTTAAAATTGCTGTTCAAAAACAATTAGAAGATCAGGCTGCCCTTATAAACGGAGACAATCTGAAAACAGATTACCGCAAAGTAGTAGGAGATAATCCAAATGATATTACCGATACTAAATATGGAAACAATAATGTGATGGGACCAGACAAGAACGAAATTCTTCATGGAACACACGTTGCAGGTATTGTTGCGCAAAGCAGAAACAACGTTTTAGGTGGTGATGGTGTTGCTAATAATGTTCAAATTCTTACCGTTCGTGCAGTGCCAGATGGTGATGAATATGATAAAGATATTGCACTTGGAATTCGTTATGCGGTTGATAATGGTGCGAAAGTAATCAATGGAAGTTTTGGAAAAAATTTTTCTCCACACAAGCAATGGGTTTATGATGCTATAAAATATGCTGAGAAAAAAGATGTATTAATCGTTCACGCAGCCGGTAATGATGCAAAAGATATTGACTATGCAGAGAATTTTCCTAACGATTCTGAAGATAAAGTAACTGAGTTTGCTGATAATTTAATTACAATTGGTGCTTTGAATTTTGAATACGGAAATAAAGTCGTGGCTCGTTTTTCTAATATCGGAAAAATAAATGTTGACGTTTTTGCTCCTGGAGTGAAAATCTACGCTACAACGCCAAACAATACGTATAAATATTTGCAAGGAACTTCGATGGCTGCACCTAATGTTGCCGGAGTTGCTGCATTAATTCGTTCGTACTATCCAAAATTATCTGCTAAACAAGTGAAGCATATTTTGATGGATTCAGGAATTGCCATTTCAACAGATGTTATTGTAGGTGGAAAAGCAAATGATACGCGTTCTTTTACTACTCTCTCTAAATCAGGGAAAATAGTAAATGCTTACAACGCTTTATTGATGGCTGAAAAAATGTCTAAATAATATTTAAACAATTCATTATATGGAAGGACAATTTGTCCTTCCATTTTTATTTTAATCAAATATGAAAAAACTACTTTTATTCTCTTTTGTCACTTTGAGTTTCGGAACTGTTTTTGCCCAAAACACTTCATATTGGCAACAGCATGTCGATTACAAAATGGATGTTTCCATGGATGTAAAAACATACCAATACAAAGGAAAACAGGAATTGGTTTACACCAATAATTCTCCTGATACTTTAAGAAAAGTATATTACCACCTTTATAATAATGCATTTCAGCCTGGAAGTGAAATGGATGCAAGAATCCAAAGCATCAAAGATCCAGATGGCAGAATGGTCACCAAAGTAAAAGTTGGTGATAAAGAAGTCAAAGAAAGTCGCATTAAAAATTTGAAACCAAATGAAATTGGTTATTTGCGAATTTCTAATTTCAAACAAGACGGAGCAGTTGCTAATGCAAAAGAGATTGGGACTATTCTTGAAGTAACTTTGGCTAAGCCAATATTACCCAATTCCAAAACTATATTCACATTAGATTTTGATGGCCAGGTTCCAATACAAATTCGTCGTTCTGGAAGAAATAATGCTGAAGGAGTTGAATTATCAATGGCGCAATGGTATCCAAAAATAGCCGAATTTGATTTTGAAGGATGGCACGCAGATCCATATATCGCCAGAGAATTTCATGGTGTTTGGGGAAATTTTGATGTGAATATTACCATAGATGCAGCATACGTTTTAGGTGGTACGGGTTATTTGCAAAACAAAAACGAAATAGGTCACGGCTACCAAGACCAAGGTGTTGTTGTGTCTGTTCCAAAGAAAACTAAAACGTTGACTTGGCATTTTAATGCACCAATGGTTCATGATTTTACTTGGGCTGCTGATAAGAATTACATTCATGATATTGCCAAAGGCCCAAATGGGGTTGATATTCACTTTTTATACAAAAACAATCCAAAATTTGTACAAAACTGGAAAGATCTACAGCCAAAAACAGTGCGGTTAATGGCGTTTTACAATAAAACCGTTGGAGATTATCCGTACAAACAATATTCTGTAATTCAAGGTGGCGATGGCGGAATGGAATATGCGATGTGTACTTTAATTTTAGGACAAGGAAGTTTTGAAGGGTTACTAGGTGTAACCGCACACGAAATGGCGCATTCTTGGTTTCAGCATGTATTGGCCTCTAATGAATCAAAACACGGTTGGATGGACGAAGGTTTTACTTCATTCCTGGAAGATTTAGGAATGAATGAAATTGCCGATAAAAAAGTAGAAAACCCATTTACCGGAGCGTATGCTGGATATTTTTCAATGGTGAATTCAGGCAAGGAATTGCCACAAACTACACATGCAGATCGTTTTGACGAAAACAGAGTTTACAGTATTACTTCGTATAGCAAAGGAGAACTTTTCCTGACACAATTAATGTATTTGATAGGGAAAGAAAATCTGATGAAAACTTTAAAAAAGTATTACAGCGATTTTAAATTCAAGCATCCAACGCCAAATGATATTAAAAGATCTGCCGAAAGAATTACGGGAGCAAATCTGGATTGGTACTTAACGGATTGGACACAAACCACCAACACCATTGATTATGCAATCAATGATGTAAAAGAAAATGCAGATAAAACAACGGTTACTTTAGGAAGAATAGGCAGAATGCCTATGCCAATTGATTTATTAGTGGAGTACACAGACGGAACAATGGAAAGTTTTTACATCCCGTTGCGAATGATGAGTTTTGAAAAAGAAAACCCAAATCCTGCTGTAAAAAGAACAGTTTTGAATGATTGGGCTTGGGCGTATCCAACGTTTGAATTCAACATTGCTAAATCAAAAGCTTCCATCAAGAAAATAACTATTGATCCAAGTGGATTAATGGCTGATATCAAGAAGGAAAACAATACCTACGAGTTAAAGTAATTTTTTAAAGCCCTGAAAAGGGCTTTTTTTATGCTGTTTAACGAAATATTGGCGTTAGGAAATTATCTTCTGAATTTAAAATATTCTTCTAAAGTATGTTTTTTGTTTTTCAACATTTCAGAGACGAGTTCCATTCCAATAACTGAAAATGTAATACCGTTTCCGCCAAAGCCCAATACGAAATAAGCGCTTGGAAAATTGGGATGTTTGCCAATGTAAGGCAAGCCATCTTTGGTCTCGCCAAAAGTACCCGCCCAAACAAAATCCATTCTGAAATCATAATCGGGTAAAATTTTCTTCAGATATTTAGTCAATTTATCGGACTTATCGTTGAGTAAGGAATCTCTTTTTGCAGCGTCTACAAAATCTTCATCTTCGCCGCCGATAAGTAATCGGTTATCATCCGTCGTTCTCATATACATGTAGGGTTCCGCCGTATTCCAAAATAGAGTGTCATTAAGATGCGATTGGTCGTCTTCAAAACGTTCGCCCACAATTGCATAAGTAGAAAGTAATTTTACAAATTTGTCTCTAATTATTTCGGTACTTTCAAAACCGTTACAGTAAATTATTTTTTTAGCGGTAATGGTAGTGCCATGTTCTGTCAGAACAGTGACGCCATTTTGTTTGTAAGTAACTTTTTTGATATCTGTTTTATCGAAAATCTGCAATCCTTTTTCGTGATTGTAGGCTAGAATATCATGTGCTAACTGGAAAGCATCTATGCTACCGCCTTGTTCTGACAAGATTCCGCCATGCGAATGTTTGATGTGAAATTTTTTATCAATTTCATCGGCTTCCAGCCATTTTACAGGCATTCCGATTTTTTTTCTAGCCTCAAATTCTTTTTTTAACCAAACAACATCTTTCTTTAATGTGGCAAAATAGAGCGATTCCTTTTTCTCAAATCCACAATCCGATTTTACTTGTAGCACTATTTTCTTCAAATCATCAATCGATTTGTAACATGCCCAATAACTGTCAACGGCGGCTTTTTCGCCAATCAAATCTATGAGTTGGTGCAAAGGAACGTCAATCTCATATTGCAACATGGATGTCGTAGCCGATGTGCTTCCGTGACCAATTTCCCTGCGATCGATCAGTACGGTTTTATAACCATCTGCCATACATTGATGCGCTATAAGACTGCCAGTTATTCCGCCTCCTACAATTAGAATTTCTGTATCCAAATTTTCTCTTAATGACGGATAGGAGTTAATGATTCCGTTTTTTACCAACCAAAAAGGTTCACTTGATTTTAGTTTCATGGCGCTGAGGTTTTTATCAAATGTAGTAAAAATATTTTTTTATATGATGCTAAAGAAAAAACACAAAACACAATTAAAAAAAATCGGGTTTCAAAAACTAGATTTTCACCCTAATTTTTTAAAATCCGAATACTATATAAATAAAAGTATTATGCTTTTTAGGCACTCAAATTTTTCAACATATCTACGGTCATCGTTTCCAAATCAAAATCATGTTTCCATCACCAATCTTTTCTTGCTTCAGCATCGTCAATACTTGCTGGCCAACTGTCAGCTATTTTTTTTAGAATATCACTAAAAGTGGGTATTTGATTTACAGTAAATTAGCCGTAAGTTTGAAAATGATG
This sequence comes from Flavobacterium sp. TS_SC_5, assembly GCF_056156265.1. Classification (NCBI taxonomy): domain Bacteria; kingdom Pseudomonadati; phylum Bacteroidota; class Flavobacteriia; order Flavobacteriales; family Flavobacteriaceae; genus Flavobacterium; species Flavobacterium sp. TS_SC_5. The sequence goes on along the minus strand of NZ_CM149588.1, from coordinate 891,759 downwards.
TTTTTTACACGAAAAAACACTAATTTTAAATCATATTATGAAAGTAAAATTATTTACCCCCCCCCCCCCCCCCCCCCCCCGTTACTTAGGAATTTTCTTAATTATTTTGTTTTGTTCTTGTACTAATGATGACTCAAAAGAAATTGAACTAATAGAAAGGCAACAACTGCAAAACAAATTTTCTTTAGCCAATTTTGATGATGATTTTATTAAAAATAATCTTGTTGTTGATTGGAATGATTTTGTTTTAAATATAGATAAGGATACAATTTCTGACACTAAAGTTTATGAATTCAACACCTCTTTTATAGTAAACACCTCACTTGATAATGGAAAATTCAAATTAGCTGTTAAATATAAACTCTTAGCATCTAGAAACGGTACTGAGCCTTGGAAATTTGAAATAATAAAATTCCTTTCCAGCGAATCAGATCCAATCGATCTCATAAGTCATTCCTCTCCTTATTCATTTTCAGGAACCCTTTATCACTATAATCTTAATGGAGAAAACACCAAAATGATTGCATATAAAAAAGGGAAGGTAATAAGTAAATTTGTGAATAAGGTAAAGTTAGCGAGTAGCATAACAGCTAAGGAACCTTCCATTGGAGGTGATACTGGTGGCTTTTGGATGTTCACCAGAACACAGCATTATACCGACTGGTATCAGACAAGTAATTATAGTCAAGGAGTCTATACTTATACTCACTCGACTTATAATTATACTTCATCTGAATACGTATGGGTAAGCACAGGAGGCAGCAGCAATGCAAATTATCATAACCATTATGACTATCCACATGGTACTTCTATAGGCACAAATAATCATCCCAAAGAGATAATCATTGATCCTTCTTTCACAAATAATCCTTGTTTAAAAGGCGTATATGATAAACTAGAAGCTTCTTCAACTTTTAAAAATCAATTAAACAAATTTGATGTTGATTTTAAAGGTGCTAATTTGAGACTAAGCGTTGGGGTTGACCCTGCTTACCCTCCTTCAACAACTGCAATAACTTATGAACCTGTGGATTATTTAATTAATATTATGTTTAATCCAGATCAATTGAAAAGACCAGAGTTAGATATTGCGAGAACGTTTTTCCACGAATTACTACATGCTGAAATGTATAGAAAATTATTATCTCTTGCTAAACAGGGCAACATTCCTTGGTCTGCTGCTTTTATAACTAGTATAAAAAATGATTATCCCGGACTTACTGATTATTATACAAGATATGAATATAATGTCGCTCCGGGACAACAACCCACAAATACGCAACACGAGTTGATGGCACAACATTCTAGAGACGTAATAGTTAAAGTTTTGCAACAATATGATAATAATCAGCATTCAATAGAGTTTTATGATGCGTTAGCTTGGAGTGGATTAATGGGAAAGGGGGGCAATTTTGATAGTGTTACTTTGTTACCACCATCTCCAACCGTTGCTTGGAAAAATTTGACTCAAACTCAGCGCAAAAAAATTGTGGATATAATTATTAATTTTCAAAATTCAAATCCGCCATGTCAACAATAACAAAAAAAAGAATAACAATTCTTTGTTTGGGGTGCTTTTATTTCTTGTTTTCACAAGAAATGAAGAAACAAGAATATACAACAGTTTTGATTGATTTTAAAGATATTTCTTTAGCACATTACTGTATTAATAAATCAATGACAAAAGCTGAATTTAGTTTTTACCTTAAGGGATATGAAACTAAGCATGCGAGAGAGGAAGGAATTAGAAAGTCTAAAAATGGTCTTGCAACTAGTCTAGGTATTCCTACATTTATTTTCACTCTTTATAGTTCTACTATTTTTTCTCCTAAACCAGAAAAACCTGAGAAATTAAAAACTTTAGAAGGAATAAACTATATAGCACTAAAAGAATTTCAAAGTAATAATTATCAATGTACTAGTAGTGTTTATATAATTCATAAATTAAAAGACGGCACTTATTTAAAATGGAAAACATACTATTTATCTGAAGAATAAAAATAGTGGTTATATAAAGACTCTACTGTAAGTTCTGCTCTCCGTAGTGTTCCTTTATAGCGCAGATACTACGCAAATGTCTCTTAAATCATGTGCTCGTAAATCAAGGTGATAAAATTTATTTCAAACAAAAAAAGTCTAGTTTTTCAAGCTAGACTTTTTTTAAATTTTTATTTTTCCGGACTATTTCAAATGTTCCAACATATCTGTAGTCATCGTTTCTAAATCAAACTCATGTTTCCATCCCCAATCTTTTCTGGCTTCAGCATCATCAATACTTGCAGGCCAACTGTCAGCTATTTTTTTTAAAATATCACTAAAAGTGGGTATTTGATTTACAGTAAATTAGCCGTAAGTTTGAAAATGATGTTTTTTACACGAAAAAACACTAATTTTAAATCATATTATGAAAGTAAAATTATTTACCCCCCCCGTTACTTAGGAATTTTCTTAATTATTTTGTTTTGTTCTTGTACTAATGATGACTCAAAAGAAATTGAACTAATAGAAAGGCAACAACTGCAAAACAAATTTTCTTTAGCCAATTTTGATGATGATTTTATTAAAAATAATCTTGTTGTTGATTGGAATGATTTTGTTTTAAATATAGATAAGGATACAATTTCTGACACTAAAGTTTATGAATTCAACACCTCTTTTATCGTAAACACCTCACTTGATAATGGAAAATTCAAATTAGCTGTTAAATATAAACTCTTAGCATCTAGAAACGGTACTGAGCCTTGGAAATTTGAAATAATAAAATTCCTTTCCAGCGAATCAGATCCAATCGATCTCATAAGTCATTCCTCTCCTTATTCATTTTCAGGAACCCTTTATCACTATAATCTTAATGGAGAAAACACCAAAATGATTGCATATAAAAAAGGGAAGGTAATAAGTAAATTTGTGAATAAGGTAAAGTTAGCGAGTAGCATAACAGCTAAGGAACCTTCCATTGGAGGTGATACTGGTGGCTTTTGGATGTTCACCAGAACACAGCATTATACCGACTGGTATCAGACAAGTAATTATAGTCAAGGAGTCTATACTTATACTCACTCGACTTATAATTATACTTCATCTGAATACGTATGGGTAAGCACAGGAGGCAGCAGCAATGCGGATTATCATAAACATTATGACTATCCGCATGGTACTTCTATAGGTACTAATAATCATCCCAAAGAGATAATCATTGACCCTTCCTTTTTAAATACAAAAGCTGAATGTATATACAACAAACTAATGGGGTCTAGTACTGGATTCAAAAATGCGATTCAAAAATTTGATGGAGAGTTTCCTGTGTCTCACTTAAAATTGACTATCAATGATAATTTAGAACCCAATGTTTACGGTATAACCCTCCCCCCTGTCAATTATATAACAGAAGTTCAAATAAGTAATAATGCATTACAAAGTTTGTCAGATTTAGGTAAAGCTACAGTATTTGCACATGAAATAATTCATGCTGAAATATTTAGAAAAATGCTATCAGCTGCTCAATTGGGAAACTTAGATCCCAACAACATGAATGCACAACAACAAACCAACTATGTTAACTCATTGAAAGATAATTTCCCAGGATTATATGATTATTATTTAGTTAGGTTTAAATCTACTTGGAACCATGAAATGATGGCAAATCATTACAGAACAACAATTGCTGATATCATTCAAAAATTTGACAACAATAGGTTACCTCGTTCTACTTATGAAGCCGTTTCTTGGGTTGGTTTAGGGGTATTAGATAGCGATAAGGGACTTACAACAATTGCTTGGGACAACTTAACTCCTGAACAAAAAATAGTTATAAATAATTTAATTAGGGATAATTTTTATAATGGACCTTCAAATTGCAACTAATCATGAAAAAAATATTTTGGATTTTAATATTATGTATTTCATTTTCCATATTTGGGCAAACCAAAGAAAGTGATTTTTTTAACTTTTATAAAGGTGGGAATAAGTATAAGAAACCTGTCAAATATGTGCTTTTTGATATGTCCGCAGGAGATATTAAAAAAGAAGTTGACAACAAAACTTATTTTTATATGGGAGGAGAATCGTTTATTTTTGATGCTAAAATCAATAAAAAGGATACTTGCTTAGTTGACAAGTTTAAATTCACCTTCGATAAATCAGAAGATTTACAACAAAAAGCGTATCAGTTTTACAAGGAAAAAAAGCAAATAGAGGAAAGAAAAATGAAGTTAAAAAATCCAATACCGTATCCGGTAACTGATTTTAGTCCATACTTTAAAATTTATGTATTAGAAAAAACTCATAAAAATACGTTGTTAAAATACGAAGTTTATTGGATATATTCTACTTTTTGAAACTAAATATTGTCAAGAATTTAAATGTCACATTAAAGAGGTGTGATTGCTATTTTATACCATTAAAACCAAGAAAAGTCTAATTTTACATTAGACTTTTTTTATGGTTTTATTTTTAAGGAAACTATTTCAAATGCTCCAGCATATCCACTGTCATTGATTCCAAATCAAACTCATGTTTCCATCCCCAATCTTTTCTGGCTTCAGCATCATCAATACTTGCGGGCCAACTGTCAGCTATTTTTTGACGGAAATCCGGCTCATAAGTGATGGTAAATTCAGGAATGTGTTTCTTGATTTCGACAGCAATCTCTGTTGGCGTAAAGCTCATGGCAGCTAAGTTGTACGAAGAGTGAATTTTTATTTGGTCAGCCGGCGCTTGCATAATTTGAATGGTCGCAGCAATGGCATCGTCCATATACATCATCGGCATTTTAGTTTCTGAGGATAAAAAACATTCGTATGTTTTATCCGAAAGTGCTTTGTGAAAAATATCGACCGCATAATCCGTAGTTCCGCCACCAGGAGGCGATGACCAACTGATTAAGCCAGGATAACGGATGCTTCTTACATCTACACCAAAAATAGTATGGTAGTATTCGCACCATCTTTCGCCCGCTTGTTTACTGATTCCGTACACCGTTGAAGGCTCCATTATCGTGTATTGTGGCGTATTTTCTTTAGGAGTTGTTGGTCCAAAAACCGCAATACTCGAAGGCCAGAATATTTTTTTTATTTTTCCGGCTTTCGCCAAATTCAAAACGTGAAACAATGAATTCATGTTCAAATCCCAAGCAAAGGCAGGATTTTTTTCCGCTGTAGCCGATAACAATGCGGCCATCAAATATACTTCGTCAATTTGGTGTACTTCGACCAAATGTTCAATTTGATTGAAATCTAAAGCGTTTACCACTTCAAATGGACCAGAATTTACCACGTCAATATTTAACTTTCGGATATCAGAAGCGATTACATTTTCGGTTCCATATATTTTTCGCAACTTTTGTGTAAGCTCTGTACCTATTTGGCCACAAGCGCCAATAATCAATATTTTTGTACTCATTTTTGTCTGTTTTGAAAAACAAAGATAACGTTTTCGTAAATAACAATATTTTGATCAAAATGATTATAAAAATCTTAAAATAGTATTTAAAAACACGTTGAATTTCTTAAATTTTCATATTTTTAAACCTAAAAATCAGTGAAGCAATATTAGATTGTTATTCCAATGCTGGAATTCATTATTGTAAATTTACTTTGTAACTTTGTACCTAAATTAATGGAAATTTTTAAAGGGTCATAATTGCTTCTTTTTTAAAAAATTACAACTGTATTTGAATTACTTTCATCCATTAAAAAATGATAAATTTACGCACATGAAATATAAAATAGCCGTTTTCTTCTCTCTGGTTTTTGTTTTGTTCTCTTGTAAAAATGACAATGAAAAACGCATTGTGGAAAACAAAAAAGAGATTCAAAAAAGAGAAATCATTTTCGCAAACATACAGAAAGGTTGGGTGTTATACGATGAACCAGTAACCGAAGCGGGTGAAAAAAGCATCGTATCTTGGAATGAATGGCGTATGTTTTTGGCTGAATTATCACAAAAACCTAAAAAAACCATTGGAGCTTTTCAGCAAAAATCAAAAGCGCTTTCGAAAAAAGCAATGGCTCTAAACGATAATATTCCTTACGAATACAACAAACCTCAAATAAAAAGTAGGATTTCGACTTTGATTACTAAAGTACGATTGTTGGATTTATTCATTCATTTAGATAATATTCCAGATAAAAAAGTGACGTTGTTAGTGTCGGAAATCAACTTGGAATTGGTTTCACTTCAAAGACAAATGGACAAAATTGTCGAGAAAAGTAAAATCCCGCTTGAGGAAGGAGAATCTGATTTGTTGAAAATGATGGATACTTCAAGAGCCATTCCTAATACACCGATCATAGATCCAAATATACCACGCGTTGAGTAAAAAAATCTTATACAATACCTACGATAATTCGCCAAAAACCCAGCAAATAGTTGCGCGGTTATTAGAAAATAATCAAGCAAAAATGCAGTTGTCAGGACTTTTGGGTTCTGCAGTTTCGTTTGTCATTCGTTCTGTTTTTAAACAATCGGAGCTTCCTTTTTTATTTATTCTCAATAATAAAGAAGAAGCGGCTTACTACCTGAACGATTTAGAACAGATGATTGGGGAGCAAGATGTGCTCTTTTATCCGGGTTCATTCCGTCGGCCTTACGAAATCGAAGATACAGATAACGCGAATGTTTTGCTTCGGGCTGAAGTGTTAAACCGAATTAATTCCCGAAAGAAACCCGCCGTTATTGTCACGTATCCCGAAGCGCTTTTCGAGAAAGTAGTGACTAGAAAAGAATTGGACAAAAACACGTTGAAAGTTGCTGTTGGAGATAAGATTTCCATCGACTTTATCAATGAAGTTTTGTTCGAATACGAATTCAAAAGAGTTGATTTTATTATAGAACCAGGAGAATTTTCGGTTCGTGGAGGAATCGTGGATGTATTTTCATTTTCGAATGATAATCCGTACCGAATTGAGTTTTTTGGAGACGAAGTAGAGAGCATCCGTTCGTTTGATGTTGCCACGCAATTGTCTATTGAAACGCAAAAAAAGATTACAATAATCCCAAATGTGGAAAACAAAGTTTTTCAGGAAAACCGAGAAAGTTTCTTAGATTATATTTCGGAGAAGACAGTGATTTTCATTCAAAATACCGAATATTTTTTAGCACAATTGGACAAACAATTTGGCAAAGCCGAAGAAGCTTTCGCAAAATTGTCGCAGGAAATAAAACGATCTTCTCCGGAACAATTGTTTTTGAATCAAGAAGAATTTATAAAAAGAGCGTTGGATTTTTCGATTGTTGAATTGAGTTCAAAAGCTATTTTTAGAACCACCAAAAAATTCGAATTTCACATTCAGCCACAACCGTCGTTCAACAAACAGTTTGATTTGTTGTTGAATAATCTGAACGAAAATCATTTTAACGGTTACAAGAATTATTTATTTTGTTCGAATGAAGCTCAGGCGAAACGATTTCATGATATTTTTGAAACATTAGACGAAGCGAATTCAGAAAATATACGCAAGCAATACAACACTATTGTTTTGCCTTTATATCAAGGATTTATTGACGAAGAAAATCAAATAACCTGTTATACTGACCACCAGATTTTTGAACGCTATCATAAATTCAGTATCAAAAATGGCTATTCGAAAAAACAAAATATTACTTTAAAAGAACTCACGACACTTTCGGTTGGGGATTATGTGACGCATATCGACCACGGAATTGGACGTTTTGGAGGATTACAAAAAATACAAGTCGAAGGCAAAACACAAGAAGCCATTAAACTTGTTTATGCAGATAATGATATTGTGTATGTGAGTATTCACTCGTTGCACAAAATTTCTAAATACAACGGAAAAGACGGAACGCCACCCAAAATTTACAAATTGGGTTCGAATGCCTGGAAGATATTAAAACAAAAAACCAAGGCTAGAGTCAAACATATTGCATTCAACCTGATTCAGTTGTATGCCAAAAGAAGACTCGAAAAAGGATTCCAGTTTGCGCCTGACAGTTATTTGCAAAATGAACTGGAAAGCTCGTTTATATACGAAGATACACCGGACCAAACCAAATCTACGGCAGAAGTAAAAGCAGATATGGAAAGCGACCGACCAATGGATCGCTTGGTTTGTGGAGATGTTGGTTTTGGTAAAACCGAAGTTGCCATTCGTGCGGCTTTCAAAGCAGTCGATAATAGCAAACAAGTTGCGATTTTAGTTCCTACAACCATTTTGGCATACCAACATTACAGAACGTTTACAGAACGATTGAAAGATATGCCGGTTTCTGTGGGTTATTTAAACCGTTTTAGAACCGCCAAACAAAAAGCGGAAACACTAAAACAATTGGCCGAAGGAAAACTCGATATTGTGATTGGAACCCATCAATTAGTCAACAAAAATGTGGTTTTCAAAGATCTTGGATTGCTGATTGTGGATGAGGAACAAAAATTTGGCGTGAACGTAAAAGACAAACTTAAAACCATTGCGGCGAATGTCGATACATTGACATTGACAGCAACGCCAATTCCGAGAACCTTACAATTTTCGTTGATGGCAGCACGTGATTTATCCGTGATTACAACGCCTCCACCAAATAGATATCCTATAGAAACGAATGTAGTAGGTTTTAGTGAAGAGATGATTCGGGATGCGATTTCGTATGAAATTCAGCGTAACGGACAAGTTTTCTTCATCAATAACCGAATAGAAAATATCAAGGAAGTGGCCGGAATGATCCAGCGTTTGGTGCCAAATGCCAGAGTTGGAATTGGTCACGGCCAGATGGATGGAAAAAAACTCGAGGAATTAATGTTAGCTTTTATGAACGGAGAATTTGACGTTTTAGTCGCAACCACCATCATTGAAAGCGGTTTAGACGTACCTAATGCGAATACGATTTTCATCAATAATGCAAATAATTTTGGGTTATCAGATTTGCATCAAATGCGTGGTCGAGTAGGGCGTAGCAACAAGAAAGCATTTTGTTATTTTATTTGTCCGCCATATTCTGCCATGACCGATGATGCCAGAAAACGAATTCAGGCTTTGGAACAGTTCAGTGACTTGGGAAGTGGATTCAATATTGCGATGAAAGATTTAGAGATTCGCGGTGCCGGAGATTTATTGGGAGGTGAGCAAAGTGGTTTCATCAATGAAATTGGTTTTGATACCTATCAAAAAATCATGAACGAAGCCATTGATGAATTGAAAGAAAACGAATTCAAGGATCTGTATCCAGAGGAAAATAATTTGGAAACCAAAGAATACGTCAAAGACCTACAAATCGATACTGATTTTGAGTTATTATTTTCGGATGAATACATCAATAATGTTTCGGAACGATTGAGTTTGTATAATGAACTAGGTGCTGTAAAAAATGAAGAAGAATTGATCATTTTCCAAAATAAATTGATTGACCGTTTTGGGCCAATGCCGCCACGTGCGAAAGCGTTGATGAATAGTATTCGAATCAAATGGATTGCGACTCGCATTGGAATCGAAAAATTAGTGATGAAACAAGGCAAGATGATTGGATATTTTATTTCAGATCAACAATCAGATTATTATCAATCGAATCGTTTTCATAAAGTACTGCAGTTTGTGCAAAAACATCCTAATTTATGTAAAATGAAAGAAAAGCAAACGCCGGCTGGATTACGACTTTTGTTGACTTTTGATAATGTAAAAAATACCAGGACAGCTTTGGAATTGATGGAGCTGTTGGGAGGAGAATAAATAAGAAAGCTTCCAACCTTTTGAAGGCTGGTAGCTTTCTTTAAAACTTACTCCATAATCAATGCTTTAATTTCATCCAAATTTGGATTACTAGAATGATAATATTTAAAATTTTCTAAATCATGAAAATATTCTATTACCTTTTCTCTTTGTAATTTTGTCTTCTTGTTTGAGATAACTGTTCCATAAGAAGTCCAAGGGTATTCTATGATGTGTTCTGCAAACTTATGATGAACCGGATTATTGTGGATATAAAAAACAAGTTTTTGAAAGTAAGTTTCTGAATTAACTACTTTTCGCCTAAAGTTTTTTTCAAATAAACTACCTGTCCTTTTATATCGTTTATTCATCCCTAAAGTATAAGCATTGAATAAATTTGAAAACTGTTTTGAAGCACTAACTATTTTTGGTTTAACAGTTGAAGAGTATTCTAATTTTGTACTATCAATTTCTTCAGTTTCTTTGATGTAAACCAGAATGTGAAAATGATTTTTCATCAAACACCAAGCATAAGTTTCTGCTACGGGGTCAATATATTTCTCGTATAATCTCAAAAAATGTTTATAGTTCTCAATTTCATAAAACAGATCGATTCCATTATTGCCTCTATTATAAATATGATAGTATTTACCGTTTTCAAGAGGAATTGGATTCATAATGTTTTTTAGTTTAAAAGCTTCCAGCCTTTTGAAGGCTGGAAGCTTTGTTGATAACGGAATTTTCTAATTCTTCAAATCTTTAATCACCTTAAAAGCAACATCTACTTGTTCTTCGCTCACTAAAATGGTGAACTCATTAGAAGTTGAAATTACTTCATTGATAATAATTCCTTCCCAAGCCAAACGTTGAAAAATAAAATAGTAAATCCCAGGAACGACAATGTTTTCTTTTGGTAATTTTACTGTGATAGAAGCTAGATTATCTAATTTCTGAATCAGTTTTTCAGTAGCAAAATGTTTGTCCACTAAGTGATTGATACTGTTGCTAACCACAATGTTGGTTTCATTTACACCTCTGGAAGAAGTGTAAAAAATATCTGGTAGTGAATTGATATCGGTAATTAAATCGGCTTGTTTGTTTAAAACCGTGTCAGAAGCAGCAAAAGTATAATCGGTCAAAGCCGAACGAACGGTGATTTCCCCGATATTCTTAATGACTTTATTAATCTTATGATTTAACCTGAAATCCAGTTCCTCTGTTAGTCTTTTTAAAGCCATAACAACCGCTCCTTGTTTTACTTCCTTGCCAAATTCACTTTCTAATTCGGTCATTATGTTTCGGGATAATGAGGTCAGATTTATGATGCCTAATGATAATGCATTCAGCAAAAAAGGCTTTGTTTTGATGTAGTTTTCTACAATGGAAGAAACAGTTTTCATGATGTGATTTTTTTAGTTGGTTGTTGTTTTACGCGTAGTCAGTGTGTAAATAGGACGCAAATATAAATAAAAAACAATTTGTTACAAATATAACATCAAGAAAAAACTATTAAAAGTGATAAAAAGCATCGATAAGATGCTCAATTACAAAAGATTTACCTTCTTTATGGATCGCAATAATGTCAAAACGTACTTCAATATCCAAATTTCTTTCGTTGACAAAAGCATCCACGGCTTTTACAAGAAGTTGGATTTTTTTTGGTTTTACAAAATCCTGAGGCAACCCAAATTCTAACGAAGAACGGGTTTTGACTTCAACTATAGCAAGTGTATTTCCTTTTTGGGCGAGAATGTCTATTTCTGCTTTTTGGAAAGTCCAGTTGGTTTGCAAAATAGTGTAGCCGTCTTTCCGCAAAAATTCGACTGCCATTTCTTCTCCAAGTTTTCCGAGTTCGTTGTGTTCTGCCATTGAAAAAATTTGTTTTAAGTTTAGGTTGTAAAGTTTTTAAACTTCTGCAATCTTAAATCGAATTGTCTTTATTCAAAAACCAGCGTACTGCATTTTTCATTGACATTAATCGTCACAGTATTCCCTAAAATCAATGCTCTATTGTCTTGAATATGTCCGGCAGGAAAATTATACAAGACGGGAATATTGTATTTTTTTGTAACATCTTCAATGATTTCGATGGCGTTTTTCCCCCACGGAATGTCATTGTCTTTCATTTTTGTCATGGAACCCACAACAATTCCTTTGATACTTTCTAGGCAACCATTTCGTTTTAAATTCATCATCATGCGGTCAATATGGTATAAATATTCGTCTAAATCCTCTATAAACAAGATTTTGTCAGCACAATCAATCGCGGATGGAGAACCGAACAAACTGTATAGAATCGATAAATTTCCACCTACTAATTCTCCGGTAGCTTTTCCGGGTCTGTTCATCAGGAATGGATCTATTTCGTACGACAGCTTTTCACCAAACAACGCAATTCGCAATGTTTCTATGGCTTGTGGTGTTGCTCTTGGAGCGGTTATCGGCATGATTCCGTGAATAGATTTGTAACCCATTGTGTTCAAATGATTGTGTAAAACTGTCACATCGCTGAAACCTACAATCCATTTCGGATTTTTCTTAAACGCAGTAAAATCCAGTAAATCAATCATTCGCACGGTTCCGTATCCACCTTTTACACACCAGATGGCTTTGATGTTTGGATTATCCAGTTGTTGCTGAAAATCGGCGGCACGTTGTTCGTCAGTTCCGGCTAATTGGTCGTTGTCTAAACCTATTGTATTTCCAATGACTACTTCTAAACCCCAACTTTTTAATAAAGCAATAGCGGGTTTCAAGTTGTCATCTGTGTTTTTTCTGGCTGTTGCCAAAATCGCTACGGTATCTCCTTTTTGTAAACTTGGCGGTGTAATCATGTTGTATTGGGCTTGGCTGTTGAAAGATTGTAGAACAAAAATAAGCAATAGAAATTGATATAATATAGGACGGTGTGGTGTAAAAGTTAATCGGTATTTGTTCATGCTTGAATGCTTTTCAGAAAAAATTCTGGTGGTAAGGTCTTTAAATGATAGAAACAAAGATAGACAATTAGAAAATAATTCTAAGTTCACCTCAAATCACTATTTTTACAATAAGCTGATTTTAAAAACAAAATCTAATTAACAACTGGAAATAAATAATACTTTATGAGAATTACCCACTGGATTCCTGTTCTTTTTTTATTTTTTCCAATAATAAAATCTACTGCGCAACAGAAAAAATACGTTATTCATACGGTGGCGTTTTATAATTTCGAAAACCTTTTTGATACGATAAACGATCCTGATACTTTTGATGAAGAATGGACGCCAACAGGTTTGCAGCGGTGGACTTATGACAAATATGAAAAAAAACTAAGTAACTTAGCCCGCATATTATTCGAAATTGGTTCAGCTGAAAATACCGATTCGCCTACATTTATTGGAGGGTGCGAAATAGAAAACCGAGGTGTTTTGGAAGATTTAGTCAAACAACCCAAACTAATCGATAAAGACTTCGGAATCATCCATTTTGATTCTCCTGACAAAAGAGGAATTGATGTAGCACTGTTGTATCAAAAAAAGAAATTTCAGCCCACAAGTTACAGCAATATTCCATTATACATTTATAAACAAGGAGCTATTATAAATGAAAATTCCAAAGCCAGTTTTGAAGAAAAAACAGATGACGAATTGCAAATAAGCACCAAAAATTATCGGGTTTATACTCGAGATCAACTTTTGGTAACAGGATTTCTCGATGGTGATGAAATCAATATCATCGTCAATCACTGGCCGTCACGTTCTGGCGGTGAGAAAAAATCAAGTCCGTTTCGCGAAGCCGCCGGCGCATTAAACCGAAAAATAATTGACTCTTTACAACGTATAAATCCGGCAGCAAAAGTGATTACTTTGGGCGATTTGAATGATGGACCGTATAATAAAAGCGTTAGATTTGGACTTGGCGCCAAAGCAAAAAAGGCAGATGTGCTTCCGTTTGGAATTTACAATCCATTCGAAGAAATGGCTAAAAAGGGATTTGGAACCATTGCATATCGGGACGCTTGGGATGTTTTTGACCAAATAATGGTTTCCGAAACCTTACTGCAAACGGATTATTCGAGTTTTCGATATTGGAAGGCAGGAATTTACAACAAAGCGTTCTTGATACAAACCAGCGGACAGTACAAAGGCTATCCGTTACGTCATTCCACCACCGAAATAGGATTTAGCGACCATTTTCCCGTCTATATTTATTTGATTAAGGAAAAAAAATAACGTTTTAATATTTCATAACTTTACAATTAAAATAAAAATCATGGCAATAGCAAAACCTTTCAACCTTAATAAATGGATTGACGAAAACCGTCATCTGCTTAAACCTCCCGTAGGAAATAGAAATTTGTACAGAGAATCCGGAGATTATATCGTTATGGTTGTTGCGGGTCCAAATGCCCGAAAAGACTATCATTACAACGAAACAGAAGAATTGTTTTACCAACTGGAAGGCTCAATAAAAGTGATTATTCAAGAAGACGGTGAGCGCCGAGAAATGGAATTACATCCCGGCGATATGTATCTTAATCCAGCTAAAATTCCACATTCTCCAGTGCGTTCCGAAGGTTCTATAGGACTTGTCATCGAACGAAAAAGAGCTGGACAAGGATTTACGGACGGCTTGCTTTGGTTTTGCGACACTTGTAATCATAAGCTCCATGAAGTCTATTTTGAACTGCATAATATCGAGAAAGATTTCTTGCCTCATTTCGAACATTTCTACAATTCGGAACGCTTGAGAACCTGCGAAAAATGCGGAACTATAATGGAAACGGACCCTCGATTTGTTGCCAAAAAATAATTTTCAGGAGCTCATCCTGCTATACGCTATATCTTTATAGGTCTCGTAAAAAACGAGACCTATAAAGGATGCCGCTTCTATCAGGGCTAAAAAATGAAAATATAAGTAGTAACGTTTACTATTTAACCTTAAATCAATATATTTGTAAAAAAATATAACAATTTTTAATAAAAAAGTTACAATGATAACAATAGCAGATCAATTCGGAATGAAGGAAGCATTGGCGCAATTGGGTGTAAAAGCCATAAATGAAGGAACATCAACCGGGATAAACCATTTTTCAAACGGGGAAATTCTTGAAAGTTATTCACCAGTTGACGGTCAGCTAATAGGTACTGTAAAAACAACTACAGCTGCTGATTATGAAAAAGTAATGCAAGCCGCTACCGAAGCTTTTAAAACTTTTAAAGTGATGCCAGCGCCACAACGTGGTGAAATCGTGCGTCAGTTTGGTGAGAAGTTACGCAAAAACAAAGAAGCTTTAGGCAAATTAGTTTCCTATGAAATGGGGAAATCATTGCAAGAAGGATATGGCGAAGTTCAGGAAATGATAGACATCTGTGATTTTGCAGTAGGATTGTCGCGTCAATTACATGGATTAACAATGCACTCCGAACGTCCGGGTCACAGAATGTATGAGCAATACCACCCAATGGGAGTTGTAGGAATCATTTCGGCTTTCAATTTTCCAGTTGCCGTTTGGGCTTGGAACACGGCTTTAGCCTGGATTTGTGGCGATGTTTGTGTTTGGAAACCATCTGAAAAAACCCCACTTTGTGGAATTGCCTGCCAAAATATCATTGCCGAAGTAATAAAAGAAAACAACCTTCCGGAAGGAATTTCCTGTTTGATAAATGGAGATTACAAAGTGGGTGAAATGATGACTAACGATAAGCGTGTGCCATTGATTTCTGCAACGGGTTCTACTCGTATGGGGAAAATTGTTGCGCAAACAGTTGCAGGTCGTCTTGGAAAATCATTATTAGAATTAGGCGGAAACAACGCCATCATTGTAACTCCGGATGCTGATATCAAAATGACGGTTATTGGTTCTGTTTTTGGCGCGGTAGGAACGGCAGGACAACGTTGTACATCAACACGTCGTTTAATTATTCACGAAAGTATTTACGATAAAGTGAAAGATGCAATTGTATCGGCTTACAAACAATTACGTATTGGAAATCCTTTGGATGAAAATAACCATGTAGGTCCTGTAATTGATAAGCATGCTGTGGAAATGTACAATAAAGCATTAGAAAAAGTTGTTGCCGAAGGTGGGAAAATCCTCGTGGAAGGTGGCGTGCTTTCTGGTGAAGGATTTGAAAGTGGTTGCTACGTAAAGCCAGCAATTGCAGAAGCAGAGAATTCTTTCGAAATCGTACAACATGAAACTTTTGCGCCTGTTTTATATTTATTGAAATATTCAGGAACCGTGGAGAATGCTATCGCAATTCAAAACGGAGTGGCGCAAGGACTATCATCCGCTATTATGACAAACAATTTGCGTGAAGCAGAACTTTTCTTATCCGTAGTAGGTTCTGATTGTGGAATTGCGAACGTAAACATAGGAACTTCCGGTGCAGAAATTGGAGGCGCTTTTGGTGGTGAAAAAGAAACTGGTGGAGGAAGAGAATCGGGTTCTGACGCTTGGAAAGTATATATGAGAAGACAAACGAATACCATTAATTACACTACAAGTTTGCCATTGGCACAAGGAATCAAATTTGATTTGTAGGATTAAAATAGAATAAACTAAAAAAGGCAATTTGAATAGTTCAAATTGCCTTTTTTTATTTCAAATTGCCTCGAGAATTGTTGTGAAAAGTATTTTACAAGTTGAAAGAAGCACCAATATTGAACGTGAATTGATTATTCAATTTATCAAAACCTATCGGATCTGTTTTGTAACTTGCAATTGGAATTCCAGCTTCGGTGAAAACACCAAAACCTTCCGTAAAGAAATAACGGAAACCTAAATGCGCACCAAAATTTCTTAGTCCTAAATCCAATCCTGGGTAAATATCCATTTTTGGATCTAATTCAAAAACATTTCCCAAGTTTGCATTGAAACGTGCTTTAACATCTACTCTATCGCCAAAATCAGGCTTGTTTCCTAAATCATCTTTAGAAACAGACAACAAATAAGAGGTAACAAATCCGAAAGACATGTTTTCTCCAAGACCAAAATCAGAAGAAACACGAATTCCAGAACCTCCGTTTTGAAAGTTGGCTCCAACATCAAATTTAACATCTCCTTTTCCTTTGAAAGCCTGTGCATTGACCAAACCAATAGTCAATAGCAATACTAATGTGGTAATCTTTTTCATATGAAGATAATATTTGTTTTTTTAATGGAATATGGAATTCGCATAGCTTCATTGGTGTTTGCGACCAATTTTCGGTTATGCTCATTTCATACTCTTTTTTTTTTAGTGGTGCAAAAGTAGTTCAATAATATCTAATTTCTTCCTTTCTCATCAAAATACAACTGGCTCAAAGGTTCGCTTTGCCAAAATTCTTTTGTAGCAACGTCCATAATGGTTAATGGTCCTTTGAAAGCCGCTCCGGTATCTACGTTCCAAACATTTGCCTTTTGTATAGGCGTAGTTTTACCTATTCGGGTTACGGGCGTGTGACCAATATAAATTTCATGGTATAAAGTAAAGCGTTTTGGATAAAACGGGTGATCGACTTTCATTGTTGTGTCTAATGCCAGTGCGGTTTCCCATAAGGTTCTGTCCCAATAGAAAAGCCCTGGAAAATATTCGAAATCTACACCATTCATATTGGTAAAACCAGCATGAACATACAAACGTCGCTGTTCGTCCAGATGATAATTGTCTAAAGATTTTAGGAATTCAATGTGTTTTTGCTTGGTTTCTGTACTTACAGATTCGTAGGCTAAAACCGTAGCTTCCCCGCCATGTTTGTACCATAAAAGATTGTCCTTGCTTTCATCGAGCCATTCCAGCAATAAATCATCGTGATTTCCTCGAATGCAAATGCAATTCTGTTTCGTTTTTAAATCAATTATAAAGTCAAGTACCTGAGGAGATTGGCTCCAGCCATCAACGTAATCTCCCAGAAAAACAAGGGTGTCTTTTTTAGTAACTTTGGCTCTTTCCATAATTTGGTGCAGCGCTCGCAAACCACCGTGGATGTCGCCTATAACAAGTGTTCTCATGGACTTTTTTTCTTTTATTAACGCAAAAATAGCAGAAAATGGATACTATTTTTCAGGTCATAAAATTAGGTAAAAGTGCGATGAACCAAGCTTTTTTAGTTTTTTTTTTTAAAAATTAAAGAATTTGTGTTATAACGTGAAATTGAAATATCACTGTTTTAGGTGATTGTTTTATTTAATTTTTCGGATTAGTTTTACAAAAAAACTTAAACTTTTTTCAAATGAGTACACTTATTACGTTATCATTGCTGTTAGCTAAAATGATTTGTCAATTTCTAAAAGAATTGATGGCTTTTATTTAATAAAAAAGCTACTAAATTTGTTTCAAAATTACTTTTTAATCAGATGAATGCTTAAAATTTACTTACAAATACTGGTTTTTTTCCTTTTATTAAGTTGTGCGACTAATAAAAACGTAACTATTGAAAAAGTCAATAACCAAGAATTTGAAATCAAGTCAGATAGCGCTAATTGGCTGGATTCTTCCAGAAACAGATTAATTCCGGTAGCGTTTTATTTACCAATTGTAAATGATAAAATTTCAAATCAACAATTGGTAATAATCAGTCATGGATATGGAGAAAATAAGCCTTTCGCAAATAAATCATATTCATACTTAACGGAAAAGTTAGCATCCAAAGGCTATTATGTAGTCAGTATTCAGCATGAATTACCAACGGATGATTTGTTGCCTTTGACGGGAATCCCCCAAATTGTGCGACGATCAAATTGGGAAAGAGGAGTAGAGAATATCCTGTTTGTTCTAAATGAATTGAAAAAAATAAAACCAGAATTGGATTTCAATCATGTAAACCTAATTGGACATTCCAATGGAGGTGATATGACGGTTTTGTTTGCTCATAAATATCCAAAATTAGTTGATAAAATAATTTCGTTAGACAACCGTAGAATGGAATTGCCCAGAACTTCTACGCCTAAAATTTACTCGCTTCGCTCCAGTGACCAACCTGCTGATGAAGGAGTTTTACCTACTGTTGCAGAGCAGGAAAAGTTTGGGATAAAAATTATTAAACTCCCAAACACCATTCATAATGACATGAATGACAGAGGAAATAAAAGACAAAAAAGAGAAATTAATGCTTATGTATTGGGCTCTCTAACCGAGTAAAATTTATAAAATAATTGTACTTACTGCACATCATATTTCATTTTCCTCAAAATACGCAACGCTTCTTTAAACGATAAATATACTTGGTTAAAAGGTTTTAAAAGTGTTTTTGCATCAATCAGTTTTTGCTTGGCTTCTTCAAAACCGTTGAGGTAACAAATCATGAATGTTGAGGGTAAATTCTCTAAATCTTTATGTTCTCTTTCAGTTAACGAAAGTCCTTTATATAGTTTTTTTAGTAAAGCAATATTTGCATTATAAATGTGAAATAACATTTTCTTATTGAATTCCGGTGGCTGAAAAAGTATTTCTCTATCAATTTTATAATAGCCATTATCATGAAAATGAATCGTTTGTTTTTCCAAAGGATAATAGCTCGTTTTGTCATTCAAACCTAAAGGAACGTACTCAATAATAGTAAAAGTGTCATCGTCGAAAGTGATTTCGACCACATCCTGAGCCGAATAAAATAGCTTGATTTGTTCGTTGATCAATTCAATATCAACACGTGATAAATAGGTTTTATCCCGCGATTTTTTGGCTACACCTGCCCAGCAAATCACAAATAATTCTTTGAAAACTTTATATTTTGGCGCCATATCTTTATGGCGGAAATTCATGAAATCTATTACGCCATCAAGTGTGTTTTCGATGCTGTTTCTGGAGTTATTTTCGATTCCAATTACGGTTTCAGTATTCTGGTAATTCTTTTCAATTTCACCTTTGACCGGCATTGTGTTGCTGCCTCGCCGGATAAAAATACTGTTGGCAGGAATCGTATGAATTCCTTTTTTGAAATAGGAAGTCTTGCTTTTTGGCTTGACCGTTACCAGTCCGATAACTTTATCTTTTGGCAAATTTGGGAATGGCACATTTTCGTACTGAATTTTCGGAGGATTCTCCAGATAAGCATTCACTAAATTCTGAATCCGACTGTCATCAAAAAAGTCATCGCCCACAATAAGATTGTCATGATCTTCAACACCCACGACGATATAGGAATTGTTCGTGGGATTTGAATTGGACAGCGCGCAAATGTGTTTGAGAAACTTTGCTTTTCCTTCCCGTGTATGCAAGTTCAACTGACGCTTTTTATCATAAAAACTACTCTCATCATTGTGAGCAAGTAGGTTTTTGATAAGAATTCGTTTGTTGATCATACAATTAAATTTTTATTGTCATTCAGGAAGTAATCATATTTCGATTCTTTTTTAAAAATAAATTACCGCGGATTCGCAGATTTAAAATTAATTAAAAATCTGCGAATCTGCGGTTAATTTTTGATCCATTAAAATTCCTTATTATTTTCATTTTAAAAACAAATTCTAATTCGCCATATTCAAAGGTTTTAGAAATAAAAGAACAACAACAATTAATCTCTTTTTAAAATAGTCGCCGAGGCTTGCGCTGTGGGCAATACCATCAAATCGGCAATGTTTACATGGTATGGTCTGGAAACTACAAAGTGAATAATATCAGCAATATCTTCTGGAAGTAACGGATCAAAACCTTTGTAAACATTGGCGGCTCTGTCTGCATCACCTTTAAAACGCACTTCGCTAAATTCCGTTTCTACGGCACCGGGATGAATGGCGCCAACGCGAATTCCGTAAGGATTTAAGTCCATTTTCATGGCTTGGCTTAAGGCGTCAACGGCATGTTTGGAAGCGCAATACACGTTGCCGTTTGGATAAACTTCTTTTCCGGCTATGGAACCAATGTTGATAATGTGACCTGATTTTCGTTCGATCATTTGCGGAATAATAGCTTTAGAAACATATAAAAGCCCTTTGACATTGATGTCGATCATGGCATCCCAATCGTCTAAATCCCCGTTTTGAATGGGATCCAAACCATGCGCATTTCCTGCATTATTGATTAAAACATCAATTGTGGAAAAAGCTTTCGGTATGGAATTGATACTCTCAAAAACCGCTTTTTTGTCCCGAACATCAAAGGACAAAGTATGCACTTCAGTAAATTCCGAAAGCTCTTTTTCCAGATCATCTAATCGGTCTTCCCTACGTCCGCAAAGAATAATTTTATAGTTGTTTTTAGCTAATATTTGTGCTGTTGCTTTACCAATTCCGCTGGTTGCTCCAGTCACTAAGGCTGTTTTAGTCATGATTTTTTTCCTGTTTTTGATTCTAAAGTTGCTGAACTGAACACTATTTTAGGCAACATCGTCGCCCATGCTTGCGGTCCAAATGGCAAACCAGTCTTCATTGTCTAACTCTAATTCAACGGCTTTCATCAGTGATTGAATTCGGGCCACATTTACCGTTCCTGCAATAGGAATTACCTGCGCCGGATGTTTTAAAATCCATGAAAGTAAAATGGAGTCTGAACCCAAATGGTATTTTGAAACCAATTTGGCCAGTAATTTTTTCAATCGTCTGGTTTGTGGAATATCTTCTCTAAAAACGGATCCCAGCGGATTCCAAGACATGGGGCGAATTTTGTTGGCTTGCATATAATCAAAACTTCCGTCCACCATTGGTTCAAAACTTGTTGCCGAAAATTGCACCTGATTGTATAAAACTTCTGTTTTTTGACTAATTAATTCTGTTTGTGAAGATGTGAAATTAGAAAGTCCAAAATCGATGATTTTCCCGTCTGATTTTAGTTTTAAAACCGCCTCGGCAATTTCATCTGCCTGCATCAAGGGACTTGGTCTGTGGAGCAAAAGAACGTCTAAATAATCCGTCTGTAATTTTTTTAACGAATTCTCAACAGACCAGATAATGTAATCTTTGGAATACTCGTAATGTTTAATCGTATTGTCTCGGTTTCCGGTTACCATTTGGATACCACACTTCGAAATCAATTGTAATTTTTCTCGTGCAATGTTACTGGAAGCGAACGCTTTTCCAAAGTCGGATTCGGTGGTATAATCACCGTATATATCGGCATGATCGAAAGTAGTAATTTTGTTCTCTAAACACACGTTAATCATGTTTTCCATTTCTTTGGTATTGAGATTTTTATCCCAAATTCCCCAATTCATGACACCCGCTACAATTGGGGATAATTTTGTTTTATTCATGGTTTTTATTTTTTAATGAAATTCATAATTATGCTATTTCAAAGTATATTTTTCAAAGTTCTTAAAAATATAAAAATTGTATCATAATTCGTCCTTAAATTTAGGGCTTTTGCCGAAGTTTTAACCATTTATTAACATCTTACTTCTAAAAAAAAATTCAATTTGCACCTTCAAAACGAAGGCATTAAACTCAAGGTTTTAAAAACAATAAAATGGAAGAAAATACATCGACTTTAGATATCAGAGCAATTAATGAAAAAATTGAAAGAGAGAGTGCTTTTATAGATCTTCTCACAATGGAAATGAACAAGGTTATCGTAGGTCAAAAGCACATGGTGGAGCGTTTGTTGATTGGACTTTTGGGTCAGGGACATATTTTGTTAGAAGGAGTTCCCGGATTAGCAAAAACTCTAGCGATTAATACACTTTCGCAAGCTGTTCAGGGATCTTTCAGCAGAATTCAATTTACACCAGATTTATTGCCTGCCGATGTTGTGGGAACTATGATTTATAATATTAAAGCCAATGAATTTTCGATAAAAAAAGGACCAATTTTTGCTAATTTCGTCCTTGCCGATGAGATTAACCGTGCGCCGGCCAAAGTGCAATCAGCATTACTGGAAGCCATGCAGGAAAAGCAAGTGACTATTGGAGATACTACTTTCAAACTGGACAGACCATTTCTGGTTTTAGCAACTCAAAATCCAATTGAACAAGAAGGAACGTATCAATTGCCTGAAGCTCAGGTCGATCGTTTCATGTTGAAAACGGTTATTGATTATCCAAAAATGGAAGACGAGCGTTTAGTAATTCGTCAAAACTTAAAAGGAAGTTACGAAAAAGTAAATGCTGTAGTTTCTGTGGAACAAATTTTACGTGCTCAGGAAGCAGTTCGTGAGGTTTACATGGATGAAAAAATAGAAAAATACATACTTGATATCATTTTTGCCACGCGTTATCCAGAGAAATATAAATTGGCCGATTTGAAACCATTAATCAGTTTTGGAGCATCACCACGTGGAAGTATCAATTTGGCGACTGCCGCAAAATGCTACGCTTTTATCAAACGTCGTGGTTATGTAATTCCAGAGGATGTTCGCGCTGTAGTTCATGATGTATTGCGTCACAGAATTGGAGTTACCTATGAAGCGGAAGCTGAAAATATTACTTCAGTAGATATCATCAACAAAATCGTAAACGAAGTAGAAGTACCCTAAAGTTTGTTTAAGGTTTAAGCTTTCAAGTAGTTGGATTACGAACTTGGAACGTTAAACTTTTAAACTTTAAACAAATTAAAAATGGATACAAAAGACCTCTTAAAAAAAGTACGAAAAATAGAAATCAAAACCCGAAGATTGAGCGATCACATCTTTTCGGGAGAGTATCATACGTCTTTCAAAGGGCGCGGAATGACGTTCAGCGAAGTGCGTCAATACCAGTACGGAGATGATATTCGTGCGATTGATTGGAATGTAACTGCGCGCTACAACGAGGCGCACGTTAAGGTTTTTGAGGAAGAGCGCGAATTGACCATGATGTTAATGGTTGATATTTCGGGTTCAGAAAGTTTTGGTTCAAAAAACCAATTCAAGAAAGATATTGTTACGGAAATTGCTGCAACGATGGCTTTTTCGGCAACTCAAAACAACGATAAAATAGGTTTGATTTTGTTTTCCGATGAAATCGAATTGTATATTCCTCCAAAAAAAGGAAGATCACACGTACTTCGAATCATTCGGGAATTGATAGAATTTCAGCCTAAAAGCCGTAAAACTGATATTGCTCAAGCCTTAAAATTTTTATCGGGAACTCAAAAAAAGAAAGCGATTGTGTTTGTAATTTCTGACTTCATGTCGGAAGATTATGAACAAACATTAAAAATTGCTGCAAAAAAACACGACATAACTGGGATTCGCGTGTACGATATTCGAGAAGAAAAAATGCCGGATTTAGGTATGGTTTCTATGCTTGATGCCGAAACCGGAGCAGTAGAATTGATAAATACCGGCTCGAAAG
Organism: Flavobacterium sp. TS_SC_5; assembly: GCF_056156265.1. Classification (NCBI taxonomy): domain Bacteria; kingdom Pseudomonadati; phylum Bacteroidota; class Flavobacteriia; order Flavobacteriales; family Flavobacteriaceae; genus Flavobacterium; species Flavobacterium sp. TS_SC_5. The sequence goes on along the minus strand of NZ_CM149588.1, from coordinate 867,931 downwards.
CAGTGCGAATGAATTATGAAAAACAGTACCGCGACAAAGTCAATTATTTTAAAGAAACATTCAGTAAATCAGGTTCCGGTGTTGTAAATACAAGAGTTGACGAAAGTTATGTGACGAAATTATTAAGTTACTTTAAATCGAGATAATGATTTCAGATTTTTGATTAACGATTTTTGATTTCAGATTTTGTAGAAGTGGAAAATGGATTTTAGATTGGTAAAATAAAAATATAAACTTAATAAGTGAATAAGCAAGAATTAGAAAATAGATTGATAGATTTTGCAGCAACAATAATAATCGTTGCAAGCAAATTTGAAAAAAACTATGCTGGAAATCATCTTGCTGGACAAATAATTAGATCTGGAACTTCTCCTGCTTTAAATTATGGAGAGGCACAAAGTGCAGAAAGCAGTAAAGATTTTATTCATAAAATGGGCATTTGTTTAAAAGAGTTAAGAGAAAGCTTTGTTTGTTTAAAAATTATTGAAAAATCAAGTTTAACGTCCGATTTAACAAATCTAACTATTACAAAAACTGAGGCTAATGAGCTAATTTCTATTTTCGTATCAAGTATTAAAACAGCTAAAACAAATCTGAAATAAATTTAGATTTTTGATGAAAAGCGAATCGAAGTTTCTTGGTCAAATCTGAAATCAAAAATCGTTAATCTTCAATCAAAAATCGAAAGAGGTTCAATAATAAAAGATGAAAAAACAATTATACCTACTACTATTGCTGCTTTCGACTGCGGTTTTTGCACAACAAAAGCAAGTAGTCACAAGTATTGACACGACTAAAAATAAAATTGGTGCGGAATTTAAACTGTCTATAAAAACTACTGTTGATACTTCTTCTAAAGTGATTTTCCCGAAATTAAAAAACTTTGGAGCTTTAGAGGTGATTCAGTCGTATCCTATTGATACTGTTAAAATGGACGGCCGTTATGAATTAATCAAAAAATACGGTTTAACCCAATTTGATTCTGGTAGATATGTGGTTCCAAGTATCAAGATTTTTATCAACAGCAAGCCTTTTTTGACAGATTCGCTTTTGGTTGAAGTGGCAAATGTTCAAGTGGATACTTTGAAACAAAAAATGTTCGACATCAAGGACATTGCTCCAGCGGATAACCCGATTGGAAACTGGTGGAAATACCTGTTGATTATTGCTTTGATTGTAGGTATTGGTGCTTTTATTTATTGGTTTATTAAAAAACGCCAAGAAAAGAAACTACAGGAAGAAATTTATAAAACTCCAATCGAGAAAGCGACTACTTTGCTGGATACTTTAGAGAAAAAGGAACTTTGGCAAAAAGGAGAAGTCAAAGCCTATTATAGTGAATTGACGGATATCGCAAGGAATTATATCGAAGAAGCAATTGAAATTCCGGCAATGGAAAGTACAACTTCGGAATTGATTCAGGGTCTTAGAGCAGCTTCTGTAAAAAAGAAAATGACGCTTTCGCAAGAAATTATTGAAAATTTGGAACGCGTTTTGAAACAAGCCGATTTAGTAAAATTCGCCAAGTCAAAACCATTGGATTTTGAAATCACAGAAGACCGAAATAAGATTCAAAAAGCAATACTGACATTAGACAATTCAATTCCTGTGGAAATTCCGGTAGAGGAAGACATGTTGTTGAATGAAGCGCAAAGACAAAAACAAATCCAAATTCAATTGCGTAAACAAAGGAACAAACGCATCGTAACTGCGGTGGCTTCGGTTGTTTTTTTATTGGCAGCGACCACCACTTTTTTCATTGTTACCAAAGGGTTTGATTATGTGAAAGACAATATTATTGGTCATCCTACAAAAGAATTATTGGAAGTTGAATGGGTAAAAAGTGAGTACGGAAATCCTGGAATCATCATAGAAACACCAAAAGTGCTTAAGAGAGTAGATTTGACAAAAACACTCCCTAAAAACGGAATGGCTTTGATCAAAGAAATGCAGTCTTTTGCTTATGGAAGTGTTTTGGACCGTTTTTATGTGATGGTTTCTACGCTAAAATTCAAAGCAGAAACGCAAATTGATTTGGCAAAATCTATGGATGGCGCGCTGCAATCACTTGAAGCGCAAGGAGCTCAAAACATGATTGTAAAACAAGAAGATTTTGAAACCAATGAAGGAGTCAAAGGATTGAAAGCATACGGAACGTTCTCCCAAATTGATAGCGACAATAAGACTACTGCAAAAATGTATTATGAAGCAATATTGTTCAGTCAAGAAGGTGGATTGCAACAGATTTTAATTTTTCATGAAGAAGGAGATAAGTATGGCAACGAAATATCGGAACGCGTTTTGAATGCTGTCGAATTAAAACAAGCAAGTAAATAATGGACAAAATAACATTTTTAAACCCAGAATTTTTTTGGTTGTTTCTGCTGATTCCAGTTGTAATTGTCTGGTTCATGCGAAAAAAGAACCATCAATCAGCCACGTTAAAAATAAGCTCGTTAGAAGGATTTAAAGGAACAGGATCGTATTTGACCAAGTTAAAACCGATGTTGAATGTGCTTCGGGTTTTGGCTTTATGCTCTTTGATTGTAGCCATGGCAAGACCAAGAACGGTCGATGTGAGTAATAAAACTAAAACGACGAAAGGAATTGATATCGTCATGGCGATAGACGTTTCCGGAAGTATGCTGGCCAAAGATTTGAAACCAAACAGAATGGAAGCCCTTAAACGAGTGGCCGCTGATTTTGTTGAAGAACGACCAAATGACAGGATTGGACTTGTGGTTTATGCCTCTGAAGCGTACACAAAAACGCCGGTAACCAGTGATAAAGCCGTAATTCTGGATGCTATCAACAGCATTAAATATGATAATGTTTTACAGGACGGAACCGGAATAGGAATGGGATTAGCGACTGCTGTGAATAGATTGAAAGACAGTCAGGCAAAAAGTAAGGTAATTATTCTTTTGACAGATGGAGTAAATAATGCTGGATTTATCGAGCCCGAAACAGCATCGGATATTGCTAAACAATACGGAATCAAGGTGTATACTGTTGGAATTGGGACTAATGGAATGGCCATGTTTCCTTATGCTATCGCGCCAAATGGTAAGTTTTTGTTCCAAATGATGAAAGTAGAAATTGACGAGCAGTTGATGAAAAATATTGCAAGAAAAACAGACGGAAAATATTTTAGAGCTACTAGCAATAGCAAATTAGCGGAGATTTATGCTTCCATCAATAAACTGGAAACAACTGAAATCGAAGAATTAAAATTCTATGATTACGATGAAAAATTCAGACCTTTTATTTGGTTCGCCGGTTTTTTATTATTGCTGGAAGTAGGATTAAGGAATACGGCTTTTAAAAGCTTTATATAAAATCCCCACCCCAGTCCTCCCCGAAGGGAAGGGAGCACGAACTGGAATATTCGAGTAAAATGACCAAGTTTAGAATTTTGATTTAGAGTAAAAATCTAAGATTAAAGTTCATAAATCTAAAAATAGAAATGGAATTAGACGAAAAAAAATATTTATATCTTCTCTTTATACTGCCATTGGTGGTGTTGGTTTTTCTGTTCAATTTATATTGGAAAAGAAAAAAACAACGCGAGTTTGGCGATTTAGAAATGGTGAAAAAACTGAGTCCGGAAAGTTCAGTTTTTAAACCCGTTTTGAAAGTAACAGTATTGATTTTGGCTTTACTTGGACTGATTCTTGGTTTGGTAAATCCAAAGATTGGAACCAAAATGGAAACTGTGAAACGAGAAGGAATCGACATTGTTTTTGCTATTGATGTCTCCAAAAGTATGCTGGCCGAAGACGTAGCGCCAAACCGATTGGATAAAAGCAAGCAAATTGTTTCGCAAATTATCAACCAGTTAGGTAGTGACAGAATAGGAATTGTGGCTTATGCAGGAAGTGCTTTCCCAGTATTACCCATCACTACGGATTATAGCGTTGCCAAAATGTTTTTGCAAAGCATGAATACTGATATGGTTTCATCCGTAGGAACATCATTCAATGAGGCAATCAAGTTGTCTTCAACGTATTTTGATGATAAAAAAACGAGTAAGCTATTGATTATGATTTCTGATGGTGAGGATCATAACGAAGGTGCTGATGAAGCCGCCGAAGAAGCGAATAAACTTGGAATTAAAATCATTACAATTGGTGTTGGAACTGAAAAAGGAGGTACGATTCCATTAAAAAGAAATGGAGTTGTCGAAGGTTTCAAGAAAGACAATAACAACGAAGTAGTGATAACAAAATTGGTTCCGGAAAGTCTGACAGCTATTGCAAAAGCCACAAAAGGAGGCTATGTAAATGGCAATAACACCAAAGAAGTTTTGGAATATGTTAAGAATGCCTTGAATAATATTCAAAAAACAGAATTTGAAGCGACCGAAATGGCAGATTTTCAATCGCAATTTCAATGGTTCTTGGGTTTTGCTTTTTTGCTGTTATTTGTAGATGTATTTCTATTGGAAAGAAAAACAAGTTGGGTTAAAAAGTTGGATTTATTTAACGAGAATAAATAATTATTTCTAAAAGGTTTCCAAACCTTCTGGATTTATAGATACAATAAATGAAAAGATTTAAAATTATCATAATGGCCTTTTTAATCGTTGCTTTCTCCGGGAAAGCTGGGTTGCATGCGCAACAGAAAGATCGAATTTTGCCGAAAGGAAACCAAGATTATGCGGACAATAAATTTGTGGATGCGGAGGCTAATTACCGAATTTCAGATTCAAAATTTCCTAATAAAGCAGCTGCGCCTTTTAATCTTGGAAACAGTATCTACAAGCAAAAACAATCTTCTGAAGCCAAGTTTGCTTACGCAAAAGCGTTAAAAAATTCGAAAACAAGACCTCAGAAACACCGTGCTTTTCATAATCTTGGGAATGTATTCATGAATGAAAAAGATTATACGCAGGCGGTAGAAGCGTATAAAAATGCCCTGAGAAATGATCCGACTGATGAGGAAACGCGTTACAATTATGCTTTGGCCAAAAAAATGCTGAAAGACAATCCGCCAAAGGACGATAAAAAGAAAGACGAGAAAAAAGATCAGGAAAAGAAAGACGATAAAAAGGACGACAAGAAAGACGGCGACAAAGACAAAAAGGACGAAAAAGACAAAGACAAAAAAGACGATAAAGGCGATCAGGACAAACAAAACAAAGATCCGAAACCCAACGATAAGGGAGAACCAAAACCTGCTCCAGGAGGAATTTCTAAGGAACGATTAGAAAATCTTTTGGATGCCGTGAATAAAGAAGAAAAGAAAATTCAGGATAAAGTGAATGCCCAAAAAGTAAAAGGAAAACCAGTTAAAACGGAGAAGGATTGGTAATTCAAATAGAGAGTTTGAAAATGAAAAAATATATAGCGGCGATTATTTTATTGGTTTGTGGCACACTTAGCGCTCAGGTTCAGTTTGAGGCCAGAGTGAGTAAAACTACGCTGGGCTTAAATGAAAGACTGCGTATTGATTTTATGATGAATGTAGATGGCGATAATTTTGTACAGCCGTCTTTTGACGGTTTCCGAATTATAGCCGGACCAAGCCAGCAGGTAAGTCAGTCTTGGGTAAACGGAAGAAGCTCTTTTGAAAAAGCGTATTCTTATTTTCTGACACCCAATCAAAAAGGGACATTTATAATTAAGCCGGCGGCTATTGAGTACAACGGTCAAATTTATAAAACGGCACCTGTAAAAATTATTGTGACTGCCGCCACGGAACAGCCAAGAGACCCAAACGATACTCAAATGTCTGGGGATGAAAACCTGTATCTGGTTGCTGAGGTTTCTAAAACAAATCCATACATCAACGAACCCATTACTGTAGTTTATAAATTGTATTTTGGTAACATTGGAATTTCGAACGTTGGAGAATCAAATAAGCCTAAATACAATGATTTTTGGAGTCAAAATATTGAAATAAAACAACCTGTGGCCGAGGAAGGGATTTTCAAAGGCCAGAATTTCAGGTTTATAGTGCTGAAAAAAGTAGTGCTGTATCCGCAAAAATCGGGCAGACTTAAAATTGAGCCGTTGTCATTATCGGTAGATGTGGAATTACCAACAAACCGTAGGGATATGTTTGGTCGTATGATGCTCACGCAAACTACTAAACGTGTTTCGGCTGGAGCCAAAACCATCAACGTTAAGCCATTACCTGAGGCAGGAAAACCAGATGATTTTAGCGGTGCAGTTGGAGATTTTGATTTTAAAGTTACACCATCAAAGACTAATTTGAAACATGGAGAAAGCCTGGATTTGGTTGTAAGTGTAACCGGAAAAGGAAATTTAAAACTATTCAGTTTGCCAAAACCAGTAGTGCCAAATGCACTGGAGATGTATGATGCAGTTCACAGCGAAGATATTAGTACACCACTTTCTGGAATGGCTGGAAAATCGTCGGATAGTTATGCAATAATTCCACAATACAGAGGGAATTATCCGGTCAAACCAATGCAGTTTTCTTATTTTGATTTGAGCTCCGGAACCTATAAAACGCTGCGTTCTCCGCAGATTATGATTAATGTTTTGGATGGTCCTACACCGGCTGATTCTACTGCAACAGGTGGTAATAAGAATAAAATTGCAGCGGTAGAGGAATTTAAGAATATCAAGTCAAAAACCAATCTTGTTACCATTGACAAAGAGGATTTCTTTGGGTCGAATTTGTTTATCGGATTGTTATTGCTTCCTTTTTTACTAGTACCAATAATTGTTTTATTCAAAAAGAAGAAAGAAGCTATGGATGGTGACATTTCCGGAAACAGAATCCGAATGAATAACAAATTGGCCAAGAAATATTTATCAGAAGCTAAGAAACAAATCAACAACAAAGAACTGTTTTACATTGCGCTGGAAAAAGCGATGCATAATTTCCTGAAAGCAAAATTACACATTGAAACTTCAGAAATGAGCAAGGATAATATTCAGGAATTATTGCTGTCTCGAAATGCAAAACCAGAAGCTGTAAATGATTTTATTGCGCTTACTGAAAATTGTGAAGTAGCGCGTTATGCACCTTCGTCAAGTGTTACGATACAACAGGATTTTGATAAAGCGGTATTTATAATCTCTGAATTGGAAAAACAAATTGCTTAATAAATTGCCTAGCCACAAAGTGCGTAGCGTTTACTCAAGTATAATGTATTTGAGATTGTCGGATTGCAGATTAGGATTACTAATTAATTTTAATGTAAAATTGCTAAAAGAAGGTGTAAGACGAGTTATAAATGGAGCACTTTAAATAGTGATCTTTGCGACTTCCTTGTGACCTTTGTGTTTAAATTTTTATGAAAAACATACTATACATACTATTACTTTCAACCCAGGTTTTCTTTGCCCAAAACGGCTTTGAAAATGGGAATGCCTACTATGCAAAAGGAAAGTACACCGAAGCTGTGGCAGCTTATGAAAGTGTTTTAAAAGACAATAAGCAGTCCTCGGAATTGTATTTTAATTTAGGAAATGCGTATTATAAATTGAATGAGGTAGCGCCTTCGATTTACTATTATGAAAAAGCATTGGTGCTAAATCCAAACGATAAGGAAAGTATAAACAACCTGAAATTCGCTCAAAAAAGGACTATTGATGAAATTAAATTAATTCCAAAAGTAGGTTTTGGAAAATTACTTCGGGATTTTACCGGAATTTATCATTTCAATACTTGGGGGTGGATTTCTGTAGGACTGGCGACATTTTTTTTATTGTTTTTTATCGGGTACTATTTTTCACAAAAAACGCTTTCTAAACGTATTTTCTTCTTTGGAATGTTTGCAGTATTTATTTTGATGGTCATTACTTTATCTGCTGCAATTATTGAGAAAAGTCATTTTGATACAGAAAAACCAGCCATAATTTTTGCCGAAAGAACGAATATGAAGTCGGAACCCAGAGATGGTGGTAAGCCATTATTAATATTGCATGAAGGAACAAAAGTGTTTGTTTTTGAAACTATTGGAAAATGGAAAAAAATACAACTGACTGATGGAACCGAAGGCTGGATTGAAACTGGTGCGATTAAGGAAGTAAAGGATTAATTTATATTCTTAATTCTATGTCAAATCCTTAACAGTTTTTCGATTTGATGGTTACTTTTTAACAAAACAATTTTTCTGCTCATTAGTATATCACCTAACTACATTTTTTTTTGAGGTAGATTATTTCAATTTATTACTACAAGATATTTTAAGTTAATTTGTCATTTCTAAGTCTCCAAAAATATAATGGTAAAACTACTATATAGATAATTAAGATAAATGTTTGGTTCATCAAAAAATCAGGCAATAAGATTTTTTCATTCGCAGTAGTAACAGTCAAAGTAGAATATGAACCTAAAAAATTTATCAATGCATGGATTGCTATAATAATTATCAAATTATTAGTTTTAATGAAAATTAATTGAAGAATTAATCCAATTATAAATGCAAGTTCTATTTGGTTTATAACAGAATAAATACTTGAACCTGAAAGTAAGTTTGATAAGTGGAATAAAGCAAATATCAGCGAAGTCAAAATAATCGATTTTTTGTAATTATATCCTTTACTTAAAAAGTTATTGAAAATCATATACCTGCACAATAATTCCTCAAAAAGTCCTACAATTATGCATTCGACTAAAAGCAAATAATACGGATACATAAATTCCCTTGCAATGTCTTTTGTAGCTAGTATAAAGCAAATGCAAACTATTGCCACACTAGCAAAACTCCAATGAGTATATCTGAAATATTTAAATTCAATCTTATTTTTTTCTATTCGTAGCCAATAGATCAAAATAAATGTAATCAATAAAAAACGAGAAAAAATAAAATAAAGACTATTTTCTAAAGTAGGAATTCTTTCGGTTACTACTTTAAAAATTAAATTTAGCGCAAAAATCCATAAGAGTAATTTTGACATTTTTTTAAAAATATAAAAATAAATTCCTCAATTTGAGGAATTTATTTTTTCGATTACCAAGTAAATTTAAAGCTACAATCATATAATTCAAAGCAACCAATGTTTGCGGCACATGAAAAACCTAGCAGTGTCTTTCCTTTTCTCACATGTCTAATACTACAACCAAATTCTCCGCCATTAGTTTTTAAATTAGTTTGATCTGCAAAACTAAATTGTTTAGACTTAAATGAAATTTCTTGTTTTTTATCAAAAACCACATTTGAATCTTGAGTTACAACTGATGTATATATGCCATCATTTGCTTTTCGATCGTTGTTTAATCCATTATCCATAAATTCTTCTCCATTCAAGGCATAACTTTCTAATGCTTCATAATTTGAATCATACATTTTTAATTTGAAAATTTTTGAATATGTTCCGTCGATGTTAGTAATTCTTCCCTGAGGAATTATCTTTACACTTTTCAGGAATAGATTGATGTTCTCGTCAAACGACGTTTGTGATTTTGGTAATTCTTCTTTGTTGTTTTCACAAGCTGTTAAAGAACAGATAACTAAAGCTAGCATTAAAATTTTTTTCATAAAAGTAATAATTAATTGGTTAAAAATATTTAAATCAAATTTATTTTAATTTTGAACGAATCATTATGTGATAACAGGGTTTTATTACCCCGTATTTACATGTTTAAAATTATTTTCTTACATTTGTGTATAAAATCTAATAGATGAATGTCTCAATAGGTAATAAACTTAAACAATTGCGTAAAAGCAAAAGTATGTCTCAGGAACAAGTAGCAGATTATTTACATCTATCACAATCTGCCTATGCTAGAATGGAAAGTGGCGAAAGTCATTCCTGGGCAAGTCATATTGATAAAATATGTGAAGTTTTTGATATAACTCCAGAGGAATTGGTGAAAAGTGAAAAGGTTATTATTGGAAATATTGGTACAAACAATGGAGTTGGTTATGCAGAAGTGGTTAACCAACTTTCTGAAAAGCTAATTGAACAATACGAAGAAAGGATAAAAGAACTAAAACAAGTCATTGTTGATTTAAATAGTAAATAAAATAGATTTCCCTCTTATAACAGCATTGTAGTTTGAGAGTGCAAACTGCAACTGAACTCTGCAACCTACTTACTTTTTTTTCAAACTACTGTACCATTCCTTTAGTGACGGATACATAAATCCCGCTGTTTTTTGGATTGGATTGTAAAAAAGAGAATTGTCAAGGGTCTCTTTTTTGGCTAAATAGTGGTTATAATTTATTTTTTCGAAAACTGCAAAGACAATACTGATAATCAAAATTGTTTTGAGCACTCGGAAAAAACCGCCTCCTAATTTATTCAACCATCCTAAAAAAGCAAAATCAGCTATTCCAGTCAGGAACTTTCCTAAAATTGTGACAACCACAACCACAGCGATAAAAGTTAGAATAAAGGCAACAACTTGAATTGTATTGGGATTCCACTTCACATATCCTACTAAAATATCTCGCATAAAAGAAGAAAATTTGACAGCAAAATAAATTCCCGCCAATAGCGAAACCAACGACGCTAGTTCGACAAAAAGTCCATTTTTCAATCCTTTGTAAAAAGCGAAAGCGAGTAGTACACCCAAAATAATATCTAAAAATCCCATGATAATTCATTAAAAAATAGAAACGCAAATATAAATGAATTGTTCTTTACCATTGCCAATTTTCAAGTTCTTATCTTTGCACGATATATTTGTAAAGGTTATGAATTAATAGTTCATAACTCATAATTCATAATTCAAAAAAATGTCAAGAGACACGCAACTTAAAGAACGCTGGGAACAGCTTGTAAACATACTTTCCAATCAATTTTCGCAAGGGGAAGATTTGGATTTAGACGCCATTATTTATTTAATCGGGGTGCAGGAACTTGGGAAAGTACATAAAGAATTTAAAAAAGACGAGAAGTTAAACTTGATGCACATCGCAATTTGCCGTTTATTAGAACCGTATGGCTTTTATGAATTCGAATTTTTTGATGAAGAAGGCTGGCCGCATTACAAAGTAAAAGAGGAATTACCACCATTAAAAGCTGGAGAACAATCGGTTTTGATGAAAGAAGCCATCGTGAATTATTTCCTAGAACGGGAAGTAATAGAATAGCTTATTTAAACAACATAGTTAGTTTTAAAGGTAATGCAACAAACTTGAAACTTTAAACGTGAAACTTGGAACAAATTTCTTAAATTTGCACTCTCAATTACGGTAGGAAAATGATAGATAAGATAAAAGAATATATTGGCGAAGCACAAGCCTTTTCAACACAAAATACAGCGGAATTAGAGACTTTCCGAATCAAATTTTTAGGAAGCAAAGGACTTTTGAAAGAGCTTTTCGCTGAATTCAAAAACGTTCCAAACGACCAAAAAAAGGAATTCGGACAGGTAATCAACCTGCTTAAAACTTCTGCCGAAGAAAAAGTAAAATCCATTCAGGAAGCTTTGGAAAGCAAAGAAGAAAGTAAAGGGTTTTACGGTGATTTGACTCGTTCAGCTGAACCAGTTATCATTGGCTCCCGTCACCCTATTTCTTTGGTTAAAAACCAAATTATAGACATCTTTTCTACCATAGGTTTCAACGTTTCCGAAGGTCCGGAAATTGAGGACGACTGGCATAATTTCACCGCATTGAACTTACCGGAATACCATCCCGCACGTGACATGCAAGACACCTTTTTTATTCAGACCAATCCTGATATTTTGTTGCGTACGCACACTTCATCGGTGCAAGTGCGTTATATGGAAAATAATAAACCACCCATTCGCACCATTTCCCCAGGAAGGGTTTTTCGAAATGAGGCTGTTTCATCCCGTTCACACTGTATTTTCCACCAAGTAGAAGGATTATACATTGACAAAGACGTTTCTTTTGCGGACTTAAAACAAACACTTTTGTATTTTACCAAAGAGATGTTCGGAAAATCAAAAATCCGTTTGCGTCCGTCTTATTTTCCGTTTACAGAGCCAAGTGCTGAAATCGATATTTATTGGGGTTTGAAAACCGAAACCGATTATAGAATTACTAAAGGAACCGGTTGGTTAGAAATTGGTGGTTGCGGTATGGTAGATCCTAATGTATTAAAAAACTGCAACATCAGTCCGGAAGAATACACTGGTTTTGCGTTTGGAATGGGAATCGAAAGAATTGCCATGTTGCTGTATCAAATCGGAGACATTCGTATGTTTTACGAAAATGACGTTCGTTTCTTAGAGCAATTCAAATCATCAATTTAGTCAAAAGTTATAAAGTCATAAAGTCGAAAGAAATACCTGTTTTAGATTTTCCTCGACTTTATGATGTTAGACATTAAGAATAACTTATGAAAAAAGACATCATTATCCCCGAAGTAGAAAACGTTTTTTTTGCGGCAGTCCAAGAATGGAGTGACGATTTCATGGAAAAAGTATGGTACGCTTATTTAGTCAATGACAGCGATTTCTTAATCGAAAGTGTTATGGTTGTTTCTAAAGCTTTTGGAACTATAGACGGTGAAATGAAAAAAACATCACTTTTGCGTCATGCATTTGTTGCCGTTCCTGCAGTTTCTGTGGTCAAAGTTGAAATGATTGAAAAAAGTGTTTTGGCGCTAAACAATGAGTTTATGCTGACGTTTTTCATGGATGGAAAATTATACGATAAAAAGTTCATTTTCAAAGCAAATTCCATCAACGAAACAGAAGTCGAAGAAGTGCCTATTTTATTTGTTGACGGGGTTATCGTGAGATAAGCTAGTATTGCTTTCTCTTTTTATTTTCTTCTTCCAAGAAAAATAACTGACTACAAATATCCCTGCAGCAACAAATAATAACATTCGGGATAGATTCTTTTTGGACAAAAACGCATCTTCAAAAGACATTTCGAAAAGGTCAAATCGAGCAGTGATGAAAGAAGCCATAAATCCCCAAATCGACCTGCATTTAAGTTGAAATTTCCCTTTTGCTTATAAAAGGATTTATTTGTTCTGTTGTTTAACTTTTGATTTCCAAGTAAAATAGCCTAAAACAAATATGCCGACCAAGATATAAGCGGCTGCGCGAATATAAAAATTTGGCGTAGCAACCTGTTCCGAAAAAGGGATTTCTTTGATATCAAACAATACATTGAAAACCGTCATAAATACACCCCAAATTCCGCCAGTTTTAATCTGATATTTCCATCTTTCGCTCATGAAGTGATTGTGTTTGGTTGTTATTTGAAGTTGAATTAATCCAGTTTATCAGTTAGTTTTTTGAATACGGATTTGGCATCCTGACCTTCGTATAAAATACTGTAAACGGCGTCAATAATTGGCGTTTTAGCACCATACGCCTGATTGAGTTTGTAAGCGCTTTTTGCGGCATAATATCCTTCGGCAACCATACTCATTTCCATCATCGCTGATTTCACCGTGTAGCCTTTGCCAATCATATTCCCAAACATTCTGTTTCTGGAGAATATAGAATAACCGGTAACCAATAAATCGCCTAAGTATGCAGAATCATTGATATTACGTTTCATTTTGTGGACTTTTTTGATAAATTTTTTCATCTCACGAATCCCATTACTCATTAATACTGATTGGAAATTATCACCATAACCTAAACCATGTGCCATTCCGGCTGCAATAGCGTAAATGTTCTTTAGCATCGCTGCATATTCAGTTCCTATAATATCGTCTGTAATTTTGGTTTTGATGTAATTTCCAGATAAATTTTTAGCTACGGTTTTAGCTTTGTCTGGATCGCCACACGCAATGGTAAGGTAAGAGAGACGCTCCATGGCTACTTCTTCAGCGTGGCAAGGGCCAGTAATCACACCAATATTGTAATAAGGAATATCATATTTCACGTGGAAATGTTCCCCTACAATTAAGCTTGTTTCCGGAACAATTCCTTTAATTGCCGAGAAAATGATTTTATCTTTTAGAGAAACGGTTAGTTTTTCTAACTCACCATCTAAAAAAGCAGATGGAATAGCAAAAATTATGTAATCTGCATACGCAACAGCTTCATTGATGTCGCTAGTAAGTTTCAGTTTATTGATGTCGAATTCTACAGAACTCAAATAGTTTGGATTGTGCTTGTAAGTTTTAATGTGCTCTATAGCAGCTTCATTTCGCATGTACCACGAAATTTCGGTAAGATTTACACATAACATTTTTGCTATCGCTGTCGCCCAACTTCCACCGCCTATTACTGCGAATTTTATATTTTCAGCCATTTTTTTATTGTATTTAATCAAAAGTACTTAAAAAACCATTAATTAAGCAAATTAAATTATATCCAGAAACATACTGTTTGTCTGGGTTTATGGAGTTGTTATCTTAATTTTTTATAATTAAAACATGTATTTTTGATTTTACACACAATATAATTATATTGTTTTCGTTATTAATGTTTATTGTGTATAAAATTAACAAAAAATGTGGATTGAATTAGTTAGTTATATTTTAGAATTTTAAAAGGCGTTCCCAAAACTGAGAACGCCTTTTTATTTAGACCACGGTAATCGGTATTTAATTATTTGAATTAATAACTCATTTCGACAATAGTTTTTACTTTTTCTAAAGTGATATTTTGTTTTTCTCCTAATCCTAACCAACCTCTTTCTTTAAAACGATCAACTATAAAACCAGCCGTTTTTTCAAAGTCTTTGGTGTAATCAGATAATTTAGTTTCCATTCCCATCGTGTGGAAAAACTCAACGGTTTTGGTAATGGCCTCGTTTGCGATTTCATCCTCAGTTCCTGTCAAGTTGAAAATACGTTTTCCGTATTGTGCCAATTTTCCTTTTTTGGTTTCAAACATTACTCGGTATAAATTTGGACCTACTACCGCCAATGTTCTGGCATGATCAATTCCATATAAAGCAGTCAATTCGTGACCAATCATATGCGTTGCCCAATCCGACGGAACTCCTTTTTGGATCAATCCATTCAGCGCCATCGTACAACTCCACATAAAGTTAGAAGCCAAAGCATAATCTTTAGGATTTTCAACAACTTCTGGACCCACTTGAATCAAAGTTTGTAAAATACTTTCGGCAATTCTATCTTGTAGATATCCTTCATGCGGATATGTTAAATACTGTTCTAAAACATGCGTATAAGCATCAACAACTCCGTTTTGCAATTGTCTTTTTGGCAAAGACTCAATTACCGTTGGATCACAGATAGAAAACTTTGGAAACAATGCGCTTCCACCAAAAGATAATTTTTCTTGCGTAGATTGAATAGTGACAACTCCGCCAGAATTCATTTCACTTCCTGTTGCCGGTAATGTCAATATAGTTCCAAAAGGAATAATTTTAGATACATCTTTAGTTAATACTCGTTTTTGAAGAATATCAATAGGGTTTCCGTCAAAGTTTACAGCTGCAGAAATGAATTTTACTCCATCGATTACAGAACCTCCACCAGCGGCAAGGATAAAATCTATGTTTTGTTCCTTGATAATCGCAACTGCTTTCATTAATGTTTCAAAATGCGGATTTGGTTCAATTCCTGCAAATTCTACGATTTCAAAACCTTTTAGATTGTTGATAACCTGCTCATGAATTCCATTTTTGAAAATACTTCCACCGCCATACGCCAAAAGTATTTTTGCTCCTTGAGGTACTAGCGTGGATAATTTTTCAATCTGTCCTTTTCCAAATACTAAATTGGTAGGATTGTATAATTCGAAATTTAACATCTTTTTATTTTTTTGAATTCAATTGATTTAATAATTTTTCAGCTACTAATTTAGACGAAGCTGGGTTCTGACCTGTAATCAGTAAACCATCTTCTACTGCATATGGCTGCCAATCTCCTATTTTTGAATACGTAGCACCGTTAGCTTTCAAGGCATCTTCTAATAAAAATGGAACAACATTGGTTAATCCAACCGCTTCTTCTTCGGTATTAGAAAATCCAGTTACTTTTTTACCTTTAACTAAAAATTCCCCATTTACTTTTACGTTTTTCAATACTGCTGGTGAATGACATACAAAAGCAACAGGTTTGTTATTCGTGTAAAAAGCTTCAATTAAAGCACTTGAAGATGCATCAGTTGCTAAATCCCACAAAGGACCATGACCTCCAGGATAAAATACAGCATCATAATCAGCTTGTTTAACATCAGCTAGTTTATGTGTTTTACTTAGTTTAGCTTGTAGCTCAGTATCTTTATCAAATCTTTTGGTGTCCTCAGTAGCCGCAGATGGATCAGAACTTTTTGGATCAATTGGTGGCTGTCCTCCCAAGGGCGATGCAATATCAATTATCACTCCTTTATCTGCTAACTCATAATAGGGAGCAGCAAATTCTTCAATCCAAAATCCTGTTTTTTCTCCTGTGTTCCCTAATTCACTATGACTAGTTAGAACAAATAATACTTTTTTCATACCTTTTTTATTTTGTGCAGTTGCTGTAACACAACTTACGGTTAATGCTATAATGGCAAATAATACAATTTTCTTCATTTTTAATTTTATTTGTACAAATTTAAGGCGAATATGCTATTAGTAAAAATAATTTAAATTATGTTTGTGATAAATATATTTATATCATGGTTAATCTGGAATGGTATCGAACGTTTAAATCTGTTTATAAAAACGGTAAATTTTCATTGGCTGCCAAAGAATTATTCATTAGTCAGCCCGCAGTTAGTCAGCAAATATCCATGTTGGAAGCACATGTAGGTTATAAACTTTTCAATCGAAAGTCTAAAGGCGTCGAACCAACCGAATATGCTAAGTTACTCAATAATTTAATCATCGAGGCGTTAGACCGCTTGGAAAATGTGGAAAATGGTTTTCGTGCCAAAGCATTCAATTCCAATCGATTAATTTCCATTGGGATTTCAAAGCATCTGATGCGAAGTTTGGGAAGCGTTTTGGTTTCCAAATTTGATTTTATCGATTTCAGCTTTCATGAAAAAGATGCGCTTTTTGAATTGGTAAATTCTAAAAAACTAGATTTTGCGGTTGTAACCAAACAATATGACACTTTTGACACCATTCAGAAAAAGGTTGGCGAAATTAAACAAGTGATTGTAGGTTCTAACAGTATCGATGCTTCCGAGCTGAAATCTAGTATTAAAACAAAGGATTTCACGGCAATTGAACAATGGTTAAACGACCAAAAATGGTTCAGTCACAATGCGCAAATTCCACACATCAAGTTATTCTGGTTGCATGTTTTCAACAAAAAAAGACCTTCGATGATACCCAATTACATCATTCCATCCGAATATGAAATGCTCGAAATCATTTCAAAAAACACTGGAATAGCTGTTGTATGGGATTGTAATGCGAAAAGTTTAATCGAAGAAAATAAAATTCAATTGTTGTGGAACAGCAAGCAAATGCCAAGTACGGAAGTGTTTGTCTTATCCGGTAAAAACGATAATCTGAGTACGATTTTTGAAAATATTCAAGTAGAATTGAAAAGGGTTTTGGGATAATTACTTCTTGTAAAAATTATTATGATCAATGTATTCCCAAACTTTAGCGGGCAATAAAGGCTGAACATTTTTTCCTTTCTTGATATTATCCCGAATAAATGTAGACGATATTTCGACAACCGGAGCGTCAATCATGTGGATTTTTGTATGGTCTTTAAACAGTATATTCTCAGTTTCAATTGAAATTCTAGGATATACATAAATATCATGGTTTTCGAGAATCACTTCGTAGTTTTTCCATTTATGCAAAGATTTTAAATTGTCTTCGCCCATGATTAATGAGAACTCATAATTAGGATATTTCTCTTCTAAATGAACCAAAGTATTTACCGTATAATTAGGTTGCGATAATTTAAACTCAATATCCGAAGGTTTTATTTTTGGAAAATCCTCGGTGGCAAGATGTACCATTTGCAGTCTATGGTAATCATCGAGCAACGTGCTTTTTTTCTTCAAAGGATTGTGCGGCGTAACTACCATCCAAATTTGGTCTAAATCAGAATGCTCCGCCATGTGATTGGCAATGATGAGATGCCCAACATGAATGGGATTAAATGTTCCGAAATAAAGTCCTATTTTCATTGACTTAGTGACTAGTGATTAGTAAAAAGTAATTAGTTTTTGAGGGTTTTTGAGAAAGCATTAATCATTTTGGATTCTTCCTCAATTTGACTTAAGATTTCTGTATACAAAGTCTTACTTGTTATAAAACCAAGTTCATTAGCAATTAGTAACTGAGTTTCAATTTCAAATAATGAGCCTCTTGAAATATCTAAAAAATGGCTGAATGATTTATCCGTATTTCTTCCATAGCCTTCAGCAATATTCGAAGGAATAGATACTGAAGCTCTTTTTATCTGACTTGATAGAGCATATAATTCTTCTTGAGGAAATGATTTTACTAATTGATAAACTAAACAGACTATTTTAATCCCTTTTTGCCAAATCAATAAATCTTTGTATGATTTTATCTCACCCATTTTTAAGCTAATTACTAGTAACTTTTTACTAATTACTATTTTTTTACAAAATCCTTTACCAATTGATATGCTTCTTCAAGAGCTATAGGCAAATCGTAGTTTTTTATAATAACATCAAATTGTGGTGCTGTAGCAAGTTCTACAGAAGCTTTAGCGATACGCATGTTGATTTTGTCATCACTTTCGGTAGAGCGTTCCTTTAATCGTCTTTTTAATTCATCCACGCTTGGAGGTTTCACGAAAACGGCTAAAGTTTCTTCAGGAAATTTATGTTTGATGCGCAATCCTCCAGCGACATCAATATCAAAAATCACGTTTTTTCCTTTCGCCCAGATGCGTTCTACTTCACTTTTTAGGGTTCCGTAGAAATTATCGCGATAGACTTCTTCCCATTCCAAGAAATCTTCGTTTTTGATGTGTTTTTTAAATTCTTCGGTAGACATGAAATAGTAATCTTTTCCACTTTCTTCTTCGCCTCTTGGTGCGCGGGAAGCTGCCGAAATAGAAAATTCAAGATTCAAATCTTCTTTGCTTAATAAATGTCTAACGATAGTAGTTTTTCCCGATCCTGATGGTGCCGAAAAAACGATTAATTTTCCTCCTGTGCTCATTTTATGCTGAATTTATTTCAGTATCTGTTTATGTTTTCCTGCAAGGTTTCATAAACCTTGTAGGTATCTTGTAAAATTAATTAACCTGCAAGGTTATATAACTTTGCAGGTTAATAATTACAATACGTTTAATACTTGTTCTTTAATTTTTTCCAATTCGTCTTTCATCTGAACGACTAATTTTTGCATTTGTGCGTGATTGGATTTAGAACCCATCGTATTGATTTCGCGACCCATTTCTTGGGTAATAAAACCTAATTTTCTACCGTTAGCTTCGGTTCCGTTGATGGTTTCCAGGAAATAATCCAAGTGATTCGTCAAACGCACTTTTTCTTCGGTGATGTCTAATTTCTCTAAGTAATAAATTAATTCCTGCTCGAAACGATTTTCATCTACATTCACTTTAAGTTCTGAAATTGCAGTTTGCAAACGGTCTTTTATTGCCTGAACGCGTTCTGGATCAAGTGCTAAAGCTTCGGTCATGTATTGACGAATATTGCCAATTCGCAATTGAAATTCTTTTTCAAGAGACATTCCTTCATCTTTTCTAAAGTTCAAGATGTTTTGCAACGCTTCTTCGATAACAGTTTGGATTTGTACCCAGTCGTTTTCATCGATTTCGTCGCGTTCTATTTTCATGGTGTCCGGCATGCGAACCGCCATTTTCATTAGTTCGGTTTCATCAGCATCAGCATAAACTTCTCGTAATTGGTTGATGTATGCTTTAACAATCGGTACGTTCACTTTCGTAGAAGTTTGTTCCGCAGTACTTTCGATAAAAATAGAAAAATCCACTTTTCCTCTTTCCAGTTTAAGTGCAATTTGGTTGCGTAAACCCAATTCCATTTCGCGGTACAGCGAAGGCATTCTCACATTCAAATCCAAACCTTTACTGTTTAAAGATTTTACTTCTACTGTGATTTTTTTGGTTGGTAATTGCAAAGTCGCTTTACCAAAACCCGTCATTGATTGTATCATATAATTGTATAAAAGAGGTCAAAGATAATAAAAAAGTGGTCAGTGGTCAGTTTTTAAGCTTTTCACAAGAATTTAAAAAAAATTATTCTTTAAATCTTACATATTTTGTAACAACTCCACTTGAATATTTTATGAACATTATATCATTTTTAAAGCTAACTTTCCCAGTAAATGTATAGTCAGAATAGTAGATTTTTATAACATTATTATTAAAAGTGTATTTGTAAGTTGCAAAATCATCAACATAATAAATTGTTTTGTCTTTTATTTCAAATGTTGCATTTTCAGTTGATTTATCAGTCCAAATACCTATTATAGGATTTTTGTCTTTTTGTTGAAAAGATAAAAGAAATAAAACTGAAATTAATAGTAATGTTACTCTAATTTTCATCCTTGTTCTTTTTCTGTGTTACCAAATAAACGCCGACAAATATCAAAACTGCCGAACCAATTTTCACCAAACTCAATTCGTCTTTGCCCAGGCTTATTGCGAAAATAGTCGCGAATAGCGGTTGTAAATAAATAAAAACAGCAACCGTAGTTGGTTTTAATTCTTTCATCGAAAGCAAATTCAATAAATACGTCAGGAAAGTCGAAAAAACCACGACAAACCCTATTTTCCAGCAGATATCCATTGGAACCAAAGCCCAGTTCACAGTTTGAAATTGGCTCCAGCCAAAAGGCAAAACCATAATAAAACCGAATAGATAAATCCATTTTACAAACGTAAACGCATTGTATTTATCCATTAATTTCTTGACGATAATCAGGTAAAATCCATAAGAAATGGCGTTGACCAAAACCAGAAAATTTCCCAATCCGGCATTCGTGGCGCTGCCAATCGATTTACCGTACAGAATAAGAAAAGCAGTTCCTATTAAACCAAGGATAATCCCAAAAACCATTCTTTTTTGCATGCGTTCCTTCATAATCAAGGCTGAAAGCGTCAAAACAATCATAGGTGTCGAAACCATGATTACCGCAGCACTAATGGGAGAAGTAAGGCTTAATCCTTTGAAAAACGTAAGCATATTAAACGCCACGCCAAAGAACGCCGCCGCAACAATTCTAGGAAAATCAGTGAGAGCAATTTTCTCTTTTGGCATAAAAAGCCAAACCAACCAAAATAATAACACTGAACCGCCTACGCGTAACAAGATGAAACCATAGGCATCAATATACAACGGCATGACATCTTTGGCAATTGTAAACGTGACGCCGTAAATTATAGAGACAATTGTGGCGCCAATTAGTGCAAGATTTCTTTTGGACATTATACCAAAGCTTTCATTACCTGCAACATATTTTGTTGGGTATTGCCAATGTAAATTTTGTCTTTGATGATAAAAACAGGACGACTCAAGAACGTGTAATGTTCTAAAATGTATTTTTTGTAATCGTCTTCGGTCAACGATTTGTTCTTCAAATCCATTGATTTGTACAACTGTGCTTTTTTGCTGAAAAGCGCTTCATAACTTCCGGAAAGTTCGCGCATTTTTTCTAATTCGGCGATAGTAATTGGGTCTTGTTTGATATCGTGAAATTTAAAATCATGTTCTTTCGGTAATGATTTTATAATTTTTCTGCAGGTGTCGCAAGAAGCGAGATAGTATATTATGTCCATGTAAATAGCGATTTCTTTGTGCAAAGAAAATTCATTTGACATGGAAAATGATTATTTTTATCAAAAAAATAAAAAATGAATCAATTATTCGACGTCAGCGCTACAAGCAGAAATATGGTTTCAAAATTTCTGTCGGGATACACTCTTGACCAACTCAACACAATTCCGGAAGGATTCAACAATAATTTGATTTGGAACATCGGCCATATTATTGTGTCCCAACAACTATTGGTTTACAAGCTTTCTGGTTTGCCACTTTTGGTTTCTGATGAATTAGTTGAGAAATATAAAAAGGGAACTAAGCCGGAACACATTGTTACGCAAGCCGAAGTGGACGAAATCAAATCGTTATTGTTTGAAACTATTCAGCAAACTAAAGTGGATTATGACAATCAAATTTTCAAAAACTACATGGAATATACCACTTCAACAGGAGATCATGTCTTGAAAAATGCCGAAGATGCCATGGCTTTCAGTAACTTCCATGAAGGGCTTCATATTGGTGTTATGATGAGTATCAGAAAATTTATTTAGGATTTATTCCTATAAATATCAGGAGCTTAATCCCGCTATTCGCTTATATCTTTTCCTTTTTAAAGAAAAATGGAAAAGGATATCCGCTTCTATCGGGGCTAGCGAATCGTTTAAAAACACTATTTGGTCTTTAAAAAACATTTCATTTTTTAAAGACCATTTTTTATTTAACCGCCAAATAATCATTCACTTCAGTGTACGATAATAGTAATTCCTTTGATCCATCTGCATACGATGCGGCTTCATAGGAATTGTAATAAAGCAGCAATCCTTTATCGGTATAAAAAATATTTTGGGGCAACTGGAATTTTTCTTTCTCAAACATCAATCCGGTCGCATTGATGGATTTGTTTGCAGGGATTTTATACTTAGCCCTGAATTTTTTTTCGGCGAAAGCCTTGAAAGCTGCTTTGTCATTGAATAATTCATCATTTGAGATTGACTTTCCGGTATTTGGGTCAAAAATCAGGGAGCGTAAACCTTGGTATCCGTGAGCGCCACCAGTATAGGTGTAATGCTTGATTTCAATATTTAGTATAGCATCTGATTGGTATTTTACATTTCCTTCAATGTCAGCTTCCCAACCAAATTTATCATTGGGGAATTCTTTTTGAAGTTTCTCGTAAGAATCAATAAATGAAGCCAATAAACTATCATAATTGGTTGCTGTGTATGGCTTTTCACCAAAATAAATAATCTCTTTCATTACTGAAAACACTTTTTTATTGATGCTATCCGCTACAATCGGTACGGCATTTGCAACAGGTACTTTTACACTAATTGACGGACAATTTTCTTTGCAGGGCATTGTTGTTTTTTTCTGGAAAGATTCCTCTTCAAAAACCAATTCATTTGAACATTGCGCAGCTGAAAAAAGCAGTAAAGTGTAAATAATAAAGTGTTTCATCTCAAAATTGTTAATTAAATACAAAGGTATCAAGTTGTGGCTTGGTTAAAATAAATTAAAGGGTAAATTTGTGAAACAATTTTGCATTAAAAATTCAACTTATGAAATTCAATACTAAAGTCATTCACGGTGGACAGCACCATGACCCAAGCACAGGAGCAGTTATGCCTCCGGTATATCAAACGTCAACTTTTGTACAAACCAGTCCTGGGCAACCTATAAATCCAGATTATGAGTATAGTAGAGCTGCAAATCCTACCCGAAGCGCACTTGAAAACGCCTTGGCAAGTATTGAAAATGGAACAAGAGGATTGGCTTTTTCGTCAGGATTAGCGGCTACGGATTGTGTTTTGCGTTCTTTTAAATCTGGGGATGAAATCATTGCGATGGACGATTTATACGGCGGAACCTACAGAATGTTTACGCGTATTTACAAAGATTCTGGAATAAAATTTCATTTTGTAGATATGAATGACATCGAAAAATTCAAGTCATTAATCAATGAAAATACAAAACTGGTTTGGGTAGAAACACCAACAAACCCTTTGATGAAACTAGCCGATATTCAAGAAATCGCAAAAATCACTAAAGAAAAGAAAATTCTTTTTGCGGTTGATAATACTTTTGCAACGCCTTATTTGCAAAAACCATTGGATTTAGGCGCTGATATTGTAATGCATTCGGCGACTAAATATTTGGGAGGCCATTCTGATGTTATTGCCGGAGCTTTAATTGTAAAAGACGAAGCGTTGGGAGAGCAACTGCATTTTCAACAATTTGCGACAGGAGCAACATTAGGACCAATGGATAGTTTCTTAGTGCTTAGAGGAATTAAAACCTTGCATTTGCGCGTGGAAAGACATTGTGAAAATGGAGGAAAAGTAGTGGAGTTTCTAAACAATCATCCAAAAGTCAAAACTGTTTATTATCCGGGATTACCGAGCCATCCGTATCACGAAATTGCCAAAAAACAAATGAGTGGTTTTGGTGGAATGGTTTCGTTTACTTTTGTTTCCGGTAAGAAAGAAGACGCAATTAATTTTCTGGAAAAATTAAAAGTTTTCACACTGGCAGAATCTTTAGGCGGAGTAGAGTCATTAGCAAATCATCCTGCTTTGATGACGCATGCTTCCATTCCGGAAGACAAGCGTAAGGAAGTTGGAATTACAGATGATTTGGTCCGATTAAGTGTAGGTATTGAAGATGCAGAGGATTTAATCGAAGATTTGAAACAAGCATTATTATAACTGAATATCTTAAATAAAAAAGCTCCAATGCTAATCCCGACACTTCGGGATTAGCATTGGAGCTTTTGCTTTTTATATCAATTGTTTAAATACTATTATAAGTAATAAATATAGCCCACATTAAACCATACTAACCAGTCATTAGCTCTATTTTCTTTGTAAAGTTCCGGATTAGGATTTAAACCATCTACCCAGTTCGAAAAGAAATATTGAAATCGTAAATCAACCATTAAATCCGATAAAGGCGCTAATTTATAGCGAGTTCCTACGCTGGAAACAACGGACCAAACGGTACCGCTCTCTGCTGAAAATCCATAAGGACGACCGTCTGTTGGAGTTAGATATTTTGGAAACGTTGTCAAAGGAGTTCCTAACGGACCAAGCGTGGAGGATGCTCCGGCATTGTAATAACTAAATTGCCCACCAAGGCTGATAAATGGACCTAAGCTACCTGTTCTTGCTGTGAAATCACGAATGCTCCACGGGGAAAATTCCAGTTGCATGCCAAGATTCGTTACTGCTGTACTCCCAGTCATTGCTTTTAGTTGCTCTTTTCCTAGAGAAGGTTTTCCTTCAACATATTTTCCAAAATGCTCTAATTTGGTTTTGTTATAGGATAGTTCAGATCGAAGTTTGAAGTGGTCATTAAAATAAGTCCTCGAAGTATAATTATAATCGGAATCATAAGTAAAATTTAGGTAATGAATAAGACCAATCCCAATTCCAGTGTTTCCGGCATTTGTAGAAAAATCATATCGTTCACCATAATCCGACTGAAAAGCTATTGGCCCGGCAATGATTCCAACCTCATGCGAAAACCCGTCGAATTGTGCATTTGAACTGTTAGAAAACCCAATAAAAAATAGTAAAAGTGGTATTATTTGTTTGATCATTAGGGGGTAAAATTTTCAAATCCCGACAAATATATAAAAACATCATTCATTTTTTTTAATAAACTAAAATTAAAAATAAGCAGACAAATTCTTATTTACTTACGAAAGTGGTAGTCTTTAGGTTTAAAAGGGTCTATCTTAAACACAATTGTTTGAAAATGGGTTATAAAAAGATAATTCTATTGATAAATTTAAAAAACAGAGTCCGAATATTTTTATAAAATGTATCTTTGTAAATTATAACGAAATCGTTTTCTTAATTAATTATTTATAATCTATGTTACTAAAAATAAATGATTTTATGGCTCAAGTTGAAGCCAAGAATCCAAATGAACCTGAATTTATTCAAGCTGTTAGGGAATTTGCAGAAACTGTAATTCCATTTATTGCAGAGCAAAAAAAATACGACGGAAAAAATTTGCTCCTTAGAATAGCTGAACCTGAACGTTCGATTATATTTAGGGTTCCGTGGGTAGATGATTTAGGAGAAATTCAGGTAAATAGAGGTTTCAGAATTCAAATGAATTCAGCGATTGGTCCATACAAAGGTGGAATTCGTTTTCATCATACCGTGAATTTATCAGTACTTAAGTTTTTAGCATTTGAACAAGTATTCAAAAATAGTTTAACCACTTTACCAATGGGCGGTGGAAAAGGAGGATCTGATTTTGATCCACAAGGAAAATCGGATGGTGAAGTAATGCGTTTTTGCCAGTCTTTCATGACAGAATTATGTAGACATATAGGGCCGCAATTAGACGTTCCTGCAGGAGATATTGGTGTTGGAGCCAGAGAAATTGGGTATTTGTTTGGTCAATACAAAAGAATCAAAAACGAATTTACAGGAGTATTAACTGGTAAAGGATTGGCTTACGGAGGATCATTGATTAGGCCAGAAGCTACGGGTTACGGAGTAGTTTATTTTGCGGAACAAATGTTGAAAACTATTGGGCAAAGCATTAATGGTAAAACAGTTTCTATTTCTGGATTTGGTAATGTTGCTTGGGGAGTTGCTTTAAAAGTAAATGATCTTGGTGGAAAAGTAGTTACTATTTCAGGCCCTGATGGTTATATTTATGACGAAGAAGGAATTTCTGGTGATAAAATTGATTTCATGCTTGAAATGAGAGCAAGAGGTGACAATAGAGCCGAAGCGTATTTAGAGAAATATCCAAAAGCAGTTTTCCACAAAGGAAAAAGTGTTTGGGAAGTAAAAGTTGATGTAGCGATTCCTTGTGCCACTCAAAATGAGTTAAACGAAGAAGATGCTAAAAACTTGATTGCAAACGGTGTTATTTGTGTAACAGAAGCAGCAAATATGCCATGTACATTAGAGGCAATCAAACAATTCTTGAAAGCTAAAGTGCTTTTTGCACCAGGAAAAGCAGCAAATGCTGGTGGTGTAGCTGCTTCAGGATTAGAGATGACTCAAAACTCTATCCGTTTGAACTGGACTAGTGAAGAAGTAGATACAAGACTTAAGGAGATTATGGTTGGAATTCATAATCAATGTAAAAAATATGGTACAGACAGCGAAGGTTATGTAAACTACGTAAAAGGAGCAAACATTGCCGGATTTGTTAAAGTTGCTGATGCAATGCTGGCTCAAGGAGTGGTATAAATCAGGTTTAATTATAATTTAAAATGCCTTCTTCCATGTTATTGGTC
The DNA here is from genome assembly GCF_056156265.1 of Flavobacterium sp. TS_SC_5. NCBI lineage: Bacteria > Pseudomonadati > Bacteroidota > Flavobacteriia > Flavobacteriales > Flavobacteriaceae > Flavobacterium > Flavobacterium sp. TS_SC_5. The sequence goes on along the minus strand of NZ_CM149588.1, from coordinate 841,149 downwards.
GAAGGTATTTTTTTTGTGTAACAAAATGCTAAGACTTCCGTTTGTTCTATATTTGTAAACCAATAGTCATACAAATAATGAAAAAGAGCGTTTTATATTTTTTGCTTCTGCTTTTTGTACAAATGGGTTTTGCCCAAAGCGATTTGTCATGGCAGGGTTATTTCTCTTACAACGAAATTAAAGATGTCTCTGAAGCTGCAACTGCTGTTTTTGCCGCATCAGAAAATGCATTATTTTCGAAAAACGTAACAACAAACCTAATCAAAACCACCAATACTATTGACGGACTTTCAGGGCAAACTATTTCATCTTTATACCACAGCACAACATTCAACAAAACAATTTTAGGATACGAAAACGGGCTGATATTGGTAATTAATCAGGCAGATGGAACCATTTTGAATGTGGTTGATATTATCAATAAGCAGCTTCCGGCAAACCTAAAAAAAATCAATCACTTCATGGAATTTGAAGGTTTTGCTTATGTTTCCTGTGATTTTGGAATCGTTCAATTTAATTTGACTACCATGCTTTTTGGGGATACCTATTTTATTGGTGACAATGGAGCTGAAATCATTGTGAATCAAACTGCAGTTCTTAATGGGTTTATTTATGCCGCTACCAATAATGGAATTAGAAGGGCTGCAATTGCTAATGGAAATCGTATCGATTTTAATCAATGGACAACGGTTGCTGCTGGAAACTGGTCTGGAATAACCGCTTTCGGGACTGATTTGTATGCTGTGGATAGTTTTGGTAATGTTCAAAAGCTTTCTACCACATCAAATTCTTTTACAGCATTTACTCAGCTTCCCCAGCGTGCATTAGATATGCGAGCAACAACAGATTATTTGATACTGACAACTATGAACAGTATTTATATTTACAACAATCAAATGCTTTTGGTACGCCAAATAAATACCAATCAGATTCCGGAAACTAATTTGGGTTTTAGCTGCGCTACTATAATAGGAGATGCAGTTTTCATTGGAACAAAAGAAAACGGATTAATTACGACTTCACTCGCTTTGGCTGTAACCTTTGAAAATAGTACCCCTATTGGTCCGGCACGAAACAATATATTTTCGTTGCAGGTTACGCCAAATGTTCTTTGGGCGGTTTATGGAGATTATACCGCTGATTATAATCCATATCCGCTAGACAGTTACGGTATCAGTAAATTTAACGAGAAAGGATGGCTGAATATTCCGTACGAGAAAGTTTTAGGAGCACAATCGATGACCAGAATTACGGTTAATCCCAGTAATGAAAATGAGGTTTACGCAAGTTCTTTTTTTTCGGGATTATTAAAAATAGAAAATGACGTTCCTAAAATATTGTACAATCAAACCAACAGCGGTTTAGAATCTTTGACTTTTGTGGGTCCTGATTATGTAGATATAAGAGTTAACGGAGCGGCATTTGACAAATCTGGAAATCTTTGGGTTACAACCAGCCGAATAAAAAACGGACTAAAAGTATTTAAATCTGATGGTCAATGGCAAAGTTATGCTATGGATAATATCTTAGATTCTGCTATTGACAATAACTTTGGAACAATAGCCATCGATAAAAATGGAACCAAATGGCTTTCTACCAGTGAAGATGGAGTGATTGGGTTTAATGAAACTAATAATGAATTCAAAAAAATAACAACAGGACCTGATACAGGTAATTTACCAATTTCAAATGTGAGAGTGGTTGCCGTAGATACTAGAAATCAATTGTGGATAGGAACGACAAAAGGTTTACGGGTTTTGCCCAATGTCAGCAGTTTTCAATCAGAGGAGCAGATGACGGCTAATCCGATAATTATTTTAGAGGATAACTTAGCGCAGGAATTATTGTTTGAACAATTTATCACGGATATTGCTGTGGATGGTGCCAATAATAAATGGATTGGCACCGCGGATTCCGGTTTATTTTTAGTTTCGCCAAACGGTCAGGAAACCAAATATCATTTTACCATAAATAATTCACCGCTGCCCAGCAATGTTATAAATGACGTCGATATCAATAGCGCTACGGGCGAAGTTTTTATTGCTACGGCCAAAGGATTGGTTTCTTTCAAAGGGGTTTCGACTGTTGCCAATGATGATTTAAGTAATGCATACGTGTATCCAAATCCAGTGCGGCCGGAATACCAAGGAACCGTTAAAATTGCCGGATTATTGGATAGAGCGAATGTTAAAATTACTGATATCGGTGGTAATTTAGTTTATGAAACCACTTCTGAAGGCGGAACAATAGAATGGGATACTACGGCTTTTGGAAAATATAAAGTGGCTTCAGGAGTGTATATGATTTTTATTTCGGCGCAAGACGGAGTAGAAACCAAAGTTAAAAAAGTAATGATAATAAGGTAATTTGTTTTTGGTTTTGAGTTTGGTTTGTCATCACAATCTAAAACTTTAAACTTTAAACTTTAAACAAAAAAATTGTGCAAGTCAAAACCAAAGCCATCGTTCTTTCATCTTTGAAATTCCAAGAAAAAAGCTTGATTGTCAAGTGCTTCACGTTGTCGCATGGTTTGAAATCGTACTTTGTTCGAGATGCTTTTTCGAGCCGAAAAGCGAATCAGAAAATCGCTTATTTTCAGCCTTTAACGATACTCGAAATTGAAGCCGTTCATAAAAATAAGGGCACTTTAGAAAATTTCAAAGAAATAAAAATCGCGACGCCTTTTCATTCGATTCATTCGGATATTTATAAGAGTACGATAGTGATGTTTATTTCGGAAATGCTGCATCATTCCATTCATGAGGAAGAAACGAATGAGCATCTGTTTACCTTTCTGGAAACGGCTTTACATTGGTTGGACAATAACGATGAAATTGCTAATTTTCATTTGATTTTATTATTGGAAACTACAAAATATTTAGGTTTTTATCCAGATACTTCGGACATGGATATGCCTTTTTTCGAAATGAACGAAGGTATTTTTACGCCTTTTCATGCTGTCAGTTCACTTACGGAGCATGAAAGTAATTTGTTTAAAAAATTGATTGACTTGAAATTCGATAACAATCAGAAAATATTCCATGTCATAGAAAGGCAAATCATTTTGAAGATACTGATAGATTATTACAGTTTTCACTTGGACGGCTTTAAAAAACCAAAATCGCTGGACGTTTTGAAAGAAGTTTTTTCATAGAAGGAAAAAAAATATTGATAATTTGATTTTCTATTAAAAAGTAAAGTATATTTGTCTTTTAATCTAGTTTACTGTTCTTTATGGAAAGCAAGCTTTAACTACTTAACTTTATGGAACCAAAAGCAAAACAAGAAGGAGATATTGAAAAAATTGATAAGTTTACAGGTTACCAGTTGCCTAATAAATTTAAAATTGTTGGACTAATATTGTTTGTTATATCATTCATTTCAGTTCCACTGATCTCAATTTATTTAGAAAATAATAAATACCAAGATTTATTTCAAAGGATAGGCTCGACTCTAGCTATTTTAAGTTTGCTCATGATTGCAATTTCTAAGGAAAAAGTAGAAGATGAGTTAATAGCAAAGATTAGGATGCAATCCTACCATTACGCAGTTATTGGAACGGTATTAGGCTATTTATCACTGCCATTTGTTAATTATATAATTTCCTTTAGTTTTTCTGATACCCCAAAAATGGAAGGTGTTAAGGATATTCCAATATTTGGGGTTTTATTGTTCATGCAAATTCTTACTTTCCGTAAGTTAAAAAAAGCGTACAATGAAGAATAGACTAAAAATAGAACGCGCTATTTTAAATTTAACTCAAGAGGAACTCGCTGAGAAAATAGGCGTTTCTAGGCAAACCATAAATTCAATTGAAACCAATCGCTTTGTGCCATCAACAGTTCTGGCGTTAAAATTATCAAGGTTGTTTGGAAAATCAGTTAATGATTTCTTCGAGCTGGATGAGGATGACAAATAAGGGTTAGGTACTTTAAATTCTTAAGAAATTCTATTGAAACAAAGTATTTAAAAACAATTATACTTTATAAGATTCAGTAGGAATTAAAATTCAAAAAGCCAAAATTGCTAAACGTTTTAAAAGAAGTTTTTGCTCAAAATGGAATGTTGTCGGACTTATTGTGAATTTTATCGAATTCTCTAATCAAATTTGTCTATTTTCTCTCATCTTTTCTTTCTTTTATTCAAAATTCCTTACTTTCGCACCTCGATTTAGAAAAGGATAAAATGAGCACAAAATTTACTGAATACAAAGGACTTGACTTACCAACTGTGGCGTCAGAAGTTCTGGATTTTTGGAAGAAAGAAAATATATTCGAGAAAAGCGTAACCACTCGTGAAGGAAACCCACCATTCGTATTTTTTGAAGGGCCGCCTTCGGCAAATGGACTGCCGGGGATTCACCACGTAATGGCGCGTGCCATTAAAGATATTTTTTGCAGATATAAAACTCAAAAAGGGTTCCAAGTAAAGCGTAAAGCGGGCTGGGATACCCATGGTTTGCCTGTGGAACTAGGTACCGAAAAAGAATTGGGAATCACTAAAGAAGATATTGGAAAAACCATTTCCATCGAAGAATATAACGAAGCGTGTAAAAAAACCGTGATGCGTTATACGGATGTATGGAATGATTTGACCGAAAAAATGGGCTATTGGGTTGATATGGAAGATCCGTATGTTACCTACAAATCCAAATACATGGAAACGGTTTGGTGGATTTTGAAACAGATCTATAATAAGGATTTGATGTACAAAGGCTACACCATTCAGCCGTACTCGCCAAAAGCAGGAACAGGATTATCGTCGCACGAAGTGAATCAACCGGGAAGTTACCGAGATGTTACGGATACGACTGTTGTGGCACAATTCAAAGTGATTGACGCGCACAAAGAGTTGTTGTTCTCAAAGTTTTACGATTACATCAGTTCGAATAATTTACTTCATTATAAGTTAGAAGCGTTGGATTTAGACGAAATCTTTATCTTAGCTTGGACGACAACGCCTTGGACATTGCCAAGTAATACAGCTTTGACTGTAGGTCCAAAAATTGAATATGCTTTAGTAAAAACATTCAATCAATATACGTTTCGTCCGGCAACATTGATTTTGGCTAAGAATTTAGTTGGCAAACAATTCGGAAAAGGGTTCTTCGAAAGTGCTGAACCAGCTGATTTTGAAAATTTCAAGGAAGGTGATAAAAAAATCCCATATCAGGTTTTGGCGGAATGCAAAGGAGCTGATTTGGTTGACATTCGTTATGAACAATTAATGCCTTTAGTACTTCCGTATCAAAATGCTGAAAATGCTTTCAGAGTAATTTCAGGAGATTTTGTAACTACTGAGGACGGAACAGGAATTGTTCATACATCGCCTACTTTTGGTGCTGATGATGCAAAAGTAGCCAAAGAAGCTACACCGGAAATTCCGCCGATGTTAGTTCTTGACGAAAATGGAACGCCGGTTCCGTTAGTAGATTTACAAGGAAAATTCACTTCACATGTGGGGGAATATGCCGGTAAATATGTAAAAAACGAATATTATAACGAAGGTGAAGCACCGGAACGTTCAGTAGATGTTGAAATCGCCATCCGATTAAAAGAAGAAAACAGAGCGTTTAAAGTAGAGAAATATGTCCATAGTTATCCACATTGCTGGAGAACAGACAAGCCTATTTTATATTATCCTTTGGATTCTTGGTTTATAAAAATTTCTAAAGTTAAAGATAGAATGTTTGACTTGAACGAAACCATCAACTGGAAGCCAAAAGCGACTGGAGAAGGACGTTTTGGAAATTGGTTGAAAAATGCCAATGATTGGAATTTATCGCGTTCAAGATTCTGGGGAATTCCATTGCCAATTTGGAGAACCGAAGACAAACAAGAAGAAATTTTAATTGGTTCTGTTGAAGAATTATACAACGAAATTGAAAAATCTATCGCTGCAGGTTTCCAAAAAGAAAATCCTTTCAAAGGTTTTGAAATTGGAAATATGGCCGAATCAAATTATGATTTAGTTGATTTACATAAAAATGTAGTCGATGAAATCACGTTGGTTTCTACCTCTGGCAAGCCAATGACTCGTGAAGCGGACTTGATTGACGTTTGGTTCGATTCGGGTTCTATGCCTTATGCGCAATGGCATTATCCTTTTGAAAACAAAGATAAAATTGACGAAAACAAAGATTTCCCTGCTGATTTTATTGCAGAAGGAGTGGATCAAACACGTGGTTGGTTTTATACGTTGCACGCCATTGGAACATTAGTTTTCGATAAAGTGGCCTATAAAAATGTAGTTTCAAACGGATTGGTTTTAGACAAAAACGGGCAAAAAATGTCCAAACGTTTAGGGAATGCCGCAGATCCATTTGAAACCTTAAAAGAATACGGTCCAGATGCGACGCGTTGGTACATGATATCGAATGCGAATCCTTGGGACAACCTTAAATTTGATTTAGAGGGAATTGCTGAGGTGCGAAGAAAATTCTTTGGAACTTTATACAATACGTATTCGTTTTTTAGTTTGTATGCCAATATTGATGGTTTCAAATTTGAAGAAGCGGAGATTCCGTTGAACGAAAGACCGGAAATTGACCAATGGATCATGTCAGAATTGAATACTTTGATCAAAGAAGTAGATGGTTTCTATGCGGATTATGAACCAACGAAAGCAGCTCGTGCAATCTCTGAATTTGTTCAGGAAAACTTGAGTAACTGGTACGTTCGTTTGTGCAGAAGACGTTTTTGGAAAGGGGAATATGCGCAGGACAAGATCGCGGCGTATCAAACTTTATATACCTGTTTGTTGACCATAAGTAAACTGGGAGCGCCAATCGCTCCGTTTTTTATGGATAAACTTTACAGAGACTTAACATCAACAACACGGTCAGAAAAGTATGACAGTGTACATTTGGCGGAGTTTCCAATTTCGGTTGACAACTATGTTAATAAAATGTTAGAGAGCAAAATGCAGAAAGCACAAACCATTTCATCATTGGTTTTATCACTCCGAAAAAAGGAAATGATAAAGGTGCGTCAACCCTTGCAGAAGGTAATGATTCCAGTACTTGACGACAATCAAAGGGCTGAAATTGAAGCTGTTTCCGACCTTATAAAAGCAGAGGTAAACGTGAAAGAAATCGTACTTTTGGATGATGCTTCCGGTGTTTTGGTGAAACAAATTAAGCCTAATTTTAAGGCGCTTGGACCCCGTTTCGGAAAGGGTATGGACTTGATTTCTAAGGAAATACAAGGGTTTTCAAAAGAGCAAATCAGCCAATTGGACAAGGAAGGAAGTCTGAATATTGTTATTGCAGGAAATAACGTAATTTTAACTTTAGAAGATGTAGAAATTACATCACAGGATATTGAAGGTTGGTTAGTAGCCAATTCAAACGGAATAACGGTTGCGCTGGATATTACGATTTCACCAGCATTAAAACAAGAAGGAATTGCCAGAGAATTAGTAAACAGAATCCAGAATATCCGTAAAGATTCCGGATTTGAAGTTACTGATAAAATTAAAGTTCAATTGAAACGAAATGGAATTTTAGAAGAGGCGATACTTGAAAATGAAGCGTATATAAAATCAGAAACATTAACCAGCGATTTGGTTTTTGTGAATGAATTGGAAAACGGTACAGAAATTGAATTTGATGATATAAAAACAATGATATTAATTTCAAAATAACACAAAATGGTAGATGAAGCAACAAGGTACTCTGACGCTGATTTAGCAGAATTCAAAGAGATAATCCTGAATAAAATTCAAAAAGCACAAGCTGATTTAGATCTGATAAAAAGTGCATACATGAATGATTTAAATAACGGAACTGACGATACTTCGCCTACCTTCAAAGCCTTTGAAGAGGGAAGCGAAACAATGTCTAAAGAAGCGAATTCTCAACTGGCAATACGTCAGGAGAAGTTTATTCGTGATTTGAAAAATGCACTTTTCCGTGTAGAAAATAAAACGTACGGTGTATGTAAAGTTACAGGCAAACTAATTGGGAAAGAAAGATTGAAAATCGTTCCTCATGCAACAATGAGTATTGAAGCAAAGAATTTGCAAAGATAAACTACTTGTTGTGTAATATTTAACGCTCCTAATGGAGCGTTTTTTTTGATTTAATTGTTATTTTTGCGCCATTAAAATTTATAAAATGTCATTACGAAAAGCGTATCTCCTTATTTTTATCTTATTGCTTGTTGATCAAGTTTCCAAAATATACATTAAAACTAATTTTATATTAGGCGAAGAAGTTGAAGTATTCAAATGGTTCAAAATTCTTTTTATTGAAAATGAAGGAATGGCTTGGGGAACTGAAATTCCGGGTACATACGGAAAATTATTCCTGACACTTTTTAGATTAGTTGCTGTTGCTGGAATAGGGTATTGGTTGTGGGATTCTGTAGAAAGAAAACACAGTTCTAATTATTTGATTGTTGCTATTTCACTGATTTTGGCCGGAGCTTTCGGAAATATTATCGATTCTGTTTTTTACGGTGTTATTTTTGACGACAGCCAGCAACAATTAGCTACTTTGTTCTCTGACCAACCCTATGGAACTTGGTTTCACGGAAAAGTAGTAGATATGTTTTACTTTCCTTTTTGGCATGGAAATTTACCAAGTTGGTTGCCTATTTGGGGCGGAAAAGAATTTACTTTTTTTAACGCAATTTTCAACATTGCCGATATGGCGATTTCTACCGGAGTTGGAATCCTGATTTTCTTTAATAAAAAAGCATTTCATCACGATTAGATTCAGCGTTTTTACCCTATACAAAAAGACCTGTTCATGATTTGAACAGGTCTTTTTTTTATTAATTTTTGTTGTGTCCCGGTGCATATCGTTTTGCACTTTTTCCACCATATATTTTTTTAGCGTGTCCTGGAGGAAGTTTTTTTGCTTTATAACTTGATCTGCTGGTTCCGGTTTGAATGCTGCAATTTGAAAATGAAACAGCGAATAAAATAACCATAACGCTTACGGCAAATCTTGAATTTTTGAATGTTCTCATAAATTATTTTGGATTGTATTTGCTGCGAAAGTAGTCATTCCAAATTAAAACGAGTGAATTGAATTTGGCGTCACGCAATAATCCAGTTGTATATCGCCTTCAAAAACATCTTCAATAATTTCTTCAGGTTCGAAGAAACACAGTCCAATTTTGATTACATCCGGTTTGCATTCCGATAAAAATTTATCGTAAAACCCTTTGCCGTAACCCACGCGATGCCCTTTTTTGTCGAAAGCCAAAAGCGGAACAAAAACCACATCAATTTTATTTGCGGGAACTATTATTCCATCCACAGGTTCTGGAATGTTGTATTCATTTTTCTTGATTTTAGTGTTGTCCGTCAATAGGAAATGAGTCATGCTTCGGGTTGCAAAATCAGCTTTGGAAACAATAATCTCTTTGTCTTTTCCAGATAATAAGTGTAAGATATATTCTGTATTAACCTCTTTTTGTTCAGATATGGGAAGGAAAATATGAAAATAGTTTTGTTCCCAAAGTGGAAGCGCTAGTATTTTATTGGCTACTGCCAAACTCATTTCTTCCACTTCATTTTCAGAAAGTGAATTTCGTAGGGCTTTGTATTTTTGTCGTAACTCTCTTTTGTTCATTTTAAATATTTTATTCTCCTTCTTCTCCAAGAGCATTGGATAAATGATAAATGGCATCGCCTTCATACACAATAGGGGAATGATTCGCATTAATGATATACCCGTCGTTTGGCGCTTTTACTTTCCGTTCAAACTTTCCGTACGGATCCGTTATGGTGGCAAGAATAGTTCCTTTTTTTACAAACTTTCCTATCGTATTAAAATCGTGCAATAATCCGGAACATTTGGCGCGTATCCAACCAGATTTTTCAATATAAATGGTGTTGGATTTTTGTTGTATCACAGTATGTTTTAAATCTAACATATCAAGGTGTTTCAGCAGGCGCTTAGCTCCATTTATACCTTCATCAGCAATTTCATTGTTGATATCTAATGATTTTCCGCCTTCAAAAAGTAACATTTTGACATCCATTCTTTCACTGGAACTCCTAAACGATCCCATAATGTTTCTGGAATATAAGGTGAAAGGTGCATTAAATACATCGGCAAGAATTTTTAATTCCTGATTACTATGTGCTATTCTAATTTGTGGTGCGTTGAAACGGCTCGCTCCACCAGCATGAAAATCGACGGCATATTCTACCAATGGCATGATTTCGGCTAAAATATGAAATGCGAATCTACTGGCTAAAGAACCTGTTTTACTTCCGGGAAAAACGCGGTTTAAATCTCGACCGTCTGGGAATTCTCGTGATTTGTTGACAAATCCGTATACATTTATTATTGGAATACAAATGATTGTACCTCTTTTTGGCTTGTTGATTTTTTTGTAAATGAGCTGGCGGACGATTTCGACTCCATTGATTTCGTCACCATGAATCCCTGCCGAGAAAAGAACAACGGGACCTTCAAACTTGGAGCGTCGCACTATAATAGGGATGTTCAGTTTTGTAGTGGTGTGCAGTCTGGCAATTTCGACATTGATAGTTTTGCTTTCGTCCGGATTTATGCTTTCGCCAAAAAGAACAATAGGTGTGGTATTAATTTTCATCATAGGTTCTTGAAAGCATAAAAATAAGGATAATAACGAATTAGAAACTAAAATTCCGATAAAATTTTCCTTAGTAAGATTTCAAGAACATTGATTTGTATTTGGGGATTTTACAGATTAACTTATTTATGGGATTTCAGCATGTTTAGCCTTGCAAATTCAAAGTAAATGCAAATTTTCTTAACCTACGCTGACTTTCATTTACATAATAGAACTTAAAAACTGCGCAAAGATTAAGAGTCATTTTCGCAGTTTTTCAGGGTTTACTTTGTGAAACCAGTATTTATTTACCAGGTAGAATTAGGGTCATAATAATACGAACCTAATTCCCATTTTCCTTCTTTATTTTTCTTCATTAAGGCAGTAAATCTTTCCATTGTTTTCCACCCAAGATTAGCATTAAAAGTTATATTCATTTATGACTTGAATCCTGCATTTATAGATTGCTGTTAGTTAAAAAAACATTCTTAAAATAGTTTCTAATTTTTTTTGATCGCCAAAGCCAATTTCAACTTATCCAATTAGGCACCCCTATATGGGTTTGAACCCATTTTCCGTTTATCTTTTTATATATTATAATTCTTGTAGAAATTTCATAAGTTGGAAATACTTTTCCATGGGAAAAAGTAAAAATAAGGTATTCCTTGTTTTGATAATATATAGGTTCCGAAATATCAAAGTCTTCAAACTCATACCCATACTCATTTAAACCAAAAAAGTACTTTTTTTCATAAGCTGGTGTGCCAAAATCTGATTCTTCAAAAATAAAATTTTTATAATTAAAATTCTCCGTAACCCAGCAACATTCTCCTCCTCTAAAAGTAGCATTTTCTATTTCTGCTACTGAGTTTTTACTGTATTTTTTTCTAGCTATTTCCCAGTCTACTTCTTTATAGAATGTTTTATCTTCATAATTTTTTTTGCTGTCTATTGAATCCAAAGCGTAAATCTCATTTAGTCTAAGAATTTTCAAAGTCATATTAGTATTGATTTTCTTGCTATGAATCATAATTTTTTTAGAACGATCTTTAATTTTTGTTTCTAGAAAATCATTGACTACAGCATATTTTTCTCTGAGTGTGTCATTAATCTTATTGATTGGATTGTTAACTACCGTTATGCTATTGTCGTATTTAGGAGCACAACTTATCATAAGAATTGAGGCAATGATTATAAAATGTAGACGTTTCATTTGATTTGTATTTATTTGTTATATGGTCGAAAATGAGTATAATATCTCGACGTCTTCTAGTTTTATTTAATTACACGGTTATCCAACAGCATATTGTCCTTAATAGTAAACTCTATCTCAACTTATCCAATTAGGCACCCCTATATGCGTTTGAACCCATTTGCCGTTTTTCTTTTTATATATTATAATATATGAACTACCACTCAAACCATCAATATAGCCTTCAGAAAAAGTAAAAATCAGACATTCTCTATTTTGATAATAGATGGGTTCCGAAAAAACATAAAAATCATAATTAAGCGTATTGAAAAAATTTGCTTCAATATCTGTTACTTTCGAAGACATATATTTTTCAATAAAAGCTGTTGAGCCAGGCAGTGATTCTTCAAAAATCACATTTTTATAGGTAAAATTCTCTGCAATCCAGCAACAATCTCCGTCTCGATAAGTAGCATTCTCAATTTCTGTTACAGAGTTTTTGCTGTATTTTTTTCTTGCTATTTCCCAGTCTGCCTCTTTGTAGAATGTTTTATCTTCATGACATTTTTCTCTGTCTATTGTATCCAAAACACAAATATCATTTAGCCTAAGAATCTTTAAGGTCATATTCTTATTGATTTTTTTACTAAGAATCATAATTTTTTTAGAACGATCTTTAATTTTTGTGTCTAAAAAATCATTAATTACTGCATATTTTTCTCTAAGTGTGTCATTAATCTGATTGATAGGATTAGTGGGTGCACCTATGCTTTTGTCAGATCTAGATGCACAACCTACCATCAGGATTACAACAATGATTATAAAATTCAACTGTTTCATTTGATTTGTATTTATTTGTTATATGGTCGAAATGAGTATAATATCTCTAAGTATTCCAGTTTTATTTAATTACACGGTTTCCCAACAGCATATTGTCCTTGATAGTAAACACTGTTATTTTCATCTCCATGAATTCCAGCAGAAAAAATTACGACAGGACCATCAATTTTAGATCGTCTTACAATAACGGGGATGTTCAGTTTTGTAGTGGTGTGCAGTCTGGCAATTTCGACATTGATAGTTTTGCTTTCGTCCGGATTTATGCTTTCGCCAAAAAGAACAATAGGTGTGGTATTAATTTTCATCATAGGTTCTTGAAAGCATAAAAATAAGGATAATAACGAATTAGAAACTAAAATTCCGATAAAATTTTCCTTAGTAAGATTTCAAGAACATTGATTTGTATTTGGGGATTTTTGAGATTAACTTTGTTACATGAATCCAACAACTTTAGCCCTACAAATCCAAACCTTACCTGATAATCCCGGCGTATACCAATATTACGACAAAGAAGGGAAAATTTTGTATGTGGGCAAAGCTAAAAATCTTAAAAAGCGAGTTTCTTCTTATTTCAATAAAATTCATGATACGGCCAAAACCAATGTGCTCGTAAAGAAAATTGTTACGATAAAACATATTGTGGTTCCTACAGAAACAGATGCGCTTTTATTAGAAAATAATCTGATAAAAACCTTGCAGCCGCGTTACAATGTGTTATTGCGGGATGATAAAAGTTATCCGTGGTTGTGTATCAAGAAAGAACCTTTCTCGCGCATTTTTGCCACTCGAAGAATGGTCAAAGATGGGTCAGAATATTTTGGTCCCTATACCAGTTTCAAAACTGTAAGCACTATTTTAGAACTGATTAAAGAGTTGTATCCGCTACGAACTTGCAACTATGATTTGAGTAAAAGCAATATCGAAAGCGGGAAATTCAAGGTTTGTCTCGAATATCATATTGGGAATTGTATGGGACCTTGTGAAGGTCATGAAACTTTAGAAAATTACCAGAAACAAGTGGATGCGATTCGCGAAATCCTGAAAGGGAATTTCAAGGAAAGTATGAAAGATTTCAAGCGCGTCATGACCAGTTTAGCCGCTGATATGCATTTTGAAGAAGCACAGAAAATAAAAGAAAAAATTGAAATTTTAGAGAATTATCAATCGCGTTCTACGATTGTAAATCCAAAAATCACCAACATCGATGTGTTTTCGATTGTTTCAGATGAAAGTGCGGCGTATGTAAATTTTCTGCAAATTTCACATGGTTCGATTATTCGTTCTCATACGATGGAAATCAAAAAGAAACTCGATGAGCCAGATGAAGAGTTATTAGAATTGGCAATTATTGAATTGCGAGATCGTTTTCATTTATTATCCAGAGAAGTTATTGTTCCGTTTCATGTGGATTTAGGTGAGAATATAAAAATTACGGTTCCACAATTGGGAGACAAAAAGCAAATTTTGGATTTATCGATTCGAAATGCTAAGTTTTACCGAATTGAACAACTCAAACAATTGCAAATTGTAGATCCAGATCGCCATACGAAACGAATTATGGCGCAAATGCAAAAAGATTTGCGATTGCCGGTCGAGCCAAGACACATCGAATGTTTTGACAACTCGAATATTCAAGGAACAAATCCTGTGGCGGCTTGTGTAGTTTTTAAAGATGGGAAACCCAGCAAAAAAGATTACCGTCATTTTAATATAAAAACTGTCGAAGGACCGGACGATTTTGCTTCGATGACTGAAGTCGTTTATAGAAGATACAAAAGATTGCTGGACGAAAATCAGCCGCTGCCGAATTTAATAATTATTGATGGTGGAAAAGGACAATTATCATCGGCATTAAAGAGTATTGATGAATTAGGGCTTCGAGGAAAAATAGCAATAATTGGTATTGCCAAAAGATTGGAAGAGTTGTTTTATCCGGGCGATTCTATTCCGTTGTATTTAGATAAAAAATCAGAAACACTCAAAATAATTCAGCAGTTGCGAAACGAAGCACACCGTTTTGGGATCACGCATCACCGGGACAAAAGGAGTAAAGCAGCGCTGAATTCTTCGATAGAATCCATTCCCGGTATTGGAGAAAAAACCATGTTGACTCTGATTCAGCATTTTAAAAGTGTTAAAAGATTGAAATTAGCAACAGAAAAAGAAATTTCGGACGTTATAGGTATGTCAAAAGCCAAAAAAATTACCGAATTTTACAAGGCTGCAAATGAAAATTAATATTCCCTAATTCTAATATGGGATAAATGGCTGCTTATGAAGAAAATCGCACTATTAGTCATCGCTTTTATCAGTCTTACGGTATTTTCCCAAGATCAAAAAAGACCTAAAATAGGTTTGGTTTTGAGTGGTGGTGGTGCAAAAGGATTTGCTCATATTGGAGTTTTAAAAGTATTGGAAGAAGCCGGAGTCAAGATCGATTACATTGGCGGAACCAGTATGGGTGCGGTTATTGGCGGCCTTTATGCTTCTGGATACAATGCAACTCAAATTGATTCTATTTTTCATGCAACAGATTTCAATGAATTAATCAACGATTTTATTCCCAGATCATCTAAAAATTTTTACGAAAGAAGAAATGACGAGTTATATGCGCTGGTTTTACCATTTAATAAAATGAAAATTGGAATTCCCGAAGCCTTGTCTAAAGGAATGTACAATTTTAATTTATTGACTAGGATTACTAGAAACGTAAGGCATATCAAAGATTTTAATCAACTTCCAATTCCTTTTTTATGTATTGGTACCAATATTGAAACCGGAGAAGAAGTGCTGTTGAATAAAGGAAATTTGGCCCAAGCCATGATTGCAAGTTCTGCATTTCCCTCTCTGTTTTCCCCTGTGGAAATTGATGGAAAAATTTTGGTAGATGGCGGCGTTGTAAATAACTACCCAATTGAAGAGGTTCGGAAATTAGGTGCTGATATCATAATAGGTGTTGATGTTCAGGATGGATTATTGGATCGAACACAACTTAAAGATGCAACCAAAATTTTAGTCCAAATAACTAGTCTTCAGTCTATCGAAAGAATGAAGAAGAATATATCAAACACTGATATTTATATAAAACCAGACATTTCTCAATACGGCGTGGTTTCTTTTGATAAGGGAAATGAAATTATAAGAAAAGGAGAAGAAGCAACATTTGCCGTTTATGAACAATTAAAAAACATTGTGGATGTGTCTAATCCATATCATAAACCAAAGATGGAGTTAAGGTCAGACAGCCTGCAAATCCGAGCGATAAACAGCAATGAATTAGAAAATTATACTAAAGAGTATGTTGTTGGGAAATTAAAATTCAAACCTGGAGCAAAAACATGTTATGATGATTTGTTAAAGGGAATTAATAATATTAATGCAACTAAAAATTTCAGTTCCATTTCGTATTCATTGGAAGCAAACAAGCAAGATGTTGATTTGAATATTAATCTGAGAGAGAATCCGACAAAAACATATTTGAAATTTGGATTGCACTATGATAATTTGTTCAAAAGTGGTGTTTTGGTGAATTTGACGCGTAAAAAAGCAATTTTTAAAAACGATGTAGCTTCATTTGATATTGTTTTAGGCGACAATATCAGGTATAATCTTGATTACTATATTGAAAACGGATTCAATTTGAGTTTTGGTTTCAAATCACACTATAACCAATTCAATAGAAACGTAGCCAAAGGAATAAGCAGTACAACGCTCAATAATCCGGATATAAATTCTCTGAATGTGGACTTTACGGACATAACAAATCAGGCGTATTTCCAGTCTTTATTTGTTCAGAAATTCTTGATAGGCGGCGGTGTAGAACTTAAATATTTAAAGATAAAATCAGAAACACTTGCTACTGTTGACCCAATAATTGACAACAGTAATTATTTTAGTCTTTTTGGGTACATGAAATACGATTCATTTGATAATAAATATTTCCCTAAAAAAGGATGGTATTTCACAGGTGATGTTCAATCGTATTTATTGTCGTCCAATTATACAGGTGATTTCAAACCGTATTCCATTGCCAAAGGAGATTTTGGAGTTGCAGCAACGTTGTTTAAAAACGCCACTGTAAAATTTCAAACCGATGCCGGGTTTTCTTTTGGTCAGGAAAGCGTTGCTTTTTTTAATTTTATTTTAGGAGGTTACGGTTATAATCCATTGAATAATTTCAAATATTTATATGGGTACGATTATTTGAGCGTGGCAGCCAATAGTTATATAAAATCAACGGGAACGGTAGATTATGAATTTTACAAAAAAAATCACATCAATTTCTCGGCAAATTTTGCTAATATAGGAGATCGGATTTTTGAATCTGTGGATTGGATTTCCATCCCAAAATATTCTGGTTATGCCGTTGGATATGGTTTAGAAACAGTCATTGGGCCTGTAGAAATAAAATATTCGTGGTCTCCCGAACAGCCCAAAGGATTTACATGGTTTAGCATTGGGTTTTTGTTTTAATTGTAAATTATTTCAATAATAATTCCGATATTTGTTATAATGAAAACAAAATGGCTAGGTTTATTAGAGTATCTTCAATTCCTTATCAAGAGAAATCCTGAGTAAGTATCTTTTTTTTTGATTTATCATAGCACATCATAAAGTAATCTCAACTTTAATTTGTTACACTTTTAAACAAAGAAATCATGCCTTTATATCACAAATTGGGGAGTTTCCCTCAAAAAAGACACACACAATTCGAAAAGCCAACGGGTGGTTTGTATTACGAACAACTATTTGGAACAGAAGGTTTTCACGGTCATTCATCTTTATTGTATCATTTTCACAGACCTACACAAGTCAAGGAAATTCTAAAATCTTACTCCGTTGAACCTAAAATTGCTATTGGAAAAAACATCAAATCATTATTACTGAAAGGCTTTGAGCTAAAACCCGAAGACGATTTTCTGGATAGTCGTAAACCCATGTTAGTCAATAAAGATTGTACAATAGGATTAGCCGCACCAAGACAATCATTACGCAACTATTTCTATAAAAATGCCGATGCCGATGAAATGATTTTCATCCACAAAGGAAAAGGAAAATTGCGCACCATGATGGGGAATATTCCTTTCGAATATGGCGATTACTTGATTATTCCTCGCGGAATGATTTACCAAATTGATTTTGAAACATCAGAAAACAGACTTTTTTATGTAGAATCTTTTGCGCCTTTTTATACACCAAAACGTTATAAAAACGAATCAGGTCAACATTTAGAACATTCGCCATTTTGCGAGCGTGACTTTATTTTGCCAAACGAGTTAGAAACGCACGATGAAAAAGGCGATTTTCTAATCAAAATCAAAAAAGAAGGAATGATGCATGAAGTTGTTTATGCCACGCATCCCTTTGATGTAGTAGGTTGGGACGGATATAATTTCCCGTACGGATTCAGTATTCATAATTTCGAACCTATAACGGGTCGCGTACATCAGCCGCCACCGGTACATCAAACCTTCGAGACGGCGACATTTGTTGTTTGTTCTTTCTGTCCGAGACTGTACGATTACCACCCTAAAGCTATTCCAGCGCCTTACAATCACAGTAATATTGATAGTGATGAGGTTTTGTATTATGTAGATGGCGATTTCATGAGCCGCAACAATATTGAGCAAGGTCATATTACCTTGCACCCAAAAGGAATTCCGCACGGACCCGCACCAGGAGCTATGGAGCGCAGTATAGGTCATACTGAAACTCACGAATTAGCGGTTATGGTCGATACATTTCGCCCGCTTATGGTCACCGAAGAAGCGATGGGATTAGATGATGGTCAGTACTATAAATCTTGGGTGGAGTAATAAGGAGGTATTTCCTGCTGTACGCTTTATCTTTTCCTAGTTTTGTTAAAAAAACGAGACCAGAAAAAGGTAATTGCGAAAGCAATTCGACCATCAAGGCTAGGGCTTAAGAATAAACAACAACATAATTTTAAATTAATAAATCCGTGTCCATCAGTTTTATCCGCGTCGTCCGCGTTCCAAAACTAGAAGTGCCGAATCAAATAATAAATGCCATGTCAAAAGAACTTAAATCAGTAGAATACGGACTAGAAAAAATATTTGAAGGAGCGCAAGATTTCCTTCCGTTGCTAGGAACCGATTACGTAGAATTTTACGTAGGAAATGCAAAACAATCTGCACATTATTATAAGACTGCTTTTGGTTACCAGTCATTGGCGTATGCCGGACTAGAAACCGGAGTACGAGACAGAACATCGTATGTGCTGAAGCAAGATAAAATTCGCATAGTATTGACAACTCCATTAACACAGGATTCTCCAATTCATGAACATTTGAGAAAACACGGTGACGGTGTAAAAGTAGCTGCTCTTTGGGTTGAAGATGCAACTAGTGCGTACGAGGAAACTATGAAACGTGGTGCTCGTTCTTTTATGGAGCCAACAGTAGAAAAAGATGAGTTTGGAGAAGTTGTCCGTTCTGGAATTTATACTTACGGAGAAACAGTTCATATTTTTGTGGAACGCAAAAATTATAATGGTGTATTCTTGCCTGGTTACAAGGAATGGAAATCGGATTACAATCCCGAGCCAACAGGATTAAAATACATTGATCACATGGTGGGGAATGTAGGTTGGAACGAAATGAATACTTGGGTTAAGTTCTATGAAGACGTGATGGGATTTGTAAATTTCCTTTCTTTTGATGACAAACAAATCAACACGGAATATTCAGCGTTGATGAGTAAAGTAATGTCAAACGGAAACGGAAGAATCAAATTTCCAATTAACGAACCTGCCGAAGGAAAGAAAAAATCGCAAATCGAAGAGTATTTAGACTTTTATGGCGGACCTGGAATCCAGCATATCGCAATTGCAACGGATGATATTATCAAAACGGTGTCGCAACTGAAAGCTAGAGGAATCGAATTTTTATCTGCTCCTCCGCATACGTATTATGAGGCTATTCCAGAACGATTGGGTGATCACATGAAAATGATGAAAGAAGATTTAAATGAAATCGAGCAATTAGCCATCATGGTCGATGCCGATGAAGAGGGGTATTTATTGCAAATTTTCACAAAACCAGTACAAGACAGACCAACCTTGTTTTTTGAAATTATTCAAAGAATGGGAGCAAAAGGGTTTGGTGCGGGTAACTTTAAAGCGCTATTTGAATCAATTGAGCGAGAACAGCAATTGCGAGGAACGTTGTAAAAATTCGTTATTTTTACATATTGTGAAAAAATTACCGATGAACAACATGTTATTTTGTAAATGTTGTGTTAAACTTTGTTTTTAACAAACATAACTGAATTTGTTAACTACCTTTGCACTCGCAAAAAGGGAAGGGGTGGTTTCCTTCCTGATTTCATATAAATTTCATAGTTTATAGTTTTTTGGTTAGTTAATAGCATAAAAACTCAGTCATTATTTGACTGAGTTTTTTTGTTTTGATATATTTGGAATAAATTTTGCTAATACTGTCAATAAATTGACAAAAGAAGTAATGAAAAAACTAATCTTATTCTTCATATTAATCGTAACAGTAAGCTTTGATTCTCCTCAGGAAGATGCTTATGGCGTGGGAGAATTTTTTAAATTCAGGATACATTATGGGATAGTGAATGCAGGATATGCCACATTAGAAGTAAAAGATGCTACGCTCAACAATAAAAAAACTTTTCATGTCGTTGGTAGAGGATACACCACAGGAATGTCTCGATTTTTCTTCAAAGTAGATGATTTATACGAAAGTTATATTGATAAAGAAACGAGAAATCCATATCGCTTTGTTCGAAAAATTGACGAAGGAGGCTACACTAAAAATCAAGAAGGTTTTTTCAATCAGTCTGTCAATAAAGTTATTGTAAAAGATTACAAACATAAAACGGAAAAAACACTTTATGTCCCAAAAAACACACAAGATATACTCTCTACATTTTATTACTTAAGGAATCATCCTAATATTGATAAGTTAAAAATTGGTGAATCAGTCGCAATTGACATGTTTTTTGATGACGAAACTACTAAATTCAAGCTAAAATTTATTGGACGTGAAGATATTACCACTAAATTTGGAGTCGTTCCAGCAATGATTTTTAGACCTTTGGTACAATCAGGACGTGTATTTAAAGAGCAGGAGAGTCTAACAGTTTGGATTTCGGATGATGATAATAAAGTACCACTTAGAATAAAAGCCAGTTTGGCAGTAGGTTCAATTAAAGCAGATATAGATGCGTATAAAGGTTTGAAAAAACCTTTTAAAACAAAATAATAATGGGCAATAACCACAATTCAGAAGCTATTTTAAAAGAAATTGAGCTTAAATATGAAGCAATAAATCAAAAAACGGAGACTCAGCTTGAAGGTTTATTGTGGTCAAAACCAATCACATATTGGGACTACATTCAAACAGATGCTTTATTAAATCTTCAAATTCAAAGAACGACGCTTCCGGATGAGATGGTTTTTATTATGTATCATCAGGTTAATGAATTGATATTTAAAATGATACTGTGGGAAATGAAACAAATTTCCTATTGTGAGAACATTAATACAGTTTTTTTCACGGAGCGATTAATGCGAATCAGTCGATATTTTGATATGTTAACCACGTCTTTCAGTATTATGGGAGATGGAATGGAAGTGGAACAGTATATGAAATTTAGAAATACACTCACACCTGCGAGTGGTTTTCAGAGTGCGCAATACCGCCTAATAGAATTTTCTTCTACTGATCTAATAAACCTGATTGATCACCGTTATAGAGATACAATAGACAGAAATACACCGTATGAATTTGCATTGGAACATCTGTATTGGCAAGCAGCGGGGAAAGATTATCATACCGGAAAAAAATCATTTTTATTAGAAGAGTTTGAAAAAAAATACAAGAAGGAATTCCTAACGCACATGGAGGAATACAACACCATAAACATTTGGCAAAAATTCAAACAATTGCCGGAGTCAGATCAAAAAAATCCCGAATTAGTTCAAGCAATGCGTCATTATGACCATACGGTAAACATTACCTGGGTAATGCAACATTTGAATACAGCAAAAAAATACATTGATCAAAGTGGAAAAGGCGATGGCGAAGCTACTGGTGGAAGTGATTGGAAAAAATACATGCATCCAAAATACCAGAGAAGAATTTTCTTCCCGGAATTGTGGAGTAGCCATGAGTTAGAAAATTGGGGAGTAGAAATGTAGGTTGAATTAAAATACACGGTTTGAAACAAATATTTTTAGTTATAATACTAATATTTTCTTTAGTATCATGTAAAAAAACGGAGGAAATAGTTCCCGAAAGAGTAGTAAAACTTGTTCCTAAAAAAAGTGAATTTGGGTTTGTTCTTGCGGATTTTAACATAGTTAATGACACTGTAAAAAGGGGAGATACTTTTGGGACCTTGTTAGAAGAACAAAATATAGGAGATCGCCAAGTATATGATATTATTGCAAAAGTAAGAGATAGCTTTAATGTGAGAAGTATCAGGATAAATAAGCCTTTTACAATGCTTCGGTCCAAAAATAAGAAGCATGAATTACAGGTTTTTATCTATCAACCGGATAATTTAAGTTATTACGTAGTTGATTTCCGAGATACAGCAATTGTTGTTTATAAAAAAATAAAACCTATTACCATTAAGCGACGTACTATTGGTGGCGTTTTGAAAGAATCTTTATCAGAGACTTTAGGCAACGCCAAGATTGAAGGTGCTTTGGCTAGCAAAATAGCTAAAATTTACGCCTATTCTATTGACTTTATGAAACTCAAAAAAGGAGATCGCTTTGCAATAACGTTTACTGAGCGTTTTATAAATGACTCAGTATATGATGGAGTGGAGGAACTCGAAGCTTCTTTTTTTGAGTACCGAGGGAAAATTATATACGCATTTCCTTTTGCTCAAAATCCCAATTCAGATAAAATAGAATACTATGATGAGCAAGGAAAAACACTTAAAAATTTCTTTTTAAAATCGCCTATAAAATTCAGCAGAATATCTTCTCGGTTTTCGTCAAGTCGTTTTCATCCGGTTCAACACCGATGGAAAGCGCATAAGGGAACGGATTATGCAGCTCCACGCGGAACTCCAATAACTGTTACGGCAGGAGGCGTTGTAGAGCAAAGTGGTTTTACGGCCGGAAACGGAAATTTTGTAAAAGTTAAACACAACGGAACTTATTCTACACAATACCTGCACATGTCAAAAATATTAGTGAGACGTGGGCAACGTGTGAATCAAGGCCAAGTTATTGGTTTGGTAGGAAGTACAGGTCTCGCAACAGGACCACATGTGTGTTATCGTTTTTGGAAAAACGGAAAGCAAGTGGATGCGCTACGGCTAAAATTACCTACTGGCGAGCCTATGACCGGAAACAATAAAAGCCGTTTTCTTGCACAAATAACTCCGTTGAAGTTTGAATTAGACAGTATTGCTAATTTGTAACCTGACAATTTTTTAAAGTATTGTTACGCTGATAAAAAGGAATTACCTAATGGTATTTCACAACAGCACAATTCAATGGTTTTAAGGCTAAATTGTTATATAAATCAAAACCCATTTTCCATTAAAACAAATTTGAGTATTTTTGTCCCAATTTTAACAATACTACAAATCCTTTATAATGGCTATAAATACTATAAACCCAACAGAAACAAATGCTTGGAAGAAACTTGAATTGCATTACAACGAAATGCAAAAAGTTTCGATGCAGGAATTATTTCAATTGGATCCTTCAAGAGCGAACACGTTTAATTTACAGTGGAATGATTTTTTAATAGATTATTCTAAAAACATTATCAATACGGATACGATTCAGTTGTTGTTAGAATTGGCTGATGAAGTTGGGCTTAAAAGCGCCATTGCTGATTATTTTGAAGGAGCAATAATTAATCAAACAGAAAATAGAGCGGTACTTCATACTGCCTTACGTGCCAGTCGGTCTGCAGTTGTTAAAGTGGAAGGAATTGATGTGATTCCTGAAATTTATGAAGTAAAAAATAAAATAAAAGCATTTACGAACGAAGTTACTTCTGGGGAAAGAACAGGTTTTACCGGCAAAGCATTTACGGATGTAGTTAATATTGGTATTGGAGGGTCAGATTTAGGTCCTGCTATGGCAGTTGAAGCGTTACAATTTTACAAAAATCAACTCAATGTTCATTTTGTTTCTAATGTTGATGGTGATCATGTAAGTGAGATTATAAAAAAACTAAATCCGGAAACTACTTTATTTGTAATTGTTTCCAAGACATTCACCACACAAGAAACGTTGACTAATTCTGAAACAATCAGAAAATGGTTTTTGTCAAAAGACTTTGGTACAACACAAGAAGATATTGCGAATCATTTTGTCGCAGTTTCGACTAATATTCAAAAAGTAGTTGAGTTTGGAATAAACCCGGACAATGTTTTCCCAATGTGGGACTGGGTTGGCGGAAGGTTTTCTCTGTGGAGTGCCGTTGGACTTACGATAAGTTTAGCTGTTGGATACGACAATTTTGATCAATTGTTGCAAGGAGCTAATGAAATGGATGAGCATTTCAAAACGGAAGATTTTGATAAAAACATGCCTGTTATCTTAGCATTATTGAGCATCTGGTACAATAATTTTTTTGGTGCCGAAAGTGAAGCCTTGATTCCGTACACGCAATACTTGCAAAAATTAGCACCTTACTTGCAACAAGGAACTATGGAAAGCAATGGTAAAAGTGTAGGACGTGATGGAAAGCCAGTAAATTATCAAACGGGAACTATTATTTGGGGAGAACCGGGAACGAATGCGCAACACGCTTTTTTTCAGTTAATTCATCAGGGAACAAAATTGATTCCTGCAGATTTTATTGGTTTTATAACTCCTTTATACGGAGATAATGACCATCATGATAAATTGATGTCTAACTTTTTTGCACAAACGGAAGCATTATTGCATGGGAAATCAGAAGCGCAAGTTCAAGCAGAATTTGATAAACAGGGAGTTTCAGAGGAAAAAGCTAAATTTCTTTTGCCGTTTAAAGTTTTCTCAGGCAATAAGCCTACAAACACTATTTTAATTCAAAAGTTGTCGCCAAAAACTTTAGGTTCATTGATAGCGATGTATGAGCACAAGATTTTTGTACAAGGAATTATCTGGAATATTTTTAGTTTTGATCAATGGGGTGTTGAGTTGGGTAAACAATTGGCAAATTCTATTTTAGAGGAAATTAATACGAAAACGGTTAATAGCCATGACAGTTCCACAACTTTTTTACTAAATCATTTTTTGCAAAATAAGTAGTATTAATTTTTGAAATTAATACTTAAAATTTTATGAATTTTTCATAAGATTTCGATTTTACTCCTCTTTTTAATAGTTTAAAAGTCTCAAAAACCTTGATTTAACCTAAATCAAGGTTTTTTTGTGGGTAACTGACTCTGTTATAGTAGTTTTTTTAAATATATATTAATTTTTTTAATGTTGATTATTGAAAATTATATGCGAATAATTCAATAAAAATCATTTATATCTATTGAAAACTATATTATTCACTTAAAATACGACAAAAAATGTTTTAAGTGAAATGTCCAGCTAATAATTAACGCCATTCTTAACGTTGTGTTAACTTTTTACAATAAAAATGTTATATTTTTGCTGAAAATTAATAAACTAAACAAAAAACAAAAATGAAAAGAATTATTTTTATTTTGATTATTTTTTTATCAGTTGTTGGTCATTCGCAGGTTACTAGTTCTGCTATGTCTGGTACTGTTAAATCAAATGCTGGAGAGACCCTTCCGGGAGCTTCGGTTGAGGTTGGACACAATCCAACTGGGACTAAATATTATTCAACTACAGATTATAATGGAGGTTATGCTGTTCAAGGAATTAGACCAGGTGGTCCCTACACTGTTAAAGTAACTTATGTTGGTTATAAAACAACAGAAATTACAGAAATTAATGCTCCTTTAGGAAATAATTTAACGATTAATATTGTTGTGGAAGAAGAATCAAATGCTTTGAATGAAGTAATTGTTTCTACAAAATCAAAAGGAACCTTTAATAAAGGAAGAACTGGAGCTTCTCAACAATTTTCTAACAGAGAAATTACAGCTGTACCAGTTACTGGAGCACGTTCAATCAACTCAATTACAAAGTACAACGCCAATGCTGGTAGTAATGGTACTTTTGGAGGACAAGATTCAAGATTAAACAACTTTACAATTGATGGATCGGTATTCAATAATGGTTTTGGTTTAGGAAGTGACTCACAAGCAGGTGGAAGAACGGGTTCTACAGCAATCTCTTTAGATGCAATTGAACAATTGCAAGTAAGTATTGCTCCTTATGATGTACGTCAGTCAGGATTTTTAGGATCTGGAATAAATGCTGTTACTAAAAGTGGAACAAATGAAGTTGAGGGATCAGTTTATAATTCATTCCGTAGTAATAAAAAAGATTTTATTGGAACTAAAGCTGGAGATAGAGTAGTTGTTCCAGGTAAATTTGATGAAAAAATTTGGGGAGCTAGAATAGGAGCGCCAATCATTAAGGATAAATTATTTTTCTTTGGAAATTTTGAAACTATAGAAAATACAAGTCCAGCTACAACGTGGACATCTAAGGATTCTCCGCAAGCAAGTGGTCAGGTTTCCGCACCAACTTTTGCTGAAATGCAAACGCTTTCTACTTTTTTACAAGATAAGTTTAATTACACTACCGGACCTTGGGAGAATTATGATTCTGAAAGAATTTCCAAAAAATTCCTTGCAAGACTTGACTGGAATATTAACGACAACCATCAATTGACAGCTCGATATGTATTTCATGATTCAAGTTCTGACGAATTAACATCTAATTCTTTTTCATTAGGTAATGGTAATAGAAGAACAAGTCCGCTTGCTATGTCTTTTAAAAATAGCGGATATGTTATTCAGGATAATACCAGATCAGCAGTGCTAGAATTGAACAGTAAATTAAGTAATTCTTGGTATAATAATTTTATAGCTGGTTACGACAAACAAATTGAAGACAGAGCATTACAAGGTGGTGGTTTGTTTCCAACAATTGACATATTGAATGGTTCAAATACCTATATTTCAGCAGGTTTAGATCCATTTACACAAGGTAATAAACTTTCTTATTCCACGTTACACTTCACTAACAATTTGACTAAAACTATTGGTAAGCATTCATTATTGTTTGGAGCTAACTTTGAGTATTTTAAATCGAGTAACTTGTTCTTCTCAGGCTCAAATGGTGTTTACATCTTTAATTCATTGACAGATTTTTATGCTGCGGCTAACCAGTCTGCTAATACAGGTGGAATTCCGTCAACAACTGCGCTTCCTGCACGTTTTCAATTTAGATATTCTGCTTTACCGGGAGCTGAAGAGCCATTGCAAATTTTTAAGTCTAATAAATTAGATTTGTACACTCAAGATGAAATGAAATTGAGTGACAGGTTTAAATTAACAGTAGGACTTCGTGCAACAGCAGTTTGGTTTGCTGATACAGCTCTTGAAAATCCTGCAGTTACAGCTTTAACTTTTGGACAAGGGCAAAAATTTAATACAGGTGACATGCCTGACACTCAGTATTTATTTGAACCAAGAGTTGGTTTCAACTTAGACTTAAATGGTGATGCAAGCACATTACTTCGTGGAGGTAGTGGTGTTTTTACAGGTAGAGCACCTTCAGTTTTTTTATCTAACGCTATTGGAAACAATGGTGTACTTACAGGTTTTGTAGATGTAAGTGGAGCACCATTAGCTGCAGGTGGATATGGTTTTACTCCAAATCCTAATGATTATTTCATTCCTGAAACTCCAACACTTCCTACTACATTTGAATTAGCATTTACAGATAAAAAATTCAAATTCCCACAAGTTTGGAAAACTAATATAGCAGTTGATCAAAAACTTCCATTTGGTTTTGTAGGTACTGTAGAAGGAATCTTTCAAAGGAATATCAATGCAATACATTATTACAATGCTAATTTTGATGCACCGGTTGGAACTTTTAGTGGTCCTGATAACAGACCAAGATACGCTCGTAACGATGCAGGTGTTCGTGTAAATGATAATGTTTCTAGTGCAGTTGTTTTAACAAATACTGACAGAGGAACTTTTTACTCTACAACTTTTAAATTAGAGTATCCATACAAAAAAGGTCTATGGGGATCTTTCGCATATACACATTCAAGTGCAAATGATTTATTATCTCCTGGTTCTATCGCTTCTGGTTCATGGACAGGTGCTAGATCTGTAAATGGTAATAACAATTTACCATTAGCATTGTCTAACAATAACACGCCACACAGATTAGTTGGTATTATTGGATACAAAATTGAATACGGTAAAAATGTAGGAGCTGCAACGTCAATCAACTTAGGATATATTGGTGAGCAAGCGGGACCATTTTCTTATGCTTACGGAGGTGATATGAATGGGGACAGAGTAAATAATAATGATTTAATTTATGTTCCTAACAGTGGAAACGAAATTCGTTTTCAACCATTGGCAGTTACAAATAGGGTGAACAATGTTAATGTAGTAACTACTTATTCTGAAGCACAACAACAGGCTGCTTACGATTTATACATTAATCAAGATAAATACCTTTCAACAAGAAGAGGGCAGTATGTTGAAAGAAATGGTGGGGTTTTACCTATGTTGCATAGATTAGACTTATCAGCTACCCAAGATTTTTATATTACTATAGCTGGGAAAAAGAATAACTTCCAATTTAGAGCTGATATCTTAAACTTTACTAATTTCATTAATAAAGACTGGGGTGTTACACAAAGAGTTACAAATGCTAATGTTCTAAATTACAGAACAACAACGACTGCAAATGTACCTTTTTATCAATTAGCAACTCAAGTAGAGGCTGATGGAAGTAGAGTTTTAATTAAAGATACTTTCCAGAAAAATGCTTCTACATTTGATGTTTGGCAGGCACAATTTACACTTAGATATATTTTTGGTAAATAAGAGTATTTTGAGTATTTCGATATTTAAAACCACGTTGAAAAACGTGGTTTTTTTATGCCATTTTTTCTTATATTTGTTAAAATAAAAACAATATATATGTACGATTTCATTCAAAAATTTCATTCGGGTTGGGCTTATTTAGCACTTTTAGTATTACTGGTTGCGGTGATTAATTCCTTTGTTGGAATGTTTTCTAAAAAAGATTTTACTTCAAAAGATCGAAAAATTGCATTGTTCGCCTTAATTGCAATTCACATCCAATTATTAGTTGGTATTATTTTATACTTTATCTCTCCATTAGGTTTAGCTTCATTTGGAAAAATGGCTGACAAAGCATTGCGGTTGACATCTTTAGAGCATCCATTAATCAATATTATTGCAATTGTCCTTATAACAATTGGTTGGTCCAAGCATAAAAAATTATTAACCAGTGAATCAAAATTTAAAACTTTTTCTATTTTTTACGGTTTGGGTTTAGTACTTATTTTGAGCAGAATTCCATGGAACATGTGGTTGTAAAACCCAAAATAGCTCTAGAAATAGAGCTATTTTTTTCTAGGTATGGTTTTTGTAAAATAGAGTTAACTAAAACAAAATAGATATGAAAAAATCAATTACTTTACTTCTTTTAATTATTTTTATCAATTCGGTCAACAGTCAAAGTGCAGTTTCTGATAAGCAGAAACCTTTGGTTCAAAAAGCGGTTGTCCAAAAAGACTCCATTAAAAAAAATAAAAGTTCTGTTTTAAACCAAGAAAAGAAACTAGATTCTTTAGTCAGCGTTTTAGGCGTTTTCAAACCTTTCAAAAAAGAGGCGCATGCATCCTATTATGCTGATAAATTTAATGGAAGAAAAACTACCAGTGGTAGAAAATTTGACAATAATAAATATACTGCTGCACACAAAAAACTCCCTTTTGGAACTAAAGTAAGAGTTACTAATGAAAAGAACGGAAAATGGGTAATTGTAGAAATTACAGATAGAGGTCCTTTTGTAAAGTCAAGAGAAATTGATCTTTCCAAGCGAGCTTTTATGGATATTACTTCAAATAAAGGAAGTGGAGGAATGCTGGTAACTATAGAATTAATGGACAAGTAAATCACCAATTTTTGAATGGTTTTTTGCTTAAATAGGCATTGTAATATCGGATATCACCCGTTACTTCTTTTCCCAGCCAATCTGGTTTTTCAAAGATATCGTTTTCAGAATCTAGTTCAATTTCTGCAATAATCAAACCTTCATTATCGCTGTAAAACTCGTCTACTTCAAATACATGATTGCCTTGTTTTATTTCAAAGCGGGTTTTATCGATAACACCTTTCTCGCATAAAAGCAATAGTGATTCAGCTTCGGAGACTGGGATTTCTGTTTCCCATTCAAATCTGGACAATCCGCTGTCATTCGAGGCTCCTTTTATCGTCAAAAAACCTTTTTCGCCTTTTATACGAACCCGAACAGTGCGCTCTGGAGCAGAACTTAAATACCCTTGCGCAATGTGATTTCTTGCGAAAGCTTCGTTCTTAAAGGAATTGTTTTTAACCAAAAATTTTCTTTCTATTTCAACCATTTTTTATAAATAAGTGCAGGAATTTACTTTTTCAATTCGTTTATGAGATTTCGTTTGCTTCTTTTCATTCCGGCATAAAAATTTTATGTTTTAAAGAAGAAGCTTTTAAGTGACTCTTTTTAAAATAAAACACTGTTTTCAGTTTATGATTTCTGGTTTAATTTGAAGTCTCTTAAAATTCAAAGGTATCAAAATTTTTACTTTATTAGATTTTGATTACTGATTCTGTTTTACATGCCGTAATTTTATCAATAAGTTACAGTAGTTTGTTTTCCGATTTGTATTTTTACAAAAATTGAATGTAACTAATGAAGGTATTTTTCAAAGGAACACCAAAGCCAACCATTGCGGGACTTTTAACTGAGTTTTTTGGTGAAGCACAATCATGGCGTGAAACAAATGATACTCTAGAGCCTCTTGTTGAATTAATTCGTTTAGTGCGACCTTTGAAAATAAAAAATGTACAAAGGGTAGATTTACAAGAAATCATTACTTTTTTGAAGGAGAATTATTCGTGTCGAAAACAGTTTTCTATCTACCTCAAAGAGATTTTAAAAGATAGGAAGTTTAATAAAATTCTTGCTGATGCAGCTATTCTTCAGGATGTGGATTTTATTTTTGAAGTCAAAAAAAGAATTTTTGCTAAGTTTTTGCCGTATCAGCCACAAATTGATACTTTGGAATTTGTACTGAATCAGGTTTTTTATTTGGCGAACGACGGGATTTGGGTCAATAAAATCCCATTGAGTCAGTTGGGAGAATTATATGATCTTTTGAGGTTTAAATCCATTTACGACAGTACGGAGCCTAACTCTGTTTTATCTGAATTATTAATAGCCATGCATTTAATCACACAACGGATTAGTGGTCGTGCGATGGAAACGGATGTGATCAAAATGGTACCGGAATTTGATGATCTTGAGAGTCCGTTTTCAGCTTTTGAGAAGGAATTATTCCTAATTGAAGAACGGATTAGAAGCTCGGACAGACATTATATTGAATCGGGCGATTTATCGTATGCGCAGTTGTTGGTTTTGCATAAGCAGTGCCAAGGTTTTGTCGAGAAAGCATTTCATAACAGTTCAAAATACGGAATTTCACTTCGTGTAAATCAGAATTTACTTAAAATTAGACAGCAATTAGAACGGCTAAAATTTCTAATTTCGTTGCTGATTGTTGACAAAGAAAAAGACAAAAAATATAATGGAATTATATTGGCGTTACGGTTGATAAAATTCAATTGTTATAAAAATAATGTTCGAAAATTTGTTAGTGAAAGCACTCAATTGATTTCGTATGAAATCACACAACACACAGCAAAAACAGGAGAACAATATATCACAGATAGCCGTAATGAGTATTTTAAAATGTTCAAAACCGCATTAGGTGGTGGTTTCATTGTGGGGATATTGTGTATTATTAAGGTTTTGCTCTCTAAGGCTGACACCAGTTTTTTTGGACATGCATTTCTTTATAGTATGAACTACGCAATTGGTTTTATAGCTATTTATCTCTTGGGATTTACTTTGGCAACAAAACAGCCTGCGATGACGGCTTCTGCATTGATTAAAGCGTTAGAGGAAGGAGTCCTGAAAAAAGGAAAAGATGCTGAAAAATATAAAGCCTTTGCCATTCTTTTTGCTCGCGTTTTCCGCTCACAGTTTATCGCATTTGTTGGGAACGTAATCATGGCTTTTCCGGTTTCATTACTCGGAATCTGGTTAATTGATCATTTCTTACATTACAATATTGCCGCAACTAAATGGGAATCTTTATTAATTGATTTAAGTCCGATACACTCGTTGGCGATTTTTCACGCGGCTATTGCCGGAGTTTTTCTGTTTTTATCCGGAATTATTTCAGGTAGTGTGGCGAACAGAGACAAACACAATCAGGTTTATTTTAGGATTACAGAACATCCTTTCCTCAAAAGAAATTTCGGAAAAACTAGAACTGTAAAACTGGCTAAATTGTATGAAAAAAGATGGGCAGGTATTATTTCAAATTTTTGGTTCGGAATATTTATGGGAAGCACAGCTTCAGTGGGATTGTTTCTGGGATTAAATCTCGACATTCGACACATCACTTTTGGTAGTGGAAACTTGGCTCTAGCATTATATGGAGCAAATTATGAAGTGAGTGATTCCATGTTATTCTGGGGTATTTTTGGAATTGGAATCATAGGTTTAGTGAATTTTATGGTAAGTTTCAGTCTTTCATTAGGTCTTGCATTCCGTTCGCGGGCTATTTCGTTGTTTGAGTTGCGATTTGTTACGGTTTCCATTTGGAATCATTTTAAATCGAGACCCATTAGTTTCTTTTTTCCCACAGAAAAGAAAAGTAAATCAGTTGTGGTTGAAAATTATTTACAATCGGACGAACCAAAAAAGTCTTAGTGTGTAGAAGAAATGAAATAAGAACGGTGTGCCAATTCGTTTAAGATGCAGGAATTAATTCCAAATAGAAAAATTATACACGTAGATATGGATGCTTTCTATGCATCTGTAGAGCAAATGGACAATCCATTGCTGCGAGGGAAACCTATTGCGGTAGGTGGATCGGAAAATCGCGGTGTGGTGGCAGCGGCAAGTTATGAGGCGAGGAAATTTGGTGTCAGAAGCGCTATAAGTGGAGTTATGGCTAAGAAAAATTGTCCGGAACTTATTTTCGTCAAGCCACGTTTTGATCGTTACAAGGAAATTTCAAGTAAAATTCAAAAGATATTTTACGAGTATACGGATTTGGTGGAGCCTTTATCGCTTGATGAAGCTTATTTAGATGTTACTACTAATAAAAAAGGAAATCCAAGTGCTACAATATTGGCACAAGAAATAAGAAAGCGCATTTTTGACGAAGTAGGATTAACCGCTTCTGCAGGGATATCAGTCAATAAGTTTGTGGCAAAAATTGCCAGCGATTACAACAAACCTAATGGGCAAAAAACGGTAAATCCTGATGAAGTAATCTCGTTTTTGGAAGTATTGCCTATTCGGAAGTTTCATGGTGTGGGAAAAGTGACCACTGAAAAAATGTACCAGCTAGGTATTTTTACTGGTTTGGAATTAAAAAGTAAATCGTTGGAGTTTTTGGAGAAACATTTTGGTAAATCAGGAGCTTTTTATTATCATGTGGTACGAGGGATTCATAACAGCGCTGTGAAATCAGATCGAATCACAAAATCAGTTGCTGCAGAACATACTTTTGATGTCAATCTTTCGTCTGAAATTTTCATGATAGAGAAATTGGATGTCATTGCGGCTGCCTTGGAGAAAAGGTTAAAAAGGTACAATTTGGCTGGAAAAACAGTTACGTTAAAAATAAAATACAGTGATTTTTCACAGCAAACCCGCAGTAAAACATTGCCTTATTTTATTTCAGATCAGGTATTGATTTTAGAAATTGTAAAGGAATTATTGTATCAGGAACGAATGAAAGATTCCGTCCGGTTGCTTGGAATTTCATTG
Organism: Flavobacterium sp. TS_SC_5; assembly: GCF_056156265.1. Lineage (NCBI taxonomy): Bacteria > Pseudomonadati > Bacteroidota > Flavobacteriia > Flavobacteriales > Flavobacteriaceae > Flavobacterium > Flavobacterium sp. TS_SC_5. The sequence goes on along the minus strand of NZ_CM149588.1, from coordinate 807,575 downwards.
AGTAATTTGAATAGTGAGGAAAAAAAGTTTGTGGTGGTGCAATTAAAATTCGACTTTTAATTATTTTTTGATCGTTCAACAATGGTTAAAGTTGGAAAATTGCTTTTTTATCATTATGAATAAATTTACTTTTGGTTTTTTAAATCGATATATCATGAATGAATTAAGACAATATGAAGATGCTATTACGATGTATCACAATGGTTTAAGTGTTAGAACAACTCCGGTTTCCTGTTGGGATTTTCACCATGAATTTTTGACTGAAGTAAAGCGCTTTTTTTTGGATTTAAATAAACTAAATTCAATTGCTTCCCAAAACAAATGGACTCAGAATAACTGGGATATAGAAAATAGTCTCAAAGATGAAGTGATAATTGTTACTGATGCTAAATTGAAGATTGTTTTTGCATCTCACAACATCGCAAAAATGAACGGGTATGTAGAAGAAGAGATTTTAGGGAAAAGTCCAAAAATGTTTCAAGGCGAAGCGACAAATCAAATTACTTCAAACGAAATTCGACTTGCGATACTAGATCATAAATCTTTTGAGAAAGTTGTAATGAACTATAAAAAGAACGGAGACGTTTATGCTTGTTTGATCAAAGGATATCCCGTTTTTAATATAAAAGGCGAACTTAGTCATTATATCGCTTTTGAGAAAGCTGCATAAAAGAAAAAACCTTTCAAGTTCTGAAAGGTTTTTTTTTATGCTAATTTATGGAATTAGTTTTTGCTGTTTAATTTAGAAAGCAATCTCAAAAATTCTATATACAACCAAACCAATGTAATCATTAATCCCATGGCGCCATACCATTCCATATATTTTGGCATTTTTTGTTCCGCTCCTTTTTCAATGCGGTCAAAATCTAAGAACAGATTTAAGGCAGCAATCACAATAACAAAAATGCTGATTCCAATGCTCATCAAGGAGTTTCCATAATGCACTGGAACAAAACTTGTAAACATAGAAAACACCCAAGAGATAAGGTAATATGTTGCAATTGCCAAAGTTGCAGCCACTACCACTGATTTGAATTGTTCGGTTACTTTTACAATTTTATATTTATACAATCCCAGACAAACCATAAAAGTCACAAATGTTGCACCTACAGCTTGAATTACTATTCCAGGATACATTGCTTCAAATATTGCTGAAATTCCGCCAATAAATAGTCCTTCGAATAATGCATATCCGGGTGCCAAATAGGGAGAATATTGTGGTTTAAAAGCAGCAATAAGAACTAAAACTAATCCGACTACAGCACCGCCAATAGCAGGAACCAAAGGATTTATTCCGTTAAATGCAAGCCACCATATTACAGTTGCAGAGGCGGTAAGAAGCAAAAATAAGATTAAACTTTTATTGATTGTTCCTGATAAAGTCATCTCTTGATTGTAATCAATGACGGTAGCTTGATGCGCTTGCTCATTTTTTGAAACGGCAGTGGAAAAAGTTTTGTTATTTAAAAATGGATTTTTAGAATTAAAACTCATGATTATTGTTTTTTTTGTTCTACCAAATATAAATTTTATTTGACAGAAGACTATATAATTATTCCTAATTTTTTTGATGAATCTTAAAATGTCTTTAAAAACAAAAAATCTGTCTCATTTATCAAACGAGACAGATTTGTAAAATATTTTATACTAGCACCTGCTATTCAATTTCTGATACTCTTAGGGTATTTACCATTCCTTTATCTTTTATAGGCATTGCTGCTAAATTGATAAGAAAATCTCCTTTTTGAACAAAACCTTTCTGTTTTACAATTTCATTAATATCCGTTACGGTATCATCTGTACTTACATCTTTAGTGTACATGAAAGATTTTACTCCCCATAATAAATTCAATTGGGTAAGGATTCTTTTGTTAGATGTAAAAACTAAAATGTGTGCATTAGGTCTCCAAGCTGAAATTTGGAAAGCAGTGTAACCACTATTTGTCAACGTGCAAATTGCTTTCGCTTTGATAACGTTTGCCATTGTCGCAGCGTGATGACAAATTGTTTTAGTGATAAAACGTTTTGTTTTTATTTGAGGTGTGTTTTGTGGAACGTGAATCAGTGGAGAATCTTCAACTGCTTCAATGATTTGAGTCATTTTTTGAATTACCTGAACTGGATAGTTACCAGTTGCTGTTTCTCCAGAAAGCATTACTGCATCTGCACCATCCATAACTGAGTTTGCAACATCATTCACCTCTGCACGGGTTGGCGTAAGGGAAGTAATCATTGTTTCCATCATTTGTGTAGCAACAATAACTGGAATACGAGCTGTTTTAGCTCTGCGAATTAATTCTTTTTGAACTAAAGGTACTTCATGAGCAGGAAGTTCAACTCCTAAATCTCCACGAGCGACCATTAAAGCATCACAATACGCAACAATTTTGTCGATATTCTCTAATGCTTCCGGCATTTCTATTTTGGCAATAATTGGTATTTTATATTCAGAGTGTTCTGCAATTAATTCCTGCAGATCTTGTAAATCTCTTGGTGTTTTTACAAATGATAATGCAATCCAATCCACATTTTGTCCAATCGCAAAAATAGCATCAGCAATATCTTTTTCGGTCATTGCCGGAAGTGATATTTTTGTGTTTGGTAAGTTAACTCCTTTTTTAGATTTCAATTCACCACCTTGAATTACTCTTGCAATAACTTCTGATTTTTTATCAGTTTCAACAATTTCGAAAATAAGTTTACCATCATCAAGCAAAATTCTTTCTCCTGGATTTACATCATTTGGAAAGTTTTGGTATTTCATGAATACTTTCTTGGCTGTTCCAAGGATATCTTCGGCAGTTGTGAAAGTAATTAAGTCACCGTCCTGTACTACAACACCTTCTTCCATAACTCCTACACGAAGTTTTGGACCTTGTAAATCGCCAAGAATTGCTGTGGTATATCCAAATTCTTCGTTTAATCCCCGTATCAGGTTTATTTTTTCTTTTACATCTTCGTAATCAGCATGCGAAAAATTTACTCGGAACACATTTACGCCTGCGTCAATCATATCTTTGATGATTTCTCTTGTACTACATGCAGGCCCAAGTGTGGCTACAATTTTAGTTTTTTTGTTTGTAAGCATTGGTATTAAAAAATTAAATTGTTTTTAGATTTGATTTTATTTGTATCTACTATATAAACAGTTGTTATGCTGTCTATGGTATTTAATAGGAGTTGTATATTGGATACATTCATGGTATCGTTATTGTTTTCTATTTTTAAAAAATAGTCTACTTTTTTAAACTCAGGAATAAAAAAGACTTTTGTTGCCACTTCCATTGTTACATCTGAAAATAGATTTGGAGTGTTTCCTTTTTTATATTGGATAACCTCGTTTTTATTTTGAATCAAATTCCAGATAATGGTACTTTCTTTGTCAATGTAATAAAATCTGGAGAAATTAGTCTCTCCTTCTTTTATGTTGATTTGAATTTCGTTCTCACTTTTACTTAGGTTTATAGGAAGCTTTTGATTAATAAAAAATGCCAATCTATAGTCTTCTAAGGAAGTATGGATTGCAATAAGATAGTAATCTATTTCGTCAAATTCGCCAAGATCCATTTTATGAATAGCCATTTCATGAAAAAATAAGATGTAAATATAGTATTTCTAACGAAGTATAAGTGCCTCAAAACCGGATGTTTTTGTTAATTTATGAACGAAAACGATATAGTTTTATGAATATTCAGATTATTTTCTATCCATTTTTTCTTGAAATGCAAAATAAGCGCGTTGGGATGCTTTTTCTTCTGCTTTCTTTTTAGAGGTTGCTCTTGCTTTTGCAATTACCTTATTATCGATGCTAAGTTTAACACCAAACAGCCTTTGTCCATCAATGGCATTGTCCTCAAAAATATCATAATGGAATATTTTTTTCTCTTTTTGACACCATTCGATAACCAGACTTTTATAGCTGATTACTTTTCCTTCGAGTCTTGCAATGTCTACGTAAGGAATAACAACTCTCTTTTGAATGAATTTTTCGCAATAGACATAGCCTCGGTCTAAATAAATGGCTCCGACTAATGATTCAAAAATATTACCATGAATGTTTTCGCCAAAATGCTGCAGCGGCACTTTGCTTTCTATATATTGGACTAAATTCAGGTCTTTTCCTAATTCGTTCAAGTGTTCTCTGCTTACAATTTTGGAACGCATTTTGGTTAAATAACCCTCGTCGCCTGCGGGTGCTTTGCTGAATAAATGGGCAGCAATAACAGAGCTTAACATGGCATCACCCAGAAATTCTAATCGTTCGTAATTGATTGGATTTCCTAAAACATCCAACCGATTAGAGGAGCGATGGGTAAATGCTTTTTTATAAAAATCAAGATTTAGTGGGGCAAATCCTAAAATTTTCTGGATAGAATCAAAAAAAATCCCGTCTTCTGGAGAACGGGATTTTGAAAATATTTTTCTGATTATACGCATATATAATTAGATTTCTAATTTTTTTACTAATACACATGCATTGTGACCTCCAAAACCGAAAGTATTACTCATAACAACATTCATTTCTCTTTTCTGCGCTTTATTAAACGTAAAATTCAGTTTAGAATCAATGTTTTCATCATCTGTAAAATGATTGATTGTAGGTGGTACTATTCCATGTTTCAAGGAAAGAATCGAAGATATTGTTTCAACTGCTCCGGCTGCCCCAAGTAAATGGCCTGTCATGGATTTAGTAGAATTTAAATTCATTGTGTAAGCATGTTCTCCAAACACATGTAAAATAGCCTTTGATTCCGCCATATCACCAAGTGGTGTTGAAGTTCCGTGCATATTTACACCATCAACATCAGTTGCCTGTAAACCAGCATCTCTTAAGCAGTTTAACATTACATTTTTAGCGCCTAATCCTTCAGGATGTGGTGCGGTAATGTGATATGCATCAGCTGACATTCCGCCACCACCTATTTCGCAATATATTTTTGCTCCACGGGCTATAGCATGTTCGTACTCTTCTAGTACTAATGCACCAGCTCCTTCGCCTAAGATAAAACCATCTCGGTCCTTATCCATTGGTCTTGAAGCAGTTTTAGGATCATCGTTTCTAGTTGATAAAGCATGCATGGCATTAAAACCTCCCATTCCGGCTATAGTTACAGCAGCTTCAGAGCCACCAGTTACCATGGCATCTGCATGACCTAATCGAATGTAGTTGAATGCATCAATAATAGCATTTGTAGAGGATGCGCAAGCTGAAACAGTTGTAAAGTTTGGACCTCTGAATCCGTATTTTATAGAAATATGACCACCGGCAATATCGGAAATCATTTTTGGAATAAAGAAAGGATTGAATTTTGGTGTGCCATCTCCGGCCGCAAAGTTCAACATTTCAATTTGAAACGTTTCCAAGCCACCAATACCTGAACCCCAAATAACTCCAACTCGGTCTTTGTCTAATTTCTCAAAATTAAAACCGGCATCGAGTACTGCCTCGTCAGATGAAACCATAGCATATTGTGCATAGCGGTCCATTTTCCGGGCTTCTTTTCTATCTAAAAAATCTTCAGCATTAAAATTTTTCAATTCGCAGGCAAATTTTGTCTTAAATTTTGAAGCATCAAAATAGGTAATTGGAGCAGCACCACTAACGCCGTTAATAAGTCCGTTCCAATAGTCTTCAATGTTATTTCCAATAGGTGTAAGAGCGCCTAAACCTGTTACAACAACTCGTCTTAATACCATAAATTCTTTATTTTTGTTATCTTTAAACAAATAAAACCCATGCTTTCTTTACTGTATTACTATTACAAAAGAGCCATGGGTATTACAATAAATATATTTTTGATTGAAATTCAATCTCGAATTTAATTTTAAAAAAAAAATAATAACACCCGCTTACAAAAATGCAAACGGGTGTGTCCTTTATTATTTTTTAGCTTCCTCGATGTAAGAGATTGCTTGACCTACAGTAGCGATGTTTTCTGCTTGATCGTCTGGAATTTGGATATCAAATTCTTTTTCGAATTCCATAATAAGCTCAACAGTGTCTAATGAGTCAGCTCCTAAATCATTAGTGAAGCTTGCTTCTGTTACAACTTCGTTTTCGTCAACGCCTAATTTGTCTACGATAATCGCTTTTACTCTTGATGCAATGTCTGACATAATCTTTAATTTTAGAATTTAATTTGTTGGCAAAAATAAAAAACTTTATTTTAAAACAACTATTTAGTTAATAAATGTGTCATCTAATTTATGAAATTTATTTTGACAAACCGAAGACAATGTTATTTAATTTCAATTTTTATGCCTTTTTTTGTACAATTAAAACATGCTAGGTTATGAAAAAAATTGTGCTTTTTGCTTCTGGATCGGGTACTAATGCTGAGAACATCATAAAGTATTTTGTACAATCTAAACTGGGAACCGTGGTAGCGGTATTCACAAACAACCCGAATGCCAAGGTAATTGAAAGAGCAAAAAAGTATGGGGTTCCAACACAGATTTTCTCAAAAGAACAGCTTTTTGAAAGCAAAGTACTACAAAAAATAAACGTAATTCAACCTGATTTGATTGTTTTAGCTGGTTTTTTGTTGAAATTCCCTGAAAATATCATAGCAGCCTATCCGGATAAGATTGTAAATATTCATCCTGCTCTATTGCCAAAATATGGTGGAAAAGGAATGTATGGGATGAACATTCACAATGCAATTGTTGCCAATAGAGAAAAGGAAACGGGAATTACCATTCATTTTGTAAATGAAAATTATGACGAAGGAAATATTATTTTTCAACAAAATGTTGTTTTAGCGGGTGATGAAACACCGGAAGAAGTAGCTGCAAAAATACATGAATTAGAACAAAAATATTTCCCAACAGTAATTGCGGGAATCCTAAATCTAAAATCCTAATTCAAAAATGGAACACGACGTACACATTTACACAGATGGCGCTGCCAAAGGTAATCCCGGAAATGGCGGTTATGGTGTAGTCATGGAATGGGTAGGAAAACCATATAAAAAAGAATTTTATGAAGGTTTTCGCCGAACTACCAATAATAGAATGGAATTATTGGCGGTTATTGTGGGTCTTGAAAAGTTAAAAAATCCGAATACCAGAGTTTTAGTGGTTTCTGATTCTAAATATGTAGTTGATTCAGTTGAGAAAAAATGGCTATTAGGTTGGGAAAAAAAAGGATTTGTGGATAGGAAAAATTCTGATTTATGGAAACGATTTCTGGTTGTTTATAGAAAACACAAAGTCGATTTCAAATGGATCAAAGGGCATAACAATCATGTTCAAAACGAAAGGTGCGATGAATTAGCCGTTATGGCATCGATGCAAAAACAACTTTCTGTAGATGCTTTTTACGAAAGAGAAGAGGCAAAGTTGTTATGATTTAAGAGTGTAAATTGGCAAAACTTTACGCTTTACACTCATTGCAACTTTACAACTTATAAACTATCTTTGCGCCTTAATTCGAAACGTATATAATGAATAAATTATTGATTGTTGGAACAGTAGCTTTCGACGCAATTGAAACTCCATTTGGAAAAACGGACAAAATTTTAGGTGGTGCAGCAACTTATATTGGTCTATCAGCTTCTTTTTTTAATGTACAATCAGCTATAGTTTCTGTAGTTGGTGATGATTTTCCACAAGAATATTTAGATTTATTGACTTCAAGAAACATTGATATTTCTGGTCTTGAAGTAGTTAAAGGAGGGAAAACTTTCTTCTGGAGTGGTCGTTATCACAATGACCTGAATTCAAGAGATACGCTGGATACTCAATTAAACGTTTTGGCTGATTTTCAACCAAAAGTTCCTCAAGACTATAAAAATTCCGACATAGTAATGTTAGGAAACTTGCATCCATTAGTTCAAAGCAGTGTTTTGGACCAAATGGAAACACAACCTAAATTGACAGTATTAGATACTATGAATTTTTGGATGGATTGTGCGTTGCCGGAATTGATGGATGTAATAAAACGTGTAGATGTAATAACCATCAATGATGAGGAAGCAAGACAGCTTTCGGGAGAATATTCTTTAGTGAAAGCGGCTGCAAAAATTCACACGATGGGACCTAAATACGTAGTGATTAAAAAAGGGGAACACGGAGCACTCATCTTTCATAATAAAGAAGTTTTCTTCGCGCCGGCTTTACCACTTGAAGAAGTTTTTGATCCAACGGGAGCAGGAGATACTTTTGCGGGAGGATTTGCAGGATATTTAACGCAGAGCGAAAATATTTCTTTCGAAAACATGAAAAATGCAATTATTCAGGGATCAAATTTGGCTTCCTTTTGTGTGGAGAAATTTGGAACCGAAAGAATGGTTGATTTAGATAAAACCGAAGTAGTGTCAAGATTGCAACAATTCAAATCACTGACACAATTTGAAATAGAATTATAATATATGGAAACCTCGGAAACGGGGTTTTTTTGTTAAATAAAATTAGCAGGGAAATTCATCTGATTTATCTTTTTTAATCAGTGTAATTTATTTTTAGAATAACACAACAACACAAACAACCTTACAATGAGCGATGCTTTAAAACACGAGTGTGGTATAGCCTTAATTAGATTACTAAAACCGCTTGAATTTTACAAAGAAAAATACGGAACGGCATTCTACGGAATCCAAAAAATGTATCTTTTGATGGAAAAACAACACAATCGCGGTCAAGATGGTGCTGGTTTTGCAAGTATTAAATTAGACGTGGAACCTGGAGAACGTTACATAAGTCGTGTTCGTTCGAATCACGCCCAACCTATTCAAGATGTTTTTGCTCAAATTAACGACAGAATAAATGAGGAAATGGCGGCTCATCCAGAATACGCAGATGACGTCGCACTTCAAAAACATAAAATTCCTTATTTAGGTGAATTGTTTTTGGGGCACGTCCGTTACGGAACTTTTGGGAAAAACAGCATCGAAAGTGTTCATCCTTTTTTACGTCAGAATAACTGGATGCACAGAAACTTGATTTTGGCAGGAAACTTTAACATGACGAATGTTAAGGAGCTTTTTCAAAGTTTAGTGGAACTGGGTCAGCATCCAAAAGAAATGGCAGATACGGTAACAGTGATGGAAAAAATTGGTCATTTTCTGGATGATGCAGTAACTGATTTGTACCAAGAGTGTAAAAATGAAGGATTGACTAAGAGAGAGGCTTCACCCGTTATTGCAGAGCGATTGGATGTAGCTAAAATTTTGACCCGAGCTTCTAAAAATTTAGATGGTGGTTATGCCATGGCAGGACTATTAGGTCACGGGGATTCATTCGTATTTAGGGATCCGGCAGGAATTCGTCCCGCTTATTTTTATCAAGATGATGAAATAGTGGTAGTGGCCTCAGAAAGACCGGTAATTCAAACGGTTTTCAATGTTCCTTTTGAAAAAGTTCAGGAAATTGAACCAGGAAATGCATTAATCATCAAGAAAAACGGAACGGTTTCTATGCAGGAAATTCTTCCGCCGACGGTTAAGAAAGCCTGTTCTTTTGAACGAATTTATTTCTCCAGAGGGAGTGACGCCGAAATATATCAAGAAAGAAAAACACTGGGAAGACTTATTCTTCCTGCGGTTTTGAAATCAATTGATCAAGATACAGACAATACAGTTTTCTCTTATATTCCAAATACGGCTGAAACTTCTTTCTACGGATTGGTTGAAGCAGCACAGGATTTCTTGAATCAAAGAAAGAACAACTACATTCTTCAAAACAGAAATACATTAACGAAGGAATCGTTGCAAGAATTACTTGCGGTCAAAATTCGTACCGAAAAGGTAGCGATTAAAGATGCTAAACTTAGAACTTTTATTACGGAAGATAGCAGTCGTGACGATTTAGTTGCTCACGTATATGATGTTACATATGGTGTTATAAAACCAACGGATAATTTGGTAATAATAGATGATAGTATTGTTCGAGGAACGACCTTGAAAATGAGTATTATCAAAATGATGGATCGTTTGAATCCAAAGCGAATTGTTGTCGTTTCATCAGCACCACAAATTCGCTATCCAGATTGCTACGGAATTGACATGGCTAAACTGGAAGGTTTAGTGGCTTTCAAAGCAGCATTAGAATTACTTAAAGAAAGAAACTTGTATCATATTGTTGATGAAGTGTATGCGAAATGTAAAGCGCAGGAAAATTTCAAGGACAGTGAGGTGGTAAATTATGTTACGGCAATTTATGCGCCTTTTGAAGCACAAGAGGTCTCAGATAAAATTGCGCAAATGTTGAGTTCACCAGAAATCAAAGCCGAAGTGAAAATTATTTTCCAAACCGTAGAAGATCTGCATACTGCTTGTCCTAAAAATTTAGGAGATTGGTATTTTACCGGAGACTATCCTACACCTGGAGGAAACCGCGTAGTAAACCGAGCATTCATGAACTTTTATGAAGGAAAAGACGCAAGGGCATATTAATATTTGGCCTGATGGGGTTTTAATCGGTTTTCTAAGTTATTCATCTAATTTATTTGGTAGCAACGTAGAACTACTATAATTTTGAGTCACCATAATATTAGTAGGTTAAGTTTATGGTAGATTTGGGGCAAAAAGGGTGGAAGAAATTCCACCTTTTTTATTGGAATAAAGTGAGGTAAAAAAAAAGAAAATAGAAAAAAGAAAATAGAAGAAAGAGAATAGAAAAAAGACGAATAAGCCAAGAGTTTATTCGTCTTTTTTGATATAAAATGTAGGCAAACACTATCAGGCATAAAAAAATAGACAAATTAACTTTTAAGTTATTTTGTCTATTCTCTATATTCGAATCTCTTAAAAGACTATTTCTCTAGAGCGAATCTTCTCGCTACTTCCGTCCAGTTAATTACATTGAAGAAAGCTTCAATATAATCCGGTCTTCTGTTTTGATAATGCAAATAGTAAGCATGTTCCCAAACATCCATTGCTAAAATTGGAGTTCCGCCACAACCTACACCAGGCATCAATGGATTGTCTTGGTTTGGAGTACCGCAAACGTCTAATTTGCCACCTTTATGAACGCAAAGCCAAGCCCATCCAGAACCAAATTGTGTTGCTCCAGCTTTGCTGAATCTTGCTTTAAATTCTTCAAAAGTTCCAAAAGACGCTTCAATCGCAGCCAATAAATCTCCAGTTGGAAGTCCGCCACCGTCTGGTGTCATAACCGTCCAAAACAAATTATGATTATAAAAACCACCACCGTTGTTACGAACTGGCATGTTTTTCATATCAAGATTAATCAAAATATTTTCGATAGTCTTACCTTCCATATCCGTCCCTGCAATTGCAGCATTCACGTTGGTAATGTAAGCGTTGTGATGTTTCGTGTGATGAATTTCCATCGTGCGCGCATCAATATAAGGTTCTAATGCGTCATACGCATAAGGTAATTGTGGTAATTCGAAAGCCATAATATGATTGTTTAATGATTTATAAAAATTTATTCAAATTTAAACATTAAACTTTGGAAACGGAAATTCTATTTCGTTATAATTTCATTAAATTAATTGATAGTGTGCTCTTTGGAGTTGTAACAGACTTATTTTCAGGAGTTATTTACTTCGTCAGTTCGCTCTGCTCGTGTCCTGCTTTCCGCTGCAATCTTTTTATTCGTCGAAAAGGCTCATAAAAAGGATTTTCACTTCAAGCGAAGTTCACTGAACTCCTATGAGAATAAAAGTTAAGTGAAGTAATCAGGGCTAAAAAACGGTTGTGCTTTAAATTGTCATTTTGTTTAATTACCAGTTTTGTAGCCGAAATTTCCAAATTATGATTGCGCCATTGCCATACAAACAATACTGATTTTTGCACCGGGAATTTTTAGTAAAGCTCTGGAACAAGCTTCCAGTGTTGATCCTGTTGTGATAACGTCATCTATTAAAAGAAAATGTTTATTGTGGTCTTTTTCAGTAAAGGAAACATCAAAAGTGCTTTCGATTCCTTCGGTCCTTCCTAATAAATTTTTCTTAGATTGTGTTTTCGAGTACACATTTCGAACCAAAATAGAACCATTATAATCGATATTTAAACCTGATGAAAGTGCTTTTCCAAAAGCAGTAACTTGATTGTATCCTCTTTCTTTTAGTTTTCTTCGGTGCAATGGAACCGGAATAATTTCATCAACAGATTGTAATAAATCGATCGTTTTTAAATCTTCAGCGTACCATTCGCCAAGAATTGCCCCTATCTCTTCATGTCCTTTGTATTTTAAATTATGAATGAGCTCCTGTACAATTCCCTTTTTATGAAAATAAAATAAGGCCGAAGTATGCATTACAGGAATTCGTCCATAAAACTTTTTGAAAGCATCATTTTCTGGATTCATGTGATGATTCGTCAGCGGAATTTCGTGTCGGCAAACCGTGCAAATCACATTTTCATTGGTCAATAAAAAAGAGCTGCAACCGGAACAGACTTTTGGAAAAAAGAGATTAATAAGGCTTTTAAACATGTAATCAGGGATTTATTTATAAAAATAGACAAATCAACGCTTCAATCTTTAACAATTTTCTTTTTTTTAAGTTCACTTTTTATATTTTTGCATCATTATGGCAAAACAAGAAGATTTATTTAAGAATGTAGTTTCGCACGCAAAAGAGTACGGATTTATTTTTCCGTCAAGCGAAATATACGATGGTTTAAGTGCAGTCTATGATTATGCACAAAACGGAGTAGAATTAAAAAAGAACATACGCGAATATTGGTGGAAAGCAATGGTTCAAATGAACGATAACATTGTAGGTCTTGACGCTTCAATTTTGATGCATCCAACCACTTGGAAAGCATCTGGCCACGTTGATGCTTTTAATGATCCATTGATTGACAACAAAGATTCGAAAAGAAGATATAGAGCTGATGTTTTGATTGAAGATTATGCTGAAAAGCTAAATCAAAAAGCAATCAAAGAAATCGAAAAAGCAAGAGCTCGTTTTGGTGACGCTTTCAATGAGCAAGAATTTGTTACGACAAATACTCGTGTAATGGAGTACAAAGCCAAAGAAAGAGAAATTCTGGAAAGAATGGCGCGTTCTTTAGGAAACGAAGACTTGGAAGATGTAAAAGCATTAATCGAAGAATTAGAAATTGCTTGTCCGGAATCAGGTTCAAGAAATTGGACCGAAGTGCGTCAATTTAACTTGATGTTTGGAACAAAACTTGGAGCTTCAGCTGACTCGGCAATGGATTTATATTTACGTCCGGAAACGGCTCAAGGTATTTTTGTGAACTTCTTGAATGTACAAAAATCAGGACGAATGAAAGTTCCTTTTGGAATTGCGCAAACAGGTAAAGCATTCAGAAACGAAATCGTTGCAAGACAATTTATTTTCCGTATGCGGGAGTTTGAACAAATGGAAATGCAATTTTTTGTACGTCCAGGCGAAGAAATGAAGCATTATGAATTCTGGAAAGAAGCTCGTTTAAAATGGCATTTATCACTTGGTTTAGGAAGAGAAAATTATCGTTTCCACGATCACGAAAAATTAGCGCATTATGCGAATGCTGCGGCTGATATTGAGTTTAATTTTCCTTTTGGATTCAAAGAATTGGAAGGAATTCACTCGCGTACTGATTTCGATTTGAAAGCGCACGAACAATTCTCCGGTAGAAAATTACAGTATTTTGATGCTGAATTAAATCAGAATTATGTTCCTTATGTTGTGGAAACTTCAGTAGGATTAGACAGAATGTTTTTGGCAGTTTTCGCCACTTCATTAAAAGAAGAAACATTAGAAGATGGTTCTACAAGAACAGTGTTGAAATTACCTTCGGTTTTGGCTCCAACAAAAGCAGCCATTTTACCATTAGTTAAAAAAGACGGATTACCAGAAATAGCACACAAAATAATTGACGATTTGCGTTGGGATTTCAATGTTTCTTATGATGAAAAAGATGCTGTAGGAAGACGTTATAGAAGACAAGATGCATTGGGAACTCCGTTTTGTATTACTGTTGATCATCAAACTATCGAGGATCAAACTGTAACAATTCGTCATAGAGACACCATGAAACAAGATCGTGTGGCTATTGCAGACTTGAAATCCATTATCGAGAATGAGGTTTCAATGAAAAACTGGTTGATGAAAATGTAATTATTTTTGATTTATATAAAAAAAAGCTTCTCGATTGAGAAGCTTTTTTATTTTTTTAAAATCGGTAACCTAAAGTTATTCCGCCTCGACCAACTACTTCTGGACTATTATCGCTAAATAAATTGCGTCCTATTCCAGCATTGATTTCAAAGACAAATCCTTTTCTATGAATCCATTTGGATCCAAGACCAAAACCAAGAGCAAAATCAGTATAACGCTCTTCGTCGATATTGGTTAAATTTCCATTATTATCATAATAATACGTTTTATTATTGACACCAGCATTTATCATACTAAAACCTTCTACAAAAAATCCAGCTGCTGGTTTTTTTCCAAAATAAGCTCTGTAATATGGCGTAAGGCTAAAGTTAGTGTTTATGTCATCTTCATTTATGAAAAAGAGGGAAGCTCCAACACCGGCATCCTCATTAATTAGACGTTCATACGTTACTTCTACTGCGCCTAGTACTAAAAAAAGAGCATTTCCTTTTAATTCATTTCTTTTGAAATTTGTGGTTTCTTTTTCTTGGGTAAAACCCAAAAAAGAGGAAGTTAAGCATAGTAAGGCAAAAAGGTTTTTCATAGGGTTGGTTTTTTTGGATAAAAGTAAGATAAATTTGTAAAAAAAGCATTCTTAGTACATCAATTATTTTAGGTATTCATTGATTATTAGAAATGTGGCTAGCATAATAATTTGACATTTCGTTAGGACTAATAAAGTAATCACTCAGCCAATTATTAAAAGTGGTTCTACAGTTTAGAGTGATAATAAATACTTTAGTCAAAAAACAAATCAAATATTTTTAATGTGTAGCAAAAAAGATAACCTTATGCCTTTTAGCAAACAGTTAGTAATAATATAGCTTTATAGCATGCGATTGTATTGCCTTCTTACTATTTATTTATGGAATTGTAATGCTAACAGTTCTCATAACAGTATTAAAAATTTGGTTTAAAGTAGTAATCTATTTTTATTACTTGTTATTTCATACTTTTGTTGATACAATTTCCTTAATGAAAACTAATTACATTTGAGTCTATTGTATATTTCATTTTAATGTAGGCTATAATCTATTCCAGAAAAAACGCCGATGAATTATTCGTACGTTATTATTGACGATGATCAAGAAAGTATTTTGAAAACTAAAGCAATTGCAGATGGTTTTTCAGAACTTTCCTTTATTGGCTCTGTACAAAATGCTGTGGATGGTTTAAATCTTATTTTAGAAAAAAAACCAGAAATAATTTTTCTTGAAATTGATCCAGTGCATGTGGACTCTAATTTATCACTTGGTTTTATTGATACTTTACACAAATATTTAACGATACTTCCTAAGATTATTGTGACTACGCAAGAAAAGAATTTAGCTTTTGATTCTTTTCAATACGAAGTGAAAGAGTACTTATTGAAGCCGGTAACTCAATCGGATATTATAAAATTGATGTTGAGGTTAAATAAATCAAAAAGGGAGGAAGAAATAGGGATTGTCGAACGAGCAAAACATACTGACAATTCTCCATTTTCATCGGAACAAAAAATGCCAAATGAATTACATCCTTTACGATTGTGTATAAAATCCTATGGAGATCACAGGTATATTGATGCTAAAGACATTTGTTTCTTCCAAGCAGATAATAATTCTACAGACATTCATTTGAATAACGGTGAAATGATAACGGCTTTCAAAACACTAAAATATTTTGAAGCGGTATTATCCTATCCTTTTATCAGGATTCATAAAAGTTATATTGTAAATCGAAACTATATTTCTCGAATCCACAATGGAAACTCAGTTTGTTATATAAAAAACACCAATTCAAGATTGCCTTTTTCTAAATTGTACAAAGGTAATGTTGATCAAGTTATTTCTGATTTTGCTAATGGAAATTACCTAGAAATTTAAAATAATGCAGTTTACCCTAATTTGATACCTGTACACTACCAATTGAATATGTTCTACCACTAACCCTTTTTTAGGTGTTGTTTTTTGGGATATGCGAAGTAGTTTTACATCATGATACAGTGATAATCACCGTCATAACAAATGTAAAAACAACAAAAAACATAAAATTCCCAAATTATGAAAAAAGCAATAGTAACAATCGGATTATTCTCTTTAGTGATGGTATTAACTTCTTTTAATTCAAATGAAGAAATCACTACAACAATAAAAAAAGACAATAAAGCAGAGGTCTTTAAAATTGAAAATGTAAAATTAGGGATTAGTGGAGCAGGAGCTACAGGGGGGAACAAGAAAATGGATTAATAAATTCCTCATAAAAATATACAAGGCTGCCAAAGAGATTTGACAGCCTTTTTTTATGGGACTAATTTTATTTTGTTATTTTTGACAGAACTATATTCTCTCTATTGAAATTTATCTCATCTATATTACTTGTTGTTGTACTCTTTCTTCTTGGTTGCAACCAAAAGAAAAAAGTATTTGCTTTTGATCAGGGTTTAAAAGACAGTCTCTCTTCTTATTTTTCTTTGGCAAATGATTTCGATTTGCCTCCTCAGTTGAGAGAAAGATATATAAAAAAAGCATCAAAAATTGTTGCAGGTCAAGAAAATGACTCGTTGCATCGAGTAAATTTATTCAAAATCGCTAATCGATATTACAACTTAGACAAATATGAAGAGTATAAAAAAACAGTGTTTGTGGTGCTGAAAAAATCTGAAGAAAAAAAGGATTTTTTTAGCCTTGCGAAGGGTTTTACTTATCTAGGGGATTATTATGATTCTCAAGCAGTATCCGATAGTTCTTTTTCATATTACGACAAAGCCGAAAAAATGTTTATCGAGTTAGAGGACAAAATTAATCAAGCAAGATCAATTTTAAACAAAGCCAACTTGCAGTATAAAGAGAGTGATTTTTTGGGATCTGAAAAAGCGGTTTTTAAAGTTTTAAAAATTATAAAGAATGTAGATGACAGCGAACTTCAATATGACGCTTATAATTTGTTAGGATTGATCTATAACGAATTAGATGATTTTAATAATGCAATGATATACCACAACAAAGCCTTGGCAAGTATCGATGAGGAGTTGACCGCTTCTTTTTATCAACCAAAAGCGACTTCTTACAATAATATTGGATATGCATATCTTAAAAACGGTAAATACGAGCAGGCAAAAAAGTATTTTCAAAAGGGATTAGAACAAAAAAATATTTTCAGAGACAAACCATTTGTTTATGCGATGTTGTTAGATAATTTAGCTCTTTCTAAATTTAAGCTGAATGAAAAGGAATTTATTCTTGATCACTTTTATAAATCATTGAAAATTAGAGATAGTTTGCAACTTACAACGGGTATTATTACCAGTAAATTGAACTTGTCAGAGTATTTTATTTCTGTAAAAAACATTTCAAAAGCAAGTCAGAATGCAAAGGAAGCATTGGCATTATCAAGGAGCTCTAATTCATATCGTGATATTTTAATCTCATTAAAACAATTGTCCATCATTGAGCCTCAAAATGCTGCGATTTATTCTAAAGAATACATTAGTGTCAATGAAAAACTTCAAAAATCAGAGCGAAAAATAGGGAATAAATTTTCCCGTATCGAATTTGAAACAGAAGAGGTAAAAGAAAAAAACTCCAATTTGACGACTAAAAACAGGAATCTGTTGTATGGGTTAATTTCTTTTGCAGTGTTTGGATTATTACTGTATGTCGTAAAGACACAAAAAAATAAGAATAAAGTCCTTATTTACAAACAAAGGCAACAAAAAGCCAATGAAGATATCTATAATTTAATGATTTCCCAGCAAAGTACTATTGAGACCGGAAGAGTTAAAGAGAAAAAAAGAGTTGCCCAGGAATTGCATGACGGTGTTTTAGGTAGGATGTTTGGTTTGCGGATTAATTTGGATAGTCTAAATAAATTTGATGATACCATCGCCGTTGAAAAAAGAAATAATTACCTGCTGGAATTAAAGAATATTGAACAGGATATACGTGAGATTTCCCATGATTTGAGTAGGGAAAAATCAGAATTAATTAATAACTTTGTAGCCATTCTAAACAACTTATTTGAGGACCAAAAGAAAACCTTTGAATCTAAGTTGAATCTAAGTATTGATCCCACTATTAAATGGGATTTGATGAGTAACTCCACTAAAATTAATTTATATCGAATTATCCAGGAGTGTTTGCAAAATATTAATAAATATGCGAATGCGGATACCATTAACATAAAATTTAAGAAAGAGGAAAGTAATCTTGTTCTGGAAATTATGGATGATGGAATAGGTTTTAATGTGAACAGAACAAAAAAAGGAATAGGTTTGCAAAACATCCGTTCTAGAGCCCATGAATGTAACGGTACGGTTGAAATAAATTCAAAAATGGGAGAAGGCACAGTTATTGCGGTCAAAATTTCGTTAGAATAAATATAAACACTTACAAATAAATGATAATTGATTCAACTGCAGACATCTTAATCAAAAATAACATATTGATTGTTGATGACCATCCTTTTATAATTGAAGGATATAAAAATGCAATAACACGGTACCATCCAGAGCAATATCATTTTTGTATTGATCAGGCTAAAGATTGTCAATCCGCATATGACATTATTACTAATCCGGATACTCCTCTATTTGACATCGCTTTTTTGGATATTAGCATGCCACCGTATGCAGAAAAAAACATTTATTCTGGGGAAGATTTAGCAAAATTATTATCGCAATATATGCCGAATTGCAAAATTATTTTGTTAACCATGTTTACGGAGCTATTAAATATAAAAACCATTATAAAGACTATAAATCCGAGTGGGCTGGTTATAAAAAATGATTTAACTTTTGATGAATTACTTTTTGCATTCGATAAAGTTTTAAAAAATAACAAATATTACAGTGAGTCGGTTCTGAAAATGCTGAATCAATCTGAAGAAAATACGATACAAATTGATCAATTTGATAAACAAATTTTATTTCATTTATCAAAAGGTACTAAGTTAAACGAAATTACGCAATACATCCCGATTTCATTAGTCGCAATTGAAAGAAGAAAACTTAACCTAAAAGAGTTATTAAAGATAGAAGGCGGTAGCGATATCGACTTAGTCCGTGAGGCAAAAAATAAAGGATTGCTTTTCTAAATTTTCTTAAACAAAAACGACACCTAGTAAGTGTCGTTTTTTGTTTTGTTTAATGAAGTTTTATTGCGTCAAAGCATCCCAACCACGTGCTTTTAAAGCAATTTTGGTATTGGCACGAGTTACTAAATGAATCCCTTCACTTTCTTGTGTCATGTGACCAATAATAGTGAAATTTGGATTTGCTTTGATTTTTTCAAAATCGTCCATGGCAATGGTGAAAAGCAATTCGTAATCTTCACCGCCGTTTATGGCAACTGTTGTACTGTCGATATTGAATTCTTCGCAAACATTAATAAACTGAGGATCAATTGGTAATTTGTCCTCATATAAATTACAACCCACCTTAGACTGCTTGCACAAATGCATAATTTCAGATGATAATCCATCCGAGATATCAATCATGGAAGTAGGCTTAATTTCTAAAGCGTGCAATAAAGTACGAACATCTTTACGTGCTTCCGGCTTCAATTGACGTTCGATTAAATACGTATACGCATCTAAATCCGGTTGTGAATTTGGGTTCACCTGAAAAACTTGCTTTTCTCTTTCTAAAACTTGCAATCCCATGTAAGCAGCTCCAATATCTCCGGTAACCACTAATAAATCAGTTTGTTTCGCGCCGTTTCTGTACACAATTTCTTCTTCATCTGCTTCGCCAATAGCGGTAATGCTGATAATTAATCCTTTTTGGGAGGAAGTCGTATCACCACCTATAACATCGACATTATATTCGCGGGCTGCATGCGTAATTCCTTCAAATAATTCATCCAATGCTTCCAGTGGAAAACGATTGGATACCGCAACAGAAACTGTTATTTGTGTTGGCTTAGCATTCATCGCGCAAATGTCAGAAACATTGACCACGACCGCTTTGTAACCCAAATGTTTTAACGGCATGTAAGCCAAATCAAAATGCACACCTTCAATCAGTAAATCAGTAGAAACAACGACCTTTTTATCTTTGAAATCCAAAACGGCGGCATCATCCCCAATTCCTTTTAAAGTTGAAGGCTGGTTGATTTCAAAGTTTTTTGTCAAATGGTCTATCAATCCAAATTCTCCTAATTGGGCAATACTTGTACGTTGTGGGTTTTTATCTTCAATCATTATTTTAATTGTTTTGAGGTTGCAAATATACAAAGAAATATTCGCCTTGATTTGTATCAATTTTTGCCATTTTTTTGCATCTTTAAGTAATTAAAATCATCAACAATGGAATCATTTGATATCGTTACTATAACAGTTAACTCGGCTTTGGATAAAAGTACCCATTTTAAAGGCTTGGTTCCTGAACAGAAAATTAGATGTGAGGAACCGAGGTTTGATGCTGGTGGAGGCGGAATCAACGTGTCTAAGGCAATTTCCCGTTTGGGCGGAACTTCATTGGCAGTTTTTACATCTGGCGGGCCTACAGGTAAAATGCTGGAAGAATTGGTTGCTAAAGAAGGAATTGCTTTTGAAGCTGTTGCCGTTCAAAGTTGGACAAGAGAAAGTTTTGTCGCCGTGGATGATAATACTAATTCTCAATACCGTTTTGGATTTACCGGCGGAAAAATTTCCGAGGAAGAAAGCGAAAGAATTTTAGAAACCATAGTAGCTTTAAAACCAAAATTCCTAGTAGCCAGTGGCAGTTTGAATGAAGGTTTGTCAGCAGATTTTTATTCAAAAATCGCAGAAATTGCAAAAAAAACAAATGCTAAATTAATTATCGATACCTCAGGCGAAGCATTAAAAAAGGCGTTGGAAGTTGGTGTTTATATGATTAAACCCAATGTTGGGGAGCTTGCAAAATTAATAGGTGTAGAGCGATTGGAATTGGAGGAAGTAAACGATGCCGCAAAACAAATAATAGCTAAAGGTGGCGCCGAAATCGTAGTTGTTTCTCTCGGTCCGCAAGGTGCGGTGTTGGTTACTAAAGATGTTTACGAATTTGTTCCAGCTCCTAATGTCGCCAAAAAAAGTACTGTAGGTGCCGGTGATAGTATGGTGGGAGGAATGGTTTGTGCGCTTTCGCAAAATAAAAGTCTGAAAGAAGTCATTCGTTGGGGAGTTGCTTGTGGATCAGCAGCGACCATGAATGAAGGAACCCAATTGTTTAAATTCGAAGATGCTAAACGATTGTTTGAATGGTTGAAGAATAAATAAAAACAAAAAACCTGACAATTTTGAATCGTCAGGTTTCTAATATATTTATTCCTAATTCCCCCTTCGGGGGTTAGGGGGCTTTAATCATTCAACTTCAAAACAGCCATAAACGCTTCTTGTGGAATTTCAACATTTCCCACCAATCTCATACGTTTTTTACCTTTTTTCTGTTTTTCCAATAATTTACGTTTACGGGAAATATCACCACCATAACATTTGGCGGTAACGTCTTTACGTAATGCTTTTATCGTTTCACGCGAAATCACTTTTACCCCGATTGCGGCTTGAACAGGAATGTCAAATTGCTGACGTGGTATTAATTCTTTCAACTTCTCACACATTTTTTTTCCAATAGAATACGCATTGTCGGCGTGCATCAAAGAAGATAAAGCATCAACTATCGTAGCGTTCAATAAGATATCTACTTTAACCAAGTTAGAAGTTCTCAACCCAATTGGTGTATAATCAAAAGAAGCATATCCTTTAGAAACGGTTTTCAAACGGTCGTAAAAGTCAAATACAATCTCTGCCAATGGCATATCAAAAGTCAATTCAACTCGTTCTGTAGTCAAATACGTTTGATTGGTAATCAATCCACGTTTTTCGATACACAAACTCATTACATTTCCAACATAATCGGATTTGGTAATGATGGTTGCCTTAATAAAAGGTTCTTCAACATGGTCTAAACGAGAAGGCTCAGGCAAGTCAGAAGGATTATTTACTATAAGTGGTGTTGTAGGGTCTTTTTTGGTGTAAGCCAAATACGAAACGTTGGGAACGGTAGTAATAACAGTCATGTTAAACTCTCTCTCTAAACGTTCCTGGATAATTTCCATGTGCAACATTCCTAAGAATCCGCAACGGAAACCAAATCCCAAGGCTGCTGAACTTTCCGGTAAAAACACCAGCGAAGCATCATTCAACTGCAGTTTTTCCATTGAGTTTCTCAACTCTTCATAATCTTCGGTATCTACAGGATAAATCCCCGCAAAAACCATTGGTTTCACATCTTCAAAACCTTTAATTATATTTGTAGTCGGGTTTTTCGCATCCGTCAACGTATCACCCACTTTTACTTCTTTAGCCTCTTTAATCCCAGAAATTAAATATCCAACATCTCCTGCTGAAATGACTTGTTTGGGAACTTGGTTTAATTTTAAAGTCCCAATTTCATCTGCAAAATATTCGTTTCCGGTCGCCATGAACTTAATCTTCTGGCCTTTTTTAATCTGTCCGTTTTTTACACGGAAAATAACTTCAATTCCTCGAAAAGGATTATAATGCGAGTCAAAAATTAAAGCTTGTAACGGCTCATCCACATTTCCTGATGGAGGCGGAATTTTTTCGATAATTGCTGCCAAAATATTTTCGACACCAAAACCAGTTTTACCCGAAGCGTGAATAATATCTTCCAATTTACAACCTAGTAAATCAATTATGTCATCGCTTACTTCTTCTGGATTGGCACTTGGTAAATCTACTTTATTCAAAACCGGAATAATTTCCAAGTCATTTTCTAAAGCTAAATATAAATTCGAAATCGTTTGTGCCTGGATACTTTGTGCTGCATCTACAATCAAAAGTGCGCCTTCACAAGCTGCAATAGATCGTGAAACTTCATACGAGAAATCGACATGTCCCGGAGTGTCAATCAAATTCAAGATGTATTCTTGCCCTTTGTAAGTGTATTCCATCTGAATCGCGTGACTTTTTATGGTAATCCCACGTTCGCGTTCCAAGTCCATGTTGTCAAGCAATTGCGCTTTTTCTTCACGGGCAGTAACGGTTTGCGTGGCTCCCAGTAAACGGTCAGCAAGCGTACTTTTTCCGTGATCAATATGTGCAATAATGCAAAAATTCCTTATGTGTTTCATTTTCTGTATCTGTCAATTTTACTGATGCTCTCGCATTTAATTTGCAAATATAAGGTAAAAGTTTGACAGTTGAATTCGATTTAATTATGTGGTGTTTGAAAAATTAAGAATTAAGGATTTGTATGCTTATAATTGAATTTTGCTTTGTAAAAAGTAGTGTCTGTTGTGGAGAAATTAACTCTTCGGTTGTCTTGGTTTTCAAATTCTAAACTGTCATTTACCATAAATTTTATTTCAGTAAACGTATAACCAGTTTCAAAAGTAATGGTTAACTGGTATAGACTGTCTTTTTTAATGGCCTTCATTTCACTGTTTTTGCTCCATGATAGGGGTTTGTCATTCCCTTTTATACCCGCAGTTTTGATGTTTTTTATTTCGGATGCATCCAATGTAAAAACAACTGTTTTTTGATACGTTTTTTGAACGCAACCGGTCAAAATTAAAGAAAGTAGTAGTGCTATTATTGCTAGTTTAGTTTTCATATTACGCGTATTTTTTAGATAATAAATAATCAATTCCAAATCTTCCTGAACCAAGGATTAAATAGAACATTGTTACCCAAAGAAATCCCATTGCGGCAAGACAATTCCATAATCCGTTGTTGATTTGTTGCATGAAAATAGCAACCAGCATCGTGCAGATAATAAGGAATGATGTTACTCTTGTTTGCAGTCCCAGTTGTAAAAATATACCGCCAACTGCTTCTGCAAAGGCACCCATTCAAGCAAAGAACGCTGGAGCAATAGCAAAAATTCCTCCATAACTCGCTACATCATTAGGGAACCAAAAAGCGACTTCAAATAATCCTAAATTATTGTCAATTGGTGACCAAGGCATTCCAAATTTTGCTGCTCCAAAATCGAAGGCGAGTAAATATCCACATACAATTCGCGGAATTGTTAAAAATAAATCTTGTGACCAAGTTGGTAATAGTATAGGTTTTGTAATTCTAGTGAGTAGTTTCATATTTTTTAGATTTGAATTTGTTAGAGTTTAAGAATTAAATCACCATTGCCTGATTTTTTTGAGCCCGAATCAAAATTTGCTTTGCCTGTATTTATGATATCGCCATTTCCGGTTAATCTAGCTGAAAGCGTTTCAGAAACATTTACAGTTAAATCTCCGTTTCCACTGCTTTTTAATTCCGCTTTTTTAACGTTAAGATTTGAAGCGTCAACATCGCCATTTCCAATTTTAATAATGTCCAAAACATCTATTGTACCGCTAACATTGCTATCGCCATTTCCAGTATTTTCTAGTTTAAAGTAACGGCCTGAAATATTCTGAACATTCAAATTACTGTTTCCGGAATTTTTAATGACACTCGCTTCTGGCATTGTAATTTTGATTTTTAAATTGGTATTTTCAACATACATTTGATTGTCTTTGTTTCCTTTGAATTGAATTTTTAATTCATTCTCTGAAACATTTTCCGATAGATGTAAAAGACTTTCTACGTTGTCATCAATTGTAATTAAAATACTCCAAGGTTTACCAATTTCGACTTCGATTTTTCCATCTAAATCTTCAAAATAGACTTTGTCAAAGTTTTTGTAATCGAAGGTTTTTGTAACTATTTTTCCGGAACCCTTTAGTTGCGCATTTGCAAACGACGTAATTATTAGTACGATTGCGAAGAAGATTTTTTTCATAATTTATGCTTTAGGTTTTGATGCTGTTAGTAATTAGCAACAGGGCAAAGTTGGAGCATAAAAAACTGTTGAGCGCTTCAAATTATAATTTGATACTCATTTTTAAAGTGTGTAAATCGTTAAATAAGTGTATTTTATAGAAAATCGAGATATTCTTTGGGTATTTTTCCGGTATTTTTTTTGAATGCGCGGTTAAAAGTTGCTTTGGAGTTAAATCCACAATCGAAAGCAATTCCTAGTAAGGTCGATTTTTTATGTTCGCCATTTGCAAAACTATTTTTTACAGCTTCAATTCGGTAAGTGTTGATGCAATCGTTAAAGTTCATTTGAAAACCTTGATTGATGGTTTTAGAAATTATTGAAGCGTTGGTTTCTAATTTTTTTGCTAAATCCGTAAGTGTTAATTCAGGATTTTGATATAGTTTTTGTTCTTGAATTAGCGTTTCAATTTTAGATTTCCAATGCTCGATTTCGGGCGAAATCGTTTCTTTAAAAGTTTCATGTTGAATATCAATAATCGTTTCTGTTTCGTTGGGTTGATTTTTACCCAATAAAAGAACGGGGTTTTTATCAAATAATGACATTTTATACGGAATGGACGACAGCACAGGATTAGAATATCCCATGACAGCAATGTAATACATGACAATCGAAAAGAACAAATAAAACCACCAGCTACCTTTGTAAGATTTCATTTCTGGATAAATATATTCAATGATGTCAAAAATAATTGGCAAAACGAGCATTACCAAAAAGGCAATCAAGTACGTTTTTATCCATTTAAACAAAATGGAATCAGCGTAACTTACCACCTGAAACATTAGTTTTTTGTATACATTATAGTATCGAATACTTAAAATAAAATAAACAATCATCGAGGCTAAACCTAGTTTTTGATACAATGCATCAAAATCCTTGTCCAATCCGTCTTTATAAAAGTAATAATCACCATAGATGAATTTATCGTAAATAAAAATAGAGATGATATAAATAAAATAGATACATCCAGGAAGCAAATGACCAATGTCTTTTTTTGAAAATTTAAAAGAAGGATTCAACAAACTTTGCGTGTAAAAAAAGATTACGGGTCCAATAAAAAAGAGATGCTGTAATGGTGTGTAAAACAAAATATCCCGGTACGGTTGTTTGTCATACCAACCACCAAAACCAAGAAGCCAAGGTGCAATGTAGAGACTACATAAAAAAATAAAAAGACTCAGCCAATAATTCGATTTGTTTTCGGTTTTAATAGCTTTAGCAAGTAATAGACAACTGTAAATAATGCCTTGGGTAAAAGAAATAAGTAAAACGGAACTATAAAATCCAAAGTCAAAGTGCATCTGTGTGTTTTTGTAAAAATAGTATTAATTTATAATCGATTGTTATACTTAGTATTACTTTTTTTCGAGTGTTAATTAACTCAAAATAAAACTATAACAAGTGTTTTTATAATTAACTTTGCCTTCCTTTAAAATTAAAATATACTTCATTTGAACTTCGATAAAATCAAAGAAAAATTAGAAATTCTAGCCGACGCAGCTAAATATGATGTGTCATGTTCCTCTAGTGGCGGCAATCGTAAAAACACTAATAAAGGACTTGGCGATTCATCCAGTTCGGGGATTTGTCATACGTACACGGAGGATGGACGTTGTGTTTCGTTATTAAAAATTTTATTGACAAATTTTTGTATTTACGATTGTGCCTATTGCGTTACTCGAAAAAGTAATGACATTCAGCGGGCCGCTTTTACCGTAGAAGAAGTAGTTGATTTGACTATTAATTTTTACCGAAGAAATTATATCGAAGGGCTTTTTTTAAGTTCTGGAATTTTTAAAAATGCCGATTATACCATGGAACGTTTGGTTCGTGTGGCCAAAAAATTACGGTTAGAGCATAATTTTAACGGATATATTCACTTGAAAAGTATTCCTGGAGCGAGTGATGAATTGATGCGCGAAGCCGGATTATATGCCGATAGGTTGAGTATGAATCTAGAAATCCCTACTGAATCTGGACTAAAATTATTGGCTCCAGATAAAAATCATCAAGACATGATTAAGCCGATGCGTTTTGTAAAAAACGAATTGATTCAATATAAAGAAGAAAAGAAAAAATTTAAAAGCACACCCAAATTTGCTCCAGCTGGTCAAAGTACCCAAGTAATTGTTGGTGCAACACAGGAAAATGATTTTCAAATCATTCAGGTTGCGGATCACTTTTATAATAATTTTAATCTGAAACGAGTGTATTATTCGGGTTATGTTCCGGTTTCTAACGATGCTAGATTGCCGGCAATTGGCGCTCAAGTTCCTTTGGTTCGCGAAAACAGACTTTACCAAGCCGATTGGCTGATGCGTTTTTATGGCTTTAAAGCCAATGAAATTCTCGAAAAAAACAATCCGTTTCTCGATTTAGAAGTCGACCCAAAAATGGGCTGGGCGTTGCGAAACATTATCCAATTTCCGGTAATTATCCAGAATGCGCCTCTAGAAATGATTTTGCGTGTTCCAGGAATCGGAGTTAAATCGGCACATAAAATTGTATATGCAAGACGATTCCAAAACTTGACAATGGAACATCTAAAAAAAATTGGTGTTTCGGTCAACAGAGCTAAATATTTTATATCGGTAAGCAATGAAAATACCCATTTAAAATTCTTGAACGCCCTGAATTTAAAGGAAATTATTTTGGGTGACATTAAATCCAAGTTTGAGAAACCGTTTGATAATCAATTATCATTACTCAATGACACAACTTTCTTACGATAATACTTTTGAAGGCTTATTGACTGCGGTTTTCGAAATTTATGAATACAAATATCCAGAACCAAGAATCAGTAAAAAAGACGATCTTCAGCAGAATTTATTCGCCGAAAAAATAGAAATCACTACTGATGTTTCTAAATCGGACAGGGTGATTAAAAAACTCAATGCACAAATTGGAAGTGATGGTGTTCGTTGTATTATTTGGGCTTTTCTCTCCGAAAAACCAGCTGTCGAAGATGTGATTTTCGATGTAATTAATTACGCGGTTCAAAATCCTACTATTAATATCATGAAGGATTTTTCGAATGAAAGTGTCTTGCAAATTTCTCAAATTACTAAAAATGTTGGTCGTGAGAAGCATCGAATGGAAGCTTTTATTCGGTTCGAACAATTGAAAGACGGCATTTATTTTGCCAAAATTGATCCTGATTTTGATGTTTTAACGTTGATAATTAGACATTTTAAAAATCGGTACCAAGATCAAAAATGGATTATTTATGACTTACGACGAAAATATGGTGTGTATTATGATTTGAATGATGCCGAAATTGTGATGATGGACTTAGACATCAAATCATTGGAAGATAAAAACAATCAAGTCTTCTCGGATACTGAAATCAATTATCAAAAACTATGGTGGGAATATTTTGATCATACCAATATAAAAGAACGAAAAAACACCAAGCTGCACGTTCAACATGTTCCCAAACGCTACTGGAAATACCTAACCGAAAAGAAAATGTTTTAGACTTGCTAACATTTCCGTATTTTTGCAAAAAAAATTACCTTGATTAAAATAGGCGACATAGAATTACCAGATTTCCCTTTACTTCTTGCACCTATGGAAGATGTGAGCGATCCTCCTTTTCGTAGATTGTGCAAAATGCACGGTGCTGATATGATGTATTCTGAATTTATATCTTCAGAAGGTTTAATTCGTGACGCCATCAAAAGCCGAATGAAATTAGACATTTTTGATTATGAACGTCCAGTTGGAATCCAAATTTTTGGCGGAGACGAAGAAGCTATGGCGTTGTCTTCAAAAATTGTTTCCACGGTAAACCCAGATATAATCGATATTAATTTTGGATGTCCTGTCAAAAAAGTGGTTTGCAAAGGTGCTGGAGCTGGAGTTCTCAAAGACGTTGATTTAATGATTCGCTTAACACAAGCTGTTATTGATAGTACACATTTACCGGTAACCGTAAAAACCCGTTTGGGTTGGGATGACAATTCTATTAATATTGATGAGGTTGCGGAGCGTTTGCAAGACATTGGTGTAGCCGCATTAAGTATACACGCCAGAACTCGTGCCCAAATGTATAAAGGTCATTCTGACTGGTCGCATATCGCCCGTGTGAAAAATAATCCTAGAATTACGATGCCAATTTTCGGCAACGGTGATATCGATTCTCCCGAAAAAGCATTACAATACAAAAATGAATACGGCATCGACGGAATCATGATTGGTCGCGCCGCGATTGGTTATCCTTGGATTTTTGACGAAATAAAGCATTACTTCAAAACGGGAGAACATTTGGCAAAACCAACTGTTATCGATAGAGTAGAAGCAGTGAGAAATCACTTGACTTGGGCCATGGAATGGAAAGGCGAACGATTAGGAATTGTGGAAACGCGTCCTCATTATACGAATTATTTCAAAGGAATTCATTCTTTTAAACCCTTCAAACAACAATTGGTAACCTTAGATCGCCCTGAAGAATTATTTGCTGCTTTAGATGAAATCGAAGAAGCTTATGCAGGATACGAAGTAGTGTAGTCATTAAATATTAATCCTCTTTTACCGCAAATTTGCGAATTTATAGTTCGTTATAGTTCAAAACCAACTGTAAATTTTAATATATATATTAAAAAAAATTGCGAATTAGCGGTAAAAAATTACTCCAACAACTTCTTGCTCACGCGGCTACTTGCAATTAAGGAAGCAACAAAGCCAAGCGTAACAATAGTCCCCATAACAATAAGTACATTTTCGAGAGAGAAAATTACGGGATACGCTAGTGTAGGAGTTATCATAACCAACTGAAAATATTCTTGTAACAATACGATTATAATTCCTAGAGCCAAGCCAATAATTCCACCTAAAACACTCAGTAAAGTGCCTTGGAGCATAAATATTTTTCGTAAATCCTTGATTTCAGTTCCCAGATTAAAAAGGGTTTTTAGGTTTCCTTTTTTGTCTAAAATCATCATGATCAATGCACCAATCAAGTTAAAAAGCGCCACAACAATCACTAAAGTAAATATTAAATATACCGCAATATTCTCTGTATTCAACATTTTATACAGCGATTCGTTGAGTTGTGCCCTGTTTTTTACGGAGATTTTATTGTTGAAAATGGTTTGAAGTTGCTCTGTAATGGCACTTTCGTCAGCATCGGCATTCGTCTTGATCTCAATCCCGGAAACCTGATTGGGTTTGTATTCTAGTAATTCTTGGCGAAACCTAGATCTGCAAAAACATATTTCGAATCAAGGTCGTCGCTAATGGCATAAATCCCAACAGGAATTAGATCTGTTTTGTTAAAAGCTTCTTCCGGATTTTCGATAGCGCCTTTTCCTGGTTTTGGTACTAAAACCTCTAATTGATTATTAAAATCAAGCAATCCCATGGAGAATTTTTGGGAAATTCCATAACCTACCACTACTTGATATGTATCCGGTTTCAGCCACTGCCCGTTGAAAAGTTTTTTCTCGATAGCATTAACTTTGCTGAAATTAGAATCAACACCTTTCAGGTAAGTAACTTCTTGCTTACCGTCAAAAGTAAATAAAACACGTTCCTCAATAATTTTAGAATACGAAACTAATCCGTCAATTTTCTTGATTTGGCTTTCCTGATTTGGAGAAATTAAAAAAGATTTTCCCAGAGTGCTGCTTATTTTTAAATCTGGATCAATGTCATTTGTAAACGAAAGACTGAAAACTTTTAATCCGCTAAAAACAGATAAAACCACAAACAAAGCCATCGCGCCAACAATAACTCCCATGCTGGCAATGCGATTGATGATGTTTATAGCATTATTTTTACTATTGCTAAGAATGTAGCGTTTGGCTATGTAAAGGGGAAAATTCAAATTTTATTGAAATCTGCGTTTGTCCAAAAGATCTCTGTTTTCAATAGGATTATCTCTATTGGCTAGCGCATTGTCAATTTTTTCAATGTAATCTAAAGAGTCGTCAATAAAGAAAACCAAATTGGGAACTTTTCTTAATTGCAAACGAACACGTTGTGATAAATCATGCTTAATATTTTTAGCATTGGACTTAACCGCCTCTAAAATCTCTTTTGCTTTTTCCTGAGGAAAAACACTTAAATGTACCGTCGCTACTGATAAATCTGTAGTCACAGTAACCTTGGATACCGAAATGATTAAATTAGCCAATCCGTTTTTTCTCACTTCACCTTGCAGAATATCAACCAAATCTTTTTGGATAACCCCACCTATTTTTTTCTGTCTATTTGTTTCCATGCTGCAAAAATACTACTTTTAAGTTTTATCCCGAAGTTTCGGGGCAAATTTTAAAAGTAACCTATTAATACTTCTGTTTTTAGAAGCTATTTCCTGCTGTACGCTATATCTTTCCCGCCATCCCGAAGCTTCGGGACGGCAGGAAAGGATACCGCTACCATCAGGGCTAGGGATTTGGGAAATTAGAACGCTAATTCTAAATCAGAAATCTAAAATCGTTAATCAGAAATCTAAAAACGTAATGCAAAGACCTTCATTCTCCATATACGACGCATCGGCCGGCTCCGGAAAAACCTATGCGCTTGTCAAAGAATACCTCAAAATTATTCTTGTCGCGCCAAAAAATGATGCCTACCGCAATATTCTCGCCATTACGTTTACCAATAAAGCGGTTCACGAAATGAAAAGCCGAATCGTAGGGAGTCTTTCTGAATTTGCGAAAGATGAGCCTAGCGAGAAAGCTCAGGATTTAATGCAGGATTTAGTGAACGGAAAACGAAATGAAAATAATCCTGAAGAATGGAGCGAAGAACCAATAGGACTTTCGATTTTCCAAATCAAAACTAAATCACAGCAAATCATCAAGCACATTATTCACAATTATGCTGCTTTTGATATTTCGACCATTGATAAATTTACGCATAAAGTGATTCGAGCTTTTGCGCACGATTTAAATTTACCTATGACTTTTGAAGTCACTTTAGATACTGAAAATTTATTGATTGAAGCCGTCGATGCTATCATTGCTCAAGCAGGAGAAGATCAAACATTAACTAAGCTCCTCATTGATTTCACGATGGAAAAAACTGATGATGATAAATCTTGGGATATTTCACGTGAAATTCTTGAAACAGGTCGTTTGGTTCTCAACGAAAACAATAGAAACGAAATCACGCATTTTCAAGATAAATCTATCGCTGAGTTTGTCGAAATCAAAACCAAACTTTCTGAAGCGTGCAAAGACTTAGAAAAGCAAACAATTGTTTTTGCAGAAGAAGCATTGACCTTAATAGATAAAAATGGAATTGACACCAAATCTTTTTCCAGAGGCACTTTTCCAAATCATATTAATAGCATTCAGCAAGGAAAATTCAATCCTAAGAATAAAATGTTTCATGAGTTTGATGATATTGCAATCAATAAAACGGCAAAAGATCGAGCAATTATTGAGAATTTGATTCCTGAATTTTTGCAAATTTTGACTAAAGTGTACACTGCTTTCGAAAAGATAAATTTCTATAAAGCGTTCCTAAAAAACATTACGCCTTTGTCATTGCTGAATACGGTTAGTAATGAATTAGCCAAAATTCAGGAAGAACAAAATGTACTTTCTATATCGGAATTTAATGCCATTATACACCGGGAAATCCAAAATCAGCCAGCACCTTTTATATATGAACGATTAGGCGAGCGCTACCGTCATTTTTTTATTGACGAATTTCAGGATACTTCTGAAATGCAATGGCAGAACCTGATTCCGCTGATTGATAATGCGCTTTCGGGTCAGGATGATTTTGGAGTAAAAGGAACTTTGATGATTGTGGGCGACCCAAAACAATCTATTTACAGATGGCGTGGCGGAAAAGCGGAACAATTTATTGAATTAAGTAAAGACCAAAATCCGTTTAGCAATCCCGATAAAAGATTGGAACATTTAGATAAAAATTATCGGTCTTATTCGCAGATAATCGAATTTAACAATGAATTTTTCAAATTGTTATCAAATGAATTTGAGCATCCAGATTATAAAGATTTGTATGAAAATCACAGCCATCAAAAAACGAATGATAAAACAGGTGGCTACGTAAATATTTCTTTCATTCCAAAAGTAGAAACTTCGGAAGATCCCGAGACTTCGGGAGAAGAAACTTTGGATAAAACCGATTTGTATGTTTTAGCCACTTTAAACACGATTCAAAAAACGTTACAACAAGGCTTTCAATACAAAGACATTGTTATTCTGACCAGAAAACGTAGCCAGGGAATTGCGATTGCGAATTATTTGACAGAACAAGGAATTCCGCTTTTGTCATCCGAAACCTTGATGATTCAAAATGCCACCGAAGTTCGATTAATTATTCATTTACTGAAATACTTGAAAAACAGTTCTGATTTGGAATCCAAAGCAAATTTTCTTCAATATTTAGCACAAAACAGGCAGGATAAATTACCGATTCACGATTTTATTGCTCAAGGAATGGCGTTATTTCAAGAAGCTGATTTCGAAAATTGGTTAATGAGTTTTGATGTTTCGCTTTCCTTTCAAAACATTCGAAAAAAATCATTGTATGAAGCGGTGGAAACTATAATAGCAAAGTTCCTCCCCCCAGCCCCCTCCGAAGGAGGGGGTGACGAAGTGGTTAATCGTGTGGATAAAAATGGTGTAACTGATTCAAATAAATTAGGATACATGACAGGCGGAAATTATTCTCATCTTTCAATTGAAAAAGCAAAAGAAATGAAAAAAGAGCCAACGCCTGCTGAGAAAGTTCTTTGGATGGAGCTTAAATCTAAATCACTAGAAGATCATAAATTCAGGCAACAACATTTGATAGATAATTTTATTGTTGACTTTGTTTGCTTGTCAAAAAAACTGGTTGTTGAAGTAGACGGTGAATACCATTTTACTGAAGAACAAATTCAATTAGACAAAGGCAGAACAGAGATTCTAACTAAATTAGGCTATAAAGTAATGCGATTTACAAATGAGCAAGTATTAAAGAGTATTTCAGAAGTTTTAAAAGAAATTAAAAAGGAGTTAGCAATTCAAGAAGTTTTTCTAGATTCTATTGCTCCAGTTTCGTCTCCCTCCCCTTCGGGGAGGGTTGGGGAGGGGAATGCGTACGTTCAATACTTCCTAGACATTGTTCTCGAGCGCGATATTCGCAACCAAGCAGGAATTTCAGACTTCCTGAATTTCTGGGATAAAAACGCGGAGAAATTCAGTATTCCATCTCCAGAAGGAACTAATGCCGTTCGGATTATGACGATTCATAAATCGAAAGGGCTAGAGTTTCCGGTTGTGATTTTTCCTTTTGCCGAAGAAGATTATACCAGAAAACCAAAAGATAAATTATGGCTGAATGCGGAAGAACAGGATTTTGGTTTGCCAAAGGTTTTGATCGATAACAGCAGTGCGGTTGAAGGATTTGGAGAAGAAGCCGCTGAGGTTTACAATCAAAAAAAGCAGGAAGAATTATTGGATAACATCAATGTTTTATATGTTGCTTTAACGCGTGCCGAAGAACAATTGTATGTGATTTCAAATATGAATTTATCGAGTAAAGGCGAAATTCCGAAAAATAATATGTGTTCATTTTTTATTAATTATTTAGATAATAAAGTTGGGTTTGATGAAAATAAATTGGAATATGAATTTGGTAATTCGATGAAATTGTCTGCTGGAAAAGAGCATGTCGATACTTCAAAAACGATTCCTTTGGTAACGGAAATTCTGAATCCAAAGAATATAAAAATTGCGCAGCGAGAAGCATTAATGTGGGGAACGCATCAGCAGGAGGCTATTGAATATGGAAATGTGATTCATGAAATTTTATCTTTTGTAAAAACTAAAAACGATGTTGACTTGGCAATTAGAAAGTCTATTGAAGACGGATTGATAACTTTTGCTCAAAAAGAAATAGTGTTTAATACAATTCAGGAAATTGTCAATCACAGTGAACTAGAAATTTGTTTTGCCGAAGGGAATGAGGTTTTGAATGAGCAAACTATTATTCAAAAAGAGGGCAGAACCATAAAGCCGGACCGAATGGTTTTGACAAAAAATAAAGAAGTTTTGTTGCTGGATTATAAAACAGGAACACATAATGTGAAATACCAACAGCAATTAGAAAATTATCAAACAGCAATTGAATTAATGGGTTATAAAGTGACAAAAAAAGCACTTATTTACATCGGAAAAGAAATCGATGTAGTAAATTTGTAACCTTAAAAATGAATTATTCGCAAAATTAAACTTTAAAAATATAAAAATGTACGGAAAAATAAAAGAACATCTTCAAGCAGAATTACAAACTATTGAAGATAACGGAATTTTCAAAAAAGAGAGAATTATAACTTCACCTCAAGGAGCAGAAATCACTATTTCTACAGGAGAAAGTGTTTTGAATTTTTGTTCTAATAATTATCTTGGATTATCATCACATCCGGAAGTGATTCAGGCTGCTAAAGATGCTTTGGATACGCATGGTTTCGGAATGTCATCAGTTCGTTTTATATGCGGAACTCAAGACATTCACAAAACATTGGAACGAAAAATTTCTGAATTTTACGGAACAGAAGATACTATTCTTTATGCTGCCGCTTTTGATGCTAATGGAGGAGTTTTCGAACCTCTATTAGGAGAAAACGATGCGATAATTTCAGATAGCCTGAATCACGCTTCTATTATAGACGGTGTTCGCTTGTGTAAGGCGGCTCGTTATCGTTATGAAAATAGCAATATGGAAGATTTGGAACAGCAATTAATCAAGGCTACTGAAGCAGGAAGTCGTTTCAAATTGATTGTTACCGATGGAGTTTTCTCTATGGATGGTGTGGTAGCTCCGTTGGATAAAATTTGTGATTTAGCCGATAAATATGACGCAATGGTTATGGTAGATGAATGTCATGCTGCTGGATTTTTAGGAGCAACAGGAAAAGGAACGCTCGAGGCAAAAGGTGTAATGGGAAGAGTAGATATCATTACTGGGACTTTAGGGAAAGCACTTGGTGGAGCTATGGGTGGTTATACTACAGCTAAAAAAGAAATTATCGAAATATTACGTCAGCGCTCCAGACCTTATTTATTCTCAAATTCTCTTGCTCCAGCAATCGTTGGCGCTTCCATCAAAGTTTTTGAATTATTAGAAAAGGATACGACTCTACGTGATAAATTGGAATGGAATACTAATTACTTTAAAGAAGGGATGAAAAAAGCCGGTTTTGATATCATAGATGGCGATTCAGCTATCGTTCCTGTTATGCTTTACGATGCAAAATTATCCCAAACAATGGCTGATGAACTTTTAAAGAAAGGAATTTATGTTATTGGATTCTTTTTTCCAGTAGTCCCAAAGGATAAAGCAAGAATTAGAGTACAACTTTCTGCTGCCCATACAATAGAGCATTTAGACAAGGCAATTAAAGCCTTTACTGAAGTTGGAAAAACGCTGAATGTTGTATAATTCCCACTTTTAATAATGTTTGTAAGTTTTTTTTAACATTTCATTTTGTAGTTTAAAATTTACGTACTACTTTTGCATATAATTAACTAAATTGTAATTAAAAAAATTAAGTATGAAACATCTTAACAAAATTTTAGTTGCTGTGATGATGGTGATGGGTTTAAGCTCTCACGCACAAGACAGTAACAATCCTTGGGCTATCTCTTTTGGAGTTAATGCCGTTGACACTAGAACTAGTGCTGGTGGAGGACATAATTGGCTAGATCGCCATTTTTCTCAACCATTTGCTGTTAAAGACAATTGGAATATCCTTCCTTCAGTATCTTACCTTAGTGTATCTAAATACATAGGAGATAATTTCTCATTTGGACTTTCTGGTTCTGTGAACAAAATTGATAAATATGTGAAATTTGCTCCAACTGCTGTTGGTCATGATTCACGTGGATACGTTGTATCTAACCCAGGAGACTTAATGTATTATGGTATTGATGCAACTATCAGATACAGCATGATGAACTTGATCAATTCTAAAGTGATTGACCCGTCTTTATCTGTTGGTGGAGGTTATACATTTTTTGGTGATAGCAGTTACGGAACTTTAAATCCAGGTGCTGGATTAACTTTTTGGTTCACTGAAAATGTTGGTTTAGAACTTGCTACAAAATATAAAAAATCTTTTGGTGATAGAGAAGATGCAGCTGGTGTTCCAGATGCTCCATCACATTTTCAACATTCGGCTGGTCTTATCTTCAAATTTGGAGGAAAAGATACAGATGGAGATGGAATTTATGACAAAGATGATGCTTGTCCAGAAGTTGCTGGTTTGAAAGAATTCAACGGATGTCCTGACACTGACGGTGACGGTATTCAAGATAGTGCTGATGCATGTCCTGAGGTTGCTGGTTTAGCTGCATTGAATGGTTGTCCTGATACTGACGGAGATGGAATTGCTGATAAAGATGATGCTTGTCCAGAAGTTGCTGGTTTAGCTGCATTAAACGGTTGTCCAGATGCTGACGGTGATGGAATTGCTGACAAAGATGACAAATGTCCTACTGTTGCAGGTCCTAAAGAAAATGGTGGATGTCCATGGCCAGATACTGACGGAGACGGAGTGTTAGACAAAGATGACAAATGTCCTGAAGTTAAAGGTACTGTTGCAAACCAAGGTTGTCCAGAAATTACTGAAGAAGCAATTAAACAATTAAACAATTATGGTAAAACTATCTTGTTTAACTCTGGTAAATCTACTTTTCAAGCACAAACTTTCCCAGTTTTACAATCAATGGTTTCTATTTTGAAAGAATATCCATATTCTAAATTCATGGTTGAAGGTCACACGGATAGCGATGGAAGTAATGAACTTAACCAAACTTTATCTGAAAACAGAGCTGCAGCGGTTAAAAATTACTTAATTGAAAATGGTATTGCTACTGATAGATTAAGATCTACTGGTTTTGGTGAAACTAAACCAATTGATTCTAACAAAACTGCTAAAGGAAAAGCTAACAACAGAAGAGTTGAAGTTTCTTTAATTAAAGAATAATTTTTCCAAAATTTTTCTAGAAAACGCCTCGATTTATCGGGGCGTTTTTTTTATTTTTATAAAATGACAAATATTTCCTTTCTTGATAAAATAGCTTCAGTTTTAATTGATAATTATTTAGACAATCTTTCCAGTACGATTGTAGTTTTACCAAACAAACGAGCTAAAATATTCCTGATTGAAGCGTTAAAAAACCAGGTAACAACAAATATACTTGCTCCCGAAATTATAAGTATCGAGGATTTTGTTCAAAACATTGCCGGTATACGGACTATAGATCCTATTGAATTATTATTTGAATTCTACGAAGTCTACTTGTCTATTACCGATAAAGCAAACCAACAATCCTTTGAGTTATTTGCGAATTGGGCTAAAACACTGCTGCAGGACTTCAATGAAATTGACCGGTATTTATTAGAGCCGTCCCATGTTCTTTCGTATTTGAAAGATATTGAAGACATCAAAAAATGGGGAATTGAGGTTGAAAATAAAACGGCATTATTAGAGAAATATATTGATTTTTGGAAATTACTTCCCAATTATTATAAATCCCTTTATATACATTTGTTAAACAAAGGAATCGGATATCAAGGTTTGATTTATCGTGAAGCAGTTAATAACCTAAATCATTTTTCGAATTCGATACAAGGGAAACAATTCCTATTTGCTGGTTTTAACGCATTAAATGCAGCCGAAGAAAAAATAATCCAGCACCTTATCGCCTCTGATCAGGCCAAAATATATTGGGACATAGACCAAACCTTTCTAAATGATCCGTATCATGATGCAGGACTCTTTGTAAGACGTTTTAAAGAAAATTGGAAACATTATAAGCAACATCCGTTTGAATGGATTGTCAATGATTTTTCGCAGACAAAAAACATTCACGTTATTGGTACACCAAAAACAATTGGCCAAGCCAAAATCGCAGGAAGCATTATCGAGAATGTCATCAATGAATCCCGAAGCCTTGGGACTGAAGGCAAGTTGGATAAAGTGGCTGTGGTTCTAGGTGAGGAAAATCTGTTGGTTCCACTTTTATATTCTTTACCCTCTAGCGATGGTGCCTTGAATATTACGATGGGATATTCGAGTAAGAATAATCCAGCACAGATTTTAATTGCCAAATTATTTAAAATGCATACAAATGCATTATCTAGAAATGCCAAAAGTTATGTGTTGTATTACAAAGATGTATTGGATATTTTGACGCATCCTCTGGTGGAACCGTATGCAAAAACCAGCGCGCTGGTCCATACCATCAATCAAAATAATTATACTTTTATTACGCATCATAAATTGATGGAATTGAATGCAATTCCGAGCGAATTGTTTCTTCTATTATTCCAAAAATGGGAAAATGGTTCTATTCCGGTATTGCAGACTATTTCTAAATTATTGCAAACTATAAAAGAAAATTTAAGCAACGATAACGAAGAAGAGAAAATTACCAAAGCTTTTGTCTTTGCCATTTTCAAAGTCATCAATAAACTGATAAATTACTATTCGAAGCACGACCATATCGATAAAATAGAAACGCTTTATGCTATTTACAAACAAGTAATTGATTTGGCCGAAGTTTCTTTTGAAGGAGAACCGTTGAACGGTTTGCAGATTATGGGTGTTTTAGAAAGTCGTGTTTTGGATTTTGATACCGTTATTGTCACTTCGATGAATGAAGGGAAATTTCCGGCGGGAAAATCGCAAAATTCCTTTATTCCGTATGATGTGAAACGCGAACTGGGTTTGCCAACGTTCAAAGAAAAAGATGCGATTTATACTTATCATTTTTATCATTTGTTGCAACGCGCCAAAAACATTTATTTGCTTTATAATACGGAAAGTGAAGGTCTGGATGCGGGTGAAAAAAGCCGATTCATAACTCAACTTGAAGTCGAAAAGCAAAGAAATCATACCCTTACGCACGAAATTTATAACGCAGTTTTACCCGAAACAGCGTATCAACCGATGGTAATTCCAAAATCGGAAAGTGTGATGTTGCGATTGAAAGAAATTGCTGAAAAAGGTTTTTCTCCATCGGCATTGACGAGTTATATTCGGAATCCGATGCAGTTCTATTTCCAAAAGATTTTACGCATCAGTGAAGTCGAAGAAGTGGAGGAGAATATTGCATTGAATACGTTGGGAACCATTATCCATGAAACGTTGAAGGTTTTGTACGAACCATTCATCGGTAAATTTATTTCGGAAAGTGATATTCTAAACTGTTTTAAACAAATAGACGCTGAGGTTTTGAAACAGTTTAAATTGGTTTACAAAGAAGGCGAAATCAAAAAAGGACGAAATTTGCTGGCGTTTGAAGTTGCCAAACGTAATGTTTCGAATTTCCTAAAAGTAGAATTAGAAAGTATTAAAAATGGTGATGCGATAAAAATTATAGCTTTAGAACAAACTTTTGGAAGAACTTTAAATCATCCTAATTTGCCTTTTCCCGTATTGATAAAAGGAAATGTAGATAGAATTGAAGAGCGCAACGGAGTCATTCGAATTATCGATTACAAAACCGGAAAAGTTGAAAAAGCGAGTGTCACTCTGAAATCCTGGAACAGATTAACCGAAGATATTAAAAGCGATAAAATCATTCAGGTGCTGGCGTACGCTTTCATGTATGAACACGAAGCAAAAGGAAAGCCAATTGAAGCCGGAATTATCTCTTTCAAGAATTTAAAAGCTGGTTTTCTTCCGTTTAATTTTAAAGAAGACAAAGAAGTAAATTCGATTATAAATGAAGAAATTTTGAGTAATTATCTAGAACAAATGGTTCTTTTATTAAGCGAAATTTTAGATCAAAATATTCCTTTTGAAGAGAAAATAATTTAAACAAAACTCCCAATCAGAAAATTAGCCAACATCTTTGAGTTTTACAAAAGTACTTTGACGATTAACGTATCAATAAGTGCTTTAGCATGGGTTTTTGGAGGGTTTGAAACCTTCAAATACGTACTTATTATTTTTGGTTTCTGTATCAGTATTTTGATAAAAGAAGTGAATGCTAAAAATGAATATCTGTTTTATTACAATAACGGAATTTCAAAAATGCAATTGTTTGTGTATAGTTTTCTGATGAATTTTATTTTTTCAATGCTGCTGATTTTAGCTATTAATATAGTACTGAATCTTGTATGACAAAGAGTGTTTTAGAAGTAGACAGTGTTCAAAAACAGTATGATGGGAAAATCATATTTTCCGATGTGTATTTGAAATGCAAAACCACCGACATTATTGGTGTTTTAGGAAGAAATGGCTCCGGAAAATCTACTTTGTTGAAAATCATTTTTGGAATTGTAGCTGCCGACTTTAAATTTGTTCGTGTCGATGGCGTCGTGAAATCAAAGACCAGCGAGTTGCTAAATGAAATTAGTTATTTGCCCCAAGATAATTTTATTCCAAATTCATTCTCGATAAAAAAGACTATTCAATTGTCCATTAAAAAAGAGAAATTAAAGGATTTTTATGCCGATGGAATGATTCAATCGATGATAGATAAAAAAATAAAGCATTTGTCCGGCGGAGAATTACGGTATTTAGAAATTAAATTAATCCTGAATAATGCGTCAAAATTTGTTCTGTTAGATGAGCCTTATAATGGTTTATCGCCCATAATGATTGAAAAAATAAATGAATTAATCACTGCAATGTCCAGTGTAAAAGGCATCATTATCACGGATCATAACTATGAGAATGTGATTAAGGTTTCCACAAAACTAGCGTTAATGAAAGAAGGAAAAATGCACCACTTGAAAGACAAAAACGAATTGGTGGAAAAAGGCTATTTAAAATCAGGAATGATTTAGATGCTTTTGAAAAAAGCTAACAATACAATCAATAACTGGTCTTGGTTTTCAATATGACTCATGTGTCCGTCGGGAAAAGTTACTAATTTTACTGTTGTGTTTTCAATTTGTTCTTTGGTTTCTTCGTAATTCAGAACAGGATCTTTTTCGCCCAGAATCAATAATTTTGGATAAGGTGTAAGATGCAATAAGACTTCCCGATCTTGTCGTATTTTCATTCCTTCCAGTGACGCAACGATTCCTTGCAGCGGTGTTTTTAAAGCTTCTTTTTTTACTTTTTCAATTTCTGATAAAAGTCGTTCTCTATTGGATTCGCTGAATAAATTAGCGATAGAAAGTGAAACAAAATTCATAAAAGATTGTTTTACCGCTTTGATGGCGCGATCCCGATTTATTTTTCGTTCCTCGCTGTCGGCTCTTGCAGTCGAGTTTAGCAGTACCAATCCTTTTATCGTGTCTGGATACAGTTCGGCGAAAGCCAAAGCGACATAACCACCCATAGAATGCCCGACAAATATTGCTTTTCGGATGCGTAATTCCGATAAAACTGCGTGAACTGCATCGGCATTATCTTCCATTGTTTGCACATAACTCAAACATTCCGTTTCTCCATGTCCCAATAAATCTATAGTGATGACGCGGTTTTTTTTAGCAAATTCCGGAATATAAAAATCCCACATGCCTTTGTTTTCCAAGAAACCATGAAGTAAGACAATAGCGGTTCCTTTCCCGGTATCGGAATAGGAGATGTTGGTATTTTTAAAGAGAATT
This sequence comes from Flavobacterium sp. TS_SC_5, assembly GCF_056156265.1. NCBI lineage: Bacteria > Pseudomonadati > Bacteroidota > Flavobacteriia > Flavobacteriales > Flavobacteriaceae > Flavobacterium > Flavobacterium sp. TS_SC_5. The sequence continues at coordinate 765,168 of NZ_CM149588.1, read as the reverse complement.
TGTTTCACTTTTAGTTTTTAGAGTCTGCAAAATTAGGGCTTTAATTTTTTTAAACCATATAAGGCATATAAGTTTTAAAATTGTTATGGTGAATTAGACCAAAAAGTACAAAGTGAAATTGAAAAAATATTTAAACAAAAACTGTTTTTTAACCATATAAGGAATTTAAGTTCATTTAAGCATTACCTCTATTTGTTTACATGACTTATATGGTTGAAAAACGGCTCCCATTCCTGAAAGCCGTTAATAAAACTTAAAATCGTCGATCTCCATTAAGCAAACTTCCTAATCCGCCTAATAAACTTCCTTCGTCACGACTGTTTCCGCCAGCTCTTGGTGCAGATGCGATAATTCTGTCCGCAAGTCGGCTGAAAGGCAAGGATTGTACATAAACAGTTCCCGGACCGCGAAGTGTGGCGTAAAATAATCCTTCACCACCAAATATGGAGTTCTTTATTCCGCCAATAAACTCAATATCATAAACAATATCTTTGGTAAAACCTACGATGCAACCGGTGTCGACTTTTAGTATTTCGCCTGCGGCTAATTCTTTTTTGGCTAATGTTCCACCAGTATGTACAAATGCCAGACCGTCGCCTTCTATTTTTTGCATGATGAAACCTTCGCCGCCAAACAACCCGCGACCCAGTTTTTTAGAGAATTCAATTCCCACAGAAACACCTTTGGCAGCGCAAAGGAAAGAATCTTTCTGGCAAATGAATTTTCCACCGAATTGTGTCAAGTCAATTGGGATTATTTTCCCGGGATAAGGCGATGCGAATGAAACTTTGCTTTTGGTATTGTTTTGATTGATGAACGCAGTCATAAAAAGACTTTCGCCTGTTAAAACTCTTTTTCCAGCGCTTAAAAGTTTACCGAATAATCCGTTTTCCTGTCCGGAACCGTCCCCAAAAATAGTTTCCATTTGGATATTATTGTCCATCATCATAAAACTTCCCGCTTCGGCAATTACAATTTCCTGTGGGTCCAGTTCTATTTCCACATATTGCATTTCCTCGCCGTAAATGTGGTAATCTATTTCGTGTGCTTGCATGATTTCTGTGTTTTAAGTTTTTTAAATAAGTCGGAAGCGTGATTATAAAGTTACAGCTTTAATATGAATTTTGGAATTGTAAATTTTCTCGTTGAAGCGCGCAAGGGATAGCAGCGGAAAGCCCACAGTCTCGTCTTTTTGGACGAGACGAGGACTTGTAGCGAATAGCCCGACGCAGCTGGAGTTTACGGAGGCTGGGTTGCGCCCAAAAAAAAACCGGTTCACATTGCTGTAAACCGATTTGGTTGTGTGTATTTAAGGAATTAACTGTTCATTAATTCTTCGATTTCGTCCACTTCTATTGGGATATTGCGCATCATGTTGAACGGTTCGCCGCTTTCCTGAACGATGATGTTATCCTCCAGACGGATTCCAAAACCTTCGGCAGGAATGTAAATTCCAGGCTCAACGGTGAAGACCATATTGGCTTGCATCGGTTCGGTCAGGATTCCGTAATCGTGCGTGTCTAATCCCATGTGGTGCGATGTTCCGTGCATGAAATATTTTTTGTAAGCTGGCCATTCCGGATTTTCGTTTTGCACATCGGCTGTGTCAATAAGACCTAAACCTAGCAGTTCCGAAGTCATTAATTTCCCTACTTCGATATGGTATTGTTTCCAAAGTGTACCTTTTGTCAGCATTTTGGTCGCTTCGTTTTTTACATTTAAAACAGCATTGTATACTTCTTTTTGTCTTTTGGTATACTGTCCTGAAACTGGAATCGTACGCGTCATATCACTGGAATAATTGGCATATTCAGCTGCAACATCCAGTAAAATTAAATCACCGGCTTTGCATTGTTGGTTGTTTTCGATGTAGTGCAACACATTGGCATTGTTTCCGGAAGCGATAATTGGCGTGTAAGCAAAGCCTCTGGAACGGTTGCGAATGAATTCGTGAATCAACTCGGCTTCGATTTCGTATTCGGTAACGTTTGGTTTCACGAAAGGCAATAATCTTCTAAAACCGAGTTCCGTAATATTACAGGCTTTTTGGATTAAATCCAATTCTTCGATTTCTTTTACAGAACGAAGACGTTGAAGTATCGGATTGCTTTTTGCAACAGCATGTGCCGGATATTTTTCTTTCCACCATTTTACAAAACGGGCTTCACGCGTTTCGGTTTCTACAGTGGCGCGATAATGCTCATTTGTATTGATGTAGATCGTGTCTGCATGAGTCATCATTTCGAATAATACTTTCTCAAATTCCTGCAACCAATACACGGTTCTGATTCCTGTTACTTCAAAAGCACGCTCTTTAGTCAGTTTTTCGCCTTCCCAAATTGCAATATGTTCGCTGGTTTCTTTCAAAAATACCATTTCTCTTTGGTGCTCGTATGGCGCATCCGGGAAAAGCAATAAAATGCTTTCTTCCTGATCAACTCCGCTTAAATAAAAGATGTCGCGGTGTTGAGCAAATGGCAACGTACTATCTGCAGAAACGGGGTAAATATCATTAGAGTTGAAAACAGCAACGCTTTTTGGCTTCATCTGAGCCATGAACTTTGCTCTGTTTTTTATAAATAAATCTCGGTCAATTTGGTGGTATTTCATTTGTTGATTTTTATTGTTTTATTGCAGCAAAATGCAATCTTAATGGGTGTTTTTATGGATAAATACAAATAACATTATTCAATCCTTGTTTTTTATATTGATTATTCAAAAATACTAACTTTGAGAGAAACGGATGTTAATTACACTATAAAATTTTCAGATAACTATTTTTATGTTTAATTTTCAAGCTCAAATTAGTTTTTATGAAAAAAATAGTGCTCTTTTCTGCCCTTATCGTACAAAGTGTCTCTTGGGGACAAGTTTCTGCCGAAGCAATTCAGCAATCATTGGAATCCAAAAAACAAATGGAAAATCAATCGATTTTTCAGCAGGTTACTTTCGAAAATGTGGGTCCAACGGTAATGAGCGGCAGAGTGGTAGATGTGGATGTAAATCCGGAAAATCCAACTGAGTTTTATGTAGGATATGCTTCAGGCGGACTTTGGTACACGAATAATAACGGAATGAGTTTTTCAGCGGTTATGGATGCGGCGCCTACGCAAAATGTGGGTGATATTGCGATAGACTGGAAACGAGGAACGATTTGGGTAGGAACTGGCGAAGTAAATTCGTCCCGATCGTCCTATGCCGGAATTGGAATTTTGAAATCCGAAGACAAAGGAAAGACTTGGCAAAATATGGGATTGCATGACAGCCATCACATCAGTAGAATCCTGATAAATCCAGCAAATCCAGATGAAGTTGTTGTGGGCGCAGTAGGTCATTTATATTCTAAAAATGAAGAAAGAGGAATTTACAAAACAACAAATGGCGGAAAAACGTGGAGTAAAACTCTTTATATCGACGATGAAACCGGGATTATTGATGTGGCTGTTTCGCCAAAAAATTTCAAGGTTCAATTTGCGGCTTCTTGGAGCAAAGACAGAAAAGCGTGGGATTTTATAGGAAGTGGCGCTACTTCGGGAATTTATAAAAGTGAAGACGCGGGAATGACATGGAAACTTTTCACGAATGCTGAAAGTGGATTTCCTGTTGGCGAAGGCGTTGGAAGAATTGGTTTAGCAGTATATGACGATGAAAACGTTTATGCCATTTTGGACAACCAATTCAAAAGACCGTTGCAATCCAAAAAAAGCAATTCGTTGCCGATTGCATTTTCTATGCCGGGAGACGAATTCTTAAAATTGCCCAATAAAAGTTTAAATTCTATTTTAAAGAATTATGGTTTAACCGAAAAATATAGAGCCGAAAACATCAAACACTGGGTTCAAAACGGGTATTTGCAACCTAACGAAGCGGCAAAAGTGGTTTTAGATGCGATAAGTAGTTTAGCCGAAACAGAAGTTATCGGAGCCGAAGTTTACAAATCAAGTAACGGAGGAAAAAGCTGGACGAAGACCCACAAGGATTTCATTGATGATTTCTTTTATTCGTACGGCTATTATTTCAGTGTCATTTCTGTTGATCCAAACGATGTGAATAAAATTTATTTGTCAGGCGTACCCATTATAAAATCAAATGATGGCGGAAAAACATTTATCTCCATAAGTGAAGAAAATGTTCATGCGGATCATCACGTAGTTTGGGTGAACCCCAATAAATCTGGGCATTTAATTAATGGAAATGATGGTGGTTTGAATATTTCATATGACGATGGAGCGCATTGGGTGAAAGGGAATTCCCATAGCGTCAGTCAGTTTTATGCAGTGAATGTGGATGAGCAGGAACCGTATAATATTTATGGCGGAATGCAGGATAATGGTGTTTGGGTTGGGCCAAGTAATTACAAATATTCCTCAGAATGGTACCAAACCGGAAAATATCCGTACGAAAATTTGATGGGAGGTGACGGAATGCAAACTCAAATTGACAAACGAAATCCAAATATTGTTTTTACTGGTTTCCAATTTGGAAATTATTACCGAATTGATCGTGCTAGTAACAAGCGGGAGTATATTTCGCCAAAGCCAAAAAAGGACGAAAAACCATTCCGATTCAATTGGCAGACACCTATTTTATTGTCTTCGCATAACCAGGATATTTTATACATGGGATCCAATTTCTTGCATCGCTCTATGAATCAAGGGCAAACTTGGACTGCGATTTCACCAGATTTGACGCAAGGAGCTAAAGAAGGAAATGTAGCTTTTGGAACAATCGCTGCCATCAGCGAAAGTACATTGCAGTTTGGTTTGCTTTACACAGGAAGTGATGATGGATTGATTCATGTTTCGAAAGACGGAGGTGCTACTTGGAACAAAATTTCGGGAAATTTGCCTCAAGATCGTTGGGTTTCCAGAGTCGTGGCATCGGCACATAAGAAAGAAAGGGTGTATGCGACTTTAAACGGATATCGTAATGATGATTTTACCAGTTATGTGTATATGTCAGATGATTTTGGTCAAACCTGGAAAAATATTGCCAATAATTTACCTGCAAGTCCCGTGAATGTAATCGTGGAGGATAATGTCAACGAGAATGTTTTGTATCTGGGAACGGATAACGGATTGTATGTTTCCTTAAATAAAGGAACAACTTGGGATGATTTTTCGAACGGAATTCCAAACGTTGCGGTTCACGATTTAGTGATTCAAAGGATAGCAAAAGATTTAGTGGTGGGAACTCACGGCCGTTCTATTTATAAAGTCAATTTGGATCAGGTGCAACAATTGAATGATAAAGTGGTAGCTGAAAATCTTCATGTTTTCGAATTAAAAAAGATAAAAAAATCAAGAGAATGGGGAAACAGCTGGAGTTCTTGGGCTAAAGCTTCAGAGCCAAAAACAGAGATTTGGTTTTATGTGAATGGGGATTCAGAAGTGCTTTTACAAATTGAAAATAGTTTAAAAGAAGTCGTTTATTCTCAGAAAGTGAAAGCGTCAAAAGGATTAAACAAGCATGTTTACGATCTTTCCATAACGAAAGCAACTGCTGATAATTGGAAAAATAAAGACAAAAAACTAAAACTTGAAGCAGCTAAAAACGGCAAATATTACCTTCCGGTTTCAATAAATAAAATCAGTATTCAAAAAGGAAAAGAGAAAGTGGTTACTGATCTTGAAATTATAGAATCGAAGTAGAAAGTCTTTTTATTTTAAAAACAAAAAACACGATTCCATCTGAAATCGTGTTTTTTTATGCTTGCTACTTTGTTTAAAATTGCGCTACTTCAGTAGAGTCTTTCATCGCGGTTGTAGAAGATTTTCCTATTGTTACAGTATTTTGTACTGCATCAAAATAAGAAGTTCCTACGAAACCTTGGTGTTTTACTGCTTTGAAACCGTGTTTTTGCAAAGCAAATTCTCTTTCCTGTAATTCAGAATAGCCTGCCATTCCTCTTTCTTTGTAGGCTTTAGACAATTCGAACATACTCGTATTCAGTGCGTGAAATCCGGCCAAAGTGATGAATTGGAATTTATATCCCATTGCCGCAAGATCTTCTCTGAATGTTTCCATTTCAGCAACGGATAATTTTGCAGCCCAGTTGAAAGAGGGTGAACAATTGTAAGCTAACATTTTCCCTGGGAATTTTGCGTGAATTCCTTCGGCAAATTTTCTTGCGTAATCCAGATCCGGATTACTTGTTTCCATCCAAATTAAATCAGCATAAGGCGCATAACTCAATCCTCTGTCAATTCCTTGCTCGACTCCACAATTTACATAGAAAAAACCTTCTCCCGTTTTTTCTCCAGTGATGAATTTAGCATCTCTAGGATCAATGTCGCTAGTTAATAAGTTGGCTGCATCAGCATCAGTACGGGCAACGACAATAGTTGGAGTTTCCATTACGTCAGCCGCTAATCGAGCTGCAATCAATTTGTTGATGGCTTCTTGAGTAGGAACTAATACTTTTCCACCCAAGTGACCACATTTTTTGGCAGAACTCAATTGATCTTCAAAGTGAACTCCTGCGGCTCCCGCTTCAATCATCGCTTTCATTAATTCGAAAGCATTAAGGTTTCCTCCAAAACCAGCTTCGGCGTCAGCCACAATAGGAACCAAATATTCTTTTTTGTCTGCAGTTCCGTTAACCACTTGTATTTGGTCTGCTCTCAAAAGCGCATTATTGATTCGTTTTACCACTAACGGTACACTGTTCGCAGGATATAAAGATTGATCAGGATACATTTCGCCGGCCACATTTGCATCAGCGGCAACTTGCCAACCGCTCAAATAAATAGCATCTAATCCTGCTTCCACCTCTTGAATGGCTTGGTTTCCGGTAAGTGCGCCAAGTCCGGCTACAAAATCCTGAGAATTTAATTTGTTCCATAGAGTATTTGCTCCAATTCTGGCTACACTGTGCTCTATTTGATACGAACCTTGCAATTTCACCACTTCTTCAGCAGTATATGGTCGCTCAATACCATTCCATCTTGGGTTCGTAATCCAGTCGGTAACTAATTCTTGAATTCTTGTTTCTGTAGTTTTCATTTTTCTTTTTTTTGGTTGTTTGTTAATAGGGATTGTAATTGACTTTATAAATGTATTTGTATCCAGGAATGGTCAAAAATTCGATAAAATTGTCGTTGACCACTAGAATGTCTAGTAATTGTTCAGCCAGTCCATATTTTTGTTTTTCGTGATTTTCATCCCCAACAAGCTTTCTGATTTTTTCAAATTCCTCCATCGCTATACGATGATAATAATTTGTATTCAATGTTTTTTTATTGTCCAAAACGACCTCGTTTTGTAACCATTGCCACAATTGTGATCTCGAAATCTCAGCAGTAGCAGCATCTTCCATCAAATTGTGCAACGCTGCGGCGCCTTGTCCGTTGAGCCATGAAGCGATATATAAAACTGAAATACTAATGTTTTTTCGAACACCTTCCTCGGTAATGGTTCCTTTTGGAGTTTCGAGCAAATCATTTTCGGTAACGTGTACATCTTCTCTTTTTACCTCAATTTGGTTTTTGTTTGGCATGTATTTATCGAAAACTGTCATGGCAAGTGAAACCAAATCCGGATGTGCGACCCAAGTTCCGTCATGACCATTTTTTACTTCCCGTTCTTTGTCGGCTATTACTTTGTCGAAAGCAATTTTATTGGCTTCTTCGTTGTTTTTTATTGGAATTTGTGCCGCCATTCCACCAATTGCATGAATATTTCGTTTGTGGCATCTTTGAATAACTAATTGGGAATACGCACTCATAAATGGAGAAGTCATCGTCACCTGATCTCTATTTGGAACAATGAAAGCTGGGTTTTTTCTTAATTTTTTGATGTATGAAAAAATGTAATCCCATCGCCCGCAATTAAGACCTACAATATGCTCTTTCAGTTCAAAAATGATTTCGTCTAATTGAAAACTGGCAGTTATTGTTTCGATTAAAACTGTGGCTTTGAATGTTCCGTTTTTTACGCCTAAATATTCCTGTGTAAATTCGAAAACTTCATTCCACCATCTTGCTTCCAGATAATGTTCCAGTTTTGGAATGTAAAAATATGGTGCCGTTCCATCTTCAATAAGTTGCTTATGATTGTGAAAAGCATATAATCCGAAGTCAATTAGTGATCCAGAAGTTTGTTCTCCGTTAATCAAAATATTTTTTTCCGGTAAGTGCAATCCTCTTGGACGAACAAGCAGTACTGCAGTTTTTTCGTTCAGACTGTATTTTTTATTCTTTATAGTGTCTTCAAGAGCAATGGTTTTATTCACCGCATCTTTTAAGTTTTGCTGTCCCGTCATTAAGTTGCTCCAAGTAGGAGAAGTGCTGTCTTCAAAATCAGCCATGAATGTTTTTGCACCTGAATTTAATGCATTAATGACCATTTTTCTGTCGACTGGACCTGTTATTTCGACTCTTCGATCTAATAAATCGTCTGGCGTTTGCGCCGCTTTCCAATAACTTTCTCTGATGCTTTTAGTCTCAGCAGGAAAAATTGGTAAGGTTCCCGCATCAAATAAATCCTGTTGTTTTCTTCTTTCGTCTAATAACAAAAGTCTTTTGGCATTGAATCGCTCGTGAAGTTCTGTAATAAAATTAATTGCCTGGTCCGTCAAAATTTCTGGATAATGCTCTTTCGTTTCATTGGAAAACTGTAACGATTTTTCGGTTGTTTCGGTATTTGCTTTCATGGTTAATATGTTTTACATGACAATGTTACGAAAAGTTTTTTACAAAACAAGCGAACGTACGCTAAAAATGAAAAATATTTTTTTTGGCGTAAATATTTTTTAGCTTATCTTTGAGATATGAACATAGAAAAGGATTATATCAAGTTGATTTTTGGGTTAAAACTCAAGCAGGCTCGCACCAATAAGAATCTGTCACTATTTGGTTTGGCAAAAATCACGGACCTTTCAAAATCGTATTTGAACGAAATTGAAAAAGGGAAAAAGTATCCAAAAACGGATAAAATTATTCTGTTAGCCGAAAAACTCGATATTTCCTATGATAATATGGTTTCGTTGAAACTGGATAATAATCTGGCGCCCATTGGAGAAATCCTAAAATCGGGTATTCTAAAAGAGATACCTCTGGAGATTTTTGGGATTCAGGAAAACGATCTCATCGATATTATTGCCAATGCTCCTGCAAAAGTCAATGCGTTTATCAGTACGATTATTGAGATCGCACAGCATTATAATTTGACAAGAGAGAGTTTCTTTTTGGCGTCGTTGCGTTCGTACCAAGAAGCACATACGAACTATTTTGAAGATTTAGAGCAGAAAGTGTTGCAGTTTTCCAAAGCGTTTCACGTGAATATTGAGACCAAGATTTCGATTGAAGAACTTACGGCGATATTAATTGAAGAATATGGTTATACGATAAATGAACTCGTTTTTTCTGAACAAGAACAATTGGGAGATTTGAGATCTATTTTTGTTCCAAAAAGCAAGACATTGTTACTTTCATTAGACATTGACGAGCCCCAAAGGGCGTTTATTTTAGCAAAAGAAATTGCATATAATTATCTTGAAATCACCGAAAGATTGTATACGTTCAGCTGGATTAAGTTTGATAACTTCGATCAGGTTTTGAACAACTTTTATGCTTCATATTTTGCGGGAGCATTGCTTATTCCAAGGCAAAAATTAATTGACGAACTGAATTTATTTTTGTCCAAAACAGATCCAAAACCGCAGGAAATGATTGCTGTGATGAGCGGGTTTAATGTTTCCCCGGAATCGTTTTATCAAAGGTTGACTAATATTTTACCAAAAGACTTTCAATTGAAGAATCTTTTCTTTCTGAGATTGTCGCATCAAATAGGAACGGATACGTATCAGATAAAAAAGGAATTGCATATCACGAACCAGCAGGAGCCGCACGCAAATGAAATGAATGAGCATTACTGCCGAAGATGGGTTTCAATACGCACGATTGAGGAGTCTTTGAAGCAAAAGAAGAATCATTTTTTTGATGCGCAAATCTCAAGTTATGAAAACAGCAAAAATGAATACCTTGTTTTTTCATCCGCAACACCGGATCCGTTTAAGGTTGATTGTATCCGTAGTATATCGGTGGGGATATTGATTACGGCGGGAATGAAGAAAAAATTTAAGTTTATCGAGAATGACTCGCTTAAGAAACAGATTGTTGGGGTTACCTGTGAAACCTGTGCCGTAAAAAATTGTTTGGAGCGCGCTTCGCCACCAATTCAGTTAGAGCAAAAAATGCGCAATGAGAATACGGATTTAATTGTTCAACAATACATGGCAAAATTCAGTTAGCGGAATGTGGTCTATTAAATCAAAAAGCACCGAAAGTTCAAGTATGAATTGTCGGTGCTTTTTTTAGAAATAAAAAATTAATCCACCCATTTGTAATAACGAGCACCAATTAAATTAGTAATTTCATTTTCAATTTGGTCTAAAATCCATTCATTTTTTGGAGTTCGAATGCTGATTTTTTGTTCCTTTTTGTGCAGTTTGTTGTAAGTTTCAAAGTCAATTTCGAAACTTTTTTCTATTGTTTCAAAAAGATTCACGTCAGCCATTGCTAATTTCCAGTCTTGTTGAATGGTTCCTTCGAAAACCTTTGATTTTGAGCCGCTTCCGTAAGCAAGAAAGCCAAATTTACTGCCGCTTATTTCTTTTTCAGTATCGTAAAAATGAGCCAAAGTTGAAAGTAACCCCATGAAAATAGAACCTGTGTATAGATTTCCAATTAGAGAAGAAGCGATTTCGGCAGGCATTAATTTTTCATTTACAAATTCTTTATAGGCTTCTGATTTGCTGATTTCTTTCAATTTATTTTGGTATTCAGAAGCATCTTCGTCGCCAGAGATAATTGTATTGGATGCATCCAAAGCATAAATTTCAGACAACATTCGACGTCCCTGAAAAGCATAAGGCAAGTGCATGACAATACTTTTCCAGGAATCGTAAACAGTTTCGGTGGTATTTTTTAATTTTTTGAATGAAAAATAAGCGTCTCTCGTTCGATCCATATAGCATTGATTCGAATATTGACCGTCAAAAACCGGCTGGTCTTTGTGGATTTCAACTTCACTTTCTAAATTTTCAAACCAGGGTTCATTAGTTGTATTTCCTGTAATTGCTGTTTTCGAAATCGTTCGGAACGGTTTAAAAAAGTCAAAAACTCCTTTTGTGCTGGTTGCCCAATTGTTTTCGAAAGCAATAATTCTTGGGTTTGAAGTTATCAACATTGCTAAAGCGCCAGCGCCTTGTGTGTATTCTCCGGTAGAGTTTAAATCGTATTTTGCAAAATCAGTAGTGACAACAATTGCTTTTTTTGTTGGATTCAATGTTACAAAATCAATGCAGTTTTGTATGGCATCAACTCCGCCAATACAAGCAAAAGTAAAATCAACCACATCACATTCTGATAACGTGTTTTCTCCAAATTTTTGTTCCATCAATGCAATTAAGAACGAACTTATTGGCTTTGAGCTGTCAATGGCGCTTTCGGTTCCTACATAAATTCGGGCAATTTCATTGAGGTTTATGTTGTTGTCTGAAATTAATTTGGTCAATGCATTGGCACCAAAAACTACCGTGTCTTGATGTATGTCTGGCAATGTCATTTTGATTAAGCCCAGTCCTTTTTCTAGTTTTTCGGGTTCGATATTTCTGGCTTTTGCCAAAGTGTTTATGGGTAAATGTATTTTTGCAACATCAAAAGAGATAGCGTCAATTCCTGTTTTCATTATAATTTTTTTTCTTATAAAAGTAAAATTTAGGAGTTTAATGACAGTTTTTTTAGGGTTCTAAAAATAGTGTTTATTAAACTTTTAGGAATTTAAAAAAATTACCTAATCAAAATTATTGATATGATAAATTAAATCCCTATTTATGAGGATTATAGTAAATATCAGCTGCAGTAAAATTGTGCGATTATTTGCTTTTGTTTAACTAAATAACAGGCTTTTAGCGTCTTAAGTGCTGGTTGATAGCAAATTATTGGGATTTAGGTATTAACACTTTAAAATGATTATAAATTATAGCGAAAAGGTTGTAGTTCATCACTAATTGCTCTATTTTTGTATCATTTTTAAATTAATTCATACAAAACCTTATGGCAAAATCTGCATTATTAAAGTCATCGATTGCAAAAAAAGTCGCAATGGCGCTTTCTGGACTTTTCTTAATTTTATTTTTAGCACAACATTTTTTTATAAACAGTACTTCAGTTTTTAGCCCTGACGCTTTCAACGCTATTTCTCATTTTATGGGTAATAATCCATTGGTGCAGTTTGTAATTCAGCCAATTCTTATAATAGGTGTTGTTTTTCACTTTATAATGGGTATCGTTTTAGAATTCAAAAATAACAGTGCTAGACCAATAAATTATGTAAAGAACAATGGAGCGGCTAACTCTTCTTGGGCTTCAAGAAATATGATTATTTCCGGGTTAGTTGTTTTAGCTTTTATGCTACTACATTTTTATGATTTTTGGGTTCCCGAAATGATCTATAAATACGTAGATGTTAATCCGCTCAACGAAACCAGATATTTTGAGGAGTTAACACATAAATTCGTTAGTCCAGTACGCACCGGTATTTATTGCGCTTCGTTTATTTTATTGTCACTTCACCTTTGGCATGGTTTCAATTCATCGTTTCAATCGGTGGGTTTTAACAATAAATATTCAAGATCATTACACAAATTAGGATATGCTTTTGCAATTGTAGTTCCTTTTGGTTTCATTTTCATTGCATTATTTCATCATTTTAATCATTAATATTAAATTATAAATGGCATTAGATTCAAAAATTCCAAATGGTCCAATATCGGACAAATGGACAAATTATAAAGATCATATTAATTTAGTAAACCCGGCTAACAAACGTAATATTGATATTATTGTTGTTGGAACGGGACTTGCAGGAAGTTCTGCTGCTGCAACATTAGCTGAATTAGGATATAACGTAAAAACATTTTGTTTTCAGGATTCACCAAGACGTGCGCATTCAATTGCGGCGCAAGGTGGGATTAATGCGGCAAAAAATTATCAAGGAGATGGAGATTCAACTTTCCGTTTGTTTTATGATACTGTAAAAGGTGGTGATTACCGTTCAAGAGAAGCTAACGTGCACAGATTAGCGGAAGTTTCAGTAAATATTATTGACCAGTGTGTAATGCAAGGTGTGCCATTGGCACGAGAATATGGTGGACTTTTAGACAACCGTTCTTTTGGAGGAACTTTAGTCGCAAGAACATTTTACGCTAAAGGACAAACAGGTCAACAATTGTTACTAGGTGCTTATTCTGCTATGAACCGCCAAATCGGCCGTGGAAAGATTAAATCTTACACACGTCACGAAATGCAAGATTTAGTAATAGTGGATGGTAAAGCAAGAGGAATCATTGCACGCGATTTAGTTACCGGAGAAATAGAAAGACACTCAGCGCATGCAGTAGTTATTGCCTCTGGAGGTTACGGAAATGTATTTTTCCTATCCACTTACGCTATGGGAAGTAACGCAACTGCTGCTTGGAAAATACATAAAAAAGGAGCGTTTTTTGCTAATCCTTGTTATACACAAATTCACCCTACTTGTATCCCAGTTTCAGGAGATCACCAATCTAAATTGACATTGATGTCAGAATCGTTGCGTAATGACGGACGAATTTGGGTTCCAGCAAAATTAGAGGATGCGAAATCTATCCGTGAAGGAAAATTGAAACCAACACAAATTGCTGAAGCAGACAGAGATTATTACTTAGAGCGTCGTTATCCAGCTTTTGGAAATTTAGTACCTAGAGATATTGCTTCTCGAGCTGCTAAAGAAAGATGTGATGCTGGTTTTGGAGTTAACAAAACTGGTGAAGCAGTGTATTTAGATTTTGCTGCAGCGATCGAACGCTACGGTAAAGAACAAGCCTACGTAAAAGGATTAGATGCTAATGATGCCGCATTAATTACAAAATTAGGCGCTGCACTTGTAGCTAATAAATACGGGAATTTATTCCAAATGTATGAGAAAATCGTTGATGAGAATCCGTACACAACACCAATGATGATTTATCCTGCGGTACATTATACCATGGGTGGTACTTGGGTTGATTATAACTTACAGACCACTATTCCAGGTTGCTTCTCTATTGGAGAATCAAATTTCTCTGATCATGGAGCAAATAGGTTAGGAGCTTCTGCATTAATGCAAGGTTTAGCAGATGGTTACTTTGTATTGCCTTACACAATAGGAGATTATTTAGCTCCAGATATCAAGACAGGAAAAATTTCTACTGATTTACCTGAATTTATTGAAGCTGAAAATAATGTAAAAGCACGAATTGATCAGTTTATCAATAATAATGGAACTCATTCTGTTGATTATTTCCATAAGAAACTTGGAAAAATCATGTGGAACAAAGTTGGAATGGCACGAAATGCGAAAGGATTAAATGAAGCAATCGTAGAAATTGCAGCGTTAAGAGAAGAGTTCTATAAAGATGTAAAAGTGCCTGGTGACGCTAACAGTTTTAATCAAGAGTTAGATAAAGCGGGTCGTGTGGCCGACTTCTTGGAGTTGGGTGAATTATTTGCTAAAGATGCCTTACACCGAAATGAATCTTGTGGAGGTCATTTCCGTGAAGAGTATCAATCAGAAGACGGAGAAGCACAACGTGATGATGAAAATTTTGCATATGTTGCCGCATGGGAATACATGGGTAAACCAAGCGAGGCTGTACTTCATAAAGAACCATTAGTATATGACAATGTTAAATTAGTAACTCGTAGTTATAAATAGGAATTAGTTCAGTATCGAAAGTCGTATGGAAACGACTTTTTATAGTGCGACTTTCAAACTAAAGAAAATATGAAACTTACATTAAAAATATGGCGTCAAAAAAACGCTAAAGCAAAAGGTGAAATCGTTGAATATCCATTAGATGGAATTGAAGAGGATATGTCTTTTCTTGAGATGTTAGACGTTCTAAACGAAGGTTTAATAATGAAGGGCGATTTGCCAGTATCTTTTGATCATGATTGTCGCGAAGGAATTTGCGGTTCATGTTCTTTATACATTAACGGTGAAGCACACGGTCCAGATAGAGGGGTTCCTACTTGTCAATTGCACATGAGAATGTTTAAAGATGGTGATACAATCTACATTGAGCCCTTTAGAGCAAAGGCTTTTCCAGTAATTAAGGATTTAGTTGTTGACAGAAGCGCTTTTGATAGAATCCAGCACGCGGGTGGATTTGTATCCATCAATACTTCAGGGAAGCCTACTGATGCTAACGCAATTCCTATTCCTAAACATGATGCTGATAGAGCGTTTGATGCTGCAACTTGTATTGGCTGTGGTGCTTGTGTAGCATCTTGTAAAAACTCTTCTGCAATGCTTTTTGTGTCTGCAAAGGTCTCACAATACGCTTTATTGCCGCAAGGGAAAGTAGAAGCTACTGATCGTGTTCTTAACATGGTTGCACAGATGGATGCTGAAGGTTTTGGTAACTGTACTAATACTGGAGCTTGTGAAGTGGAATGTCCAAAAGGAATTTCTCTTGAAAATATTGCCAGAATGAATAGAGAATATTTATCTGCAAGTTTAAAAGGATAAAAAATTTAGATTATATAGTTAAAAAACGCATTCAATGTCAAATTTAAATGCGTTTTTTTTATGTAAAATAATCAATCTTAAATTAATCTTTCCAGCCCCAAGGTGCGGAAGGTGTTGTTACTGTTTTTGTTAAGTCAAATTTCACGGTAAAAAGTCGGTCAGAACCGATGCGTCTTAAGTTGTATGTAAATGAAGTTTCATCTAAAGTAATCCACCATACATTTGCAGCAGCATTTGGGATTAAATCACACGTTTGTTGATCTGCTGGAAAAAACTGAAGCGTTGATGAACCAGAATTAGATGCTTTTCCGCCGTATTGCGTCACCTTATCTTCGGAGCCGTCTTCGTGGCGGTGGTCGTGTTTCAATTGGATTCGGTCATTTTTATAGGTTAACACCCAAGTTCTTGATTTGTCCTCTCCCACAAAAAACGGAATCCTAATCGTATTTTCGTCACAATTGCGTACGTGCATTACTAATTTTTTATCCCGGAAAGTGTCATTGGCAGCGCCTTCTGTGATTTCGCCTTCAAATGATTTGCCACATTGTTTTTGTAAGTTTTCCCAAAATTGTTTTGCTCCTGATTTTTCTTGTCCAAAAATCAAAAGAGAGAATAACATGGTGCATACAAGAAGTATCTTTTTCATAAAATTGTTTTTTGCTAATATAATGAACTTCTGGTATTGTGATATTTCTTATTTTTATAAAAAATAAAATCATGCAAGTCACCCTGATCCAAGCTCCTTTAATTTGGGAAAATCCACAGTCAAATCGCAATTACTTTGAAGCAATAATCTATTCAATTACTGAAAATGTTGATTTAATTGTTTTACCGGAAATGTTTACGAGCGGCTTTACAATGAATCCCGAACACGTGGCTGAAACCATGGAAGGTGAAACAATAACTTGGCTTCAAGTATTGGCAAAAGTTAGAAACTGCGCCATTACGGGAAGTTTAGTTATTGCAGAAAATGGAAATTTTTACAATCGGTTAGTATTTGTATTTCCTTCCGGAGAAATTCAGTTTTATGATAAAAGACATTTATTTACTTTGGCTGGCGAAGACAAAGTCTATACCTGTGGAAACCAAAAAAAAGTTGTAGACTATTTGGGTTGGAAAATTTGTCCGTTGATTTGTTATGATTTGAGATTTCCTGCTTTTTCCAGAAATAGTGAGGATTATGACTTGTTGATTTATGTGGCAAGTTGGCCAAAAGTAAGAACGAATGCTTGGGATGCTTTATTGAAAGCGCGAGCAATAGAAAATATGAGTTATGCAATTGGTGTCAATAGAATAGGTGCTGATGCAAATGGTTACGAGTACATTGGGCACTCGCAAGCAGTCGATTTTCTAGGGAATTATGTACTGAAACCAGAAGAATCTGAAGGCTGTTTTACAGTACAGCTAGACCAAGAAAAAATGCTGGAAACCCGACAAAAATTAGGTTTTTTAAACGACAGAGATTCTTTTGAAATAAAAAACATCTAGTTCTGATTTTTCGTATCGGCTTTCTTTTTAGGTTCCGGAATGTAGGGAATGCTCAAATCAAAAATTTGATTTACGTCCCAATTTGCACGGACATCAATTTCTTTGGAAAAATAAATTACTTCTTCGGCCTGACGTTTTTCTAAATAATTTCCGGGATCCCACTCCTTGTTTTTGTTGGTGTCATAAATAGCGCGCAAGGTGTAAAGTGCAGGTTCAATTAAATTAAAGTCTACGGTGGTGTTTTTATCAGTGTATTCAGTGGTCAAAACATCGCCTTTTGTATTAGTGAGTTCAACAATAACAGGAAATTGTTTGATGTTTTCTACTGACACAGTGAGATTCCCGTACTCAGCAGTACTCTTAGTGCTTAATTTATACGTTAAAGTGTCATTTGTTTGTTCAAAAAAATCAGTCAGCGCTCCGGGTAAGAGTTTAAAAGTATAATTTTCCGAAGGTTCCTTTTTGAAGTCAAAATACAATTTTTGATTAAACTCATCGTATTCTGATGTAAAAACCACTGCGGTTTTTGAATTGTTGATCACACTTATTTTCGAATTTTCAACGCGAATTATTGGAGTCGAACTTTCTAGTGCAAAGCGCTCTCGGAATTTCAGGTTGCCTGTTTGGATTGCTGAAATCTTTAATGTATCTTTTTTCTGGTCTTTGATTTTAAAATTGAAGTTCGCTTCGTATTGGTCTTTGGCTACAGCCAAATTAAGCGAATCACTTTTGATGGGTTTGTACCAGACTTGTAGGGAATCCTTTTTTTGGAATTTAGTAATAATCGTAGACAAGATGTCATTGTTGGTTTTTAGTACTATTTTTGGACTTGCAGCCGCAGAATTCACATTGCCCTCGTATCCTAGGAACAATCTGTTTCCGGATGCTTGACTTGGTTTGAAAGTTTTGAAAGGAAGCGATTCCTTGAACAATTCTAACTCGTAAAGCGTATCATTTGGAATAGTAATAAAGTCTTTGCTAAATCCGATTTTATCCGTTTTTGGATTGTATTTATTGTTGCTATTGTAGTCTTTCATGGCTACAAGAAGGTATTTACCGGCTTTTAAATTCTCAAAACGAAAAGTCTTCAAACTATCTAATGTGTTGGTCACATATCTTGGGTTCTCATTATAAACTATTGAATCTTTGAAAGTGTCATTCACGTCATAAAGCATAACCGAAACGAATGACTCAACTTCTTTATCAAAAGCGCTTTTTACAGTTCCGCCAAGGCTTAAAGAGTCAATGTAATCACCGGTAGAAAACACATATTTGAATTGATTGAATGGATTTCCTTCATTATTATCAGCGATGCTTTGGCCAAAATTAAAGCTGTAAGTGGTGTTGGGTTGTAGTGTGTCTTTGATTTTTATTGTAATTGTTTTGCTCGCCGTTGTTGGTAAAATCAACGGTTCGTTTTTCATTGGGGGTGAAATAATCAACTGTTTGTTCAGGTTTTTCAATTTAATATTCTCGTCAAAAACTAGTTTGATTTCGTTTCCTTTGAAGTTTTTGCTAAAATTTTCCGGAAAACTTGCTTTTAAAACAGGGGCAATGGTATCTTTCAAACCGCCAGTGATGGAGCCTCTTTTTGCACATCCAACAGTAATTAAAAGCAATAGAAAGAAGGTATATTTTAAATTGTTTTTCAACATATCAAATCATAATTAGAATTTACAAAATAACAATTATAATTCCTGCAATCGAAATTTTTTAATGAATTATTGTGAGTGATTTAATTCCTCTTACTTTTTAGATTGCTTACTTTTTTTATTTTTAATGTTTAATTTTACACTAGTAAGTAATACAATATTAACTAGCAGCAATATTTGAATTTTCAAACCAAAGTAGCGTTGCTTTCAAAACATATATAATGAGAAAAATAGAACATATAGGAATTGCGGTTAAAGACTTAAAGGTTTCAAATTTAGTTTTTGAAAAACTCTTTGGTGCTCCGGCATATAAATTTGAAGATGTCGAAACCGAAGGAGTAACAACTTCATTTTTTTTGAATGGACCCAATAAGATTGAACTTCTTGCGGCAACTAATCCGGATAGTCCCATTGCCAAGTTCATAGAAAAGAAAGGGGAAGGAATTCATCATATTGCTTTTGATGTTGAAGATATTGTCTCAGAAATAGCACGTTTGCAAAAAGAAGGGTTTATAATCTTGAATGAAATTCCTAAGAAAGGAGCTGATAATAAGTTAGTTGCGTTTTTACATCCAAAAAGTACGAATGGTGTTTTAATTGAATTGTGTCAGGAAATTAAATAATTTTATTTTGGGTAAATGGGTAGTAATCTAATATTCAGCTGGTTTCTGTTTTAATATAGCTAATAATTGAATTATATTCAAATCTAAGTCAAAAATATTTGGAGCAAATGAAAAATAGTGGTAATATTGCACACTCTAAACCGGTCCTATAGCTCAGCTGGTTAGAGCACCTGACTCATAATCAGGTGGTCCCTGGTTCGAGCCCAGGTGGGACCACAAACCGCACTAATTTAGTGCGGTTTTTTTATTTATAAAATTTTTATTTGAACTAGTTTGTATAGTAGTTTTATGAAAAAGACACTCATTAGTTGAATTAGGATTGAAGATGATTTGTTTTTTAAAAATAGATTTTTATATTTGATCTTATGAAAATAGTTCAGAAAAACGCATTGTGTTTTATTCTCTTTTTTTTTAGCATTTTTAGTGTAATTGCTAATGGAAATCCTCCTATGCCTACTAATAGAAGGCCTCCTCCTCCTCCAATGTTGCCGATAGATGAAAATATATTTTTACTACTGATAATCGCCTTACTATTTGGGATTTACATTATTTATAATTTTAAAATAAAACAAAAAACTCCAATGTAAATTGGAGTTTTTTGTTTTATAAAGTGGAATTTTTATTTGTTTGCGTACAATCGGGAAACATATTTTCCAATGACGTCAAATTCCAAATTTATTCTTGTTCCTACTTCAAAAGTGTTGAAATTGGTGTGTTCATAGGTATAAGGGATAATAGCTACACTAAACTGATTTTTCTTTGAGTCTACAACTGTCAAACTAACTCCATTTACTGTGATGGATCCTTTCTCTATAGTGATGTTGTTTAGGTTTTCATCATATTCAAAAGTGTAAAGCCAGCTTCCGTTAGTTTCTTCGGCGGTGATGCAGGTGCCTATTTGGTCCACATGTCCTTGTACGATGTGTCCGTCAAGTCTGTCGCCTAGTTTCATAGCTCTTTCCAGATTGACGCTGTCACCAATTTTCCAGTCGGATAGGTTTGTTTTTTTTATGGTTTCGTCTATCGCTGTTACTGTGTAAGAAGTGTCTTTTATAGCAACAACAGTAAGGCATATTCCATTATGAGCAACACTTTGGTCTATTTGAAGTTCGCTGGTAATCGATGAATTCATCGTGATATGCACGTTAGTGTTCTCTTTTTTTATTTCTTGTATGGTGCCAAGGGTTTCTATAATTCCTGTAAACATTTCTTGTTTTATTTTACTAAATTTGCACTTCAAAATTAGCAATAAATAACGGTATGTCATGATGAAAAAAGCAGAAAATATAATCGTAGGAATTTCTATAGGAGATTTAAACGGTATTGGAAGCGAGGTTGTTTTAAAAACGTTCGAGGATTCTCGAATGTTAGAGTTATGTACGCCGGTTATCTTTGCAAATGTTAAGTTGTTGTCTTTTGTAAAAAAAAGTTTTCAATCAACTTCCTTGTTGCATGGTATTGATAAACTGGATCAAATTGTTCCTGGGAAAATTAATGTTTTGAATCTTTGGAGAGAAGGTGTGGACTTGAATCTGGGTGTAAATGATCCAAAAGCAGGAGAGTATGCTATAAAATCATTTGTTGCTGCGACCAAAGCTTTGAAAGAAGGCTTGGTTGATGTTTTGGTAACGGCGCCTATAAATAAATATAATATCCAGTCTGAGGAGTTTAAGTTTCCTGGACATACGGATTATTTAGATCAGGAATTAGAAGGGAATGCACTTATGTTGATGGTTCAGGATAATTTAAGAGTGGGGTTGTTGACGGACCATATTCCTTTAAGTGAAGTGGCATCTCATCTTACGGAGGAACTAATAAAGAAAAAAATTGAAACAGTCAAACAATCTTTAATTCAGGATTTCAGTATTAATAAGCCTAAAATTGCGGTTCTGGGGTTAAATCCGCATTGCGGTGACGGTGGAGTTATTGGCACTGAGGATGACTTGATATTAAAACCTGCATTGAAAAAAATATTTGACAAAGGGACTTTAGTTTTTGGACCTTTTGCTGCAGATGGTTTTTTTGGCAGTAACCAATACGAGAAATACGATGCTGTTATAGCTACTTATCACGATCAAGGGTTGATTCCTTTTAAAACATTATCTTTTGGTAAAGGAGTAAATTATACTGCGGGTTTAGATAAGATTAGAACGTCGCCTGACCATGGTACTGCTTATGACATAGCAGGAAAGGGAATAGCGGATTTCAACTCGTTTAAAGAGGCGGTTTATTTGGCTATAGATATTTACCATTCCAGAAATCAATATGCCGAAATTAGTGAAAAACCTTTAAAAACAAAAGAAAAGTAGTTGTGAACAAAAAAAAGTGAATAACATTATTAGATTTGCAATAATTTTATATCTTTGCACTCCCGAAGTTTAGGGGCAAATTGTTGTTGAAATGAAGAACACAAAAGAATATTTAATTCCTTTTATAGGATTAAAGCTAGGGAAACATCATTTTGAGTATCAAATCAGTAATGCGTTCTTTGAAATCTTTGATTATCATGAATATCGAGATTCAAATATCAAAGTAAATGTAGTTTTAGAGAAAAAAAGTACGCTGTTAGAGCTGAGTTTTAAACACAAAGGTTTTGTAAATGTACCTTGTGATCTTACCAGCGAAGATTTTGATTTGCCAATTAAAGGCAAAATGAAACTAATCGTTCGTTTTGGAGAAGAGTTCAATAATGAAAATGAGGAATTATTAATTTTACCTCATGGCGAATTTGAAATAGATGTTGCGCAATATATCTATGAAATGATTGTGTTGTCAGTGCCTCTAAGACGTGTTCACCCAGGCATAAAAGACGGAAGTTTACAGACTGAAGCTTTGACTAAGCTAAATGAACTTGCAGTAAAGGAAGAAAAAGAAGAAAATAAAGAAGAAGAAAATATTGACCCGCGATGGGACAAATTAAAGCAACTATTAACGGATAAATAATATAGTAAAATGGCACATCCTAAGAGAAAAATCTCCAAAACAAGAAGAGATAAAAGAAGAACACATTACAAAGCTACCGTAGCACAAATCGCTACTTGTCCTATCACTGGAGAAGCACATTTATACCACAGAGCATATTGGCATGAAGGTAAAATGTATTACAGAGGGCAAGTTGTTATAGATAAGTCTGTAGCTGTTGCTTAATCCATTTTTGTAAATGATATTCGAACTCTCACATCGTGAGAGTTTTTTTGTTGTCTATAATTTTGTTAAATAAGAAGTTCTAAATCAATTAGATTGGAATTTTTTTTGTAATTTTCAAGTCTTTTAAAAAATTTTCAAATGGTAACATTTGACTAGAAATAAACGCATACGATGAATACAATCACAGCCGCAATTACCGCTGTTGGAGCCTATGTTCCGGACTTTGTACTAACGAACAAAGCGCTCGAAGCTATGGTTGACACCAATGACGAGTGGATCACCTCTCGTACAGGAATAAAAGAAAGAAGAATCCTTAAAGATGAAGATAAAGGAACTTCTTTTTTAGCTATAAAAGCTGCTCAAGATTTATTAGTTAAAGCTAATATCGATCCGCTGGAAATAGATTTGTTGATTATGGCAACCGCTACACCGGATATGCCAGTAGCTGCTACAGGCGTATATGTTGCCACTCAAATTGGAGCAACTAATGCTTTTTCTTATGATTTGCAGGCTGCTTGTTCCAGTTTCTTATTTGGAATGTCAACCGCAGCTGCTTACATACAATCCGGTAGATATAAAAAAGTACTTTTAATTGGTGCCGATAAGATGTCCTCTATTGTTGATTATACTGATAGATCAACTTGTATTATTTTTGGTGATGGCGCTGGCGCAGTATTATTCGAACCTAATTATGAAGGATTAGGATTGCAAGACGAATACTTGCGCAGTGACGGAATTGGCAGGGATTTCTTAAAAATTGATGCTGGAGGTTCACTTCATCCTACTTCTATTGATACAATAAAAGAGAACAGACATAATATTATCCAAGACGGTAAAACAGTGTTTAAATATGCAGTAACAAATATGGCGGATTCTAGCGAATTACTTCTGAAAAGAAATAATTTGACAAATGAAGACGTAGATTGGTTAGTTCCTCATCAGGCCAATAAACGTATCATCGATGCAACAGCAAATAGAATGAATTTAGAAGATTCTAAAGTGTTAATGAATATCGAAAAATACGGAAACACCACTTCGGCTACTTTACCACTAGTACTTAGCGATTTTGAGCATGTATTCAAAAAAGGAGATACGATAATTTTTGCTGCTTTTGGAGGTGGATTCACATGGGGATCCATTTATCTAAAATGGGCCTACGATAAAAAATAAATTTAAACTAAAAACAAATAATTATGGATTTAAAAGAAATTCAAAATCTTATCAAGTTTGTAGCAAATTCAGGAGTTGCAGAAGTTAAGTTGGAGATGGATGATGTAAAAATCACTATCAGAACAACTTTAGAAGGAAATGTAACAGAAACCACATATGTTCAGCAAATGCCTGCTCAAGCACCACTTCAGCAAGCGGCAGTTCCTCAGCAAATTGCTCCGGTAGCAGCTGCTCCAGAAGTTCCTATAGTAGAAAACGCTCATTATATCACTATAAAATCACCAATCATTGGAACTTTTTATAGAAAACCATCTCCGGATAAACCAATGTTTGTTGAAGTAGGTAAAACAATTTCTAAAGGTGACGTTCTTTGCGTAATCGAAGCGATGAAATTATTTAACGAAATTGAATCTGAAGTTTCTGGTAAAATTGTAAAAATATTGGTTGACGATATGTCGCCAGTTGAATTTGACCAACCTTTATTCTTAGTAGATCCATCATAAGAAATTATAAATTATAAATTATAAATTTTGAATGATGAGTTTTCGTTATTTGAAATAATTTAAAATTTAAAATTCAACATTTAAAATTTCAAAAAAAGATGTTTAAAAAAATATTAATTGCAAATAGAGGGGAAATTGCGTTACGCGTAATTAGAACGTGCAAGGAAATGGGTATCAAAACAGTTGCTGTTTATTCTACTGCTGATGCCGAAAGTCTACATGTTAAGTTTGCTGATGAAGCGGTTTGTATAGGACCACCTCCAAGCAACTTGTCCTATTTGAAGATGTCGAATATAATTGCCGCTGCCGAAATTACAAATGCAGATGCAATACATCCAGGATACGGATTTCTTTCTGAGAATTCCAAATTTTCTAAAATTTGTCAAGAACATGGAATCAAATTCATTGGAGCATCTCCGGAAATGATTGATCGAATGGGAGACAAAGCTTCCGCAAAAGCAACTATGATTGAAGCAGGCGTTCCCTGTGTTCCTGGTTCTGTTGGGATTTTAGAATCGTATGACCAAGCCTTACAATTATCAAAAGATTTTGGTTTTCCGGTAATGCTTAAAGCGACTGCTGGTGGTGGAGGAAAAGGAATGCGTGCGGTTTGGAAAGAAGACGAATTATTAAAAGCATGGGAAAGTGCACGTCAGGAATCTGCTGCAGCTTTTGGAAATGACGGAATGTATCTTGAGAAATTAATTGAAGAGCCTCGTCATATCGAAATCCAAGTGGTAGGTGATGCCTACGGTAAAGCATGTCACCTTTCTGAAAGAGACTGTTCTGTTCAAAGACGTCATCAAAAATTAACTGAAGAAACTCCATCTCCATTTATGACAGAAGAATTACGTCATAAAATGGGAGAAGCAGCGGTAAAAGCAGCGGAATATATTAAGTATGAAGGTGCAGGAACGGTAGAATTCTTAGTGGATAAACACCGTAATTTCTACTTCATGGAAATGAATACGCGTATCCAAGTTGAGCATCCTATTACAGAGCAGGTTATTGATTATGATTTAATTCGTGAGCAAATTCTTGTTGCAGCTGGAGTAGCGATTTCAGGAAGAAATTATTTGCCGCAGTTACATGCAATTGAATGTCGTATCAATGCGGAAGATCCTTATAATGATTTTCGTCCGTCTCCCGGAAAAATCACTACGTTGCATATGCCAGGAGGACACGGTGTGCGTTTAGATACTCACGTTTATTCGGGGTATACTATTCCACCAAATTATGATTCAATGATTGCAAAGCTGATTACAACTGCGCAATCTCGTGAAGAAGC
Organism: Flavobacterium sp. TS_SC_5; assembly: GCF_056156265.1. Taxonomy (NCBI): domain Bacteria; kingdom Pseudomonadati; phylum Bacteroidota; class Flavobacteriia; order Flavobacteriales; family Flavobacteriaceae; genus Flavobacterium; species Flavobacterium sp. TS_SC_5. The sequence continues at coordinate 739,742 of NZ_CM149588.1, read as the reverse complement.
AATTAGCAAGATGAGAAGAGCGTTAGATGAATTTGTAATCGAAGGCATAAAAACTACGATTCCTTTCCACAGACAGTTAATGGATGATCCTCGTTATATTTCAGGAGACTATACAACTGCATTTATGGATACTTTTAAAATGAATGATCCGGAATAGAAATTATACAATTACGTTAAAGAACCTTGCAGTGATGCAGGGTTTTTTTTGTTTAAAATAGGTTCAAATACGACCTGTTTTGTATAAAAATTATACACGTTACTCAGTCTATTACCCACTTTTCCCAAATAAAAAAAATATTAAATTTTAAAAAACGTTGTTTTTAATGGGTTTAGAGCTGTTTTGTGTAACGTTTGAAGTATGGTATGATTATTCGATTATACTAAACAACAATAACAAATAAATAATTTAAAAAATACATATCATGAAAAAATTAATTTTATCCGCAGCAATCGTTTTAGGAAGTTTATCAACTTATGCTACTTCAGTTCCAGTCACAAATGAGGTTACAAAAACGGTAATGGTTCAAGAAGAATACACCGAAGTGAAACTCGAAGAAGTTCCAGTTGCAATTACTGAGGCGTTGAAGGTTGCTTATCCTAGTGCGATTTTAGACAAAGCATATATCACTGCAAAAAAGGAGTACAAATTAGATATAACTCTTGGAGATAAAAAAGGAAATCTGTTTGCGGATGAAACCGGAAAATGGATTCAAAAATAAAAGATTAAATAATAGCAATTAAAATAAAATATTATGAAAAAATTACTCTTATCAGCGGCAATCGTTTTAGGAAGTTTATCAAGTTATGCGGGGGAAGTTCCAACAGTGCAGGTACAAAATCAATCTTCTGTTCTTCAAGAAGGATATATTGAAGTTGAAAAAGTTCCTGATGCTGTCAAAAAAGTGCTAGAAACAGCCTATCCGGGAGCAGTTCTCGGAAAAGCATACATCAATACAAAAAAAGAATATAAACTAGAAATCACAGTTAAAGACCAAAAAGCTACTGTATATGCGGATGCCGCTGGAAACTGGATAAATAAATAATTTAGGAAAATTTTTATTTTAAAAAGAGAGATTGTTTTCACAGTCTCTCTTTTTTTGCAAAAAATTATGAGAATACAACTTAAATAACTTTATTTTAGCATTAAAGTTAAAATGTAATGACCAAAATTTTATTGATTGAAGATGATGTGGCTTTTTGTAAATTATTAGAAAAATTTCTGATAAAAAAATCCTTTGAGGTAACGACAGCATTTTCAGCTGCGGAAGCGAAATCTAAAGTAAAAAACAATGAATTTGATCTGATTATCACAGATTTAAGACTTCCTGATTATGATGGAATCCTTCTTATGACTGAAATAAAAGCTAAACATCCTGCTGTCCCAGTGTTATTAATGACTGGATATTCGGATGTGAGCACTGCTGTAAAAGCGATAAAAAATGGCGCAGCAGATTATATCTCCAAGCCTTTCAATCCAGAAGAAGTACTTTTGGTTATCAATAATGCTTTGCATTCAGATAGTAAAGAATTAAATAATGTTGCTTCAATTTCTAAAAGTGTAAAGCAAGCAACAAAAAAAGCAGAAAATAATTTTGTTCAGGGAATTTCTAAAGCTTCCCAAAAACTTGCTGAGTACATCCAACTGGTGAGTCCAACAAATATGTCGGTTTTAATTATCGGCGAAAGCGGAACTGGAAAAGAAGTGATTGCCAAAAGTATTCATGAAAACAGTTCCAGAAAAAACAGTAATTTCATTGCGGTTGATTGCGGTTCCATTCCAAAAGAGTTGGCTGCGAGTGAATTTTTTGGACATGTAAAAGGATCTTTTACCGGTGCAATTCAGGATAAAATCGGTTTTTTTGAAGCAGCAAATGGAGGAACTATTTTCTTAGATGAAATAGGAAATCTTTCTTATGAAAACCAAATCCAACTGTTACGTGCTTTGCAGGAAAGAAAAATTAAACCCGTAGGCAGTAATAAAGAAATCAACGTTGATATCAGAATTATTACCGCAACAAATGAAGATTTGCGAGAAGCAGTAAAAAGAGGGGATTTTCGCGAAGATTTGTATCACAGGATCAATGAATTCTCCATCCATTCGCCTTCATTAACAGAAAGAAATGAAGATTTAATGCTCTTTTCAGATTTTTTTCTGGAAAAATCAAATCAGGAGCTAGATAAAAATGTCCTCGGATTTTCATCTGAAGTGATGGCTATTTTTCAAAATTATAGATGGCCTGGAAATCTTAGGGAACTTCAAAACTGTATTAAAAGGGCAATACTTTTAACACAAGGGGATTTTGTTGAAAAAGCGGCGCTTCCGGCTGAATTTTTTCAAAATGAAGAGAAAGTAACTACTGATTTTTCTTTATCAGAAAATGAAAAAGAAACTATTATGGAAGCTTTAAATAAAACAAATAACAATAAAACAGAAGCGGCTAAATTGCTTAAAATCAACAGGAAAACATTGTATAATAAATTAAAATTGTACAATATTAATTAATTTTTTCCTTTTCCAGATGTACAAAAAGAGCTGTTAGTTTATTTTTTAAATCGGAAACTGCTTGTTTAATTTCATCCGAGGAAAGATCCTCAAGTTCCAATTGGTCTAAAATTATACTAATATCCAATGCTTCTATTTGTTTAAACATTGGATTCATTTTATGGGCGATATTTTTTATTTCCTTAAAATTGCTTTCAGTCTCAGCTTGTTCTAATTCATTTAAACTTTCTATTGTATTCGTCATAAACGATTCTAAAATTTCTTTTAAAGCCTCTTTGTCATCAGCTAAGAATAATTTTAGCGGTTTCAATGTGTATGTTTTTGTTGTGTTTTGAGGACGACTCATTACAGGTAAAACTGCAGGAATTTCACTGATATCTAGAATAGCTTTGATGGTTGCCAAAACAGTTTTTGGGGTGTAAGGTTTCCTGATAACAGTTGTAAATCCAGAATTTTGGTAGTGTTCTAAATCGATGTCATTTCTTCCGGTTACAGCGATGACAGGTTGATTTTCATAATTAGAGATGGTTTTGTTTTGTAATTCTTTCAAAAATGAAAAACCATCCATAACTGGCATCTGAATATCAGTTATGATAAAGTCGAAAGCGTTGTTTTTTATCCACGAAAGTGCATACTGTGCCTTGTCAAAGGGGAAAACAAGATACTGCTGCTGCCGCAAAACCTCTGTGGTCAATTGCAATAAATTTTGATCGTCATCAATAATAATCGCGGTGTATTGTTTTTTTGAGATTTCGATTCCTGTTTCACTACGAGATAATTGCGTATCAAAAATTAACGGAATTTGGATTTCAAAAATACTTCCAGTACCCAGTTTACTTTTCAAATGCAATTCACCGCCTAAAATAGCGATCATTTTTTTAGAAATCGTAAGGCCCAAACCTGTTCCACCATATTTTTTTTCTATTTTTTCATCAGCTTGTGTAAATTCTTCGAAAATTAATTGTTGGTTCTTATCTGCAATTCCAATACCGGAATCTTCGATTAGTATGATTATTGTACCGGTTTCTGAATGAATGTTAGCTTCAATTTTTATAAATCCTTCTTCGGTAAATTTGAAAGCATTCCCAATGATATTTGATAATATTTGTCTTAAGCGAAAAGGATCTCCAATTATTTTTTGGTGTAGTTTAGGATCAATTTCAATGATGAGTTGTATCGGTTTTTGATTGTAAACGGATTGAATGCTGTTGCTTACTTCAGTAATAATATCGGGCAAAGAGAATGCAATTTTTTCAATGGAAATTTTTCCAGCTTCGATTTGCGTGAAATCCAATAAGTCCTGAACCAGTTTTGAAATATAGTCGGAGGAACCCTTGATGTTCTTGGTAAAGTGCAATTGTTTGGTGTTTAAATCTGAATTACCTAGCAGTTCAGTATACCCAATAATAGTACTTAAAGGCGTTTTTAAATCATGGCTTACTGTTGAAATAAGTTGCTCTCTGCTGGTAAGTAATTTTTTAGCCTTAAGATTAGCAGCCTCTAATTGTTTCTTGTATGATTGTGTCTTAGAAAAATCATTTAGTATTAAAATCAGAAAAAATAATGTCAGCAGTAACCCAATTATCGCTGCGGTAGTAACAATTTGATTGGTTTTTTTTAAAGATTCCTCTCTTCCTAAATAGCTTTTGGTAGTGTTAAGAATAATTTCCCGTTCTATAATTCCAAGAACTTTTCTCAATTGGTCCGAGATTGAAAGTTCGTTTTGAAGCAATTTATTTTCCTCAAGACTCAATAGTTTTTTTTTATTTGCGGTCTCTTTTTGTACTTCATTCAGCAACATTTTTGAAACTGATAAAATAGAATCAGATGCCTTTTTACTTAACGTATTGGTGCTGTCATCAGGGATGTTTTGATTGAGATAGGCAACATATTTCTTGAGTACGTTGCGCTCATAGTCTCCCATCATTGCTGGGTTTTTTGCAAAATCCTCCAATTGAAGTTTCCGCATCGAAGACTCCATTTTTGTCAAATCAGAGATGGCATTACTGACTGCAATTTCATCTTCGGTTTTGTTTTTTATAGCTTTTAATTGCTGAATGTTCTGAATTTTTTTGGATAGTAAAACTTGTACACTATCCAGTAATTTAATCTGATATGGAGTAGAAACCACTGCTTTTAAGGAATCAATGTCAACTTTCAGCACTGTAGTCTTTGCAACATAATTTTTGAAATCTTTCTCGGATTCCGACTGAATAGCGATTCTGGCCAGACTTTCTGTTTTGTATAAATCGGACAAGACATTGCTTACCTTCAAAATAGACCCGTTTTTCTCGGTAAAACTTCTTTCAGTTGAAGAAAAACTCTTGTTTTCAGAATATAGAAACCAGCCGACGCTTCCAAAAAGCAGCACTAAAACTAGGTAGCTTACGAAAACTTTTATCGGAATGTAGCTTTTTTTGTTATCCATTTTTCAAAGATAAAAATTAGAAAAGGCTTTAAAGTTAAGATATTCAAAATATTTTGGCATCAACAAAAAAACCTCACGGAAAAGTGAGGTTTCATTTATCAATAATTCTAATCTATAAGGTTTCTTTCAGCCATTTGAAAAATTCACCTTGCCAAACCTGAGCATTTTGAGGTTTTAACACCCAATGGTTTTCTTCCGGAAAATATAAGAATCTGCTTTTTATGCCACGTAATTGTGCTGCTTGGAACGCTTCTTGACCTTGTCCAATTGGTACACGAAAATCTTTTCCGCCCTGAATAATTAAAATGGGTTTGTTCCATTTTTCCACCAAAGTTATTGGATTAAAAGTCGTGTATGTTTTTTGAGCCACAGTATTGTCTTTTTCCCAATATGCACCACCAAAATCCCAATTGCTAAAGAAAACTTCCTCAGTAGTTCCGAACATACTTTGGGTGTTATACACGCCGTCGTGGGAAATAAAAGTTTTGAATCGGTTATTGTGTATTCCGGCTAAATAGAAAACAGAGTATCCGCCATAACTGGCGCCAACACATCCTAATCGAGATGCATCAACATATTTTTCTTTCACCACATCATCAATCGCTGATAGATAGTCATCAATTACTTGTCCGCCCCAATCTTTGCTGATTTGCTCATTCCATTCCACACCGTGACCCGGCATTCCGCGTCGGTTTGGAGCCACAACAATATACCCGTTAGCAGCCATCAACTGTAAATTCCATCGGTAGGAATAAAATTGTGTCAATGCCGATTGTGGTCCGCCTTGACAATACAAAAGGGTAGGATATTTTTTTGAAGCATCAAAATTAGGTGGAAGAACCACCCAAACTAACATTTTTTTGCCATCCGTTGTCGTTACATATCTTCTTTCGGTTTTGCTTAACGCCAAAGAATTATAAGTCGCCGTATTGACATTTGAAAGTTGTTTCCAAGTATTTTTGTTTAAATTATAAGAAAAGATTTCCGCCGCATGATTCATGTCAGTTTTCGTTACGATGATGTTATCTCCGGAAAAACCAACTAAATCATTGACATCAAAATCGCCTGTAGTGATTTGGCTAACGGTGATTGCTCCCGAAGTTTTGGGATTGGTCAGACCTGGAAAATTAACTTCAAACAATTGTTTGGTTCCGTCTATCGGCGCCACAAAATAGATTTTTTTCCCGTCAGGACTCCAAATGAAATGATCAACTGTTCCGTCCCAATTCGCCGTTAAGTTCATTTTCATGCCTTTGAAACTCACTATCAGGTCGTTTTTATCGGCTTCATAACCGTCTCGCTTCATTTGCAACCAGGTTAGATTTCCTGTTGGAGAAAATTGTGGTGCGGTATCATATCCTTGGTTTTCTTCGGTTCTATTAATGGTTTTTCCTGTTTCAAGATTGTACTCGAAAACATTGGTGTTGGTAGAAACAGCATAATCGGTTCCTGCTTTTTTCTTGCTAACATACAAGATGCTTTTGCTGTCTGGCGACCAGATGTAATCTTCGTCTCCGCCAAAAGGTTTTTGTGGACTGTCAAAATTTTCGCCTTTCATAATGTCAATTCCCGCTGCGCCTTCTTTGTTTTCTTTGTAAAAAACATGATTGTATTTGCCTTCGTTCCAAGTGTCCCAATGGCGGTAATTCAAGCCGTCATAGATTTGAACGTCTGATTTTTCCAGTTCCGGATAAAAATCTTTTCCGTGGACTTTTTCGGTTTTAACTTCTTCATTATAAACGATATATTTCCCATCCGGAGAAACATTTTTATCTTTTAATAATTCTTTAGTATCCTTTACTTCAGTTGGATTTCCTCCATTTACGGGTAAAATGTAGAATTTAGAGTCCGATTTGTTTTCTTGTACCGAAGGAGTAGTAACTTTATAAACTACATTTTTTCCATCTTTGGAAATGCCTAAAGGAGTTACTCTTCCTAGTTTCCACAGCAGTTCCGGAGTCATTACATTTTGTGCCATAGCAGTTAAACTCATCATTAATAAGGGTATAAATAGTATTTTTTTCATTGTAATAATTGATTTTTTCGAATGCTAAAATTAGCCAATTTAAATTGATGTTTTTTCGTTTTTAACACTTGCTTTTTAGCCCCGATAAAAGTGGAAATTCTTTCTGGTCCTGAAGTTGCTTAAGGATCTTGAAACAAGTTTAGGACTAGAAAGATTGCAACGGATAGCGGGATTAGCTTTTGAAATAAATCTATGATAAATCCAAAAAATCATTATTTTTATGAAAAATATTTAGACATGGATTTGAGCTATTGGGAATTAAAAAACTGGTTTACTGATGTAGATTATACGATTGTGGGAAGTGGTATTGTAGGCTTGCATGCTGCCTTACGCTTGCGCGAAAGATTCCCGGAAAGCAAAATTCTGGTATTGGAAAAAGGAATGTTGCCACAAGGTGCGAGTACTAAAAATGCTGGTTTTGCATGTTTCGGAAGTCTTTCAGAAATTATAGACGATTTAAAATCCCATTCGGAAGAAGAAGTGATACATCTTATCCAAAAACGTTGGAAAGGATTGCAATTGTTGCGAAAAAGACTCGGTGATGACACGATAGATTTTAAACCGTATGGCGGATATGAGTTGTTTTTAAAAGACGACGAAAGTTGTTACAGTGAGTGTGTAGGAAAATTGCCTTTCATTAATGAAATTTTAAGACCACTTTTTAAAGCGGATGTTTTTGTCAAAGAAGTCGACCGTTTTGGGTTTAATGGCATACAGGAATATTTAGTTTTTAATCCTTTTGAAGCACAGATTGATACCGGAAATATGATGCAGGCGTTGTTGAAAGAAGCGGTATCTAAAAATATTTTAATTTTAAACCAACAAACTGTTACCTCATATTTCGACAAAGGAGATGGAGTAGAAGTGGCGCTTGGCGATTTCAGTTTTATTACCAAAAAAATATTGTTTGCTACGAATGGTTTTGCAAATGCATTGACAAATGGAGCTGTAAAAGCAGCCAGAGCACAAGTTTTAATTACGGAACCCATTAAAAATTTAGATATAAAAGGAACTTTTCACTTAGATAGAGGGTATTATTATTTTAGGAATATTGGCGACAGAATACTATTGGGCGGAGGAAGAAATCTCGATTTTGAGACGGAAAATACAACTGAATTTGGGCAAACAGAAATTGTCCAAAAAAAATTGGAACAATTATTAAAAGAAGTAATTTTGCCGAATCAGGATTTCAAGATTGCACACCGTTGGAGTGGGATTATGGGTATTGGCAACAGCAAGAATCCAATTGTTTCGCAACTGTCTGACAATGTTTATTGTGGAGTACGATTGGGCGGAATGGGAGTGGCAATAGGCAGTTTAATTGGAACAGAATTAGCAGATTTAGTATAATGGCAACAAAAATAACACCAAGAAAATCAAGACAACCCGTTAAAAAACAACCGACCTCTTTTATGAGCAAACTAACCCGTTTTTTATTTAAAGTATTGTTATGGTTCTTCGGACTCTCTCTATTTTTTGTGATATTTTTTAAATTTGTACCGGTTCCGTTTACACCATTAATGGTGATTCGGGCAATTGAAAACAAAGCTGCCGGAAAAGAAGTTTTTTTCAGCCACGACTGGGAACCAATTGAAAATATATCGATGAATCTTCAAAAAGCCGTAATTGCCAGTGAAGATGGAACGTTCCTGAAACATAATGGTTTTGATTTTGTCGCGATGCAAAAAGCATATAAAAGCAATGAAAGAGGTCGAAGAATAAAAGGGGGAAGCACCATATCGCAACAAACGGCCAAGAATGTATTTCTTTGGCAAGGCCGAAGTTATTTGAGAAAAGGACTTGAAGCCTATTTCACTGTTCTGATTGAAATTATTTGGGGGAAAGAGCGTATTATGGAAGTCTACTTGAATAGTATCGAAATGGGGAATGGTGTTTATGGAGCACAAGCGGCTGCAGAACATTGGTATCGAAAAGATGCATCGAGTCTAACACCGATGCAGGCAGCTGGAATTGCAGCAATTTTACCCAATCCAAGAAAATATTCGGCGACCAGTTCTTCCTCGTATATCAACAGACGAAAAGCTAAAATCGTCCGCGTGATGCGAACTGTTGGTAAAATAGATTATTCGAAATAGTTGTCTTTGATTCTAAATATAAAAAAACCGTAAACTCTCACTTAAAAGATTTTACGGTTTTGTTTTGTGGAGAATACCGGATTCGAACCGGTCACCTTCCCGAACGCTTTCGGGACACTCTATTTTGATGATTCTTTTGATATTAAAAATTCAATATATTTTCTACTTTTCTTCTTTTTGATTTCCATCTCTCTTTGCACAGCCAATGACCGTGAATCAAAAATTTCAAAATAAACCATTATCCAATCTTTAGCTGCTTTTGTGTAAGCACTTCTGCTATTTAAATGGTCATTAAGTCTATTTTCAATATTTTTACAGGAACCAGTGTAATATTTGTCTAAAGTTTTAGAGAAAATAATATAAGTATAAAACGTAGGCTTTAAAATAAAAAAGCCTCACATTTCTGTCAGGCTTGATTTTACTGGTGGAGAATACCGGATTCGAACCGGTCACCTCTTGCCTGCCAGGCAAGCACTCTAGCCAAATGAGCTAATCCCCCAAACGTGTTCGCAAATATAACATATAAATTTTCCAAAAAGCAAATTTCAAAATACAAATCCATTCTATTTGAAAAAAAATCAAATCCTGCTTTACTTTTTTTAACTTTACATCAAAATCCCCACTATGGCATCAGAAAACCCAACAGGTTCAATCTTCACAACAATCGAAAACAAAATTGCAACCCTTTCATTTGGTCATCCTTCGAGCAATTCTTTTCCCAGAGAATTGTTAGATCGTCTAATGAATGAGTTCGCTGTTTTGAGTTCAAATCCAGCTGTTTCGGTGATTGTTATTCAAAGTGAAGGCTCTGGAGCTTTTTGTGCAGGCGCTTCTTTTGATGAACTTTTGGCCGTTTCGGATGAAGCTGCAGGAGCCCATTTTTTCTCTGGATTTGCACATTTAATCAATGCCATGCGTTTGTGTTCCAAGCTTATTGTGGGTCGCGTTCACGGAAAATCAGTAGGTGGCGGTGTAGGAATTGCGTCCGCTTGCGATTATACATTGGCCACAAAAAATGCTTCCATAAAATTATCAGAATTAGCGATCGGAATTGGTCCCTTTGTGATTGAACCCGTTGTTTCTAAAAAAATCGGTAAAACAGCTATGGCCGAAATGACTTTAGCAGCTCACGAATGGAAAACTGCTGATTGGGCCGCAGCCAAAGGATTGTACGCCAAAACTTTCGAAACCGTCGAAGAATTGGATGCCGCAATAGCTGATTTCAGCGCTAAATTGGCCAGTTATAATCCCGAAGCTTTAATGGAAATGAAAAAAGTCTTATGGGAAGGAACGCAACATTGGGATACATTGTTGTTGGAGCGGGCCGCGATTTCAGGAAAATTAGTTCTTTCTGATTTTACCAGAAAAGCGTTAGGCCAATTCAAAAAGTAATTTTTTCAGGATTTATTCTGAATTTTTTTCAGGAGCTATTTCCTGCTGTTCACTATGTCTTTTTATAAGGTGAAGAAAAATCACCTTATAAAAAGGATGCCTCCCGAAGCTTCGGGATCATCAGGGCTAGACCTCAGTGTAATCCAAATTATTTTTTTACCATTATGAAATTAAGGTTCATTAAAACCTTAACTTAATTTTTCTTCATTTCTTAATGGTTTAACTATTACATTTTTTATGCTTACTCGGGTTTTAATTCCTTAAAATCGTTTGCCCCACATTTACATCTCATTTCTCATATCAATTTGCTAAATTTGCATCAAAATTATACTCCGATGAGCAATATCAGAATTACAAAACAATTTAGTTTCGAAACCGGACACGCCTTGTATGGCTATGACGGGAAATGTAAAAATGTTCACGGACATAGTTATAAATTGTCAGTAACGGTAATTGGAACTCCAATTACAGATCGTTCCAATGTGAAATTCGGAATGGTAATTGACTTCACGGATTTAAAGCATATTGTAAAAGAAGAAATTGTAGATCAATTTGACCATGCGACCGTTTTCAACGGAACAACGCCGCATATCGAGTTGGCAAATGAATTGATGAGCCGCGGACACCACGTTATTTTGGTAGATTACCAACCAACAAGCGAAAATATGGTAGTAGATTTTTCGCAAAGAATCATCAACAGATTACCGCAAGGAATCACTCTTTTTTCTCTAAAATTACAGGAAACCGAATCTTCTTTCGCCGAATGGTATGCCAGTGATAACATGAAATCCATACTGTAACTTCATGCAATTACCCAATAATAAAAAAATATATTTCGCCTCAGATCAGCATTTTGGCGCACCAACACCTGAATTGAGTTTTCCGAGAGAACAAAAATTCGTGGCTTGGCTCGACGAAGTAAAAGACGATGCTGAAGCTATTTTTCTATTGGGCGATTTATTTGATTTTTGGTTCGAATACAAAACCGTAGTCCCAAAAGGGTTTATTCGTGTTTTAGGCAAAATCGCTGAAATACGAGACAGCGGGATCCCTATATATTTCTTCGTGGGAAATCATGATTTATGGATGGAAGATTATTTTCAGAAAGAGCTGAATATTCCCGTGTTTCATGACAATCAGGAATACACTTTTGGGGATAAAACATTCCTTATTGGCCACGGTGACGGAAAAGGTCCCGGAGATTTAGGATATAAACGCATGAAAAAGATATTTACAAATCCGTTTTTCAAATGGCTTTTTAGATGGCTTCATCCGGATATTGGTGTCAAATTGGCGCAGTATCTTTCTGTAAAAAACAAACTGATTTCCGGCGATGAAGATGTGACTTTTCTTGGCGAAGACAATGAATGGCTGATTCTTTATTCCAAAAGAAAACTGGAAACCAAACACTACAATTACCTTATTTTTGGTCACCGACATTTGCCTATGAAAGTACGCGTAGGAGAAAATGCTGAATATGTCAATCTGGGTGACTGGATTACATATTTTACCTATGGTGTTTTTGATGGGGAGAATTTTGAGATTAAAAAGTATTAGTAAAATATCAAGATTGTTTGCAATTTCCTGTTTTTTGTTTGCTTAAAAAGCTTACAAATATTCTAGTGCTTATTTATCAACGCATGCTTTTTACATATATTTGACCAATAGCAAAGTTATGCGTCAGAACTATGGTGCAGTAAAAAAACGAAACTTACACACATGAGATTTAAAATATTACTTTATACATTGATTTTCTCTTTGGGTGTAAATGCCCAAATAAAATACGGCTCAAATAACGGAAAGTATTTAACAATAAAAGGGACAGAAATTTATTTTGAAGAGTATGGCGAAGGAACTCCTTTAATGTTAATACACGGAGGATTTGGAAGTATTAATGACTTTGAAAAGGTTATTCCAATTCTTTCAGAAAAATATAAAGTTATTATTTCTGATGCACCTGGACTCGGTCGTTCAGAATATTCAAACAGTCCGTTAAGTTATAAATTATTAGCAGATTATAATTCCGAAATCATTGATAAATTAAAACTAGATAGCCTTTATGTCATTGGCTGGAGTGATGGTGCAATTACTGGTTTAATTCTTGCAAAAAACAGACCTGATAAAGTAAAAAAGCTTATAATTTCAGGAGCAAATTATAAAATGGAAGGATTTAAAAATATAGAAGAAGCGAAAAGCTGGACAGACACAAATTGGATTGAAAAAAATTGGTCACATTGGATAAAATATTATCAAAAATTATCATCAAAAGATTGGAAAAGATATGTTGCAGAGGCTAGACGAATGTGGTTTCAAGAACAATATTTTCCAATATCAGATTTAGAAGCAATAAAAATACCAACTTTAGTGGTTTATGGAGACAATGATATGTATACTCTAGAACACGGTATTGAGATTCATAATGCTATAAAAAAAAGTCAATTTTGTGTAATTCCAAATTGTTCGCACGAAGTGTTTGGGGACAAACCTGAAATAATTAGCCAAATATCAATTGACTTTTTAAAACAAAAATAATTGCCCTATGGCTAGATTGTCGATTGGATAGCACGATATCTTTTTTGTACTAATGATGAGGAGTATTTACAACTATGAGAAAGGAAATAATTTTTCGCTCAAGTTATAAATAGTCAAAAATCAATCTCTAATTCATCCCCTCTCTATACAAATAATCATCCAGATTTATTTTAAACAAAGTGCCTTCCACCAAGTCTTTTACGGCATCTAATTCTTCCATGGAAACAGCCAAATCAATTTGGGAACAAGGTGTTTTTAATAAAAATTTGTGGCATTTATTTTTCAGTTCACAATCGTCGCAGCATTTATTTTGGATATAACTCTCTTCAATACAGCGCTTAAATAGTTGCAGTTCTTGTTTGGTAAAATAAAAACCCATTTCTCTAAAAACCAGTTGGACTTTGTCCAATACTACATCATTATCCTTTCTCCAGTAAAAAGCTGTGCCTAAATGGTTATGATATATTTGTTTTATTTCTTGCATCTGTCATCAATTTGAAGCAAATATAAGTATTATTTATATTTGTTCTAAATAATAAAACATAAAAAAGACATAAAAAAAAGTCGGTAAGTAATCTTAGATTAATTTACTGAAAGATAATAAGAAGTGTTTTTTCTACAAAAACTATTTATTACTCGCTCTTTTCGTGTTCCTCAACATCTTTTTGTAAGTCCAGTTTTCTAAAAGTAGGCGATACGGCACCGGTAAGAAATACGGTAATCAATGTCATGCTTCCGCCAAAGACCACTGCGCTAACGGTTCCCATCAGCTTAGCAGTTAATCCGCTTTCAAAAGCACCCAATTCATTAGAGGAACCCACAAATATAGAATTCACGGCTGCAACTCGGCCTCGCATGTGATCCGGAGTTTTCAATTGCAAAATAGTTTGGCGTATCACCACCGAAATCCCATCGAAAACACCGCTAAAAAATAAAGCTGCAACGGACAACCAAAAAATAGAAGAAAGTCCAAAAACGATAATACAAATCCCAAACGCAAAAATTGCCGATAACAGTTTCATACCCGCATTTTTAGTAAAGGGAATGTATGCAGAAATAATCAGCATCAAAAAAGCGCCAACAGCCGGAGCGGCTCTCAAAACACCAAATCCCTGCGGCCCACTTTCAAAATATCTTGAGCGAAAATGGGCAACAACGCAACGGCTCCACCAAAAAGAACGGCAATCATGTCCAGTGATAAAGCGCCTAAAATTGTCTTATTGTTGAAAACAAATTTCACGCCTTCTTTCAAGCTTTCCATAATGGGTTCGCCAATCTTAGGATTTAAAATAGGCTTAGTTGCTATACGGGTTAAAGCGATTAACGCAAAAAGTGAACATCCCAAAACGATAGACATTGACCAATGAACGCCAATCCAATTGATCGAAAAACCGGCTACAGCAGGTCCTAAAACCGAACTTATTTGCCATACGGAACTGCTCCATGTGGCAGCATTGGGATATAATTTTTTAGGAACAATCAATGCCAAAAGAGAAAATATCGTCGGGCCAAGAAAAGCGCGAACCAATCCTCCTAAAAACACGAAAAAGTAAATGGAATATAAAATAGTTTGGGTAGAAAAGTCTTTGATGAAAGGGGGCCACGTGAATAATAACAAACCCAAACTGATGATTGAAAACCCTAAAATACATTTGAAAAGCAATCCTTTTTTCTCTTTTTGATCAACGATGTGGCCAGCAAATAATGCCATCGAAATGGCTGGAATGACTTCCATTAATCCAATGATTCCTAACGACAGCGGATTTTTGGTCAAACTGTATACTTCCCATTCAATGACAATAAACTGCATCGACCAACCAAAAACCATAGCGAAACGCAATAATAAAAAAATATTGAATTCTTTATAACGCAGTGCCGAATAAGGGTCGTTTTTTTTCATAACAATAGAATCATTCTTTAATATCTCGCAATCGCAATTGCAAACTTAATTTACCTTTCCATTCGTTTTCATCGATACAATACAAGGCTTGAAAAGGTTTTTGATGAGTAATCAGCTCGATTTTGTTTCCCAAATTAAACCCAATAGCAGCAATACCTTCGGTCCCGAGGCTTCGGGATTGTTTGACAAAAAGTTTTAAATGTTCTTCATCCTGTCCAAGAGGTTTTCCATAACCGGTGTCTTTGATGTTTTTGGTCAGGAAAATTGGTGTCATATTTTGTGGTCCAAAAGGTTCAAATTGTTTCAGGATTCGGATTAATTTTGGAGTAATATCTGCAAAGTCAATTTCGGCATCGACCGCAATTTCTGGTGTCAGCATGTCCGGATGAATCGTTCTTTCGACTTCTTTTTCGAACGCATCTTTGAAGATTTGGTAGTTTTCTTCCTTTAAAGTCATTCCTGCGGCATACATGTGACCTCCAAATTGCTCCAAATGTTCGGTACAGGCTTCGAGTGCATTATAGACATCAAATCCTTTTACGGAACGTGCCGAAGCGGCATATTTATCGCCACTTTTGGTAAAAACAAGCGTCGGACGATAATAGGTTTCGATCAATCGGGAAGCGACAATTCCAATCACGCCTTTGTGCCAATCTTCTTGAAAGACAACTGAGGTAAAACGTTCTTTTTCATTATTTTCCTCAATTTGTTGTAACGCTTCTTTGGTGATTAATTTGTCTAGATCCTTTCGTTCCGAATTATAGGCTTCAATTTCTGAAGCAAATTGTTGGGCTTGCTCAAAATCAAATTCGGTTAATAATTCCACCGCATGATTCCCATGTTTGATGCGTCCTGCAGCATTTATTCTGGGCGCGATGATGAAAACAACATCGGTAATGTCTAAGGTTTGTTTTTTTATTTGGTGAATGATGGCTTTGATTCCTGGTCTTGGGTCAGAATTGATAACTTGCAATCCAAAATAAGCCAGCACTCTATTTTCTCCGGTCATCGGCACGATATCAGCAGCAATCGCAGCCGAAACTAAATCCAGATACGGAATCAAATCATCAATAGTTTCATTTCGGTTTTGCCCCAAAGCCTGAATCAATTTGAAACCTATTCCGCAACCGCACAATTCATCATAGGGATAGGTACAATCGTCACGTTTTGGGTCGAGAACGGCAACAGCTTCGGGTAAGAATTCTCCTGGTCTATGGTGGTCACAAATGATGAAGTCGATGTTTCGTGCTTTGGCGTAAACCACATGATCGATGGATTTTATACCACAATCCAAAGCAATGATAAGTGTAAATCCATTATCATCAGCAAAGTCAATTCCCTTAAAAGATATTCCATAGCCTTCGTTATAACGATCCGGAATGTAGGTCGCCACGTTCGGATAATAGGTTTTTAAATAGGAAGAAACGAGTGAAACTGCCGTGGTTCCATCTACATCATAATCACCAAAAACGAGAATATTTTCCTCATTTTCAATTGCTTTTTCAATTCGGGCGACTGCTTTTTCCATATCTTTCATCAAATATGGATCGTGCAAATCCTCTAAACTTGGACGAAAAAACCGTCTGGCATCTTCAAATGTTTCAATACCGCGTTGTACTAATAAAGTGGCCACAAAATCTTCTACATTTAACGCTTTCGCTAAATGTTGTACAGTCTCCTCGGAAGGTTTTGGTTTTAAGGTCCAACGCATATTGATTTGGTATTATAAAATTTAGGTATTCAAAAAGGGAACCACCGCTAATTCGCTAATTATTTCTGTCGATTTATAATAGGAATTAGCATTTTTACAATTTTTATTTTTTCAACACTAAAGCACTTCCGTAAAAGGCAATTCCGTCCCAACCGGTTTTCATGAAATTGCGGATGTTTTGATGATCAGTTCCGTTTGGATTTTGTAAAACATCTTCGTAATAATAGGCTCCAAAACAGGCTAGTGTTTCTGCCTCTGATAAGTTTTGAATTTCGGCGAAAGAAAACACTTTGCAAGATCCTGAATTTTCTCCAGCCGCATTGTGTTGCAAGCCGTTCTCGAATGCTATGGGTGTAAAGTCGTAGTTTTCTTCGATAGTAGCAATAGTTTCCGAAAATGCGATTGCTTCAGGTGTTTGTTTTAATTTTTCTAAGAAAGCGGCTATAGTCATATTAATTTTAATTGTTAGAATTGAGAAGCAATTGTTTTCGCGGCAAAAATAGCGCCATCCATATAACCAGGGTTTTGAGTGGCTGTTTCTGCTCCGGAAACATATAATTTATCGTTTAATAATGGTGTTTTAAAAAGCGAATGTCCGTTGTTTTGGTGCGCTAATACGAGTTGTTCATACGGCTGAAATGTAAGCGGTTCTTTCCTCCAAACGTTCTCATAATAGGCTACATAATCCGAAGCTTCTGGCCCAAAGAATGTCGTTAGTTGCGCTATTACTTTTTCTTTGCGTTCTTCAAAGGAAAGTACTGCGGTTCCACCGTTTAAAAATCCTTTCAACGCAAAACTGGAATTATTGGCGGTGCTGTGGTCATACATTTCCTGAATGATGCTTGCTTGGCTGAATAAAGTCCCAGAATAGTTATTCTGTTTCCAAAAAGGAGTTTTATATTCTACAGCGAATTTAATGGATTCGCCCATCCAAGTATGGGTTTTCTTAGCTAATTGTGTGAAATTATCAGGTAATTTGGGTTCAAAAATCACCGAGTTTACAAGCAAATTAGGTGGAATAGTGCTGATTACTTTATCGGCTGAATAACTTGTTCCGCTTGAATCCGTTACTACTAATTGATTATCTTTCTCTTTTATTGCGACTATTTTGGTTTGTGTTTTAATATGTTGCAGACCAATTTCAGAAACTAATTTTTCAATTAGTGTTGCAGTTCCGCCTTTAATGCGAAAAGAAGGTTCTTCAGAATCTGAGATTTCAAATTTTTGCGGCGGCACAAAAGACATCGTTTCAAATAATGAAATGCCCTTTGTATATTGTCTAAAATAAGGGAGTTCTAAAGTGTGGAGTACTTCTAAAAGATGCTGATGTTGATTTCCAAACCAAGTCGCACCCAGTTCCATCGTTACTGCAGTTGTACCTGTTATGGTGTTTATGCGGCCTCCAATTCTGGTATTAGCTTCCAATATAAGAACTTCTATTCCTTTTTTTTGAAGTAAAAAAGCAGTATAAAGCCCACAAAGTCCAGCTCCAATCAGAATAACTTTTTCTTTTTTCATGATTATTCGTCAGCTGAGAATTTAGATTTTTTGGGTTCTTTTGTTATTGGTTTTCCACCTACAACCACAACAATTTCTCCTCGTGGAGCTATTTTTTCAAAATGAGTCAAAACTTCTCGAACTGTTCCGCGAACATTTTCTTCATGTAATTTTGATAATTCTCTACAAACACAAATCGGTCTTTCTTCACCAAAATAAATAATGAAGTCCGCTAATGTTTTTAGTAATTTATGTGGTGAAACATACAAAATCATCGTTCTGGTTTCTTCGGCTAAAGCCAAATAACGGGTTTGTTTCCCTTTTTTGTCAGGTAAAAAACCTTCGAAAACAAATTTATCATTTGGTAAACCACTATTGACTAATGCCGGAACAAATGCTGTTGCTCCAGGCAAACATTCTACTTCAACTCCATTTTCAACACAAGCGCGGGTTAATAAAAAGCCTGGGTCCGAAATAGCAGGTGTCCCTGCATCTGAAATTAAGGCGATATTTTCTCCAGCTTTCAACCTCGAAATTAGATTTTCGATTGTTTTATGCTCGTTATGCATGTGATGGCTGTACATGTGGGTGCCAATTTCGAAATGCTTTAACAATTTTCCGCTCGTACGTGTGTCCTCGGCGAGAATCAAATCGACTTCTTTAAGAATCCGAATCGCTCGAAAAGTCATGTCTTCGAGATTGCCAATAGGCGTAGGAACGATGTATAATTTTGACATAGAGTAAGTAATTAAATACGAAATTTTAAGAAAGTCTGCATTTGTTCAAATGTAGATTCAGAAAAAGTTACAGGATAATTACAAGAATTTTTTCTCTATAATATCCATGAAACGATCTTCATAATCTTGTTTTCCTTGCCAATTGTTGTAGTCTGGTTTTACCATTTCCTGAACAAAATCGCGGGTTTCGTAGAAAGTATCAAAGGTGATAAGTTGACTTAAAACACGGTTGTAATCTTCGCTGCTGTTGCCAAAAAGATGTTTTATAAACGCTAAACGGTCGTTCAAATCGATGTTGATTCCCTTAGCTAATTTATCGTTCAAAGAAACTATTTTTGGCTCCGCTTTTTCAGCAGATTCTGCTGAAATATTTTCTAATTTTGGCTCTTCAGCAGGTAACACTTCTTTGGGAGTTTCAATAACTATTGCAGTTGGAATATTTTCTATTTGCTGTTTTTTTACAAAAAGTGTGTCGTGGTAATTGCTTCCTAATAAATCTTCAAAAGAGATTTGGACCGCTTCCGCTTTCTTAGGAATTTCCAGCTCGGTCTGTACTTCTTTCTCTTGTGATAATTCAAAAGCAGGTTCAAAAGGCGCTTCAGCCTCTATTGTTTCTTCTTCTATTTCCATTTCTGTGTTCGCAACTGCTTCTCGTTCTACCACAGTCTCTTCCTCTTCCTCGCTCGCGTCAATTACTTCGTCTGTTTGTTCCAAAGGCGTTTCACTTGCATCTTCATCTACAGATTCCTCAGTTGCCGTTTCTTCTTCATCGACAGCACTTTCTTCTTCTGTTGTAATAGCTTCTTCTTTCGGTGAAGCAGTTGTTTCTTCGGTTTTTTCCAAAGTCGTTTCAGTAACTTCTTTTATAACAGTTTCTTCAATTACAATTGCTGCTTCTGGTTGAGTCGATTCGGTTTTGTCATAAATAGTTTCTATTTCTTTGCTGATTTCTGTAATGCCAATAGTTGGTTTGGGTTCACTGAAATGTTCGTCCACAAATCGTAAGACAGAAAGTTTTTCATATAGCTTCTGTGTTTCCAGATATAATTGATTGATATCAGATTTATTTTTTAGCTGTAATATTCTGTGTGCAATGCTGATTAAATCGGCTTCCAATTTTTTTTTCATAACTGTTGAAATTATAGGGTGTTAGGCTGGGCTTTTTAGATGCGTTTTTGTATTACCTTTTTATATCGCCCCCACAAAAGGGATTCTTTGTGTACGCGATTTTTATTTTTTTAATTAAGTGCTCGCGAATCTCCGATTTGATATAAATTTTATACTTTTGAAACGACGTAAAAGTATAAAAATTTTAAGTCGGTTTGTCTATTACAAAGTAATAAAAACTATTCATTTTTTAAGTCAGAAAAATACAAAATGTTTCTCGAAAATACAGTAAATCATAAAGAACAATTTGGTTGGATCGAAGTCATTTGTGGCTCCATGTTTTCGGGTAAAACCGAAGAATTGATCCGTCGTTTGAAAAGAGCGCAATTTGCCAAGCAAAAAGTCGAAATTTTCAAACCGGCAATCGATACGCGCTATGATGATGAAATGGTGGTGTCACATGATGCTAACGAAATTCGTTCCACACCTGTTCCTGCTGCTGCAAATATTGCTATTTTGGCGCAGGGTTGCGATGTGGTAGGCATTGACGAAGCACAATTTTTTGATGACGAAATTGTCAAAATTTGTAACGATTTGGCAAATCAGGGAATCCGGGTAATTGTTGCCGGATTGGATATGGATTTTAAGGGAAATCCTTTTGGTCCGATGCCCGCATTAATGGCAACTGCCGAATATGTAACCAAAGTTCACGCCGTATGCACCCGCACCGGAAATCTAGCGAATTACAGCTTTCGTAAAACTGATAATGATAAATTGGTTATGTTAGGCGAAACTGAAGAATA
This sequence comes from Flavobacterium sp. TS_SC_5, assembly GCF_056156265.1. Lineage (NCBI taxonomy): Bacteria > Pseudomonadati > Bacteroidota > Flavobacteriia > Flavobacteriales > Flavobacteriaceae > Flavobacterium > Flavobacterium sp. TS_SC_5. The sequence continues at coordinate 719,010 of NZ_CM149588.1, read as the reverse complement.
CGAACCGTTGAGCCGTGCCGCGTATTATCATGCGATGCGGAAAGATCAGGAGAAGTAAAATCCTCTCCCCAACCCTCTCCAAAGGAGAGGGAGCCGGAACTGGATTGAAATATAAAGTTGTGAAAAAGACAAACCCTTTCAAATTTTTAAATTTTGAAAGGGTTTTTTTAAACTTTCTGGTGGAGTGGTTATAGTTCAATCTGAATTTTTACTTTTCCGCCTAAACCTTTTTCCACAATATCATACAAGGTTTTAAGGGTAAGGTTATTCTATTATTGTTTAAGAAAATGTTTCAATAATTTTAATAGCCATATTCATTTTCATTTGTATTGATTTTTATTGGGAAACTATACAATACTCTAACATTTTCTCCGGTTTTAATTGCGGGTATCCATTTTGGACACATTTTCATGACCCTAATAGATTCTTCTCCAGTACCATAATCCAAATCCTTAATTGCTTTAATATTTGAAACGGAACCATCCTGTTCGATTACAAACTCAACTATAACTTCTCCTTTAATACCTACAAATTCAGTACGATATTTAGAAAATATGAATTTATAAAATTCTTTTATACCTCCTGGAAATTCAGGTTTTGTATCAACTTCTGTAATATTGTAAATTATACCTTTACTTTTGTTATTCTCAATTTCTGCGTTCTTACTGTCAACTTCAGAATTTGTTTGTAATTCAATAATGTCTTTATTTGTTTTAAAAATTAATTCAGGTTCTTTTAAAATAAATTTCTCATTTAAATTTTCGATGTTTATTTGGGTCTCATTTTCATGACTTTTTCCATATATTTTGTAAAAGTCATCATTCACTTTATTGAAGAAGTATTGTATGTCTTCTGCTAGATCAGTTAAATAATATTCTTCTTCGGATATTTTTTCTTCCATTTCATTTTCTCCTGCATCAAATATGACATTTTTAATATTAGCATTAAAATCATCTTTAAAATACGGCATATTGAAATTTTTCCTTTTTGTATTTTTATCAATTATCTTGTTTACATCATTATCAAATCGATCCTGATATTTTTTTTGAGGAAATGGATTTTTATTCAGAGAATTGATATCAATTATGCTGATATTTGGGATATATTTTGTTATTAATTTGCCAGTTGATCTAGTTCGACTTAAATACTTGACTACTATATTGTTTTTAAATTCTGCAAAAATTTCCTTGTCATCACTTAATGAATAATACATCCATTCGCCAATAAAATTACCTCTATTATCTATCTCACCTTTTAAATGTTTTAAGTCTAATTTTACATCTATTAACGTATCATTGCTGTATTTCAATATTTTTAAATCTTGATTTTTTAAATCTTTTGATTTTATTGCATAAGACCAAATACCATTTTTTTTACCATTTAGATAATTACCCTTAGTTAGATATAATTTCTGGTAATAGCTAAGTAGATTATTTGTAAATGTCCATTCGCCATCTCTCATATTATTTTTAAATACACCATTTATAGAAAATTCTTTGTCATCGGAAACATATTTAAAATATCCATCGAAAATTCTTTCATATTCTTTGTTTTCAAAATATTCATATTTTGCAGAACCATATTTATAATGTCCGTCATATATTTTTTTCTCTTGTGAACTTATATTTTGGATTGTTATTATTAATGCAAATAATATTATTTTAGATTTCATAATTTTATTTTTTTATTCAAATACAATAAAGTCTTCATTGTGGCTGTTGTGACTGAAACGAAACTTATGTTAATATAAGATTTTTTAAATTTGTTTTTCTTCTTTCGAAATCAAAACCTCTCTACCGTTAATTATTTTGTAAGTATATTGGTAGCATTTATTTAAATTATCATTTCTTTCTTGTTTAATGAGAATGTCTAAATTAAAATTTCTTTTTTTTGAGAAAATACTGTAAGAATTGTAGCAAAGTCCACCAGAACCATAAAGTATTATATTTTCTCCTTCATAATCTATTTCAGTCATTTCATCGAAATCAATAAAAGGCATGCTTAAAAATTTTTTAGATTCTAATCCTGACCCTTCATTTATTTGATAAGCCCTAAATGTTGCGATTCCTCTTTGTCCATTACCAACTTCAGCAATTAATAATTCTTTCACATTGTCAAAGTCAATATCAGCAAAAAAGAATGGAACATCTGTTGTCCCAAAACTTTCCGAATTATTTATTTTAGAGGATTTGTATTCTAAATTCAATAAATTTTTGTTAAGGCTTTTTATCTCTAAACTGTCTTTGCTATAAGTGAATGGAAGGTTACTTTTTAAAATGCTAAAGTTGTTATTTGTGACAGTATATGTGGTGCTATCTGCAATATTATACAACTCAATTATTGCTGGGCCAATTACGTGATTAGAACATACTATTTTAGGTATCCACGTAGATTTTATTTTGTAACCATTTGTTTCATTAGAATATTCGATTACTACAGTTTTATCCTGTGCTTTTGTGCAACTTGTTAATACAATTAAGCAAATAATTAACAGTAAGTTATTTTTCATCTTTTTAATTATTTGTTCATATATTTAGATATTGCTATTTTTATTTCAAAAATTTCGGTTTTAGAGAAATGATTTCTATCAATACTCTCAATGATCATTCTGTTAAAATCATTCCACGGTAATTCACTTGAACCCCGAACATTAAATCCCCCATTTATTTTATTATCAAATCTATTTCTTATTGAAGAATCGGCTCCATTGTCCCAGCTTGAATCACCCCACTCAATTGAATGGTCATTTGAAATATTTACTTTGTCATTTACTTTCATTTTTATCTAGTTTAAATATTATTGAAAATCACCCATATTATAAATCTATAAAAATATTTTCAACTTTTAAATTGAAATATATAGTCATTTAAATTCGATTATAGCAACAAGCTAAATCTGTTTTCTTATAATATCATATTTTTTTTAAAGTCCATTTGCAAGATGAGTTTTTTTATCCTCATATACAATACCCACTGCTAGTGATATTTAACATATTGTGAAACAGTAAAATTTTTCCCATAAAAAAAGGGGAAACTTGTTTTAAACAAATTTCCCCTTTTTAGTATTTTTAAATTCTAAATTACATCTTCTTCCTCATTCTCGCCACCGGAATATCTAATTGTTCTCTGTATTTTGCAATTGTTCTTCTCGCAATTGGATAGCCTTTTTCTTTAAGAATTTCTGCTAATTGATCGTCAGGAAGTGGTTTTTTCTTGTCTTCTTCCTCAATTGTGTTCTGAAGAATTTTTTTGATTTCCAATGTAGAAACATCTTCGCCTTGATCGTTTTTCATCGATTCCGAGAAGAATTCCTTTATCAGTTTCGTCCCATAAGGCGTTTCCACATATTTGCTGTTCGCCACACGTGAAATCGTCGAAATATCAAGACCTACCATATCGGCAATGTCTTTCAGAATCATCGGTTTCAGTTTAGTTTCATCACCGTCCAGGAAATATTCTTGCTGGTAATGCATTATCGCATTCATAGTTACAAAAAGCGTTTCCTGACGTTGGCGAATCGCATCGATAAACCACTTAGCTGAATCCAGTTTTTGTTTGATAAACTGCACCGCATCTTTTTGTTGCGCCGATTTATCACGGGAATCTTTGTAGGTTTGCATCATTTCCTGATAATCTTTGGAAACGTGCAGGGAAGGAGCATTTCGTCCGTTTAAGGTCAGTTCCAACTCGCCTTCCACAATTCTAATGGCAAAATCAGGAACTACATTTTCCGTCACTTTATTGTTTCCGGTAAAAGATCCGCCTGGTTTTGGATTTAGTTTTTCTATTTCGTGAATAGCTTTTTTAAGTTGCTCATTCGAAACATTGTATTTTTGTAACAGCTTGTCGTAATGCTTTTTGGTAAACGCATCAAACTGATTTTCGATGATATCAGTAGCCAATTCTACGGATTCCGTAGGTGTTTTGTGTTTCAATTGCAGCAATAAACATTCCTGCAAATCACGTGCTCCTACACCGGATGGTTCCAATTCATGAATCACCTGCAACATTTTTTCCACCATTTTTTCATCGGTGTAAATGCCTTGCGTAAATGCCATATCGTCCACCATATCAGCAACACTTCTGCGGATATAACCCATGTCGTCAATACTTCCAACGAGAAATTCAGCAATTTCGCGCTCTTCATCATTTAAGATAAAAGTGTTCAACTGATTGATTAAATCCTGATGAAAACTTACCGGAGCGGCAAAAGGTGTTTCGCGATCTTCATCGTCGTCACTGTAATTGTTAGCCTGCGTTTTATAGTCCGGAGTTTCGTCGTTGCTTAAATATTCATCAATGTTGATGTCTTCGGCGTCAATGCGCTCTGATTCGGCATCATCATAATCGTCATAATCTTCGTTTTCGAACTCGTCCTTTTCATACTCATCTTCTTCTTTTCCGGCTTCCAAAGCTGGATTTTCGTTCATTTCTTCCAATAAACGTTGTTCGAAAGCTTGCGTAGGCAATTGAATTAACTTCATCAGCTGAATTTGCTGTGGAGATAATTTCTGTGATAATTTTAAATTTAAGAATTGCTTTAGCATTTTATATTTTGTTGTTTTTGTTTAAAGTTTCAGGTTTCAAGTTGCCTGAAATACCGGAACTTGAAACTTGAAACGTTGAACTTGAAACTTTTTTTAAAATTCCGCATTCATTGGCGTTCTTGGAAAAGGAATTACGTCACGAATGTTTGTCATTCCTGTTACAAATAATACCAATCTTTCGAATCCAAGTCCAAAACCAGAGTGAACCGCTGAACCGAATCTTCGGGTATCAAGATACCACCATAATTCTTCTTCATCAATTCCTAAGGCTTTCATTTTTTCAACCAAAACATCAAAACGTTCTTCTCTTTGAGAACCTCCCACGATTTCTCCAATTCCAGGGAAAAGGATATCCATTGCGCGAACTGTTTTTCCGTCTTCGTTCAAACGCATATAAAATGCTTTGATATTTGCTGGATAATCAAACAAGATTACCGGACATTTAAAGTGTTTTTCTACCAAATAACGTTCGTGTTCTGATTGTAAATCAGCACCCCATTCGTTGATGATATAGTTGAATTTTTTCTTTTTATTTGGCGTACAATCTCTTAAAATATCAATAGCTTCGGTATATGAAACTCGTTTGAAATTGTTTTCTAAAACAAAGTTTAATTTTTCTAGAAAGCCATTTCACTTCTTTCTGCCGCTGGTTTAGATTTCTCTTCATCCAATAATCGTGTTTCCAAGAATTTTAAATCCTCCGGACATTTGTCCAAGGTGTATTTGATTACATACTGAATAAAATCTTCGGCCAAATCCATGTTATCATTCAAATCATTGAAAGCCACTTCAGGCTCAATCATCCAAAATTCCGCAAGGTGACGTGAAGTATTCGAATTTTCGGCTCTAAACGTAGGTCCAAAAGTATAAATTTGGCCCAAAGCCATTGCAAAAGTTTCTCCTTCCAGTTGTCCCGAAACCGTTAAGTTCGTTTCTTTTCCGAAGAAATCTTCTTTATAATTCACTTTTCCTTCTTCGGTTCTTGGCGTTCCGTCAAATGGCAAAGCAGTAACTTTAAACATTTCACCGGCACCTTCCGCATCCGAACCTGTGATGATTGGCGTGTTCACATACACAAAACCTTTTTCTTGAAAATAACTGTGAACCGCATACGACAATACCGAACGTACTCTCATAATCGCTCCAAACATATTCGTACGAACTCTTAAATGTGCATTTTCGCGCAAGAAATCCAAGCTCGGTTTGTTTTTTGGTTGTATCGGGAATTTCTCTGCATCAGAATCTCCAAGGATTTCCAGTTTAGCTACCTGAATTTCAAATTTCTGTCCGGCACCTTTACTTTCTACCAAAGTCCCTGTTACAGATATTGCTGCTCCAGTCGTAATTCTCTTCAAAGTTTCGTCTGGCGTGTTCTCAAAATCGACAACACATTGTATATTATCAATGGTCGAGCCATCGTTTAAGGCAATAAATTGATTGTTTCTAAAAGTTCTCACCCATCCTTTTGCATTTACTTCGTGAAGCGTCGTGGTACTGTTTAGTAAGTCTTTAACTTTTGTATGTCTCATTTTACGTATATAATTGATATTAAAAATTGTCTCTTGACTGAACTGCAAATATAAATGATTTGTTTGTAAAGTCATTGTAAGAAATAGGGTAATCAGGAGCTATTTCCTGCTATTCGCTATATCTTATACTTTTTAAAGAAAAAAGTAAAAGGATGCCGCTGTTATCAGGGCTAGGTTGTGGTGGAATTTTAGGTTTTCAAACAAAATTAGAAGCTGTCTCAATAAAAATCGACAGTATAAGCAAAAGACTGCAGGTATAAATATTTTAAAAACTTGACAAACCTACTAACAGTTTGTATTTTTGCGCCATGAATGATAATTTTATTGCAGAGTATTTTGGTATCGGGATTCAAAACGGTAAAACTCCTGAGAACTTAGGTGTATTATGGCGAACAGCACAAAACCTCGGTGCAAGTTTCATTTTTACTATCGGTAATCGCTATGCTAAACAGGCTTGCGATACGCATAATGCTGTAAATTCAATTCCTTATTTTCATTATGAATCGTTCGACGACTTCTATAAGAACTTGCCAAAAGGTGCCCGATTGGTAGGTGTCGAATTAGATGAAAACGCAAGTGATTTAGAAATTTTTGAACATCCAAGACGTTGTGTATACCTATTGGGCGCTGAGGATAGCGGGCTATCAAAAGCAGCTATTGCGAAATGTCATTACCTGGTAAAATTCAAATCTGAAAAAAGTTTGAATGTTTCTGTTGCCGGAAGTATTGTTCTTTATGATCGAGGACTAAATAAACCCAGATCATAAAAAAACCGTTTATTATATTCTATTTTAAATCTAATCCTGTCAGGATACAAAAACCTGACAGGATTGGAAAGATTATATTATAATAGGGACTAATTATCCAATTTTTTCTTTTCTAAATCATCAATTTCGGCATCGCTTGGTTCGATGATATCTATTTTGGGTTCGATAAAATCCTGTTCGTTGGCCAGTGTTTTATTCAAGGTGAGAACCAAAGCCGGCAGCAACATCAAATTAGACAGCATTCCGAACAATAATGTCAGTGAAATCAATCCGCCAAGTGCTATTGTTCCTCCAAAACTGGACAACATAAATACTGAAAATCCAAAGAACAGTACGATAGAAGTATAAAACATGCTCAAACCGGCATCGTTAAATGTGGCGTAAACTGATTTGCGGATTTTCCAGTTATTTTTCTTTAATTCCTCGCGGTATTGAGACAGGAATCGCACTGTGTCATCCACCGAAAGGCCAAACGCAATTCCAAAAACCAATATCGTCGATGGTTTCAGTGGAATGTCTAGAAAGCCCATGATTCCTGCGGTTAACATTAACGGCAATAAATTAGGAATGATAGAAACCAACACCATTTTGAACGAACGGAACATAAAAGCCATCAAAAGCGCGGTCAGAAAAAAGGCAAATGCCAGCGACGAAAGCAAATTGTCCAGCAGATATCCGGTTCCTTTCTGGAAAACCAACGCTTTTCCGGTGATGGTCACTTTATACTGATCGGACGGGAAAATTTTATCTGCTTTTTTACGAATTTCGGATTCAATTCTGGCAATATTATCGCCGTTTTCATCGCGCATAAAAGTTGTGATGCGGGCAAATTGACCTGAAGAATCCACGTAGCTTTTCATCAAATTGTCTTTTGAATTTTTGCTGGCATTTTTAGCATATGACAAAATAAACGACTGTTCCTGAGAACTTGGCAATTCGTAATAGTCGGGGTTTCCGTTGTAATACGCTTGTTTCGAATATTTAACCAAATTGACAATAGAAATAGGTTTTGATAACTCCGGAATTTCGTCAATGGTTTCCTCCAGTTCGTCCATACGCCTTAGCGTAGATAATTTCATGACTCCTTTTTTGCGTTTGGTGTCAATCATGATTTCGAGTGGCATCACACCGTCAAACTCTTTTTCGAAGAAAACAATATCTTCAAAAAAGGCTTCTTTTTTCGGCATATCTTCAATCAAACTGCCGGAAATACGCATTTCATAGATTCCCACAATGCTAATTACAAGAAGAACAATCGAAACGACATAAATTGAAAACCGATTGTATTTTACGTTTCTCAGAATCCAATCCATGAAAACCTTCACATAATTACGGTCTAAATGCTCGATGTGACGTTCTTTTGGTGCCGGAATATAACTGTGAAAAATAGGGATAACAATGATACACAAAAAGAAAAGTGCCATGATATTGATAGAAGTAACTACACCAAACTCCAATAATAACTTATTGTTTGAGGCCACAAATGTAGCAAAACCAATTGCTGTGGTAAGGTTTGTCATCAAGGTTGCCATTCCCACTTTGGTGGTGACGCGCTGTAATGCTTTGGCTTTATTATGATGAATTTTGTACTCCTGATGGTATTTATTGGTCAGGAAAATACAATTCGGAATCCCGATAACGATGATTAATGAAGGAACTAAAGCCGTTAAAACCGTGATTTCGTAATTCAATAATCCTAAAAATCCAAACGACCACATCACGCCAATAATAACAATAATCATTGATATTAATGTCGCTCTAAAACTTCTAAAAAAGAAAAAGAAAAGCAGTGAAGTGACTAATAATGAGGCGCCAATAAAGATGCTTATTTCATCCGTTATAGTTTTTGCGTTCAGCGTTCGGATATACGGCATTCCCGAAACACGCAGGTCGATTCCGGTTTCTTTTTCGAATGTTTCTACAGCAGGAACTAATTTGTCAAGAACAAAATCTTTTCTCGCCGCCGTGTTTACAATTTTTTTATCCATGTAAACCGCAGAGCGAATGCTTCCCGATCTTTTGTTGAAAAGCAATCCTTCGTAAAAAGGCAAATCATTGAATAATTCTTTTCTTATTTTTTGAAGATATGCCGGGTCAACAGTTTTGCTTTGGTCCACAAAAGGAACCAGTTCAAAGGTTTCCAGCGATTCATTTTTTTGTAATTTCTTTAAGTCATTGAGCGAAACGACTAAATCAACCGCTTTGTCTCCTTTCAGCGTATTCATCATTTTACTCCAAGAAGCGTAGGCTTTTGGGGTGAATATGGCGTTGTCTTTTACACCGATGATGACCAAATTCCCTTCTTCACCAAATTTATTCAGAAAGGCGTTGTATTCGATATTTACAATATTATCATCCGGTAATAAATTGGCTTCTGTAAATGTGAAGTGGATATTTTTCCATTGTAGTGCTAAGAGCGCAGTTATCGCAACAATAATGGATAACATTAAAATTCTATTTCTAAGGACAATTCGGGCAATTAACTCCCAAAATCCCAAACTAAACCACTTGATCATATTTGATGTTTAACGGCTGCAAAGGTAGTTAAAACCGCTATAAATCATTTGATTTAACGGAAACTTTTTAGAAGTATATGCCAATATTAACGCAACTTTATTTTATTTGCAATTAAATATTTTTTTGAGATATAATTGATACATTTGAATTCTCATCGTGATGGTTCACAGTTGAAAATGCTGACATAAAATAGTATATGAAGAATTATAAAAATACAGTTTTTTATTTGGTGATAACCGGCGGTTTTACTGCATTGATGTATTGGATTATAACCAAAGGAAAACGTTTAGAAGTAGCAGAAACAATTGTTACACATGAAAGCGGAAAAGGTTCCTGGGGCGATTTTTTAGCTTCTATGCAGCATAATTTTCAGGATCCTTTGGCTATTCTTTTGGCACAAATTATAACAATTATTCTTGTTGCCCGTGTTTTTGGCTGGATTTTCAAGAAAATTGGTCAACCCTCAGTAATCGGAGAGATTATCGCGGGAATTGTGCTCGGGCCTTTCCTTGTTGGGATTGTATTTTCCGGAATTTTCTTTAGCTTTATTTCCCGCTGAGTCCTTAGGGAATTTAAAATTTTTGAGCCAGATAGGATTAATCCTTTTTATGTTCGTCATCGGAATGGAACTTGATTTGAAAGTACTGAAAAATAAAGCCAATGAGGCGGTGGTCATCAGTCATGCCAGTATTGTTATTCCTTTTGCTCTTGGAATAGGACTAGCATACTTTGTGTACAATCGATTTGCTCCCGAAGGTGTTAAATTCCTTTCCTTTAGTTTGTTTATGGGAATTGCGTTGAGTATCACCGCATTTCCGGTTTTGGCCAGAATCGTGCAGGAACGAGGAATTCATAAAACGAAACTTGGTGCGATTGTCATTACTTGTGCTGCTGCCGATGATATTACGGCTTGGTGTATTCTGGCGGTGGTAATTGCCATCGTTAAAGCAGGAACTTTTGTTAGTTCGCTATATATTATTATGTTGGCAGTACTTTATGTTATCGCTATGATATATATTGTAAAGCCATTTCTAAAGCGAATTGGAGATTTATATGGTTCAAAAGATACTATTATCAAACCGGTTGTGGCCATCTTTTTTTGGTGCTTATTATTTCATCGTATGCTACTGAAGTGATCGGAATTCATGCCTTATTTGGTGCGTTTATGGCTGGAGCTATTATGCCAGATGTTCCAAAATTCAGAACGATATTCATAGAAAAAGTAGAGGATGTGGCGTTGATTCTTTTGTTGCCTTTGTTCTTCGTATTCACGGGTTTGAAAACTGAAATTGGTCTTCTTAACGATCCGTATTTATGGAAAGTGACCGGTTTTATTATTTTGGTGGCCGTGGTGGGGAAATTTCTGGGAAGTGCTTTGGCAGCCAAATTTGTTGGTCAGAGTTGGCGTGACAGTTTGACCATTGGTGCCTTGATGAACACTAGGGGTTTGATGGAATTGATTGTTTTAAATATTGGATTAGAGCTTAAAGTTTTGACCCCTGAAGTGTTTACCATGATGGTAATTATGGCGCTGGTCACTACTTTCATGACGGGACCGGCTTTGGATTTAATCAATTACATCTTTAAAACGAAAGATGGAGTTGAAGTTTTGGAACCGACAAACCATAATAAATACCGAATTCTAATTTCTTTTGGTAACAATGAAAAAGGAAAATCCTTGTTGCGATTGGCCAATAGTTTGGTAAAAAAACAGAAAAGTACTTCCAGTATCACCGTGATGCATTTGTCTTTAAGTGATGAGGTGCATACTTTTAACATGGAAGACAAAGAAAAAAATAGTTTTTATCCCATTGTTGAAGAATCCCAACTGCTGAAACAGGACATCACCACCATTTTTAAAGCAACGATGGATATTGAAACTGAGATTGCTGATGTCGCTAATCAAGGCGATTATGATTTGTTATTGATAGGTTTGGGAAAATCAATATTTGAAGGTACCATTCTTGGAAAAGTAATTGGTTTTACAACCAGAATCATCAATCCGGATCGTTTGATCGATAAGTTTACAGGAAAAGAAGGCTTGTTTGAAAACTCTCCTTTTGACGAAAGAACGAGACAGATTATTTCTAAAACCAAGATGCCAATTGGGATTTTGATTGATAAAGATTTGCAGCATGTAAACCATGTTTTTATTCCTATTTTTAGTCCCGAAGATTCGTTTGTGATTGATTATATTCAGAAATTAGTGTACAATAATAACTCAAAAATTGTCATTTTGGATATAAATGGACATCTTACGACGAACTTTGTAATGAACAGCGCTATTGATTCTTTGGAACAAAAATACCCAAACAATATAGTTCTGATATCTGATAAAATTATTAAAGAGGAATTTTTGGCGCAGCAGGATTTAATGCTGATTAGTCTCGAAAGTTGGAAAGAACTAGTGGATTCAAGAAGTGATTGGTTGAGTGGCGTTCCGTCGGTATTAATTTTAAAACATTAAAATGAATTGGATTTTATTAATTATCGGCGGTCTTTTTGAAGTGGGTTTTGCCACTTGTTTAGGCAAAGCCAAAGAAACTTACAGGAATGGCATCAACATTATGGTTGGGCGGATTTTTGGTTTGCCTAGCAATAAGTATGGTCTTGCTTTACAAAGCTACGCAAACATTGCCTATAGGAACTGCTTATGCGGTTTGGACGGGAATAGGGGCAGTAGGAACAGTTCTTGTTGGAATTTTTGTATTTAAAGAACCAGCTGATTTTTGGCGAATCTTTTTCATCACCACATTAATCAGTTCTATTATTGGATTGAAATTCGTTTCGAGTCATTAAAAGGAAATTCAATCTTTTGAAATAAAAAATCCGTCTCGTTAGTTTAACGAGACGGATTTTTAAGATAATTTGAAGTAGATTTAGACTTTCATGATTTCGGCTTCTTTCCCGCTCGTGAACACAATGTAATCAAACCATATTTCAAAATTTTTTAAATACAGGCACAAACCAAAATAATAGTATCCATTAACAATCATCATGAGCTAGACGCTCGCGTCAGAGGAGTAGTAAATCTATTAATTTATTCTTCGAGTAAGTAGTACGTCTTCCATTTTAAATGCGTACCATCATTTAATTTATGAATTATATAAACGCTATTAGTGGATTGATAGTTGTTATTTTGGAATTCTTTTAGTGTTATATAATTTAATCCCTTTAAAGTCTTTAGCTTTTCTGGTTTTATTCCTTTAGGAGAAAAAACAGTAGAGCTGTAAAGAGAGAATATAAATGTAGGGATACCAAGACTAGTTGCAAGACCATTTTTAGACTTTCTAATTCCTTCCTCCCTAGCTATCTTTGTTGCATAGCCCTTTAAGTAAAAGCTAAACTGAGCTTCAGTCCTTGTTTTATTTATATGGTAATTTGCTACAGACTTATCATTTAAATTAATTAATACTGTAGTTAGTTTTTGATTATCTGCTTCTTGAGAAAATGACAAACAAAAAAATCCAAGGCAGAAAATAGAGATTATTTTTTTTATTGTTGACATGGTGGATTTGAATTTTGAAAATTAATAATTATTACCAAATCATAGTAAGTAAATAATGTATTTTCAGTTTAGGCTGTATGTTTTCCATTTTAAATAAGTTCCATCATTTAGTTTATGAATAATATATGTTGGAGAAGTTGTTTTGTAGTTATTTTCTCTAAATTGTTTAACCGTAATGTAGTCAATACAAACTAAGGATTTTAATTTCTCTGGTTTTGTATCAAAAACATAAAAACCAATCGAAAAACGTGGCAAACCAGCACTGTTTTCCTCAATGAGATTTTTATAATGTTCATTCATAGCTTTATCTCTGGATTTCTTTGTTTGATATTCTATTATATGTATATTAAAAAAGGCAGTAGTGGTGTCTTTATCAATATAATATTCTTTTAAGGCTTTATCATTAATATCTAAAAAAATCGTCGTTTTCTGTTGATTTGATTTTTGTGCAAAAGAAATGCAGCAGAAGCTTAATAATAGAAGGGCTGTTTTTACTGACATGGTGTGTTGTTTTTTATAAAATCAAAATAAATTTTTAAAATTTTCACTCTTTCCACTTGAGGAATAGCCGCCCAAGCTGCTGTAGGTTGCGGTGGTAATCCTGTATTGTAATTTATATCTTCCCGTCCTACGAAGTCTTTTGACTTCGTAATTATTTAAACGATTCCTGATAGGTAAACATACTAAAAGTCTTCCGGCTTTTTGTGAAAAAGTTTTATAAAATCTCGAGGTTACTTTTCAATTCATAGATCTTACAATAGGTAAAACAAAAAACGCTACAAAACAACCAAACAGCTATTTTGTAGCATTTTATATCCATTACAAAGCAGATTTTTTTAAAGCTATCTAAGGGAAAAGTCGTGAAACCTTCATTGCTTTTACGTTTTTCAACGACTCTCATATTCGTAAAGTCATGAGATTTTGCGAAGCTCAAAACAATAACTTATTCACTCTTCTTATAGCAAGGGATTTTTCGGAGCTTTTTATTAATTGCATTCTACTGTTCTTAATAAATAATCAGCGTAATAGTATCTATTTTTATATAATATTAAGAAGAGATAGTGTTTTTCAGGCCTATCACTTATGATTATTTGCTCTAATTGAATATTGTTCTTAATATTTTTCAACGTTTTATTTTTTAATTTGAAATTGGAATTAACAGCAGTATTGAAATAGATTTTCCTTTTCCCAATTAGAATATTAAATCCAGATATTTCTTTTATCCCATAATGCGTCCTATATATTACGGCATCAAATTTATTATTGAATTCAAAAATGATAGTATCACTTGGTTTTTTTTGTGAAAAAACGTGACCAAATAAGAGCAATAAAAATAGTGTAACTAAATTTTTCATAATTTAAATTTTTTATTTACAATTTTGTTTTGCACTCAGATAGCATGTATTATATAAGTTCTCTCGTCCTGAAAAAAGGTTACATATTTACACTTAATCCAAAAATAGATTTACAATTCATTTTTAGTCCTGTTATTGGTTTACAATAATAGGGTTTTTTACATAATAATTCTTCCATAATTTTTCTGCGATTATATTGTTTTGATGTACTTGATTCGGTGTAAGATTACCTATACTCATATGTGGTCTTTCATCATTATAAAGTTTAATAACGGCATCCAATAATTCTTTGGCTTCTGGTATGTCATCGACCTGATAATCATTTAAGTATTCTTCTTTTATAATCCCATTGACTCGTTCTGCTATTGCGTTTTCTAAAGGATCTCCATTCTCTGTCATACTTATACCAATATTATTGGTTTCTAATAACTTCACATATTCAGTACTACAATATTGTGTCCCTCTATCTGAATGATACATTAATTGTAATGATTTTTTATGCTCCGTTGAAAGACTTAGAATTGCCATTTCTAAAGCCTGAATAGTTTCAGATGTTTGCAAACTATCTCCTAAATGATAGCCGATAATTTTTCTAGAATATGCATCGGTAACAAAACTGATATATAGAAAACAGTCTTTAATCTTCCAATAAGTAATATCACTTACCCACAATTGATTGGGAGTACTAGGAACAAAGTTTCGAATAAGATTTGGATATTTCTTGAATCTATGGAATGAATTGGTCGTTATAGTCTGTTTTTTCTACGTCTAACTAAAAGATAATTAGCGGATAAAACATCAAACAACCTATCTCTTCCCATTTTTATCTGATGCTCTAATAAGAAAGGTTGTAAAAGTTCATATAACTTTCTTCCTCCCATATGACGATGATTTTTTTCTGATTTTTAATACCTCACAAACAATTAATTCATCTTCAAAAACAAGTTGTTCTTGATACCAAAAATGTTGATAATATGCCTGTCGAGTTACACCAAGTAATTGGCAAAATTTGCCTAAACCAATTTTAGGATAATTGTGTTTCATCTCCTGAATTACTTGGTATTGGACTTTTTACAATTTTGATTTTAAATTCCTGTTCAGCTATCTCAATCATTTTTCGATAAGCTCAGCTAAAAGTCGAGCTTCTTTAAGTTCTCTTTGTAACTGTGATACAGATTCTTCTAATTCTCTATCAGATAATTTGTTTGTTTGATCTTTCATTCTAGGCAAAGGTACAATACTGGGAGTTGAATAATCATATCCAATATCTCTTAACCAATATGTTAAGCGTGAATTGCCGATATTATACTTATGTTCAATTTCTCGCCTTGTTGATGTTCCAGTTAAAAATTCATTACAAACAAACCTTTTAAATTCTTCACTATATTTTGATTGCCATTTTGATGAAGATTCTTTTGAATATCTTTCCATAATTTTACACTTTTGTGTAAACCTATTTTCGGACAAGACATCTATATTGTAACATACTTTAATTTTTAAATACTACCACAAATCAAAATTATATTAATCAGTAACTAGCATCACGAGTGGGACGCTTGCGCCAAATGTTATTATGTTTAGGAATAACCCCCATGATTTTGTCATTCCGACGAAGGAGGAATCTCAACAAACGTGAGCAACAAACAGAGATTCCTCCTTCGTCGGAATGACAAATAAACTCTTAACCTTATGACATTCCGCGCGAACGTCCCGCTCGTTAACACAAACTATATTGTAACATACTTTAATTTTTAAATACTACCACAAATCAAAATTATATTAATCAGTAACGAGCATCACGAGTGGGACGCTTGCGCCAAATGTTATTATGTTTAGGAATAACCCCCATGATTTTGTCATTCCGACGAAGGAGGAATCTCAACAAACGTGAGCAACAAACAGAGATTCCTCCTTCGTCGGAATGACAGAAAAAAAACTTCTGTTATTTTTAAATAATTGCACCCAACAGGTTAGTAGATATTTTATCGATAAGAAAAATCAATAATAAGCCAATCTATACATTCCAATTTTTTTCCACTGACCCTTTATTCTTTCCATTAAAATTACAGTAGTACTACCCTCTAGTAAACTGAAAGGAAAATAAGTGTAGTTTATAAGTGCAAACTTACCATTTGAGGTCAATATAGGTTTTGAGAGTTTTATAGCTGCAGCGAGGTGTTCTGTTCCTTTATGTAAAACAACAAAGTCTGACCTCTTTTCGTTTTTGTCAAGAATCTTTATTGATTTGTTTCTAATGTCTTTTCTGCTCCATTGGTAGGAAATAGTATCATTTTTGTATTTATCTTTTAATAATTGTATTTCAGCGGAATCTATGGGCCAGTAGTAAGGACGTTTACCCACAGGTTCTATTCTAACTTTTGTTACGTCTTCAGGATTATCTTTATCCAAAAAGGCCTTCTCGTAGTATTCTAGGGGCATTCGTCTTGTAGTAGCCTCTTTTATTAGTATTTTAATAGCTTCCTGTCCTATAAATTCTTCATTAATAAAATCGTTTACAACTTGTAATTCTATATTTCTTGAAGAAGAACAGGAAATAAAAAGTAAACAAAACGAGAAATAAATATAATTTTTCATATGGATAATTTAATTGCAAGGTTTTCCTTGTGGTTCTTGTATGCCCAATGTTGTGTTGTTATCCTCTGCAAGGCGTGTGTGTGCTATTCTCTTTCTTTCTTCATAATTAGGAGCATTATAATCGTTAGGATATTTATCCTCGAATAGTTGAGTTCCTTTTAATGTTGACATTGCTAAATCTTGATATAATTGGCTTGCTTCAGTTTTTACAGGAACGTTTGTGTGAAATTCTTGTAGCGCATTAGCCATTATATCTAAATAACTTTCAAACATTTGACTATGATGAGGATCCGTGGTGCCTACGTAATTATTCGCAGCATATTTCATAAACAAACAATCATAGTTGTCTAAAGCGCAAACATCTCCATTATTTTTATAATCATCGTACAGAGACATAAAATGGGCATGAATCAACTCATGTACAAGCACTGATGCAATTGCCAAAGTAGTAGGAGGTCGATTGTTGTTGCCTGTTCCGTTTATATATGTTTCTCTTATAGTGATAACGTAATTGTTTTTAGATCCATCAAGCTTTGTGTCTGCAATAGCATCAGGATCTTCTGGAGTACCTAGAATAATTCGAATGTTATAGACTCCGTCTTTTGGTATTCCAAATTTCTCAAATATGTCTGCGATATTGCTTTCTGATAAATTTTTTAGTTGACTGATAATTTTTACAAGACAAGGTGGCAGCTTACTATCATCAATTCGATCCACTATGTCCTGAGCTGTAACTTCTGCGCTACTGGGGCTATCACCACCACTTCCCATGGAATTCCAACTAATGCTTATTGGCACTTCTTTGCCCATCTCATTCAAGGAAACAAAAGTACTCGGATCTTTGTAGCTATTGATTACTATTACTTCATGTAAAATACTACCATCAATGGTTCTAGTTGTACTTTGAGTTCCATTTTGTCCTGTTTTATTCCCTTTTTTTGGTGCCAAATCTGTGATATACTTATTGTTTTTTAATTTATAAGCTCTTATGAAATCACCATTCAACCTCGTCATAACTATTATACCATCAAAAGAATTTTTAGTAGAGAATGCTGCTGTGAATTCATTATAGATCATGGTCTTTATTGTGTCTCCAATTCTTAAAATCAAAGCACGACTGCGGTGATTTTGTATTTTCGTTTTGATAGGAATAACTATTAGTAATTCTGAAGTGTTGGTTAGTTGTTCTTGCGTAATTTTTTCAAAATCAAAATCAAGATTGAAATTTGTAGTTTTTGCAATAGTATTGGATGAAGTGTTTTGATTTCTCAAAAATAAAATTGCTTCGTTTTTAGATACTGTTTTAATGTTTGATTTATTTTGTAATACAGACTCTTCTATACTACAAGATTGCAAAAAGCATAGGACTAACCCAATAAAAAGGACATGGACTTTCCGCTTTAATTCAAACGTTTGTTTGTTTGTTTGTTTTCATAAAATGTTTAGTTCGTTTATATTTCATAAAAATAAGAAGTATTCTACAAGCTACAATACCCACTTTTAGTGATATTTACCAAAACTAAAAACCCGTCCAATTACAATAACAGGACGGGTTTTAATATAATTTGAAAGGGAATTACACCTTCATAATTTCAGCTTCTTTCACTACCAAAAGTTCATCAATTTTTCGAATGAACGTATTGGTTAAGTTTTGAACTTCTTCCTCGGCACTTTTACAAATGTCCTCAGATGTCCCGTCTTTTTCAAGTTTTTTAATTTCGGTATTGGCATCCTTCCGTGCATTTCGAATACCTACTTTAGCATCTTCAGCTTCTACTTTGGCTTGTTTGGCAAGGTCGCGTCTTCTTTCCTCAGTCAATGCAGGAACGCTAATGATAATTACATCACCGTTGTTCATAGGATTAAAACCAATATTTGCCACCATAATTGCTTTTTCAATTACGTGCAGCATATTTTTTTCAAAAGGTTGCAATGTGATTGTTCTGGCATCAGGAACACTGATTTTTGATACCTGCGAAAGTGGCGTTGCAGATCCGTAATAATCTACAAAAACACTTCCAAGCATTGCTGGAGATGCTTTTCCCGCACGGATATTCAAAAATTCTTTTTCTAAATGCGCAATAGAACCTGTCATGGATTCCTTGGTACTATCTAATATAAATTCAATTTCTTCAGTCATAATTTAGATTTTTAGATTTTTAGACTTATTACGTTTTTAGATTTTTTTAGATTTTTAGTGTTGCTAATCATCTTGTTTGTCTATCTAAAAATCTAAGGAGTCTAACAGTCTATTATATATTTACTACAGTTCCTATATTTTCTCCTTCGCAGATTTTCAATAAGTTTCCTACTTTATTCATATCGAAAACAACGATTGGTAATTTATTTTCCTGGCTTAATGTAAATGCAGTCGTATCCATTACATTCAATCCTTTTTTAAGGACATCTTCAAATGAAATAAAATCGAATTTCACAGCTGATGCATTTTTTTCTGGATCGCAATCATACACACCATCTACGCGAGTTCCTTTTAGAATCACATTGGCATTTATTTCAATACCACGTAAAACCGCTGCAGTGTCCGTTGTGAAATACGGATTTCCGGTTCCGGCTCCAAAAATTACAATTCTTCCTTTCTCAAGGTGACGATCTGCTCTTCTTTTAATATATGGTTCTGCTATAGACTCCATTTTCAACGCCGTTTGTAAACGGGTTTTCATTCCTTTTTCTTCCAGCGCGCCTTGTAATGCCATTCCGTTGATTACCGTTGCCAGCATTCCCATATAATCGCCTTGTACTCTATCCATCCCTGCACTCGCGCCGGCAACTCCTCTAAAAATATTCCCACCGCCTATTACAATTGCTATTTCTACTCCTTTTTCATGAATTTGCTTGATCTCATCAGCATATTCAGCAAGTCTTTTTGGGTCAATTCCGTATTGCAAGTCGCCCATTAAAGCTTCGCCACTTAGTTTCAGAAGGATTCTTTTGTATTTCATGTGTGTGTTGAGTTGTTTGGTGCAAATATAGAATATTATTTTTTTTAAAATAATGTTGCCTAAATTTTATAAAGTAAGTTTTTCGTAGGATTTTTTAGCGGCTTCATAACCAATGTTAAAAACCGCATTCATCTTTACTTTACTGGTTTCAAAGGTGCTATAAATACATAAATCCTTGGGTTCTATCACCCAATCACAAATATTAAATTTATGCATATTTGAATTTGCCGAAAGAATATCAAAAGCGCGAGTGGTCACTGCCTTGATGGAACGCAAATCTTTGGCTTCAATTTTCTGAATAGGACTTACATAAACTCCTATGACAGTATCACATTGTCCTTGCAGAATATCAGTGGGAAAATGATTTAAAATCCCGCCGTCACTGTATATACTCCCTTCGATTTCATACGGCGACAGAATTCCCGGAAAGGCAGAAGAGGCCAAAATGGCATCGACGATTTTTGTGTTGGGACCAAATACTTTTAATTTTCCCCGAACCATATCGGTTGCTGTAATTTGAATCGGAATTTTCAAATCGCTCAAAACGGCATCGCCAAAAATACTGTGAAAATAAATGCGGAAGGATTCGGAATCAATTAGTCCAGCTTTTTTAAACGTGAAGTGTTTCCAATGAAAAAGATAAATGGATTTGAAAAATTCCAAAATTTCTTCAGGTGTTTTTCCCCAAGCATACAAGGCACCTACGATTGATCCCGCGCTAGTTCCCGCAATTTGACACGGTTTGATGTCTTGTTCTTCCAGAAATTTAATCACCCCAGCATGTGCTAACCCTTTAGATCCACCACCGGAAAGTACTAATCCTATCGATTTTGTTTTTAAATCCATCTTAACTATTTGTTATAAAATTACTCTTTTTGTCGAATTGAAAGTGACAGATATCATATTTATGCTCCATTTTTATGGTAACTTTGTGAAAATAAATAATTCATTATGAAAATTCCAGTAGCCAAAGCATTGTTTAATAGCCATTCGTATCCAGAATATAGAAAACTTATTTCAGATTTATTACTTGAAAAAAAATCAACCGGTGACGAACAATCAGAAGATTTAACACAGTATAGTGAACTGAATGAAACCCGAATGCATCGTCTTGATAAAACGATTCAAATATCAGAAGAGATTATTCAGAAATTAAAATCCTTGAAAAGCGAATATATTTGGTTAGTGATTTCTGAAGGTTGGTGTGGAGATGCCGCTCAATTATTGCCAATTATCAATAAGATGGCAGTAGAATCCGGCAAAATTGATTTAAGAATTGTGTTGCGCGATGAAAATGAAGAATTGATGAAGTTATTTTTAACCAATAAAAAGCAAGCGATTCCAATACTGATTGTCGTAGATAAAGAAACGGGAAGTGTGCTGGGAAATTGGGGTCCGAGACCTAAAGCTGCCGCGAATTTAGTTGTTGATTATAAAAAAGAATTTGGTGTTATTGATGAAACTTTAAAAACTAACTTGCAATTATGGTATTTGCACGATAAAGGAATCAGTACTCAAGATGAAATAATTAATTTAATGCAGACGCTATAGTTAAAATTCAAACTGCGTGTAAACTTCTTAAAATCAAACAATTAATTTTTTTGTAATTAAAAAAATTGTATATTAGTAATCTGAAAACCAAGTCTGCTATTTGATTTACTTTTTTGTTGGTGTTTAAAAATATTGTTTAACAATTTAAATAACATCGCTATGAAAAAGCTATTTGAAAAGGTTTACGATTATTTGTCTAATTTACTATTTGGAGGTAAGAACATACCTCATTATTAAATTAATTTGGCGTAGCCAAGTAGAAAAAAGAGTATGGATTAACAGTACTTTAATTTTAGAAAAAACACATAATAAATCCAATTTTGTATTTATCATGTGTTTTTGCTTTTTATTCGATTGGAGAATTTAGAAAGTATTCTTTAAAAAGTGATTAAAGAAAGTCCTAAACTGACGCTTCCAGTATCTTTTTGATTATTAATAGGAATCGCGTAATGGCTTAGTTCAATAAATATAATCAAATCGTCAGGTGTTTGAACACCTAAACTTATTTTTTTATAATCTCCCATTAAATCTCCGCGGCCCAGCGCCACTGCTTTTCCTAAACCTAGTTGTAATGCAATTCGAGTGTCTTCACTAATTTTTGGACTTAATTTTAAATTTGCAAAAACTGGAACAATAACTAATTTTTCGGTCCATTGCCAGTCTATTCCAGTATTGATTCCTATAGCAATCCATTTGTTGTAATGTACTCCATAGCCTATTTTAGTGTTCAGTCCATCGGGCAGGAACCAAGAGCTGTTTTTGTTGCCATTCGCATCTGTTTCTCCACGTTCCGGATTTCCTTTAATAGGAATGGCTACATCAAATTGTATATAAGTAAATTTTTTATTTTGGGAAAAAGCAGAAAAAGTAAAAAAAAGCGAAACGGTTAAGATTCTTAAAAGTCTCAAAATATTAATTATTTGATGCTAAACTATCTTCGAAAGCGACAACATCTATGCCGTCTTTTACGTCGTAATCACCAATTTTTGTTCGGCGTAAAGCCGTTAAATGCGAACCGGAATTCATTGCTTTTCCAAAATCAAAAGCTAGGGAACGAATGTAAGTTCCTTTGCTGCAAACGACTCTGAAATCAACTTCTGGAAGTGCTATTCTGGTAATTTCAAATTCGTGAATGGTTGTTTTTCGCGTCGCAATTTCAATGGTTTCCCCTGCTCTGGCATGCTCATACAAGCGAACACCATCTTTTTTTATTGCCGAATAAATAGGTGGTTTTTGATCGATTTCGCCCAGAAATTGTTTTACAGTTTCATAGATTAAAGCTTCGTCAATATGTTCCGTTGGGAAAGTTTGGTCTACCTCTGTTTCTAAATCATACGAAGGCGTAGTGGCTCCAATATAAAACGTTCCGGTGTATTCTTTGGCTTGACCCTGAAGTTCGGTGATTCTTTTGGTGAATTTTCCGGTACAAACTAATAACAATCCAGTTGCTAAAGGATCCAAAGTTCCGGCGTGACCAATCTTGAATTTTTTTGGCAGATTCAGTTTGGTAATTAATGCCCATTTCAATTTATTCACCGCCTGAAATGAAGTCCAATTCAAGGGTTTGTCAATGAGTAAAATTTGTCCGTCTTGGTAATCTTCGGCTGTCTTCAAAGAAATTTATTTAAAGTATGAAAAGTAAATCAATAAAAAGATTCCTACGATTATTCGGTACCAACCCCAAGGTTTGAAACCGTATTTTTTAATGATTTCAATGAAGAATTTAATTGCTATAATGGCAACGATAAAAGCAACTACGTTTCCTATCAAGAACAATTGTATGTTTTCGTCTGATTTTAAAATTAATTCATAGCCTTTCATTTGTGAAGACTCATAGGTTTTCAAGAATACAGAATAACAGGTAACCGCCATCATTGTTGGCACCGCCAAGAAGAAAGAGAATTCCGCCGCGGCATGACGTGTTAATCCTTGTTGCATTCCTCCAATGATTGAGGCAGCAGAACGACTTGTTCCCGGCATCATCGCTAAACATTGCCAAAAACCAATGATTACGGCTTTTTTAATGGTGATGTCTTCCTCTTTAATAACCGTTGGACTTTGAAAACGACTATCGATAAAAAGTAAAATTATGCCACCTAAAATTAATACAATCGCAATCGGAATTGGATCTCCAAGAACTGCTTCAATTTTATCATCGAATAATTTTCCTAAAACCAAAGCTGGAATTACGGCGCAAATCAGTTTTATGTAAAAGTTGATGGCAACACTTTTTGAAGAGAAATCGAAAAATTTCTTCCAATATAAAACGACAACCGCCAAAATGGCTCCAAATTGAATAGAAACCTGAAAAAGCTTCACAAAATCATCTTCTTGAATTCCAAAATAAGAACTCATAAAAATCATGTGCGCGGTTGAGGAAACAGGAAGATATTCTGTTAATCCTTCGATAACAGCAATTAAAAATGCTTGTAATGTATTCATTTATGCTTTTTTGGGATTCTTAAGAATGGCATAAATGGTAATTCCAAAACCGATTAAAACGGTAGTGGGCGCCAATCGGATTCTTCTGAAATTGAAGATGTCTTCACTAAAAACATTAGGATCTTCACTTCCTCCCCCTGCCATTAGAATAAATCCTAAGGCAATAACTCCAATCCCAATTAATAAGATTTTGTAATTTATTTTATCAAAAAGGAATTCTGGTTTCTGATCTTTATTTTCCATTTGTGCTGAATTTAGTTCAGCATCTAAAAATGCCGAATGATAATGAGTTTATATTAATCAACTAATAAATATTAGTATAAATCGTCTGTTCTCAAGTTCAAGAAACGTTGTGTAGCGAAGTAAGTGCTTAACCAAGTAATCAAAACGCCAATTCCTAATACGGCCAATAACACCAAGCCAATCATAGCTTTATCCTCTAAAATACCAAGATTAGGAAAACTGGTTTCAACATAAATCAAAACGCCAATTAATGCTAAAACTGCCAAAACTGCTCCAATCATTCCTAGTTTTATGCTTCGCATTACAAATGGTTTTCTGATAAAAGCTTTTGTAGCACCTACCATCTGCATGGTTTTGATGATAAATCGGTTTGAGTGTATCGATAAACGCAACGAACTATTAATCAGTAATACGGCAATAACAGCAAGGAATCCGCTGATTACTAAAATCCACATACTCACTTTTTTGATATTGTCGTTCACTAAATTCACTAATTGTTTGTCATATACAATATCCGAAATCATAGTATTTTTACGCAAGCCAGCTTCAATTTTTGTGATACTGTCCTTAATTACATAATCTCCTTTCAAGTGAATATCGTAGGAGTTTTGCAATGGGTTTTCACCAAGAAATTCCATAAAATCCTCGCCAATAATATCGGTATGTTCTTTAGCAGCTGCTTCTTTAGTAACATAAGTATATGATTTTACGAATGGACTTGCTTTTATTTGGGTTCCAAAAGCTTTCACAATACTGTCATTAGCTTCGTTTTTGAAAAAAACCGTCATGGCAATATTTTCTTTGAAATCGTTGGCTAATTTTTTAGAATTAATAATAAAAAGTCCCAATATTCCCAATAGAAATAAAACTAAGAATACACTTAGCACTACTGAAAAATAAGAGGAAATTAACCGGCGTTTTTGAAAATTATCAAAGGAAGAACTCATAGTTTAGTGAAATTATTGGGTAAAAATAATAAAGAATTTCTTTATTTGAAGTTAATAACGTTCAAAGTTTCAACTTTCGTACAATAAATGTAAATTTGGCACCTAAAAATAGTCATCGTGAGAAAGCTTTCGCAGCTTTGTCCCTTTGCAACTTTGCAACTTTTATAGAAATGAAATACAATCCGAACGAAATAGAAGCCAAATGGCAGAAATATTGGTTAGAAAACGAAACGTTTAAAGCCGAAAACAACTCAGAAAAACCTAAATATTACGTACTTGACATGTTTCCTTATCCTTCCGGAGCGGGATTGCACGTGGGACATCCGTTAGGATATATTGCCTCTGACGTGTATTCCAGATACAAAAGACATCAAGGTTTTAATGTGTTGCACCCAATGGGCTACGACAGTTTTGGGTTGCCAGCGGAACAATATGCGATACAAACGGGTCAGCGTCCGGAAGATACGACTTCAGTAAATATTGACGGTGGAACGGATAAAGAAGGAAATAAAATTGCCGGATACAGAAAGCAATTGGACAAAATTGGATTTTCTTTCGATTGGAGCAGAGAAGTGCGCACTTCAAATCCGGATTATTACAAACATACACAGTGGATTTTCATCCAATTATTCAATTCTTGGTACAATAAAAACAGCGATAAAGCCGAAGATATTGTGACTTTGGTTTCCATTTTTTCAACAGAAGGGAATGCAAATGTAAATGCGGTTTGTGATGAAAATATTGAAGCATTTTCAGCAAATGAATGGAATGCTTTCGCAAAAGAACAGCAGGAAAGAATTTTGTTGCAATACAGATTAACTTATTTGGCTGAGACTGAAGTGAACTGGTGTCCGGGATTGGGAACCGTTTTAGCAAATGACGAAATTGTAAATGGCGTTTCAGAGCGTGGCGGTTTTACGGTTGTTCGTAAAAAAATGACACAATGGAGCATGCGAATTTCGGCCTATGCGGAACGTTTGTTGCAAGGTTTAAATGATATCGATTGGAGTGAAAGTATCAAAGAAAGTCAAAGAAACTGGATTGGAAAATCCGTTGGAGCAACTGTTTCTTTCAAAGTCGAAAGTCAAAAGTCAAAAGTCGAAAGCGAGCAATATATAGATGTTTTTACTACAAGACCTGATACTATTTTTGGAGTTACGTTCATGACATTGGCACCAGAACACGAATTGGTAGAACAAATTACAACTGCTGAACAAAAAGCGGAAGTCGAAGGCTATATAGAAAAAACGTCAAAACGTTCCGAAAGAGAACGTATGGCCGATGTAAAAACTATTTCTGGAGTATTCACAGGTGCGTATGCAGAACATCCGTTTACTAAAGAACCAATTCCGGTTTGGATTGGCGATTATGTTTTGGCAGGTTACGGAACAGGTGCGGTTATGGCGGTTCCTTGTGGCGATGAAAGAGATTATGCTTTTGCGAATTTCTTCAAAGGGCAACAAGGTATGTCAGGCATTAAAAATATTTTTGATAAAGATATATCTGAAGTTGCTTTTGGAGCTAAAGATGGTTTTCAATTGGTAGATTCTGATTTTCTAAATGGATTAGATTACAAAAAAGGAACTCAAAAAGTAATTGCCGAATTAGAAAAATTAAACCAAGGAAAAGGAAAAACGAATTACCGTTTGCGTGATGCCGTTTTCTCTCGCCAGCGTTATTGGGGAGAGCCGTTTCCAGTATATTATGTGAATGGTTTGCCGCAAATGATTGATGCGCAACATTTGCCAATTATTTTGCCGGAAGTAGAAAAATATTTACCAACCGAAGACGGTTTACCGCCTTTAGGAAACGCTACGGTTTGGGCTTGGGATACCGAAACAAATTCAGTAGTTAATACGGATTTGGTTGACAACAAAACGATATTTCCTTTAGAATTGAACACGATGCCAGGTTGGGCGGGAAGTTCATGGTATTGGATGCGTTATATGGATGCGCACAATGAAAATGAATTTGCCAGCAAAGACGCTTTGGCATATTGGGAAAGCGTAGATTTATACATTGGCGGAAGCGAACACGCAACCGGACATTTATTATATTCTCGTTTTTGGAACAAATTCCTAATAGACAAAGGTTTTGCACCTACTGAAGAACCATTCAAAAAACTGATTAATCAGGGAATGATTTTGGGAATGAGTGCGTTTGTCTTAAGAGCAGAAGTAAGTTCTCATTTATGTTCAGGTGATTTAGATGAAGAATTTATGAACCTAAAACTTCCTGCAACAATTATTGAATATGATTTATTAAAAAAATACAATAAACTAAAAGATAGGTTAGCTTCTCTAAATTCAAAAATGCATAATAATGATAAAATTGAGACTTTATTAGATAATTATTGGGTTTATCGAATAATCGACATTGTAGATAGTAATCTTGAGGGAGTTGAGTATCAAGATAAAATTAAAGAATCTTTTACGGAATCTGACATAGTTGATTTAAAAGAGATTACGGTTGTTTTGTCGCGTTTGTTGCAAATCTTAGAGAAGCAACATTCTGATGAAGCATTTAGATTAAGTTTTAATCCATATGATCCTTTCTCAGTAGCTTTCAATTTTAGTCCAATCAGAATTGATTTAAAATTTATTAATGAAAGTAATAATGAATTGTTAATTGATAAGTTTCTCAGGGATTCAAAATATTCTTTAGAATTTAAAGACGCAAACTTTATTTTATTTGGTAATAGTTCAAAATTTACTGTTGGTCGCGAAGTTGAAAAAATGTCTAAATCATATTACAATGTAGTAACTCCGGATGATATTTGTAACGAATACGGAGCGGATACGTTGCGTTTGTACGAAATGTTTTTAGGACCATTGGAACAAGCAAAACCTTGGAACACGGCAGGAATTTCGGGAGTTTTTGGATTCTTGAAAAAACTGTGTCGTTTGTATTTTGATGATAATGGTTTGATTGTGACGAATGACGCACCAACAAAAGACAACCTGAAATCATTACACAAAACCATCAAAAAAGTAGCGGAAGATATTGAGAGTTTCTCTTTCAATACATCAGTTTCTCAATTTATGATTTGTGTGAATGAATTGTCCACTCAAAACTGTCATTCTCGTGCGATTCTGGAACCATTAGCGATTGTAATTTCGCCTTATGCACCTCATATTGCCGAGGAATTATGGTCGTTGTTGGGAAATACAGGGTCGATTGCAACGGTTGCTTTTCCTGTTTTTGAAGCTAAATATTTAGTGGAGAGCGATAAAGAATATCCAGTTTCTTTCAACGGAAAAATGCGTTTCACGATGGTTTTACCTTTGGATTTAACCAAGGAACAAATCGAGGAAATTGTAATGAAAGACGAAAGAACAATCAAGCAATTAGAAGGAAGAACGCCAAACAAGGTGATTATTGTTCCTGGAAAAATTATCAATTTGGTGGGATAAGTAATTGTGAATGGTGAATTCAACTCAATTATTAAATATTTTAAGATCCAAATCTCAACTAGCGTTGGGATTTGGATTTTTTTTGTTCTTCTTACAGGTTGACTAATATTTATGTGTGATATAAGCCACGGTGTTTGTTAAGGTTTACTGTTTAGTAGTTGGTTAATTGAAAAAAAATATTTCATTACTTGTAACATTTTTATGCTTCTCGTATCAAAAGGCAGGATCCGATTAATTAACAATTTAAAACTATTAAAAATGAAAAAGTATATTCTAATTATTGCTGTAATTGTGTTTTCTGTTATATGTTCTAATGCATTTGGACAAAAAAAATCAGATCCGTTTGAAGTCGTAAAATCAGGAAAAGGAGAACAATCCATAATCTTTCTGCCAGGATTTGCCAGTTCTGGAGAGGTTTGGAACGAAACCCAAGCAAATTTTGAAAAAGAGTTTACCTGTTATACTTTTACGATGGCTGGTTTCGCCGGAGTTCAACCACAACTAAATCCTTCATTTATAAATTGGGAAAAAGCAATTGTGAATTACATTCAAGAGAATAAAATCGAAAAACCAATTATTGTTGGTCATAGTATGGGCGGAGGACTTGCATTGGCTATCGCTTCCGATTATCCAGACTTAATTGCTAAAATTGTAGTTGTTGATGCGCTTCCTTGTTTGTCGGCTTTAAGAGACCCTGCTTTAAAGTCACAGGAAAACAATGATTGTACTGCAATGAATAATCAAATAGCAGCTATGTCAGAAGACGAATTTTATCAAATGCAAAAAAGAAATATGGCGATGCTTTTGGCGGATGCCTCAAAGCAAGACAAAGCAATTAGCTGGAGCATGAAATCAGACAGAAAAACGTTTAGCGAAATGTATTGTGACTTTTCCAACACTGATTTGAGAGATAAAATAGGGGCAATAAAATGTCCTTCATTAATATTATTAGAATATGGTTTTTCTAATTATAAAACGCCTGTCGAAGCACAGTTTGTAAATTTAAAAACGGCCAATTTTCAATATGCTACTAAAGGTTTACATTTTATAATGTATTATGACAAAGAATGGTATATGGCACAGCTTACAAATTTTATAAAATCGTAATAATGGAGTTCGAAAATATCTATAAAACCTATTGGGACAGAATATTCAGGCTTTGTATGGGTTTTGTCAACGATTATGATATTGCGCAGGACTTGGCTCAGGAAACGTTCATTATTGTCTGGCAAAAGCTAGACACCTTTAGAAACGAATCAGGCATTGGTACCTGGATTTTTAGAATTGCTTCTAATAATTGTTTACGGCAGATTGAGAAAGAGAAACGATTCCTTAAATCAGAATTGCCTCTTCATATCACCGAAGAAAAACAATATTCTACAGAACCTCAGATTCAGTTTTTGTATAAATGCATTGCAGAATTACCAGAAACGGAACGTATCATCATTTCACTAGAACTGGAAGATGTTAAACAAGCAGAAATAGCTAAAATCGTTCGGGCTTTCTGAAGCTAATGTTAGAGTGAAAATTCATAGAATAAAAGATAAATTAACTCAAAAGTTTAAAGAAAATGGACAATAATATAGACTTTAAAGATTTATGGAAACAACAAGTTGTAAATTCTCCAAATATAGAAGAATTACTTGCTAAGCTAAAACATTTTAAAAAAACAAGTTTGCGAAGATTAATACTTACAAATGCTATGCTGATTGCAACTTGCGTTTTAATACTTTTAATTTGGTATTACTACCAACCGCAATTTCTTTCAACCAAAATAGGAATTGTTTTGAACGTTGCCATAATGGCTATCTATCTATTGGTTTATAATAGATTATTTGATGCGTATAAAGAACTGGACAACACCGATAGTAATGCGGAGTATTTACAAAAATTAATAGCAATTAAAACAAAACAAAAGTTCTTGCAGTCCAAAATGTTAAGTATTTACTTTGTAGTTCTCGGGCTGGGAACATGCTTATACATGTATGAATACGCATCAATGATGTCTTTTTTGTGGGGATTTTTTGTGTACGCTGTTTTATTATTTTGGATGGGATTTAATTGGTTTTACTTGCGTCCAAGACAAATAGTTAAGGAGAATTCGAAAATCGATTCGCTAATTGATACCTTTCAAAGAATTAATAATCAATTAGAAGCAGATGTATAGCTCCACTGTGGGAAATTAATTTGTTGCCATCTCTTGCTAGATTTTTTATTTAACAAATGCCACTTTGACATTTTTAAAAATTGGTTCAGATTTTGATCATTCTTTTATAACTTTAACAATACAATTAAAAAACAAAAATATGGGAATGGGTTATTTGATTCTTGCCGGAGCAATTATGCTTTTCAGCTGGTTAGTTAGTTCAAGACTAAAAAACAAATTTGAACATTATTCTAAATTACAATTACAAAACGGAATGTCAGGCGCAGAAATCGCCGAAAAAATGCTTGCCGATAACGGAATTCGCGATGTGAGAGTAATCTCGACACCGGGACGTTTGACGGATCATTACAATCCAGCCGATAAAACCGTAAATTTAAGTGAGGCGGTTTATAATCAGCGCAATGCCGCTGCGGCTGCTGTTGCGGCGCACGAATGTGGTCACGCTGTGCAACATGCTGTGGGATATCAATGGCTGACGATGCGTTCTAAATTAGTACCCGTGGTGAATGTGGCATCAACGTATATGCAATGGATTTTGCTTGCCGGAATCTTGATGATGAAAACTTTCCCATCATTATTGTTGATTGGAATTATCATTTTTGCAGCAACCACTTTGTTTTCGATAGTTACATTACCAGTCGAATATGATGCAAGTAATCGTGCATTAGCTTGGTTAGAAAACAAAAGAATGCTGACGCAACAAGAACAGGCAGGAGCTAAAGATTCATTGAAATGGGCTGCCCGAACATATGTCGTGGCTGCTTTAGGATCAATTGCTACGCTGTTGTATTACGTTTCCATTTATATGGGCGGAAGTAGGAGAGATTAGACTGTTAGATATTTAGACTGCTTAGATAATTAGAAAAGCCGTTTGTTTGTAAGCAAACGGCTTTTTATTTGTGCTCATGATCTAACAATCTAAAAATCCAATTATCTAAAAATCTAAAGTTGAATCTGTCTGTCGATTTGTTGGTCTAAGGAAATGAAGGTTTCTGTTCTGGAAACGCCTTCTATCGCTTGGATTTTGGTGTTGAGTAATTGCATTAGATGCTCGTTATCCCGGCAGATAATTTTTATCAGAATCGACCAGTTACCCGTAGTATAATGGCATTCTAACACTTCCGGAATTTTCTTTAAATCTCGCACTGCTTCTGGATTTCGGGCTGCTTTGTCAAGATAAATCCCAACAAAAGCCATTGTATTGTAGCCTAATATTTTATTGTTTACAGTGAATTTTGATCCCGAAATAACGCCGGATTGCTCCAGTTTTCGCAACCGTTGATGAATTGCCGCTCCTGAAATTCCTATTTTATTGGCGATTTGAAGAATTGGTTTTCGGGCATCTTCCATCAGGTCGCGTAAAATCTCTTTATCGATGCCGTCAATTTCTACTATTAGGGAATTGATTTTCATGAGTTGTTATTTTAAACTAAAATATTAAATTTAGTTTGAATTGGAAATTAAATTTAAGTAAAAAACGATTAGTGTAAAGAGTAAGTTGCCTTTTTTATAATTTAACCCATAAAAAAAGCCATTCGGATTGCGAATGGCTGTAATTGTATCTGAAAAATATTTTTCTATTTTCCTTTATTGGCTTCAATAATATATTTTTCCAAAGCCATTGTCATGGAAGGCGTTGCTGGTGTTGGTGCAAGAATATCGACTCTTAAACCGTGATCTAACGCTTCTTTTTGAGTTGTACTTCCAAAAACGGCAATTCGGGTATTGTTTTGTTCGAAATCCGGGAAATTCATAAACAATGATTTTATTCCGGTTGGGCTAAAGAAAGCCAAAACATCATAATATACATCGGCTAAATCTGATAAGTCACTCATTACAGTTCTGTAAAAAACGGCTGGTGTCCAATCTACTTTTAATGCGTTTAGCGTTATTGGAGCATCGGCATTCAATTGATCTGAAGCAGGTAATAAGAATTTTTCGTCTTTGTATTTCTTTATCAGTGGAGATAAATCAGCAAAATCTTTTGGTCCAACGTAAATTTTACGTTTTCTGTACACTACATATTTTTGCAGGTAAAAAGCGATGGCTTCTGACTGGCAGAAATATTTTAATCCTTCCGGAATTTTGTAACGCATTTCATCAGCTACTCTGAAAAAGTGGTCAACAGCATTTTTACTGGTTAAAATAATCGCGGTGTAATGGTTAAGATCGATTTTTTGAAGTCTAATCTCTTTGGCATTAACTCCTTCTACGTGAATAAAAGGTCTGAAATCAATTTTTACTTTATGCTTGTGTTGAAGTTCAAAGTAAGGTGAATTTTCCACCTTAGGCTCGGGTTGTGACACCAAAATTGTTTTCACTTTCATATATAACGTTTTCTAAGCACTCCCTTTTGTAAACCAATAATACATAAAATAATAGGGAGCTATTTCGAGAGCGCAAAGATATAAAATAAAATAAAACAACTTACCGAATATTAAATTTTGATAGTTTTTTATTGAAATCAAATACGTTAGAGCATTGATAAGTAATACTATAGTTATAATCACCAATGGAATATTTCTTGAAATGGAGTCGTAATAAAACAAAATTATATTTAAAGGAAGTATTATTAATCCAATATAGGTTCTGTAAGTCACTTTTTGCAGATTGAACTGCTCCATAAATTCTTCGATATTGAAGGATGTAGCAATTATTTTTTCAATCAAATATTTTGATAAAATGAAGAAAACCAGAAACGTAAATATCTGAATGTAGAGCAACCAATCTGTTTTTGAGGCATGACCAAAATAACTCAGCGAAATTTGAATAAAGAACGCAAGAGAAATGATTTGGACACAAAATAATGCGACAGTAAATCCACTTTTTAAGTGGCTGCTGTCCCTATAAACTTTGGTGTATTTGTTGGAAAAAATTAGATTTGCGAAATCACCAAATCGATTTTCGAAAACAGATTTGGTAATAGCAATAATAGCAAATGACAGAACGAAAAGCACGGTTGCCCAGTCTTTGTTCTCAGTTATTCGGGGATGAAGTATAATTTCGATCATAACGGTGCAAAATTACTAATTTTTCTATCATTCTTTTTATTATAATTTTATTAAGGCTGAAATGGCATAAAAAGTTTACTTTTGCGGGGAAATTAGTCGAAATATGAATGATTGTATTGTTATAATTCCTACCTATAACGAAATTGAAAATATTGAAAGCATTATTCGATCGGTGCTTTCGCAACATAAACCCTTTCATGTTCTAATTATTGATGATAATTCACCGGATCACACTGCTGATAAGGTCGTTTTACTCCAATCAGAATTTGAAGGACGTTTGTTTTTGGAAAAAAGAGAAAAAAAATCAGGTTTGGGAACTGCTTATGTTCATGGATTCAGATGGGCACTGCGACATAAATATGATTTCATTTTTGAAATGGATGCTGATTTTTCCCATAACCCAAATGATTTAGAAAAATTATACAGCGCTTGTCATTTTGGCGATGCTGATTTAGCGATTGGCTCCCGTTATGTCACTGGTGTAAATGTGGTAAACTGGCCATTGAGCCGCGTTTTGATGTCATATTTCGCATCGGTTTACGTGCGAATGATTACTGGAATGAAAATTCATGATGCTACAGCAGGATTCGTTTGTTACAAGAGAAAAGTTTTAGAAGAGATCAATTTAGATAAAATAAAATTTGTTGGATACGCTTTCCAAATTGAAATGAAATACAGAACCTACTGTAAAAAATTTCAAATTACAGAGGTGCCAATTATTTTTACCGACCGAACAAAAGGGCAATCCAAAATGAGTAATTCGATAATTGTCGAAGCCGTTTTTGGGGTTATTGCGCTCAGATTAAAAAGATTATTCAACACATTATAAGAAAAAGATACGATGCACAGGGTTTTAATTAAGAATGCCAAAATAGTAAATGAAGGAGTAATTTTTGAAGGTGATGTATTAATTGAGAATGACTTAATTGTTGAAATTTCAGAAAGTATCAGTGCTAAATTCTCGGATTGTAAGATTGTTGATGCTGAAGGAAATTATTTGATTCCGGGCGCAATTGATGATCAAGTACATTTCAGAGAGCCAGGACTCACGCACAAAGGCGATATTGAATCCGAATCCAGAGCTGCAGTTGCAGGCGGAATTACTTCCTATATCGAGCAGCCAAATACGATTCCAAATGCGGTTACCCAAGAAATTTTAGAGCAAAAATACGAATTGGCAGCCCAAAAATCGTATGCGAATTATTCATTTATGATGGGTGCTACCAATGATAATTTGGAGGAAGTTTTAAAAACAAATCCAAAGAATGTTGCTGGTATCAAAATATTTTTAGGCTCCTCAACCGGTAATATGTTGGTGGATAATGAAGCAACATTAGAGAAGATATTCTCCAGCACACCCATGCTTATTGCGGTGCATTGTGAAGATGAGACGACAATCAAAAACAATTTAGCGAAATATAAAGAAGAGTTTGGAGAGGATGTTCCTGTTACGGTACATCACCTGATCCGAAGTGAGGAAGCATGTTATATTTCGTCTTCCAAAGCCGTTGCGCTAGCTAAGAAAACAGGTGCTCGCTTGCATATTTTTCATCTTTCGACAGCCAAAGAAATGGATTTGTTTACCAACAAAATTCCATTAGAAGAAAAGAAAATTACTGCCGAAGTTTGCGTGCATCATTTATGGTTTACCAATGATGATTATGCGACGAAAGGTAATCTAATCAAATGGAATCCTGCTGTAAAAACAGCCAATGATAGAAAAGTACTTTGGGAAGCCTTGCTGGATGACCGAATTGATGTTATTGCTACAGATCATGCGCCACACACTTTAGAAGAGAAAAAACAATCCTATTTGAATGCTCCATCCGGTGGGCCACTGGTTCAACACGCTGTTGTAGCAATGTTTGAAGCGCACCATCAAGGAAAAATAAGCATTGAAAAAATTGTAGAAAAAATGTGCCACAATCCGGCGAAAATTTTCAAGATAGAGAAACGTGGTTTTATCAAAGAAGGCTATTATGCGGATTTGGTTATCGTGAATTCAGGTTTGCCTTGGAGTGTGAAAAAAGAAAATATTTTAGCTAAATGTGGTTGGTCACCGTTTGAAGGTTTTACTTTCAAATCCAGAATTACCCATACTTTTGTCAACGGACAATTGGTTTACACCGCTTTTAAAGTAAAAGATATTCGTGCAGGAAAACGTTTATTATTCGAAAGATAAAATTTAGCAGATGAAAAAAATCATACTATTTGCAACAGCATTTACTCTCTTTATAAGCTGTAAAGACGAAGTAGTCAAAAAACCGGAACGTCTTATCGAGAAAGACGTGATGATTGATGTTATGTATGATTTAGCTGTTTTGGAAGCAATAAAATATCAAAATCCAGTCTCTTTGGATACTTTTAAAATAAATCCAAGAGATTTTATTTATAAAAAATATAAAATTGACAGTCTTCAGTTTGCCAAAAGTAACGTGTATTACGCATCAGATTATGAAGATTATAAACTGATGTTTGAACAAATTACAAAACGATTGGATGCCAGTAAAAAAAGTGCTGATTCATTAGTAACTATTGAAAAAAAGAAAAAGAAACCGGTTCTTCAAAACAATAAAAAACTAGCTCCAATTGTTGGTGACACTACAAAATTGAAATAGAAAAATTGCAGATTTTTAAAGTTTCGAAATCTCTTTTATGTACTGGTGAATGTCCTTGAAATCAGTTTTCAAGAAGTCTTTAATCTTCTGATTTGAATAGGTGTTTTCCGAGTAAGAAGCTCTTGCAGTGGCTTGCGATAATTTTCTCTTTTGCTGAAAAACGTTTGAAACAAACCAATCCAATCTCCAAAGAATTTCCATTAAAAAAGGTTTGGCATGAGTTTTAGGTCGTTGCACGTCGAGTGCATCAGCCATGGCATTCAAAATGTCACGAAAAATACTATTTTCTGCAATCAAAGTAAAGCGTTCGTTTTTGATTTCGCTTTGCATCAACTCATGCGCCATTCGAACAACATCAGTAACGGCAACAAACCCTGTGAAGCCCAAAGTGTAAAATTTCAACCCGTTTTTTACTTTCGTAAAAAGTTGTCCGCTTCCTTGCTCTCTAAAACCAGGACCAAGAATTACGCCCGGATTTACAATTATTACCTCTAAACCTTCTTGCTGTCCACGCCAGATTTCCATTTCGGCACCATATTTAGAAATGGCATAATCATTATGGTACTTTTCCGGATTCCATTCGGTTTCTTCTGTAATGAATTTTTCATGAGGTAGTAAATCGCCTAAAGTGGCAATGGAACTTATAAAACAAAGTTTTTTTATTTGATAGGCGATACAGAAATTCACAATATTCGCAGTGCCCTCAATATTTGTTTTTCGCAATATATCTTCATCTTTAGGGTCAAAAGAAATCAAAGCGGCACAATGATAAACCGTGTCAATATTTTGAAAGGCTATTTCTAACGAAGGGACTTCGGTAATGTCTGCTTGAATCCATTCGATTTGTTCGAAAAATGCTTCCTTTTTGTACATGGAGAACAGTGACTTGGTTTTCTCTAGTGAAGCGACACTTCGATAAATGGCACGCACTTTTGCTGTCCCGATACTTCGGGATTCAATTAAATGAAGCAATAAATGTGCGCCTACTAAACCGGTTCCTCCTGTGACTAAAATCATGCTACGAAAATACGAATAATTTTTTTCGAATAACCTACTAAACAAATAACCTAATCCGCAATAAATTTTATCTTTGTGCACGCGAAGCCTAAAAGGCTGAATTGACGAAAGTAAATTGATTAAAAAGATGAATAATTTTATTGAAGAAGTAACTTGGAGAGGTATGCTCCACGATGTTATGCCCGGCACAGAAGAACATTTGATGGAACAAATGCGTGTGGCGTATGTGGGAATTGACCCAACTGCCGATTCATTGCATATAGGACATTTAGTAGGAGTGATGTTATTGAAACACTTTCAACTAGCGGGACATAAACCATTAGCTTTAGTGGGTGGTGCAACAGGAATGATTGGGGATCCATCCGGAAAATCGAATGAAAGAAATTTATTGGACGAGGCAACATTACGTCACAATCAAGAAGCGATAAAAGGACAATTGGCTCGTTTCTTAGATTTTACTTCTAATTCGGCTAATTCGGCTGAGTTAGTGAATAACTACGACTGGATGAAAAACTTTTCTTTTCTTGATTTTATTCGTGATGTAGGGAAACATATCACTGTCAATTATATGATGGCAAAAGATTCTGTGAAGAAACGTTTGTCTTCTGAAGCTGCCGAAGGAATGTCATTTACAGAGTTTACATACCAGTTAGTTCAAGGATATGACTTTTTGCATTTGTACAGAGAAAAGAATTGTACGTTACAAATGGGTGGAAGTGACCAATGGGGAAATATCACCACTGGAACCGAATTAGTTCGCAGAATTGCCAGTGGAAAAGCGTATGCATTGACTTGTCCGTTGATTACAAAAGCAGACGGAACCAAGTTTGGAAAATCAGAAGGTGGAAATATCTGGTTGGACTCGGCTAGAACTTCTCCGTATAAATTTTACCAATATTGGTTGAATACATCTGATGTTGATGCAGAAAAGTACATTAAGATTTTTACTTTTTTATCGAAAGAAGAAATCGAAATGCTAACTGAAAAACATAGAGAAGCGCCACATTTACGTTTGTTACAAAAACGTTTGGCCGAAGAAACTACTGTGATGGTTCATTCAGCGGAAGATTTAGAAAATGCAATTAAAGCATCGAATATTTTGTTCGGAAATTCAACTTCGGATGATTTGAAACAATTGGACGAAGCGACTTTCTTAGACGTTTTTGATGGTGTTCCTCAAGCGGAAATCAGCAGAAATGAAATTGAAGCCGGAATCAATATTGTTGACGTTTTAAACGAAAAAACAGGATTTCTTAAATCAAATGGTGAAGCAAGACGCGCTTTGACGGCTAATTCTATTTCAGTTAATAAAGAAAAAGTTGCCGAAGAATTTGTGCTTTCGACCAAAGATTTAATCAACAATCAGTTTGTATTGTTGCAAAGCGGTAAGAAAAATTATTTTGTGGTGAGAGTGGTTTAAAGAACCATCAGGTTACAACCTCGAATATCAGAATTATCAAAACGTCCCAATACCTCGAAAGAGTTGTTGGGATTTTTTTTGCCCAAATCTTGGGTAGCAATAAATGAACAGGAATTGATATTAGCCAAATCGATCACATTGATTCCGCCTGTTTTTCCGTCTTGGATATAGGTTAAAGCATCTTCTGTGTCACGAATAAGTATTTGAATCCAAGAAGGGCATTCAAATACGCCTTTTCCTAATGAATAGGCTTGCGAAAGCAATTCGGTCATCCCATATTCAGAATGTATGGCTGAAACGCCAAATCCTTGACACAATTGTTCGTGCAATTCTTCCCGAATCATTTCTTTACGCTTACCTTTCATGCCGCCTGTTTCCATGATAATGGTATGTTGCAATTGAAACTGATGCTGCTCTATTAAATCCAATAAAGCAAAAGTAACACCAATCAGAATGACATTTTGACCGGCTTTGTCTAAAGCAATTAGCTGGGTAATCAGTTCGTCGTAATTGTGCAGGTAAAAACCACTTTCAGGATGATTGGAAAGTTCAATTAAATCCTTGACCATGTAAATTAACGAAGAACCTTCCCGTTCCAGATAGGAGGGAAGCAACGCCAAAACGACATAATCTTCAATATTACCATAAAATTCAGAAAATCCTTTGCAGTAACTTTCTTCATACAAAGTAACATCGGTAACCAGATGTTTGCTGGTTATCATTCCGGTTGTACCGCTACTGGTGAAGGTTTCCTGAATGGGATTGGTATTCGAAACCACTTGATGACTCTTAAAAAACTGAATCGGTAAAAATGGAATCTGCTGTAAAGACTTTATTTTGTGAGGATCTGTTTTTAAAAAATCACAAAATTCCTTATATACTTTATTGTTTTCGTATTGGTAACGAAACACTTTCAAGGCAATTTTCTCAAATTGTTTTTGACTGGAAATAGCAAATATATCGGAGGAAGTGATCAAGTTTTTTTTGCAAAAGTAATCAAAAATTTAAAGGCAAACCAATATCGGAATTGGATTAATACTAAGCTGCGGATTGGTTCAATTACAACAAGTCATAAAAAAAGCCCCAATTAGAATTGGAGCTTTATAGCTGTATTTTTGAAATTATCGTATGATTAATTTTCTCGTTGCTGATGCCTCTTTTTCATTAATTTTTATAATGTAAACACCAGAAGAAAGATTTGACACGTTTAATTCTCTTGAGCTTATCATGGTTTGAAGTACTTTCTTTCCTAAAACATCAAAGATAATTATTTCTTTATCAAGGTCATTTTTCGTAGAAATGTAAATTTTACCATTACTCACAGGGTTTGGGTACAAGCTTAAACCTTCTATAGTGGCGGTTTCTTGTGTTCTTGGTGACGGTTTAGTTTCTTGAGCACTAACACTAAGAGAAAATAAAAGAACCAATACAGTAATAATATAAAAGTAGTTTTTTGCCATCAGATAATTTTGAATAGTAAATATACAAAATATATTTCAAAAAGCATACCAAAAAAAATCCCTCAAAAACTTGAGGGATTGAACTAAAAAAGCATTCAGTTGGTTTGATTTTTTTTGACACGCAGTCTGGAGTGTTATTTTTTAGTTTCCCACTTTCTTAACTCGATATTGTAATGAGTTACATCGTCTGGAAATTCTATGATAAATTCTCCATTTGAATTTATAGTGTAAAATTCACTCAAGTCTTCTCCTTCAAGATATTTCGAAAATAACATGGCAGTTTTCTCCTGAAGTTCTGCTACTGGCATTTTCCATGTTCTGAACTTTTCTTCATAAGTTTCAATTGCTTTTTCGTCATTGTATTTCACAGACCCTACGGTGGCTACTTTTTTAACCTGAAGGCTCGGAGCAATTTTTGTAATTGCGAAATAGGCAGTTTTTTTTTCAGTATCAAAATAATAAAATAGCAAATCGCTTGAGTTACTTTTTTTCTTATAATAGGAATCAAAAACAGTGTCGAATTTGGTTTCGTTAGTTGCTTTTGGAGCCAAATCGTCGTAATAGCGAACAATAGAATATTTGAACTTTGTTTGCTCTTCTTTAGTTAAAAAATCGGTAGGATTTATTTTTTTTTGCTCTTTAACACAGCTGGAAAGAATAAAAAACACAACAAAGAATAAAAAATTTTTCATTTTGAAATTGTTTAGAATAATTAAAGAGCTTAATCTAAACAAAGATTAAGCCCCTTAGGTATTTTTTAAATCGAGTTTATTTAATAAACTTTAGTAACCGGGTTAAATTCAGCCCAACCATCAGTCCAGTCTGTTGTTCCAAAAGCACCTCTGTAAGCAACTTTTGTAAAGAATGCGTCAGCAAGTTTTGGGTTAATAAATGATGCACCAGCTGTTAATGCACCAGTGGTAACTCTAAAATCAGGATTTGAAGCGTATCCAGTACTGTTGTTTGTACCAAAGAAAATGTTAGTATTCAAGCCTAGGTCCAGATAAACTGCTGCTAAATCGGTGTTAACATTAGTTTCATTAGTTGCATTCCATAAGGTTTGAATAGTGCTTGCGGTTGCAGTCATACCCGTACCTACAGAGAAAGTAACTAAAGGAGCACTCATGTAATTATTTAATAGAGCTCCAGTTCCTGTGGTATAATTATCAACAACTGATTGTTGATTCATACGTAAACCTCTCGGCATACCTACAAAGGCAGAGTTAGCAATTGTCAATGCAGTTCTTCTTCTCAAATCTAAAGCGTGTTGGTAGTTACCATTAACAGATTGAGTATTGGTAATTTTCGGTCCAACACCTGTAATGTTTGAGAAAACTCCAGTAGTAATCAATGTTGTTAGGTTATCATTAGGTCCATTGTCAGTTTCAAAAATGTTAGAACCTGATTGATCGGCATAACTTCCGTAACGAACAGATACACCAAATTGTACTTTTCCTGTAAAACCGTAGTCAA
Source organism: Flavobacterium sp. TS_SC_5 (assembly GCF_056156265.1). Lineage (NCBI taxonomy): Bacteria > Pseudomonadati > Bacteroidota > Flavobacteriia > Flavobacteriales > Flavobacteriaceae > Flavobacterium > Flavobacterium sp. TS_SC_5. The sequence continues at coordinate 677,471 of NZ_CM149588.1, read as the reverse complement.
CATCAAAACAATCATCCCACATTGCAAAAGCAACAAGGTGTTTTGAATTCATAGACCCACCAAACCACTCAAAACCATCATCTCCACCAAAGGATACTTGTGTGTAATCCATTTGAGTTCCGCTACCTACACCACCAAGTGTGATAGAATTAGTTTCATTGTTTGGCGTCAATTCAATACCTGCGAATTCTACTCTTACATATTTCAAAATACCAGAATTATCTGCATTATTTGTACCTCCAAAAATTACAGCGGGAGTGATTCCTTCAATTGCTGGGTCTGGTTGATTAACTGGTGCGTTACCTAAGATTACTAAACCTCCCCAATCTCCTCTATCACGTGTTCCTGCTGCAAGCGCAGATGTAAACACAATAGGTGCGGTTGCAGTTCCTTCAGCTATTATTTTTCCGCCTCTGTCAATTACCAAAGTTCCTTTGGTTGCTTTATCACCAAAAATTGTTGTGCCTGGCTCAATTGTCAGAACAGCTCCGCTTCTTACAAACACTTGACCTTTTATAAGGTATTTTTTGTCTTTTGTTAGCGTTCTGGTTGTAAGGTCACCAGTCAATTCAACTGGTCCGCTAGGAGTAACTGTAGGTGGAGTAACATCTACAACAATTGGATTGTCATCATTGCTACATGAATTTATCGTCAAAATAGCTGTTAGTAGACTGGCCATTAAAAAAAGATTTTTTTTCATTGTGTTTGTTTTAATAATTAATTTATAGTTGTTTAGAAGTTATGGGTTATGTTCAGAGAAATTAAGGTGCCTCTTTTAAATATAGATGTTGCGTTGTCAATGTTTTTATTGATTTTCTCATCTCTGTTCGAATCTTCAAAAAACTGATACTTTGCATTTAATAAATCTTGAATTCCTAATTTAAATGTAGTTTGCTTATAAGTTTTTGCAATCGTTAAATCTAAATTGTTTCTGGAAAGTTCATATATTGTTGGGAAGTTTCTGTCTCCAACAGAGAAGATTCGGTTTCCAAAACGGTTGTAAGTTAAGTTAGTTGAGAAACCCGTTTCATCAGCATACCCTAAAGCAACGTTTACAATATATGGTGATTGTCCTTGTAGAGCTCGAACTTGAGTTTGAGAAGTAACTGAACCACCTAAATCAACTTTTGATACGATATAAGATGCATTGACATTTGCTGAAATTCGACCTAAATATAAATTATCGGTCATTTCTTTGAATGATTTTCTAATTTCTAATTCTAATCCATAATTATACGCATTATCTGCGTTTGCGTAGTTGAATTGAGGTTGCTCTGTTGTAATTTGGGTAACGTTTTCTATCGGTTGATCAAACCTTTTGTAAAAAGCACCTAAGCTTACTGTTTCTCCTTTAGTTGGGTAAAACTCGTACCTAAAATCAAGATTATCGATTTTTGCGGTTTTCAGTTGTGAATTACCAACTCTTGCAGCTTCATTCTCATAGTCATAAAATAAGAAAGGAGCAATTTCTCTAAATTCAGGACGATTGACGGTTTTGCTATATGCCAGTCTAAGCAAAGATCTTTCGCTGATGTTGTATCCAATGTTAAGAGATGGTAGCACTGATGTGACTGGATTTTTAATATTTTCCGGTCCAAAATCAGTAACACTTTGTAAAGATAGAATGTTGTGTTCAACGCGAACACCGCCAGTAATATCAAACTTTTTTAAGGGCAATTCGCCATAAACATACCCTGCTGTCAATAAATTATCAGCACTGTAGGAATCAATAGTACGCGTTCCTTCTCTCATTATCCAACCGTTAGTTGCATTCACATTATCTGAATTAAAGATTGTGGTTAGCGGAAGTTGTTTCAACTCATTTACACGATCAACACCTAAATCAGGTAGGTAATAAGAAACATATCTGGAATCAAATTCTCTTTTTCTGTAGTCTACGTAATACCCCGTTTTTAGTTTAATGCTTCCTAATTCTTCATCGTTCTTAACTCTGTCAATAGTGTGTGTGTAGTTGGCACCATTGTTTATGGAATATTCACTTAGTGTTCCAAAATATCTTCCTGTATCAAATAAATTAGTAGATGATGGATCTATCATTTCATAAGGAGCATCTGGATTAGAAGAATCTTTTATAGTTCTAAATCTTCTTAAATCTGGCTCTGATTCATACATATAATTGTAACCTGTAACCCAGTCAATTTGATTTTTATCATTCAACTTGTGAATTCCCTCTAATTGACCTATGTATATGGAACGTGATTTGTATCCTAATAAATAATTTCTAAATAAATCATCACCTCTTTGAAGAAAATTATTACCATTTCTGATAATCGTTTCATTTTCGCCAATCTGGTTTAATAAATTCTTGAATTTTAAAGTATTATTATTGTTCAATTTCAGGATCCAATTGGAAAGAAACGTAATTCTCGATTCATTCTGGTACGTGTCGTCTAGATAGTTCAACCAAAGCGGTGGTCTGCTTTCTCCTTCATTCAGGGTTGTGTAACGCGTAAATTGTCTTTGGTATGTTTGAAAACTATTAGAATAATTTAAAGAGTTTAACGATTGCAAACTCATACCATTTTTAAATTTTTTATTTCTTCCAAAAGCAAATCCGACACTGTTATCCAAAAACGCAGTATTTTTAGTCGGATTAAAATTGTTCTGTAATTTAGTGTTTGATGCAACCACACCTACTTGAGGATAGGTATTTATCAATGCTGCCGAAGGGAAAGTACTTGGTAAAGTTCTGAATTCATAATCAAAACCTAAAAAGTCTGTTTTTGAACCTTCACTTTGAAACTGATCTTTTAAAGAGGTGTCAACACGGTATCCAAATCCTAAAGATACCCTGTTAAAGTCAGTAATATTTTCGGATGTGGTAATATTTATAATTCCTCCGGAAAAATCGCCAGGTTTATCAGCAGATCCGGTTTTGTAAATTACCATTTTGTCAATAGCATTCGATGGAATTAAATCAAAAGCGAATGTTCTTTTATCAACCTCTGTGCTTGGTGCAACTGAATTGTTGATAAGGACATTGTTGTAACGTTCGCTCAAACCACGAATCATAATAAATTTTCCGTCTACAATAGTAACGCCGGGAACTCGTTGTATTGCTTGAGCCGCATTATTATCAGTCCCTTTAGATATTTGCTCGGCAGAAATAGCACTAACAACTTGTTTAGCTTCTTTGATTTCTAACATTACTGCTGTTTCTGTGTTTCTTTTTCTAGTAGTTTTAATCACAACATCTTCCAATGTAAATCCAGCAGAACCTAATGTTTTGTTTAAAGTTATAGTTTCATTGGCAAGAACCGTTACAGGAACCTCTACTGACTCATAACCTACAAAACTGAACTGTACGATGTAACTTCCTGCGGCTATAGAAATAGAGTATTTTCCGTCAATATCAGTATTTGTTCCAATGTCTGTTCCTTTAATAAGTACGTTTGCAAATGGCAAAGATTGATTGTTAGCATTTTTATCTGTCAAGATTCCAGCTATAGTTCCTTTATTTTGTGCGAAAGAAACAGCAGTTATGAATAACGTTAAAAACAATAATTTGAATTTCATTTGATCTAAATTTTTCTGCAAAGTAACACCTGAAATGTAAAACGTAAGTTACTGACTTGTTATGGTTATGTTTTGTTTTGGGTCCAAAAAAGTACCTAATATTAAATTACGGTTAACAGCTTTTCAATACCCCATTTATTATTACATTTACAATTCAAAAACAATTTTCGGCGCTTTATGAAGAAAAAACACACCAAGATTCTATTAGTAGACGACGAACCGGATATCTTAGAAATTGTAGGGTATAACCTCTCTCTGGAAGGGTATCAAATCTTTACGGCGGCAAACGGGAAAGAGGCCGTCGCAGTAGCGAAAAAAGAAATTCCAGACCTTATTATAATGGATGTTATGATGCCAGAAATGGATGGAATGGAGGCTTGTGAAAACATCCGAAAAATTCCCGAACTTAGCAATGTCCTGATTACGTTCTTGACTGCCAGAAGTGAAGATTACTCTCAAGTAGCTGGTTTTGAGGCAGGTGCAGATGATTATATCACAAAACCCATAAAACCTAAGTTATTAGTCAGTAAGGTAAAAGCTTTGCTGCGCCGATTAAAGGAAAAAGAAGTCAACAGCACAACACTTAATGTAGGTGGAATAGAAATCAATCGCGAAGAATACAAAATTGTAAAAGATAATGTTGAAATTGCTTTACCAAGAAAAGAATTTGAATTGTTTTATTTATTAGCTTCAAAACCAGGAAAAGTATTCAAACGCGATGAAATTCTGGACAAAGTTTGGGGCAATGAAGTGGTTGTGGGCGGAAGAACGATTGATGTTCACATCCGAAAATTACGGGAAAAAATTGGCGAAGATTTTTTCAAAACAATCAAAGGAGTTGGGTATAAGTTTGAGGTATAAATGACAATAAATTTTAAAAAAACATATCGTTTTGCCGTAAAGTCGGCTCTGTATATTACTCTTTTTTCTACAGGATTGGTTGGTTTTCTTACCCATTGGTTTTTTAGTTTTTCCTACCAGTTTTGTTTGGTTTTTGCCTTGTCAATCGCTACTTTCTCCTTTATTGTGATTCAATATCGTGTGGAGCGTTTCATTTATAAGAAGGTAAAAAAAATATACGATGACGTTTCTTTATTAGAATCAAGCACTTTTAGAAACCAACCCATAACTACTGATATGGCCACGCTTACTCGTGAAGTCAAAAAGTTTGCCACCGATAAAAAGCTAGAAATAGAAACTTTAAAAGTCCGTGAAGAGTATAGAAGAGAGTTTCTTGGAAACGTTTCTCACGAACTCAAAACCCCACTTTTTATGGTTCAAGGGTATTTGTCAACTTTACTCGACGGAGCCATGAACGATAAAACAATCCGAAAAAAATACTTAGAGCGAGCCGAAAAAGGAGTGGAAAGACTCATCTATATTGTTCAGGATTTGGACATGATATCCAAGCTAGAAATTGGAGACCTGAATTTAGAAATAGCGGAATTTGATATTGTTAAGCTTGTTCAAAATGTGTTTGATTTGCTCGAAATGAAAGCTTCCAAGAAAGATATTTTGTTGATGTTTGACATGAAATACAACAAGCCGATTATGGTTGTTGGTGATCAGGAAAAAATCCAGCAAGTGGTGATGAACTTGATTGTAAACTCCATTAAATACGGAAAGTTAAACGGATCAACCGAAGTCAGTATTGAAGACTTAACAGATGAAAAAGTAATTGTTCGTGTTACTGATAACGGAGAAGGAATAGAAAAAAAGAACATTCCCAGACTTTTTGAACGTTTTTACAGAGTGGATAAAAGCGGTGCAAGAACTGAAGGTGGTTCCGGTTTGGGATTATCCATTGTAAAGCACATTATAGAAGCACATGATGAGAAAATTTATGTAGACAGTACATTTGGTGTCGGTTCTGAATTTTCTTTTACATTGGAAAAAGCTAAGTCGCCTATATATAAATAGTTATAGAATTACTTGGGTTTCAGTACTGATTATTTATTAAGTATAGAGCTGGATTAAGAAGTCATATTATAAATAAATTCTTTAAGAGTTTTTATTCAGTGCAAATAACAATAAAATGTAACTTTATAGTAGACAAATTATATTTGATTCGAGTTTTTTAATGCAATTTGATATAGGATTAAAAATAATAATTTATTGGTCTTTTGGATTGATAGTTCATTACTCAGAAAGACATTGATATAAGTTTTGATGCATCATCGATGAGGATTAAAAAGTTGATATGGTTTGTTTTTTATCATTAACAACTGCTACGTAAAGTAGTGTAAATATTTTTTTTAAATAGGCATGGAACAAATATATATAGTAATGCTCGTGGTATTGGGTGTTTTGGCAATGATTGATCTTGTAGTTGGGGTTAGTAATGATGCTGTGAACTTCTTGAATTCAGCGATTGGTTCTAAGGCAGTCTCCTTTCGTACTATTATGATTGTTGCTAGCTTAGGTATTTTAGTCGGAGCTCTATTTTCTAGTGGAATGATGGAGATAGCGCGCAGCGGAATATTTATTCCGAGCATGTTCAGTTTTGATGATGTGATGATTATTTTTCTGGCTGTTATGATCTCTGATATCATATTATTAGATGTGTTCAATTCAATAGGATTACCAACATCAACAACAGTATCTATTATTTTCGAACTCTTGGGAGCAGCGTTATGTTTAGCAATTTATAAAATTTATATTTCAGACAACAACTTTGCAAATTTAGCGGATTATATAAATACGGAAAAAGCCTCTCAAATTGTATTCAGTATTCTTCTTTCCGTTGTTTTATCTTTTACTCTTGGAAGTTTTGTGCAGTATATTTCACGGTTGATATTTACATTTCAATATGAAAAAAGAGTTGCTTACATAGGTGCAATCTTTGGTGGAATTGCAATAACAGCGATAACTTTTTTTATTTTAATTAAAGGTCTAAAAGGAGTCTCTTTTATTCAGGAAGAGACTCATGAATGGATAAAAGCGAATCAGGCACTAATAATAGCAGTAAATTTTGTGTTTTTTACCTTGTTGTCGCAAGTTCTGATGACTTTTTTTAAAGTTAATATTCTCCGCCTAATTATAATTATTGGCACTTTTGCCTTGGCTCTAGCCTTTGCAGGGAATGATCTGGTAAACTTTATAGGGGTTCCAATTGCAGCCTATAATTCGTATAAGATATTTGACGGTTCAGGCGTTGCAGGGGATCAGTTTATGATGGGGGCTTTAGCAGATGAAAATATAGTAGCGCCGTTCTATTTTTTATTACTTGCGGGTGTTATAATGGTTATAACTTTATGGACCTCAAAAAAGGCAAAAAATGTTATTGAAACCGGTTTAAATTTATCTAGACAAGGTGATGGCGTAGAGCGATTTTCTCCCAATATGTTATCGCGATACATTGTGCGTTTTGGTGTTTTTATGGGGCGCGGCGTAAATTATTTTTTACCAAAATCAATCCAAATTAAAATTGATAAACAATTTGAAAAATCAGAGATAAAAGGAAAAAAAAGAAAGGACGAGCCTGCCTTTGATATGGTTCGTGCTGCTGTAAACCTAATGGTGGCCAGTATTTTAATTTCAATAGGAACTTCGTTGAAGTTGCCACTTTCCACAACCTATGTCACATTTATGGTGGCAATGGGTACTTCATTTGCGGATCGTGCTTGGGATCGAGAAAGTGCGGTGTATCGTATTGCAGGTGTTTTTAATGTCATCGGAGGATGGTTTGTTACGGCAATTGTAGCGTTTTTTTCTGCTTTTATTTTTGCATATTTCCTCAAAGTAGGGGAAGTGTATGCTTTTATTGGATTGCTTGTAGGTTTAGGAATTTTGCTATATCGTAGTTCGCGAAAGCATAAGGAAATTGTAAAGATCCAGCAAGAACAATTACTTTTGAAAAGGGAGGATATTGTTACTATTAATGAAGTAATCAGTGAATGTTCAATCCAAATTTCCAGAGTGGTTAATGGTTCAAATGTGATTTACAGCGGTGTCATTGAAAATTTAAGTCTTCAGGATTTAGGACAGTTAAAAGAAAATAGAAAAGAACTTAGAAAACTTGAAAAAGAGGTTGATGAACTAAAGAGTAATGTATATTATTTCATAAAGAATCTTGACGAAACCTCTACAGAAGGCAGTATGTTTTATGTCATGATTTTAGGGTACCTGCAAGATATGATTCAGTCTCTAGGTTTCATCACACAAAATAGCTACTCACACATTAATAACAACCACAAACAGTTAAAGTTTAATCAAATCCGAGATTTAAAAAGTCTAGTAAATGAACTTGAAAAATTATTTGCAGATATTATTGTTATTTTTGAAGAAGGTTCCTTTGATAAAATTGATAATGTTTTAAGAACTAAAATTGAAATTTCCGATAAAGTGTCGCTTTTAATCAAAAAGCAAATTGAGAGAATAAGAACGGTTGAAACTAGCCCGAAAAATAGCAAATTGTACTTTTCGCTACTATTAGAAACGAATGATCTGATAAAGGCAGCAATGAATCTATTAGATTTGTTTAAAGAATTCAATACTCATGCTAACATAAAAGGCAATAAATTCTAATTTCAAAAGTTATTTTCTTTTCAAATGGTTGGTAAAACTGGGGCTGTTTCGTAATCACCGAACTTTATTTGGCGTACAAAGGTCTTGTATATGTTGTGGGAAACTCAATATAAACAAATAAAAACAGAATTGATTTTACCGCGCTATGACATTACGAATTCTAAGTGGTTATAAGTGTTGCATTTTTTGAGTGTAAATTACATGACAAAAAAATTAGAATATAAAACCTATTGCTGTAGACGCCAATAACAATTTCTTAACATTGGCGTTTAACTTAACAATAGCGTAACGTTAAGTTAACATTTTGCTATCGCCTTTGTTGTTTTTAACAAACAACATTTGATCTTGAAAAGAATAGCGGTAATTATCACAACTTTATTTGTTGTGAATATAACATTTGCGCAGGTGGATCCTGTCGTAGATAGTTCCAAAACCAAGGAAGTACGTACGCAAAGAACTACAAGTAAAGAAGAACTGACTCAATCTATAATTTCTATATTGGACTCGATCAAAAAAGTAAGTGTCATACAAGAAGAGATAAAGGAAAAAAAAGAACGATGGTACGATAAAATCAGTATAGGAGGCTATGTACAGGTCAGATACAATGGATTGTTTTCTTCAAATGATAAAGTATCTTGTGATCAATGTGATAAATCTTGGGGAACAACTTCTACAGCAGAGGATGCAAGATCCAATAATGGGTTCTTTATAAGACGAGCTCGAATCGTATTCTCAGGACAAGTACATCCAAATGTATATTTTTATGTTCAGCCAGATTTTGCGAGTTCACCGTCATCAGGAGTAAATCACTTTACACAGATTAGAGATGCTTACGTCGATGTTTCATTTGATGCAAAGAAGGAATATAGAGTGAGAATTGGACAAAGTAAAGTTCCTTTTGGATTTGAGAATATGCAGTCAAGTCAAAACCGATTGGTTTTAGATCGTAATGATGCGTTGAACAGTGCGGTGGCAAATGAAAGAGATTTAGGCGTTTTTTTTTACTGGGCTCCAAGCAAAATCAGAGAGCGTTTCGCCATGCTAATCAGAGATGGTTTTAAAGGAAGTGGAGATTATGGTGTATTTGGGTTTGGTGTATACAACGGACAAACCGCAAATAGATCGGAAGCGAACAGAAACTTGCATATGGTTGCAAGAGTAAGTTATCCTTTGACAATTGGAAACCAAATTATCGAGCCAGGGATACAAGGTTATACCGGTAAATGGGCTTTTACCAATGAACTTTCGCCTGGAGTTACTACAGCAAACAAGCAATATACAACGGACCAACGAGTTGCGGCAACTTTTGTGCTTTATCCAAAGCCATTTGGAATACAGGCTGAATATAATATAGGTAGAGGTCCTCGTTATAATAAAGTGACAAACACTGTGGATGTTTCTGATTTGGAAGGTGGTTATGTAACGCTAAATTATAAATTAGATTTGCCCAAACATCAATTGATTTATCCGTTCGCTAAATTCCAATACTACGATGGAGGTAAGAAGTTTGAAAAAGATGCAAGAAGTTATATTGTAAGAGACTATGAGTTTGGATTTGAATGGCAACCTTGGAAAGCATTTGAGTTTGTAGCAGAATGGGTTATTGCAGATAGAACATTCGAGGACAGCGCTCTTCCAAACAACAGGCAACGAGGAAATTTGTTGCGATTACAAGCGCAGTTTAATTTTTAATAAATCATTTAAATTAATTTCGTCCAGCAGAGGACTACTGGTTGTTAGTCACGTATTCTTTTGAAGTCAATAGCCATCTCTTTTTTAGTTTTTATTTTTTTATTTTCTATCAAAAACTTGAAATAATTTTTGCCAGTCTATCGAGTTGTCTAAACGAGGTAGCCCTTTGTAATCCTGAATTTCTTGAATATTTTCCATTCTAAAATCATTTTGATTCGCATAAGGAACTAAGCCTTCCTTTTTTAATTTTTTAGCCAAATATTCCTGTTCGTATTGTCCTGGTGTTGGAATAAAAAATGCTTTTTTTCGCAATTGCGCAAGATCCATTATTGTAGTGTATCCGGAACGGCAAAGGACCATTTCACTTTCGTTAAAAGCTTGTTCGAGTTCACTTGAATTCATGAAATTGTAATAAGTTACATTTCCTTTTACAACAATTTTCTGCTCCGATTCTATGTTTCCTTCAATGAAAATTGCATTTCCTTTGAACTGATTGATTTCGTTTTTCAAATGATTTTCCAGTATTCCTCGTTGAGGTTCAGGACCGGAGAGAATCACGAGCAAATCATATTTTTTTGGTAATAGTTTCTTTTGAAGTCGGCTCAAAGGGCCTATATATTTAGTTTTGAGGCTGAGACTTTCAATATGACCTAGTTTTCCGGTTAGATTTATGGAACCTTCAAGATCCGGAACCCAGCATTCTACATACTTTTTTATAATATATTGATGTACTTTACTTGTTATCCAGGTGGTGTTTCCAGTCATGACATTCAATTGATGGGTAATAAACACGGATGGGACTTTCTTGCTGTAAACTCCTAATCGATTGTCTGAAATAATACCGTCTATTGCATATTGTTTAATCCAGTTTTCAATTATTTTTTTTTCTTCTAAAATAGCTCGGATCATTCTTGGACCATTCTGTATTAATTTCCATTTGAAATTGGCGCCATTTTTAGCATATTCTATTTGGTAGGAGGGAAGTTCCAGTGCTTGTAGGGTAGGGAATTCTTTTTTTAGTAAAGTCAGTGCAATTCCATCGGATGCAATAATGGGAGTGTAATTGTTTTCTAATAAGGCTTTGATAATGGGAATACATCGTGTTGCATGGCCTAAACCCCAATTTAATGGTGCGATTAGGATAGTCTTTTGTTTCATTTTCAAATCCATATGCGATAAATAGGTTCGTTGTTTTTTATTTGAAAGTTAGGAAATGAACCCGTTTTGTATATTTCGAAGGTATTACTAAACTATTAAATTATGAGGCAATTATACTTTTATAGAAAAATAAAGGCTACCCTAGCAGATAGCCTTTGTAAAATATTTTATAAAAAAATTATTCTTGAATATACGTTTTATTACCGTTGGAGTTGATGTAGTATTTTCCTCCCCTAGGACCAGTATATACTTTTTTTCCATTGTATTCACCTGTTATTTTATCGGCAATTTTAGGTGCTTTTTCAGTAGTCTCTTTAAGTTTTTTTGCTGGCTTGGTGGCTGTGGCTGTGGCTTTCTCTTTTGCTTTTGTTGCTTTTTCTTTTACAACTTCAGTTTTTTCTTTTGCTGTCGTTGCTTTCTCTTTCTCTTTTGCTTTTGTTGCTTTTTCTTTTACAACTTCAGTTTTTTCTTTTGCTGTTGTGGCTTTAGATTTAGCTTTTGCTGCTTTTTCTTTGGCAACTTCAGTTTTTTCTTTTGCTGCCGTAGCTTTTTCTTTTGTAGCATCTGCTTTGGCTTTTGCTTTAGCTTTTGCTAATTTTTGTGTGGTAGCTTTTGTTGCTTTCTTTTCAGTTGCCGTTTCTTGGGAATAGGCGCTTACTGATAAAATAATAGTTAGTAACAATACAAATAATTTTTTCATAGCTTTTTTTTATGTTTAGTTATATAAAAATAGCAAAAAAATATATTCAAAATGAATTCAAACAAAAATATCCTTTTTTGGATTAAAAATAAGCTCTCAACTGCATGCTCCCAGTATGAATGGCTTGGCTTGTTTCGCTTTTTCGACCTTGGTAATTAAAGTTTATGTCTAAAAACTGTGTGATATTTTTTTGCAAAAGTAATCTCCATGTCAAATTTTGCCCTGTTTGCAAGCCTTCCAGCATTTGAAATCCTACAGAAGAAAATTCATTTCCATCAAATTTATTTTGGTAAAAAGAAACTTCGCCGTTCATCGTAAATTTTTTAGTTCCGGCATAAGAAAAGGCAGTCCCAAAACGGTTTTGCAGCAACGTTTCTGAAACTCCTATCTGATTTTCTTTCTTTTGTAATTCATAAAAAAGATCCCAACTGGTACTTTTGGAAAACAAATAACTGATTTTAGGAGCCAATTGATATCCGCTAATATCGAAGTTTTTCTCGGGGAAATTCTCAGATTCGATGGCGGTTTGAATCGTTTTTGCAAAAAATCCAAAAAGCCAGCTTTTCTGGTACAAATGATTGTATTGCATTTGATGAGAACTGTTGGTAGCTTCCTGCGAACCTATCGACAATAAGTTTTTTGTTTTATTTTCTAAATAGGAATACGTAGTAGAATGGTTTTGCTTTCCTCGATTGTAGAACAAACTGTTTCTTAAACTGGAATTCAGTCCCAGCACATTTTCATTGGAACCGCTGAACGGATTTAAGTCGAAATTGTTTCCATCACTTCTAATTTTTCGGTCGATTATAAAGGCAGTTTGATTGTAGAAATAGGAAAGTAATTTTTTTAATCCTTTTTCATTTTGCCATTGATTTGGGTTTAAGGTCACGGATTGGGAGAACTTATTCTGATGTGTTTTGATGTAAATCCGATTCGGTAAAAATACCCGAATAAATGTCGCCTGATCAATAAACGGAGCGACTTCAAATTCCTGTAATTCCTGAATTCCATTATTGTTGTAATCGTTCCAAGTGTAAACGCCTTGTCCGGCCGGTACTTCCAGATAAGTAAATTCCTGTTGCGGAATGGTTCCGGAATTAGTCTCGTAAACCGTTGTGCTTTGAATTAATTGATTAAAAAAACGATCCGTGTACACGATTCTGGAATTCAATGTGGGTTCTTTTTTTCGTGTGGCATCCACGAATTCTAAGACTCTATAATTGGCATAAATGGACAAATCACTTTTATTGGTTTGAATTAATTTCGATTTCAGCATAAAAGTTTGGGACGAATTCACCCGCTGAATTAAATTCCCGACACTTTGGTTTTGCAAGCTGTCATTGGTCCTTCTAAGATAACCTAATTCTACAAAAACTTTAGTGCTATCGCCTCTTCCGGCATATAAACCATACTCTGTAAATTTTTGGCTCAAAGCCGAAAACTGATTGGTCGTTTTGTCTTTTTCCTGATTATCTTCTAATCGCAGGCTGGAACCAACCCAATTTTTATCGAAATGCAAACGCATCTGAGACTGGTTTCTTAAGAATTTAGAAGATAAAGTAGGTGCGTCACTTTTTAGGAAACTGCCTTGGTTTTGAAAAGTCCAATTTTTTATTCGAAACAAACCATTTAAAACATGCCTGCTACCCGAAAAATTTTCGGAGAAATCTAATTTTTCAAATTGATACAATACTAATCCTTTATTAGTGGATTTTGGTTTTGGGTTTAAATCCAATTGCAATCCGGAAACTAATAGACTTTGATTTCCAATGCCAGCAGTTCCTAAGTTCCAGTCCCTGTCAAATTCGATGTTATAAAGCCGCTCCACTGAACTGAAATTGTTCTGAATAAATTGGTAATTGGCGAAAGCGTCCATCTGCCATCTTTTTGAAAAAATACGCTGTTTGGCATTTATTTTTCCGGCCAAACCTTTGTTATTCGCGTCATCAATGGTCGAAAACAAATTTTTATCATTGTTGCTGATGCCAATTTCAAAATCAACAGCGGTTTTATCAGTGGGTTTGTATTTTCCTAAAAAGGTGGCGACTTGCACTTTCGTTGGTGCAATAAGTTGAATTATGGGTTCATAATTCCCTTGCAGAATCCCGTTTATTGGAGCAATATATTGATAAACTCGAGTGATTGTGGCTGAATTTGTCACAATATAATTTCCGTTATTGGTTCCTACCAAAGTGAATTTCACATTGAATAATTCCTGTTGTGCGTCATTTGAATATTCGAAAATTTCTACAGCATTAAAGAGCGTTTTTCGATACAGTACTTTATTTTCAGAGTACGTGTCGGAATAGGCGGAAGGAGCAGTCATCAAACTTGGATTATCTCCGGCATTGACTAATATTTGGGCTTGTTCCTGTGACAAATTTTGTTGCAACGGTTGGTTTTTTAAGTCGTTTTCCGAATATAAATAGCCTCCAAAACTCCATTTCTTGTTGTCATGCGTGGCTCCGGCGTAGGTTACAAAACGGGTATAATTCCTGTCGGAATATTGGTATTCTATAGCAATCCGCATTTCAGAAGTGATGGTAAATAGTGGCGTAAATACAATTTCACCTGCATTATAATCTATTGTATAATCGTTATTTTCGCCTCGTTTCAGTAAAATCCCATTGACATACACTCGCTCTGAACCTGAAATCACCAAGACATATAATTCACCATTTTGCCCTTTTAATTTGTACGGACCCTGATTACCCTCTTGTCCCACAATATCACTTTTGGCATATTGACCGCGAACTAATGCCGCCGATGCAAATACATTCGTTTTGTTTTCTTCGGTTCCAAAGTTGAAATTTGTCGCCAGTCCCTGTACTTTTTTAGTGAAATTCAGGAATTGGGTGTTCCTGTTTTCCAGAAAGATATCGCCAGCACGAATATTCCATTCCTCGCTAAATAACTCCATGAAAACATTGTCAAACTGATCTAGTCGCTGAGAATAACCGCCATCTTGCAACGGAATATTACTGTCTTGAATGGAGGCTCTCAAACTTACTTTTTGGGAAATTTTCCCTGTGATTTGTAAGTCTAAATTGGAATTCAAAACGGCATTTTGATTATTTCCTATCGTCAAGCCACGCGTAATGCTTCCGGAAGTATTTAAACCATCAAAAGGTACGTTTTTATTGGTATTTTTATTTCCAATGGCATACAAGTCACCTTGTCCGACTTCATTGCTAATAACTTTTGATGCGTCATAAATGCGGTATTCTTTGGTAAGAATTTCGGGAAATTTCAAATACTGTATGGTCAGTGAATCGGATTTGAAAGCGCTGTTTTCCTTTAAAATTAAAGTTCCTTTTTCGAAATTTATTGCAAATAAAGCGCTGTCAATTTGTTTATCATTGGCGTCAAGCAATTTGAAAAAACTGGAATTAATACTTTCTTTTTCAATGTAAATGGTGTCGCGCGATGGAAGGATTTTTTTTGTCTTGTACAGCGAATTTATTTCCTGAGCATGGAGCCCAGAAAAACAGCTTATTACAATCCAAAAAAGTAATTTTTTTAACATAAATACTATAACACGAAAGTATCAAAAGTAGTATTTATAAATTGATAATCAGGACTTGCGGTACGCAGAAAATATCGGAAAAAATAAATAGTAATTGTTTCAATTGCAGTTCTTGTTTTTTACTTTAAAACAATGAAAAATGGGAATCAAATTTAATTTCGATTCCCATTTCTTACTACTTGATAATAAGTGTTTACGCTTCTTTTGTCACAACTTGCATCGTTTCACGACTGACTTGTTTCAATAAGACAATTTTGTTTTCTTCGACAGTTTGTGATGCTTTGTCATCGAAATGTCTAATGGTATATAAAGTGACATTTTCGTTAAATTCAACTTTAAATTTTTTCGATAAAATAGCATTCAGCGCTTTAAAATTATCAAATTTATCCTCCACACATACGGAGAAACTAATCGCTGAATTCTGAATTAAGTTTACTTTTATTTTAAATTGGTGAAACAAAGCAAAAATTTCGCTGATGTTTTCTTCCATGATAAAAGAGAAATCTATTGACGAAAGCGAAATTAAAAGTTGGTTTCTTTTAACAATAAAACAAGGTAAATACGGTTCTAAATCGACACCTTTAGAAACACTTGTTCCCTTTAATAATGGATTTATAAATGATTTTACATACAAGGGAATTTCTTTTTTCTGTAAAGGTTGCAGCGTTTTTGGGTGAATAACCGTTGCGCCGTAAAAAGCTAATTCAATTGCTTCACGATACGAAATCTGATTTAATAAACTGGCGTTCTCAAAATATCTCGGGTCGGCATTCATAACTCCGGGAACATCTTTCCAGATAGTAACACTTTCGGCATTCAGACAATAGGCAAAAATTGCAGCGGTGTAATCCGAACCTTCACGACCTAAAGTGGTGGTGAAATTATTTTCATCGGAACCCAAGAAACCTTGTGTGATATTTAAGATTTTGCGTTTTACGTTTTTTGCAATATTTTTCTGTGTCAATTCCCAATCTACTTCCGCATCTCGATAAGTTGCGTCTGTTTTTATGAAATTACGCACATCCAACCATTGCGTTTTTATGCCCATGAAATTCATGAAATGGCTTAGAATAGTTGTCGATATCAGTTCCCCGTAACTTACAATTTGGTCGTAAACAAAATTATAATTTGGAGATTTATTATGTGCTAAAAAATATTCTAAATCAGCAAATTGAGTATTGACAGCAGCGAAAACTTCGTTTTTTTCATCGTCAAACAAATCCATTAAAATTTGATTGTGGTATTTTTTCACTTCTTGAACCGATGATTTCATTTCAGCCGATTTGTCAAAATAGTTTTTGATTACAATTTCCAGTGCATTCGTCGTTTTTCCCATGGCAGAAACCACTAACAACACATCCTCGTAACCCACTTTTTGTAAAACGTCATATACGTTTTTGATTCCTGCGGCATCTTTTACAGAAGCTCCTCCAAATTTGAATACTCTCATATTTTTTAACAAAAATTATTCTTTATTTTATTTCAATTTATTCTCCACAAAATTGGAAATTCCAAGTTCGTCCATTTGCACCACATGCCAGTCTCGTAGTACTTTTGCACCTGATTTTTCATAGAATTCGATTGCAGGTGTATTCCAGTCGAGAACATTCCATTCCACTCTTCGAACCTGATCTTTTTTTGCCTGTTTTAAAATTTCAGAATACAATGCATATCCAAGTCCTGTTCCGCGCATTTTTTCTTTTACCACTAAATCTTCTAAATGAATTGTTTTTCCTTTCCAAGTAGAATAGCGATAATAGTACAATGCGATACCCACAATTTGCTTAGACTGTTTGCTATCGTTCGAGTCGTCTTTTATTTCGGCAACAAAAACATGAAAGAGAGGAACAGGACCAAAACCATCTCGAATTAAATCGTCAACAGTTATAAGAACTGCATTTGGCTCTTTTTCAAATTCAGCCAACTCTTGGATAAGACCTAAAACAGCTTGCATATCTTGCGGGTTTCCTCTTCGAATATTCATAAATTTTTATTTTAATGATTTAAAAACGCAATAAAATTGCATTTTTACGTATTAATTTTGTGTTTTATTCAGCAAATATACAATACTGTCAAAGTAAATAAATAGTATTGATTTTGTTTTCACAAAAAAAACGATATTTGTGACTTCAAATTAACTACATCGATTTCGTAATGGAAGAACGCAACAAAACACTAGGAGAATTTATCATTGAAAACCAAAATGCCTTTCAATATTCATCCGGCGAATTATCCCGAATTATCAACTCCATCCGGTTGGCTGCCAAAGTGGTGAATTATAAAGTAAACAAAGCCGGGTTGGTTGATATAATTGGTGCTGCCGGAGAACAGAACATTCAAGGCGAAGATCAGCAAAAACTAGATGTTTATGCAAATGAAGTTTTTATCCAAACTTTAATCAATCGTGAAATTGTTTGTGGTATTGCCTCGGAAGAAAATGATGATTTTATTACTGTGGAGGGAAGTGACAACAGTCATAATAATAAGTACGTGGTGTTGATGGATCCGCTTGACGGTTCGTCAAATATTGATGTTAATGTTTCAGTTGGAACGATATTTTCAGTGTATAGAAGAGTTACTCCAATAGGAACTCCAGTTACGCTTGAAGATTTTTTACAGCCGGGAATCAATCAGGTTGCAGCGGGATATGTGATTTACGGAACGTCGACGATGTTGGTTTACACAACAGGACATGGCGTGAACGGATTTACACTGAATCCGGCAATTGGAACCTTTTATTTATCCCATCCAAAAATGAAATTTCCTACTGACGGCCACATTTATTCTATTAACGAAGGGAATTATGTTCATTTTCCACAAGGAGTAAAAAATTATATCAAATATTGTCAATTAGAAGAAGGAGACCGACCGTACACTTCAAGATATATAGGAAGTCTGGTTTCAGATATTCACAGAAATATGATCAAAGGCGGAATTTATTTGTATCCTACGAGTTCTAAGGCACCTAAAGGGAAATTACGATTATTGTATGAATGCAACCCGTTAGCTTTTATTGCAGAACAAGCCGGAGGAAAGGCTTCTGACGGATTTAATAGAATCATGGAAATTGAACCAACAGCTTTGCATGAACGCGCTCCTTTTTTCTGCGGAAGTTATAACATGGTAGAAAAAGCCGAAGAATTTATGCATAAAGCTAAATTAAGTAAGTACTAGAAACAAAAAAAGCTTCCGTTTTTGGCGGAAGCTTTTTTCAAAAATTTTGTCTTACTTATTCATGTTTTTCATTTCGAAAATAAAAGTGTCTAGGTCTACTTCTTTACCTACTAGTTTAAGTGCTTTGTCAACGATGTAATCTACGTTTTCAGTATTAAAGCCCAAGCCTACACCAATTTTTCTAAGCATTACTTCTTGTTTTTCACCTAAATGATGATCTACATGCACAATACGGGCTAGATCATACAAGCGCTCCATTCTTTGTTCATATAAATAAGGAGGATTGATCGGGTAATTTGAAGAATTCTCTAAAATTTCCTCATATTCTGCTTGAGAAATTTCTAATCGAATTGCCAGTTTGTCTAAAAATGCTTTTTCTTCAGGAGAAAACTTCCCGTCAGTAAGCGCTACACGTACAATCGATGCAAAATGACCTTTGTTTCTTTGCTTGAATTCGCTATCAAATAAATCTGAAAATGACATAATTTTTGGTTTTATATCTTACAAAGATAAATCTATTTTTAAATTAATGATTTTAATTTTTTTAAATTTTTTATTCGAATTTGATCTCTTTTGAAATGTATTTATTTAAACAATCAAATCAATCATTTTAAAATTAATCGTAAGTTTACAGCCCCTTTATCAACCTAATTAATTACTGATGTCAGAATTTTGGATTTACTTTCAAATCGGATTAAAACACGTTTTAGATATTCATGCTTATGATCATGTTTTATTTTTAATAGCATTAGCAATTCCTTTCTCTTTCAAGGATTGGAAGCGAGTTGTACTTTTGGTTACCCTTTTTACCATTGGTCACACAATGGCTTTAATGCTTTCGGTTTTTGAAATAATTGCGATAAAAGTAAATGTGGTCGAATTATTAATTCCAATAACGATTCTAATAACGGCATTGTTTAATCTTTTTACGGCAGGAAAATCAAGTAAGAAAGAAAGTATAAACGTGGTGTTTTTTATAACTCTTTTCTTTGGAATCATTCATGGTTTGGGTTTTTCAAATTATTTCAAATCGATTCTGGGCGGTGATGCTGCGTCTAAAGTATTGCCATTGTCCGAGTTTGCACTAGGAATAGAAGCTGCTCAGATTGTAGTGGTTTTTGTTGTTTTGATTTTGTCATACATTGTTCAAACCGTTTTTAGATTTTCGAAACGTGATTGGACTTTAGTCATGTCGGCATTCATAATAGGAGTAGTGATACCATTAATTATAGAAAGTGAAATCTGGATAAGATAAAATGAACGAAAAAAAATTGAATAAGTACGATAAAGCGTATCTTAGAATTGCCAAGGAATGGAGTCTGCTTTCCTACTGTAAACGCAAACAAGTTGGTGCGATTATTGTGCGTGATAGAATGATAATCTCTGACGGATACAACGGAACGCCAACCGGTTTTGAGAATTGCTGTGAAGATGAGGAAGGATTAACGCGTTGGGATGTTTTACATGCTGAAGCAAATGCGATTCTGAAAGTAGCCCGATCCACGCAATCCTGCGAAGGCGCAACATTATATATAACGCTTTCACCTTGCAAGGAATGCAGCAAGTTGATTCATCAGTCCGGAATAAAAAGAGTGGTCTATCACAATGGCTATCGAGATGATTCGGGAATTCAATTTTTGATAAAAGCAGGAGTAGAGGTGGAACATATTTCAATTTTAGAAGAATAAATGAACTGTAATACTAAACATCTGCCAATTCTTATTTTTGCAACACTTGCTTTAGGTGTTGTCTTGGGTGGAATGTTGAATTTTCCTAACACAGCTGATTATCTTGTCAAAAACAATTCAAAAAGCAAGCTGAACAAACTCATTGATTTTATCGATAATGAATACGTGGATGATGTTAATACGGATTCTATTGTAAATCTTACTGTCGATAATATCTTGGCACAACTTGACCCACATTCCGTATATATTCCACCAAGTGATCAGCAGGAAGTGATGGAAAGTATGAAGGGAAACTTTGTGGGAATAGGGGTCAATTTTTATATGTATAAAGATTCTGTTGCGGTTATAAAACCAGTTGCAGACGGCCCTTCGGCAAAAGCTGGAATAAAGGCTGGCGATAGGATTTTGTATGCCGATAAAACAAAATTATTTGGACGTAAATTACCCACTGACAGTTTATATTCCAAACTAAAAGGAACTGTGGGTTCTGATATTGAACTAACGATTTACAGAAAATCCGAAGGCAAAAAAATAAAAGTAAAAATTAAACGGGATATAATTCCACTAAAAAGTGTTGACGTCGCTTTGCTTTTGGGGAATAAAACTGGTTATATAAAAATAAACAGATTTGCCGAAACTACTTATAAAGAGTTTATGGAAGGTTTGTCTAAAATTAAGCGACAAGGAGCTAAATCACTCATTATCGATGTTCGAGATAACGGTGGCGGTTACATGGAAGAGGCCATTGCCATTGCCGATGAATTGTTGACAGACAAACAACTGATTGTTTTCACCAAAAACAAAAACGGGAATATTGATAAAACATTTGCAACTGCAAAAGGAAATTTTGAAAAAGGAAATGTTTTCGTCCTAATCAATGAAAACAGTGCTTCAGCCAGTGAAATTCTTGCCGGAGCGGTTCAGGATAATGACAGAGGAACCATTGTTGGACGCCGTTCTTTTGGAAAAGGATTGGTACAGCGAGAAATGGATTTTGCAGATGGTTCAGCCGTTCGATTGACTATTGCCAGGTATTACACGCCAACAGGCCGCTCGATTCAAAAACCGTATTCAAAAGGAAATGAAGCGTATTTCAAAGAATCGGAAGCGCGTTTTGGAAATGGGGAATTGTATGAAAAAGACAGTATAAAAGTTTCGGACACTATAAAATTTAAAACTAAAAAGGGGAAAATTGTATATGGCGGTGGCGGAATTGTTCCGGATGTTTTTGTGCCAATCGAAGTGGAACACGGAAATGAAAGTACCGTTTATTTATTACAATCTGGAATCGTGGGTAATTTTGTTTTTGAGCAATTGGATAAGAATAGAAGCGTTTTCAAAGGGCTGTCTTTCGAACAGTTTCAAACTAAAATGAATGCCACTGATTTGTATTTCAATGCATTTCAAAAATTTATTCTGGGAAATGGTTTGGAGCTCAATTTTGATAAAAGTAAAGCTTTGGTAAAACGCTATTTAACGGCAGAGTTTGCCCGACAATTATATGGTGAAAGCTATTATTATGAAATTGTATTGCCCGAAGACGCTATGGTTAAAAGAGTTTTGAATCAGAAATAAACTGGAATATAATTGAATTTGGATTCTAATTACCGAGATAATAAATAGTTTAGAATTGAACGATTAAGTTCCATTCATTTTTCTACCGAATACTGTCGTGGGCGTGAGTCTGAATACCGTCATTCCATAAAGTAAGAATGTCTGTTGCAACTGCTGCGCCACTTCCGGCAGCAATAGCCAGTTGACTTCTCCAGCCTGCTAAAGTTCCCATCACGTAAATCCCATCAGCAACTTTGTGGTCATTGTTTTTGAGTTGTATTCGTTGTTTTTCGGGTAGTGATTTTTGATGTGGTTCTAGATATTCCATTAAACCTTCGATCGCAAAAGTATTTGCTGAACCAATTCCAATAGCAATTATACTCGTTTGGTAGCTTGTTTTATTAGTAGTCACTGTAAATTCAGGATAAATGCCTTCTATTTTAAGTACTTTTTCATTGGGAATTTGCACAATGTGCGGATACGTTTCTGAAAGATGTGTGATGCTGTCTTTCATCAAATCAGCGCCCAATGTTCTTGAAGGAATTCCGTATGCATTGTTGAATAGGGCTTCTTGAAGTGAAGATGTTTTTTGATGGGTAAAAACGCCGATTTTTTTATCGGCTACAAAAGATTTGTTTTTTGCCGAACCTAAAATAAGTGAGCATGACATTCCTGAAACGCCACCACCTAAGATAAGTACATCAAACACAACGATTACTTTTCGTTGGTTTTTTCTTCAATTCTTTTTGAAATTCTAAAGATTAACAGAATCATTACAGCACAAAACGAAGCTGCGATTCCAATAAAAGCAACGACACTATCTCCTTGAAATGGATTTCTAAAATCCAGCAAAGTAACATTAAAAAGGATTAAAGCGATTGCTAAAAATACCAATATGTTAGTAAAAATTTTCATAATACGTTATTGTTTTTGTTTTGAAAGAAACAAATAGTTGGGACAGTTTTTAAGCTGGAATGAAATTTATAAAAAAATCTAATTAATTTTGTAGCGCTAATTTAGAGGGTAAATTTATGAAAATTTAATTTAGACAAACAAACCTTTAACATTCGCAGCGAATAATTTAACAGCAATAGCAAGCAGCACAACTCCAAAAGTCTTTCGGATGACGCCAAGTCCATTCTCCCCTAGCATTTTTTCAATTTTAGAAGAGGATTTCAATACGATATATACCAGAATAATATTCAAAATTATGGCAATAACGATATTAATAGTATAAAACTGAGATCGTAATGAAAGTAAAGTGGTCATGGTCCCGGCGCCGGCAATCAGAGGAAAAGCAAGCGGAACAATGGATGCAGAACTGGCTTCCTCGTCACGATAAATTCGGATTCCTAAAATCATTTCCAACGCCAAAAAGAATAAGACAAACGAACCGGCAACGGCAAAGGAATTCACATCGATACCAATTAATTTTAAGAGTTCTTCCCCCGCAAAAAGGAAAACAATCATAATAACAGCGGCAACAATAGAAGCTTTTTCAGACTCAATGTGTCCATGTTTCGTTCTTAAATCAACAATTATCGGGATGGATCCCACAATATCTATTACGGCAAAAAGTACCATTCCTACGGTGATAATTTCTCTAATGTCGAATTCCATAATTTGCTTGTTTGTTTACTGCAAAAGTATAGAATTTAGTTTGGTTATCGACTACGTTGATTTTTTATTTATGGACGTAATTCATTCTCTATTTTTATTTAATAATTAGTATTTTTTATTTTTTAATAAAGTTTAAGTATCTGATAATCAATTTGTAAATTTGTTATTAATTTAAAATTTACAGCTATGAAAACGATACGATTGGTTTTTAGTGTAGTGCTGATGTTTCTTTTTGTAAATACTGCAGAAGCGCAAATTTTGAAAAAAATTCAGAAAAAAATTCAAGATAATGTAACGCGAAAAGCAGTTGAAAAAAGTATTGACACAACTGACGAAGAGAAGCAGAAAGTAATGGACAAGACATTGAATACTGATGCGATGGCAATGGCGTTTGGGAAAAATAAAGTTGATCCTTCGTTGGTTCCCGATTCTTATTCGTTCAGTTGGAAATATTCTTTGGAAATTCAGACTGAAAATGAAAAGGCGATGATTATGGATTATTTTTTAGAGCCCAATGCGGAATATTTTGGTTTCAAAATGGGAGAGTCCGGTGAAATGTTTATGGTAATAGACAGTAAAAATAAGTGGATGATTACGGCTTTTGAACAAGAAAAAGAAAAGGTTGCCATGGCTTCTAAAATGCCTGATTACTCTGAAATGACATCAAAAGAGAATGAAAGTGACGGATTTTCATACAAGTCACTTCCCAATAAAATAATAATGGGATATAATTGTAAAGGAATTGAGGCCACAAGTGCAGATTTTGTGATGGTATTTTATTACACAAATGAGGCTAAGGTGAGTTTTTCGGATATGTTTAGATCTCAGCAAAGACAGAAAACTCCGGATGTTTTAAAGCGCTATTTTAAAACGGGAGACCGACCTTTGATGATGACAATGAGTATGAAAGACTTAAAAGATAATGGAAAAATTACCACGATGAAGTGCGTTGTTTTAGAGAAAAATTCTCGAGAATTTCTAAAATCAGACTATAAATTCATGTAAATTATTTTTATATTCTTCTGTTTTGTTTTCGAATTTTATGATTTGGTGAAGTGCTTTTTTGGATTTCTTTGAATATCTTTGCAAAATGTTTCAACTAGGAAAAACCATCGTCTCAGAAGACTTACTCGAAAAAGATTTTGTTTGCAATTTGACCGCTTGTAAAGGCGCTTGCTGTGTAGACGGCGACGCTGGAGCGCCATTAAGTTTGGAGGAAACTAAAATCCTCGAATCTATTTATCCTAAAGTCAAACCATTTTTACGCAAACAAGGAATTGCCGCTATTGAAGCGCAAGGAACTTGGGTCAAAGGAACCGATGGTGATCTTGAAACACCATTAATCGATGATAAAGATTGCGCTTACGTAATTTTTGATGGTAAAACAGCTTTGTGCGGTATCGAACAAGCGTACAATCAAGGAATAATCGACTGGAAAAAACCGGTTTCTTGCCATCTTTATCCAGTGCGTGTAAAAGATTTTACGGAATTTGCTGCTGTTAATTATGACAAATGGGATATTTGTGATCCGGCCTGTTCTTTAGGTCAGGAGTTAGAAGTTCCGGTTTATAAATTTGTCAAAGAAGCTTTAGTAAGAAGGTTTGGAGAGGATTGGTATGCCGAGCTTGAGACAGTTGCCGAGGAACATAAAAATAATTCAAAATAGAATAAAAAAATCTTGTTTTCTATTTTAAAAATCCTATATTTTACGGTACTTTACATTATTTTTTAGATTTTAATAAACTGATTTACAGTTTTTTATAATTTGAATATAAAATCTATTTATTTTTCCTTTTGTTAAAAACTATGGCTTATTGTGGATAAGTTTGGCTTTTAATTTCATCAATATTTCGCAATCTTTGTAACTCTCAAAACGGAATTTATTTCGTTAAAATTTCAAAAAAAACAAACTACTATAATGGCACAACTTGAACCAATTTTACAAGAGAACAAAAATCGTTTCGTGATTTTTCCTATCAAACACCATGATATTTGGGAATTTTATAAAAGTATGGAAGCCAGTTTCTGGACTGCTGAAGAAATCGATTTGTCACAAGATTTAAATGACTGGAATAACAAACTTTCGGAAGATGAGCGTTATTTTGTTAAACACATTTTGGCATTTTTCGCAGCGTCAGATGGAATTGTAAATGAAAATCTAGCTGAGAATTTTGTGAACGAAGTGCAATATGCAGAAGCAAAATTCTTTTACGGGTTCCAAATCATGATGGAAAACATTCACAGCGAAACGTATTCGTTATTGATTGATACTTATGTGAAAGATGAAGTGGAGAAAGATGAGTTGTTCAATGCTTTAGAAGTTTTTCCTGCAATTAAGAAAAAAGCGGATTGGGCTTTGAAATGGATTGAATCAGATTCGTTTGCTGAAAGATTAATTGCTTTTGCAGCGGTGGAAGGAATTTTCTTTTCGGGAGCATTTTGTTCTATTTACTGGTTGAAAAAACGTGGATTAATGCCAGGATTGACATTTTCTAACGAATTGATTTCTCGTGATGAAGGTGTTCACTGTGATTTTGCGGTGCATTTACACAACCACCACTTGGTGAATAAAGTACCAAAAGAAAGAATCAGAAGTATCATTGTAGATGCATTAAATATTGAAAGAGAATTTATTACGGAATCGCTTCCAGTTAGTTTGATAGGGATGAATGCGGTTTTGATGACGCAATATTTAGAATTTGTTGCCGATAGATTATTGGTTGAATTAGGTTGCGAAAGAGAATACAATACTACAAATCCGTTTGATTTTATGGATATGATTTCACTTCAAGGAAAAACAAACTTCTTTGAAAAGAAAGTAGCCGAATATCAAAAAGCGGGTGTTATGAATACCGATGAAGATGCTCAGAAAATAAGTTTTGATGCCGATTTTTGATTTTTTTTTAAACCATTAAGGAATTAAGGGTTATTAAGTTTTAATTTATCTAAATATGTTGATGTTAAAGAAATCTTTTAAATCTTAAATGATTTACTGATTTTTTTTTGTTTCAGATGCTGATTAGCCCAGATAGTAATGAAAATCCTTTTTATTTTTTTCTTTAAAAAATAAAAAGATTGCAATGGATAGCTGGAAATAGCTCCAAAAATAGATGCTGAAACAAGTTCAGTATAATTTACAAATAACGAAAAACAGTGAAGGGATTTTCTGTTTTAAAAAACAAACAAAAGTATGTATGTAATTAAGAGAGATGGCCACAAAGAGCCGGTAATGTTCGACAAAATCACAGATAGAATTAAAAAACTATGTTATGGTTTAAATGATTTGGTTGATGCCGTGAAAGTGGCAATGCGCGTAATTGAAGGACTTTATGATGGTGTGTCGACATCGGAATTGGATAATCTTGCTGCCGAAACTGCTGCGTCAATGACTATTGCGCATCCGGATTATGCACAGTTAGCCGCTCGTATTGCAATCTCAAATTTACATTCGAATACTAAAAAATCATTTTCGGAAACGATGAATGATATGTTCAATTATGTGAACCCAAGAAACGGTCAATATGCACCGTTACTTTCTGAGGAAGTGCATAAAGTGATTATGGATAATGCGGAGTTTTTAGACTCCCATATTATATACAATAGAGATTTCAACTACGATTATTTTGGTTTTAAAACCTTAGAAAGATCGTATTTGCTAAAAATAAACGGTAAAATCGTGGAGCGTCCACAGCACATGCTGATGCGTGTTTCTGTTGGAATTCACTTAGACGATTTGAAATCGGTGATTGAAACCTACGACTTAATGTCGAAAAAGTTCTTTACGCATGCAACTCCTACATTGTTTAACGCCGGAACACCAAAACCTCAAATGTCTTCTTGTTTCCTTTTGGCGATGCAAGATGATAGTATTGATGGGATTTATGATACGTTGAAACAAACGGCTAAAATCTCGCAATCAGCGGGTGGAATTGGGCTTTCTATTCACAATGTGAGAGCTACTGGTTCTTATATTCGTGGAACAAACGGAACGTCAAACGGAATTGTTCCTATGTTAAGAGTTTTCAATGATACTGCAAGATATGTAGATCAAGGTGGAGGAAAACGTAAAGGAAGTTTTGCTATTTATATCGAAACTTGGCATGCGGATATCTTTGAATTTTTGGACTTGAAAAAGAATACAGGAAAAGAAGAAATGCGTGCCAGAGATTTGTTCTTCGCGATGTGGACTTCGGATTTATTCATGAAACGTGTGCAGGAAGACAGTTATTGGACCTTGATGTGTCCTAATGAATGTCCGGGATTGTATGATGTGTATGGCGAAGAATTTGAAGCAATGTACATTGATTACGAGAAACGTGGAAAAGGTAGAAAAACCATCAAAGCGCATGAATTGTGGGAAAAAATCCTAGAATCGCAAATTGAAACTGGAACACCTTACATGTTGTACAAAGATGCGGCGAACAGAAAATCAAACCAAAAAAATCTGGGTACCATTCGTTCTTCGAATTTGTGTACGGAGATTATGGAATTCACTTCGAAAGATGAAATTGCAGTTTGTAACCTGGCTTCACTTTCGTTACCAATGTTTGTGGAAAACAAAAAATTCAATCATGAATTGTTGTATACCGTTACCAAACGCGTAACCAGAAACTTAAATAAAGTAATTGACAGGAATTATTATCCGGTAATTGAAGGAGAAAATTCTAATAAACGCCACAGACCAATTGGTCTTGGAGTGCAAGGATTAGCTGATGCTTTCATCATGTTACGTTTGCCGTTTACGAGCGACGAAGCGAAGAAACTGAATCAGGAAATTTTTGAAACCTTATATTTTGCAGCAGTAACCGCATCGATGGAAATGGCCAAAGAAGAAGGTCCATATTCTACTTTTGAAGGTTCGCCAATTTCACAAGGGGAATTTCAATACAACCTTTGGGGAATGAAAGATGAGGAACTATCAGGACGTTGGGACTGGGCTTCCTTGCGAAAAGAAGTGATGGAACACGGAGTGAGAAACTCGTTGTTAGTGGCGCCAATGCCAACGGCTTCGACTTCTCAAATTTTGGGTAACAACGAGGCATTCGAACCTTACACTTCTAATATTTACACGAGAAGAGTACTTTCGGGCGAATTTATTGTCGTAAACAAACACTTGTTGCACGATTTAGTGGAGCGTGGTTTGTGGAACGAAACCTTGAAACAAGAACTTATGCGTAACAACGGTTCGGTTCAAGCACTTAATATTCCGCAAGATTTGAAAGAATTGTACAAAACCGTTTGGGAAATGTCAATGAAAGACATTATCGATATGTCACGTCAACGTGGTTATTTTGTAGATCAATCGCAATCATTGAACTTGTTTATGCAAAATGCCAATTATTCTAAATTGACATCGATGCACTTTTACGCTTGGCAATCCGGATTGAAAACGGGAATGTATTATTTAAGAACAAAAGCTGCGGTGGATGCGATTAAATTTACATTGAACAATGATAAAAAAGCAGAGCCAATCGAAATCAAAGAGCAATCAATAGCTGTTCCTGCAGTTGCAGAAGCAGTAGAAATGACTGCCGATGAATACAGAGCGATGCTTGAATTGTCTAAAAATGCTGGTCCAGACGAATGTGAAATGTGTGGATCATAAGTCATTGCGAGGAACGAAGCAATCTCATAATCACACCTTTTTGTTGATGTCAACAAAATGGTTTTAATTACTTAAAAGCAGTTATTATAATGATAACTGCTTTTTTTTTGGAGCTATTTCCCGCTTTTCGTTGCAATCTTTTTATTTTTAAAGAAAAAACAAAAAGGATTTTCACTTCAATCGGGGCTAAAATACAATCGTTTTTTATAATTGATTTAGAATCTAAAGCAATAAATATGACATTCCAATTAAATAATATACTGACTTGTGGATTTTCTATTGAAATAACAACTTCCCAGAGTCAAAATTTTGTAATAATCCAAGATCATTGGGTAAAATTTAATGCTGAATTGAAGAGATTAAATCTAAAACAAAATGATGGAAATTGGGAAAAATATGGGATTACCTATAAAATAAACGAAAGATATTTCTATATGGCATCGATTCCTTATTTTGGACAAGTAGTGCCAGATAATTTTGTTTATAAAGAAATTCCAAAAGGTGAGTATGTCTTTTTTGTTCATACCGGTAAAATGGATGAAATAAAAAATACGATTTACAACATCTATAAAAAAGTATTACCAAATTCAGGATTAAATATTGAGCACTATTCCAAAGCAGGTTTTATCCATTTTGAAAAATATGACTTTCGTTTTCAATGGAACAGGCCAAACTCAATAATTGAAATATATTTGCCTTTAAATACGGGTACTAAATAGTTTTTACTATTTAAATAACGTGTTTGATAAGCACATAATAAAGGGGTTTGCAAATGTTTTTTTTGTAAATAATTCACTATATTTGAGATAATTCACATTATAAACAATCCTTTTATACTAAATGCCATGGAAAATAAAAAATTTACTGTTACTGATGATTTACTAGCTTCCAAAGGCCAACGTCTACTGAATTTCGTTATTGATTTATTTATAATTTATGTTATCGAAATAAGTATTGGTACGACCATAATTCTAATTGGAGATTTAACGAAAAGTGATACAGCCTCAAATTGGGTTTCCTCATTAAGTATTGTTGAAAGTTTCTTTTTTGGACTTGTTATCTTGTTTTTTTATTATTTAACAACTGAAATGTATTTTTCCAGAACCTTCGGGAAGTATTTCACTAAAACAATGGTGGTAAAACACGATGGTTCAAGACCCATTATGAAAAATGTAATTATACGAACACTTTCTAGATTAATTCCTTTTGAGCCTTTTTCATTTTTAACTGCAGTTAGAGGATGGCATGATACATTATCGGTTACCTATGTGGTGAAAAAGCATGATTTTATAGCCAAAAAGAAACTGTTTTCGGAGGAATAAAAAAGCAGAAAAGATAAAATTAGCGGTCATTTTAGGCTGCTTTTTTGTTTTTAAACACATCCTTTTCTTTATATTCGCTCCTTCTAAATACCAAAAATAAAATGATGAACTGGGAACAACTTTTATCACTAAAACGACAAGGCGACAAAGGCAAAAGATTGCGTGTAGAACAAGATGATACCCGTTTGGGGTTTGAGGTGGATTACGACCGTATCATTTTCTCAGCCGCTTTTAGAAGTTTACAGGATAAAACACAAGTTATTCCGTTATCAAAAACTGATTTTGTACACACCAGATTGACGCATAGTTTAGAAGTTTCGGTTGTGGGTCGTTCTTTGGGACGATTGGTCGGTAAGAAAATCATTGAAAAATATCCACATTTGAAAGAAGTTCATGGCTATCACATGAATGATTTTGGTGCTATTGTTGCTGCGGCTTCGTTGGCGCATGATATTGGAAATCCACCTTTTGGACATTCCGGTGAAAAAGCGATTGGAGAATACTTTTCGATTGGAAAAGGACAGCAATACAAAGACCAGCTTACGGCAAAAGAATGGCAAGATTTAATTGATTTTGAAGGGAATGCGAACGGTTTTTCGGTATTGACGGCTAGTCGTCCTGGAATTGAAGGCGGACTTCGAATTTCGTATGCAACTTTGGGTGCTTTTATGAAGTATCCTAAAGAAAGTTTACCAAAAAAACCAACCAAAGACATAGCCGACAAAAAATATGGTTTCTTTCAAACCGATAAAGCTTTTTTTCAAGATGTGGCTTCTGATATGGGTTTGATTCCAAATAAATCAGGCGATAATATAGGTTTCGAAAGGCATCCTTTGGCATATTTAGTAGAAGCGGCGGATGATATTTGTTATACCATTATTGATTTTGAAGACGGAATCAATTTAGGATTAGTTTCTGAGGATTTCGCGTTGGAATATTTGATAAAATTGGTTAAAGACAGTATTGATACTTCTAAATACAAGACTTTGGAAACCAAAGAAGATCGCATTAGTTATTTACGCGCTTTGGCTATTGGAAGTTTAATCAATGATGCCGTAAAAGTATTTGTCGAAAATGAAGCCTTGATTCTGAACGGAAAATTCCCTTTTGCCATAATGGACAAAAGCAAGTACAAAGCCCAGATGGATGACATTATCAAGATTAGTGTCGATAATATTTACCAAAGCCGTGAAGTAATTGAGAAAGAAATCGTAGGCTATCAGATTATTCAAACGTTGTTGGATAAATTTATAACCGCTTTTAATAATAAATACAATGGAAATGCGTCTAATTACGATTCTTTAATTCTGAAAATGTTACCTGAAAAACACCATTTGGAGAAAGAAAATCTGTACGGAAGATTGCTGCATATTTGTCATTACGTGTCTCTGTTGACTGATGGAAATGCACTTGAGTTATTTGAAACTATCAACGGTAGAAAAAAGAATTAATATTTAAAAAACATATTCGATTCCAACTCCAATTGCTTGTCTTAATTGTGTTTTTGGGCCTTCGGTTACTTGTATTCCAGCAATTTCCCTTTTTGATTTAATGTCGTCATCATATATAACATGTGCTCCAATATTGGCTTTTACATATTGATTTACAACAAGCTGAACTTGCAAATCGCAATCAACATCTATATTTCCAAAACGATTAACATAATCAGAATATAAGCTCAGACGATTTTCTAAACTGATATTTTTGAAGATTTCTTTTTTGTATTTGTTGGTAATCAGAAAACCAAGTTCCATTTTTACTTGTTCACCAGCAGTTAATAAGTTTCCATCTAAATCATAAGTAGCTTTTACTACTCCAAAAGCACCTTGATTTGCTAATCTTTGGTCTAAAACTAAGGTTGTTTTAAATGTAAAAGGAGAGATATAGAACGTACGGTTTTTTTCTTTATTGATATTTTCTGCGCCTATTCCCATAAAAATATAAGCGGGTGCAAAGAGTTTTGAAATAGCAATTTCGTTATTTGGATAGGCATAACCGTTAGTAAATTGCGTATTAAAATTAAATTTAGCCGAATGAAACCAGTTAGAAAGTGTATCTTTTCTATATCCAAAAGTAGAGTTTAAATGGATGGCGTCGTCTGTTTTTCGAAGATCGATTCCGTCTTGCTTATTCAAACCGTATCTAATTATTAATTCATTTGACCAGTTATAATTACTACTGTTATACACTCTGTGAAATTTACCTTTAAATAAACCGGAAATTGAACTTGTTCCCCCAGCAGACCAGTTGACGAACGCAACTTCGGAAATGTCAAAGCCTAAACTGTTTTTTTTACTCCAATAGGATAATGGTAGATAATGCGTTTTTGTTTGTATTTTTAGCGGAACAGACAATGATTTGCCTGCAGTTGTTAGTGTGGTTATAGGTTTAAGTCCGTCGGAAAGAGTGGTGTTTGTCGCTTCTTGGGAAAAACTATTAAGAGGAAATGTGAACGAAAGTAGTAATAAGGTGTAGGTTAAAAATTTCATCTGAGAGTACTTGTGTTTGGGGTTGCAAAATAATTATTTTAATAACTCGAAAAAAGTTTTTCAAGACTTTTAACGTCAATTTTGCAATATTGTTGTAATTCCGCTACAGTTCCATGTTCAATAAACTCATCAGGAATACCCAAAACAGTAATTTTTGGCGCATAATTGTTCTCTGAGGCAAACTCGAGAATCGCACTTCCAAAACCGCCTTTTACAGTTCCGTCTTCTATAGTCACTATAGTTGTAAATTCAGTAAAAATAGTGTTTAATGCCTTTTTGTCTATCGGTTTTACAAACGGAAAGTCATAATGCGCAATGGTTTCTGGATGTTTCATTTTGGTTATAGCCGAAATGACATTATTGCCAATAGTTCCATTGGATAAAACAGCAACTTTTGAGCCTTCTTTGATGCAAACACTTTTTCCAATTGCTAATTTTTCATAGTTTCCAAGATGTTTCGTTTGCCAATCTTGGATGACTCCGCGACCTCTTGGATATCGAATGGCTATAGGATG
The DNA here is from genome assembly GCF_056156265.1 of Flavobacterium sp. TS_SC_5. Taxonomy (NCBI): domain Bacteria; kingdom Pseudomonadati; phylum Bacteroidota; class Flavobacteriia; order Flavobacteriales; family Flavobacteriaceae; genus Flavobacterium; species Flavobacterium sp. TS_SC_5. Next base: position 644,364 of record NZ_CM149588.1, on the reverse strand, counting down.
AGTTAATCCCAATTGCGCTGTGTGTAAGATATTTTGTAACGCTATTTCATTCATCGGTGCATAAACAATCATGTTAGGAATGCATCGCAAATAAGCCAAATCGAAAACACCGTGATGCGTTGCTCCGTCTTCTCCCACTAAACCTGCTCTGTCCAAACAAAAAATTACCGGAAGATTTTGCAGCGCTACATCATGAATTATTTGGTCGTATGCTCTTTGTAAAAATGTCGAGTAAATATTGCAATAAACAATCATGCCTTGAGTGGCCATTCCGGCAGCCAAAGTCACCGCATGCTGTTCGGCAATTCCAACGTCAAAAGCACGTTTTGGAAAGGCCTCCATCATAAATTTTAACGAACTTCCGGACGGCATTGCCGGTGTAATTCCTATTATTTTTTCGTTTTTTATGGCCAAATCTAAAACGGTCAAGCCAAAAACATCCTGATATTTTGGAGGTAAATTTTCTTCTGATTTAATGTGAATTTCTCCCGTTAAAGCATCAAATTTTCCGGGAGCATGGTATTTTACCTGATCGTCCTCGGCCTGCTGCAGGCCTTTTCCTTTGGTGGTAATGATATGAAGGAATTTTGGCCCTTTTATTTTTTGTAAACGCTTCAATTCTTTGATCACGGCAAATATATCATGACCGTCTATTGGACCCGAATAATCGAAATTTAAAGATTTGATCATGTTGTTTTGCCTCGGATTTTTTCCTTCTTTTACGGCAGTGAGGTATTGTTTTAAAGCGCCCACACTTGGATCAATCCCGATGGCGTTATCATTCAGAATCACCAATAAATTAGCATCAGTAACTCCGGCGTGATTTAGTCCTTCAAAAGCCATCCCTGAAGCGATGGAAGCGTCGCCAATAACAGCAATATGTTGTTTACTGAAATCGCCTTTTAAATTAGAAGCAATTGCCATTCCTAAGGCTGCCGAAATGGAAGTAGAGGAGTGGCCTACACCAAAAGCATCGTAAATACTCTCACCTCTTTTTGGGAAGCCGGAAATTCCGCCGAGTTGCCTGTTGGTATGAAAATTTTCTCTTCTTCCTGTCAATATTTTATGTCCATAGGCTTGATGGCCTACGTCCCAAATCAATAAATCATTTGGTGTGTCAAAAACATAATGCAACGCAATGGTCAATTCGATGACTCCTAAGCTTGCGCCAAGATGGCCTTCTTTTACAGCCACAATGTCGATAATGAAATCGCGTAATTCTTGGGCAACTTGAGGAAGTTGGGCTTCGTCAAGCAAGCGTAAATCGGTTGGGTTATTGATGTTTGAAAGTAAATTATCTGACATAAAGCAAAGGTACGATTTGAAATTGTATTTTTGCAGTCGATAAAAAAAGTTGTTTCACAAAGAATTTAAATTTGCGAATTCGCGGTCTATACTATGATAAATCCTTTCACCGACGAATATTTTATGAAAAAGGCTTTGCAGGAAGCTGAAATGGCTTTTGAAAAGGGCGAAATTCCTGTTGGTGCTCTAATTGTCATTGATGATAAAGTCATTGCCAGAAGTCATAATTTAACTGAATTACTGAATGATGTTACAGCTCACGCTGAAATGCAATCCATTACCGCTGCTGCGAATTATCTTGGCGGGAAATATTTAATTGGTTGTACGCTTTACGCCACACTGGAACCTTGCCAGATGTGTGCCGGCGCTCTCTACTGGAGTCAGATTTCGAAAATTGTATATGGAGCCAGTGATGAACATCGTGGTTTTGTGAAAATGGGAACTCAATTGCATCCTAAAACTACTGTTGTTTCTGGGGTTTTGGCTAATGAAGCTTCGGAGTTGATGAAGCGATTTTTTGTCGAGAGAAGGAAGTAGAGTATTCAAGATGTGCACTAGCCCAGATAGCAGTGAAAATCCTTATGTGCCAATCCCGAAACTTCGGGACGGCATATAAGATTGTAACGAATAGCAGGAATAAGCTCCTAAAAAAATATCTTTAAAAAATAATTTCGTCTCAAAGAATTTTCTTCTTAAAATAATAAATTAAATATTCTACATTTACTATAATATAACGGTAACAAACTAGTTATTGTGTTACTTGTGAGATGTTGCAATAATTTAATTTATAACCCATTAACTCTAGCTTCAAGTGAAAACAAAAGGATTAATTTACGTGTTTTGTGTGTTTTTTTTGTTTCAAGCGTGTGGTAGAAAATCTGCTGCCGATTTTAATTCAGATTTCTCACTATTCAAAGAGTTTATTGTCAGTTTTACGGGAGGGATTGTCTCTTCAGAATCAGACATTAGGGTAGTTTTGGCTTTTGATAAAAAAGAATGGAAAGTCAATGAGGTTTTAGATAGTGACTTGTTTACTATTTCTCCAAGTGTAAAGGGAAAAGTAATTGCGCTTTCAACCAATACAATTGCTTTTGTTCCCGAAAAAAAGCTGGAATCGGGTACGGAATATCAAGTGACTTTACATTTGGATCAACTGAATCCAAAGGTAGCCGAAAAAGATAAAACACTTTCCAATTTCAATTTTACGGTAAAAACTATTAAGCAAGACTTTGTGGTCAATACGCTCGATGTTCAATCCTACAGCCAAGAATATCAATACTTGAATGCGGTACTCAAAACCGCAGACAATATCGATTTGGAAACTGCTAAAAAATTGATTGAAGCCGAGCATAACGGGAGTGATTTGAAAATTGTTTTCGAAAAAACGAATGCAGTTGGTAAAGAATTCAGGTTCAGAATTGATAGCATTCAACGATTAGAATCTAAAAGCAATCTTGGGATAAAATACGACGGAAGTGATTTTGATATCGATCAAAAAGGGACTATCGATTTCCCGATTACGGCATTGAAAGAGTTTAAAGTGGTTAAGACCGAAATTCAAGAAGGAGATAATCAAACTTTATCTATTAATTTTTCAGAACCCTTAGAAAAAGGACAAGATTTTAAAGGATTGGTTGCCATTCAAAACACAAATAATTTAAAGTTTTCTGCACAAGGTAACGTGTTGAGAGTTTATTTCAATAACGAAGTATCCGCTCAAAAACCCGTTGAAGTTGCTCCAGAACCAGTTGCAGAAGTTGTAACTATTGATTCTACGGCTGTGGTTGTTGACAGTGTTTTGGTTGAGGAACCTGAAGAAGTTGCCGCAATTGAGCCTGAGCCAGTTGTTGATTTGCAAAAGCCGACAGGAGAACTGTTGTTGGAAATTTTTCAGGGAATCGAAAGCGAATACGGTAGAAAGTTAAATGAGAATTATACCGAGAAAATATCATTTGATGAAATAAAGCCTAGCGTTCGGTTTATCAAAAATGGAACAATTCTGCCAAGTTCTAATAATTTGAAACTCAATTTTGAGGCTGTAAACCTGAGTGCTGTTAATGTAAAAGTGTATAAAATTTACAAAAACAATATCATGCAATTTTTGCAATACAACGAACTCAATGGCAGTCAAAACCTAAAAAGAGTGGCGCAACCCATTGCCAAATCAACCCTGAATTTAAAAGAAAATACATTACTAAATCTAAGTAAGTGGAACACTTTTGCTCTCGATTTATCTAAAATAATTACTCCTGAACCAGGTGCGATTTATAGAGTTGAATTTGTTTACAAGAAAAAATATTCTTTGTACAAATGCGAAACTGCGGAGGAGGATACAACCGATGAGGAAGAAGAGGTTGATGAGAATGATGTCAATTACAGCATAAATTCTTATGATGATTATTACGACGATGATTATGAATGGCGAGAAAGTCAGGATCCTTGCTCAAGTTCTTATTTTTATAATGCCAAAATAGCAACCAATATTCTGGCTACTGATTTGGGCGTAATTGCAAAAAGAGGCGAAAATAAATCGTATTTGTTTGCCGTAAATAATATTGTCACTACTGAGCCAGTTACAAACGCAAGAGTAGATTTGTATACTTTTCAGCAGCAAAAAATAACTACAGGAACCACCAACAGCGATGGAATTGCGACTTTTCAGTTGGATAAATTTGCCTATTTTGCTATTGTAACTCAAGGTGCGGAGTCTACTTATGTTAAATTAGACGACGGGAATTCATTGTCAGTGAGTAATTTTAATGTGTCTGGTGAGACTTTACAAAAAGGACTTAAAGGATTCATTTATGGAGAACGAGGCGTTTGGCGTCCGGGAGATAATTTGTATTTGTCTTTCATTTTGAATGATGCTTCAAATAAAATTCCACTAGGGCATCCTATCAAATTTCGACTATCTGATCCAAATGGAAAAGTAACGTATCAAACGGTTCAAAAATCGAATGAATGGAATCATTATGCATTTACAGTTCCAACAGCAAATGATGCGCCCACTGGAAATTGGGAGGCAATGGTTAGCGTGGGTGGTGCGAAGTTTTATAAAAGCATCAAGATTGAAACCATCAAACCCAATCGTTTGAAAATCAAAAATACTTTCAAACGAACTATACTTTCTTCAGCCTATCCCAATACGAGCAATCTTGAAGTGGCTTGGCTTCATGGCGCTGTAGCCAAAAATTTGAATGTGGAAATGCAAGCTAAATTTTCGCAACAAATAACGACTTTCAAAAATTATGATAAGTATATTTTTGATGATTTGGTTCGAAAATTCAGCACCGAAGAAGTTACTGTTTTCTCTGGAAAATTAGATGCCACAGGAAAAGCGAATGCTACGATAGACCCAAAAATACAAGGAGAAGCACCTGGAATGTTAAAAGCGTCGTTTATAACCAAAGTGTATGAAGAAGGCGGCGATTTTAGTACTGATGTTATAGCGACGACCTATTCTCCGTACCTTACTTATGTGGGGATAAAGTCGCCTGAGCCGAACAAATACGGCATGCTAGAAACCCGTACCATGAACCAATTTGATGTGGTTACGGTTGATGAAAACGGAAGACCAAAGTCGGTTAAAAACCTGGAAGTAAAAGTCTACAAGGTAGAATGGCGCTGGTGGTGGGATGCATCTAGTGATAATTTATCGAATTATAATGCTGATAATGCTACAACTTCGTATAAAACTTTTATAATCAATACCGATGCTAGCGGAAAAGGAAATATCCGTTTTGCCTTGACTGATGAAGAGTGGGGACGTTATATGATTCGGGTTTCTGATGCTGTTGGCGGACACGCAACGGCTTTAACGGTAAATATCGATTGGCCAACATGGTCTGGAAAAACGAGAAACACAGATGCTTCTACGGCCAATATGTTAGTGTTTTCAACCGATAAGGAGAAGTATGCTGTGGGTGAAAATGCTCAAATTTCGTTTCCATCTAGTGCAGGAGGGCGAGCTTTTATCTCTATCGAAAATGGTTCGAAAGTAGTACAAACGCTTTGGGCGAAGACCCAAAAAGGAGAAACCAAAGTTACCATTCCGATTACGGCGGCTATGGCTCCAAATGTGTATTTTAATATTACGCTGTTGCAACCACACGCTTCAACCAAAAATGATTTGCCAATCCGTATGTATGGAATTGTACCCATCGAAGTGGTTGATAAAAACACCATCCTTGCTCCCAAATTAGTAATGCCAGATGTGTTGCATCCGGAACAGTCATTTGCCATAAAAGTGAGTGAACAATCCGGAAAAGCAATGACCTATACCATCGCTATTGTTGATGAAGGATTATTGGATTTAACCCGTTTCAAAGCGCCAAATGCTTGGGATAGTTTTTATGTTCGGGAGGCTTTAGGTGTAAAAACCTGGGATATTTATGATGATGTGATTGGAGCGTATGGCGGAAAAGTAAATCAGATTTTCAGTATTGGTGGTGACCAAGATTTGGGTGGTGGAAAAGCCAAAAAAGCCAATCGTTTCAAACCCGTCGTGATTTATATGGGACCTTTTAAATTAGATAAAGGACAAACCAAAACCCATCAAGTAAAATTACCGAAGTACATAGGTTCTGTAAAAACTATGATCGTGGCTGGCGATGCAACTACAAGTGCATATGGAAGTGCCGAAAAAGCGACTCCGGTTCGCAGTCCGTTAATGGTTTTGGCATCGTTGCCTAGAAAAATTAGTCCATCCGAGAAAGTGACGATTCCAGTAACCGTTTTTGCAATGGAAAAAAACATAAAAAATGTTACGGTTCAGATTAAAACGAACAACGAATTAAAAGTTATTGGAAGTGCTGTTCAAACATTAACTTTCCCTCAGCCTGACGAAAAAATGGCCTATTTCAATTTGGCCGTAGGTTCTGTAACCGGAATTGGAAAAGTACAGATCGTCGCGACTTCCGGCAAGGAGAGATCCGTGTATGATGTGGAGATTGATATGACCAATCCGAATCCAGTGACCAATACATTCACTGATGTGATTTTGGAACCAAATAGTACTAAAACTATTTCGTGGAAAACATTTGGTGTTTCGGGAAGTAATAAGGCAAAACTGGAGGTTTCCTCGATGCCAACGATCAATTTAAACGGACGCTTACAGTATTTGATTCAATATCCACACGGTTGTGTGGAGCAAACGACTTCGTCGGTTTTTCCACAATTGTACTTAAATGATATTACCGATTTGGATGCTACTCGTCAGCAATTAATTCAAAAAAATGTGACCGCTGGAATTACTCGTTTAGGAGGCTTTCAATTATCAAATGGCGGAATGTCATACTGGCAAGGAGGAACCGTTGCCGATGATTGGGGTTCTTCGTATGCGGGACATTTTATGATTGAAGCAGAGAAAAAAGGGTACTTTTTGCCAATCTATTTCAAAACCAAATGGATTTCATATCAACAAAAAGAAGCCAAACAATGGCGATTTGTACCGAGTTACGGAAATGATTTGGCACAATCGTATCGCTTATACACATTAGCATTGGCGGGAGCACCAGATTTGTCTTCTATGAACAGATTGCGTGAAACTAAAGGAATTTCGAACGAAAGTAAATTGCGCTTGGCTTCAGCTTATGTATTGGCGGGGCAAAAATCAGCAGGTTTGACGTTGTTGCTGAATACTCCTATAGATAATAATTCGAATTATAATTATTACTATTATGGATCTGACGACAGAAATCGTGCCATGGCTCTCGAAACATTGTTATTGCTTGGGCAAAAGCAAAAAGCATTTGCAATGGCGACAAAATTGGCTAAAAATATGTCAAGTGACCAATGGATGAGTACGCAAACTACGGCGTATTGTTTGTATGCCATGGCTAAATTTTCCGTGAGTAATGGTCCAAAAGGAATCGATGTCCAGTTCAGTAAAGACGGAAAAACACAAGCGATTAAAACGATGAAAACCATCGCAGACCTAAGTTTGGTTGTCAAAACGGGTTCCAATAGTGTGACTTTAAAAAATAACAGAAAGAACATATTGTATGTTCGTGTGCTGAATACAGGAATTCTTCCAATTGGACAAGAAAAAGCGATTCAGAGTAATGTTTCGGCTTCGATTGTTTTCAAGAACAGAAAAGGAAGCGTTATCAATGTGTCTAAAATCAATCAAGGAACTGAATTTGTTGCTGAGGTTACGGTTAAAAGCCTGAAAAATGAACGTGTAGAAAATGTGGCGTTGTCACAAATTTTGCCTTCTGGTTTTGAAATTGTAAATACCCGTTTCACGGATTACGGAGATACCACCAATAACGTTGCTGATTATATTGATATTCGCGATGATAGAACCAATTTCTATTTTGGATTAAAAGGGGGAGAAGAAAAAACCTTTAGAATTTTACTGAACGCTTCTTATTTGGGAACGTACTATTTGCCAGGCTTGCAGTGCGAAGCGATGTATGACAATACGTTTTTGGCAAGAACTGAAGGTTTTTGGGTTCAAGTTGTGAAGTAGAATGTATCCTAACAGGTTTCCAAAACCTGTTAGGTATTACAAAAGTTTAAAGGGTTTTTATTTTTAGAATGAAATTATACCTAACAGGTTTACAAAACCTGTTAGGATGATAAAAAATGGTATTAGCTATGGAAAAAGATATTTTCGAATCAGGTCAATATTATCACATATACAATAGAGGAAATAACAGGGAGAATATTTTTATTGAGGAGAAAAACTATAATTATTTTCTTAAGAAAATGAAGAAATATCTTTTACCAATGGCGGATGTTTATGCTTACTGTTTACTCAAGAATCATTTTCATATTGTGTTAAGAATTAAAGACAAAGAAGAGTTGCCAGAAAAATTAAAAGAAAAAATTCATGTGCCTTTTTCTAATTTTTTTAATTCGTATGCCAAAAGTATCAATAATGCTTATAATAGAACAGGAAGTTTATTTCAAGAGCATTTGCAAAGAAATAGAATCGAAAATGAAGAGTATTTGAAACAATTAATAGTGTATGTCCATTTAAATCCTATAAAACATAAATTTATTGAATCATTCGAAACGTATTTGCATTCATTATACCGTTCTTATTTGTCAAATAGAGAAACGAATATTGATAGAGATTTTATTCTCGAATTATTTGGAGGTTTAGATAATTTTAAGTTGTATCATGATGAAAGAAGATTAGTATATGAAGGAGTAATTGATTCGATTGATCAACTGGATGACTAGATAATATTTGGATTTACTAATCCTAACAGGTTTCCAAAACCTGTTAGGTATTTATATGTTGTACTAAGCTAATTTTCATTTAGCGATGGAAAAAAATATACCTACCAGGTTTCCAAAACCTGTTAGGTATTTATATGTTTTACTAAGCTAATTTTCATTTAGAGATGGAAAAAAATATACCTAACAGGTTAAAAAAAACCTGTTAGGACAAAACAAACAAAATTCATTTTGAAAAACAAACTAATAGCGTTCCTGCGACGCATCATTAATTGGATGAAAAAAAATAAAATCAAATCATCAATAGCCTTTTTGCTGTTGGTGGTTTATTATTTTTCGTTACCAAGAACTTTGTTTCAGGAACCTTATTCTACGGTGATTGAAAGCAAAGAAGGAGAATTGCTTGGCGCTAAAATTGCTTTTGACGGGCAATGGCGATTCCCTGCTCAAGACAGTGTTCCCGATAAATTTAAAAAATGTATCGTTTATTTTGAGGATGAATATTTCTACAAGCATCCGGGATTCAATCCTGTGGCGATGGTCAATGCTTTTCAGCAAAACAGGAAGGCAGGCAAAGTCGTTCGTGGCGGAAGTACTTTGACACAACAAGTCATTCGATTATCCAGAAATGGGAAAGGGCGGACTTATTTTGAGAAAATAATCGAACTCATTCTCGCTACCCGATTAGAATTAGGCTATTCTAAAAGCGAAATTTTAGAATTATATGTCGCTCACGCCCCTTTTGGCGGAAATGTGGTGGGGCTTGAAATGGCTTCTTGGCGGTATTTTGGCGTGCAGTCCCATCAACTGTCTTGGGCGGAGAGTGCTACTTTGGCTGTTTTGCCAAATGCGCCTAGTTTGATTTATCCAGGAAAAAATCAAATTAAATTATTGAGCAAGCGCAACCGACTTTTATTGAAATTAAACCAAGAAGGAATAATTGATAAACAAACTTACGAACTTTCGATAGCCGAACGCTTGCCACAAAAGCCATATGACTTGCCTCAAATTGCACCTCATTTACTGCAACGTGTTGCTAAAAACCAAGAAGGTACTCGTGTAAAAACAACTATAGAAATTGGATTGCAAAACAGAGTCAATCAAATTGCAAAGTATTATTATAACCAATACAAGCAAAATGAGGTTCATAATATGGCTATTTTGGTTATAGATGTTGCCAATAGAAACGTAATGAGTTATGTGGGTAATTCACCTACGGATAGCAACCATCAAAAAGATGTGGATATTATTGATGCGCCAAGAAGTACAGGAAGTATTCTGAAACCGCTTTTATACGCTGGTATGCTCGATGATGGAGAGTTGTTACCCAACACATTAGTAGCAGATATCCCAACGCAGATTGCGGGCTATACGCCACAAAATTTTAACTTGACATTTGATGGAGCAGTTCCAGCGCATCGGGCATTGTCGCGATCTTTGAACATTCCTTCTGTATTGATGTTGCAGGATTTTGGGGTGAATAAATTTCATGAAGAATTGCAGCGATTTAAATTGCGGGATATTTCAAAACCGCCCGACCATTACGGTTTGTCGCTTATTTTGGGTGGAGCTGAAAGCAATTTATGGGATTTGTGCCGAACCTATGCGGGTTTATCTTCAACTTTGAATTATTTCAATACTAATCAAGGGCAATATAGAACCAATGAGTTTTCCGAATTAAACTATGAGGATGGTTTTCAAGTTGATTTTGGAGATGAAAGCAAGCATAAGAATATCTTGGGAGCAGGATCGATTTGGCTTACGTATAACGCAATGGAACAAGTCAATCGCCCTGAAGGTGATGAGGCTTGGAAGTTTTATGACAGTTCACTCAAGATTGCTTGGAAAACGGGAACAAGCTTCGGGAATCGGGATGCGTGGGCGATAGGAACTAATACGAGATATGTAGTAGGAGTATGGGTAGGTAATGCAACAGGTGAGGGAAGACCTACCTTGACGGGAGTTACCAGCGCAGCGCCTATTTTATTTGATGTTTTTAATTTACTTCCTAGGCAGCGATGGTTTGATACGCCATTTAAGGATTTAGAAGAAGTTGAAGTTTGTAGTTTGAGTGGTCATTTGGCCAAAGAAGGCTGTCCGGTTATAAAACAACTCGTTCCGAAGAAAGGGAAAAACACTTCTATTTGTCCGTATCATAAAACGGTGCATCTGGATAAATCATTACAATTTCAAGTGAATAGCAGTTGCGAAAACATAGAAAATATAGTGACTAAAAACTGGTTTGTTTTGCCACCCGTAATGGCTTGGTATTACAAAAGTCAGCATATTGAGTATTTGCCACTGCCACCGTTTAGGAGTAATTGTATGGGAACACAAACGGCTACAATGGATTTTATTTATCCAAAAACGAATAGCAAAATCTACCTTACCAAGAATTTTAATAGCGAGGTTCAGCCTGTAATTTTAAAAGTAGCTCATTCGCAAAGAGATAGTGAACTTTTTTGGTATGTTGACCAAGTGTTTAAAGGCAGTACGAAAACCTTTCATGAAATGCCTATTTCGGCAACAACAGGGTTTCATTACATCACTGTGGTAGATGAATTTGGAAACGAAATTAGGAGGAAGATTGAGATTGTAAGGGAATAGTTTTTTTAAATTCTGAATATCATTTTACTACAGAATCTTCTTTTGAAATTGATTTCCCTAGCCCAGATAGTAGCGGCATCTCCCGATTTTAAAAAATAAGGCTTTTTCGGCCGTAGTTTTTTTGATTGGGAATATAGCGGATAGCTGGAAATAGCTCTTGAAAATTTTAAAAAAAGACACAAAAAAACCGCCAATCTCACGAAAGGCGGTTTGTAATTTAATCTATGACAGCATTTTCTTTTTTGTCGTAGAAATGATATTCTAAATACGTGTAAGCATCACGAGGTATAATTTTCACCCATTTTTTATGTTCAAGAAACCATTTTGAACGTAATGATGGAAAACCTTTGGTAAGGTATGCGGCCACAAAAGGGTGTACATTAAGCACAACATCTTTATGGTTTTTTAATACTCTTTCCAGATCAAAAGCGATTTTATCAATGATTTGAATTGGCGCTTCAATTTCGCCGCTTTCATTGTTTGGATCTTCTTCTCTGGTTTTAATATTTACTTCAGGTCTTACTCTTTGTCTTGTGATTTGAACTAATCCAAATTTGCTCGGAGGTAAGATCTTGTGTTTTGCTTTATCATCGCTCATTTCTTCTTTCAAGAAATCGAACAACACTTTGCGATTTTCAGGATTTGACATATCGATAAAATCGATTACGATGATTCCGCCCATATCACGAAGACGTAATTGTCTTGCGATTTCGGCAGCAGCAATCATATTGACTTCCATGGCTGTATCTTCCTGGTTGGTAGCTTTATTAGAACGGTTTCCGCTGTTTACGTCAATAACGTGCAAAGCTTCTGTATGTTCGATAATAAGATAAGCCCCTTTACTCATGGATACTGTTTTTCCAAAAGAAGTTTTGATTTGTCTCTCTATGTTGTATTTCTCGAAGATAGGTGTGTCTTTTGATTGATAAAACTTAACGATTGATTGTTTGGATGGTGCAATTTCTTGCAAATAATCCTTTGTTTGGTTGTACAACTCTTCGTCATCTATCTGAATACCGCTGAAGGTATCGTTGAATACGTCTCTTAATATAGAAGAGGCTCTATTGAGTTCTCCTAATACTTTTGACGGATGATGAGCAGTTGGTAATTTTTTACACATTGCAGTCCATCTGCTGAGCAGGTTCTGCAAATCTTTTTCTAATTCGGCTGTATTTTTGCCTTCGGCTACTGTGCGAACAATAACACCAAATCCTTTTGGTTTGATGGATTGTACTAATCGTTTCAAGCGTTCTTTTTCTTTTTTGTCTTCTATTTTTTGTGAAATAGAAACGCGGTCAGAAAACGGAACCAAAACTATAAATCTTCCGGCAAGAGAAAGCTCAGCGCTAATTCTTGGTCCTTTTGTAGATATAGGTTCTTTAACGACTTGTACTAAAACAGATTGATTGGAACTCAAAACATCAGTAATGGTGCCATCTTTGTCTATTTCTTTTTCAAACTGAAAGGTTTTTAGGGAGAAATCTTTTAATTTACCTGCGCTTACAAGTTTTATGAATTTCAGTTGGGAAGCTAAATTAGGTCCTAAATCATGATAATGTAAAAAGGCATCTTTTTCGAAGCCTACATTTACAAAAGCAGCATTAAGTCCGGCAACTGGTTTCCTGATTTTGGCAATAAAAATATCACCAACCTGGAAGTTGCTTTTTTCTTCTTCTTTGTGTAATTCAATTAGTTTTCCATCTTTTAATAAGGCAAAATCTACGGCTTCAGAACTAGATCGGATGATTAATTCTTTATTCACGCTGTACATTTTTATCTATTCACCGAGGCGAACAAATGGATTAAACAATATTTTTACAGGTATTGAACCCGGGGAAAATAAGATTTACAGAAAATAGATTAAAGGGTCTAGACTTTTGGGGTCTGTTCTCTATTTTCTTTTTTCTTTTATCTTTTTTCAATTTCAATGAACGTTTAAAAAGAAAAAAGTAGTTTAAAACTACTTTTTCTTTTTGTGACGGTTAGCTCTCGCTCTTTTCTTACGTTTGTGCGTTGCTACCTTATGTCTCTTTCTTTTTTTACCACTTGGCATGTCTTGTCGATTTTATGATTAATATTATTATTTTGCTTCGTTATTTGTTTTCACTCCTTCTACAAAAACTTTTGCAGGTTTAAATGCAGGAATGTTGTGTGCAGGAATTTTTATTGTGGTATTCTTAGAAATATTTCTTCCTGTTTTCTCAGCTCTAGTCTTCACTATAAAACTTCCAAAACCTCTTAAATAAACATTGTCTCCAGTTTCTAATGAATTTTTCACTTCATTCATAAAGGTCTCTACAGTTGCCTGTACATCACCTTTTTCAAGACCTAATTTTTCTGAAATTTTTGCTACGATATCTGCTTTCGTCATTTTCTTTCCTATTTATAATGTTGTACTATTTTTTTGAGTTTGCAAATATAGGAATTTAAAAAACAATTATTCAAGCTAATTCATTAAATTTTAATCACATAAACTTTTACTTTTGCTAACAAATATTTAAAACATGATTTTTTCTAACTTGTTAATTCAATGGTATTTACAAAATAAACGCGATTTGCCTTGGAGAAATACTACCGATCCGTATGCTATTTGGCTCTCTGAAATCATGTTGCAACAAACACGTGTGGCACAAGGAATGCCCTATTATTTGTCTTTTACAATCGCATTTCCTACTGTTTTTGATTTGGCGAAAGCCAATGAAGAACAGGTTTTGAAACTCTGGCAGGGACTTGGGTACTATTCCAGAGCACGAAACTTACATAAAACCGCGCAACATATAGCACAAGAATTATCGGGAATTTTTCCTGATAATTATAATGACTTACTGAAACTGAAAGGAGTAGGAGAATACACTGCGGCCGCTGTTGCTTCTTTCTCCCATAATGAAGCTGTTCCGGTGGTTGATGGGAACGTGTTCCGGGTGTTGTCCCGTTATTTTGACATCGATACGGATATTGCTCAGGCTTCCGCCAAAAAAGAATTCGCTGCTTTGGCTTTCGAACTGATGCCAAAGGATAATCCGGCAACTTTCAATCAAGCCATTATGGAGTTTGGCGCTTTGCAATGCGTTCCTAAAAGTCCGAATTGCGGTATTTGTGTTTTCAACGAAAGTTGCGCCGCTTTGCAAAAAAACAAAGTCGATCTGTTGCCTGTAAAGTCTAAAAAATTAAAAGTCAGAAACCGATACTTTAATTATTTGGTCGTTGCAGACGAAAATGACAACACTATAATTCAAAAAAGAACGGACAAAGGAATTTGGCACAATCTTTATGAATTTCCTTTGTTGGAAACTGAAAAAGAAGAAAATTTTGATTGTGTTAGCGAAGCTGTTCAAGCGGAGTATTTTAAAGATAACACGATCGTGAGTATGCTAGAGTATAACGAAAAAAGTATCATTCATAAATTGTCACATCAGCATTTACATATTAAGTTTTGGAAAGTGAAAATTGAAGGAACAATTGAAAACGGAACTGATGCGGAAACATTGAGAACTTTTCCGTTCCCAATCGTGATTCATAATTTTATTGAAAAGGATTTATAAACTTAGCAATAACGGATGTTTCTTACTTATTTTTAGTATTTTCATGATAGTCATAAAGTTAAGTTTTTAATTTAATTTGCAATTTTTAAGAAAAAACTTGCGAATACAGTTTTTTTTTATTGATTTGTTCTTGGTATACCAAATTAACCTAATCATTAATTTAAACTTTTTAAAATAAAAAAAACTATTTTTTTATTCGCATTTTTATTTGTTTCTTTATTCGCAAGTGCAAATGAGGTTGAGTCAAATACTATTATTTTTGATAAAAGCGAAGTTGTCGAAACAAAGGGAATCACAGTTTCAAAAGAAGGTGAAACTGAAGATCTCCTCTTTGAATTTTGTATAACACGAACAAATTATTGGTATGTTGGCACTGTCCGACTTATGGATGGTAACCTATACGATCAATATGATCTTGAAATAACAGTAACTTGTTACTAGAATTAATTAAATTTTTAAATTAAATCAGGAAAGCAAATTGTTCTTAAAATACAATCTGCTTTTTATTATTCCAGATAAAAATGAAAATAAAAAATTTAGTGCTTTTCTTCTTTCTTTCTTTTATGAGTTACTCACAAACTGTAATTGTAAATTATTCTGAAAAAAGAATTATTAGTAAAGAAAGATTTGAAGCCATGCCAGAATTTGCAAGAAAACAAGCTTTAGAGTCCTATAATTATATTTTGCAATATAACAACGGTATTTCACTTTATAAAAACAGTACAGAAACAAATAACATTGACAAATCTGAAAAAAGTATTTCAGAGGAGGTGACTGAAGGAGATGCGAATCATAAAAAAGAGTTTTTATATAGAGTGACGAATAAATTTATAGAAAAGTGGTATTATAAAGATTTAAATAAGAATGAGTTACTATTTAATTTTTATAATGGTAAAGATTTTTATGGAAAGGACAATTTACTAAAGTGGAATTGGCTAATTACTGAAGAGACTAAAGAAATAAATGGATTTACTTGTAAAAAGGCGACATCTGATGCCTTTGGTTACTATTTTACGGCTTGGTTTACGGAGGATATCGCAATAAATGCGGGACCAGATAAATTTGATGGACTTCCGGGACTTATATTGTATCTTGGTACGGCATATTATGAGACGTATGCTACTACAGTGAAAATTGAAAAGACTCCAATAATGATAGTGAAACCAGAAATGCCAAAAGAAACCGTTACTATGGCAGAAGTGGAAAATTATGCGAAGGTAGAAATTAGTAAATTGAAATCGAGTACTAAAACTACTGTAAATGGTAATACAACGACCACAAGAACTACAACTATTATTAGATAGGCAACAATATTTATGCGGATCATATTATTTTTTTTCATTTTTTCATTTTTCCAAATTCAAAGCCAAACTAGTATAAGAGGAACAATAAAAGATTCATTGCAAAATCCAGTATCACTTGTAAATGTTCTATTGTATAATAAACTGGATAATGTACTTATAGATTTCAAACAATCCAGTAATTTGGGTCAATTTGAATTGGTTTGTCCTGATGCAGAAACTAAAAACTTTCTACTCAAGGCAAGCTTTTTGGGATATAAAACGTTCATTTTTGCATTTAATACGGATGGTAATAGTTCAATTATTAATAAAAACATTATTTTAAAAAATGATGTTGTAGCCATGAAAGAGGTTATCATTAAAGCTGATTTTCGGGATGTTGCTGAAAAGAATGATACTATAACATTTAATCTAAAACGACTACTTAACGGATCCGAGCAAAAGCTAAAAGATGTCCTAAAAAAACTCCCAGGACTTAGCATTGACGGCAACGGTAAGATAAAATACAAGGGGAAAAAAATCGACGATTTATTAATTGAAGGAGATGAATTCTATGGGAATCAGCATCAGTTGGCTACCGAAAATATAAAATCTGAAATGATTGAAAAGATAGAAGTTTTAAAAAATTTTCAAAATTTATCTTCTATCGTAGGATTTAATAATACAAGTAGAACGGCTTTAAATGTTTCTATAAAGGAAGCATATAAAAATACGATCAAAGGAGATATTGAAGCCGAATATGGATACAAGAATCGCTATAGGCAACACAATAACATCTATAATTTTGCTAGTAAAGTTAAAGTTAATTTTATTTCAGATATTAATAATACCAACAATCTGGTTTTTACGGTCAATGATTATTTAGAATTAAAAAAAGGAGTTCAACGCGAGATATTAAACGAAACGGCTTCTAATTCAATGACTATTGATGAAAATTTACCTTCGTTTTTATTCTCTACGGATAATGTAAATAAAAAAGACATTCAATTTTATTCAGTAAATTTTAGCGACAAAATTTCAAAAACGAGTAAAATACATGGATTTTCTATGTTGAATTATATAAAACAAAGTGAATTTCTAAAGTCAAAACAAACTTTTTTTTCGGGTAACGATATAGTTATAGATAAAAATTCAAATGTTGAAGGATCATTGTTGTTTAATACAAATAAAATTCAATTTGAATCAAAACCCAATGAAAGAAACTATTATAATTATATCTTGACTGTAAATTATAATAAGGACAATCAAGGTAGTCTTATTGACAATCAATCAATCATAAATCGAACTAACTTTGATGAAAACAAAGGAAGTTCCAGTACAAATATTGGTCAGTTTTTCACACATAAAATAAAATTAAACAGCAACTATCTATTTGAATATAATTTATTTAATGATTTTACAAGCTTCCGAAAGAATATTAATTTAGAATCAAATGATTCTTTTTTGAACTTAAACTTCAATGATGATTTTGCGGTTTTCCAAGAAACGGATGGCTATGCAAATTCTTTTGGAATTAATTCGAAACTTACCATTAAAAGTGAACTGGGAACTTTTAGTCTAAACGCTGGTTCGTCTAACAATAATGAATGGTTAAACATTTTTGTGAATGAATCTAATCCGGAATTTAATTCAGAATTAAATTTACTAAACACCAAAAACTATATTGGGGCAAGTTTTAGTAAAAAAAAGGTCTATAGATTTAATTATTCTCTGGGTTTTAGGTTTGTTCAAGCACAGTTTCAATATGATTTTAAAAAAGAAAACAACCTGACTTTTCTGCCTTTTGCTAATTTGTCTTATGAGATTTCTAAGAAAGCGAATATTAGTTTGAATTACAAAAGGGACTTTTCGAATGTTTCAATAGAGAAAGTTATGCCTGGCTTGTTTATTGAAGATTATAGAACTATTATAAAAAACGGCAACATTTTTTATGATGCGATGCTGCCCAAAAACACAATAAGTTTAAACGGTTCTTATGCGAATTTGCAAACTAATTTTATTTCTTTTTTTGGTCTGGTTTACACTAATAAATTAAAAGAAATAGGATTTAATTCCATAAACACCAACAACCTTTCAATTAGACAGTATGATTTTGTAGATTTAGATGATTCTTCGTATTTGTTTTTTACGCTTGAAAAAAAAATGAAAAGTATTCCTTGGTCAGCAAAATTGGAAACGTTGCAATCGTACTCTAGTCGGGAATCTTTCATTAACAATTTGAGTAATACTTTTAATACTGTTCAAAATAAAGCAGAAATTAGTTTCTTGTCTTACTTCAAATCGAATGATTTTAATATAAATTTTGGTACGGAATATCTTGTAAATAATTCAATCAATAATTCTAATAATGTAAAAAACACTTTAGGTAAAACAACAGCTTTTATAAAACTAAATGGTTTAGTATTTAATGAAAAATTAAATTGGGAATTAGACTCTAAGTATATTCATTTTTCGTCTAATAATGCACTACAAAAATACATTTTAGAAATAAGTCCTAGTATTCAATATAAATTCAAAAATTGGAATTTTACAGTAAGAGGCGTTAATATTCTAAACATAAGGGATAATAATATTCGTTTAAAAGTTGAAAACCAAAATTCTTATTTTGAGCAAACCCAGTTTAGTTCCTTGTCGGGGTTTTTAAATTTGGGTGTTTCTTTTTCATTTTAGTCTAATTTCAAATCCTTCCAATCGTGATTCATAATTTTATTGAAAAGGATTTATAGAGTTTCTAAAATAATGTATCTTTGATTAAATACCATATTCTAAAATGAACGGAACATTAAATAAAGTTATGCTTATCGGTTTTCTTGGCGACGACATCAAAATGCATTATTTTGACGGAGGCAACTGTATCGGAAGATTTCAGTTGGCCACAAACGAAGTGTATATCAACAAAACTACTAATGAAAAAATCACTTCTACAGAGTGGCATAATCTGGTAGTACGCAATAAAGCGGCTGAACTTTGTGAAAAGTATCTTTCTAAAGGAGATAAAATATATGTGGAAGGGCGCATTAAGTCCCGCCAATGGCAGTCAGAAGATGGAAGTACAAAACACACCACCGAAATTCAGGTAACCGAATTCACTTTCCTGTCCACAAAAAAAGACAGTGATAACAACAAACAAATTCCGGCCCCTGATGTTGTGAAAAACACTAATTTTGATCCGGAAAATAATGTCTTGCCTATTAATGACTTGCCATTTTAATTGTTTAATTAATCTTAACTAATTTGGACCCAGAGCCCAGTTTATTTTTTTCTTACGCTATTGATACTACAGTAGTGTTTGGTTTTATAGGAATTGCCATTTTATTGTTTTGTTCCGCTTTAATATCGGGTGCTGAAGTAGCCTTGTTTTCATTGTCACAAAAAGACATTGACGAGACGCTACAGGAAAATAACTCCAAAGGGAAAATTATTGTTTCACTTTTAGCAAAGCCTAAAAAATTGGTTGCAACACTTCTGGTTGCGAATAATTTCATCAATATCTCCATAATACTTTTGTTTTCAGTAGTTGGAAAAACGATTTTTTCGGAAATCACTGCTCCATTTTTAAAATTTACTTTGGAAGTACTGGCCGCTACTTTTTTGATTTTGTTATTTGGCGAGGTTTTGCCTAAAGTATATGCCAGCAGAAACAACGTAAAGTTTGCCAAGGGAATTGTGTATCCAATTGTTTTTTTGGACAAATTGCTTTCGCCAATAAGTTTGCCTATGCGAGCGGCGACGATTTATTTCCACAATAAATTAGCTAAGCAAAAAACGAATTTCTCTGTTGACCAATTGTCTCAAGCCTTAGAATTAACAGCTTCGGATGAAACTTCTACCGAAGAGCAAAAGATTTTAGAAGGAATTGTGAGCTTTGGAAATACGGATACTAGACAAGTGATGAGTCCCAGAATAGATATTTTTGCTTTAGAAATAGACGAATCTTTTGCTGATATTTGTCCCAAAATCATAGAAAAAGGATTTTCCAGAATTCCGGTGTATCGAGACAATATAGACCAGATAGAAGGCGTTTTGTTTGTCAAAGATTTGCTTCCGCATATTAATACCAATGAATTTGATTGGAAATCTTTGTTGCGGGAACCTTTCTTTGTCCCTGAAAATAAAAAATTGGATAATCTTTTAAAAGATTTTCAAAGTATGAAAAGTCATTTGGCTATCGTTGTTGATGAATATGGCGGAACATCAGGATTAGTTTCACTTGAAGACGTCATTGAAGAAATTGTTGGAGATATTAGCGATGAATTTGATGATGAAAATATTAATTTTTCTCAAATTGATGATAAAAATTATCTTTTTGAAGGAAAAATAAACCTGAAGGATTTTTACAGAATAATTGATGTCGACGAGGAATTATTCGAAATCAAAAAAGGAGAAGCCGAAACGCTAGCTGGTTTTATACTTGAAATTTTAGGAAATTTTCCTAAAAAAAATCAGAAAATTTCATTCGAAAATTGCTTGTTTACAGTTGAAGCTGTGGATCAAAAAAGGGTAAAGCAAATAAAAGTAACGCTTGAGTAATCCTCCACTTAAACCCTCCGAAGCAATCAGAATCATTGTGAAATGTGTTTCTTTAGAAAAAGATAAGATTAAATAAATTTAGAAAAAAGATGTTAAAAAAAATAGTCGCTTTTTCAATAATAAGTATAATATCATTGTTGGTTTTTAGTTGTAAAGATGATGTCTTACCAAAACCATCCAGCTATTTGCGATTGGATTATCCGGAATCTAAATATGTAAATTTTGAGAATGAATGTCCTTTCGCATTCGAAATGAATTCTGATGCGGTTATAAAAAAAGACAAGAATTGTGGTTTGACGATTACATACCCGAAAATGAAAGCGACTATTTATCTCACCTATAAACCAGTCACGAAAAACATTAATGAACTGTTACGTGATGCTCAAAAATTGACTTTTGAGCACGTGATAAAAGCAGATGATATTCTGGAACAACCGTATTTGAATCCTGATAAAAAAGTGTACGGAATGTTTTATCAGGTAGAGGGAAATGCCGCTACAAATTCGCAGTTTTATGCTACTGACAGTACGAGACATTTTGTAACGGGTTCCGTTTATTTTTATGCAAAACCTAATTATGATTCTATTATGCCAGCAGCAAGTTATATCAAAAATGACATGCATCGACTAATGGAAACCTTAAAGTGGAAATAACAACGATAAAGATTTACCAAAATATTGCTTAAGAATAATTAATCTTTAACAACATATAAGACATTTAAGTACAAATAAGCTCATGAGTACTAAATTCCGAGCTTTCTAAAAGGACCTTCAATGACTTCTATGGTAAAAAAAAGCATCCCCATTAAGAGAATGCTTTGAATTAAAAAATGTAAAAGTCAATTTACGACTTCGTATTCGAAACTTTGTATGTTTTACCATCAGCTGCAGCTTCTACAACTGTTGTCAGTTTTGCTGGTGTTTGAACTGTTTTGTCAAAAGTTACTGTGGCTAATTTTGTATCAAAATTTACCGTTGCTTTTTGGACACCAGCTAGTGCGGTTAAATCCTCTTGAATTGTTTTGGCACAACCTACTGCGCATGTCATTCCTTCTATAGAGAAACTCGCTGTTTGAAGATTGGCAGCTGCGATTTCCTTTTTTACTTTTGGAGCTTCTGTAGTTGGAGTTTCTTTTGCAGCCATCTCTGTTTCTTTTTCCTTACAGCCTACAAATAAAACACTAGTAAGTACTATCGTTACGATTGATTTTTTGATATTCATTATGAAGTATATTTTAAAGATTAAAAGCGTTTTTATCTTTCGCAAAATTAATTAAAAAAACAAGGACTAATTCATAAAATAATTACAATTTTGGGGCAAAATTATTTTTATGGAATCAAAGCAGTTAAAATGGGTATACTTGATGGTTCTTGCCTTAGTTTGGGGAAGTTCATTTATACTGATAAAAAAAGGATTAATAGGTTTAACAGCTTTACAATTGGGATCGTTGCGAATCATATTTGCAGCTGTTTTTTTAGTGTTGATAGGATTTAAAAGTTTGTTTAAAATTCCGGCACATAAATGGAAATACATTGCCTTGACTTCTTTATTCGGGACATTTATTCCGGCTTATTTGTTTGCGATTGCCCAAACCGAAATTGACAGTTCAGTGAGTTCTATTTTGAATTCTCTGACACCCTTGAATACATTAATTCTGGGCGCTTTAGTTTTTGGATTGCAATTCAAAAGAAATCAGATTTTTGGTATTCTAATTGGTTTAATAGGAAGTGCTTTGTTGATTTTGAACGGCGCAATTCATCATCCGGAACAAAACTATTATTATGCTATTTTGGTTCTAATAGCATCCATCTGTTATGCCGTCAATGTCAATTTAATCAAAAAATATTTGCATGATTTGAGTCCGTTGAGCATTACGACAGGAAATTTTATGGTGTTGTTTTTTCCGGCATTCATTATCTTGTTTTTCTCCGGATTTTTCGAAGTGGTGCACGATGTTAAGGTGCAGGAATCGATTGTATTTATAATGATTCTTGGGGTTGTGGGAACTGGAATTGCGAATATTTTATTTTTTAAACTAATCCAAATGTCTTCACCTGTTTTTGCTACTTCAGTAACGTATTTGATTCCTGTAGTCGCTTTTTGCTGGGGATTATTAGATAATGAAATGCTGACGCCAGTTCAGTTTTTTGGTGCTTTTATCATTTTAATAGGAGTGTATTTATCGGCCAAGAAGTAGCAATTAATTTGAAAAGTTTAAATACTATAAACAATAAAGGCTGCCCAAATGGACAGCCTTTATTTGTTAATTCAAATTTTGATTATTGAAAATCAGCATCGGTAACACCTTCATTGATTTTTACATCAGACATTTTTATATCCAATTCAAAACCTACATTTTGGATGATATTAAAAGGAACTTTAACTCCTTTTACTTCTTTGTAATCTGCATAATTTGTAGTTTGTGTGATACTTTGACCACCTTGTTCTACTACTTTAGATTCGGCTAATTTCAAACCAGAAGTTACATCATAATATAAAGTAGTTTTTCCGTTTTTAATGGCATAAGCGTCTTTTCCATTAATTGACTCGATAGTTTCTAGTGTTAAACCTTGTTTTTTAGAAAGAGATAATTCTTCAAAAGGTGTTGCAGCTGCTCTCATGTCAGTAAGTATCGTTCCTTCAATGTTTTGACGTTGCCCTTGTTGCATTACGTAAGCTCCTTTTTCATTTACTACTTGTTTCATGATGCTCATCGTTCCCATAGCCAATTCAACCATAAGTTTTCCTTTAGCATCAATTTTAGATGTAAAATTTAGTGGAGAAGGCGCTTGTGGAATTGTTGTAGTTCCGGTCATTGCGATTGTTTTTACTGCCAAAGCCGCTTTTTCGCCACCAATAGCTTTGATGTAATTGTCAATAACACTTTTAGCAGTAACTCCAGCTGGAACCGGTTTTTTGAATTCAGGTTTAGCCGTTGGGTTTCCGTATTTATCGAAATATGATACCGGGAATTTTAATTTTTCTAAACTAGGAGCTACATCAGCTGCTTTTCCTACAATTACAATTCTGCTGTTGTCCGCTAAGAAGTATTTATTGGCAACTCTCAAAATGTCATCTGCTGTTACAGCACTGATGTTTTTGATATAGTTTTCGTAAAAATCAGCCGGTAAACTTTGTGTTTGAATTCGCAAAGCATATCCTGCTACCGTTTGTGGTTTTTCAATTTGCATTACAAATCGTCCAATGTAACCTGCTTTTACGCTGGCTAACATTTCATCAGTCACTTTCTCTGTTCTGATTTTCTTAAATTCTTTGAAAATCTCAACAACTGTACTATCTGTTACGGCATTACGAACTTGTGTAGAAGCATTGAAAGTAGAAACGCGTTTGTCCCCGTAAATGCTAGTTCTAGCACCATACGTCCATCCGTGAGCTTCTCTTAAATTCATATTAATGTAACTATTAAAGTCACCGCCAAGGATTTGGTTTGCAACTAACACAGCAAAATAATCAGGATCAGTCATTTTAAGATTTGACATATTTACCACAGCGACTTCTGATTGAACCGCATTTGGCATGTCAATAAAGTTGATTTGTGTAGCAGAAACATCTTTTGGGTCGCTGTAAGAAATCGAAGGTGCAGATGCTTTTTTCCATGAACCAAAGAATTTCTCTACCATTTTTTTTGTTTCGCTGAATTTTACATCACCCACAATTATTAGGTAAGCATTACTTGGAACAAAATAAGTATTGTAATTCGCTTTTACATCAGCAAGAGTTACGTTTTTCAAAGTAGCTTCGCTTACATATTCACCAGCAGGATGGTTTTTTCCATAAGTCAAAACATCCACAACTCTTGCTGCTACTGCTGAAACGCTTTTTTCATTTGCTTTTAAGCCTTCAATAAGTTTTGTTTTTTCTTTGTCAAATTCCTCTTGGGTGAAATTTGGGTTTAATGCACCATCAGCCATTAGTTCTAAAACTCTTCCAGAATATTTAGATAATGCGTTTGCTGAGGCACCATTAGAACTAAAATTGATGTTGGCTCCCAGAAAATCTACTTCTTCATTGAAAGCTGTTTTAGAAATTTTAGTTGTTCCGCTTCCAATTAAAGTACTGGTCATGTCAGCGACACCTTTTTTGTCGCCTTCAGCGTACGGGTCGTTGTCTAAAGTAAGACTGAATGATACTCTTGGTAATTTATGGTTTTCAACTACCATAACTTTCAAACCATTTTTTAATTCAAAGGTTACCGGTTTTCCAATTTTTATAGTTGGAGCTACGCCAGGTTTTGGCTGAGGGATGATTTGTCCTTGCATGATTACTGTTAAGAACAAGCTTGATAAAATTAATATTGATTTTTTCATAATGATATATCTTAGTTTTGAGCTTTGTCTTTAGATGGAACATAATCCAAAACTAATCTTTGGTTTGGATTTAAATATTTCTTGGCAACATCTCTGATTTCCTCACGAGTGATAGAATGGTAGATTTCGATTTCAGTGTTGATTAAGTTTACATCACCGTACAACAAATGATAAGAAGCCAAGTTGTCAGCAATACCGTCAATGGTTGAGTTGCTGTTTACGTATTGGTTTTCGAATTTGTTTTGTAATTTTTGTAAATCTTTTTCAGAAAGTAATTCTGTTTGAAGTCTCACAATTTCCAAGTCAATTTCCGCAAGGATATTCTCTGCAGTGTTTGGAGCTTGTGGCAATCCGTAAATGATGTAGCTTCCATAATCTTCTTGGTTGTTGCTAAAAGCACCAATCTGCAAGGCCATTTTCTTATCGTCAACTATTTTCTTGTATAATCTTGAACTTTTTCCATCACTTAATATAGAAGAAATCATGTCTAATACTCTAGCGTCTCTGGTTTTCATAGAAGGCGTTCTATACGCTGCTACGATTGCAGGAATTTGGATATTGGCATCTTCAAATTTTGCTTTTATGGTTTGAGTGATTGGTTCTTCAACAAATTTTTCTCTTTGGATAGCAGCTCCTTTTTTGATAGGTCCAAAATATTTTTGAATCCATTCTTTGGCTTGTTCATTTTTAAAATCACCGGCAACAATTAAAACAGCATTATTAGGAATGTAAAATTTCTTATTGAAAGCTTGGAATTCTTCTAATGTTGCAGCGTCTAAATGGCTCATAGAACCAATAGTTGCCCAGCGGTACGGGTGTTTTGTAAAAATATTCTTTTTTACTTCCGCTAAAAAGTTTCCGTAAGGCTGATTGTCAACACGTAATCTTTTTTCTTCTTTCACCACTTCGTTTTGAGTATCAACACCAATTTGATTGATTACGGGGTGTAACATTCGTTCTGCTTCCATCCACAAACCTAATTCCAGGTTGTTAGAAGGGAAAACCTCATAATAATACGTTCGGTCATCAGTAGTGTTAGCATTATTTACACCACCGTTTCCAGTTACAATCTTAAACCACTCACCGCGTTTTATATTTTCGGTTCCTTCAAATAGTAAATGTTCAAAAAAGTGAGCAAAACCAGTTCTTTCCGGATTTTCGTCTTTGGCACCTACGTGGTACATTACTGATGTAATAACAGTAGGAGCAGATGGATCATTGTGCAAAATCACATGCAAGCCATTGTCTAATTTGTATTCCTCAAAAGCTACTTTCTGCGCTGAAGCGACTCCTCCTAGCATAAACAAAGCACCTAAAGCCATTAATGAATTTTTCATAAGGTTAATAATTTTGTTGATATGTACGGTTAGTAGTGCTTTTAGATTTTTGTTACATCAAAAGTAGTTCGGTGTGGGAAATTTAACACTAGTTTATCATGTTCTTTCGTAAATTTGGTTCAAAAGCTTCTCAAATAAGGAATTCTGACGTAAAAAATATTTTTTTTATTCAACAGATTGCTAGGTAAATATTTAATTGTATATTTGCAACCTTAAAAATTATTAAAACAATTCAGTATGTATGCAATCGTAGAGATAGCAGGGCAACAATTCAAAGTAAGCAAAGACTTAAAGGTTTATGTTAACCGTTTGATTAATGAAGAAGGTGCAAAAGTTTCTTTTGACAAGGTTCTTTTATTAGATGACAACGGAACTATCACTTTAGGCGCCCCAGCTATAGAAGGTGCTTCAGTAGAAGCTAAAGTGTTACAACACTTAAAAGGAGATAAAGTTATCGTTTTCAAAAAGAAAAGAAGAAAAGGATACAAAAAGAGAAACGGTCACAGACAATATCTTACTCAAATTGTAATCGAAGGTATTTCTGGATCAGATACTAAAAAAGCAACTCCAAAGGCTGAAAAAGTAGCAGATTCAAAAGCGCCAAAAGCAGCAAAAAAAGCTGATGATTTGAAATTAATTGAAGGAGTTGGTCCTAAAGCAGCAGAAGCGTTGGTTGAAGCTGGTATTACTACATTTTCCAAATTAGCTAAAACAAGTGCTGATGCAGTAAAAGCAATTTTAGAAGCATCGCAATCTCAATTATCTCATTTAGATCCAACTACTTGGGCTCAACAGGCACAATTAGCAGCTGATGGTAAAATGGATGAATTAAAAAAATTACAAGATGAATTAAACGGTGGTAAAGCTGTTTAATTAATTTATTAACAAAATATAAAACTAATACGTCATGGCTCACAAGAAAGGTGTCGGTAGTTCTAAGAATGGTAGAGAATCAGAATCAAAACGTTTAGGTGTTAAGATTTTTGGTGGTCAAGCTGCTATTGCTGGGAACATCATCGTAAGACAAAGAGGTTCTAAACACAATCCAGGTGAAAATGTTTACATCAGTAAAGATCACACACTACACGCAAGAGTAGATGGAGTTGTTAAGTTCCAAAAGAAAAGAGATAACAAATCTTATGTTTCTATACTTCCATTTGAAGTTGAAGCATAATTGATTTCTTCAGTTAATAAAAAACCCGTTTCGATTTATTTCGAAACGGGTTTTTTATTTTAATTTGAAATCTGATTAAATAGTATTTTAGTGACAGATAAATAAAACCATTTCGAATAGATTTACATTAAAGTTCTATACAAAATGTAGGTGTTAAGTACGAAATAAAAAAACGCTGGTAAAGATATTAATAAAGAATCTTTCATCTTGATGCGAACTCCAGTGCCAAGAAGCATCAACAAAGCAAGCCCTCCTGAGGCCAGAAGCAAGATAGTGTTGTTCTGAATGCCAATAAACAAACCAATAGCTCCCGCCAATTCTAAAACAGCTGTTAATGGACCAAATTTCTCAAGTCCAAATCGCTTAAACTCATTTTTCATATTCGTTGATACAAAATAAGCTATTCCGTAAATAAGAAAAGAAGTTGCTGAAAATAAAATAAGTAAATCTAGGTAACTCATATTTTGATTATTTGGAAGCGAATAATGCCACAAAAAGTGATAAGGCTAAAAGTAATAAAGAAGGAAGGTGCTTAATCCAAGGGTTTTTTGCCTTGAAATGAAAATACTGTGCGGATGCCATTAAAAAAGCCATCAAAAGTGCTGGGACAAGCACAAGAGCCGGATACCATATTCCAGTTATTAATAATGTTGCTAATACTATTTTTGACGCGCCAACTATGGTTCTTGTCAGATCGGAAAGTCCGTATTGTTTAAATTCTTTAACGATGTTATCAAATCTAAAAATCCAAACATAACCTACAGACAGTGCTATTACAAGTTGGGCGATAATGGTATAAGTATTCATAGTTTTATTTTTAAGGTTTTTACAAGCGTTATATGTAGTTCTTCAAACAAAGAAATTCTTTTAAATTTTCTAAGTAATCAAAGATACCATAAACTTAAATTAGAACTGGGTTGTGGTGTATATTTCTTAGGAAATAATGTTTGTTGATTAATAGTTAGCTTCAGATTTAGCTGAGGTTACCATAATTTGCGTTTAGAATAAGGTAGACTTTTCCTATGAAAGTTAGTTTGTCATTGAGATGTGCACAACGGTAATGTTACTAAAATCGCATCTCAGTGTTTTTTTTAATTATGGTATTTAGTATCAGTTTGTTATCGTTGCATTATTACTCTTTGGTTTAGGGTATTTTACTTCAATTAACCCAAAACCGCTTTTCTAATGCAATTTTTAGAGAATAAAAACAAAAAACCCTTGCTCCCGAAACTTCGGGACTGCAAGGGTTTTAAAAATTTAATAATCTAAAAATCTAATTTTAGACTAGTATCTGTAATATTCTGGTTTGAATGGACCTTCAACTGGAACACCAATATAATCCGCTTGATCAGAACGTAAAGTCTCTAATTCAACACCTAATTTAGCTAAGTGCAACATTGCTACTTTCTCATCTAAATGTTTTGGTAACATATATACGTCATTATTGTATGCCGCGCTGTTTTTCCACAATTCGATTTGAGCAAGAGTTTGGTTGGTAAATGAGTTACTCATTACAAAACTTGGGTGACCTGTAGCACAACCAAGGTTTACTAAACGACCTTCAGCCAAGATAAGAATGTCTTTTCCAGCGATAGTATATTTATCAACTTGTGGTTTGATTTCAATTTTTGATGCACCGTGGTTTGTATTCAACCAACCCATATCAATTTCATTATCAAAATGCCCGATGTTGCAAACGATAGTTTTGTCTTTCATTTTTTCGAAATGAGAACCCAAAACGATATCTTTATTTCCGGTCGTAGTAATGATAATATCAGCAGTTGCGATAACTGTATCTAATTTTTTTACCTCAAAACCGTCCATTGCAGCTTGAAGCGCACAAATTGGGTCAATTTCTGTAACCGTAACAATAGAACCAGCACCTCTAAAAGAAGCCGCAGTTCCTTTACCCACATCACCGTAACCACAAACGATTACTCTTTTCGCAGCAAGCATAATATCAGTTGCACGACGAACCGCATCAACTGCTGATTCTTTACAACCGTATTTGTTATCAAATTTCGATTTAGTAACTGAGTCGTTCACGTTGATTGCCGGCATTGGTAATGTTCCCGCTTTTACTCTTTCGTATAATCTGTGAACTCCTGTTGTAGTTTCTTCAGATAATCCTTTGATTCCAGCAACTAATTCCGGGTAACGGTCAATAACCATATTGGTCAAATCTCCACCATCATCAAGAATCATGTTTAATGGTTTTCTGTCTTCACCAAAGAACAAAGTTTGCTCAATACACCAGTCAAAATCTTCCTCATTCAAACCTTTCCAAGCATAAACTTGAATTCCTGCAGCAGCAATTGCAGCAGCAGCTTGATCTTGAGTAGAAAAAATGTTACAAGAAGACCAAGTAACTTCAGCCCCAAGCGCAATTAAAGTTTCAATCAAAACCGCAGTCTGGATTGTCATGTGCAAACATCCTGCAATACGAGAGCCAGCAAGTGGTTGTTCGTTTTTGTATTCTGCACGAAGCGCCATTAAACCTGGCATTTCAGCTTCTGCTAATTCAATTTCTTTTCTTCCCCAAGCCGCTAGAGAAATGTCTTTTACTTTGAAAGCCACAAAAGGCATAGTTGTAGTACTCATTTATAGTATATTTGTAATTGTAAATTTTTTGCAAATTTACGTAATAACTTTAGAATTTAACTGTTTTCTAAAAGATTTGTGAATTGTTTAATTCGCTAATCTTTTGAACATTAACTAAATAATTTCATGAAGCTGATCTTGTTTCAGTTTCTGGAGCTATTTCCCGTTATTCGCTATATCTTTTTACACGCTAAAAAGCGTGAAAAAAGGATGCCGCTACTACCGGGGCTAAAAAACGAAACCAGAACACGATGCCGCTTTTCAAAACTATAAATATTAATTCTAGAACTCAAATTCTCGTTTGGAAAGTAACCGAATCCTATGGGGAATTATTAGAACAAGTCGTCTTAAACGACAGCAATCGGCTCCGGCTCGACGGAATGAAGTCTGAAATGCATCAACGCGCTTTTCTTAGCGTGCGCAAATTATTGCAGGAAACGGGGCATACGGATTTAGATTTGTATTACGATGAATTCGGCAAACCGCATCTTCAAGGAGAAAAGCACATTTCGATAACGCATTCGCATAATTTTTCTGCAATTATTATTAGTGATGAAACCGCAGGAATTGACATCGAATTACAACGGAACAAAATTACCCGAATTGCCGATAAATTCTGTGATTCGGAATTTCAGTTTTTAGATTTGGACAATGACGAATACATCAAGAAATTAACGGTGATTTGGGGCGCTAAAGAAGCTATTTTCAAAATTAGAAACGAAAAAGGAATCAGTTTTAAAGATCATATCAAAGTGAATTGCTTCGAATTAGAAAGTAAACAAACTATCGTCGAACTTCATTTTAATAGTTTGATAAAAGACTTCAAAATCCATTTTGAAGAAATAGAAGAATTTACTTTAGTATACGCCTTTGAAAATTAAAACAAACCACAAATTAGCGAATTAGCGGTAAAACTTATGGAGAACCTGTACAACCAAATAATACAATCCAAAACTAATAACCAAAAATTATTAGCTATCCTTCTTGATCCTGATAAAATTGATTTGAACACTGTTACAGAACTAATTTCAAAAATAGAGCAATCGCCAGCAACGCATATTTTCATCGGCGGAAGCCATGTCACAACAAATATTCTAGACAAATTGATTATAATAATCAAGCAAAATTGTAATTTACCAATCGTTCTTTTCCCCGGAAACCCATCCCAAATTTCAAACAAAGCTGATGCTATTTTGTTTTTGTCATTAATCTCTGGTCGCAATCCGGATTATTTAATTCAACATCAGGTAAAAGTAGCACCCATTTTAAAACAAACCCAACTCGAAATTATTTCCACGGGATATATTTTGATTGAAAGCGGAACTGAAACCGCTGTAGAAAGAGTCAGTAAGACCAAACCTTTAAATAGAAATAATCTTGATTTAGCATTGGCTACGGCACAAGCAGGAGAAATGTTAGGTAATAAATTGATTTATCTGGAAGCGGGAAGTGGCGCTAAACAAGCTGTTCCGTTAAAAATGATTGTATTAGTCGCTCAAAACATCGAAATTCCGTTACTTGTTGGTGGCGGAATTGTAGATTTGCAGGGAATTCAAAAAGCTTATGATTCTGGGGCTGATTTAGTAATTATAGGAACTGCTTTTGAAAACAATACTAACTTTTTTAACGCATAAGTGAATGATTGACTATTTTTTTTCGCAGTACAGCGAATACCCAACACTAGATATTATATTGGAAATTGTTGCTGTTGTTTTTGGATTATTAAGCGTTTGGTATGCCAAAAAAGACAATATTTTGGTTTTCCCAACAGGATTAGTAAGCACGTCTATATTTGTGTACTTGCTTTGGAAATGGATTTTATGGGGCGATATGATGATCAATGGCTATTATTTTGTGATGAGTATTTATGGTTGGTACCATTGGACTCGGAAAAAAGGTGATATGGAAGAATTCCCAATTTCAAAAATTTCAAGTTCAGAAAAACGAATTGCGATAATTCTTTTTATATTTACCGTCGCCTTTGTGGTTTCGGTCTATCATTATTTCGGAAAATTTACCACTTGGTACGCGTATGTAGATACATTTATAACAGGGGTTTTCTTTGTGGGAATGTGGCTCATGGCCAAAAGAAAAGTAGAAAATTGGGTGTTTTGGATTATAGGAGATGTAATTTCTATTCCGTTGTATTTTGCAAAAGGCTATACTTTTACCAGTTTTCAATATTTAGTATTTACCGTAGTTGCCATTTTTGGCTATTTAGAATGGAAGAAAATCTCAGACAGCTCTCCAACGGAGCTACAAAATTAATTAAAATAGCTCTATTTGGCCCCGAAAGCACTGGTAAAACTACTTTGGCCAGACAGCTTGCGGAATATTATAAAACCGAATGGGTTCCTGAATTTGCACGGGATTATCTGCAGGAAAAATGGGATTCAAGTCAGCAAATATGTACTATTAATGACATGATTCCTATTGCTTATGGTCAAACTAAATTAGAAAACGAGCGAACGCTGATTGCCAATAAATATCTTTTTTGTGATACGAATTTAATGGTGACCAAGGTTTTTTCTGAGGTATATTATAACTATTGTGACCCTTTGTTGCATGAAGCGGCTTGCGAACATGAATACGATTTGTTTTTTCTTACAGATATTGATGTGCCTTGGGAAAGAGATGATTTAAGAGACAAAGCCGAGGGGAGAAAATCTGTTTTTGCGGTTTTTATGCAATCTTTAATCGATAATAGTAGACCATTTATTACACTTTCAGGAAATAAGGACTTGCGACTCAAGAAAGCAGTTACTATCATCGATGATTTGACAAAAGCGAAGGAGTTAGGGTTTTCTTCCCTTGATTTTGTGCAAATTTATAACCATGAAATTCCTTTTGAAAATATTGTTGAGCAGTTAGATTTTTTTAAAAATGAAATTCCTAAAACGGTATTAATTGAGCCGGCATCCATATCAAACGGGATTTTAAAATTATCAAAAGATCAATTTCAGGAAAAAGCGAACTATTTTGATGATCATAAATCAAGATTTATACTTGAAAAATTTGTTCCAGCTTCAGGAGCTGCTTCAAGGATGTTTAAGTTTTTAAGTGTTTTTTTAAATGAATTTGATATTGAACGAGAAACAATTAATTCTTACATAAACAGGAGAAAAGATAATGATCTCGCCGTTTTTATAGTTGGAACAGATCGTTTTCCTTTTTTTAATGAGGTGTTTGAAAAGCTTGTTTGTGAAATTGAAAATTTTGAAGATTTAGAGCGGGATTACAAAAATTATTATTTCATCAGTTTTTTATTGTCGGCTCAATATTTTAATTATGCTAATAAACCCAAAGGGATTTTACCGTTTCATAAATATGCAGAGAGCATAGCAAGCCCAATAGAAGAACATTTGTATGAATGTGGTTATTATGCAAGTTCTAATGGTAAGTCATTGTTGCATTTTACAGTTTCCGAGGAGCATCAATCTCAATTTGAGAGTATTATAAAAGTGGTGCGTAGTGAGGTTGAAAAGGAGACTGGCACTGTTGTGGATGTTACCTATTCTTTTCAAAACAAAAGCACAGATACTTTAGCGGTAACACTTTCTAATGAGCCTTATTATAATGGAAATGGGGAACTGGTTTTTAGACCGGGAGGACATGGAGCTTTAATTGGAAATTTGAATAGTTTAAACTCTGATATTATTTTTATAAAAAACATTGATAATGTAATTCAAAATAATAACGAAGTAATAGCCGTTTATAAAAAAGCATTAGGGGGAATATTGGTAGAAACGCAACAACAGGTTTTTTCTTATTTGGAAGCAATTGAGTCTGATTCTTTGAAAGAAGAATCTATTGCAATTGTAGTTCGATATTTACAAGAAAATCTTTTTGTTGTAATAGGGGATGATTTTTCCAGTTGGTCACTTGATGCCAAGATTAATTATATTAAAAATAAATTAGACAGACCTATTCGTATTTGTGGAGTGGTTAAAAATGAAGGAGAACCTGGTGGAGGGCCATTTTGGATTCATAATGATAAATACGGTGTTTCATTACAAATTGTTGAATCTTCACAAGTAGATATGAATAATGAGGAACAAGTAGCAATTATGGCTAGTGCTTCGCATTTTAACCCAGTTGATTTGGTTTGTGGTATTCGAAATTATAAAGGCGAAAAATTTGATTTAAGTCAATATATTGATAAGAACAGTGGGTTTATCGTAGAGAAAAACACTGCTGGTAACGTTATAAAAGCCTATGAATTACCAGGATTATGGAATGGGGCTATGGCAAATTGGATTACATTATTTGTTGAGGTTCCTTTGATCACTTTTAATCCAGTGAAAACGGTAAACGACTTATTAAAAGACCCTCATCAACGTAGCAAAATATGGAAAATCTAGCTTTACTTTCTGAGTTACAATATAAAGCGGTTCGCAGCAGTGGTGCTGGAGGCCAAAATGTTAATAAGGTTTCGTCAAAGGTGGTTTTGTCGTTTGATTTAAAAAATTCTAGAGCTTTATCTGATGAAGAAAAAGCATTATTAGTAATAAATTTGTCCAAAAGATTAACAGTTGATTTGATTTTGATACTTAACTGTGATGAAGACCGCAGTCAGTTTAGAAATAAAGAAATTGTGACCAAGCGATTTTTGGAACTCATTAAAAATGCATTGTTTATTCCAAAAGAAAGAAAGCCTACCAGAATTCCTAAGTCTGTCATTAGAAAGCGAATAAAGGATAAAAAAAATGTGTCTGAGGTTAAAAAGACACGCAGAAAACCTGATTTTTAAAATTTATTCCAATTCATAATTTATAATTCACAATTTATAATTAGTTTTGCGCTGTCTCAAAGGGGTGCTCCAAATAACGAGCTGAGATTATACCCAACGAACCTGAACAGGTAATGCTGTTAAGGGAAAAAATGACAAAAAAATAGCGTGCACACTACTTTATTTGTCATAGGAAACAATCATTTTTTAATTTAACAAAAAGAATAATTCCCCCTTTTATTCGTAATCTTTTTACGGATGAATACTTTATTTTATTTTACAAGCCGCAAAGGCGCAAAGGCGAAACTATCAAACATACTTTCGATTCGTCTATTTTCTATTTTCTTTTCTCTATTTTCTTTTCTCTCTTTTGCTCAAGTAAAAGACACTACGAAATTAAACCAACTTGATGAAGTCTTGGTGTCAGCGGTGCGGGTTACGACAAAAACGCCGGTTAGTTTTAGTAATTTAGGTAAAAAGGATATCAAATTCCGAAACTTAGGACAGGATATTCCTATTCTGATGAATTATTTACCATCAGTTGTTACGACCTCTGATGCTGGGAATGGCGTGGGATACACCGGAATTCGGGTTCGTGGTAGCGATGCAACACGTGTGAATGTTACCATCAACGGAATTCCTTACAATGATTCTGAAAGCCATGGAACTTTCTGGGTGAATATGCCTGATTTTGCATCTTCGGTGGAGAGTTTACAATTGCAACGTGGCGTTGGGACTTCCACTAATGGAGCCGGGGCTTTTGGGGCGAGTTTAAATATGTTGACGGATAATTTTGCCAAAGATAGCTCGGGTGAAATCTCAAATTCGGTGGGCAGTTTTAATACCAGAAAACACACGGTAAAATTCAGTACGGGTTTGATGAATGATCATTTTGAAATTGCGGGACGTTTATCAGCTATTAAGTCAGATGGGTTTGTAAATCGTGGAGCTTCTGATTTGAAATCGTATTTTCTGCAGGGAACGTATGTGGGCAAAACGACTTTGATAAAAGCATTGGTTTTTGGTGGGACCGAAAAAACGTACCAGTCTTGGAACGGAATAGACGGCGAAACGTTACAAAATGACCGAACCTATAATTCAGCTGGTGCTTTTACGGACGAACAAGGGAATGCTCGTTTTTATGACAATGAAACCGATAATTACCAGCAAGATCACTCACAGTTGCTTTGGAATGAAAAAATATCTGACAACTGGAGTACGAATTTTGCGTTGCATTACACAAAAGGCAAAGGATTTTATGAAAACTATAAAGAAGATGCTGATTTTGCCGATTATGGATTACAGCCCGTTGGTGCAGTTTCAACAACGGATTTAGTGCGTCAGAAATGGTTGGAAAATGATTTCTACGGAACTACTTTTTCTGCTAATTATAAGGATGAAAAACTGGATGTGATTTTTGGTGGTGGTTGGAACAAATATGAAGGCGACCATTTTGGAAAAGTGATTTGGTCACGAAATGCTTCTCAGAGTGAATTGGGAGATCGCTATTATGATGATTATGCCAATAAAACCGATGGGAATATTTTTGCCAAAGTCAATTACCAAATCACGGAGCAATTAAGTTTATTTGGAGATTTACAATATCGATCAGTAAATTATGAAGCAAATGGCGTTCAACCAACACTTGTGGATGACACTTTTAATTTCTTTAACCCAAAAACAGGATTAACCTATACGATCAACTCTGGAAATTCTGCGTATTTATCTTATGCCAGAGCCAATCGTGAACCAAATAGGAGTGATTATGAAGGCGGAAATGTAAAGCCAGAAAAGCTGAATGACTTTGAATTAGGTTGGAGATACGTTTCGGAAAAAGTACAATTAAATACGAATGCGTATTATATGGCCTATAAAGACCAATTGATTTTGACAGGGAGTTTAGATGATGTAGGTGCTCCAATACGCTCTAACAGTGAAAAAAGTTATCGTTTAGGACTGGAAGTTGATGCCACAATAGCGTTGACAGATCAATTGATTATTCGTCCTAATTTTACTTTGAGTGCTAATAAAAATACGGATTTAGCGGTAGAAGGTCAGGATTACGGCACAACAGATATTGCGTATTCGCCATCAATTATTGCGGGAAATATTTTGGTTTACACCCCTATTGAAAATCTTCATATTTCATGGATGCAAAAATTTGTAGGCGAACAATACAGGAACAACATCGAACTGCCGGCAGCAAAATTGGCTGATTATTTTGTCAATGACTTAAATGTTGCCTACACTTTTAAACCTAAATCCATCTTCAAAGAAATTGTGTTGACGGGTTTAGTGAATAATTTTTTAGATAAGAGATACGTTTCTAACGGATACATGTATGATATCTATCCTTACTATTACCCACAAGCAGGAATTAATTTCTTGGTAGGAATGACGTTGAATTTTTAGAATAATGATTTACTTTTAATGAAGAATCCTGATGGTTTTACTGTCAGGATTTTTTAGTTACCTATTGATAGGAAAATGACTAAAAGCTGGTATTGTGTAGGCTTTTTAAATTCGTAAAATTGTATTCTTCCAATACTATTTACAAGATTATCTTTCTCTCAAAACCACACAATAACCGATTTAGTTTCTGACGAAATAAATAACCTGCTGGAATCAGCAAATGTCAATGCAAAAACTTTGTGAGTTGTAGTTACATTACGAGGATTTAGTTAATAACCATTTTTGAATGAGTTAAAAAAGAGCTTGAAAGCTAAAACTTGGTAATTTTTAGTTAAAAATGAAAGTAAATTCTTTAAATCAGTTTTTTTGATATTTGACTTGGTTAACCAAAAAAATAATATAAATTTAAACCAATTTAAAAATGAAGAAATTAGTATTTACCGCTTTAGCAGTGGTGGCATTTAGTGGAGCTGCAATGGCAAAAGAAAATGTTGTAATTCAAGAAGTTTTTGAATTTAATGAAGAGGTTGCGACTAAAGAGGTTTTTTGTAATTGTGAAGATGCACAGAGCTCGGCGTTCAATAAATGTAGGTCAAATAGATGTTCTTATTGGGATTCCTATTATTTTGGAGCAAGAGCTTGGGGAGATTGTATGGCAGAGCAATCATTTTAGTTTAATGGCTCTCTTTTAAAAGAGGCAAATTTTAGTAAAACATGAAATCAATTTATATCATAATATTATTTTGTTCCGTTTCTTGTCTTGGACAAATAAAAAACGGAACGATCGAATACGGCATTAATATAGAAATGTTAGAAGGATTAAAAGAGAATGGTCCATTCAAAAGATTATATTCTGAAGCTGTATATAACGCAAAAAATTTAAGTTTTAATTTAACATTTAATGGTCAAAATTCTATTTTTACTATAATTAATGGGGTTGTTGTAGGCGATAATAGTACTCAAAGCACCGTTATAGCATCTGGATATAAAGGAGCAGTTTATCAATCAAAAGAAGTTTCATATTCTGAAATTGAAAAGGGTTTCGGAAATTATTTATTAAAAAATGAACCTAGTGACTGGGTTTTGGTAAATGAAACTAAAGAAATTCAAGATTTTCTATGTTTTAAAGCTACTGCTGTGAAAACGATTATTAACGAAAATGGTACTTTTAAGTTTCCGGTTATAGCGTGGTATTGCCCAAAAATACCACTTGCGTTTGGACCAAATGGTTATGGAAATTTACCAGGCTTAATTTTGGAATTGCAGGTTAGAAATGTTCTTTTTGGTGTAAAAAAAATAGATCTAAATCAAACTAAAGCACCAGTATTAGTTAATATGAAAGACTACAAAATAGTTACAGAAAAGGAATTAGATGAAATAATGGAAAAGAAATTTAGAAAAAATAATTTTTAATATTTAAAAAAAGTTCTTTTTTAAATCTTTATTCTAAAATAAATGAAAAAATATTTGCTACTATTTTTGTTATTGGTAAATTTAGTTCAAGGTCAGTCAGGAAAGGTTCTTTATGCTATACAAGTTAGTCCATCTGCAAACAGCGTTAAAACGGAACAAAAAGTTTTTATTGAGAATTTATTAAAAAATGCCAATCTGCAAGAATTTCAATTATTATTTAATTCTTCAAGTTCTAGTTTTAAAAGCACTGAAAGTATGATTACTTTATCAGCCTATGAAGAGCAAATAAATACCATTGCAAAATTAGCATTTACTTCTGCAGATGAGATTTACTTTAACAAGAAAGAACAAATTGAATATATCAGAAAAGAAGATGGGCTGATAGTAAAGGATGAAAATTTATCTTCAAATTGGACTTTAACAACAAATTCAAAGTTAATTGGATCTTATTTGTGTTATGAAGGTATTTTAAAAAGAACTTTCATAAATAGACAGGGAGAAACCAAAATAGAAGAGATTATTGCTTGGTTTGCACCTCAACTGCCATATCCTTATGGGCCTAAAAATTTTCATGGATTACCAGGTTTAATTTTAGAATTACATGAGAAAAAAACTGTATATAGTGCGAAAAATATTGAACTTATAAGAGATGATCAAAAAATATACTTCCCAAAGGGCAAAGCAATATCCAAAGA
The DNA here is from genome assembly GCF_056156265.1 of Flavobacterium sp. TS_SC_5. NCBI lineage: Bacteria > Pseudomonadati > Bacteroidota > Flavobacteriia > Flavobacteriales > Flavobacteriaceae > Flavobacterium > Flavobacterium sp. TS_SC_5. Next base: position 605,202 of record NZ_CM149588.1, on the reverse strand, counting down.
AGAATATGAGAAAAAACTTGAATCTTCGCTGGGAGGTGTATTAATTGGTAAAAAACGAGAAAAAGAAAAAAACTCCCAATAACGAAAAAAATGCAAATCCTTTAAATCATTATTAGTGTAAATTAGAATTAATTTCAATGCACAAAACCCTTCTATTTTTTCTTTTGTATACAAGTTTAAGTTTCTCTCAATCGCGCTCCATCACAGGTGTGGTGGCTGAGGACAGTAACAAACCATTAGAGTCAGCAAACGTCCTTGCTAAACCCTTACAAGAAAAAGCAAGCTTAAAATTTGCTATTGCTGATAATAAAGGACGCTACCGCTTAGAGCTGGAAAAAGCAGTGAAGTATGAAATTACCGTTTCATACATTGGGTTTGTAGAGGAAGTATTTATCCTCGAGGCTGATGCTGTGGTTACTACACACGATTTTAAACTCAAACCTACCGGAGAAATACTCAAAGAAATTGTAATCAAACACGATTTCAAACCCATAGTGATCAAAAAAGACACGATGACGTTTGACGTTAAGAGTTTTGCAAACGGCAACGAACGCAAAATGAAAGAAATCCTCCAAAAACTTCCCGGTGTTGAAGTTGATAAAAACGGAGGAGTTACCGTACAAGGTAAAAAAGTCACTAAAATGCTAGTTGAGGGTAAGTCTTTTTTTGGTGGCGGCTCTAAACTTGCGGTTGAAAATATCCCGGCTGATGCGCTGGATAAAATTGAAGTTATAGATCATTTTAACGAAGTGGGTTTTATGAAGCAGGTTTCGGATAGTGATGAACTGGCCATTAATGTAAAACTCAAAGCCGATAAAAAGAAATTCGTTTTTGGCGATGTTGAGGCTGGTGCCGAAGTAGGCAATGCCGATAATGGTTTTTATCTTGCCCACGCCGCTTTGTTTTATTATGCTCCTAAAACGAACCTAAGTTTTATAGGCGATTTAAACAACATCGGAAAACGCACCTTTACTTTTGATGATTTAATGCGTTTTGGTGGTGGCATGAGCACTTTTCTATCGGGTCGAAAATCACTCACGAATTTATATTCTTTCGCCAATGACAACCAAGATGTGGTTCAGAATACGTCCCAATTTGGCGCGTTTAATTTTAGCCACGATACCTCATCAAAACTTTCTATTTCTGGCTTTTCTATTTTTTCAAAAGTGTTGACGGCATCGCAAACCGAAAGTAAAAATGAGTATTTGCAAAACAGTGCCATTGCTTTTGAAAACCGACTGCAAGATGGAACGAATCGCTCCGTTCTGGGAATTGGCAATATCAAACTCGATTATTCGCCTAGCGCTAAAGAAAAATGGTACTACAACGGACAATACCAGTCGAGTAATAATTCCATTTCAAACACCATCAACTCGATTACCAATGTGAATGCGAGTATTTTTGAAACACTCAACGAAGCTGATAATATCGCCATAAAACAATACATCGAGTGGCACAAAAGTTACAATCTAAAACACACAACTACTTTAGTAATCAATCAAGCATACGATTACAATACGCCACGAACCAACTGGTTTACTGATCAGCCTTTCTTGGCGGAACTAATTCCCTTGCAAGACGACAGTTCGTACTGCCTTGAACAAGTAAAAAATGTTAAAACCAATAGCGTTGATGCGCTTTTTAAACATTATTGGATTATCAATAATTTCAATCACTTGTATACCAATGTGGGGAATAATTATGGTAATTCCCGCTTAGAAACTACAGAGCAGCAATTACTAAGTAACGGAACCATCAATGATTTTGCTTTGGCTGGTTTTGGGAACTCGATAAAATACCAATTGAATGATGTTTATGTAGGTTTAGAGTACAAATTCAGAATAGGAAAATGGACCAATAAACCGGGATTGTACGCGCATTGGTATCATTTAACTACAGAGCAAAAGTCAGGAGAGCGAGCACTTACTAAAACACTTTTGCAACCACAATGGAACAGCGATTATGAGTTTAACAAATCAGAAACTTTAAGTTTTGTTTATAAACTAGAGAATAGTTTTCCGCAAGCTATGCAACTAGCCGAGCAGTTTACCTTGCAAAATTATAACTTGGTTTACAAAGGAAATGCCTTATTGCAAAACGAGCGCTACCACAACGCCAACCTGCGTTACACGAAAACTAACTTGTATCGTGGGATTACTTGGAACGCCATGGCGAGTTGGAATCAAAAAGTAAGAACCATCCGTAACGAAATTCAATTAGACGGTATCAATCAGTTTAATACCCCAATTTTAAGTGATAATCCCGAGACGAATTACAATGTAAACGGTTCTTTCAGCAAAAAAATATACCGTTTTAACTTGAGGTTCAATACTAATTTTAGTTGGTTTAAATATTTTCAAACGCTAAATAATACAGAAACTTTAAACAATAGAAACAATCAAAGAGTGGGTGTTGTCCTGCGTACTGCACATAAAAAATGGCCGGGTTTTAGTGTGGGATACAACAAAGGCTTTAGTCAGTTTTCTGGCTTGACCCAATCTCAGTTTCAAACCGATGCGATTACGTCTGATTTTGACATTACCATCGCAAAATTTTGGACGTTCAAATGCAGTTACGAAAATTTAAAAAATACCAACAACAACAAGCAAAGTAATTTTTACGACATCGCCAATACTTCGTTGCGCTATCAAAAAAAGAACAGTCCTTTTGGATTTGAGGTAATCGTCAATAATCTACTCGACAACAAAGTCAAAAACGATTATTCTTTTTCGGATTATTTAATCAGCGAGCGAACTACTTTTGTACTGCCGCGTGTATTTTTGTTCTCAGTGAGTTATAAATTGTAATTAATTATAAACCCGAAGCACATTTCCATTAACCTGAACTCGGTATTGTTTCAATGGGTATTGTAAAGGTCCTTGTCCGGTGAATAAGCTGTATTCAGAATTATCGCAGCCACAAACAGCATTTATACCATTTATGGTCATCGTAGAACAAGCGCTAATCGTTTGGTTGGGGCAAGCAGCATCAAAAGCATTGTAGCCGCTGCCAGTATTAAAAATAATCAAACCTCGTGCGCCTATTCCAGAAATATAAACTGCATTACTAACGAATTTCAAATTAGAATACGCAGGTAAATTCAGATTGACATCTATTGTGAAAGTATAATTTGGAACAAATGGATTAGAGTTGTTTATACCGGAATCACTACACGATAAAAAGAATGGAATAATAAGAAAAAGAAGTGCGTATTTTTTCATTTTAAAATAGTGTCAAAGTATTAGCGAAACAAATTTAATTTATTTAACTTTGAATTATATATGATTAACATATATTTATCGACGAAAAAAAAATAATAATATCTTTGTGGAAAGAAATCCCGTCCTGATGGGATTTTTTCTATTTATATAAATAAAGAATTTATGAGTACAGTATCGTATTACACAGCAGAAGGGTTAAAAAAATTAAGAGAAGAATTGGATTATTTAAAGAGCGTAATGCGTCCAAAAGCTTCAGCTGACATAGCTGAAGCAAGAGATAAAGGCGATCTTTCAGAGAATGCCGAATATGATGCGGCTAAGGAAGCACAAGGAATGCTTGAAATGCGTATTGCTAAACTGGAAGAAGTGCATTCTAACGCCAGATTAATTGATGAATCTCATTTAGATCTTTCTAAAGTATTGGTTTTATCCAATGTCAAAATCAAGAATCAAACAAACGGAACGGAAATGACCTATACGTTAGTTGCAGAAAGTGAAGCCGATTTAAAAACCGGAAAAATCTCGGTGACCTCACCAATTGGAAAAGGTTTATTAGGAAAATCAGTAGGTGAATTTGCTGAAATCACAGTTCCGAATGGTGTTTTGAAATTCGAAATTTTGGAAATATCTCGCGACTAAACAATTGAAGGTTTAAACAATTAATCAATTGCATAATGTCAAGTATATTTACAAAAATTATAAAAGGAGAAATTCCATGCTACAAAATCGCTGAAGATGAAAACTTCTTGGCTTTTTTGGATGTAAATCCAAACGCAAAAGGACATACACTTTGTATTCCAAAACAAGAAATCGATAAGATTTTTGAGATGGAAGACTCTTTGTACATTGGGTTAATGCAATTTTCTAAGAAAATTGCAGTAGCACTTGAAAAAACAGTTCCTTGCAAAAGAATTGGAATGGCAGTTGTAGGACTTGAAGTTCCTCATGCGCATGTTCATTTGATTCCGTTGAATGAAATGGATGAAATGCGTTTTCAAAATAAAGTAACGTTGACCAAAGACGAATTTGAAGCTTTGGCGGCAAGCATAAAAATTAATTTATAGATTTTTTTAAATAAAATATTTTGGTATGGTTTTCGTTTAAAAGGGAATAGGTGTGAACCTGTTCCCTTTTCTAATTTATGAAGCCTACATTGTATACTATGAAAAACATTTTTTTGTTGTTTTCTTTCTTTTTCTCCTTGCTTGGTTTTGGACAAGCAAATTCTGGATATGCTGAGGTTGATGCTAAAATGACAGCAATTCCTGCAAATACAACAACTTCTACACAAGCAATTGCAAACTATATCAACGCTAATTTCAAAACAGAAACGGATAAAATTCGAGCGATTTATTATTGGACCGCATCCAACATCAGTTATGATGTTGCTAATATGTTTTCCGTAAATTTCAATGAAACCGCACAGGAACAAATCGCAAAGACGTTAAGAACTAAAAAAGGGGTTTGTATTCATTATGCAGTGGTTTTCAATGAGCTTTCGCAAAAAACAGGAATTCAATCCTATATAATTGAAGGCTATACAAAGCAAAACGGAAAAGTAAGTGAATTAGCTCACGCTTGGGTCGCTGCAAAAGTTGATAAAAAGTGGTATATATTTGATCCAACTTGGGGTTCTGGTTATGTTAATAATGGAAGGTTTTTAAAAAAATTAAACAATTATTATTTTAAGGCAGTTCCTTCTACAATAATTTCTTCCCATATTCCATTTGACTATTTGTGGCAATTTTCTAATTATCCTATTACCAATAATGAGTTTTATGAAGGGAAAATTCAAATCAATAAAACTAAGAAATACTTTGATTTCGAGAAAGAAATCATCAAATATAATGCATTATCTGAGGAGGATCAATTATTTGCTTCGGCAGAAAGAATGGAGAAAAATGGATTGAAAAACGCCATGATTTTGGAGCGTTACGAAGGAAAAAAGCAACAGTTAACTTATCTGCGACAAAATACAAATATTGAAAAATTGAATACCATTGTGAATGAAATGAATCTGGCAGTTATTCTATTGAATGATTTTATTCATTACAGAAACAATAAGTTCAAACCTGCTTTATCAGATGATGAAATTAGCAGCATGATTGAAACACCAAAAGAGAAACTGGTCAATTGCCAGAACAATATTTACAGCGTGGGTTCTGTTGGCAGTCAAAATACATCTAATGTGGAATCGATTAAAAAATCAATTGGAGCTGCTTTGGCGCAAGCCGAAGAACACTCGTTTTTTGTAAAAAATTATTTGAGCAAGTCTAGAATAGTTAGAAAAACTATGTTTTCTAAAGTTACCTGGTTTGGTGTTCCGTTAAACTAAATTATTTTTTTAAAACTGACTTGCATCGTTGTTCCTTTTCCAATTTCGGAATTCAGCACTTTTATAATTCCTTTATGGTATTCTTCTACGATTCTTTTGGTTAATGAAAGGCCTAATCCCCAACCTCGTTTTTTGGTGGTAAAACCAGGTTCAAAAATGCTTTTGAATTGTTTTTTCTGAATTCCACCGCCTGTATCTGAAACGTTTATTTTTACATAGTGGCCTTCTTGCTCAATTTCTAAAGCTAATTTTCCTTTTCCTTTCATCGCATCGATAGCGTTTTTCACCAAATTCTCGATCGTCCAACTGTGTAAAGTGGGATTCAGAGACACCATAATTGGCGATTTTGGTGCTTTGAACGAAAACTCTATTTGTTTGGAGAATCGAGATTGCAAATAGTCGTAAGACTGAAGCGTTTCTGCAACGATGTCTTTATTTTCTAATTTGGGTTCCGAACCTATTTTCGAAAAACGATCGGTAATGGTTTGCAAACGTTCAATGTCTTTTTCAATTTCAAAAGTGGTGCTTTCGTCCACATTTTCAGATTTTAAAAGTTCGACCCAACCAATCAAGGAAGAAAGCGGCGTTCCTATTTGGTGTGCGGTTTCCTTAGCCATACCGGCCCAAAGTTTGTTTTGCGTCGCCATTTTGGTACTGCGGTAAAAATTGTAAACTAATCCGCCAAAAAGCACAATAATCAGCACTAAAGCAACGGGGTAATATTTTAATTTATTCAGTAAAGCCGAGTTTCCGTAATAAAGTTTCTGAAATTTCCCCGGGACATATTCAATGACAATGGGCTCATTTTCACTTTTTAAATCATGCAAAAAAGCGAAAGCCTTTTTTTTGTTTTTTACAATAGCTTCTTCAATATTTACGGTATTTATGATGCTGTCATTTTCTGTAAGTATAATAGGAATTGAAGTGTTGTCACTAAAAATTTGAAGAGGCAATTCAACATCGGTATTTTCCCCAGCATTAATCAGTGTTTTTTGGGCTTGGGCCCAAAGATTCATTTTTAATCGTTCTTCATTTTTGAAGATTTGAAAAAAGGTGTAAGTGTTCCAAAGTATCAGTGAAATGATTAAAAAAGAGGCAAAAATTATAATCCAACGGGTTGTATTTCTTCTTTCAGAAAACTGCATAAATGAAAATTTGAATTATAAATATAACGAAATAAATGCTGTAGTATTTTAGTTTTAGTCAAAGAATTTTTTTTAGAATAAATCCACGGATAATTTTAGTCTAATTTGTTGTACTCCTTCAAAAAATGATTCGATTTGTCTACTTTTGTATCTTCAGAAAAAAAATAAAAAATATGATTACGATTGATCCTAAAAGTATTGAAACGGCTAAATTACAAGGTTATCTGCAGAGCTCTGTTGGGCCAAGACCTATCGCTTTTGCCAGTACGATGGATGCGGAAGGGAATCCGAATGTATCGCCTTTTAGTTTCTTTAATGTGTTCAGTGCAAATCCTCCGATTTTGATATTTTCGCCTGCAAGACGCGTTCGTGACAATTCGATTAAACACACATTAATCAATGCCGAAGCCACTGGAGAAGTGGTTATCAATGTTGTGAATTATGACATGGTTCAACAGATTTCTCTGGCCAGTACGGAGTATGCGGATGGTGTGGATGAGTTTTTAAAATCAGGCTTGACGCCGATTGCTTCAGAAGTGGTGAAACCTTTTCGAGTGAAAGAATCACCGGTTCAATTTGAATGCAAAGTCACTCAGATTATTCCATTGGGAACAGAAGGAGGAGCTGGAAATTTAGTGCTTTGTGAAGTCTTGAGAATTCATATTGACGAATCTGTTTTAGACGAAAATGGCACAATTGATCAATACAAAATTGACTTGGTTTCCAGATTAGGTGGCAATTGGTATTCCAGATCAAACCAAGGGCTTTTTGAAGTGCCAAAACCATTGTCTACATTAGGAATTGGAGTGGATGCCATTCCAAATTTTATAAAAGAAAGTTCGGTTTTTAACGGAAATGATTTAGGCATGTTGGGGAATGTAGAAGCCTTGCCTACATTAGAAGAAGTTAGTATATTTGTGCAACAGAATTTTGCAGTAAAAGGAGTTTTAAGTTCCGATGATGCTGATAAAGTGCATCTTGAAGCCAAAAAATATTTGAATGCCAATGATGTTTCTTCCGCATGGAAAGTACTTTTGGCAGAGAAAAAAAGATAGAACAAAACAATTAAAACAGAGAAGATGGAAGTTACAGGAAAAATTAAAATGATCGATCAAACTAAAGAAGTTGGATCTGGAGGTTTCAAAAAAAGAGATGTAGTTGTTACAACTGATGAGCAGTATCCACAACATATTCTAGTTCAGTTTGTTCAAGATAAATGTGACTTATTGAACAGTTTTCAAGTAGGTGAGCCAGTAAAAATTGATATTAATCTTAGAGGTAGAGAATGGACAAATCCTCAAGGGGAAACAGTTTATTTCAATACTATTCAAGGATGGAGAATTGGAAAATTGCAAGCTGATGCTCCTTCTGCTGCGCAAATGCCTCCAATGCCGGCTGCTGAAGCATTTGCGCCAGCAACAAACTTAAACGAAGAAGAAGCAGACGATTTACCATTCTAAGACATAAAAAAATTAAAAGTTAGAAGTCAGAAGTTTAAGTTTTTACTTGAATTTCTGACTTTTTTATTTTTTTGAAATTGCCATTGATTTTTGAAATTAAAAAATGTATTATTTATCTCAAGCCTTATTTTTTCCTCCTATTGACCAGGCCAACCGCGATGGAATTTTAGCCATTGGTGGTGATTTATCTCCCAAACGTTTACAACTTGCTTACAAAAGCGGGATCTTTCCTTGGTTTGAAGATGGTGAACCTATTATGTGGTGGTCACCAAACCCAAGAATGGTTTTGTTTCTGGATGAATTGATAGTTTCTAAAAGTATGCGAAACATTCTAAATCGGAATAGTTTTAAGGTTACTTTCAATCAAAATTTCAGAGACGTAATTTCTAATTGTCAAAACATAGAACGTGATGGCCAAAACGGAACTTGGATTACCAATGATATGATTGAGGCCTATTGTAAAATGCATGAGTTAGGGATAGCAAAATCAGTTGAGGTTTGGCAAGATGCCGTTTTGGTCGGGGGTTTATATGGAATTGATTTAGGTCACATCTTTTGTGGTGAAAGTATGTTTTCAAAAGTTTCTAATGCTTCTAAAGTAGCTTTTATAGCTTTGGTTCACCAATTAAAAGTAGAAAATTACAAACTTCTGGATTGTCAGGTTTATAATCCGCATCTTGAAAGTTTAGGTTGTAGGGAAATCGAAAGATTTGATTTTATGAAAATTCTGAAAAGTAAATAATCTTCAGAATTTGATTTTTTATGATTCTATCTTGCTTCAATTAACTTTTCTTCCAACAATCGGCTACGTGATCATCAACCATTCCGGTGGCTTGAATATGTGCATAAATCACGGTGGAACCAACGAATTTGAATCCGCGTTTTTTTAAATCTTTACTGATTTCGTCTGATAGCGGAGTAGTTGCAGGAACTTCTTTTAAGGATTGTCGGTTGTTTTGAATGGGTTTTCCATCAGTAAATTTCCAAATGTAATTTGAAAAACTTCCAAATTCTTCTTGTATTTTCATAAAGGCTGCGGCATTCGAAACGGCAGCGCGAACCTTTAATTTATTGCGGATGATTCCGGCGTCTAATAACAATTCCTGAATTTTATCTTCGGTATAAAGGGCTACTTTTTTATAGTCAAAATCATCAAAAGCCAATTGGAAATTTTCTCTCTTTTTTAGGATTGTAATCCAACTTAGTCCCGCTTGGAAAGTTTCTAAGATTAAGAATTCAAATAATTTTTGGTCTTCATAAACTGGAACGCCCCATTCTTCGTCATGGTATTTTTTGTAAATATCAATTCCAACGCACCATTTACATCTTGTTTTTTCTTCCATGTTTTATTCTTTTTCAGAGGCTAAATAATTTTTTATACCATAATGACCTAAGTATATTAATGGCGTCAGGAGAATGGCAATTCCGAGTTTAAAAGTATAGCCTGTTAATGCAGATGTGATAAAAGTATCAAAATTTATTTTTCCAGGTAACCAAAAAGCAATTCCCAAAACAATAAAAGAATCGAATAATTGCGAAATAATTGTTGATCCCGTAGCTCTTAGCCATATTTTTTTATTCCCGGTTCGGTTTTTAAAAAACCAAAAAACAGTTACATCAATCAATTGTGAAACTAGAAATGCAATGATACTTCCAACGATAATCCACATGCTTTGTCCAAAAACTGCAAAAAACTGCTCATCGTTGACTGGGCTTATTCCTTTTGCTGCGGGAATATTGATCGCGAAAAGTAAAATAAGGAAGGAATAGGCGATCAAACCAGCTGTGATTAGAGACAATTTCTTTACTCCTTTTTCTCCAAAATATTCATTGATTAAATCAGTTGTCAGGAAAACAATAGGCCAAGGTAAAATACCGATGCTCATTACAAAGGGACCTATTTGTATCAGTTTCCCACCAATGAGTTCTGCAGTAACAGCATTAGTGATAAAGATTCCGGCTAGAATAACAAAGACAAGCTCTTTTTTGGTTTTGAACATAAATGAAAATTAAATTTCAAATTTAGGGTTTTAATTTTTTTAAAATAATGCGACTCGTATAAATTTAGCTATGGTTTTTTAGCTAGAAGTACTTATAGGTTTTAGGAGTCTGGTGTTTCTATCGTTTTAAGAAACGTTATCGTATAAGTTGCTAATTACAAAAGTGTTATAAACCCTAGTGTTTTCAGTATTGTAAGAATAATTTTGTAATTATTTATTTATTTGTAGTACATTTATTAGGTTATATTGTTTTTTTTTTGCTTTGTTCCCGGACGTCCAAAACCACTTGCTGAATAATTCAGTAAGTATTTAACCAAATTATTTTAAAATTATGAAAAAATTCTTATTAAGTGCAACTTTAGTAGTTGCCTTTTCTTTAACTTCGTTCGCTAACACATAAGAGGAAGGAAACAAAGCGGAACCAAAAAAGGAGTCAAAAACTGAGACAGTAATTACAATGGAGGATCAAGATCTTTCTGATGGTTGCGTGACAGTGACCTATAGGTGGGCTGACGGTGAAAGCGATGGTGAAGGTGGAATGACATTGACTTTTCATAAATTGGAGTTTACAGTTTGTTTTTAAAAGTTTTACAGTATAAAATCTGAGTGTTAATTACTTTTGAGTGGGACGCCACTCAATTATAAAAATAAATTTTATGAAACATATTATATTATTAATTGCTTTCACTTTTTTTAATGTATCCTTTGCTCAAAAAAGTATCAAGGTAAGTTATGAGCAAAATATATTTTATTCAGATGCTTTTTTTAGTCAACTACCGGAGCAAGATCGTGAAGATTTTAGGGTTGTTTTAAGTAAACCAAATAAATTTGAACTCATAAATAACGGAAATTTCTCGTTGTTTAAAAGTTTAGATCTGAAGGAGCAGGTAATTGCTTCAAAAGAAGCTAATAATGCTACTTCCATGAATAAAGGCACTGTCATTAAACCATTCAAGGTTTGGATTCTAAAAGATTTTTTAAAACAATCTAATATTTCGAGCACTGAAGTGGAAGGTAAAGAGTATTATACCGAAAAGTTATTTTCAATAGAAGAGTTGAAATATGACAAAAGAGTCAAAGTTATTGATGGATACACTTGTATGTCTGCTTATTCCCTTTCTGGCGCTAATGATACCATACAGTATTGGTATACTCAAGAGATTCCTGTTATAGATGGCCCTTTTTTGATGAGTACAATACCAGGTTTGGTTTTAAGTATAGAGTCAAAGAAGAAAGTAGTTTATGTAACTAAAATTGAATTTTTTGATAAAATAATTGAAATTGATTCATTTAATAAAAAAGTATTATTTATTAGTGAGGCTGAGCTGATTAAAATGAAACAGGAAGTCCTTAAGCCTAAATCTTATACAGAAGAGAATGGCGGAAAACATAGTACGAATTCGGTTCAAATTAAAAACTAAATCTACACTATATGAGTAAAGCTTTTTTCATTATTGCTTTTTTATTTTTTACAAGCAGTTATTCTCAAAAAAACATCAAAATTGTATTTGAAGAGCACATGGTAATTAAAGGAGAGAGTTTAAAGGGTGTGCCTGAGCATTTAAGGGATAAATTTGTTAAACAATTACAAGGTGTAAAGAGAGAATCTTATATGTCTATTCAAAATAACAAGGTCTATATTGAATCTAAACATTCGGATAAAGAGGTTATTGATAAGGGTGTTGTTAATACAAAAGGAGCTAAAGAAGGTGTTTTATTTACAAAAGACATGTCTACGTCGGTTTCTTTTTCAGAAGTGAGAATGGTGAAAGATTCCAAAACAAATACGTATGTTACTCAAGTAAAAAAGGAGTTTCTATCAAAAAAACTTCCAGTTGCTCAATGGAAAATCACAAACAAACAAAAGAAAATTTTAGGATATACTTGTCATGAGGCAGTGACTACCTATAAAAATCAAATATTAACGGTGTATTTTACTAAGGAACTGAAAGTGATTGCTAGTCCTACAGCACTTCCTTTTATAAATGGAGTCGTATTAGAATATAATTATGGACCTACTTTTGCCAAGGCTGTAAAAGTGAAAATGAATCAACCTATTATTGCTAACTTTTTTAAAATTTAAAAGTTGAATTTTAATTATTTATTCTTTCTTCTATTTCCTGTTTTACTTTTTTCACAAAACACCATTCGTGTTAAAGTTGTTGATGAAAATAATTTGCCTGTTTCTAGGGCAATTGTTATTGTAAGTCAAAACAATAATCAAATTAGTTTTGGAACAACAAATGAAAATGGATTTTTAGAAAAGCAAATTGCTTCAGGGGAGTATAATTTCAAGATTAGTAAACTGGGTTTTGTAGCCATTTACAATGCTATTGTTATTTTTAAAGGAGAAGATTTTGAGTTTGTTTTAAAAGAAGAAGTAAATAAACTTGAAAATGTAGTGATCACAAGCAGGCCCAAAATTATGCGAATTAAGGAAGATACTATTTCGTATAACTTGAAAGTAGTGGTTGATGGTACGGAGAATAAAATTGAGGATGTCATAAAAAAACTTCCCGGTCTAGAAATTGACCAAGATGGAAAGGTGCTTTACAAAGGACAACAAATTGATAACATTCTGGTTGACGGAAATGAATTTTTTGGGAACAAGCATCAAATGGCTACCCAAAATATTGATGCCGATATGATTGAAGGCATTGATTTGTTAACTGTTTATTCCGGTTTTGCAAATGCGAGTGGAGGACAAAAAGGTATTGCTTTAAACCTTAAAACAAAAGATAGTTATAAGAATAAGTGGATTACCGATCTTGAATTCGCCGCAGGTTTGAATACCTCTTTTCGCTTTCATTCTAATTCCTTTAAATTCTTCAAAAAGGGAAATCTTGCTATTATTTCGGATTACAATACTATTGCTAAAACACCAATTTCTAGGGAAGATTATAATGAAATGCGCGTAGTGTCTGACGTGGAAAGTGAAAATGGCGAATTTAAATCCGTTGAAACGCCTACTTTTTTAAATCCAAACGCTTTTATTAAAGATAAAAAAAATGCGTTTATTGGGCTAAATTACACCAGCCTGTTGGGTAAACGTTCTAAAATTACGGTGTCAAATATTTTTAACAAAACTAATATTATTGAGGAAAATGCAAGACTTCAAACTAATATAGGAGAAACTCAAAGCCAGTATTCGTTTTTAGAAAATAAAGCTGCAACCTACAGTCTCAATAATAGTTCTCTAAAATGGGAGTTTAATAAATCTAAAACCACATTTATATCCTATGTTGTCGGATTTACACCAAATGGTGATGAGGACAATCAGGATTTACTGCGCTCAGTAAACGAATTACAGTATAGTAAAAGTAATATTAATTTTAGTTTTGCTCATGTCGCAAAAGTGCAATCTACGCTTCTCAAAACCATTGATTATAAGTTTACAGCTCGGCATTCTATGGATGACAACCGTCAAAAAGTGGATTTATTTTCTCAACAAAACTTGTTCGATAGCTCGCATGATGCGATTAATCAAAATCAAAAGAATCAAGAGGTCAATATTAGTTTGAACAATGCATTTACAATCACCAAAAAATCAAATGTTTTTTCTTTAAAAATAAACTTTTTGTCGCAGCAGTCCAGATTTAATAGTTCTGTGTTTCAGGATGACAATAATGATATTGGTTTAAACTTACAGCGACAATCTATCCAAACTAATTTTTCGTGGACAAAAAAATGGCATCCTAAATTGTATTCAATTCTAGGTTTTACTTCCACGGCTGTAAACAGTCAATTTCAAGAGACGGAAAATGCATTTATCAGGTATGAACCCAACTTGAGTTTGGCTTACACTTTATCAGGTTTAAATAAAATATCGTTTAGTTATGCACTAGGCCATCAAGTACCTTCAGTGAATCAGGTCCAGCAAACGGATCTTGTATTTGATTTTCAAACTCTTGTCAAGCCTAGTTTAGTCGGTTTTAATCAAATGATACCCAAGAACACTTTTTCGCTTCAATATTTTGGTATAAATCCAAAGAATCAAAGTGTGCTTTTCTCCACTTTATCCTATGATGTAGAGCAAAATGTAGTTTCGAATAATACTGAATATAATGCAGGTTTTACAGAAACCACCGCCATTACTACAAGAAACAGAAAAAGTATAAAGGGGTTAGCATTGTATGATTTGAAATTCAGGCGCTTACCCTTTTCAATTAAAACGACCTTGTTTTATTTAAAATCGATAGGGTTTTCACAATTCAATGGTGTTGATAATCAGTTCGAAATTCAAAACTTCACGAATCGTTTACAATTGATATCTAATTTTAGAAAATCTGCTGTTCAGTTTGGTGTTGATTATAATTTTATTCGAAAAACTTTAGAACAAAGCATCACTGATTTTACTAATACAACTCAAAACCATCAGCTTACGCTTTCATTGCGCGGCAAAAATAATACTAAATTGAAATGGGATTTGGGTTTCACAATGGATAATCAGGATTCTGGTTTTAGCACAAATAAGACTTTCTTTCTTAATACTAATATCCAGTATGTTTTTGCCAAAGATTTCAAGATTATTTTTAATGGAAACAATGTGTTAAACTTAAATAAAAGCCAACTTATTTCAACTTCATTTAATCAAAGCTTTTTCACAGAATCTATAGTTTCAATTAGACCTGGATATGTGATGGTAGGGATTAATTATTCACTGTAGTATTGATTTTAGCACAAAAAAACCCATTTCAAATTAATTGAAACGGGTTTTTCATATAGTTTAAAGTGCTTTAGATTATCCTAAGGTAACTCTTTTGAAACCTGTAATCTCAACGTTGAAACCTTTAACATAATCACCAACTTTTTTACTATCATCTTTGATGAAGTTTTGATCTAGTAACGCTTTTTCTTGGTCTAAAGTAGTGTTGTCAGAGATAAAACGTTGAATTTTACCTGGAATAATTTTATCCCAAATTTGTTCTGGTTTACCTTCCGCTTTTAATTCCGCTTTAGCATCTTCTTCAGCTTGTTTGATAACTTCTTCAGTTAATTGAGAGAAAGAAATGTATTTAGGAACATTTTTCAATGTTTTTCCTAAACGTTTTGCTTCTTCATTTTCTTTTTCTATGATAGCAATACGAGCAGCAAGTTCAGAATTAACGAAAGATGGGTCAAAATCTTTATAAGATAATGTATCAGCTCCCATAGAAGCCACTTGCATAGAGATGTCTTTAGTTAAAACGTCACCATTAGCAATTGGTGCAGATATTGCAGTTAAAGCAGCAATTTTGTTAACGTGAACATAAGATCCAACGAAAGCACCTTCTAAAATTTCAAAACCACCGATTTCAATTTTTTCTCCAATTACTCCAGTTTGCTCGATTAGTTTTTCAGCAACAGTAATTCCGTTGAAATCTGAAGCTAAAAATTCCTCTTTAGAAGAGTAGTTAATCGCTCTTTCAACTAAATCTTTAGCTAAAGCAACGAAAGATTCATTTTTACCAACGAAATCTGTTTCACAATTTAAAGTGATGATAGCTCCTTTAGTTTTGTCTGCATTAATAAAAGATACAGCAGCTCCTTCAGAAGATTCACGGTCAGAACGGTTAGCAGCTACTTTTTGTCCTTTTTCTCTAAGGTTTTGAATAGCTTTGTCAAAATCTCCATCAGCTTCAACTAAAGCCTTTTTACAGTCCATCATTCCGGCACCTGTAGTTTGTCTTAATTTATTTACGTCTGCAGCAGTAATTGTTGCCATAATTTTTTTATTTAAAGATTAAAAGATTGAAAGATTTAAGGATCTTATTATTAATTCTACAATCAATAATATTTAATCTTTAAACCCTTCAATCTTTAAATTTATTTTATTTATTCTTCAGTTGCAGTTGGCGCAGATGCTTCAACAGCAGGAGTAGCTTCAACAGCTTCAGCAGCAGGAGCAGCAACAACTTCAGCAGTGGCGTCACCTTCTTTGTCAGAACCTCTATCAGAAAGTCCTTCGATAATTGCACCAGTAACTAAAGTTAAAATTTTATCAATTGATTTAGAAGCATCATCGTTAGATGGGATTACGAACTCAACCTCTCTTGGGTCAGAATTAGTATCCACCATTGCGAAAACTGGAATGTTTAATTTTTGTGCTTCTTTTATTGCGATGTGTTCCGCCTTGATATCAACTACGAACAATGCAGCCGGTAGTCTAGACATGTCAGCGATTGAACCTAAGTTTTTCTCTAATTTAGCACGAAGACGATCTACTTGTAAACGCTCTTTTTTAGAAAGGGTCATGAAAGTACCATCTTTCTTCATTTTATCAATAGTAGCCATTTTTTTAACAGCTTTACGGATAGTTACGAAGTTAGTTAGCATTCCACCAGGCCATCTTTCAGTGATGTAAGGCATGTTTGCAGCTTTTGCTTTTTCAGCAACGATGTCTTTTGCTTGTTTTTTGGTAGCAACGAATAATATTTTTCTACCTGATGCAGCGATTTTTTTCAAAGCTTCATTCGCTTCTTCAATTTTTGCTGCAGTTTTATATAAATTGATAATGTGAATACCATTACGCTCCATATAAATGTAAGGAGCCATGTTTGGATCCCATTTTCTAGTCATGTGTCCGAAATGAACACCTGCTTCTAGTAAGTCTTTTACTTCTACTTTGTTTGCCATTTTGTTCTAGTTTACGTTCTGTTGATTAGCAATGAATAAATGGCGATTTCTCGGCTTTATACATTTAGATGCTAAACTATTTCCTACCTCAATAGGAGAGCAACAACAACTGTTTTTTTAAATTTTTATGCTGAATTTATTTCAACATTTTTTTCGTTTAAGCTGATAATAAAACCAGTCCATCAACGTGAGAATCTGAATTAAATCCAGATTGAATATTAACGTTTAGAGAATTGAAATCTCTTACGAGCTTTCTTCTGACCGAATTTCTTACGTTCAACCATTCTTGGATCTCTTGTTAATAAACCTTGTGGTTTCAATATTCCTCTGTTTTCAGCATTTACTTCACACATAACGCGTGCTAATGCCATTCTTACAGCTTCTGCTTGACCAGTAGAACCACCTCCGTAAACGTTCACTTTTACGTCAAAGTTGCTTACATTTTCTGTCATAGACATTGGTTGTAATACTTTGTACTGTAAAGTTGCAGTTGGGAAATAAGTTTCGAATGGTTTTTTGTTCACAACGATTACTCCTGTTCCTTCCGAAACATAAACACGTGCAACAGCCGTTTTTCTTCTACCAATTTTGTGAATTACTCCCATTACTTAAGATCGTTAAGGTTAACTGTTTTAGGTTTTTGAGCGCCTTGTTTGTGCTCTGATCCTACAACAACATTTAAATTTCTAAAAAGTTCAGCACCTAATTTATTTTTAGGTAACATTCCTTTAATAGCTTTCTCTACTAATAATGCAGGGTTTTTTGCTTGCAATACTTTAGCAGTTAAAGTTCTTTGACCACCTGGATAACCTGTGTGACGAATATAAGTCTTTTCGTCCATTTTGTTACCTGTAAGGTTGATCTTTTCTGAGTTGATAACGATTACGTTATCACCGCAGTCCACGTGTGGTGTGTAACTTGGCTTGTACTTACCTCTCAAAATCATAGCGACTTTTGAAGCAAGACGACCTAAGTTGTGACCATCAGCATCTACAACAATCCACTCTTTTGTAACTGTGGCTTTGCTTGCTGATTGTGTCTTGTAGCTTAATGCGTCCATAATATATTTTTAATTAAACATTCCATCCCCAATAAAGGGGTTGCAAAAGTACAATTAATTATTTTAAATACAAATACCTTAAATGAATATTTTTTTCCGGTTTTTACTCTGATTATCAAATGTATATTTAAAATTATATTCTAAGATTGAATTTGTGTTTCTCACTTCTGCCTCAGTTGAATTCAATGTGCTGTCATTTTAATTTAATAGTATTGTAGATTTCTAATTTTCAGCAGCAAATTTTACATTTTATTGGCTATTTTTGCCATTTAAGTGGGTAATAATCTATTTATTCATATCTTGTTACTTTTTTATTATTAAAATTACTCCAAATATGTCCTTATGAAAGCTAAAGCAACTTTAAAACAAATCGCTAAAGAACTAAATGTTTCTGTTTCTACAGTTTCTAAAGCGCTGAACGATAGTCCGGAGATTAGCGAACAGACAAAGATTAAAATTAAAGAGTATGCTAAGCTTAAAAATTACAAGCCTAATGTAATTGGTTTTAACCTTAAAAATAGAAAAACCAAAACGATCGGCGTTATTATTCCAAATATTCTGAATTCCTTTTTTGCAAAAGTATTTAGTGGTATTGAGAAAATCGCTGATGAAAAAGTATATAATGTTATTATGTGTATCTCTAACGAATCAGCAGAAAAAGAAGCTCATACGCTGGAAATGTTAAGTAATGGGACTATTGATGGTTTTATTGTTTCGGTTTCTGAAGAAGCTCAAAAAAATCAGGATTATGATCATTTCTCTGCAATCATTAATGATGGAACTCCAATTGTTATGTTTGACCGAATTGCGGAAGGCGTAGATTGTGACAAAGTAATTGTTGATGATTTTGATTCTGCTTTAAATTCCACACAGCATTTAATAGATTTAGGATGTAAGAATATCGCTTTATTATCCTCTATTGATAATTTGAGTGTAGGGAAGTTAAGAGCGGAAGGATATTTGAAAGCTTTAGAAAATAATAATATCTCGGTAAATAACGATATCATTTTAAGAACGGATTCAGAAGATGATTTAAAAGATAAAATCGAGAAAGTTTTTGAAAACAAAATAGACGGAATTTTTGCTTTGGAAGAAAATGATTCTGTTGCAGCTTTACGAATTGCACTCAAAAAAGGTTTTAAAGTTCCAGAAGACATTTCTATTATAGGTTTCGCTGACGGAATTCTCGCTTCCCGCAGATTGTCTCCGAGTTTAACAACAGTAAGTCAGCACGGAATAGAAATTGGCGAAGTGGCCGCTAAATTACTCATTGACAGATTGGAATCTAAAGAAGAGCATGTTCCTTATGAAACGGTTGTCATTAAAACAAAATTGAAAGAAAGAGAGTCGACAAGAAAATTGTAGCAACTCATTTTATATAACAAAAAAAATCTCTAAGCGTTTTTGAATGATTAGAGATTTTTTTTTACTAAAAATAATTTTAATGCGCTTCCAACCAATCTTTTCCCGCTCCTAAATCAACATCTAAAGGAACATCTAACTTGAAAGCATGTTCCATTTCATATTTAATCATCGGTTTGATTTTTTCGAGTTCCGAAATATGTACATCAAACACAAGCTCATCGTGAACCTGCAATAGCATTTTACTTTTCCAGTTTTCAGACGTGAGTTTTTCATGAATATTAATCATCGCAATTTTGATGATATCGGCAGCACTTCCTTGTATCGGCGCATTTACCGCATTTCGTTCAGCACCACCGCGAACAATGGCGTTTTGCGAATTGATATCTTTCAAATAACGGCGACGTCCTAGGATGGTTTGCACATAACCGTTCTCTCTAGCAAATTCTATTTGTTCTTGAATGTAGGATTTTAATCTTGGGTAGGTTTGATAATACGCCTCAATTAAATCAGCGCTCTCTTTGCGGGATAAGTTAGTTTGATTGCTCAATCCAAAAGCCGAAACCCCGTATATGATTCCAAAATTTACCGTTTTGGCATGGCTTCGTTGCTCGCGGGTCACTTCTTCTAGCGGTACATTAAAGACTTTTGAAGCGGTAGATTTGTGAATGTCTTCATGATTTTGGAATGCCTTAATCATGTTTTCTTCCCCGCTTAATGCCGCAATTACACGCAATTCTATTTGAGAATAATCGGCAGAAACCAAGGTGTAGTTTTCATCTCGAGCCACAAATGCTTTTCTAATTTGTCTTCCACGTTCGGTACGAATCGGGATGTTTTGCAAGTTGGGATTATTCGAACTCAAACGACCTGTTGCCGCCACCGTTTGCATATAATCGGTGTGGATGCGTTGCGTGATTTTGTCTACTTGGTTTGGCAGAGCCTCGACATAGGTGTTTTGCAGTTTCACCAATTGTCTCCACTCCAGAATGTCTTTTACAATCGGGTTTTCGGCGGCTAAATAACTCAAAATTTCCTCGCCGGTTGCGTATTGGCCAGTTTTGGTTTTCTTTTGTTTTACACCTCCAATTTTCAATTTATCGAATAAAACATCGCCTAATTGTTTTGGAGAAGCCAAATTGAATTTCTCGCCGGCAGTTTCAAATATGTTCGCTTCTAAAATTTTAATATCATCGTCTAATGTTGTCGATAGTGATTTTAAGAAATTTACATCTACACGGATTCCTTCTTTTTCCATATCTGCCAGAACTTTTACTAATGGAATTTCGATTTCCTCAAAAAGTTTTTTGGTTCCGGTCTTGTCTAATTCCAAAGTGAATATTTCCTTGAGTTGCAAGGTTACATCAGCATCTTCAACGGCGTATTCTTTTATTTCCTCCAGTTCAACATCACGCATTGATTTTTGGTTTTTTCCTTTTTTACCAATTAAGGCTTCAATGGATTGTGGCGAATATTTTAAATACGTTTCTGATAAAATTTCCATATTATGACGCATATCCGGATTAATCAGATAATGTGCAATCATCGTATCGAATAATTTTCCTTTGACGGTAACATTATAATTGGAAAGAATCTTTAAATCGTACTTTAAATTCTGTCCAATTTTCTCGATGTTTTCATTTTCGAAAAAAGGAATGAATTTCTCGATTAAAATTTGTGCTTCTTCTTGATTTTCCGGAAAAGGAACATAAAATCCTTTTCCTTTTTCGTAAGAGAAAGATATCCCAACCAACTCTGCGTGTAAGGCATCAAGTCCGGTGGTTTCTGTGTCAAAACACACTGAAGATTGTTTTTGTAAATTTTGCAACAGCAATTTTAAACCTAAATCCCCTCGAATAATCTGATAAGAATGTGCGGTATTTTCTAATGAATTGTAGTATTGATGACGGGTTTCTTCTGAAGAATCATCCTGGATGGCACTTCCAAAAAGGTCGAACTGCTCTTCGTTTTTTGGCTGTGGTTTTTTGTATAATTTGTTTTCGTCAACCGGATTGCTGGTGGCGGTTGCACTTTCGCCTTTTTTGAATATGGCATCAAATTGTTCTGCCATTCTTCTGAACTCTAATTCATTGAATAGCGCATCTGTTTTTTCAACATCTGGAGTTGACAATTCATAATCAGTTTCATCAAAAATAACTGGACAATCCAGTAAAATGGTTGCCAAAGTTTTGGATAATAATCCTTTTTCCTTGTTAGCTTCAATGTTCTCTTTCATTTTTCCCTTCAGCTTGTCAGTATTGGCTAAAAGGTTTTCCATAGTTCCAAATTCCTTCAACAGTTTTTTAGCCGTTACTTCGCCTACGCCAGGAAGTCCAGGAATATTATCGGCAGCGTCACCCATCATTCCAAGAAAGTCAATTACCTGGTCTGGTCTTTCGATTTCAAATTTTGCCAAAACTTCCGGAATTCCCCAGATTTCGATTCCATTTCCCATTCGAGCTGGTTTGTACATAAAAATATTTTCGGAAACGAGTTGTGCAAAATCCTTATCGGGTGTAACCATAAAGACTTTGTAATTCTGTTTTTCGGCTTGCTTTGCAATAGTCCCAATTAAATCATCAGCTTCATATCCTTTTACTTCTACGATAGGAATATGCATGGCTTTCAATAGTTCTTGTATGTACGGAATGGCAATTTTTATGGCTTCGGGAGTGGCATCACGATGGGCTTTGTATTCTGGAAATATTTCATTTCGCAATTGGCTTCCACCATTATCAAAGGCAACGGCTAAATGGTCTGGTTTTTCTCTTTTAATTACATCCATTAAGGAATTCATGAATCCCATAATGGCCGATGTGTCCATTCCTTTTGAGTTGATTCTTGGATTTTTTATGAAGGCATAGTATCCTCTAAAGATTAAGGCGTAGGCGTCAAGTAGGAAAAGGCGTTTTTGTTGTGACATGAATTGTGATTTTGTAAAGTTTTCAAAAGTACAAAACTTGTTATATAAAGGAGTGCAGGATTGCAGGATTTGTAAAAAATTCTACTTAAAATTGTCTCTGTTCATAAAATAGTACTCAAAATAACTAATAGAAAAAGTAATTTTAATGTAAATGACAGAGAGTGCAATTAATTTTAATAGTTCTTAGGTAAATTATTTAAATCAATTTTTGTAATCTTTATTTTATATTGTATGTGAATAATATGTATTTAGTCGATTATATTTGCCTTTAGTCGGTATTTTTAATAAAATTTTTTAATTTTATTTTTGATATTAACATAATAAATTTGTTATGAAAAAACATTACTTTGCTAAAAAGGTTTTACAAGCCTGTTTGTTATTTTTGATAACGATGACAACAAATTTGTCAGCCCAAGTTGGTATTGGAACTACTACTCCAAATGCTAGTTCTGTCTTAGATGTCTCCTCTACAACTCAAGGAATGCTTACGCCAAGAATGACCACTGCGCAGCGTCTTGCGATTGCCGCTCCTGCCGATGGGTTGATGGTGTATGACACTGATTTGAAGTCGTTTTATCATTACAATAGTACCGCAGTATCATGGAACAGAATGAGTAGTGACGCGAATGGCAGACTTAAATTTAAACGTATAAAATCTACAGATGTTCTGGCTACTGTTTTGGCAGCGGAGAAGGCCTTAGGTGGTAATAACACATATAAGTTAGACTCAGGAACTCTGTATGAGATAAATGGGACTGTGATGCTAGATTTACCAATTGAATTGAATAACGCTTACATTGCTGGTTTAGATTCTGGAGAGGATAAATTGGTTAATGTTATTGGAGATCTTTTTACGGGATCAACAGGAGGGTCAATTAGGGTAGTAACTTTAGTGGCATCAGGCGGAAATGTTTTTAATATTACAGCAGTGGGTACTCAAAATTTAATTTTAAGAGATGGTATTATAGCAAATTCAGCTAATGTAGGTCTTATCAAGGGCTTTTCGCTGGTATTTGTGAGTATTATACAATATGTTGGCAATTCAAATGGAGTTGTTTATGAGAATATTGAAAAGTTGTTGATTAACAATGCAGGTTGGTTTGGGGGTGCTTTACCTCTGGGTAATTCTGGTACTTATGAAAAGATTGTTGGTACATTTGGACAAGTGGCCAAACAAGGAGGATTTAGTGAAGTTACAGGAACTAGTATTGGATTTGATGTTTCAGCTAACCCAATTATAAATGCCAACGCTACTATTGAATCAGTAGTTTTTTCAGGAGTTACTACTGGTAAATATGTAAATGGGTATACAGGTGTAGGCACTTATGCAGGGTACAATTTTAATAATAAGTGGTATGTCAGTTGCCCGGGACTCTCTCAAGAAACAGATTTGGTAGCTACTGGAGGATTGGCTTTTAATTATGACGTTGGCTTTGGAGGTACTACTGCTTTTAATTCCTCCAGTCCGAGTAATATTGTAAAAGTTGGAGGCGATTCAGTTGCTTCCAATATGTTTAGATTCTCTTCTGATGATCCAGCAGTTAGTAATAGACTTAGGTATTTGGGTAGTGGTAAAAGATTTTTTGATGTTAGTGGATCAATTTCTTTCCAAGTTTCAGGGGCTTCAATTTATATTATCTATGTTGCTAAAAATGGATCAACGACGGGTTTGTCACAATATAAAGTTTATGGTCGAGGAGCGGCTAATGGTGATATTGTGGTAGTACCCATAAATGCTATCGTTGAATTGTCGAATGGTGATTATGTTGAGGTTTTTGCGCAGAAGTATTCAGGTCCTACTTCATTTCTTACAACAAATATGACACTCATATTAAATTAGAATAGTAAAAGGATTGTCTGTTTAAAATTGCATTATTCGAATTACAGAATAATGCAATTTTTTATATGTTTACTTCGGTTCTTTTTCAGCTTTAATCAACCGTTAAATTTTAACTAATAAAAAAACATACTGTTTAATTCTTTTGTTATTTTGTCTAAAATTTGATTAAAATGATCTTTCGTATCGTATTCTTGTGTCTTTTACTTCTTATTATTGAACTTTATACTTTTCAAGTGCTAAAAACTTTGATAAAATCAAAGCCAATTTTATATTCCATTCAGCTGATCAGTATTGTAGTCTTAGTGTATATTATTTATTCGATAATGCAATTTGACCGAAGCGTTGGCCAAACCCAACACATGATGGTAATCATGGGCTTACTGCTTATTATATACGTTCCAAAATTGATTTTGACGCTTGTCCTCATGGGCGAAGATATTTTTAGATTGGGTGCAGGTACCGTGAATTATTTTATAGATTATGACAAGAGCACGGATTTCCTAAATTCAAGACGAAAGTTTATCAGCCAAATAGGATTAGGTTTAGCGGCAGTTCCTTTTTTATCATTGATTTATGGAGTGACCGTTGGGAAATACAATTATAAAGTAATTAAACAACGTATTTTTTTTCCTGATTTACCGGAAGCTTTTGATGGTTTTACGATTACCCAAATATCGGATGTTCACAGTGGGAGTTTTGATAATCCCGAAAAAATTAATTACGCAATTGATTTGGTTAACGAACAAAATTCCGATCTGATTTTGTTTACGGGTGATATTGTAAATACGGATGCTAAAGAAATGCACCCTTGGATAGAAACATTCAATAGAATAAAAAAACACGAATACGGAAAATATTCTGTGTTGGGGAATCACGATTATGGCGAATATGTAACGTGGCCAACAGAAGCAGCTAAAGAGGAAAATTTCAAAGCTATAAAGAGTTTATATGGGGAAATTGGGTTCAATTTATTGTTGAATGAACATAGATTTATTGAAAAAGGAGATGCCAAAATAGCATTAGTTGGTGTAGAAAATTGGGGTCATAACTTTAAGCAGGCTGGGGATTTAAATAAAGCTGCAGGACCTTTAAAGAAAGAAGATTTCAAGATTTTGATGAGTCATGATCCTTCGCATTGGGAGCATGTCGTGCAACATGATGAGAAACATTATCACCTCACGCTTTCGGGTCACACACACGGAATGCAATTTGGAATCGAAATTCCGGGTTATTTCAAATGGAGTCTGGCACAGTATGTTTACAAGCAATGGGCTGGTTTATATGAAAACCTAGGGCGATACGTTTACGTTAATAGAGGATTTGGATTTCATGCCTATCCGGGTAGAGTAGGTATTATGCCGGAAATTACAGTCATTGAACTAAAAAAAGGGGTTAATGTGGCATAATTCGTTTAAAATGCTACATTTGTAAAATAAATATCTCTTTTTAGTGAATTTTAAAAATTAAATTTTTGGTTTTATGTCAAAATTTGGAGAACTTATAAATACTCAAGTGCCTGTGTTAATTGATTTTTACACAGAATGGAACGAATCTTCAGTTTCAATGCATCCTGTTATCAGAGATGTGGCTGCTGCTCTTGGCGATAAGGCAAAAGTGATAAAAATTGATGTAGATAAAAATCAAGAGTTAGCTGATGCTTTACGGATTAAGGGTTTGCCTACATTGATGATTTACAAACAAGGCCAAATGATCTGGAGACAATCTGGTGAATTAGATGCCAATACACTTATTGGAATCGTACAGGAACAGTTCTAAAATTGTTGTTGGATTTTACAAAACATCACAATTAAATTTATTTTCTTTTAGAAAAGCCAATGTTTTTGGCAGCACGTATTCAAGATTTTTGAATGCTTTTACGCTGTCGTGAAAAACAATGATACTTCCCGGTTTAACATTTGACAACACATTATCTAAACATTGCTCTTTAGATATTGTGGTATCAAAATCTGCGCTAAGCACATCCCACATAATTATTTTATAGCCCAATTTTTGAATCGCTTTAGATTGAGCCGTTTTTATTTTGCCGTAAGGAGGACGATATAGTCTGGACTTTGGAGTTTGATTTATGTTTTTGCCAATCGCTTCTTCGCATCGTGCAACGTTTTCAACATAATCTTCAGTAGAAGTATTCCAGCTATTTAAATGGTTAAAAGTATGATTTCCTATGGAATGCCCTTCGCTAACTACTTTTTTGAATATTTCGGGATGCTTAGTGATATTATCTCCAATACTAAAAAAAGTAGCTTTAAAGTTGTTTTTTTTTAGTTCTCTCAAGACCCATTCAGTCACTATAGGAATAGGGCCGTCGTCAAAAGTGAGATACACCGTTTTTGCTGTATTGGAAACATCCCAAATATAATTTGAGAATATTTTTTTGATAATCCAATTCGTCTTTATCCAGTAGAATTTCATTTTTTAGTTTTAAAATTAAAAAAAAATAGCGACATTTTTCAACATCGCTATCTTTTCTAATTGTATTCAAGATTACTCTTTTTCTCGTTCAAAACGTTCAAACATCTTAATGTATGTATTGAAAGTGATTTTATGCTTATTGTAAAAGTCAATATCTCCGTTTTCTTTCATGACTTGCAAAAGACTTCTGTAGCGCTCAATATCAGTAATGATAGGAATGGCAATACTACTTTGTTCAGATGATTTAAGATTGCCATAGTAGTTCAGGTTCTCATGATACTTATTTACCAGCTTATTTAGTAATTGTTGCGCTTTCACTTTGTCACCAATTTTGTAATAACCGTCAGCAAAAGGTTCTACTAATGAATAATAGCCAAAATATTCCAAAGGCATTTTTGTCATCGCTAAATCAATAATGTTTTTCGCCTTGTCTTTTTTGCCTTCAACGATCAACTGATTCATTAATCTTGAAAGATTACTTCTGTACGTTATGCTGTTTTTACGGGTTTCAGGGTCATGATAAATAGTGCTACTTTCGCTGTTGCCCCAATCCCATTTCATAATTTTAGCATACATTTTATCAGCATCTATTTGTCCCATTTCAAGAGGGCCTCCATCTTTAGGAATAGTTGTTTTAATAGGGACTAATTTGTATACCATACCCTCTAGTTGAAGGTATTCTTTCATCCAGATATAATCTTCGTTGTCAAATGCACCTCCGCTAAAGTAAATAGGTCGTTTCCAGTTGTTATTGGCAACAATATCAAGCATCATTAATCTGTTTTTGTACAGCGCATTTTTACTGATATCCAAATCAATATAAGGAACTATAGAATCATAATATTTAGCAGATACAACTTTGTTTTGTATAATGGTGTTTTTGTCAACAGGAATTCTGATTTTATTTGTAGGATAAAAATGAATGGTTTGACCGTTTTGCATTTCAACTGTCGATTTTGGATTTTTAATAAAATCAATAAAATCCTTTATATCCCAGCGGGTTTCTACCTTAGGAATGTGTGCCACATAATCCAATTTATCGCCTACGTATTGATCGTGAGTAAATGAAATAGGTAAAGGGTCAGACTCATATGTCTTGGTTTTCATTTGATCGATATACCAATCTGTCATAAATAAACTAGTATTTACTATTTTGACATCCGTTCTTATTTTTTCAATTTCTTGGGCGTACCAAAGCGGGAAGGTATCGTTATCACCAATGGTAAATAAAATAGCATTAGGATCACACGAGGTAAGGTAAGCTTTGGCCATTGCTACAGCGGTAGATTTTCCGGAACGATCATGATCATCCCAGTTTTGGGCTGCCATAAGAACCGGAGCTGCCAGTAAACTTGCTGCAATAATTATTGGACCCGCAATTTTTGGGGCAAGATATTTTTGTACGCTTTCATACAAAGCATATACTCCAAAACCAATCCAGATGGCAAATACGTAAAACGAGCCGACTAAAGCATAATCTCTTTCTCGCGGTTCAAAAGGTCTTTCGTTTAAGTATATTTTGAGTGCTATTCCCGTAAAAAGGAATAATGCCAGCAGGACGTAGAAACTTTTTAAATCTTTATTGGCATGATACATTAAGCCAATTAAACCAAGGATAAATGGTAAAAAGAAATATACATTTCTTCCTTTATTATTCACCACATCCGTAGGGAGGTTATCTTGACTTCCTAAATGTAATTCGTCTATAAATGATATTCCGCTGAGCCAGTTTCCATCAAGGTAATCGTATCTTCCTTGATTATCACTTTGACGACCAACGAAATTCCACATTAAATACCTCCAGTACATATAGCCAAATTGATATTCAACCATAAAACCAAGATTGTCAGCGGTTGTTGGTTTTTCAACCAATAAATAATCGCCGTAACTTTTTAAAAACTTTACGTAACCCTCATTGTCAATTTGATTTTGAGCATAAGCTCGTCTGAACTCATTTATGATTTTTTCCGTTTCATTTTTCAGTTGTGCTATGGCTTTATTATAATCTTCCTCGCTTAGCTGACTCGGGTCAATTCCGTACTTCGCAAGATCGTCTTCGTAAGGATAATTAGGATTTAACCTAAATTGTGGCGGATTTGTGAAATTCATATAGTTCTCAATATGATCGCCACTCCACATTCTTGGTAAAATAGTTTTGTGATTGTCATCTGTATTTTGTTCCGCATTTTTGAAATTATTTACAATAACATATTTTCCTGTTTTGTAATCTCTTTCATAATTGGGTGCTTTGTCCAAATAAGGGTTGTCTTCATCTAAACCTGAAAAAGCTTCGGTGTATTGCGGACCGTAAAACAATGGATTTACGCCGTATTGTTCTCTGTTATAATATGCAAGAACCTCGCGCGCATCAGACGGTTTGTTTTCGTTGATTACTGTATTGGCGTTAGCACGAATTGGTAACATTGTCCAGGTAGAAAATCCGATTAGGATAAAAAGAACACATAGAATTAAAGTATTGTAAGTTGCCAAGCCTCTATTGTTGGTGTATTTTAAACCAAAATAAAACAGCGCAGCCAGCAAAATAGTAACAAATATAGTTCCGGAGTCAAACGGTAATCCCAAGCTATTAACCATAAAAACTTCGGTTTTACCAAAGAATCCCATGGTCATAGGAAGAAGTAATTTGAATATAAAAAGTAAAATAGCGATTACGATTACATTTGCAAGCAGAAAGCTTTTGATGGTGACAACTTTATAGTTTTTGAAAAAGTACAAGAAACCTATGGCGGGAATTGTTAATAAAGCCATGAAGTGAACTCCAAATGACAGTCCAACCACAAGTGAAATGATTAATAACCATTTGTTTCCTCTTGGTTTGTTCATGTCTTGTTCCCAGCGTAATCCAAGCCAAAATAATAAAGCAATAAACAAGGAAGCCATGGCATAAACTTCAGCCTCAACTGCATTATACCAAAAACTATCAGAGAAAGTGTAAGCCAAAGCACCTACAAGTGAGCTTCCTAATATTACAATTTCATTGTTCTTATTTGATTCTGAAAATCGGGATACTAATTTTTTTAGCAGCATTGAAGAAGACCAGAATAAAAATAAAATGGTAAATGCACTTGAAAACACGGACATCATATTGACCATTAAGGCAATTTTAGTATCATCCGTGGCGAACATAGCGAAGAAAGCACCAATCATTTGGTATAAAGGAGCTCCGGGCGGATGACCAACTTCCAATTTGGCCGCTGTGGCAATGTATTCACCGCAATCCCAAAAACTCATGGTGGGCTCAACTGTTAATGTGTAGGTTAATAATGCGATTCCAAATGTAAGCCAACCAATAACTGTATTCCATTTATTAAAATTGAATGCTGCTTTATCCATGTACTAAAGTTTAATTTAATTGTAAGTCACAAAGAAAATGTTTTTTTGTTTAACCTCCATAGCATTAACACTATTTTCTGGAAAAGTAATGAAATTGAATAAAGTGTTGACTATGAAGGCTTTTTGTTATTTGCTTGAATTAAATTCAATTTAAGGCGAAATTTTTTTGATAAAAATGCCAAAAAAGTTTGCGCAAACTAAAAATTATTATAAATTTGCACTCGCTTAACAGCAATACTACTGGTCTATGGTGTAATGGTAACACAACTGTTTTTGGTGCAGTCTTTCAAGGTTCGAGTCCTTGTAGACCAACAGAAAACCCCTCAGATGTGAGGGGTTTTTTTATGCCTTTTTGCCAAGGTAATTAATTAATAGAATCGTGTCCCTTTTTCAATTTTCGATATTAATGGCACGGTTTAAATGTTTGTAAATTAGATTTTGAAAGTTATTACAGGTTTTATTGCGTGATTTACTAAATCTTCACTGATGCTTCCGTTAAAAAAATGGGACAATCCAGTTCTTCCATGGGTGCATAAACCAATTAAATCAGCGTCTACCGTATTGCTAAAGTTTAGAATGCCTGTTTCAATATTGGAATCGTTATAAATTTGCATGGAGTAGTTTTTGACTTCAAAATCTGCAATAAAATTCTTCATGGTCTTCTCGCCCATTGATGTTGTTTTAAAACTGTTGGGTGTGCAAATCATGACTAAAATTAAATTTGCATCAAATATTTTTGCAAACTCAATCATTTTCAGGAAAGGTTTTTTGATTTCTGTCGAAAAATCAGATGCAAATACAATGTTTTTAATGTTAAATGTATCTAAGTCCTTTTTGATGACTAATACGGGGATATCTGAAAGGCGTACTACTTTTTCTGTGTTCGATCCAATGAGGATTTCTTCGATGCCTGAAGATCCATGTGATCCCATGACTATTAAGTCTATTTTGTTTTTTTTATTGAACGACAATATGCCATCAAAAGCTTTTTCAAATTGTACTGTGGTAGTAATGGTGATTCCTTGTAAGTGTGGCTCTTCCTTGATTTTTTGAAGCTTTTCATTTGCTTTTTTTATAAAAAGCATGACCTCGGGAATAGTTTTGCCATTTGTCACTGCGTCATTCATTTGATTGGGCAGTTCTAGTAGGTGTAGCAGGAATATCTCTGCTCCATTTTTTTTAGCAATTTGCGCGGCTGCTTTCAGAGCGTGTTCAGCATGTTTAGAAAAATCAGTTGGAACTAAAATTCGTTTCATAATTTAGGATGGTTTAAAATTATAGGAAAAAGGGTCTTTTAAATTGTCTAATAAAGATAAGAAATATTTTAACAGCAACCGTTTATTTTAGTTTATAAAAAAAAAACTATATTTGCACCGTTATTTATTAAAATCTAGATAATGAGGGGACTAAATGTCCCCTCTTTTTATAAAAATATGACATTTAAAGAAAAAGTAAATTCGTTATTGGCAGAATGCCTTTTAGAAAAGCCATCAATTTTTTTGATAGACTTGATAGTCACTGATGCTTTCAAGGTTATTGTTACTTTAGATGGTGATAATGGGGTAGCGCTTCAGGATTGTATTGATGTTAGTAGATACATAGATAGTAATTTGGACCGAGAGGAACAAGACTATTCTCTTGAAGTAGCTTCGGTAGGTGTTGGGTCTCCATTGAAATTAATAAGACAATACAAAAAAAATATAGGACGCACATTGATTGTGAAGACTGGGGCAGAAATAATTGAAGCGGAATTAGTGGAAGCTAATGATGATTTTGTAATTTTGTCATGGAAAGCAAGAGAGCCTAAAAAAATAGGGAAAGGAAAGGAAACAGTTCAAAAAGAACTACAACTGCCTTACGGAGACATTAAAGAAGCAATTGTTACAGTAACATTTTAATTAAAGAATTCGCATGGAAAATTTAGCATTAATCGATTCATTCTCAGAGTTTAAAGATGATAAACTCATTGATCGTGTAACGCTTATGGCAATTTTGGAAGATGTATTTAGAAATGCATTGAAGAAAAAATACGGTTCAGATGATAATTTCGATATCATCATAAATCCTGATAAAGGAGATATGGAGATATGGCAGAGAAGAGTAATCGTTGCTGATGAAGACTTGGATTTTGATCATCTTGAGATTACTTTAACCGAAGCTAGAAAAATTGAGCCTGATTTTGAAATTGGTGAAGAAGTTTCCGAAGAAGTGAAATTAATTGATTTGGGGCGAAGAGCAATTTTAGCTTTACGTCAGAATTTAATTTCTAAAATTCATGAACATGACAACACGAATCTTTATAAACAGTTTAAAGATTTAATCGGTGATATCTATACAGCTGAAGTGCACCATGTGCGCCCAAGAGTTGTGATTTTAGTTGATGATGAAGGAAATGAAATCATCCTACCGAAAGAAAAACAAATACCTTCTGACTTTTTCCGCAAAGGAGATAATGTTAGAGGAATAATAGAAAGCGTTGAATTAAAAGGAAATAAACCTCAAATTATTATGTCTAGAACTTCTGAGAAGTTTTTAGAAAAATTGTTTGAACAAGAAATCCCTGAAGTGTTTGACGGTTTAATTATGGTTAAAAAAGTCGTAAGAATACCAGGTGAAAAAGCAAAAGTAGCCGTAGATTCTTATGATGACAGAATTGATCCTGTAGGGGCTTGTGTCGGTATGAAAGGGTCTCGTATTCATGGAATTGTTCGTGAATTAGGAAACGAAAATATCGATGTTATCAATTATACAAGTAATATACAATTGTTTATTACAAGAGCATTAAGCCCTGCAAAAGTTTCTTCTATTAAAATAAATGAAGAGACAAAAAGAGCTGAAGTTTTCTTGAAGCTTGAAGAAGTTTCGAAAGCAATTGGTCGTGGCGGACACAACATAAAATTAGCGGGATTATTGACTGGTTATGAGCTAGACGTTATTCGTGAAGGTGATGTTGCTGGTGCAACTGCTGATGAGGATGATGTTGAATTAAATGAGTTTTCAGATGAAATTGAAAGCTGGGTTATTGAAGAATTTGCGAAAATTGGCTTGGATACCGCAAAAAGTATCCTAAAACAAGAAGTTGCAGATTTAGTAAGAAGAACAGACCTGGAAGAGGAAACGATTCTAGATGTAATGAGAATATTGAAAGAAGAATTTGACAGTTAGTCAATGCGTCTTCAACGATAAACATGCCACTTTACAATTTATTCTTGCTCGGTAGGTATCGAGTTAGGAGTAAAGTGAGGAATAACAAAAAAGGTAATAATAAAAAGGTTTTATGTCTGAAGAGAGAATTATTAGAATAAACAAAGTTTTAAGGGAATTGAATATTTCTTTGGAAAGAGCTGTGGATTATCTAAAAGATAAGGGGATTGCTATTGAAGCAAATCCAAACGCAAAAATTTCTGATGATGTATACAATGTCTTGTGCGGTCAGTTTGCAGGTGACAAAGGGAATAAAGAGGCTTCAAAAGAAGTAGGCGAAGAGAAAAGAAAAGAGAAAGAAGCTTTGCGTTTAGAACGAGAGAAAGAAATCGAAGACAAGCGTAAGTTGGAAGAAGAGCGTCTTAAACAGCAAGAAGTTATAAAAGCGAGAGCGGTTATAGCAGGACCTGTTCAAGTAGGTAAGATTGATCTGAATCCTAAGAAACCTTCAATAGTTCCTCCTGTAAAAGCTGTTGAAAAAGCGGAAACTCCAGTTGCTAAAGTACCTGAGGTGAAAGCCGTTCAAAAAGAAGTTTCAACAGAAAAACCGTCACCAGAAAAACCTTTGGAAGAAAAAGTTGTTTCAGACAAAAAAGAGGTGAAACCTGTTGTTGGAATCAAAGAGGTGAAAACAGAGGCTCCGAAAGAAGTTCCTGCTGAGCCAAAAGTAGTTGAAAAAGTTGAAGCGATTAAAATTGATGAAGTTCCTGTTGATGAAACCATCACCACGCAATATCAGAAACTATCTGGGACCACTTTAACAGGTCAAATAATTGATTTATCTCAATTCAACAAACCGAAAAAGAAAAAAGAAGAACCAAAAATCACTCCGAATAAACCGGGTGCTCCAGGTTCGGCTGCAGCCAATGCAAATAAAAACAAGCGTAAAAGGATTGCTCCTAAACCGGGTGCTCCTAGACCGCCTGCAATACCGGGAGTTCCTGGTGCGCCAAATCCTAACAAGATTACACCTAATGTAGGTGGCGGTGGATTCAATGCTAACAGAAGTGCAAGACCTGGATTCGTAAAAGGAAACAGACCCGCAATTGTAGCAAAAGTTGAGCCTACAGAAGAAGAAGTTAAAAATCAAATTAGAGAGACTTTAGAGAAACTACAAGGTAAAGGTGGTAAATCTAAAGCGGCTAAATATAGAAGAGATAAAAGGGATACACACCGTCAGAAATCTGATGATGAGCAAAGAGCTATTGACGAAGGAAGTAAAACTATTAAGGTTACTGAATTTGTAACAGTTGGTGAAATTGCTATCATGATGGATGTGCCAATTACTAAAGTTATTGGTACCTGTATGTCACTTGGAATCATGGTTACCATGAATCAACGTCTTGATGCAGAAACATTGACTATTGTTGCTGACGAATTTGGTTACGAAGTTGAATTTATCACTGTTGACATCGAAGAAGCAATTCAGGTTGTTGAAGACAGAGAAGAAGATTTAGTTTTCAGAGCACCAATTGTAACCGTAATGGGTCACGTCGATCACGGTAAAACATCGTTACTGGATTACATTCGTAAAGAAAACGTAATTGCAGGTGAGTCTGGGGGAATTACACAGCATATTGGTGCTTACGGAGTAACTTTAGATAACGGACAAAAAATCGCATTCTTAGATACACCGGGTCACGAAGCGTTTACTGCGATGCGTGCGCGTGGTGCTCAAGTTACAGATATTGCTATTATTGTTATCGCTGCGGATGATGATATCATGCCACAAACTAAAGAAGCAATTAGCCATGCTCAAGCAGCCGGCGTTCCTATCATATTTGCTATCAATAAAATTGATAAGCCAAATGCTAATCCTGAAAAAGTTAAAGAAAGATTAGCAGGTATGAATCTACTTGTTGAAGATTGGGGTGGAAAAATTCAATCACATGATATTTCTGCGAAAGTAGGAACAGGTGTAAAAGAATTATTAGAAAAAGTATTGTTAGAAGCGGAACTTTTAGATTTGAAAGCAAATCCAAACAAAGCTGCTTCTGGGACTGTTGTTGAGGCTTTCCTTGACAAAGGAAAAGGATATGTTTCTACGATATTAGTTCAAAACGGAACGTTGAAAATTGGAGATTATATGTTAGCTGGTAAGCATCATGGTAAAATTAAAGCCATGCATGATGAAAGAGGGAACATTGTAACTGTTGCGGGTCCTTCGACTCCGGTTTCAGTTCTTGGTCTTGATGGAGCAGCAACAGCGGGTGATAAGTTCAATATTTTCGAAGACGAAAAAGAAGCGAAACAAATTGCCTCAAAACGTTCTCAATTGATGCGTGAGCAATCAGTTCGTACACAACGTCATATTACATTGGATGAAATTGGACGAAGAATTGCGTTGGGTCAATTTAAAGAATTGAACATTATCCTTAAAGGAGATGTGGATGGTTCTGTTGAAGCATTGTCTGATTCGTTTTCTAAATTATCTACTGAAGAAATTCAAATCAATATTATCCATAAAGGTGTTGGAGCAATTACTGAAACTGACGTAATGTTGGCTTCTGCTTCAGATGCAATTATCATCGGATTTAATGTTCGTCCTGCTGGAAATGCAAGACAATTGGCAGACAAAGAAGAAATTGATATCCGTTACTACTCTATCATTTACGCTGCT
This sequence comes from Flavobacterium sp. TS_SC_5, assembly GCF_056156265.1. Lineage (NCBI taxonomy): Bacteria > Pseudomonadati > Bacteroidota > Flavobacteriia > Flavobacteriales > Flavobacteriaceae > Flavobacterium > Flavobacterium sp. TS_SC_5. The sequence goes on along the minus strand of NZ_CM149588.1, from coordinate 569,630 downwards.
ATCGATGACTTGAAAGATGCGATGGAAGGAATGTTAGCTCCGGAAATGAAAGAAGAAATTCTGGGTACGGCTGAGATCAGAGAGATATTCAAAATCTCTAAAGTGGGTTCAATTGCAGGTTGTATGGTAATGGATGGTAAAATTTCCAAAAATGCCAAAATGAGAATCATTAGAGAAGGAGTTGTGGTGTTTACAGGAGAATTGTTAGCGTTAAAACGTTTCAAAGATGATGTGAAAGAAGTGGCTAAAGGATACGATTGTGGAATTCAAGTAAAAGGATACAACGACATCGAAGAAAGAGATGTTATTGAATCGTACCATGAAGTTGCAATCAAAAAGAAATTGAAATAGAATTTTAATATGTTATAAAAAAATCCCGATAAAATCGGGATTTTTTTATTTTTAGAGAGTGCCAAAAATGAAATTTATGAATAAATTATTCGTGTTATTTTTTGTTGTACTTAGCACGGTTGTCTTTTCTCAAAATAAAACGGAATTCCATAAAGTGTCTTTAAAAGATAAAAAGGATAAAGCTATTGGTTTTAATTTTTATGTTGAAAATGTTTTTGATGGAAGACAGTTTAATGAAAAATCGGAACCGTTCAAAAAGGACGTTTCAATAGAAATGTACTAGTAAATTTCGAAGAACCTTTAACAATCGAACTTTTTGATTATCTCGCTGTTATTTGTCCGTCCGATGGAGGTAAATCTAAGATTTCTATCCGAATAAATGATTTGTATGTTTCGGAACTAACGCGTGCGATGTCCGAAAAAGGATATGCAATTTTAGCAATTGATGTAATAGAAACTAAAGATACTACTGATTATATATTAGGTTCTTATGTCGCCTCGGCAGAAAGTGACGGTATGGATGTTACCGGTACACACGATGAGCGATTAGAGTCAGTTTTACAGGAATGTTTTACAAGTTATATGAAAACAAGTGAGGAAGATAAAACTGCTATTTTTATATGATAATGATTTTAGTATTAAAAATTGATCAATAGCAGATGTTCCTTCTAAAGATATTTATATGAATTATGCTGAAATTTTAAATTGGAAACCACTTTCTTTAGGTGGTTTTGAAATAACGAATAAAAAAGACCGGTTTTATTTGCTTAACAAACATACTGGTTTCGAAGGGTTAAATTCTTATGGCTTTAATGATGGGCAAGATTTCTATATCAATGTCTCAAAATATGCAAGTTTAAACTATTATGCCAAGACGGAAATTATTAGGGGCAAGTATTATATTGAGAATGTAATTTATAGATCAAATAATGCGATCGCTATAGGTGCGATGTTTGGGTTGATTGGCGTTGCAATCGCAGCTTAGAGCAGTGATGGCTCAATTCCAATGCTAATAGATAGTTATACGGTCTAATCGTCATTTTTATTCGATAGTGAGATAAAAGTTGTGATATCCTCTCATCTAGAGCTTTTAATAGAGTTTAAGGATGGTAATAAAAGCAGTCTAGCTAAAAAAGAGATTCAAAAAAAATATTACCAGCAAACGTTAGGGCAATAGAAACGTCATTTGTCTAAGTGTTTTTATGGAATGTTATGATTATTTTGGTAGAATTTAACGCAAAGATTTAAACAAAAAAAAAGCAACTCAAATCGAGTTGCTTTTTTTGTATTTTTTTTATTCGTGAAACTTTGAATATTACACTTTAAATAATGATAAATTTTAGTTGTTAGGCTTTATTAAATGAACATTTGTGTAGCTTTTTTTGATTGCTATCAAATTGCGTTCTGCTTCAATTCGCGTTTTGAAATTTCCGACCCAAACTTTATAATTTGGTGTAAAAAAAATAATTGTACCATCTAAGTAACTAAATTCTTGTCTGAATTGATTCAGTGTGTTTTTAGCTTTGTCGCTTTCTCCGCTGAAAATTTGAATTTTATATTGGTCATTTACAGCATTAGAAACATTTGTTTTTCTCTTTTCATTTAGTAATTGTTCAAATTTGTAGTCCTGATTTACAGTAATATTCCCTTCTTGTGCAGTTGCGTTGAACGCGAAAATTAATAATGTTGCAGAGATGAAAAATGCTTTTTGAGGGGCTAAAATTCTCATAATGTGATTGTTTTTGTGTAAAAGTAATATTTAAAGGTTGATACCAAATAGCAAATCTTATTTAGAATAGATATAAATTGAAATTAAGGCTATTTTAAGGTTTTGAGAATAGTTCTTAAGTCGTATTTTTGTCCAAGTTTTAAAATAAAGGAGCGGTTTTCCTAAATCAATTAGAAAAAACTGTGCCAAATTTTAGTAGATAATCTTTATACTATATGAAAAAGGTGGGTAACCATAATTCGATCACAAGGAAATTATTTTTAGGCTTAGCCTCATCGTTAATTTTCTCTTTAACTTCATTTGCTCAAGAAGCTGCTCCTGCAGTTACTGATGCAGCTGCAGCTCCTGCTGTAGTAACGGGTGGAGATGCTGTAAAAGGTAAAGAATTGTTTAATGCAAATTGTGCTGCATGTCACAAATTAGATGCTAAAGCTACGGGTCCTGCTCTTAGGGGTGTTGCGGGCAAATATGATGCTTCTTGGCTTCATAAGTGGATTCGTAATAGTTCTGACTTAATTAAGTCAGGTGATGCTCAGGCGGTGAAAGTTTTTGAAGAAAACAATAAGGCAGTAATGTCAGCTTTTCCTCAATTATCTGATGGTGATATTGATAATATCATTGCTTACACTTCAGAGCCAAAGGCTGAAGCTCCTGCGCCACCAGCTGGTGGTACTGAAGCGGTTCCTGGAACTGGTGGTTCTGACGGTGGTGTTTCAAATAATATCATATTAGGTGCTTTGGCGCTTGTTATGCTTATTTTGGTGGTGATGTTGTTTTTGGTAAATCAAGTTTTATCTAAGGTAGCTAAGGCGAACGGTATCGAAACGGCTCCTAAAACTCCAACAACTCCTATTTGGAAAGCCTTTGCCAGAAATCAATTTTTAGTTTTAGTCACTGCGGTATTTTTGCTTTTGGCTAGTGCTTATTTTGTATATGGATTTTTTATGCAAATAGGTGTTGATCAAGATTACGCGCCTATTCAGCCAATCCATTACTCCCACAGAATACATGCTGGTGACAATGAAATCAACTGTAAATACTGTCACTCTGCTGCTAGGGTAAGTAAAAACGGTGGGATACCTTCTTTGAACGTTTGTATGAACTGTCATAAAAACATTGCTGAAGTTGCCGAAACTACTGCTACACCAGAATACAGTAAAGCATTTTACGATGAGCAAATCCAAAAATTGTATACTGCCGTTGGTTGGGATAAAACAACCCAAAGTTATACCGGGAAAACACAGCCTGTAAAATGGGTTCGTATTCATAATTTACCTGATTTCGTTTATTTCAATCACTCTCAACACGTAACTGTTGCAGGGATTGAATGTCAGACATGTCACGGTCCAGTTCAAGAATATGAAATTCAAAAACAATTTGCTCCATTAACAATGGGTTGGTGTATCGATTGCCATAGAAAAACTGATGTTAAAATGGAAGGTAACGAATATTACACCAAAATTCATGATGAACTTTCTAAGAAGTACGGTGTAGACAAGTTGACTGCTGCACAAATGGGAGGTTTAGAATGTGGAAAATGCCACTATTAATCAAATTATTAAGATTTTAATATTTATATATGTCATCAAACAAAAAATACTGGAAAAGTGTTGAAGAACTAGACAAAAATAGTTCTATTGTTGAGGCGCTTAGAAATAACGAATTTGTTGAAGAAATTCCTACTGATGAATTTTTAGGAAATAATGATGCTTTGTCATCTTCGTCAACATCACGTCGTGATTTTTTAAAGTACGTTGGTTTTAGTACTGCGGCAGCTACGCTTGCAGCTTGCGAAGGCCCTGTGAACAAGTCTATACCTTATGTTCTTCAGCCGGAACAAATCATTCCTGGAGTGGCAGATTATTATGCTACTTCTGTTTTTGATGGATTTGATTTTGCAAATCTTTTGATAAAAACTCGTGAAGGGCGTCCTATTAAAATAGATAATAACACTATTGCCGGAGCTAAATTTAGTGCTAATGCAAGAATTCACGCATCGATTCTTTCTTTGTATGATAGCATGCGTTTGAAAGAGCCTAAAGTGGAAGGTAAAGATTCAACTTGGTCTGCTGTTGATTCTAAAATTAAATCAAGTATAGCTGATGCTTCCGCAAAAGGAGGTCAGGTTGTACTTTTGACAAACACATTAGCTAGTCCATCAACAGAAAAATTGATTGCTGAATTTATTGGTAAAAATCCAAATGCTAAACATGTTGTTTATGATGCTGTATCTGAATCTGAAGCATTAGATGCTTTCGAAACGGCTTATGGAGAAAGAGCTTTGGTCGATTATGATTTTTCTAAAGCCTCACTTATAGTTTCTGTTGGAGCTGATATCCTTGGGGATTGGCAGGGTGGAAGTTATGATTCAGGTTACGCAAAAGGAAGAATTCCTAAGGCTGGAAAGATGTCTCGTCATTTTCAGTTAGAAGCAAACATGACTCTGTCTGGTGCTGCTGCTGATAAGCGTTTGCCAATGTCTACTGCGAACCAAAAACAAGCATTAGTTCATATATATAATATTGTAACTGGATCTTCTGTTGCTGTAATTTTAGAAGATAAATTTAAAGCAGAAGTTACAAAAGCGGGTCAACAGTTAAAAGCTGCTGGTTCAAAAGGAGTTTTAGTATCCGGTATTCAAGATAAAAATGCTCAATTGTTGGTTTTGGCTATCAATCAAGCATTGGCAAGTGAAGCTTTCACTACTTCTGGAACAAGACAGATTAGAAAAGGTTCTAATACAAAAGTTGTTCAATTGGTTAATGATATGAAAGCGGGAAGCGTTCATACATTAATAATGAGCGGTGTTAACCCGGTTTATACTTTAGCGGATAGCACTTCTTTTGTTGAAGGACTGAAAAAGGTAAAAACATCAGTGTCGTTTTCTTTGAAAGAGGATGAAACTGCTTTACTGAGTACTATTGCGGCAGCTGTTCCACATTATTTGGAATCATGGAATGATGTAAGTATCACAAAAGGTACTTATGGAATTACTCAGCCTACAATTCGTCCACTTTTTAATACAAAACAATTTCAAGATGTATTGTTGTCCTTAAATGGTTCAACTGGTACATTCTATGATTATATCAAAGCGAATTCATCAACAATAATAGCTGGTTCTTCTTGGAACAAGGTTTTACATGATGGTATTTATGTTGGAGCTATTCCGGCCGCAACTGGTGGTTCTGCCGATTTTAGTGCTGCTGCGAATGCTTTATCAAAATCAAAAGTTGCTCAAGGATTAGAACTTGTTTTATATACTAAAACAGGTATGGGAGATGGACAACAAGCGAATAACCCATGGTTACAAGAGTTTCCAGATCCAATTACAAGAGTTTCCTGGGATAACTATGTTACTGTTTCGAATGCAGATGCCAAGAAATATGAACTTTTTAATGAAATCGTGGCAAACGGTGGTTTGAACGGAAGTTACGCTACTATTACTACATCTGATGGAGTGAAATTAGAAAACGTTCCGGTAATCGTTCAGCCAGGTCAAGCAGTTGGTACAATTGGTTTAGCATTAGGTTACGGTCGTAAAGCGGCTTTAAAAGAAGAAATGATGGTAGGTTTGAACGCTTACTCTCTATATAAAGATTCTAATAATGTACAGTCTGTAACTTTGGCGAAAGCTGGAGGAGAGCACGAGTTTGCTTGTGTTCAAGGTCAGAAAACATTAATGGGAAGAGGAGATATCATTAAAGAAACGTCTTTAGAAATTTTCAATACAAAAGATGCAAAGCTTTGGAATCCGCAACCAATGGTTTCATTGGATCATAAAGAAGTGGAAGCAACTAAAGTAGATTTATGGGATTCATTTGATCGCTCAACGGGGCACCATTTTAATCTTTCTATTGATTTGAATGCTTGTACCGGTTGTGGTGCTTGTGTAATTGCCTGTCACGCTGAAAACAACGTTCCTGTTGTTGGAAAATCAGAAGTAAGAAGAAGTCGTGATATGCACTGGTTGCGTATTGACAGATATTATTCTTCTGAAAGTACTTTTGAAGGTGATAACGAAAGAAAAGAAAATATTGCAGGATTATCAAGTTCGTTGTCTACATTTAATGAAATGGAAAAAGCGGGTGATAACCCACAAGTATCTTTTCAACCTGTAATGTGTCAACATTGTAACCATGCACCGTGTGAAACGGTTTGTCCAGTTGCTGCAACTTCACATTCTCGTCAAGGTCAAAATCACATGGCTTACAACAGATGTGTCGGAACACGTTATTGCGCTAACAACTGTCCTTATAAAGTTCGTCGTTTTAACTGGTTCTTGTACAACAAAAACAGCGAATTCGATTATCACATGAATGACGATTTAGGTCGTATGGTATTGAACCCAGATGTTAATGTACGTTCTCGTGGAGTTATGGAGAAGTGTTCAATGTGTATTCAAATGACACAAGCAACAATCCTGAAAGCGAAAAATGACGGACGTGCAATTGTTGATGGTGAATTTCAAACGGCTTGTTCAAACGCTTGTTCTAATGGAGCAATGAAATTTGGAGATATAAATGATAAAGAAGGAGAAGTATCTAAATTAGCTACTGACGAAAGAATGTATCATTTATTGGAGCATGTTGGAACAAAACCAAATGTGATTTATCATGTTAAAGTTAGAAATACCTAGTACAAAAAATAATTAATTAAGAATCAATATAAAGGATTATGTCGTCTCACTACGAAGCAACCATTAGAAAACCCTTAGTTATAGGTGATAAATCTTATCACGATATAACTGTAGATGTAGCTGCGCCTGTTGAAGGTAAAGCAAACAAACATTGGTGGATTGTGTTTTCAATCGCATTAATAGCCTTCCTTTGGGGACTTGGCTGTATCATTTACACCGTATCTACAGGTATTGGAACATGGGGTTTAAATAAAACTGTTGGATGGGCTTGGGATATCACGAACTTTGTTTGGTGGGTTGGTATTGGTCACGCTGGAACGCTTATTTCGGCAGTATTATTACTTTTCCGTCAGCGTTGGAGAATGGCAATTAACCGTTCTGCTGAAGCAATGACAATTTTTTCCGTTATTCAAGCAGGTTTATTTCCAATTATACACATGGGCCGTCCATGGTTAGCGTATTGGGTTTTACCAATTCCGAATCAATTTGGTTCTCTTTGGGTAAACTTTAACTCGCCGTTACTTTGGGACGTATTTGCAATTTCGACGTATCTTTCTGTTTCATTAGTTTTCTGGTGGACTGGTTTATTACCTGATTTTGCGATGCTACGTGATAGAGCAATTACACCTTTTAATAAAAGAGTGTATTCTATATTAAGTTTCGGATGGAGCGGTAGAGCAAAAGACTGGCAACGTTTTGAAGAAGTATCTTTGGTACTTGCAGGTTTAGCCACTCCACTTGTACTTTCTGTGCATACCATTGTATCGATGGATTTTGCTACGTCTGTGATTCCAGGATGGCATACAACAATTTTCCCTCCGTACTTTGTAGCTGGAGCGGTTTTCTCAGGATTTGCAATGGTAAATACTTTGCTTATAATTATGAGAAAAGTTTCGAATCTAGAAGCTTACATTACGGTTCAGCACATTGAGTTGATGAATATCGTTATTATGATTACAGGTTCTATTGTTGGGGTAGCCTACATAACTGAATTATTTGTTGCTTGGTATTCTGGTGTAGAGTACGAACAGTATGCTTTCTTGAATAGAGCTACTGGACCATACTGGTGGGCATATTGGTCGATGATGACATGTAATGTTTTTTCTCCACAATTTATGTGGTTCAAAAAATTAAGAACAAGTATCATGTTTTCATTTATCATTTCGATCGTTGTAAATATTGGAATGTGGTTTGAGAGATTTGTAATTATCGTAACTTCGTTACATAGAGATTATTTACCATCTTCTTGGACAATGTTTTCACCTACATTTGTTGATATTGGAATTTTCATTGGAACAATAGGTTTCTTCTTCGTACTTTTCTTATTGTATTCAAGAACATTCCCTGTAATTGCGCAGGCAGAGGTAAAAACAATTTTGAAAGGAACTGGAGATAATTACAAAAGAGCAAGAGAAGCAAATAAAGATTCACATCATGAGTAATAAAGTAATATACGCCATTTATAATGACGATGATATATTGATGGATGCGGTTAAAAAAACCAGAGCAGCTCATCATCATATCGAAGAAGTTTTTACTCCATTCCCGGTTCACGGTTTGGATAAAGCTATGGGAATTGCACCTACAAGATTAGCGATTTGTGCTTTTCTTTATGGTTGTGTGGGAATTGCTGTAGCAACAGCGATGATGAATTATATTATGATTCAGGATTGGCCACAAGACATTGGCGGTAAGCCAAGTTTTAGTTACATTGAAAACATGCCGGCTTTCGTGCCAATTATGTTTGAACTAACTGTGTTTTTTGCAGCTCACTTAATGGTTATTACTTTTTACATGAGAAGTAAATTATGGCCTTTCAAAGAAGCAGAAAATCCGGATGTAAGAACTACAGATGACCATTTTTTAATGGAGGTAGCTGTACACGATAATGAAGAAGAATTGATTTCTTTTTTCCAAAGTACGGGAGCTGTAGAAGTTAAAGTAATCGATAAGCATTAATTATAGATATGAAAAGCGTATATAAAATAACACTTTTATTTGGTATAACTATTTTAGTTTCATCATGCCATAATAATGCGGCACCAAACTATCAGTATTTTCCAAATATGTACGAATCAGTAGGGTACGAAACTTATGCTGAATCGAATGCATTCAAAAATGGTAAAGAGGGGCAACTTCCTGCTGAAGGAAGCTTAGATAGAGGTACTGAGCCGTATGAATACGAAAATTCTACTGCAGGGTATGAATCGGCTAAAGCCAATTTGAAGTCCCCATTAGATTCGATAGGCAAGGACCTTGAAAAAGGAAAAGAACTTTTTGAAATTTATTGTGCTACTTGTCATGGTAATACTGGTAATGGTAAAGGTAAACTTGTAGAAAGAGAGAAATTTTTGGGTGTTCCTAGTTACAAAGATAGAGTCATTACTGAAGGAAGTATTTTTCACATTGTAACGTATGGTATAAACTCAATGGGATCGCATGCTAATCAATTGAGTGCCCAAGAACGTTGGATTGTCGCCGATTACGTTCTGAAATTAAAAAGTGAATTATAATTGTTGAACAAACTGATCGTAATAGATATGTATACATTTTCAAGTAAATTAAAAACTCTTTCTTTCATCTTAATGGCCGTAGGTATATTAGGAATTGGATATGGTTTTTTAACTGCACCAAAAGATATTCAAGACGTTGAAAAACTTCTTGCTGCCGAAAGTCACGGTGGACATGGCGAGGCTAAACATGAAGTGACCGTTGCTTCTGAAAAACCTTCGCATGGACCCTCTGCTAATCATAGCGAGGCTAATGAAGTGAAACAGATAGACGAAACTACAGCGGTAGTTATCCCAACTTCTGATTCAACAAAGGTTGATACCACAAACGTTGTTGAAGAAGCGCAAGTTTTACCAGTGGTAAAAAAAGAAGGTGGTCATGAACTGAGCGCCGAAGAGGAGCATAATGAGCATTTGAATCATGTTTTACATCAGCTTCAAAACAAACCATGGTCGGCTTTATATGTTGCTTGTATCTTTTTTATGCTAGTTTCACTAGGTGTGTTAGTGTTTTATGCTATCCAACAAGTGGCACAGGCGGGATGGTCTCCTGTTTTATTCAGAGTTATGCAAGGTATAACGGCTTATTTACCTGTTGGTTCGGTTATCTTTTTTATTATTTTAATATTATCCGGATTACATTTTAATCATCTTTTTATTTGGTTAGATCCGGAAGTTGTAGCTAATGATAAATTAATCGCTAATAAAGCTGGCTACCTGAATTTTCCTTTTTGGATTGTTAGGGCTGCAATATTTTTGACTGGGTGGAGTCTATATCAATATTATTCGAGAAAAAACTGTTTGGCTCAAGATGACGCAAATGATAATCTTTATTACAAAAAGAACTTTAAGCTTTCAGCGATGTTCCTTGTGTTTTTTATTGTGACTGAGTCTATAATGTCTTGGGACTGGATTATGTCTATTGATCCACACTGGTTTAGTACTTTATTTGGATGGTATGTTTTTGCAAGTTTCTTTGTAAGTGCTATCACTACTATTGCTTTAGTTACTTTGTATTTAAAGTCAAAAGGGGCGCTGGAACATGTTAACACAAGTCATATTCATGATTTAGCTAAATTTATGTTTGGTTTTAGTATATTTTGGACTTATTTATGGTTCTCACAATACATGTTGATTTGGTACGCTAATATTCCAGAGGAAGTTACCTATTACATTACAAGAATCGAATTATATAACCTTCCATTTTTTGGAGCTGTAGTGATGAATTTTGTCTTTCCATTATTGATATTAATTAATACAGATTTCAAAAGAATTAGTTGGGTATTAGTTATGGCTGGAGTTGTAATACTTGGCGGACATTATATTGATTTCTTTAATATGATTATGCCGGGGACCGTAGGTGACAGATGGTTTATTGGAATTTCAGAAATAGCTTCTGTTCTTTTCTTCCTTGGATTATTTATTTTCGTTGTTTTCAGTGCAATGACTAAAGTTCCTTTATTGGCAAAAAGAAATCCTTTCATCGAAGAAAGTAAACATTTTCATTATTAATATTTAAAGAAAAAAACAGATGACAAGTTTGTTGGTAATTATAGTTTTAGTTTTATTAGCTGTTGCTTTATGGCAATTGACTAAAATATTCGACCTGACGCAAGTTGGATCCAATTCAGATAGTTCAGAAATAGCTACAGATAACGATAATAACGTTCAAGGTTATTTGATGTTCGGTTTTCTTGCTTTCATTTATATTTTTTCAATTTATGGATTGTTTAAGTGGGGACCTTTGGTTCTTCACACACCTGCTTCTGCACATGGTGGTGAAGTTGATAATTTGATGAACATCACATGGTTTCTTATTTTCATTGTTCAAGCTATAACACAAGTATTGTTGCACTATTTTGCTTTTAAATACAGAGGTAAAAAGGATCAAAAAGCACTTTACTTTGCTGATAATAATAAGTTAGAAGCCATATGGAGTGTTATACCAGCAGTAGTTTTAGCAGGTTTAATTTTGTACGGACTTTATGCTTGGACTAACATTATGTTTGTTGATGAAGATGAGGATACTATAGTTATTGAATTGTATGCACAACAGTTTAACTGGAAAGCTAGATACTCAGGTGAAGATAATGTTCTTGGTAAAGCGAATGTAAGATATATTGAAGGTGCTAATGCCGTTGGTGTTGATTTAGCGGATCCTTATGCACAAGATGATATTGTTGTGACTGAATTACACATTCCAAAAGGAAAAAAGATTCTTTTTAAAATGCGTTCGCAGGATGTTTTACACTCCGCTTACATGCCACATTTTAGAGCTCAAATGAACTGCGTTCCTGGTATGGTTACTCAATTTGCTTTCGAACCAATTTATACGACTGCTGAATATAGAGAATTACCATTTATGGTTGAGAAAGTAGCAAATATCAATGCTCTTAGAGCCAAAAAAAGTGCTGAGTTGGTTGCTAAAGGTGAAACTGCTTTAGACCCTTACACTTTTGATTATTTATTGCTTTGTAACAAAATTTGTGGGGCATCTCACTACAATATGCAAATGAAGATTATTGTAGATACGCCTGAGGATTACAAAGCGTGGTTAAAAGATAAAGCTACAGTTGTAAATGAAGTAAAAGCTGCTATGGCTGAACCAGCTTCTGCTGATGGAGCTTCAGGTTCAGACTCTATCAAAGCTAAAGATACTGTAGGAGTTGCTGTAATGGCAATGAAATAATTAACAAGAAAATTTAAAGTAAACATATATGTCAGCAGAAGGTCACGATCACACAATAGATCACGAACACGAACATCATCATAAAGACACTTTTATTACTAAATATATTTTTAGTATTGATCATAAAATGATCGCCAAGCAATACTTAATTACAGGTATTTTTATGGGGATTATTGGAGTAGGGATGTCCTTGCTATTTAGAATGCAATTAGCATGGCCAGAAGAATCCTTTAGAATTTTCAATATTTTATTAGGTGATAAATTTGCTCCTAACGGAGTTATGGCAAATGATATTTATCTGGCTTTAGTCACAATACATGGAACCATTATGGTATTCTTTGTGTTAACGGCTGCTCTAAGTGGAACATTTAGTAACTTATTGATACCGCTTCAAATTGGTGCTCGAGATATGGCATCCGGCTTTATGAATATGATTTCATATTGGTTGTTTTTCTTGTCAAGTGTCATTATGATTGGTTCACTTTTTGTTGAAGCTGGTCCTGCATCTTCAGGTTGGACAATCTATCCGCCTTTGAGTGCATTGCCACAGGCTATTCCAGGTTCTGGAATGGGAATGACATTATGGTTAGTTTCAATGGCTATTTTTATTGCTTCTTCTTTAATGGGTTCTTTAAATTATGTAGTTACAGTAATTAATTTAAGGACTAAAGGAATGTCAATGACACGATTGCCTCTTACAATTTGGGCTTTCTTTGTTACTGCTATTATTGGTATCGTATCTTTTCCAGTTCTTTTATCTGCAGCGTTGTTACTTATTTTTGATAGGAGTTTTGGAACATCATTCTTTTTATCTGATATTTACATTGCTGGAGAAGTTTTACATTACCAAGGTGGCTCACCAGTATTGTTTGAGCACTTATTTTGGTTCTTAGGGCATCCTGAAGTGTATATAGTTTTGCTACCTGCTTTGGGTATTACTTCGGAAGTTATTGCAACAAATTCACGTAAACCGATTTTTGGATATAGAGCGATGATTATGTCAATATTGGCTATTGCTTTCTTGTCAACTATCGTTTGGGGTCACCACATGTTTATATCTGGGATGAATCCATTTTTAGGTTCCGTATTTACCTTTACAACATTATTGATTGCTATTCCTTCTGCTGTTAAAGCGTTTAATTATATCACAACACTTTGGAAGGGTAACTTGCAGTTGAATCCGGCGATGTTGTTTTCAATTGGATTAGTTTCCACATTTATTACTGGTGGTTTGACAGGAATTATTCTTGGAGATAGTACACTTGATATTAATGTCCATGATACCTATTTCGTTGTAGCTCACTTTCACTTAGTAATGGGTATATCTGCTTTGTACGGAATGTTTGCTGGAATTTACCATTGGTTCCCAAGAATGTTCGGAAGAATGTTAAACAAGAATCTAGGATATGTTCACTTTTGGGTAACTGCCATTTGCGCTTATGGAGTTTTCTTCCCAATGCACTTTATAGGTTTAGCTGGTTTACCAAGACGTTACTATACAAATACGAATTTTCCATTATTTGATGATTTACAAAATGTAAATGTTTTGATAACTACATTTGCATTAATTGGTGGTGCTTTTCAATTGGTTTTCTTATATAACTTTTTCGTTAGTATTTTCTACGGTAAAAAATCTGTTATGAATCCTTGGAAATCGAATACACTTGAATGGACAGCACCGGTAGAACACATACACGGTAACTGGCCGGGTGAAATTCCTGAGGTTTATCGTTGGCCTTATGACTACAGTAATCCAGCTCATGATGTGGATTTTGTACCGCAAAATGTTCCAATGAAAGAAGGTGAAGAAGTTTTACACCATTAAAATATAATGACAAGCCTCTGCGAAAGTAGAGGCTTTTTTGGTACTTTTTACTGTGGTTTACTAAAGTGCTTTTCTTTCTCTTGAGTTTGTTTTTAATTTTTATTTCATTTTAATTTAAAAATTATATTTCGAAATTGCTTTGCTATCTTTGTTATATGAATGAAAATTTAGATCCTACATCAAACGGTTACAATTCTGAAGAACTTGATCTTGAAAAAAAATTAAGGCCACTTTCTTTTGATGATTTTGCGGGACAAGATCAAATTTTAGAAAACTTAAAGGTTTTTGTTCAAGCGGCCAATCAACGAAATGAAGCTCTTGATCATACGCTTTTTCATGGTCCTCCCGGTTTAGGAAAAACTACTTTGGCTAATATTCTCGCTAATGAACTTCAAGTCGGAATCAAAATTACATCAGGTCCAGTATTGGATAAACCTGGAGATTTAGCGGGTTTATTGACTAATTTAGAGGAAAGGGATGTTTTGTTTATTGATGAAATTCACCGCTTGAGTCCCATTGTTGAAGAATATTTGTATTCTGCCATGGAGGATTTTAAAATTGATATCATGATTGAATCAGGACCCAATGCAAGAACCGTTCAAATTAATTTGAATCCGTTTACATTAATTGGCGCCACAACGCGTTCTGGTTTATTGACCGCTCCTATGAGAGCTCGTTTCGGAATATCTTCCCGTTTACAATATTATACAACAGAGTTATTAACCACAATCGTGGAAAGAAGTGCCGCCATTTTTAAAATGCCAATTTCCATGAAGGCAGCTATCGAAATTGCAGGTAGAAGTCGCGGAACACCGCGTATTGCTAACGCATTGTTACGTCGTGTGCGCGATTTTGCGCAAATTAAAGGAAATGGTACAATTGATATTGAGATTGCTCGTTATGCCTTAAAAGCACTTAATGTTGATGCTCATGGTTTGGATGAAATGGACAATAAAATCTTAACCACAATTATAGATAAGTTCAAAGGTGGACCGGTTGGATTGACAACTTTAGCGACAGCTGTATCCGAAAGTAGCGAGACAATCGAAGAAGTTTATGAACCGTTTTTAATTCAGGAAGGATTTATTATGAGGACGCCGCGAGGTAGGGAAGTCACAGATAAAGCATACAAGCATTTAGGTAAATTAAATACAAACATTCAAGGCGGGTTATTCTAGTTTTTAGGAGCTGTTTCCTGCTATCCGCTGTATTCCCTATCAACAAAAGCTACGGCTAAAAACCCTTTTTTTTCTAGATTAGGAGATGCCGTCTCTTTCAGGGCTAATATATCCCGTTTATTAACATCATTTTTTTTAATTATCAATCCCAAGGCAACATACACCCAATTTATTAAAACCGAAGCAAAACGTCTCGGCTTCATATCTTGTGGAATATCCAAAGCTGGTTTTTTAGAACAAGAAGCGCCACGTTTAGAGAATTGGTTGAAAAACAATAGGAACGGTCAAATGTCCTATATGGAAAACCATTTTGACAAGCGTTTAAATCCGACTTTACTTGTTGATGATGCAAAAAGTGTTGTTTCGCTGTTGCTAAATTATTATCCTGAAGAACGGCAATCCCGAAGCTTCGGGACGGATTCTTTTAAAGTTTCTAAATATGCTTACGGGGAGGATTATCATTTTGTAATCAAAGAAAAACTTAATGAATTTTTATTCTCCATTCAATCAACAATCGGAGAAGTTTCAGGTCGTGCCTTTGTAGATTCTGCTCCAGTACTGGATAAAGCGTGGGCTGCAAAAAGTGGTTTGGGTTGGATAGGCAAAAACAGTAACTTATTGACACAAAAAGTAGGTTCTTTTTACTTTATAGCGGAACTAATTATCGACTTAGATTTAGACTATGATAATCCTACAACGGATCACTGTGGATCTTGTACTGCCTGTATTGACGCTTGCCCAACAGCGGCAATAGTTGCTCCTTATGTCGTTGATGGAAGTAAATGTATTTCTTATTTCACGATTGAATTGAAAGAAAATATTCCTCCCGAAATGA
Organism: Flavobacterium sp. TS_SC_5; assembly: GCF_056156265.1. Lineage (NCBI taxonomy): Bacteria > Pseudomonadati > Bacteroidota > Flavobacteriia > Flavobacteriales > Flavobacteriaceae > Flavobacterium > Flavobacterium sp. TS_SC_5. Next base: position 553,877 of record NZ_CM149588.1, on the reverse strand, counting down.
AAGGGAAATTTGACGATTGGGCTTTTGGCTGTGATGTATGTCAGGATGTTTGTCCTTGGAATAAGTTTTCAAAACCGCATAATGAACCATTATTTGGTGCAAATCATGAACTAATGTCTATGTCAAAGAAAGATTGGATTGAAATAACCGAAGAAACATTTAAAGCAGTTTTTAAAAATTCGCCACTGAAAAGAGCGAAGTTTCAAGGAATAAAAAGAAATATTGATTTTCTTAAATAAGGATTTAAGTTCTAATTTTTCAATCGAATCGAAGATTCTCGGATGATAATTTGAGTGTCTAATTCTACTGTTTTATGGGTAAAAGGAACTCCTTCTTTGTGACAATTCATTTCTTCCAGCAGTAAGTTGAAAGATGTAATTCCCATTTCGTGACTTGGCTGATCAACGGTGCTTAATTTTGGTGTCAGCACTTGTGACATAAACCAATTACTAAAACCAATTATTGCTACTTGCTCTGGAACATTAATTTTGTTTTCATTAAAATATGCCAAAACACCAACAGCAACTAAATCTGTTATTGCAAATATACCGTCCACATCAGAATGTTCCGCAATGATTTGTTTCGCAAATGCTCTTCCTTCTTCAAACGTCACGTTTTCGCAAGTATAAACTAATTTTGTGTCAAAAGGAATGTTGTTTTTCTCCAGCGCTTTTTTATAACCAATGTACCGGTCTATTGAATTTTGTGGATTTAATGGTCCGCGAATATGAACTATTTTTTTGCATCCATTATCAATTAAATGTTGAACGGCATTAAAAGCTGCTTTTTGGTCGTCAATAATTACTTTGGAACATTTTGAAAGCTTGGCAATTTTGTCAAACATTACAAAAGGAATATTTCGATTCATGATTTCCTTTATGTGATCATCATTATTAGATTCATTAGATAAGGACATAATGATGCCGTCTACTCTCTTGTTTATTAATAATTCCACTTGCTTTTTTTCTAAAGCCAGCGTTTCATTTGACTGTAATATAATTACCAGATACCCATTTTTTTCGGCCTGATCAATAATAGCATTTACTACATTTGAGAAAAAGTGATGGACTACTTCCGGAATTATTAAACCTATAGTTTTAGATTCTTTGGTTCTTAAATTTACGGCAAAACTGTTTGGGGTATAATGTAAATGTTGCGCAAGTTCAATTACTGACTTTTTAGTTTTCTCACTAACATCAGGATAATTTTTAAGCGCTTTCGAAACAGTAGTTATTGAAATCCCCAATTTTGTTGCAATTTCCTTAAGAGTGATATCTTTCATGAATTGAATTTCTACGGATTTAAATTTAGGAAAATATTTTAGAAATGATGATATTCAAAGTTTTGCGTCTTTTAATATATAGTTATAAAAACGATTTTACCTTTAAATATTCTCTACCAAGATATTAATTTTTATCTTATTTCTTTATTTTTTATCAAAATAAAGAAATTAATATCGATTCGTTAAATTAAGTAAAGGTGCGTAGGTGTTTTGTTGAAAGATTTAATTTTTTTATGTTGATTCTCTCTCAATTATGCTTGTTTCCAATTCAATGGATTGGAAAACTACTGGTAAATTATTCTTTTTTAGATTGATTTCATCAAAAAGAATAGAGGCTGACCTTTTTCCAATTTCAAAGCCAGGTTGGTCAATCGTAGAAAGTTTTGGGGATATTACGCTTGACATAAACCAATTACTAAAACCTAAAACCGCAATTCGTTGTGGAATTGAAATCCCAATTTCATTAAAGTATTTAATAATTCCAATTGCCACTAAATCTGTAACAGCGAAAATAGCATCAATTTCAGGATGTTCAATCATCACTTTTTTAGCATTTTCGTAACCGTCATGAAAATCTTCATTGTTTTCACATACAAAAACTAGAGAGGAATCGTATATTAGATTGTTATCTTCCAGTGCCTTTTTGTATCCTAAAAATCGGTCAATAGAATTTTGTGGCATATAAGAACCTCTAAAATGGGCTATTTTTTTGTATCCCTTTTCTATAAGATAACAAACGGCTTCATAAGCCGCTTTTTTGTCATTAATAGTTACTTTGGAACAATGGACAAGTTTTGCAATTTTATCAAAAAGCACCAATGGAGTATTATGGGAAATGATTGATTGTATGTGATCAAAATCGCCGGTTTCATTAGATAATGACATTAAAATACCATCTACTCTTTTGTTTAAAAGTAGATCAATTTGTTTTTTTTCAAACGCTAGTTTTTCATTGGACTGTAAAATAATAACCAAATAATCTCTTTTTTTCGCTTCTTCAAGAATTCCTTTAATTACATATGAAAAAAAATCGTTTACTAGAGTGGGAATTATCAAGCCTATGGTTTTTGATTCTTTCGTTCTCAGATTTACCGCAAAACTATTGGGGGTATAATTAAGTTTCTGAGCAAGTTCAATTACTGCATTTTTTGTTTTTTCACTAACATCAGAATACCCTTTCAGAGCTTTTGAAGCGGTGGTTATTGAAATTCCTAATTGTGCGGCAATTTCTTTGAGAGTGATGTTGTTCATGGTTCAATTCTCTGGTAGTAAAAGCAAAAACTGCTTCTCGAAAACGAATTTACGATTTATTTATTGTAAATCAATTTTCAGGAAACAGTTTAGTAGTCTTTTGCGAATTTTAAAGTAGATTACTGAGTCCTTGCAAATTCACAGGCAAATGAAGTGTTTTTGTGTCTTTTACATCTGCTGAATCTCTTTAGAACCTTTAAATTTCTTTTAAGGATTCATAAAATCATTGATTTCTTTACTTGAAATTTTAGGATTTGCTCCTTCGTTTTTTGCTACAATCGCTCCTAAAGCGCAAGCAAAATTGATCGCTTGTTGTGGGTTTTCACCATATAATAGTTTAGAAAGTAAACCAGCTAAAAAGGAATCTCCTGAGCCTACAGTATCGATAACATCAATTTTGTAACCGCTATTGTAATACATTTTTTCATTGTAATACAAAACAGCGCCATGACTTCCTTTTGTCACACAGATGTGTTTTGTATTTGTCTGTTCTGCGATAAAAAGTATGTTTTGTTCTAATGAATGATAGGGAGAATTCAGGAAAGCACTTATTTCATATAATTCATCATCATTGAATTTTATAAAATCAGACTGCATCATCAGATTAATCAGTATTTCCTTGGTATAAAAGGGAGCACGTAAGTTCACATCAAAAACAGCGTATTTTGCATAGTTTATGATTTCTAAAAGGGAATTTTGTGAAATAGGATCTCTACATACAAGACTGCCAAAAACAAGTGCGTCCGCTTTTTTGACCATAATTTCGTCTTCCGGAATACATATAATTTTGTCCCAAGCAACAGGATAATTGATGGTGTAGGAAGCAGAACCTTTGTCGTTTAATTGAACAATAACTTGTCCGGTTGATAAGTTTTCGTCTATTTGAATCGTATCGGTGTCAACTCCGTTTTTTTTAATGAAAGCAAGTAGTTCTCTTCCAATTTCATCATTTCCAACACGACTTATTATTTGGGCATTGATGCCAAGTGATGCCAAGCGCAGTGCCACGTTCAATGGTGCTCCTCCAATTTTTTTATGCGTTGGGAAAACGTCAAACAAAACTTCTCCGAAACAGATTATATTTTTAGTCATGGTTATTCGTTTTTTGAGAGACTTTCAGATAGTTCTTCTAATGTTCTTCCTTTGGTTTCCGGCATTTTTGTGAATACCCAAAGCAATTGGAAGACCATCATTATGCAGAATATGGCAAAAACAGTTGTAGTTCCAATTTCTTTAAACAAAAACGGAATAAAAGAAGGAATCAATGCAGCTAAGATCCAATGAACAGAAGTCCCAAAAGAAGTTCCAGCGGCTCTTAGTTTATTTGGGAATAATTCTGAGATAAATACCCAAATTACAGCTCCTTGGCCTATGGCATGTGAGGCAATAAAAAAGAAGAAAAACAACGGAACAGCCATTTCTTTCCATTCAAAATAAAAAGCCGTAGTCACTAATCCCAAAGAAATGATGTATCCTACAGAACCCAAATACATCAATGTTTTTCTTCCGTACTTATCGATTAGCGATATTCCAATCATGGTAAATATCAAATTAATCACTCCAATTCCAATACTACTCAAGAAAGAAGCTGATTTTTCTAATCCTGCCAATTCAAAAATTCGAGGCGCGTAATATAGAAAAGCATTGATACCAGATAGCTGATTGAAAAAAGCGATAAAAAACGCCAAAAGCAATGGTTTTCTATACTTTGCCATGAAAATAGATTCGTTTTTTCCTTCGTGAGAGGTTTCTTTTTCGATAGCTGCAATTTCAGCTTCAACTTCGGCGTCACTATTAATTTGTTTCAAAATAGCGACTGCTTTTGCTCTGTCTTTTTTATATTCTAAAATCCAACGTGGACTTTCCGGGATTCCAAATACTAGAATTGTGTAAAGAAAGGATGGAAAAGCCTGTATTCCTAACATCCAACGCCAAGCATTTTCTCCAATATCCTGTAAATAATAGTTAGAGGTAAAGGCGATTAAAATTCCAAAAACAATATTGAATTGGTATAAAGCAACCAGTTTTCCGCGGTCTTTTGCAGGAGCAATTTCAGAGACGTACGTTGGAGCCGCAATAGTGGAGGCTCCAATTCCAATTCCGCCAAGAAATCTAAAAAGGGAAAAGAAAATAGGATCATTTGCAAAAGCAGTTCCAATGGAAGAAACAAAAAACAGCAATCCTATGATTATTAAAGTCTTTTTCCGACCTAAAATATTCGTTGGAAACGCCCCAAAAATAGCGCCAATAACCGTTCCCCATAATGCGGATGACATCACGACTAATCCATGGAACAAATCAGAAGAACCCCATAATTGCTGCAATTGTTTATCGGCTCCCGAAATTACCACAGTGTCAAATCCAAATAAAAATCCTGCAAATGCAACGACAATGGACCAATAAAGTATTTTTTTGTTATTCATTATTTTTTTTTGGTTGATTATTTTGGTTGTTATAAAAGAATTTTCTACCAGATTCCCTTTATTTTAGAAATGGTAAGGTTTTTAATTTCTTGATTCCTTTCTGATTCAATGCTGAGTTTGGTGTATGGTTTGTTAGGGAAAATTTGTTCTGTAAAACTATATAGCCCATCATTCAGAAAAATTTCAATTGAGGACCAATCTACTACGATTTGATAATCGATTGTCTCAGTAGTTATATTTGGAGTTTTGGTGTTGTGAATTTTTTCTCCAAAACTTTTTTCGAAATTTACTATTCCGGAATGTCTTCGGTCAACAGAAAAAGTCTTTAGTTTCGCATCGTAATTGATAACCAAAGAATCCTTTACTTCATTGGAAAAAACCAATTTTAAATTTTCATTTTTAGCATTCAATTGTACCGCTGACTGATTCAAATGTTGGTAATCAAATGTCGTTTTTTGATTTGCTTTTATAATGATTTTATCTTTGGAAAAGGCTGTAGTTCCTTGCTTTTTGAACTGTTCTACAGGAGTGTTTTTCAGGACATAATCACCATTTATTTTAGCAAGCGAAAGTTCTCGGGGAAGTGTCATCGCGCTTCTCCAGTTCTTTGTAGGTGTGTCTCTGGCGTATGACCAGTTACTCATCCAGCCTATGAATATTCGTCTATTGTCAGGAGCATTATTGTACGTGATACCTGCGTAATTATCAGCGCCATTGTCAATCCATTTGATGTCTTTTTGTGAGGTTTTAAAACTTCCCCCAGCAAAATCACCTACGAAATATTGGGTCCCTGAACCTCCATTTGGAGCGCCAGGATTGATGCTGATTAGTAAAACCCATTTTTCTTCATTGGAACCGGCAACTTTTAATTTAAAAATATCAGGACATTCCCAAACACCCCCGTGCGCTCCTATATTTTTACCAAATTCACTTTCGAATCTCCAATTAATTAAATTTTCTGAAGTGTAAAATTGTGCATGATCACCTGCGACTAATACCATATTCCAAAGATTGGTTTCGGTATTCCAGAATACTTTTGGATCTCTAAAATCTTTCATGCCGGAATTTTTAACAATTGGATTTCCATCATATTTTATCCAAGTTTCGCCTTCATCCAGACTATACGCCAATCCTTGTGTTTGATAATTTGTTGTTCCCGCTTTTTCACCGGCCATGTCGTGATAGGTAAAAACAGCAATCATCGGAGGGTTTTCTTTTGTTCCCAAACCGGAAGTGTTGTCAATATCTACAACAGCACTTCCTGAAAATATCATTCCTAATTTGTCAGGAAACAACGCGATCTTTTTATTTGTCCAGTGAATTAAATCCGTACTTGTTGCGTGTCCCCAATGCATCGGTCCCCATACAATGTCGTCTGGATAATATTGGTAAAACAGATGATAAATTCCTTTGTAGAAAACCATTCCGTTTGGGTCATTCATCCATTTTTTTTCTGGAGAAAAATGAAATTGTGGTCTGTAAGGTTCTTTGTATTGCACCGTGGAATCAGTTTTTATACTCTCGGAAGAAGCGATGGAAATGACTTGATTTTGAACTTCTTCTTTACAGGAAAACAAGAATAAAGAGGCTCCTAATACTAAATAAAAGGGGAGTATTTTATTTGTGAACTTCATTACAATAAGGTTTAATTATTATATTATCTTCATAAAAATAGAATTATATTTTTTAATTAAACATAATTGTGTTGTCGAAAACGTTTTTGATAAGTCGAAAACGTTTTCGTTTTGTATTCGACGCAGTATCTGAAATTATTCCATATTTTTATCTAAAAAAGGTATAAGTTTGAAAATATTATTAAAAAATTAATTTATGATTTCAACAGTTAAAAGTTTGTTTTTCATGCTCTTACTAAGTTCAGTCGCTTTTAGTCAAAGCAAATCAGATGAGTGGCATTTATACGCAAATTCAAGAGTAAATTATTTTGGTGTTGCTATGGCAAATGGTCAAATAGGAATTGTTACCGATGATACGCCTTTAAAAACAAAAGAAATTATTCTGAATGGCGTTTATGACGGAAGTCCAGAAAATGGAATCAGCAGAATAGTTCGCGGAATTGAATTTCTGAATCTGCATTTGGCAATAAATAAGGAAGATATCAAATCAGATAATATAGATAATTGGAGTCAAGTAGTCTCTATGAAAGAAGGAACAAGCACCACTTCATTTTCATTTAAAGATTTGGCTACTATTAACTATACTATTTTAGCGAATAGAGCTATTCCTTTTTCAGCGATGGCAATTGTCGAAATTACTCCTACTAAAGATATAGAAATTACGGCTAACAATTATATGGTTGTTCCTGATGAATTGAAAGACGCTAAAAGTCAGTTTCGAGTGTTGAAAGACAATCAATATTTAATGCCAGTTTTTGGAACAACTGCCAAAACGCTCACGGGTAAATATACAGTTGCGGCTTCAACCACTTTTCTTTTTGATGGGGAAAGTGAAACCTTAAAACAAACAGGTAAAGAAGTTGGTTTTACCAAAAAACTTTTGAAAGGAAAAAAATATCGTTTTGCAGTTGCAGGAGGAATTTGCACCTCAAAAGATGTTACAGATCCTTTGAATGAATCCGAAAGACAACCTATTTATGCTTTACAAGAGGGAATTGATAAATTATTGAATCGTCACAAGCAAGCTTGGGCTGAACTATGGAAAACAGGTGATATTCAAATTGAAGGAGATTTAGATGCCCAACAACGCGTTCGTTTTGCATTGTATAATTTGTATTCGTACATCCGTCCTGATACCAGACAAAGTATTGCACCGATGGGATTGTCGTCGCAAGGATATAACGGACACATTTTCTGGGACACGGAACTTTGGATGTATCCAACGCTTTTGGCACTGCAGCCTGATATGGCGAAATCATGTTTGGATTATCGCTCCGACCGTTTGCAAAAAGCAAAACAAAAAGCATTTATTTATGGGTATAAAGGAGCAATGTACCCTTGGGAATCTGATGATACGGGAGAAGAAGCAACACCAACATGGGCGCTGACCGGGATTTTTGAACAGCACATTACGGCTGATGTTTCGATTGCATTTTGGAATTATTACGCCTACACGCAAGATAAATCTTGGTTGAGAAAAGAATGGGCAGTTCTAAAAGAAACAGCTGATTTCTGGGTAAGTCGAGTGGTGCAAAATCAGGATGGGAGTTTTTCTATTTTAAATGTAGTCGGTGCTGATGAATATGCGCAACATGTAGATGATAATGCCTTTACAAATGCCTCCGCTATTGAGTCTTTGAAAAATACGATCAAAGCCGCTACAATTTTGGGCGAACCAATAAATCCAAAATGGGTTGCCGTTTCGGAAAAATTAGCAATACACACCGAAAAAGGAATAACACAAAATTACAAAGGATATCAAGGGCAAATGATCAAACAAGCCGATGTGAATTTACTAGCATATCCTTTACACGTAATCACAAACAAAGATCAAATAAAAAGAGATTTAGAATATTACGCTGAAAAAATTGATAAAAAAGATGGACCAGCAATGGCCTCCGGAGTTTTATCTGTTTTGTATGCCCGTTTAGGCGACAAAGAAAAAGCGTATAGTTATTTTGTAAAATCTTATTTGCCAAACAGTCGCCCGCCTTTTGGAGTGTTTTCGGAATCAGCCAATAGTAATAATCCATATTTTGCTACAGGAGCCGGAGCCATGCTTCAGGCGGTTATTTACGGTTTTGGAGGAGTGGAACAAACAGATATGGGATTGAAATACAATAAAGGATTGTTGCCAAAACAATGGAAATCATTAAAAATAATTGGACTTGGAGTTGATAATAAAACAATTACAATAGAATAAAAATCCTTTTTTTAATTTATTTCCCATAATAAAAAAACTAAAAACCAAACAATACTAATTATGAAAAAAAAGATTGCTCATTACTTTAACAAAAAAAAGGTATTCCTTTTTAGTTTTATACTTGGTGCAGCCAATTTATTGGCACAAACAGTAACTATCCCAGTTGTTACGAAAGATAATATGTTATTGTTACAAACCGACAATATTAATAGGTTGAGAACGGTTTATTTTGGCAAACCACTTGAAAATGCAAATGAATATGCGGCGGTTTCTGCAGGATATAACTATGATGAGTTTAATTCGGGTATTTACAATTCTTCTTACACGCCTTCGGGCACTTGGAACCTTTCTGAACCTGCCATTCAGGTTAAACATGCAGATGGAAACCCTTCATTGGAACTGAAATATGTAAGCCATAAAATTGAAAAAATTGATGCTAACATTTCTGTAACAACAATTCTTCTTAAAGACCCTGTTTATCCATTTGAAGTCACTTTGTTCTATAAAGTCTGGGCCAAAGAAAATATAATTGAGCAATGGACCGAAATAAAGCATAAGGAGAAAAAACCGGTTCTATTACAGAAATATGCTTCCGCTAATTTATATTTCGCTGGAAAAGATTTCTATCTCACGAGTTTTCAAGGTGAATATTTAAAAGAAATGCAGCCTATAGAAACTAAACTTTTGCAAGGTATAAGAACAGTGGATTCTAAATTAGGGACAAGAGCAATGTTGTTGCAAACACCTAATTTTATGATGTCTTTTGGTAAGCCCGCTTCAGAAAACGAGGGAACTGTTATGATAGGCCATTTGGCTTGGAGCAGTAACTTTAAACTTGATTTTGAAATTGACTCTCACAAAAATCTTCGATTAATTGCTGGGATTAACCCGTTTGCTTCGGAATATTCTTTGGCTCCAAATGAAATTTTCAAAACACCCTCGCTTATTTATGCTTTATCTAATCACGGAACGGGCGAAGCCAGTAGGAATTTACATGATTGGGCAAGAAAATACAGACTTCTTGATGGTCAAGGCGAACGACTTACTTTATTGAATAATTGGGAGGCAACCTACTTTGATTTTGATGAAAATAAAATTGCAGGTTTGTTCAAAGACGCAAAAGATTTAGGGGTAGATTTATTTTTATTGGATGATGGCTGGTTTGGTAATAAATATCCAAGAAACAATGATGATGCAGGTCTTGGGGATTGGCAAGAGAATAAAAAGAAACTACCTAGCGGTTTAGGTTATTTAGTGAAAGAGGCCAAGAAAGAAGGGGTGAAATTTGGTATTTGGATTGAACCTGAAATGGTAAACCCAAGGAGTGAGCTATATGAAAAGCATCCTGATTGGGTTATAAAACAACCGCAAAGACCTGAAATTTATTATAGAAACCAATTAGTATTGGACTTGTCTAATCCGGAAGTCCAAGACTTTGTTTTTGGAATTGTAGATAATTTATTTGTAAAAAATCCGGAATTAGCTTTTATAAAATGGGATTGTAACGCGGTTATCTATAATGCGTATTCTAATTACTTAGACAAAAAAGGATTGCCACAATCTAATTTGTATGTAGATTATACGGAAGGATTGTATAAAGTATTGCAACGAATTCGCGCAAAGTATCCAAAAGTACCGATGATGTTGTGTTCTGGAGGTGGTGGTCGAGGTGATTATGAATTACTCAAATATTTTACAGAATTTTGGCCAACTGATGATACGGAACCTTTAGAAAGAATTTTTGTTCAATGGGATTATTCTTATTTCTTCCCTTCAATTTCTACAGACAATCATGTTACTGATTGGGGAAAACAACCATTGAAGTTTAGAGTTGATGTAGCGAGTATGGGTAAACTAGGTTTTGATATTGTAGCCAGTAAATTAAATGCGGATGATAAATTATTCTGTAAACAAGCCATTACAAATTACAATTCTTTTAAAGATATTGTTTGGCATGGCGATATGTTCCGTTTAGTCAATCCTCATGAAAATGATATTGCAGCACTGATGTATGTAAATCAGGACAAGAGCAAAGCAGTTGTTTTTAATTATTTAGTTAACAATAGATTTAATATAACAGCAACAGAGCGTCCGGTTGTATTCAATGGCTTGGATCCTAACAAAAAATATACTGTAAAAGAAATTAACTTGTATCCGGGTGTTTCGTCAACACTTGCATCTGATAAAGTATATTCAGGTGATTTTTTAATGAAAGCTGGAATTAATCCTAATGTTAACTTGAAAAGAACAAGTGTAGTTCTAGAAGTAAATGAAGTAAAGTAATTTTTTTTTTAAATAACTAAAGTTTACAAATAGGGTTTGACTTTTAAATAAGTTAAACCCTGTTTTTTTGTTTTTATAACCATTAGACTAATTATATCAGAATACAAATTAGTGTCTTCACATTATTTTAGAATAAAAGAAAACACATGATTGCTGTTTGGCAGCGGTAATAAAAATAATAAAACAAGAAATAATTTTATTGTAAATACTTCTTTTAATTCTTTCAAATTAAGATGGAATTGATAGAGGTATTTGTTTTTCCAATATATTTTTTGGCTTTAATAAGTGTTATAAAAGCATTTCTCAGGGTAGTTCAGTTCTTATTTTGACCACTATTTCTTTTCTACATCAATATGTGATATAATCTTAGAAAGCTGCTTAAAAGCCCCTTAAAATAAGGGTTTTTATAAGTTAAATTATTAAGATGCATTATTCGCAATTTTTTTTTGGGAAAAAGCACTTTTTTTAGTTCTGTTATTGATTTATGTAATCAAAAATGTAAAAAAGCAGCACTATGTGTTTTTTTAATTTATTTTTTTTATTATAAATTTATTTTTTGAGCTAATTTTTTAAAGGATTAATTTTTAAATCGAAAACGTTTTCGGGCTACCGAAAACGTTATAGTTTATAGAATCATAAAATTATCATAAAATTAGTATTATGTTTGATTCCAAGTTTTAAAACAAACCATTTAAACAAATTATTAACCAACTTATTTATTACGTATGAAAAATAGTCTAATTAAAGGCTTGATGGTGTTTCTAACGGTACTTTGTACAAGTTTGACTTATTCGCAAGATGTGTCTGGTACAGTATCTGATGCTAGCGGTCCGCTTCCAGGGGCTTCTATATTGGTAAAAGGAACAACAAACGGAGCACAAACGGATTTAGATGGAAAATTTACTATCAAAAACGTTGGCCCAAACGCAGTTTTAGTTTTTAGTTACATTGGTCTTATGTCACAAGAAGTAAATGTAGCAGGAAAAACTTCAGTGAAAGTAATCTTAAAAGAAGATTCGGCTGAATTAAAAGAGGTAGTCGTTATTGGTTACGGTTCTGTTAGAAAGAAAGACGCAACTGGTGCTGTTGATCAATTGAGTTCAAAGAAATTTGACAACGTAGCAGCAGTTAACCCAGCTGAACTTTTGAGAGGTAAAGTTGCTGGTGTCCAAATTACTTCTTCAAGTGGAGAGCCAGGTGCCTCAAATTCAATTAGAATTCGTGGTAATAGTTCTTTGCGTGGAGGTAACGGTCCTCTTATTGTTGTAGATGGAGTTCCTTTAGCTGGGGGTGATGTAACTTCCGGTGGAGCAAGTTTAGGTAACGGTACGTCGTCAGCTAAAGATCCATTAAGTTTTATCAATCAAAATGATATCGAAAGTATGTCTATTTTGAAAGATGCTTCTTCTACGGCTATTTACGGAGCTAGAGGGGCTAATGGGGTAATTATTATTACAACTAAAAAAGGAAAATCTCAAACTCCAGAATTAACTTATTCAACTTCTTATACCACTTCTAATTTTTATTCAGCAAATTTCAAAGTATTGTCTGCTGACGAATTTGTTGCAGCAACTCCAGGTCAAACTGCAAATCATTTTGGTGGATCATTCGATTGGGAAAAAGAAGTGTTGCAAACAGGAAGTACTATCAATCATGATTTATCTTTTTCAAGCGGAACGGATAAGTCTAATACTAGACTATCCTTAGGGATGGCTAATACTGACGGTATTATAAGAAATACGGGGTTAAATAAATATACTGCAACTTTTTATAACTCAAATGATTTCTTAGACGGAAGATTGAAAGTAGAAACTCGTATAGCTTATTCTAATGTAAAAGATCAGAGAGGATTAACTACTGATAATACAGGTTATATTGGTGACTTATTGAGTTCTTCATTGTATTGGAACCCAACACGTTCAGTTTATGACCCTGCAGGATCAGCCGGTTACACACAAGTAAGTGGTGATTATGTTAACCCAGTTCATATTTTGAATTCATATTCAAATAAAGGTGATTTATCTAAACTGTTAGGAAGTATCACAACTACTGTGAAATTAACTGATAAGTTGAAATACAACATGGTTTTTGGTATGGAAACTTCTAATTCAACTGTAAAACAACAAGCTCTTCCGGATATTATTATTCAAGATTTTGCAACAGCAACTAATCCTGCCGATTTAAAAATATATAGAGGTCAAGCTGCTGTTTCTACTGATCAGAGAATAAATAAAACAATTGAGCATAATTTAACATACACAACAGATATCACAAAAGATATCAATTTGAATGCAATTGCTGGATATTCTTACTATAACTATAATTCTAATGGTACCTTCGTATCTGCAAAAGGTTTTGCTGCTACACAGACTAATTTGTTAGATAATATGGAAGGTGGAATTCCTACAGAAACAAGAACTGGTTCTTATAAAGGATTAGTTGAATTACAATCTGTTTTTGCAAGAGCATCATTTTCATTCTATGATAAATTGAACTTAGATTTAACAGTAAGACGTGATGGTTCTTCTAAAGCAGCAGACGGGAAAAAATACGGAAATTTCCCTTCATTAGGTTTGGCTTACAAACTAGTTGACGGAAAAGAGGGATTAGTTAATGATTTGAAATTAAGAGTAAATGCAGGTAAAACAGGTAATACTGAATTCCCAAGAAACTCTTCTGTAAGTATCATTGAATACAATGGACCAGATCAATTCAATGTTGTTAACAATGCCAATTCTCAATTGACATGGGAAACTACAACTTCTTATGGAGTAGGTACGGATTTTACATTATTAAAAAACAAATTAACAGGATCTGTTGATTATTTCAACAAAAACACAACTGATTTAATCATTGGAATTCCTTCAACTTCAGGGCAGCCATCTCCACAAGGGATTAAATACCAAAATTTACCGGCTAACCTTATTAACAAAGGAGTTGAGGTTTCGTTAAATTACAAAGTAATTGATACGGATGATTTAACTTGGGATGTTTCTGGTAATGCGGCATTCTTGTCAAATACTATCAAAAATCTTGGTGCATCAAACATTTATAATGTAGGTTCTATTGCTGGAGCTGGTTTAACGGATTCTTTTGTACAAAGAATTCAAGATGGATATCCATTGTACACATACTATCTTGCTGAATTTACTGGTTATGACGCAAATGGAATTTCGCAATATAAAGGAGGTGCTCCAACAGCTGAAATGTTAGACAAACAGCCATTACCTAAAATGACTGCAGGTTTCTCAACTAGCTTAGCTTACAAGAATTTTGACTTTTCTACTTCATTATACGGAGCATTTGGTCATTATTTATTTAACAACACAAATATCGCTCTTTTCTTCAAAAATCAATTGGGAGGTAAAAACGTAACTCCAGAAGTTGCAAATTCAGTTCAATCAACATCTGATGCTAACACACCATCTACTAAATATCTTGAAAAAGGAGATTTCATTAGAATGGGTAATTTAACACTAGGATACACTGTTAAAGGAGATGTTTTAGAACGTTTTAAAATGAAATCAGCTCGTTTTTATGTAAACGGTTCTAACTTATTTGTAATTACTAAATATTCAGGTTTTGATCCAGAAGTTGATACTAACAAAGCTTTAAATGGAATACCTTCAGCAGGTATCGATTATTTATCGTATCCAAGAGCAAGAACTTTTTCAGTAGGTCTTAACGTAACATTTTAATTAGAGTAAAAATGAAAAAATATAATTTTATAAAGTATAGCATTTTTGCAGGGGCATTAGTTCTTGGAGTTAGTTGTACTAATTTAGATGAACAAATCCTTGATGCAACTGAAACTTCCAAGGCAGATCCAGATGCGGTGTTGACTTCAGCGTATAATGGGTTGAAAAATTTTCAAGACCAGGGCGGAATATTTGCAGTATCAGAGGTTACAACGGATTTTGTAATTGTACCAACAAGAGCAGGTGACTGGGGTGATGGTGGAGCTTGGTTGGAAGATCACTTTCATACTTGGAAAGCAGATAGTAGAGAAGTTAACAGTGCTTGGAAACAAATGTTGTCAAGTGTTTATAGTTGTGATTTAGCATTAGCGATTCAAGGAATTCCAGCTGGTAAGAAAGCAGAAGCTCAATTTTTGAAAGCGTATTATTACTATAACGCAATTGATTTATATGGTCAAGTTCCTTACAGAGAAGCGGGTAGTTCTCCAGATGATTTCCCTAAGGTATGGACTTCACCAGAAGCTACTACTCAAATTATTGCTTTGCTTGAAGAAGCATTGCCTAATTTACCTGCAAAAAACTCATCTGACCCTTCTATTGCAAGTAAAGATGCGGCTCACTTTTTATTAGCTAAAATTTATTTGAATAAAGCGGTCTTTGATTCGCCTACTCATACTGGATTCAATGCTAACAATGTGGCGAATATGAACAAAGTAATTTCAAACATTGATGCTATTTCTAGTGCGACAACTTTAGCTGCTGATTATTGGGATAACTTTAAGCCAGCAAACAATACTAGTCCAGAGTTAATTTTAACATCTAAAAATGTTCTTGGTGTTGATGCGGTTGCGGGATTAGGAATAAATGGAATAAGATCAAGATGGTATATGGGTAACCATTACAATCAGGTTCCAAGTGGTTGGAATGGATTTTCTGTATTGCAGGAATATTATGATCAATTCAACCCGTCTGACAGACGTATTAATAATGATGATCCAGCTATTATTGCTGCTTTAGGAAGTCCTTTAGGAATGCGTAGAGGGCAACAATATGACAAAGGAGGAGTTGTAGCTCTGAAAACAAGAGCTCAAAATGGTTCATTGCCTTTGGATTTTCAAAGTGATCTTGCTGGTTTACCGGCAGATGGTAAAATCACTGGTCAGAACTGGTTAGAGAGATGGGGTATTCGTCCACAGAAATACATCCCGGATGCATCCAATTTGGATAAGCCTGAAAATGATTATGTAATATTCCGTTATGCAGATGCATTATTGATGAAAGCAGAAGCTATTTTAAGAGGTGGTACAAGTACAACTACTACTGTAGCTATTGCTGCGCAGTTACAAGCGCGTCAAGGAATTACTACAGTAATTGATTTATCAACTTTATCAGGTATTAATAAAGCGAGAGCTACTGAGTTGTGGGAAGAAGGTTGGAGAAGAAATGATATGATTCGTTTTGGAACTTATACTACTGCTAGAGCAACAATGAAAAACACGGATGCCTACAGAGTGTTATTACCAGTGCCAACTACGGCTTTGTTGAATCCTAATATTAAACAAAATCCAGGGTACTAAAATATTGTTTATTGTTAATTATGTTTTTGAGTTAGTGATAAAGAGGGTAATATTTTACCCTCTTTTATTTTTTTATAATTAGAGCTTCTTACGGAGCTCTTTTTTTTGTTTTATTTTAACTCTTTCTCACTATTTCGTACTATTTCATAGCATTTTAGGTTGTTTTTAATTTTTTTATAAACTGAAAAAAACATAAATTGCTCCTTTATATTTATTTAAATTAATTCATTTTTAAGATGGTTAAACGTATTGTGTTTTTTTTTCTATTTATAATTTTTATAAGTTGTTCTAAGGGAAATTCGGATTCCTTATTTACCAAATTAGATGCCTCTCAGACGGGTATTAATTTTCAAAATGAAGTAAAAAACGGTAAGAATATGAATATCTTCAAATACCGTAATTTTTACAATGGAGGTGGAGTCGCTATTGGTGATATTAATAATGATGGTCTTGCAGATGTTTTTTTTACTTCCAATCAAGGAACTAATAAGTTATATCTTAATAAAGGAGATTTTAAATTTGAAGACATTTCAACAAAATCAGGAATTGAAGGTAAAAAAGCATGGTCAACAGGCGTGGTTATGGTGGATATCAATGCGGATGGT
Source organism: Flavobacterium sp. TS_SC_5 (assembly GCF_056156265.1). Classification (NCBI taxonomy): domain Bacteria; kingdom Pseudomonadati; phylum Bacteroidota; class Flavobacteriia; order Flavobacteriales; family Flavobacteriaceae; genus Flavobacterium; species Flavobacterium sp. TS_SC_5. The sequence goes on along the minus strand of NZ_CM149588.1, from coordinate 536,921 downwards.
TTTCTAGATATTTATGTTTGTGATGCAGGAAGTAATATTGATGCTACAAGAAAAAGTCAATTATACATTAATAACGGCAATAGTACTTTTACTGAAAAAGCAGCTGAATACAATCTGGCTGATACAGGAATTACAACTCACGCAGCTTTCTTTGATTATGATAAAGATGGAGATTTAGATGTTTATATTCTGAACAACAGTTTTATTCCGGTGGGGACGTTAAACTATTCTAATAAAAGAGAATTACGTGATAAAGATTGGGATGTTGCTAACATCCTAAAAGGAGGAGGTGATAGGTTAATGCGCAATGACAACGGAAAATTTGTTGATGTTAGCCAATCAGCTGGAATTTTTAGTAGTTTAATTGGGTTTGGTTTAGGAGTGACTGTTGGTGATGTCAACGGTGATTTATATCCGGATATTTATATTTCTAACGATTTCTACGAAAGAGATTATTTATACATTAATAACAAAAATGGTACCTTTTCAGAACAAATTCAAGGTTGGACAACTCATATGAGCCAATCTTCTATGGGGGCGGATTTAGCGGATGTAAATAATGATGGTAAATCGGATATTTTTACAACTGATATGTTGCCAGAAGGGGATGTTCGTTTAAAAACAACAACTAGTTTTGATAGTTATGATTTATTGACGAGGAAATTAAATATGGATTTCTTTAATCAGTATATGTCTAATGCCTTGCACATTAACGATGACAATAACAAATTTCTAGAAATAGCTAATTTTGCTGGAGTTGCTAAAACAGATTGGAGTTGGGGTGCATTACTATTTGACATGGATAATGATGGTCATAAAGATATTTATGTTTGCAATGGTATTTATCATGATCTTACGAATCAAGATTTCATGGACTTTTTTGCTAATGACTTTTTGCAAAAAATGGTAGTTACAGGTAAGAAAGAAGAATTTGAAAAGATTATTGCAAAGATGCCGAGCACACCTATATCAAATTATGCTTTTAGAAATAATAAAAATCTAACCTTTACTAATGAAGCATCAAATTGGGGACTGGATAGGCCAAGTTTTTCAAATGGAGCTGCCTATGGGGATTTAGATAATGACGGAGATTTAGATTTAGTCGTAAATAACGTCAATATGGAAGCTTTTATTTATCGTAATAATTCAGAAAAAAACAAAAATAATCATTTCATAAAAGTAAAATTGAAAGGTGAAGGGCAAAATAAGTTTGCTGTAGGAAGTGTTGTGCAATTATTCTCAGGTAAAGAAATTCTTAGACAAGAATTAATTCCTTCCAGGGGTTTTCAATCATCAATTGATTATGTGATGACTTTTGGTATTGGAACCAAAAAAATTGATTCTTTACAAGTAATCTGGCCAAATGGAAAGTTTGAAATTATTAAAAAAGTGGTAAATAATACCACAATGAATTTAAATATTGCAACAGCTAAATTGGATTATATTCCAAAAAACAAAATACTCAAGCCCCTGTTTTTAGAAAAGAAAGCCCCGTTTTTAGCCCACAAAGAAAATGATTATGTCGATTTTGATCATGAAGGATTAATTTCTAAAATGCTATCGCAAGAAGGGCCTGCACTTGCAGTGGCTGATATTAACGATGATGGAAATGAAGATGTTTTTATTGGTGGTGCCAAAGGACAAGCCGGAAAAATATATGTGAACAAAGGAAATGGTAATTTTTCGATTTTGGACCAAAAAGATTTGGAATCGGATGCCGGTTTTGAAGATACTGTCGCCAGTTTTTTTGATGCTAACAATGACGGTCACGTTGATTTATTAGTTGGTTCAGGAGGAAATGAGAAATCAGATCAGGCTAACTATAAAAACCGCTTGTATTTAAATGATGGAAAGGGAGTTTTTGTAAAAAGTAAAACCACAATGCCAACAACGAACAATAATGTCTCCGTGATTGCACCCTGTGATTTTGATAATGATGGCGATATGGATGTGTTTATAGGGAGTCGAAGCGTTCCTGGAATATATGGTATAGATCCGAAACATCTATTATTAGAAAATGACGGAAAAGGAAATTTTACTAACGTAACAGATAAAATTGCATTCAAAATAAATACGGTAGGAATGATAACAAATGCGGTTTGGGAAGATATTGATAACGATTCCAAGAAAGACTTAATAATAGTTGGAGACTGGACCGCACCAATGATTTTCAAAAATACAGGAAGACGATTGATTTCATACAAAACAAATCTCAGCGGATATACTGGTTTTTGGAATACAGTATCTTGTGTAGATCTCAATAAGGATGGTAAAAAAGATTTAATTCTTGGAAATAGAGGCACTAATACGTCTTATCAACCAACAAAAGGAAATCCTTTGAAATTATTTACTAATGATTTTGACAGCAATGGAACCATTGAGCAAATAGCAACTAGATCAATAAATGGAAAGGATATGCCAATCCATTTAAAACAAGATTTAGCTAAGCAAATTCCTTCTATCAAGAAGAATAATTTGAGTTATGCTGATTATTCTCAGAAAACATTCCAGGAATTATTTACTCCGGGTATAGTAACTAATTCGATTCAGAAAACAGTAGCTGTTCAAGAGAGCATGGTTGCTATGAATAAAGGCAATGGAAAATTTGAAGTACAAATACTTCCAAAAGAAGTACAGTTCTCTTGCGTAAACACTATTTGCACAATGGATGTAAATAATGATGGAATACTTGATCTGATTTTAGGAGGAAATCAATATGAATTTAAACCTCAGTTTTCCAGATTAGATGCCAATTTTGGCAGTGTTCTTTTGGGGAATAAAAAAGGTACTTTTTCATGGACTCCTTATAATAAATCTGGTTTTTTCGTAAAAGGCGAAGTAAAACAACTTAAAGTAATAAAAGATAAAAATAATACGGTTTCAATATTAGCGGTTATTAATGATAATGCACCTAAACTATTTAGAATCAATGAATAATATAATTAAGATAGGACTTGCATCATTATTATTTGTAGGTTGCTCCAAAAAAGATGGACAGTTATTTGAAAAATTATCTTCGGCTGAAAGTAATGTTACATTTAATAATCAATTAATTGAATCCAAAAACATCTCTATTTTAGATTATCTATATTATTATAATGGTGGAGGTGTATCGCTTGGAGACATCAATAATGATGGTTTAGTGGATATTTATTTTACTTCCAATCAGGGAAAAAACAAATTGTACTTGAATAAAGGCAACAATAAATTTGAAGATATTTCCCCTTCATCCGGTATAGAAGGACAAAGTGATTGGAATACAGGTACCGTAATGGCTGACATAAATGGAGATGGATATTTAGATATTTATGTATGTGCCGTAGTTGGAATTAATGGTTTCGAAGGCCATAATGAACTATTTATTAACAATAAAGATAATACGTTTACTGAAAGTGCTGCTGAATACGGATTGGATCTAGATAATTACAGTTCTTCGGCAGCTTTTTTTGACTATGATCTTGACGGAGATTTAGACATGTATCTGTTGAATCATGCGATACATTCGGAAGCATCTTATGGCAAGGCAGGTATCAGAAACAATAGAAACTATGAAAGTGGCGATAAGTTATTCCGAAATGATAATGGAAAATTTATAGATGTTAGCGAGCAGGCAGGGATTTTTGGAGGAGCCAATGGTTATGGTTTAGGATTAGCAGTTTCTGATTTTAACTTAGATGGGTATCCTGACATTTATGTAGGTAATGATTTTCATGAAGATGATTATTACTATCTCAATAACGGTGATGGAACTTTTACGGAAAGCTTAAAAGAATATTTTGGGCACACCGGTAGATTTTCGATGGGAGTTGATGTTGCCGACATTAATCATGATGGTTTTCCGGACATAATTACTTTAGACATGTTACCTGAGGATGAAAAAGCTTTGAAATCTTCAGCCGGAGATGACAATGCCCAAATGCTGAAAGTTAGAACAGAAAAATTAGGATATCACTATCAATATACAAGAAATATGCTGCAAATTAATCAAGCAGGGCAACACTTTACTGAAACCGCTTTGTTGAGCGGTATAGCTGCATCTGACTGGAGCTGGAGCTCATTATTTGCGGATTATAATCAAGATGGGGAGCAAGATATTTTTATTTGTAATGGAATTCCCAAAAGACCAAATGATTTGGATTACATTAAGTATTTTTCGAATGAGAATGTAAAAACGAAACTCAACACAACAAAGTTATTAGACAGACAAGCGTTGAATAAAATGCCTAAAGGCAATGTGACAAACTATATGTTTGAAGGAGGCAAAGATTTGAAATTTAAAAATAAATCAAATGAATGGATAGAAAATGATTCTATTATTTCAAATGGTGGCGCTTATGCGGATTTAGATAATGATGGGGATTTAGACATTGTGACTAATAATTTGAATAATATAGCTTCTATTTATATAAATAAGACGGATAATAAAGCCAATTATTTAAAATTAAAATTACGTTTTGGTGCGAAAAACATCTTTGGGGTAGGGAGTAAAGTGATTTCGTATGTAAATGGAAAAAAACAATTTAAAGAAGTTCAGACAACTCGTGGTTTTCAATCGAGCTCAGAACCAACAATTCATTTTGGTTATGGAACAATAAAGCAAGTAGATTCTATTCAGGTAATTTGGCCTGATAAAACGTTTCAAACGATAAAAAACATTAAGACAAATCAGACCATTACAATCCAAGCTAAACAGGGTCGTAAGGTATTCGATTATGCCAAATTACATCCGATTGTAATGCCCATTTTTAAAAAATCAGAAACTAATTTAGGGATCGATTTTATACATCAAGAAAATGACTTTATCGATTTTACAGCTCAAAAATTGATACCATATCAACGTTCTGATAGGGGACCGGCTGCTGTTGTTGGCGATCTTAATAATGATGGTAAAGAGGATATATTCTTTGGGGGAGCTCAAGGAAAATTAGCTGCTATATATCTTCAAAATGGAAAAGGATTTGTTAAAAAACAATTGCCAGCTATTTCTTTAGATTCCATCTATGAGGACGCTGCGGCTGTGATCGGAGATTTCAATGGGGATAAACAAAATGATTTGGTAGTTGCCTCAGGAAGCGGACAATATGCAGCGGATCTGGTTCATAGGTTGTATCTGGGGAATAATTTAATCAAAAGCATTTTTCCGGTTACAAAATCAATGAATGCATCGGTTATTAAAGCCATTGATTATGATAATGATGGTGATTTGGATTTATTTATCGGACATAATTCAGAATATAACAGTTTTGGCCGAATGCCGGATTGTTACTTATTGAATAATAACGGAGGAGTGTTTTCGATAGTTCAAAATAAAACTTTTGAAGCAATTGGAATGGTTACAGATGCAGTGGTTACTGACTTTAATAATGACGGAATTCCAGATTTAATTGTTATTGGAGAATGGATGAAACCTACTTTTTTTGCGAACAAAAATGGCAAATTCACAGATATAACTAGAACTGTTTTTCCGGAAAAAAGTAATGGATTATGGCAGTCAATAATCTCTTTTGATATTGATAAGGATGGCGACGAAGACTATTTAGTTGGAAACTGGGGAATGAATTCAAAATTCAGAGCCTCACAAAATTTTCCTATGAAAATGTATTATGATGATTTTGACACTAACGATACATTTGAAACAATTGTTGCTGTCGAAAAGGATGGAAAATACTACACTACTATGGGGTTAGATGAACTAGCAGAGGAATTCAGCGGTATGGTAAAAAAGAAGTTTACCAGCTATAAATCTTTTGCCGGTAAAACACTTGAGGAAGTTTTTGATTCTAAAATGTTAGAAAAGGCGGAATTATATGAAGTTCATAATTTAAAATCTGGATATTTAAGAAATGACAAGGGTAAATTTACTTTTGTTCCCTTTTCTAATAAAATGCAGGTAAGCCCAATTACGAGTTTTGCAAAAGCAGATTTTGATGGCGATGGACAGGATGAGGTTTTTGCTGCAGGAAATTATTTTGGAGTAACTCCATTTCATAGCCGATTTGATGGCTTTTCGGGAGCGTTAATTAAAGATCAAAAAACGATTTATTTAGGAAGTCAAATAGGTATTGATTTGACGCAAAAAGCGGTACGCCATTTAGATATTATTACACTTAATAGTAAAAAATATTTATTGGTAACTGTAAATAATAAAAAAGCGGAGGTCTATGAACTTCCAATGAATAAAAATTAAATCAATCAAAAAATGAAAATTAAAATTTTTCTTTTAGGAATTACAATTCTTTTTTTTACGTCCTGTAAAAAAGAGAAAGCCATTGTAGTAACCACTAATGATTATTGCTCAGCAGTTGATACGATAACAGGGATAATGGTGCATGACATCTTTTCGCCTCCAGTTGCCAGTAGAATTTACGTTTATCCTAATATTGCAGCCTATGAGATTATAGCTCAAAATAGTACTAAGTATGAAAGTTTACAAGGACAGTTAAATGGGTTAGATTCTATTCCGACTTTGGATGCAAAAAGTGGGGTTAATCAAAAGTTAGCGGCACTTATTGCACATATGGAAGTAAGTAAGCAATTGATTTTTTCGGAGCAAGCTTTAGAGAAATATAGAGATAGTTTATATCAAAAATGGAGTGATGAAAATCAAAAAGAATTTGATGTTTCAAAGGAATATGCTTTGAAAGTAGTGGATAGAATTAAAGTTTGGATGAGCAAAGATAATTACAAGCAAACACGAACTTTTCCTAAGTTTTCTGTTTACACGGATCAGCCCGGAAGGTGGCAACCAACACCTCCTGCTTATATGGATGCAATTGAACCACACTGGGGTGAGATAAGAACTTTGGTTATGGACTCAGCTTCTCAATTTAAACCGGTTGCGCCTTATCCATTTTCTACAGATAAAAATTCTTCTTTTTATAAAGAGGCAAAAGAAACGTACGATACAGGAAATATGATTTCTGAAAAATTAATTGAGGTTGAAAAAGCCAAAATCGAACTAATTCCTGAAGAATCGGCGATTGCGAATTTTTGGGATTGCAATCCGTATGCAACAGTAACACAAGGGCATATGATGTTTGCGAAAAAGAAAAATACTCCAGATGCCCACTGGATTAATATTGCCAAAATTGCATTAAAAAAATCTAATTCTGATTTTGAAACCGCTATTTTTACTAATACTATAACATCAATTGGAATTTTTGAAAGTTTTATAAGTTGCTGGGATGGAAAATTTAGTACTAATGTTATTCGGCCAGAAACATATATTAATTTATATATTGATGAAAATTGGAGACCACAACTGCAAACACCTCCTTTTCCAGAATATACTAGTGGACATTCAGTTGTTTCTTCTTGTTCATCTGTAATTTTAACCTCAATTTTTGGAGATAATTTTAGTTATGTTGATGATTCTGAAATTCCTTTTGGTTTACCAAAAAGAAGTTTTAAATCATTCAAACAAGCCGCAGCAGAGGCTTCAATTAGTAGATTGTACGGAGGGATTCATTATAGAGCCGCAATCGAAAATGGGGTAGTTCAAGGGACAAACCTAGGAGCATATATTAATAGCAAGATTAAGTTTTTTAAATCTAAATAAATCAAATTCATAAAATGAATAATAAGTTAAAGTGGTTATTAGTTGTCGTGTTACTTTCTTTTTTAGGATGGTATTTTTTAATTAAGCAATCGGATTATACCATTACTTTCAAAGTTAATGCTGCAACAGGAACTATATCCCAAGGTATTTTAGAGTGGACGGCAATCAGGTCTAAAAAACAAAATGAGACATACACTGTTTTAGAAAAAAGGAATTTCGATTTTATCAAACAATTGATGAAAAAGGGAAATGAAGAACTTGAATACTCATGGGATATGAAAACAATTAACGATTCAATGACCAATGTTACCGTTGGAATAAAAGATTTAAATCATTCCTTGTATAATAGGTTAACAGCTCCTTTTGTTTCAACCAAGTTTAGAACAGAGCAAATAGATAAAATAAAATCCTTTAAATTGGGGCTTGAAGATCATATTGATGGTTTTAAAATTAGAATTGATGGTGAAGGTTCCTCTAAAGAAATATATGTAGCATACATTTCTTTAAAAAGTGTTTTGCAAGAAAAAGCGCAAACTATGCTTGAATATGATCCTGTAATTGTAGGTTACTTAGATAGAAATAAAATAAAAATAATCGGACATCGTCCCTATTTAGAAATTACCGATTGGGATGAGGATAAAGAAATTGTAAGTTTTAATTATTGTTTTCCCATTCCAAAAAACACAAAATATGTTCTGGACAGTAATGTCAAGTTTAAAACGATAGCTCCGCTAAAAGGGCTTCAGGCAACATATTTTGGAAATTATAGGACTTCTGACAGAGCATGGTTTGCACTGCTGGACTATGCGAAGAAACATGGCTATAAGTTAGAAAATAAACCATTGGAACATTTTCTGGCAAATCCTTTTAATGGAGGAAATGAATTAGAATGGGAAACTAAAATAATTATTCCTTTTACTTCAAAATAAATTAATTTTTTTAGGTGATTTTAAACTATCGAAAACGTTTTCGGGTGTTCCGAAAACGTTTTTGTTTTAATTCTGTTTTTAATTGGCAATATTAAAATTAATTTTAGAAGAAATTAACAAATTAACCGTCTAGAATGAATTTAAAAGTAAAATTAAGCTTTTGGCAGATTATCAATATGAATGTTGGTTTTTTTGGGATACAATATAGTTTTGGCTTGCAACAAAGTGCGGTAAATCCTATTTATGATTTTTTACATGCAAGTCCAGATCAAATTCCAATACTGAATCTAGCAGGACCATTAACAGGATTATTGATTCAGCCCATTATTGGAGCGATGAGTGACAAAACTTGGCATCCACGATGGGGAAGGCGCAAGCCGTACTTTTTTATCGGAGCAATAATTTGTAGTATAGCTTTATTTTTATTTCCATTTAGTAGTTCCTTATGGACTGGCCGCTGGTTTGCTTTGGATTTTAGACATAGGAAATAATACTGCAATGGAACCTTATCGTGCTTTTATTGCAGATACACTTGATGAAGAACAACAACCAACAGGTTTTCAGGCGCAGAGTTTCTTTACCGGCTTCGGGCAGTTTCTCGCTTATATTTCGCTATTTCTATTTCCAATTATTTTTGTTGGGTATACAGGATCGTTGCCAACATGGATTTACGCTTCCTTCTTTTTAGGAGCAGTTCTTTCTGTAACTTCTATATGGTGGAGTATGAGTAAAACAAAAGAAATCCCACCTACTGCGGAAGAATTAGCTATTCTAAAAGCAGAACCCTTAAAGATTTTTTCGCCCTTTATTGATATTTACCAGGCTGTTTTAGAAATGCCTACAGTAATGTGGCAACTGTTTTTAGTATATCTTTTTCAGTGGTATGCTATGATGTGCTATTGGCAAAATAATTCAAAAAGTATTGCCTTATCCGTGTGGAATGTAACTCCAAAGAATGTGATGGGTTATGAAAAAGCAGTAGAATGGAACGGATTAATAGGTGCGTTTGGATTTATAGTTACCTTTTCCATTGCCTTTTATTTGGCTAAATTGGCAAAAAAACACGGTGCTAAAATGATTCATTTTGTGTGTTTGTTGTTCGGAGCTATTTCTTTTTTGTGGTTTCCAGCAGTAGATAATCAATATTTATTTTTTGCGGTGATTATTGGTTACGGAATTGCATGGGCTAGTATGATGGGTATTCCCTATTTGATGGTTGTTGCTGTTGTTCCAAAAGAGCGTTATGGGGTTTATATGGGGATTATCAATATGATGATTGTTATTCCTATGATTATCCAAAACCTATCTTTTGGTTACATTTTAAAGAATTTCTTAGATAACGACCCTCGTCAAGCAATTACTTTTGCTGGAGTTTTATTAGTGCTTGCTGCTATTTGTACTTTACTAATCAAAATTAAAAAAACAAACGTAAGTGAATAATACAATAAATAATAAGATGGAAACTATAGACATCCTTTGTGTGGGTGAAGTTCTTGTGGATTTTATTGGTCATCAAGAGGGTGTGCTGATTAATGAAACTAGGGATTATCATAGGTACTTAGGAGGCTCGCCTACCAATGTAGCAATGAACTCCACTCGATTAGGTTTGAATACTATAATGGTTGCAACAGTGGGGAACGATGGTTTTGGTTCCTACGTGAAGGAACGCTTAACAAGTGTTGGAGTGAATACTGAACACCTTAACGTTCTAGACGATAAATCTACTAGTGTAATTTTTGTTTCAAGGTCTGAGGGTACGCCTGATTTTATACCCTATCGTTCAGCGGATTGTTGTATTTATGAAGAGCAAATTTCGAGAGAAATCCTCTCTAATACAAAGATATTCCATACCACTTGTTTCGCATTAAGTAAGAATCCAGCGCAAAAAACAATCTTAAAGAAGGCTCAAGAGGCGCACGATTTAGGATGTAAGCTTAGTATTGATCTTAATTATGCAAGAAAGTTGTGGAAAAGTCAAAAAAAGGCATTCAAAGTAATCAAAACATACTGCCAGTTCAATCCATTAATAAAAATTAGTGAAGATGATATGTTGCGATTATTTGAGAAAGAACTTCCGCATGAAGAGATATTCGAATTTTTTCACCAACAAGGAGTGGACATGGTTTGCTTAACTTTAGGTAGTAAAGGAGTGAAATTATCACAAAAAGGGAAAGAAATAATACAAATGCCAGCTATAGAAATTGAAAAAGTAATGGATTCCACAGGAGCGGGTGATGCTTTTTGGTCGGGTTTTTTATTTGCTTACATAAAAGAAAAATCAATTAATGAATGTTTGGATATCGCTTTAAAGTTAGCCGCATTAAAACTTCAAAATGTAGGTCGACTTCCAGACAATATCAATATCCTTTCTAAACTTCTTTAAAGTACAATGATACAATATAATAAAAATATCATCAATGGTGTAATGCTTAATGCGTATCCAGATAGCATCGGAGAAAAATTTAGGGATACAATAGCCATGCTTAAAATGGAAGAATTTAAAGATGTGTTTTCTCTAATATACGTTTTACCTACCTTTTTTAACAGTGATTTAGATAGAGGTTTTTCTATTATTGATTATGATATAAACAAGGAGTTAGTAGATGAAAAAGATTTAAAGGACTTGAATGAACTCCAAATAAAACTGAAATTTGATATTGTATTAAATCATCTCTCTGTTGCTTCTCCTCAGTTTAAAGACATGCTGCAACATGGGAATAAATCTAAATTCAAAGATTTTTTTATCAATTGGAATGAATTCTGGGAAGGAAATGGGACGAAAAATGAAGATGGAATTATAATACCAAAACCAGAATTTCTCAACAAATTATTCATGAGAAAGTCAGGTTTACCCATCTTAAAAGTACGTTTTCCGGATGGGACTGAACAACCCTATTGGAACACCTTTTATCAGCAAATAACCTACAATCCAATTGCGGAAACTGATTTGCAGTCTATCGCAGGGTTGACTGAAGCGCAAAGGCGATCTGTTGTCACTCTCGTGAACGCAGCAATAATTAACAATCAAGATTTTTCAACACTGAATTTTGAATATTGCATTCCTTTCAAATCAGAAATTTTACAAATTGTAGAACAAAAGAGATCTTATTTAGGACAAATGGACGTCAATGCTGCTTCCCCATTAGTATGGGAATTTTACGAGGAGACTCTAAAAAAATTAAGTGGATATGGTTGTACGATTCTTAGATTAGATGCTTTTGCCTATTTGCATAAACAAGTGGGAGAATCTAATTTTTTTAATAAACCGGGGACTTGGGAATATTTAGAGCGAATCAAGAAAATAGCACAGAAAAATAATTTGATGCTTTTGCCAGAAATTCACGCAGAATATGGCCTTCATTTGCATGATGAGGTAGCTAACGAAGGATATTATATCTATGATTTTTTCTTGCCAGGCTTAACCATTCACACTATCGAAAGTCAAACTAGTAGCGCTTTAATTCGATGGGCTAAGGAAATTATAGCCAAAGGATACAAAACAGTAAACATGCTTGGTTGCCATGATGGAATACCTGTTTTAGATTTGAAAGGCAAGGAAGTAAATGGTGTTTACAATAAAGGACTTTTAGAAGATGCTGAGATTGAAAATATCATGAATACCATCATGAAACGAGGCGGTCGTGTTAAAAATCTGTACGATCCATCCGGAAACAAAATTTCTTATTATCAAATAAATGCCACTTTTTTTAGTGCATTGGGTGAAAATGAACAAAAGTTACTGCTTGCGAGGGTCATCCAAATTTTTATGCCGGGAATACCGCAGGTTTGGTATTTAGATATTTTTGCAGGAAAAAATAATTACGAAGCAGCGGATAATGGCGGAAGTGCAGGACATAAAGAAATTAATCGCACTGCATTGTCAATTAGTGATATTGAAGAAGGGCTGAAAACAGAAATTGTCAAGAAACAGCTCGAAATCATTCGCTTAAGAAATACTTCGGATGCATTTTCTGGTGCAGTAGAAATAAATGATTTAGCAGATGACATCTTAGATATCAAATGGACTAATGGAACAAGCATTGCGCACCTAATAGCAAACCTTAATAGCAAAGGTTTTACAATTAAACATACTGAGAATGAAATAACAACCACTAAGAGCTATTGATTCTTCTGTAGCCAAAACAACATGTAAAAAGTTATAGTAATATGGATAATTACCTGAAAGCGCTGAAATCTAATAATTATTCAAATAAGTAAAAAATGAAAAAAAGTACGGTTAAAATTAGCCATGTACCTCAATTACTTTGTATTTGCAATTCTGCTGAACAGCGTAGGGATTGTGATTTTAAAAGCACAAAAAAATTATGGTGTAGATGAATTGCAAGCCAGCGTTCTAGAGGCTTTCAAGGATTTACCCATCGCTATAGTTTCTTTTTTAATCGCTTCATTTTTACCCAGAATAGGATACAAGAAAGCCATGCTTATTGGTTTAGGCCTAGTTTCTGTTGCTTGTATTAGTATGTATTTTGGGAATTCTTTTGGAACTGCAAAACTACTTTTTGCTACCGTTGGTGTTTCTTTTGCATTGATAAAAGTATCAGTGTATTCGCTTATTGGAACAGTAACGGCTAATCAGCAGGAACACAATAGTTTGATGAGTAGCATTGAAGGCGTATTTATGATAGGAATTGCATTAGCGTATTTCTTGTTCCCGGCCTTTAATTCGGATGCGAATCCAGATGCTTGGCTCAATGTTTATTGGCTATTGGCTGGGATTTCGTTACTGTCTTTTGGTTTTCTATTTTTTACCAAATTCGAAAATCAAACGGATATTCCGGGCGTTGATTTAGCCGATGACTTCAAAGAAATGTTCAAATTATTCGCGAAATTGTTAACCATAGTTTTTGTAATCAGCGCGTTCTTATTTGTTATGATTGAGCAGGGAATCATGTCTTGGTTGCCAACTTTCAATAGTAAAGTGTTACATCTTCCGGAGAATATTAGCATAATGATGGCTAGTATTTTGGCAATCTCATTAGCTGTAGGCCGACTTTTGGCGGGTGTAATTACTAAAAGAGTCAATTGGTTTTGGGTGCTTAGTTTCTGTATTATCGCAGCCATGCTTATTGTGGTTTTTGTGCTTCCTAAAACAGTTGGTTTGGAGGTCAAAGAAATTAATTCGATTGGCGATATTCCTTTGATAGGATTTGCATTTCCGTTAGTAGGACTTTTTATTGCACCAATTTATCCCCTTTTAAATTCTGTGGTTTTAAGTGCTTTGCCAAAAAAAATGCACAGTTCCATGACCGGTTTAATTGTGGTTTTCTCTGCTCTTGGCGGTACCTTGGGCTCTAGACTTATTGGCTATTTGTTTAAGAACGAAGGCCCAGAAAATGCATTTTACTATACTTTAATTCCTATGTCATTACTGCTTATTTCTTTCTTTATTTTAAAAAAACTTACCGCTAAACAATGAAATTCCTACTCAACATAGACAAAGTATTCCAGGAACTATTGCTTCAAGAGGATACTGATCAGGACAAAAAAATCACAAAAGACGATAAGGGACCTAAAAAATTTGTTTTGGTAGACGATACTACCAAACAAAAGGAAATTATTGCCGGGACGTATTATTTATCCAATTTATTACAGGAATTAGCGCAGCTTAAGGGCTCAAAATCAGTATTAGGAGAAGTCGATTTGAGTCGCATTCAAGAGAATCCTGTACACCGAATTTCAAGAAAAATCAAAGATGATTATTGGGAGGAACTTACACGTACCATAGATAAAAAAGGATTGACACGAATTGTTGAAGATGAAAAAACCTCCAGTGATGTGGCTACGCTTTATGTTGCTGCCAAAGATAAACAAGGAGTTGCTTATTTTCAGGCATTAGAACAAGAATTGCCAAATTTTAAAGTTGAAATTCTGCCTGAAAACTATTCGGTGGCATATGTAGAAACTTTAAACGAGAAACCGGGAATTCTGGCTTTGGCTTTGCAACAAAAAATATATAGTCTGCAAGGTGTTCCTTTTGTGGTTCCCGGTGGAAGATTTAACGAAATGTATGGTTGGGACAGTTATTTTATTGGCATTGGGTTGCTGATTGACGGTCAAATAAGCAAAGCAATCGCAATTGCTGAAAATTTTAAATACCAAATTATTCATTACGGAAAAATTCTGAATGCAAACAGAAGTTATTATTTGACACGAACGCAACCACCATTATATTCCTCTTTGCTAATCGAAATTGCAAAAAAGGAAATGCCAAGTTTAGAGTGGTTAAGAAGCCATTTGGAAACGGTCATTTTGGAATACAACACGGTTTGGATGGTTCAAGGAAACCGATTGACTCTAACGGGTTTAAACCGATACAAAGCGGATGGAATTGGAATGCCATTTGAAGTGGAGCCCGGACATTTTGATGATGTTTTAGAACCGTATGCTAAAAAATATAATTTACCTATTCGAGAATTCGAGAAGCAATATTTACAGCGAACTCTTGTCGATGCGGAACTGGATGAGTATTTTGTACATGACAGAAGCATGAGAGAAAGCGGACACGACACCACAAACCGACTCATTAATACATGTGCCAATTTAAATTCAGTTGATGTTAACAGTTTTCTTTATAAGTATGAAAAAGACGTAGCCTATCTAATTAAATCTTATTTCAAGAACGCTTTTCAAGTTGGCGATATCATTTATACTTCGGAGGAATGGGGACAAAAGGCACTTTTTCGTAAAGATAAAATGAATGAACTGTGCTGGAACGAAGATGCAAGTATGTATTTCGATTATGATTTTGTGAACCATAAGCAGTTTCCGTTTGAAGCTGCAACTACATTTTTTACTTTATGGGCTGGGCTGTGTGATGAACATCAGGCCAAAAAATTAGTTGATGTAGCCTTGCCACAATTTGTAAAAACAGGAGGCATTACAGGAAGTACAAAGGCGAGTATCGCAAATGCTCCAGAAGAAGCGCCGCAACGACAATGGGATTATCCATTTGGTTGGGCACCACACCAAATGTTGCTTTGGGAAGGATTAATCAACTACAATTATTTAGAAAAAGCACAAGAAATGGTATACCGTTGGTTGTGGTTAATTACAAGAAATGCAGTGGACTATAATGGAACAATTCCTGAAAAATTTGATTTAGAAATTAGTTCCCATAAAGTTTTTGCCGAATATGGGAATGTGGGAACTGAATTTGATTACATCGTCAAGGAAGGTTTTGGCTGGGTGAATGCGTCTTATCAGTATGGATTACAAATTTTGAACGACGAATTGAAACAGAAATTAGGAGCGTTAGTTTCTCCCGATGATTTATTTTAGAGGTTAAAAAAATGTTTTTTGTTGTTTGAATGTATATTTTTTTTAACTTTATAATTCACTAAATGAATCAATTATGACGGTTAATCAAATTTTAAGCACTAAGGGAAAGGATGTTTATTCCATACTTTCTACAGATACTGTATACGAAGCACTGACAGTGATGAGCGAAAAAAACATCGGAGCAATTCTTATTATTGAAGATACTGTTTTGAAAGGAATTTTGTCTGAAAGAGATTATGCTCGGAAAATTGTTTTGAAAGCCAAATCTTCAAAGAAAGCCTTTGTTCATGAAATCATGGAAACAGATGTGGTTACGGTAAGTCCATCGGATAATTTAGAGTATTGTATGGAATTGATGAGTACCAAAAGAGTTCGTCATTTGCCTGTTTTAGAGAATGAAATTGTAATTGGAATTATCTCAATAAGTGACGTGGTAAAAGCCATAATCGAGATACAAAAAGATACTATTCAACATTTAAACTCTTATATTACTCAATAAAAAGAATCAAAATAATAATACTTAGAGAAAAGCTGCAGTTATTGCGGCTTTTTTTTTGGGAATCCCAACAGGCTTGTTTTAGTCCAAAAGAATGGGGGAAAAGTCCTCTTTTTTTAAATCTAGACCCCTATCTTTGTGAACTAGAATAAAATCTAAAAACAATGGACAAAAATAGCAAAAGAAGAGAAGCATTATTATACCACGCAAAGCCAACTCCTGGTAAAATTCAAGTAGTTCCCACTAAAAAATATGCAACACAAAGAGATTTATCTTTGGCGTATTCTCCCGGTGTAGCTGAGCCGTGTTTAGAAATAGCGAAAGACATAAACAACGTTTATAAATATACCGCTAAAGGAAATTTAGTTGCCGTGATCACAAATGGAACTGCCGTTTTAGGATTGGGTGATATTGGTCCGGAAGCATCAAAACCAGTAATGGAAGGGAAAGGATTGTTGTTCAAGATTTTTGCTGATATTGATGTGTTTGACATCGAAATTGGAACCAAAGATATTGAAGAATTCATCCAGACGGTTAAAAATATAGCACCAACTTTTGGTGGAATTAACCTGGAAGATATTAAAGCACCAGAATCTTTTGAAATAGAAAGAAGATTAGTAGAAGAGTTGAATATTCCTGTAATGCACGATGATCAACACGGTACAGCCATCATATCATCTGCGGCATTATTGAATGCTTTAGAATTGGCGGATAAAAAAGCAGAAGATGTAAAAATGGTCGTTTCGGGAGCAGGTTCTGCTGCTTTGGCTTGTGCCGATTTATATGTTTTATTAGGAGTGAAAATAGAAAATATTTTCATGTTTAATAGTAAAGGATTATTGACAAAAGACAATCCGAAATTATCAGAATTACAGTTAAAGTATGCAAAAGATATACCTTCTATGAATTTAGAAGAAGCCTTAGTTGGTGCAGATATCTTTTTAGGATTGTCCACCGGAGGAATTATGTCTCCGCAAATGCTGCTTGGAATGGCTGATAATCCTATCGTTTTTGCGATGGCAAATCCTGATCCGGAAATAGATTACAATTTAGCCATAGCCACACGTAAAGATGTTATCATGGCAACAGGACGTTCTGATTTTCCTAATCAGGTAAACAACGTTCTTGGATTTCCATATATTTTTAGAGGAGCACTTGATGTCCGCGCTACTAAAATTAACGAAGCTATGAAAATGGCAGCCGTTAAGGCATTGGCGTTATTGACTAAAGAATCAGTTCCAGAGCAAGTAAATGTGGCTTATGGAGCAACTAAATTAAACTTTGGTAGAGAATATATTATCCCGAAACCTTTTGATCCAAGATTAATAACGATTGTTGCGCCTGCTGTTGCAAAAGCTGCAATGGACTCTGGTGTGGCATTGAATCCTATTACTGATTGGAAAAAGTACGAAGAAGAATTATTAGATCGCTTAGGGAATGATAATAAAATGGTTCGTTTGATTACAAATAGAGCCAAAATGGATCCAAAAAGAATTGTTTTTGCTGAAGCAGACCATTTAGATGTTCTTAAAGCAGCTCAAATTGTATGGGAAGAAGGTATCGGTTTTCCAATTTTATTGGGTAACAAAGAAATTATTTTAGAATTAAAAGAAGAAATTGGCTTTGATGCTGATGTTCAAATTATAGATCCTAAAATTGATGAAGAGGCAGTCAGAAGAAATAAGTTTGCCAATACCTATTGGTCAGCAAGACAAAGACGCGGAATTTCATTTCTAGATGCACAGAAATTAATGCGTGAAAGAAACTATTTTGCAGCAATGATGGTCAATGAAGGAGAAGCGGATGCCTTGGTGACAGGACACTCCAGAAGTTATCCTTCAGTGGTTAAACCAATGTTGCAATTGATAGAAAAAGCGCCTGGAGCTTCTATTGTAGCTACTACAAATATGATGATGACGGCTCGTGGGCCAATGTTCTTGTCAGATACTGCTATAAATATCAATCCATCGGCTGATGATTTAGCTAAAATCGCGATCATGACAGCTAAAACGGCTAAAATGTTTGGAGTAGAGCCAGTTATAGCAATGATTTCATTTTCTAACTTTGGATCATCAACAAGCGAAAGCGCAAACAAAGTAAGAGAAGCAGTTTCTTATTTGCATAAAAATCATCCTGATATGATTATTGATGGAGAAATCCAAGCGGATTTCGCCTTGAATCCAGAAATGTTGAAAGCTAAGTTCCCTTTTTCTAAACTAGCCGGTAAAAAAGTAAACACGTTGATTTTTCCAAATCTGGAATCAGCGAATATTACCTATAAACTTTTGAAAGAACTAAACAAGGTAGATTCTATAGGACCAATTATGTTGGGCATGGGAAAACCAGTTCACATCTTTCAATTAGGAGCCAGCGTTGAGGAAATGGTCAACATGGCTGCTATTGCTGTGATTGATGCTCAAGAAAAAGAAATGAAAAAAGTAAAACAAGTTTAATAGTATGTAGACAAGAAGCATAGTTAAAATTATAAATTTGATTTGACACTATGCTAATTTTGTTATATTTGGAAATATATAGTACTTCATGATAGCACATTTACAAGGTAAACTAGTAGAAAAATCGCCCACACAAATAATTATTGATTGTGGTGGCGTTGGCTACCATGTTAATATTTCCTTACATACGTATTCATTACTGCCAAATACAGATTTTATAAAAGTATATACGCATCTTCAAATAAAAGAAGATGCGCATACACTTTTTGGTTTTATGGAAAAATCAGAAAGAGAGATTTTCAGACTCTTATTGTCCGTTTCGGGGATAGGAGCCAGTATAGCTCGGACGATGCTTTCCTCATTAGATCCAAGACAAATTACCAATGCGATTGCATCTGCGGATGTAGTTACCATTCAATCCATAAAAGGAATAGGGAGCAAAACGGCTCAAAGAGTAATATTGGATTTAAAAGAAAAAGTATTAAAACTGTATGATTTAGACGAAGTTTCCATGTCACAAAGCAATACAAATCGAGATGAAGCGTTATCAGCTTTGGAAGTTTTGGGATTTGTACGAAAAAATTCTGAAAAAATTATAGAAAAGATTGTCAAAGAAGATCCTGATGCTTCTGTGGAATCAATTATCAAAAAAGCTTTAAAAAACCTTTAAAAGGTATTCAAGAAACACGAGTTGTATGCATAAACTTTGTATTTTTTTGCTTGTTTTATTTTGTGGTTTTGTGTCGCAGGCCCAAGTAGAACAGCCGGCTCAGGATACCGTTAAAACTGGATTTTCTATTGGAAAGCTTCAACTAAAAAACCCTCAGAGTATTCTTTCTGCATACACGTATGATCCCGTTACGGATCGGTATGTTTATACTAATTCAGTCGATGGATTTTCTATCAATTATCCTATTATCTTAACACCAAAAGAGTATGAAAACCTTGTTTTGAAAGAATCCATGCGTGATTATTTCAAGAAAAAAGTAGACGCAATTGACGGTAAAAAAGAAGGGAGCGAACTTGCGAAAAGAGATTTGTTACCTAGATATTACATAAAGTCAGGGCTGTTTGAATCTATTTTTGGCAGTAATACAATTGATGTGAAGCCTACCGGTTCTATAGAAATGGATTTGGGAATGCGGTACACGAAACAAGATAATCCAGCTTTTTCGCAAAGAAACAGATCCAATCTTTCTTTCGATTTTGATCAGAGAATTAGTATGAGTTTGATGGGGAAAGTGGGAACGCGACTCAATGTAAATGCCAATTATGATACCCAGTCTACGTTTGCTTTTCAAAATTTAATCAAATTAGATTATGCCCCTACTGAGGATGATATCATTCAAAGAATAGAAGTGGGGAACGTCAGCATGCCGTTAAACAGTTCTTTGATTCGAGGTGCGCAAAGTTTATTTGGTGTAAAAACTCAACTGCAATTTGGAAAAACAACAATTACAGGTGTTTTCTCGGAGCAAAAATCACAGACAAAAAGTTTAATCGCGCAAGGAGGAGGAACAATCGAGGATTTCGAAATGTTTGCTTTGGATTATGATAGTGATCGACACTTTTTTTTATCCCAATATTTCAGAAATCGTTACGATAAATCACTTGCAAATTATCCGTTTATTGATAGTAGAGTCCAAGTTTCAAGAATCGAAATTTGGGTAACCAACAAGCAAAACCGAGTAACTACAACCAATAATAACCTGAGAAATATTATTGCGCTTCAGGATTTAGGGGAAGGTCAATTATCTGGTATTGCTGATAATGAAGTAGTTGTTTTAGATCCTTCAACAGGAATTTTCAACAATCCTATAGATTCACCTACTGATAATACTAATAACGATTATGATCCTGCTCAAATACTTACGGGAACAGGATTGCTTAACACTAATATTCGGGAAATAGTAACTTCGAATTCCGGGTTTAATACAACGGTAAGTGAAGGTCAGGATTACTCTAAACTAGAAAATGCGAGAAAACTGAATCCAAATGAATACACTTTCAATCCACAATTAGGTTATATTTCATTGCAACAACGATTGGCTAATGATGAGGTTTTGGCAGTGGCATACCAATATACGATTGGTGATAAAGTGTACCAAGTTGGGGAATTTGGTAACGATGGTGTAGATGCAACAGTAGTTACAGGAAACAGTCCGTCAAACCAAGCTATTATTTCTCAAAGTTTGATATTAAAAATGCTGAAAAGCAACTTGACTAATGTTAAAAATCCGGTTTGGAACTTGATGATGAAAAATATCTATCAGATTCAAGGTGGTTATCAATTGAAACAAGAAGATTTTAGATTTAACATTCTTTACACAGATCCTTCTCCTTTAAATTATATTACGGAAGTTCCGGGAAGCCTCTTTCCGCCAAATCCCACTCCCGAAAATAAAGTTGCTGAAACGCCTTTGTTGAAAGTTTTCAACTTAGATAAATTGAATTACAATAACGATCCACAAACTGGCGGTGATGGTTTTTTTGATTTTATGCCTGGTTTGACTATTGATGCTCAAAACGGAAGAATAATATTTACTACCAAAGAGCCTTTTGGAGAATTATTGTTTTCTAAACTGTCTACTACGGGTTCTGCCGAAAATTATAATGTCGTTAGTTCTTATAATGAAAATCAGAAGAAATATGTGTTCCGTAATATGTATCGAAACACACAATCTGGTGCTTTACAAGACAGTGATAAAAATAAATTTTTATTAAGAGGAAAGTATAAATCAACCGGTAGTGACGGAATTCCAATTGGTGCATTCAATGTTCCGCAAGGTTCAGTGGTAGTTACTGCAGCGGGAAGAGTTTTAGTAGAAGGAATTGATTATAGTGTCAATTATCAGTTAGGCCGAGTTCAAATTTTGGATCCATCCTTGCAAGCCTCAAATACACCAATTGAAGTATCCTTAGAAAACAATTCGGTTTTTGGTCAGCAAACCAGAAGGTTCATGGGGCTAAATGTAGAACATAAAATTTCTGATAACTTCGTAGTTGGTGGTACGTTCTTGAAAATGTCTGAAAGACCGTTTACACAAAAATCGAGCTTTGGTCAAGAATCCGTTAACAATACTATATTTGGTTTCAATACTAACTTCTCTACCGAAGTTCCTTTCTTTACCCGTTTAGTGAATAAATTACCAAATGTTGATACTGATGTTCCTTCTAATCTTTCGGTAAGAGGTGAAATTGCAATTTTGAAACCGGATACGCCAAAAGCAGATCAGTTTCAGGGAGAATCCACTATTTATGTAGATGATTTTGAGGGTTCGCAATCTACCATTGATATGCGTTCGCCATATTCTTGGAGTTTGGCATCCACTCCAGAGCGAAATGCTACAAGTACGTATGATTTCAATGCTAATGCAAATGATTTAAGCTATGGTTTCAAAAGAGCCAAATTAGCTTGGTATTCCATAGATCCTATTTTTTATGCTCAAAAACCGGCTGGAATCTCAAATGAAGACTTGTCTTTCAATAAAACAAGAAGAATTTTCAGTGAAGAATTGTATCCTTTGACGGATATCGCGCAAGGACAATCACAAGTTGTAAATACATTGGACTTAAGTTATTATCCGTCTGACCGAGGACCGTATAACAACAATCCGAATGGGGCTTCAAACCCGGCCGAAAATTTTGGGGGAATTATGCGATCGCTGAATTCCACAAATTTCGAGCAAGGAAATGTGGAGTATATTCAGTTTTGGGTATTGGATCCGTACGTAGGAAATGGTCAGGCTCCACAATCAAACACAGGAAAAATCTATTTCAATTTAGGAGAGATCTCTGAGGATGTTCTGAAAGATGGAAGGAAACAATATGAAAATGGACTTGGGCCAGATCAGATATTGGTTAATCCAAGACCATTATGGGGAGAAGTTCCTGCTTCGCAATCGTTGATTTATGCTTTTGATACCAATGTTGAAAATAGAAGAATTCAGGATGTTGGTTTGGATGGTTTGTCAAACGAAAATGAAGGAACTGTTTACACCAATTTCGCATCGGAACTTGATCCGGCTGCAGATGATTATACTTTTTATTTGAACACAACTGGAGGAATTTTGGATAGGTATAGAAACTATAACGGTACCGATGGAAACTCAGCGGTGGATATTACGGATCCCAACAGAGGATCGTCAACGGTTCCTGATGTAGAGGATATAAACAGAGATAATACGATGAATACCATCAATGCCTACTATGAGTACAGTATTGATGTGCAACCGGGAATGAATGTCGGTCAAAATTATATTACCGATATCAGAAATACACAAGTGACTTTGCCTGATGGATCGAGCACTGAAGCCAGGTGGTTGCAATTTAAAATTCCGGTTGCTCAACCTGAAAACACGATTGGAAACATTTCTGATTTCAGATCTATACGTTTTATGAGAATGTTTATGACGGGTTTTAACGAGGAAGTTACGGTTCGTTTTGGAGCCCTGGATTTAGTTCGAGGTGAATGGAGAAGATATACCAATACGCTTGATTTTAATGATACGAATGTTTTAGATGACAATACTAATTTAGATGTTTTGGCTGTAAACGTACAGGAAAATAACGAAAGATGTCCTGTAAATTATATTACTCCGCCAGGAGTGCAAAGAGAGCAGTTATTCAATAATAACACGGTAATTAATCAAAATGAGCAGTCGTTGGCATTGAGAGTTTCCGGAGACGGATTAGAACCGGAGGATTCTAGAGCCGTTTTTAAAAATGTAAGTATTGATATGCGTCAATTCAAGAAATTAAAAATGTTTTTGCATGCAGAGTCTTTAACGGGCGAAATTGCACTTCAAGATAATCAAATGGTTGGTTTTATTCGTTTTGGAAATGACTTTACACAAAATTTCTATCAAATTGAGATTCCATTAAAAGTGACAGTTCCTTTATCCGCATCCAATGCTGATTGTGCTCCTTTGAATGCGGAAGCAGTATGGCCTGAGGAGAATGAAATTGATTTGTCTTTGGCATTACTGACTAAATTGAAGATCTTAGCAATGAGTGTAGACCCAACCACGCTGCCATCAGACGGGATTTATTATCCAGATTCAGATCCTAGTAAACCCGATGGCGATGGAAGTAGTTCGTTGAAGTTAGGAATAAAAGGGAATCCTAATTTTGGATTAGTGCGCACGCTTATGGTAGGTGTGAAAAATAGTGATCTTCGTAACGATATAAAAGGAGAAGTTTGGTTTAATGAACTTCGCTTAGCAGATATGGACAACCGGGGCGGAATGGCAGCGGTTTTAAATGTGGATTCAAATTTAGCTGATTTTGCGACTGTATCGGCCTCAGGAAGAAAAAGTACTATCGGTTTTGGAGCTTTGGAACAAGGTCCAAATGAAAGAAGTCGAGAGGATATCAAACAATACAGTATTGTAACAAATGTAAATCTTGGAAAATTATTGCCTCGAAAATGGGGTGTCAATTTGCCTTTCAATTACGCTATTGGAGAAGAAACGATAACTCCGGAATACGATCCTTTCAATCAAGATATCAAATTAAAACAGTTGCTAGATAATACTGCTGACCAAAATAAAAAAGATAATATAACCAGCAGAGCGGTTGATTATACAAAACGTAAAAGCATCAATTTTATCGGAGTGAGAAAAGAACGTCAACCGGAGCAAAAGCAACGTGTTTACGATCCGGAAAACTTTACGTTTTCTCAGTCATTTAACGAGGTGGAACGCCATGATTTTGAAATAGAGGGCTACGTAGATCAGCAGGCCAACTCATCTGTTGATTATGCGTACAGTTTTCAGCCTAAGTCTGTAGAGCCTTTCAAGAAGACCAAATTCTTGAAGAAAAGTAATTATTGGAAGCTCTTAAGCGATTTCAATTTTAATTATTTACCTGCTAATATTTCGTTTAATACCAATATTAACAGACAGTACAATCGTCAGCAATTTAGACAAGTGGAAGTAGAAGGAATTGGGCTTGACCCATTGTACCGTAGAAACTTTGCTTTTAATTATCAATACGGATTCAATTATAATCTGACCAAATCGTTGAAATTAAATTATACGGCTTCTTCGAGTAATATCGTGAAAAATTATTTGAATGAAGATAATGAGCCTATTGACAGTTTTACTATTTGGGATAGTTATTGGGATATTGGGGATCCAAACCAGCACATGCAACAACTGATTTTGAATTATGAAATTCCAATTAATAAAATTCCATTATTCAGTTTTGTCAAAGCAAATTACTCCTATACCGGCGATTATAGCTGGCAACGAACTTCTAATGCATTATCACAAATTCAAATTGACGGGCAAGATTACAATTTAGGAAATACCATTCAGAATGCAAGCTCCAATAATTTGAATGCTACATTCAATATGGAAATGTTGTACAAATATTTAGGAGTGACAAAAAACACGAACAAAGCACTTCCAAAACCTAAAGCGGCAGCACCAAAACCGGGTGAAAAAATAGTGAATACCAATACGAATCAAGTTCCAAAAAGCAATGCATTTGTTGATGGTTTAATTGGAGTTTTGACTAGCGTAAAAAACATTCAAATGAATTATACCCAAAATAGCGGTACAATTTTGCCGGGATATACGCCGGGTGTTGGGTTTCTTGGATCTTCAAGACCTTCATTAGGATTTATTTTTGGTAGTCAGGATGATGTGCGATATGAAGCGGCAAAAAATGGTTGGTTAACGAACTATCCGGACTTTAACCAAAATTTCGCTCAAGTAACTAATAAATTATTTAAGGCTACAGCCAATGTAGATTTGTTCCCAGATTTAAAGATTGATTTGACATTAGATAGGGCTTTTTCGGAAAATTCTTCGGAACAATATGATGTAACTGATGGCATTTATAATCCGAGATCGCCATACAGTACAGGTATTTTCTCAATATCGGCCGTTTTAATAAAGACCTCGTTTTCTGCCAGTAATGAAATTTCGTCAGAGGCGTTTGATGATTTCAGAATGAATCGACTAACGGTAGCGAACCGTTTAGCCACAGAAAGAGGAATTGATATCAATAATCCTGTAAATATAGATGCGGAAGGATTTCCATTAGGATATGGAAAAAATAATCAGGCGGTTTTGTTACCGGCCTTTTTGGCGGCTTATTCCGGAGGTGATGCATCAAATGTTTCGCTTGGAATTTTCAGAAGTTTTCCAATACCAAACTGGGCTGTAAAATACAATGGTTTGATGCGTTATGAAATGTTCAAGAAGAATTTCAAACGCTTCTCTTTGCAACATAATTATCGCGCTTCGTACACTATAAATGCATTCAGATCGAATTTTGAATATGATAATGAGCCAAATGGAGTAGATGCCAGCGGTAATTTTTTCAACCAGACAATTTTGTCTAATATCAACTTGGTGGAGCAATTCAGTCCGCTGTTGAGAATGGATTTTGAATTAAAAAGCTCTTTAAAAGTATTGACTGAAATTAAAAAAGACAGAGCGTTATCAATGAGTTTTGATAATAATTTATTGACTGAAGTAAAAGGAATTGAGTATGTGGTAGGATTGGGGTACCGCTTCAAAGATGTGATTTTCTCTTCTAGATTGGCGGATAATCCAACTGGCATTATAAAAAGCGACATCAATTTGAAAGGAGATTTATCGTATCGAAACAATCAGACAATTGTTCGTTATCTAGATTATGACAACAATCAATTGGCGGGCGGACAAAATATATGGTCTATAAAATTGACGGCGGATTACGCATTCAGCAAAAACCTAACTGCCATTTTTTATTATGATCATGCTTTTTCAAGAGCGGTAATTTCGACTTCGTTTCCATTGACGAATATCCGTTCTGGATTTACGCTTCGTTATAATTTTGGAAATTAATTTTTCAAAATCTAAACTAGATTTGGATAGAAGATTGTTACATTTGTCAAAGAAAATTTCAATTATCAATTAATAATTATCAATTACAATTTAGATGAACATACCAGCAAATTTAAAGTACACAAAAGATCACGAATGGGTTAGTATTGAAGGCGATATCGCAACAGTAGGAATCACAGATTTTGCTCAAAAAGAATTAGGAGATATCGTTTATGTTGAGGTAGAAACTTTAGATCAATCCTTAGAGAAAGATGAAGTTTTTGGAACAGTTGAAGCAGTAAAAACAGTTTCAGATTTGTTTCTTCCTGTAGCAGGTGAAATCATTGCATTCAATGACACTTTAGAGAATACTCCGGAAAGTGTAAATGCAGATCCTTATGGAGCTGGATGGATGATCAAGGTGAA
Organism: Flavobacterium sp. TS_SC_5; assembly: GCF_056156265.1. Taxonomy (NCBI): domain Bacteria; kingdom Pseudomonadati; phylum Bacteroidota; class Flavobacteriia; order Flavobacteriales; family Flavobacteriaceae; genus Flavobacterium; species Flavobacterium sp. TS_SC_5. The sequence goes on along the minus strand of NZ_CM149588.1, from coordinate 509,940 downwards.
AATAGCTAATATGGCTGAAGTTGATGGATTGCTTTCCAGCGAGTCATACAAAGAATTAATAGGTGCTTAAACAGCTCTATTTTTGGGCTGCTTTGTTGTGGACAGGAACAATTGCTTTTTTCTGTTTGGTGCAATTGAATAATGTTCCAATGGGGAATGTTTCAAATTTGGATAAATTGGTGCATGCCTTTTTTCATTTTGTGCTTACATTATTTTGTTTCTTGTTTTTAAAAAGCCGTGCAAAGGATCCGAATAGTTTTAAGCCCTTGATTGTTTCGTTTCTGTTTTCTGTTTTTTTTGGAATAGGAATCGAGATAGCGCAGGAATTATTTACTACAACCCGTCATGCAGAGGTGTTTGATATTTTAGCAAATCTGTCTGGAGCAACTTTAACGGTGGCAGTGGTTATTTTATTTGGTTTAAATGCAAAGCTCAGATAATTTTCAAAATAAAATGAGTCCCACTTCGGTGGGATTTTTTTGTTTATAGGTTTTCGTAAAATAAGAAATTATCTTTTCAAGAAGTTGTTTACGAATTCTATTTTAAAAATGCCTACAAATAGAAGAATCTTGTGTGCAGATAAAATGTATTTTTGTGAGTTCGAATTAATTATAATTAAGAAATCAAAAACGCCATGAATATCAAGCAATATTTAGATTCCACCTATTTAAAAACGGCAGAACAAGCGGGAATCAGTGAAGAGAAAAATATCCTTGTAGCTCAGGGATTTATTCAGGAAGCTATTGAAGAGCATTTCAAACTTATAATGATTAGACCAGAAATGGTTTCTTTGGCTAAAAAGATGATTACGGAAGCGAATTCGTTAGTGCAAATAGGGACTGTAATTGATTTTCCCGAAGGAATATCTTCATTAGAAGATAAACTTCAAGAGGCATTTCACGCGATACAAGATGGGGCAGATGATTTAGATTTTGTGTGCAATTACATGGCTTTTAAAAATGGTGAAATAGATTTGCTTAAAGAGGAAATCTTAAGATGTACCCAATTAGGTCTGGCTCATAATAAAGTTGTAAAATGGATTATTGAAGTGGCTGCACTCACCGAAAAAGAAATTATCCAATTGTCAAGTTTGATAAAAAATGTAATTGTTTCTAATTTCGAGCAAGAGCTGTTTCCAAAGGTTTTTGTAAAATCTTCTACGGGATTTTATAAAACAGAAAATAATTTACCTAATGGCGCCACTATTCCTGCTATAATGATGATGCTTGAAAATGCTTCACCTCTTCCGGTAAAAGCTGCTGGTGGAGTGAGGACATACGAGGAAGCAGTTGCGATGATTGAATTAGGGGTGAAAAGAATAGGGACTTCCGGCGCAAAAATGATCGCTAATGGTCAAAAATCAAATGATGAATATTAAATTCAAAAAGAAAATAAGCATGAACAAAGGGTTGTTGGGATTAGTTTTACTATTAAATTCCTTTACTATTTCTGCTCAAGATATTAAAAGTGTAACGGTACAGTCCGGCAACACAGCGGAGCGTTTTCCAGTTTTTGCGAATTGCGTAAACTTACAATCGAATGCTTTAGAGACTTGTTTTTACAATCAGGTGCAGGATTTTGTTTTTGCGAATTTTGAAATTCCGGAGAATTTGAAACTAAGTAATTTTCAAGGAAATGTAAAAGTTCTTTTTGAAGTTGATGGCAATGGTGTCTTTAAAGTAATTTATGTAGATGCCACGGAGGAAAAATTGATTGAAGAAGTGAAAAGAGTTTTTGGTAAATTTCCAAAAATTCAACCGTCAACATACAATGGAAAACCAACTTATGCAAAGTTTACCATTGCGATTTCAATTCCTTTAAAAAGTAGGGAAGAAGCAGCTGCTACAACATTGGCGAAAGCCGATATTGTTTCAAACAATACTAATAAGTTAACGGAGCTTGATAGTATTGTTTACACAAAATTTAATAGCCCGGAGTTTGAAAGTCATTTGAATATCCCGTTTTCACATAGCTATTATGCGCAATTTGATGCATCGTTAAACCAAATGGGAAGTAACAATCATACCGCTTCAAAACCTTACACCTATGCGGAAGTGTCAAGATATTATGACCTCAAAGCAGTGAATGAGAAGCTGAAAAAGACTGCTTCCGGTTGGTGGGCAAGAAAGTTATGGAATGAAAACATGGTTGAAATTCAGGGCGAGGATTACTGGTTTACACTGAATCCTATTCTTGATTTGCAAGTTGGAAAAGCGTCAAAAAGTGATGTGTCGTATACTTATGTAAATACGCGTGGAATAAATTTTCGCGGTGGTTTGGGCAAAACATTGAATTTTACCACTACTGTTTTTGAAAGTCAAGGACGTTTTACAGATTATTACAATAGTTATGCGGAATCTATTAGGCCGGCAGGCGGAAATCCCGCAATTATTCCCGGTATTGGAATTGCAAAAGATTTTAAAACGGATGCCTATGATTTTCCATCGGCGGAAGCTAATTTGACTTTTACGCCAAGTAAATACATCGATTTGCAGATGGGCTACGGCAGAAATTTTATAGGGGATGGATACCGATCTTTATTAGAAAGTGATGGTGCGAGTCCTTATCCTTATTTTAAATTGAATACTAATTTTTGGAAAATAAAATATACAAATACATATATGTGGCTCAAAGATGTTCGACCTGATGTTACAATAGAAAGAACGTATGCAACCAAGTTTATGGCCAATCATTATTTGAGTTGGAATGTTTCAAATAAATTAAATCTTGGTTTCTTTGAATCCGTAATTTGGACTAATACAAATAACAGAGGATTCGATGTGAGCTTTGTGAATCCTATTATATTTTATCGTTCGGTTGAATTTGCATCTTCGGCGAGGAGCGGAAATGCAATATTAGGGTTGACCTACAAATACAAATGGAACAATCAAATTAACTTTTACGGACAGTTTATTCTGGACAAATTTTCTCTTGGAGACATCAAAGAAGGGGATAATAGCTGGAGAAATAAATACGGATACCAATTGGGGGCGAAGTATTACAATGCTTTTAAAATTGACAATTTGTTGCTTCAATTGGAGTACAATCACGTTCGTCCTTATGTTTATTCGCATAGTATGCCAATTACAAATTATGGTCATAATAACCAAAGTATAGGGCATCAATGGGGAGGAAATTTTAAAGAATTAATAGCTATTGCCCGTTATCACAAAGGGAGATATTTTGCTGACGCAAAAATTACTATAGGAACTCGGGGATTGGATTTTGATACTTTCGAGGACAATTTTAATTATGGGGGAAATATATATAAAGATTACGATGAGAACAGACCGTTTGATAGTGGCGTAACAGTGGGACAGGGAAATAAAACTGCCGTTTTTATTGCTGATTTACAAGGAGGTTATTTAGTAAATCCGGCAACGAATCTAAAGCTCTTTGGAAGTTATATTTACAGGAGTTTTGATCCAACTAAAAACACGGCGACTACTTTCAATCAAAGCACGAATTGGCTAACTTTAGGATTAAGAGCTGATATTTTTAATTGGTATTTTGATTATTAATTTTTATTTTACTGATTAATAATCTTTTTATGAATTGTTTTTTGTCAAATCCCTTTTGATAGCCTACTTTTGCAAAAGTTTTTACAAAGTAAATAATCTTTAGCATTGAACGCAACACAAAATTCCTTTTCATTAAAATCTGTTTACATTGATTTCCGCGAGATCACCAAAGCACGTTTAGCAATCAGTGTTGTTTTTTCATCTATTGCGGGATTTATGCTTGGGATTTATGATTTTCATTCCCTAGATTGGATGGTTTTATTAAAGTTAGCTGTTGGTGGTTATTGCATGGTTGGAGCATCAAATGCTTTTAATCAAGTGATCGAAAAGGACCTAGATGCTTTGATGGATAGAACTAAAAACCGTCCTGTGCCGGCTGGCAGGATGTCGCAAGCTACGGCTTTAATTATTGCAAGTCTTTTGACAATTGTTGGAATCGCTTTATTGTATACAATTAATCCAAAAACCGCAATGTTTGGTGCAGTTTCAATATTTTTGTATACAAGTGTGTATACTCCTTTGAAAACTATGACCTCATTGTCTGTTTTTGTTGGGGCTTTTCCGGGAGCAATTCCTTTCATGTTGGGTTGGGTCGCGGCAACGGGAGAATTTGGTATAGAAGCAGGAACTTTGTTTTTAATTCAGTTTTTTTGGCAATTTCCGCATTTTTGGGCTATCGGATGGTTTTTGTATGAAGATTATGAAAAAGCAGGTTTCTTTATGTTGCCCACTGGTAAAAAAGATAAAGGTACTGCCTTGCAGATTATTTTATATACCGTTTGGTTGATTTTAGCATCACTTTTACCCGTATTGGGTTACACAGGTCGTTTGTATATTACACCTATTGCGGCGGTTATTGTATTTTTATTGGGACTATGGATGTTATTTTACGCCGTACGATTGTATAAGTTGAGAACAGCAAAAGCAGCCCGTACCTTAATGTTGGTGAGTGTTTCTTATATTACATTATTACAGTTAGTTTATATATTTGATAAATTTTTAAGATAATTATGGAGATGATAATGACAACTGAGGAACAAAATTCCAGAACCGCAAGATCCTATAAATTGATTTTGTTGTTCGCAATGGTAAGTATGATCATGATGTTTGCGGGACTTACCAGTGCATTTGTGGTGAGTAAATCCAGGGCAGACTGGTTGAAAGATTTTCAATTACCACCGGCATTTTATTATAGTACTGTAGCGATTATCGCGTGCAGTGTGACGTTTCATTTGGCTAAAAAAGCAATTCAGAAAAACAATCAAAGTAAAACGACAATTTTTCTTTTGAGTACATTATTTCTAGGAATATTGTTTGTAGTTTTGCAGTTCGTAGGATTTGGTCAAATAGTGGAAAACGGTCATTATTTCACCGGAAGCGGAAGCTCAATTACCACTACTTTTTTATACGTTGTGACCGTTGTGCACTTGATTCACCTTGCTGGTGGAGTGATTTCACTACTAATTATAATTTATAATCATTTTAAACAAAAATACAATTCATCTCAAACCCTTGGAATAGAACTAGGTGCAATGTACTGGCACTTTCTTGACTTATTGTGGGTTTATTTGTTTTTGTTTTTATATTTCTTTAAATAAGAAAAAAACGTAAATTTGGGAACTTTTTAACGAATAACTTTTATGGAAGCGACAGTTACTACTGCAAATAGTGAAGAAAAAACTTGGGGAGGCGGCAATGAGCCAATGGGAGCAAGTTATGGCAAATTAATGATGTGGTTTTTTATCGTATCAGATGCTTTAACGTTCTCTGGATTTCTGGCGGCGTATGGTTTTTCTCGCTTTAAATTTATTGAAACATGGCCTTTGGCTGATGAAGTGTTTACTCACTTTCCATTTATGCACGGAGTTTCGGCTCCAATGTATTATGTGGCCTTAATGACTTTTATTTTAATTTTCTCATCAGTAACAATGGTTCTGGCTGTTGATGCAGGTCATCAGATGAAAAAAAACAAAGTAATTTTGTACATGTTCTTAACCATTATTGGTGGTTTGATTTTCGTGGGTTCTCAAGCTTGGGAATGGAAAAATTTCATCAAGGGAGAATACGGAGCAATTGAAACAAAAGGAGGTAGTTTGCTTCAGTTTGTCGACAAAGATGGACATCGTGTAGCATTAGCTGATTTTGCTGCAACTTTACCTGAGGAGAGAGAGCAACTAACAAGAAACAAAGCGAAATGGTTTATGAGTGAACCAACTCTGCCATCGTACTCTGTTGCAGAAGTTCAAGCGGGTTTTAAAGCACATCCTGAACTTTTAATCAGAACTGAAGTTGTTACTGCTGAAAAACAGAAAACAATTTTATCAAGAGCAGAATCTGAAGCAAGATTGAGCCAAGCTCATTATGTGGTGGAAGGCGCTAACTTGGTTAGAAACGAATACGGCAGTAAATTATTTGCTGATTTCTTTTTCTTTATTACTGGATTTCACGGGTTTCACGTTTTCTCGGGGGTAGTCATAAATATCATTATATTTTTCAATGTGTTAATTGGAACGTATGAAAAAAGAAGAAGCTACGAAATGGTAGAGAAAGTAGGTCTTTATTGGCACTTTGTTGATTTAGTTTGGGTTTTTGTATTTACAGTTTTCTATCTAGTTTAATTTCAAAAAGTAATTATCATGTCACACGAACACGTATCTAATACCGGTAGAATCTGGAAAGTTTTCGGAATATTATCTGCCGTTACAGTAGTAGAAGTTATTTTGGGTATATTAAAACCTGAGGCGCTTCATATGAACAATCTTATGGGTATGAATTTACTAAATTGGATATTTTATGCTCTGACTGTTTACAAAGCGTATTATATTGTTTGGGCCTTTATGCACATGGAAGGAGAAAAAAGCACTTTAAAAAATGCAGTTGTTTTTCCCCTAATTTTTCTGATATTGTATATTCTCTTTATTCTTTTGACAGAGGGAGATTATATTTATGAGGTTTTTAAGAATTCTACTATCAAATGGAATTTTTAACAAGATATTAATTCAAAAAGAGGGTACGCATTGCGTACCTTTTTTTATTTTTGTATTCTAATAAGTAGCTCTGTAATGAAAAAAAATATTGTCCTTTTTGTTCTTTTTATTTTGCCTATAGTGGCCTACCTTTTTTTTGCTTCTGGCGTAAATGGTTTTACTAAATTACCAACATTAACTCCCAATACTGCTGATTTTGGCAATTGGCAATCATTAGACGGACAAAAAGTTACTTTGAATGGTAAAGTAACTATTTTGGGTTTTATGGGGACAGAGCTGTTAATAAACAGAGGAAATCTTTTCAATTTAAATCAAAAAATTTATCAAAGGTATCATGAGTTTAAAGATGTTCAGTTTGTGATGATTTGTCCAACTGGGACCGAACAAGATGCGAAGAAAGTGGTAGATGCTTTAGGAGCCTTTACGGATGTCGCACAATGGCGCTTTGTTTTTGCTTCTCCTGATGAAATTAGCGCCTATTATAATCAATTAAAATTAGTAGAGAAATTAGACGATAAATTAGGAACTCCAAAAGTATATATCGTCGATAAAAAGAGAAATCTTCGCGGTAGAAAATTGGTAAAAGATGCTAAAGAAGGTTATAGTACATTTCACCCAGCGGAGTTGAGTAACGAGATGCTGGATGATTTCAAAGTGATTCTATATGAGTATCGCGCAGCGCTTAAAAAGAACAACAACGCCACCAGAAAAATATAATAGTTTATGTTTAAAAATAAATCATACATAGGTATCTCTTTTATTATTTTGATTTTTGGAATTTATGCTATTCCAAAAATTGTAGAAAGAATTAAAAATGATAAGGTGGTTCAAGGCGACAGGCTCGATAGTGTTAATCCAACAACTACAGAAGAAGGTGAATTAATTAAAATAGGTCCTGCGCCGAAATTTGAACTGATCAATCAAGATAGTAAGAAGGTGACCAATGAAACATACAAGGGTAAAGTTTATGTTCTGGAGTTTTTCTTTTCAACTTGCCCAACGATTTGTCCGAAGATGAATGCAAGTATGCTTCTTATTGAGAAAAAGTTTTTTGGAAATCCAAATTTTGGAATCGTCTCCATCACTATCGATCCGGAACATGATACTGCAAAAGTATTAAAAGAACATGCCAATCTTCTGGGAGTAAAATCCACTAATTGGAATTTCTTGACGGGTGATAAAGCCTACATATTTAATCTTGCTAATAAAGGGTTCAATCTTTACGCAGGTGAAAATAAAAAAGTTGCAGGTGGTTTTGAACATTCAGGATTGTTTGCCTTGATTGATAAAAATGGAAATATTCGTTGCAGAAATGATGAATTTGGAAACCCTATTTTATATTATGACGGTTTAGATAAAATGGGAGTAAGAAACTTACAACAAGATATTAATATTTTATTAGAAGAATAAAAATGGAAAATGGTTCTCTTGAAAAAAAAATGAACAAATTTATAATAGCAGTATCCATCATAATACCGGTTGCAGTTGCTATTCTTTTTGGTGTCAAACTAAAAGATCTTGGATATAATGTAGCTCCTCTATCTTTTTTACCTCCTATTTATGCTACTACTAACGGAATTACGGCTATCTTATTAATTGCTGCCGTTATTGCGATTAAAAACGGTAAAATAAAGCTTCATGAAAGATTAATGACTGGTGCAATTGCATTGTCCGTTGCTTTTTTGGTGATGTATGTGGCATATCACATGACTTCTGTTTCTGCAGTTTTTGGTGATGCAAATCATAATTTAATATTAGAAGATTCTGAGAAATTAAACATAGGATCTATGAGGATCTTTTATTTGGTAATTCTCGTTACGCACATTGTACTATCAATTGCCATAATTCCGATGGTTTTAATAACTTATGTTAGGGCTTTGGCACAAAATTTTGACAAACATAAAAAGATTGCGAAAATTACATTTCCAATTTGGTTATATGTTGCTGTTACCGGAGTAGTTGTTTATTTAATGATATCGCCTTATTATGTATATTAAATCCAATACAAGCTCAAAAGCGAACCATACATTTAAGAAGGTAAGTTTTTTTATATTTCTTTTTGTTTGTAGTGTTTTTACCCCAACTGCAAATGCGCAATGTGCCATGTGTCGCGCTGCATTAACCAGTGAAGGCAATGCAACGCAAGCTGCAGCGGTAAATGACGGTATTGTTTACCTAATGGTAATTCCTTACATTCTAGTTGCAGGAATTGGTTATGCTGTTTATCGAATGAAAAAGAATAAATCGTAATAGATACTATCAGTATCAAAAGGGAAGCGATAAAACAGCGTACTTAAGTTTTAAATATGCAGTTTGTTGATCATTAAAAACTGATGACGGAACAATTCTACTTCAATCCGTCAACGTAAACACTTACAGTTCCTTTTACTTTTATAAAGGCAATTATAGCCTGATTCGTTAATTGGATTTTTTGAAATTGAATGTCTTCCATTTTTCCATTTACGAAAACACCTTGCATAGGAGAATAGTTTTTTAAATACGTCATCATACTTTGTTGACCTTCTTCAAGGTTTGTTTTTATGGAATATCTACAGCTTTGTTCAATTTTTTTGAGCACTAAACCTTGTGCAAGCCAATTTGCCGTTCGCATCAATTTGTTTTTGGTATCTAAAGCATAATCCAATTGATCAAAAAATACTTCCTTAGTTTTTTCGTTATACTGGGGAAATCCGGATAAATAGATAGTTCCATTCACAGACCCTAATACATCTAAAGCAATAATCATTTTTCCTTTTTTGTGCCAAATAGCTACATTTTGGACTTTAACTTTCTTTGAACCAGAACCAAATTCTTGACCCGCAAAATTCTTGGTCATAATTTTTGATGCTTCCTGATAAGTGGAAATGGCAACAATGTTGGCCGAAATGTCTTCAGGAATTTTAGTAACGGGTTTTACTATTATTTTGGATGCATTGAATTTGGATTCCGGTTGTTTTCCAATTAAGGTTTCCATGTTGCATTTCATTCCCATATCTAATACAAAAGTGTCATTTTTCAGTTTCGCACTGGTCGAATAAATTTCTAGCGGTACTATTCTAAGCCAGCTTTCGTATGTGTCATTCATTAGAAAAGGAACGCAGATTTTCTCTAAGGCCGCCAGAACATTTGGTTTAAAGTCCAGTGATTTTGCAATAGCATCGTCAATTTTCTTTTCAATTTTTGATTTAAATAGTAGTACGGCAGGATTAATTAAATAAGTAACCGGAACGTTTTTTCCAAAAACGGTCATCGTAGGACTCTCATTCCAATCTAATGATTTTAGTTCTGTTTTTGTGTTTAGTTTCCAATTTATCAGAGTAACATCACTTACTAAAGTCACAACTCCATCAAGATGAAATTCTCGGGTGTCGTACATTTCGATTCCCAATTTTTTAGTGCCAATTCGATATTTAACAGTAGCCTTTAAAGGTAAAATGGTTCTAATTTTTTCTCCTTTTTCTCCAATATCATTTTTGATTGTAATTGGAGCGAGTTTCCAAACCTTCATTTCGATGTCATCGTCTTCAATACTATTGTCTTCGTAAATTAATCCGCTCAGCAATGCATTAGTTTGGTTCTCAATATCTTTTAGTTTTACGCTAATTGGCATATTGATAAATGAAGGAGTGTTTTCATAAATTAATGGGGTCGCATCATCTGGTTCTGGTTTCAAAGCACCTATTTTACTTGTTGTAGCACAGCTTGAAACAAATAGAATCGAACAGATTATTAATAAATTGGAATAGAATTTAAGCATTTTGACAGGGGTTAGAAAAACAAAATTAACAAAAGAATTCTTTTTTTATGAATTTTTGTAACAAATGCTAATTTCTAAAGTCTAATTGTTTTATAACTGATCTATGATTAAAATATTTTATATTAATTCATAGATTTTTATTAGAAAAAGTTAAATTTGTTTGCAGCAATGCTGCGCTTTTATTCAAAAATATATGGAAAAAAGAAGTTTTCTTAGTTTAATTGTCATGTTAATTTGTTGCGTAACAGCTCAAGCTCAATCAAAAGTTTGGACCTTAGAGGAATGCGTGAAATACGCCATTCAAAATAATATTTCCATCAAGCAGTCTGAATTGGATTCAAAAACAGCACTTATTGGTAAAAAAGATGCTGTCGGGAATTTCCTTCCTTCTCTTAACGCCAGTGCTTCCCACTCTTGGAACATTGGTTTGAACCAGGATATAACTACGGGTTTATTAAGGAATCAAACAACCCAGTTCACTTCAGCTGGCGCGAATGTTGGTGTTGATATTTATAAAGGACTGCAAAATCAGAACACGCTTCGTAAAGCCAATCTTTCGATAGTAGCAGCCAAATATCAATTGTTAAAAATGCAGGAAGATATTGCCTTGAATGTTGCCAATGCTTTTTTGCAGGTTCTTTTCAATAAGGAAAACTTAAAAGTCCAGAAAGAACAATTGGGAATCAATGAAAAACAATATGCGCGTTCAGAAGAATTAGTAAATGCAGGATCGATTCCTCGTGGAGATTTATTGGATATAAAAGCGACCGTAGCTCAGAATAATCAGAATGTTATTGCAGCGGATAATGCATTATTAATTTCGAAATTAAGTTTAGCGCAGTTGCTACAGCTAAAAGATTTTGAAAATTTTGATGTCGTGGATGACACAAATATGAGGGATGAGAATAATATTTTGGCACAAACTCCAAGTGCTATTTATGACAAAGCGGTAGAAGGCAGAACAGAATTGAAAATTGCCCGAACTAATTTAGAGATTGCTCAAAAAGACGTGGAAATTGCAAAAGGAGCTTTTCAGCCTACTTTGCAGGGTTTCTATAGTTTTAATAGCAGGGTTTCATATGCTGATGTTCCTGTTTTTGATAACATGGGAAATTTGATTGGTACCCGAAATTCAGCGCCGTTTTTTAATCAGTTTGGCGATAATAAAGGACAGTCTTTTGGAGCACAATTATCGATTCCAGTATTTAATGGGTTTTCAGTACGAAACAATGTAGATCGTTCCAAAGTTAGTTTAGAACGATCAAAAATTGCTGTAGAACAACAAGATTTGGATTTACAACGAAACGTTTTTACTGCATTTACAGATGCTAAAGGAGCGCTTAACGCATATGAATCATCAGTTGTTGCATTGGAAGCCCGACAAGGAGCATATAATTATGCGAAAGAAAGATACGATGTAGGTTTGATGAATTCTTTTGATTTCAACCAGTCGCAAACTTTATTGACCAATGCACAATCAGAAGTTATCAGAACCAAGTACGATTATATTTTCAAAATCAAAATTTTAGAATTCTATTTTGGAATTCCTCTTATCAAAAACTAATTTATTATGTCTAAGAAAACAATTTATATCCTAATAGGTGGAGCAGTAATAATCATTGCAGGTCTAATAATACTTTCAAAATCGGGCGTTATCGGTAATAAAGATAAAGGAACTGAAGTTGAAATTACTCAAGTAATCCATCTACAATTGTTGAAACGGTTTCTGCAACAGGGAAGATCCAACCGGAAATTGAAGTAAAAATTTCTTCAGAAGTATCTGGAGAGATTATTTCCTTGAATGTAAAAGAAGGTCAAGTGGTAAAAAAAGGAGATTTATTGGTAAAAATAAACCCAGATTTATATACTTCGGGATACAATCGTTCGGTTTCAAACTTATCAGGAACCAGAGCAAATTTAAGTCAAGCAGACGCATCTTTTAAAGAATCGAAATCTAATTACGACAGAAATAAAACTTTATTCGAAAAAGGAATTATTTCAAAAGCGGATTGGGATAAAGCGATTGCATCTTATGAAGTAGCAAAAGCAGCCAAACAAAACGCTTATTTTAATGTTCAAAGTGCTTCCGCGACGGTAAATGAAGCCAAAGACAACTTAGGAAGAACTACAATTTACGCACCTGCAGATGGAACTATTTCGATGTTGAATGTTGAATTAGGAGAACGTGTTTTAGGGACACAACAAATGACTGGTACAGAAATTTTGAGAGTGGCCAACTTAAATAATATGGAAGTTGAAGTTGATGTTAATGAAAATGATATCGTTAAAATCAAAGTAGGAGACGAAGCCAATGTTGAAGTGGATGCGTATTTGAAAAAACAATTCAAAGGAACTGTCACCAGTATTTCAAATTCGGCTAGTTCTGCTTTGACTGCAGATCAGGTAACTAATTTTAAAGTTAAAGTTAGAATTTTAAAAGAATCGTATCAAGATTTATTGGAAGGAAAACCAGATACATATTCGCCTTTCAGACCAGGAATGACGGCAACTGTGGATATTATTACTGATACTAGAAGTAATGTATTGTCAGTGCCAATTAGTGCTGTTGTTATAAAATCAGACACTGCCGCTGTAAAAGACATTGTCATAGTTGACCCAAAAGAAGAGCAGAAAGGAGCAGCTCTTAAAAGTGATAAAAAATTCGAGTGTGTTTTTGTAAAAGTTGGGGATAAAGCTAAAATCAGAGTCATCAAAACAGGTATTCAGGATGATACTAACATTGAGGTTTTGACCGGTCTTAAAAAAGGAGATGTAGTGATTACCGGACCTTATTCAACGGTGACGAAGGATTTAAATTCAGGCGACAGAGTAATGCTAAAAACGAATAAAGAAAAAGGAGATAGTAAAAAGTAACCTATAACGTTAACAATATTTTGAAATCACAATCATAAAATCTAATTTTGTGATTGTGATTTTTTAATTTAAAATAAAATCTAAAATTGGGCTACATACTAAATATTGAAACTGCGACAAAAAATTGTTCAGTCGCTCTTGCAAAAGATGGGAAAACGATTTTCTGTAAAGAAATTGCAGAGGAAGGATATTCCCATGCGGAACGACTTCATGTTTTTATTGAAGAAATTATAAAAGAAGCCGGAATTGCTCTTCAAGATTTATCTGCTATCGCAGTAAGTCAAGGTCCTGGCTCGTACACGGGATTGCGAATTGGCGTTTCTGCAGCAAAGGGATTGTGTTATGCATTAGATATCCCTCTGATTGCGGTGGATACTTTACAAGCTTTGGCGGCACAAGTAACTATTTCGAGCGGATTGATAATCCCTATGATTGATGCGCGAAGAATGGAAGTGTACAGTGCCATTTTTGGTCCGACTTTAGAAAAAAAGCGAGAAGTGCTTGCCCAAATTATCGATGACAATTCATTTGAAGATAGACAGGAAACACTTTATTTTGTGGGTGATTGTGCCGACAAATGCAAGCCGGTTTTAACAAAAGAAAACCATGTTTTTTTGGAGGAGATTGTATATCCATCTGCCAAAGAAATGAGTGCTTTGAGTTATGAAAAATTCAAAATAAACGACACGGTTGATGTCGCTTACTTTGAACCGTATTATCTTAAAGATTTCATGATCACCGCTCCTAAGAAATAGAACATTGCTGAATATATTGATTATTCGAGCGGTTCTGTTGGGTTATTTTTTTTAGAAAATTCTTTGACAAATGGCTGAATAACAATTCCTGCTTCATCAAAAGCTTGTTTGCAATTTTGTAGTGTATCTGCATAAACACCCCAGAAATCTTCGTTATTCGCCCATGGTCGCACGGCAATTTGTATGGCACTGTCGGTGAGGTTTTTTACAGAAACCTCGGCAGCTGGTGTTTCTAATATTTTTGGATTATTCTTTAAAACGGTAGTAATAATGTCCTTCGCCTCTTTAATATTTGTATCATAAGAGATAGCAATGGTCAAATCAGCTCTTCTAATTTTTTCAAATGAATAATTGATGATGTTTCCGTTAGATAGGGAACCATTTGGTACAAAAATAGTTTGATTATTGGCTGTAATTAATTTGGTTACAAAAATTTGTATTTCACTCACAGTTCCTATTACACCTTGCGCTTCGATAGTATCACTCACCCGAAAAGGTTTAAAAAGGATAATTAACATTCCGCCCGCAAAATTAGATAATGAACCCTGAAGAGATAAACCTACGGCAAGTCCCATAGCTCCAAGAATAGCCACAAATGAAGATGTTTCAATCCCCAGTTTGGAAATAAAGGAAACAAACAAAATTATTCTCAAAACCCAAAGTAAAATATCAGCCAGAAAACGGGTCAGTGTAGGGTCCAGATTCCGTTTTACCATTATTCGTCGGATAAACCTATTAATAAGCCTGATGATATAAAGACCCGCAAATAAAATAATGAATGCAGAAATTAATTTTGGAGAATAGTCAATTAACACTTTGATAAAAGTGTTGGCGTAATCAGTAATTTGCTCTGGATTTAAATTCATTTTTTTAAATAAAAAACCTTCTCAATGGAGAAGGTTAAATTTGAAAAGCAAAAATACGAATAATTTTTTTTTTAATAAATTAATCCGCGTCTTCTTCTATTTTATTTGTGGTTTCTTTGGCAATTTTTTTCGCTTCTTCTTCGCCATCTTCTGCAAATGAGCTTAGTTTTTCAGAAACATTTTCAACAACATCGGTAGTTTTTACTTTAGTTTCAATGGCTAAGTCCCCTGCTTTTTCTTTTACAGTTTCTACAGTAGCTGAAATGGTAGTTTTAGCTTCACTGGCTAAGTCTTCTGCTTTTACAGCTGTCGTTTCTGATTTTTCTTTTACGGTTTCTATTGTGTCTGAAACGGCAGTTTTGGCTTCACTGGCTAAGTCTTTTACCTTTTCAACTGTTGTATCCGATTTTTCTTTGACACTTTCAATTGTGTTTTCTAAAACGTTTGTTACTTTTTCGGAATATTCACCAGCAGTTTCTTTAGCATGGTCTGCAAAATTTTCTACTTTTTCGATTATTGGTGCAGCCGTTTCTTTTATTTTTTCAAAAGTATCTTCGGCAAAAATCTCTGCTTTTTCAAGATAAGGAGCGGCAGTTTCTTTAGCTTTTTCAAATGTTTCTTCTGCGAAAGTTTCGGCTTTTTCAAGATATGGAGCGGCAGTTTCTTTTGCTTGTTCGAAAGTAGTTTCTGCTTTGTCCGCTAATTCACTGGCAGTTTCTTTGGCTGAGCCAAATAATTTTTTAAAAAATGAAGATAGTCCCATGGTATTTTTATTTGATTAGTCTTACAATAGTAATCAATTTTTTTCAGGATTACTTCATTAAATCATTAATAGTTTGTTGATAATCAGTATTTGGCATGAGGCAAGTTTTGTTTTGACAGAGATAAAACAGTGTTTCCAGGTTTGAATAACGAGAATCTAAAAATGGAAGTGTTGATTTATTCTGTGATCCAGCCATAACAACATTAGGAATATAAAGACTGTTTATTTTTGTACAAAACTCCAAAGCTCGTTCGCCACAAACGGCTAATTCTTTGTTTTGTTCCGAGTAATTTAATGCTAAATCCATCCAATTTGAGAAAGCAGATGGATAATCAATTCCAGGTAGTATAACCAGCAACATTTGATGGCTGACTTGTTCATAATAGGAATTATTATAGTAGATGCTCAGTTGAAATAGGTTTTTTGCCATCACTGAATTAGAAGCTGGAATTACATTGTCTTCGGTTTCGTAATGTGAAGTGATTAAAGCTTCGTCGAGATTTGACGTAAAAGCAAAGAAGGATTTTTTACTGTCATAAAAATGGTCCAGACTATAGTCCATAAGTAGTTTCGCATCGTGAAGCCATTTTTCGTTCAAAGTTGCTTCATAAAGGGAAATGAATGCTGCAATCACGAAACAATAATCTTCCAAATAACCGTTGATGGTCCTCTTTCCGTTTTTATAATTGTGGAATAAATTCCCGTCATCTGACCAGAGATTTTTGATTATAAAGTGTGCATTTTGTAGCGCAATATCTAAATATTTTTGGTTTCCCAAAGCCTTATACGCATCAACATATCCTTTCAACATTATAGCATTCCAAGAAGTCAGACATTTGTCATCGAGTCTTGGTTTTTGTCGTTTTTCTCTTTCGCTATAAAGCAATTTTTCCCAAAATATTTTTTTAGTTTGAAGTGCTGAAACGGGAATCTTATTATGTTCCGCAATACTTTCTAAAGATTGGTTTTGGATTAAAACATAGTTTTCTTCTTCCCATAATCCAAAAGTATTGCAATTGAAAACCTGTCTGAATAAATCAAAATCTTCTTTGATAATTGCCTTTAATTCCGGAATTTTCCAAAAGTAAAATGCGCCTTCCTGAAGCTGATTATCCGAGTTTAAACTATCTGCATCCAAAGCCGGATAAAAACCTCCTTCCGGATTCATTAATTCTTTTTCGATAAAACGAAGTGTTTTTTCGATTACTTCTTTAGACAACAGGTTTTTGGTTAATTTATAGGCATCACTGTATAAAGATACCAACTGGCCGTTATCGTACAACATTTTTTCGAAATGTGGAATGTGCCACTTCATATCTACAGAATAACGCGAAAAACCACCATCAACAGTGTCAAAAAGCCCGCCATAAGCCATTTTTAATAACGTAAGATTCACGAAGTCCAGCAAATCGGTATCTTTCGTTTGATAGCCATAGCGCAGCAGGAATTGGTAATTATTAGGCATCATAAACTTTGGTGCTCTGGCCATGCCACCAAATTCCAAATCGAAACTTTTTTTCCATTTTTCGACTAAAAGTTTCAGTAGATTTTGGTTTACTTCAGTTTCAGTGTTATCGTTTTGAATTAATCCAATTTCTTGAATTCCCTGATGTAATTTTTTGGC
The DNA here is from genome assembly GCF_056156265.1 of Flavobacterium sp. TS_SC_5. Classification (NCBI taxonomy): domain Bacteria; kingdom Pseudomonadati; phylum Bacteroidota; class Flavobacteriia; order Flavobacteriales; family Flavobacteriaceae; genus Flavobacterium; species Flavobacterium sp. TS_SC_5. The sequence goes on along the minus strand of NZ_CM149588.1, from coordinate 492,793 downwards.
ATAATCAATCATCTTTTCAGGGGCAGATTGATAGAGTTCCTGTAATTGGTTCAGAGATTCTATCCATTCCTCTTTTTTAAAATAGGTTCCGCCCCAAACGGGTCTTCCATCAGGAAGTGTCACTACGTTTAGGGGCCATCCGCCACGACCGCTCATGATTTGTATGGCTTTCATGTAAACCGCATCAACATCTGGGCGTTCCTCCCGATCGACTTTTATGGGTATAAAATGTGCATTCATTACCTGAGCGACTTCTTTATCTTCGAAACTTTCGTGTTCCATCACATGGCACCAATGACAAGCGGAATAACCAATACTTATGATAATGAGTTTGTTATTGTCCTTAGCTATTGCCAATGATTTTGGGTTCCAAGCTTTCCAATGTACAGGATTACCGGCGTGTTGCAATAAGTATGGGCTGGTTTCTAAATGTAGTTCGTTCATAGGGTCGTTTTTAGCCCCGGGAGTAGAGGAAATCCTTTCTGGTCCTGAGCTTTTTCAGGGCAGGAAAGATTGCAACGGATGACGGGAAATAGCTTCTAAAAAAAAGCGTCTCGAATGAAACGCTTTGATTTGTTTTTGTTAAGTTCTTTATTCGAGTTCGAAAGTCAATTTGAGATTTACTCGAAATTCCGCAATGGCACCATCACTTACTGTTGCACTTTGTTCATGAACATAGACAGAACGAATATGTTTTACTGATTTTGACGCTTTAGCAACACCTTTTCGAGCTGCATCTTCCCAACTTATTTCAGAGCTTGAAAGTATTTCAATTACTTTTAATATTGACATGATTTCTATTTATTAAGTGAAATATAAATTTACCGAATTTTTTTAAATAGAACATTCAAAAACGATAAATATTTAACGTAACATAAAGGTTTTCAAGTAAATAGTATTTATTTTATGCGTTTATTGCTTCAACTTTTATGCTTTCGTCATTTAGCATGCTTTTCAGCATGTTTTCGATGCCACTTTTTAATGTAAAAGTGGAAGAAGGACAGCCACTGCAGGCACCTTGCAAAATTACTTTTACGGTTTTGTCATTTTCGTTGTAAGAGTCAAAGGCGATATTTCCACCATCGGCTTGTACGGCAGGCTTTACATATTCTTCTAAAATATTGATGATTTGTTGCGAAGTTACATCCAGATTATCAAATTCTTTTGCCTTAACTGTTTCTTCTGCGGTAACTGCAGCAACATAATTTTCATCTAAAACAGTTCCTCCGTTTTCAATATATTGTTTGATGAAACTTCTCAGTTCTAAAGTGATTTCTTGCCAATCATTGATTTCATATTTGGTTACAGAAATGTAGTTTTCATCAATGAAAATTTCTTTTACGTAAGGAAATTTGAAAAGTTCTTTGGCTAAAGGTGAAGCAGCTGTTTGATCAATGTTTTTGAACTCTATCGCATTTTTAGTTAGCATTTTACTTACTACAAATTTTAATGCTGAAGGGTTTGGAGTAGTTTCACCATAAACTGTGACAGGCTGTTTCTTCGTTTTATTTTCATCTATAGTGATGATTGTTCCACCATCGTTGACAAATTTTTCCATTTGTTCTGCAACAGCATCTTTGACATCGTCCCATTCTACGATACTGTATTTTTCGATTGCGATAAAATTCCCGGATATATAAACTGTTTTTACAAACGGTAAATAAAACAATTGTTGTGCTAATGGAGACGTTTTTGCTTCATCAATGTTTTTAAATTCAAAACTTTCATTTTGAGTAAAAAATTCTTGAAATTCAAACTTTAGTATCGTTGGGTTTTGTGTTTCTTTTATAGTAACTTTGTTCATAGCTTTTGAAATTTTCACAAATTTACTAAAGTTATTTTCTATGAATAACTATATTTGATTTTTTAATGAATAAATTAACTTTAGTTTAATTTTGATAGTGTGGAAATCATTATCTTAATGTTGATTTGGAATTATTCATTTTGCTTAAAAATATTTCAATGTATCATAAAATTAAAATTTTAGCGGCACTTTTATTTATTACACATTATTCTTTTGCGCAAGAAGGAATCCCTGTGTATTCGGATTATTTATCAGACAATTATTATCTAATACATCCGTCTATGGCTGGCGCTGCAAATTGTGCTAAATTGAGGTTATCCGGTCGTAAGCAATGGTTCGATCAAAACGATGCTCCTGAATTGCAAACATTAAGTTTTAATGGAAGAGTAGGGGAAAAAGCAGGAGCTGGAATTATACTTTTTAATGATAAAAACGGTTACCATTCCCAAAAAGGAGTCAAATTTACATATGCTTATCATTTGATGTTTTCCCGAGATGAAATCGATTTAAATCAATTGTCTTTTGGTATGAGTGCAGGTTTGATTCAAAGTCAATTAGATGAAACAGAATTCATGCAGTCGGGGGATTTTGATCCAATTATTGATGGAACTGTGGTGCAAAAGGATTCTTATTTTAATGTTGATGTTGGTGCTTCATATAACTTTTTAGACTTTTACGCGCATGCAACAGTGAAAAATGTCATAGAGACCAGAAGAGATATTTACACGGAGTACGAAAGTGATAATTTGAGAAAATATTTATTGAGTGCCGGTTATATTTTTGGAAATCGAGACAAAATATTATGGGAGCCTTCTGTGTTATTTCAAATGGTTGAAAAAACAAATGAAAAAGCGATTGATATCAATTTGAAAGCATACAAAAATTTAGATTTTGGAAGAGTTTGGGGTGGTTTATCCTACCGAAGAAGTTTTGATGGTGCTGAATATATTGATGGAAATACAATTTCTAAGCAAAAACTACAATACATTACTCCAATTGTAGGTGTGAATTTTGATAAGTTTATGTTTGCATATACTTATTCTCAATTGTCTGGAGCCGTGAAGTTTGATAATGGAGGCTATCACCAAATCACTTTAGGAATCGATTTATTTTGCAAACCCGTAAAATACGATTGCAACTGTCCGGCAATTAATTAATTCATTTTATCATGCTAATAAAATCTGTTAACGGCAAATCGCCTTCAATTCCTGAAGACTGTTACGTAGCCGAAAATGCCACAATTGTAGGCGATGTTTCTTTTGGTGTAAATTGTAGTGTTTGGTTTAATGCCGTTATACGTGGGGATGTTAATTTCATCAAAATTGGTAATAAAGTAAACATACAAGATGGAGCCGTTATTCATTGTACGTACAAAAAACACCCAACTATTATAGGGAATAACGTTTCTATTGGGCATAATGCCATTGTACATGGATGTGTTGTTCACGATAATGTACTAATAGGAATGGGAGCAATTGTGATGGATAATTGTGTCATCGAAAGTAATTCGATTGTGGCTGCCGGAGCTGTAATAACTCAAAATACAGTGGTAACATCAGGCTCAATCTGGGCGGGAGTTCCTGCCAAAAAGGTAAAAGACATCGACCAGTCTGATTTTGCTGGTGAAATTGAACGCATTTCTAATAATTATGTAATGTATTCGAGTTGGTTTAAAGAGGAATAGGATTTAGATTTTAATGTACTATTTCAAATTATAAATTGATTTTCTCAAAGAAGGAGTTCTTGTAACTTTCACTAATTGGGATTCTTTTTTCGGCAATGATTACTTTGTTTTTTTGGATTGATTTTACGTGTTTTATATTAATAATATAGGATCTGTGAATTCTAGCAAATCCTTTAGAGGAAAGCAAATTCTCCAGTTTAATAAGGCTGATCAATGTTAGCGTAAACTTATTGTCTGTGGTGTAAATCTTGACATAATCTTTCAATCCTTCTATAAACAAAATATCCGAAAAATTTAATTTTACATTTTCATATTCAGCTCTTACAAACATAAAATCCTGTTCGATTTCAGGAATAGAAATGGGACTGCTATTTACAGGTAGATTTTGTGGATTGAAAATTTGTTGTGCTCGTAAAACGGATTTTAAAAACCGATGAAAAGGAATAGGTTTCACTAAATAATCAACTGCGCCAAGATTAAATCCTTCAACAGCATAATTTGAATAAGCTGTTGTAAATATAATTAACGGCTTTTTTTCGATGGCATTAATAAAATCAATTCCTGAAAAATGAGGCATTTCTATATCCAAAAAAATCAAATCAACATTAGATTGATTGATTATGGAAAGGGCATCAATGGCGTTAGTAAATGTGTTCACCAGTTCAAGTGATTCTACTTTGCTTACAAATTCTTTAATCAAATCAACCGCTAATGGTTCGTCATCTATAATTACACATTTCATCTTTTCTGTTTTTATTTTAAATTTAGAACAACTAAAGCTAATAGTAATTTCCCTAATTAAAAGAAGTTTGAATCTGGTCTAGTTTTAGATTTAAATGAACACTGTACTTACTGTCGGTTTCAATGATAGTGAGTTGGTGTGCATTAGGATAAAGGAGATTCAGGCGACTTTCAATATTGGTCAATCCTATTCCTGAATTTTCCGGATCTTTTCGGTGATTTTCAATTTTGTTTTCTACCCAAAAATCTAAAACATCTTCATCAATTGTTATTTTAATTTTTACAAAAGCTGCCCCTTTATAATCCGTGCCATATTTGAAAGCATTCTCAATAAATGAAATCAAAAGCAACGGTTCTATGTATTTATTTTTTGTCTCGCCATGAATATTGATGGTGATGTTTTCAATATTATTCAATCGCAGTTTTTGCAGCTCAAGATAGTTTTTTATGTAATTGATTTCTTTTTCCAGAAATACCGATTTATTATCGGTTTCATACAACATATACCGCATCATTTCTGACAAAGTTACAATGGCATCCGGAACTAAATCAGATTTTTTATAGGCTAATGAATAAATGCTGTTCAGGGAATTAAATAAAAAATGTGGATTGGTCTGTTTTCTTAGATAATTTAATTCTGTAGAAGTTCTATGCGTCTCGGCTATTAATTTGTTTTGCTGATTGTTGTATAATTCAGACAAAGTTTTAATAATTGTACTAATTGTAATGATTAATATGTAGAAAAAAGAAGGGACAATTTTTAAAAAAAACGGCTGTTTCCTTTTGAAATTTGGGTTTAATAAAATCTCTTTTCCGGATTGATTTATTATTCTTAAAGGCCTCATGTTTTGAAATTCGGGCATAAAGAAAATAAACCGAACAATCATAAATAGGGTTATTAACGCAATTGTAATCAAGAAATATTGCCAGTATTTCTTTTGCAAAAGCAATAAGGGGACTAGGTATAAATAATTCAGATAGAATAATAGTATTCCGGTAGTCCATTGTAAATAGAAATCGACGCCAATACGAAAAGGACTTTCGTAAAACTGAAGTAGTGAGGTAACAATGAAAAAACACCAAATCATACTATGAAAAAGTATTTGGTTTAAATTGTTATTTTTAATTCCTTCTATGTTCATCTAGATTTTTACAGCTAATAAAATTAAATCTTTTTTTGTTACCGTAGGCGATAAATCATCTTTCAATTTTTGTAATACTAAGTTCCCTACTTTCAGCGCTTCTTCTTCTGTTTTGAAGCTTTTGTTTTCGCTGATAACAGGAATTATAGTTTGTTTTATTATAGTTTTGTCCTTGTTAGTTATGCAATAACCCCAGCCCGTAGCTGTTTTTAAAGATTCTACCTTTAGGTTTTCACTTTTGTTGCAAGATATAAATAGAAACAAGCCCAGTGTAAAAAGTAGTATGTTTATTTTTTTTACTAAAGTAAAATTCTTCTGGATTGTAGCCCAGAAGAATATATTTGTTGGTTTAATTGTCGTCATCGTTTTGTTCTTCTAAAGGTTTAAATTCCCATGAATCATCAAAATAAGTGGTTCCGGTTCTTCCAAGCATCACAAATCCTCGCTGGTTGATTGAAAAACCTATTGCATCTGTTCTGGCTGAACCTTCAAGAGATGTTCTTTCTTCCCAACTATCAGTTGTTGGATTGTATTCCCATATCGTTTTTGAGCTTTCGCCACAAGCAACATATCCTAAACCGTTCATAGAAAAACTTGTTGCATTAGAACGTAGAATTACATATTCATCATTGTAACTATCGTCATCATCAGTGTCTTGATCTATGTCGCGTTTTCTTGTCCATAGTTCAGTTGCCGGATCAAACATCCAAAAATCAACTTGGTAAGCTCCGTTATTTATTCCTGTTCCAAAATAAGCTTTATCATCAATTACAAAAACTGTAGCATTTCGTCTTTTTTCTCCGCTAAAACCATTTGATAATGACCAAGAATCGGTAGTTGGGTCGTATTGATAAAAGTCTTTCAGATAATTCCCATCATAACCGGTTCCAAAATACGCTTTACCGCCCACTTGAAACCCCACTGCTGAATAGCGTGCTGTTCCTGCAAAATCAGCTTTTTTTGTCCAAGTGTTGCTGCTGGTGTCATATTCATAAAAATCCTTTAATTTATTAGTGCCATCATAACCAAGACCTATATAGCCTTTTTCGTTTAATTCAAATCCAGAAGCCGCACTTCTTGCTGACCCAATGAAATCAGCTTTTTGCTCCCAATAATCGCCTGTTGAATTGTAAGCCCAAAGATCCTTTAGGTATTCATCCCCTGTATATCCAGTGGTTACAAAAGCATAAGTGCCAATTACGAAACTCGTTGCGCTTGATCTTGCCGGCCCGTCAAAGGAGGATTTTTTAATCCAGTTTCCTATTAAATCTTCGTCATCGTCATCATTGCTGCAGCCTACAAATACTAAACTTGCAAAAAGTGTAGTGAACAATATTCCTTTTTTAAAAATATTCATAATTTATCGTGTTTATTAATGTTTGTATTTTATTCCAATGTTAAAAATGTAGCCGTTAGTGCTATTAAAATTAAGTTTTGAGTCGCCACTGCTATTCGTTAGATTATACTTTTTGTTGAATTCGTAGCCTCCTTTTAAACTTACAAACCAGTTTGAGTCCATATTTCTTTCATATTCTAATGCCGAAGTCATTTGTGAAAAACTCACTTTTGTAGCCGCATTCAAATGGTCAAGAACTTCGGGTTTGTCTAGGTTGTAAAAATTTCCATTGAAACTATTTGTCAAACTGAAATTATTTCGTGCGTTATTTGAATAAGAGAATGTGGAGTTTGGAAAGCCAGCTTCAATAAATGCATTAGGGCTGATTTGATGATAAAAAGAAAAAGTAGGCAGTATTTCCGGTTTGCCAAAAAGCGCCATCCTTTTTACTCCAATGCTGATTGTGTTTGAATTATTGAAAGAATGAGATATCTCTAAACCACCGAGAATCGACACATCAGAAATTCCAAGATTATTTTCGAAATTGACCATTGGATTAATTTCTATATTCAGTTTTGTAGTACCGCTTAGTTGATGAGAGAGTTTAAAATCATTTTCGAAACCGTTAAACTGATTCAGACTATTTTGTAAATCATAATTTTCTAATGAATAATCGACTCCAATATTCTTGTACTTGAAGGTGTTGGTTATTTTATTTTTAGAATCAATGTTTTTAAAAAAAGTCACTCCAATTCCAGTTTCATGTATTGTAATTTTCTCCGTTGGTTGTGTTTTTATATTTAACTCTAAGGAATATCCGCTTTGGGCTGATGCAGTAAGAATTGGAATCATAAACAACAGATTTGCTAAAGTCTTTTTTCTCATAATTTTTTTATTGATTCAAAAGTAGATACGTTATCCAACTAAAAAAAAGAAGATATATGTACCGCCCAATTTCATAGACTAACTGGGCATTTGTAAGGTCGAATGATTAATTACTTGCTGTATCTTAATTATAGAGTAGAACGGCCATTTTATAGACACAAAGGTGTGAGCGGTATATGTTATTATGCGGTATAAAGTGGTCTCCTATATATTTGTTCAAAAAACATTTATGTACAAGGTATTATTTTTGCTGGTTTTAGGGATTATGATGACTTCATGTAACTCTGATGCTGACGCTGGAGAATTTGTTGTTGGTTCTGATTATTTATCGGTTAGTAATAAAGTAATATTAATAGATACTGTAACTGTTGACGTTTCTACCATTAATTTTGATTCATTAGTTACATCCAGTCAGAGCAGAATTTTGGTAGGTAATTACGACGATCCTATTTTTGGAAAAGTAAAATCAGATAGTTATTTTCAGCTCTCGGCTACAACGTACAGTCTTTATAATGAAAGTTCTGATACTGATGCTCCAAATTATGTTTTCGATTCGATTAAAATGGTCTTAAAGCAAGATAAGTATTTCTACGGAGACACAACAAAAGTGCAATCGCTCAGTATTCATAGATTGACACAAAGGGTTAAGCCAAACTCAGATGATGATAGCTTTTACAATAATTCCAGTTTAAGTTATGATGCGGAAAGTCTCGGTAGTATTTCATTTAAACCAAAACCCAATAGTAAGGACTCTGTGGTTGTGAAACTGAATAATGAATTTGGAAATGCTCTTTTTTTAAAATTGAAAAAACTTGAAATATCAAATTCTGATGAGTTTATAGAATATCTCAAAGGATTTGTTATCAAGTCAACATCGGGGAATTCCTCTAGTGTTGTCGGTTTCAATATGTCTAGCGCACTTCGTTTGTATTATTCAAAATACCAAGGCGATTCAGAAACCTCATTAATTAAAAACTTCTCTATTTTAGATGTCTCCAAGCAATTTAATAATATCACTTTAGATAGAGCTGGAACACAAATTCAGGATTTACCTGTTTCATCCAGTAAGCTGTCCAGTTTGTTAACGGGGAATAAAGCTTTCATTCAATCAGGGACAGGGCTTGCTTGCCGAGTTGATTTTCCTAATATTAAACAATTGAAATACCTCTCTGAAAAAGGGGCAATTGTAGATGCTGAGTTAATCATAAAACCAATAAATAATACCTATTCAGTTGCTTATCTTTTAGTGGATTCTTTACGTGTTTTTGTAGGGGATAAATTAAATAGAATCAAAGGAACGCTAAATACTGTAGATGGAACGGCTGTTTATGGACTCTTGAACGCTACAAGTGATGAATTCAATGAGAATATTGGCTATAAAATTTCTATTGGTGCTTTTTTACAGGCTGAAATGCTAAAGGAGTCTGACTCTAGATCTTCCTTAATTCTCACATTGCCCAGTATTTCAAAAGCAGTTGATAGACTGGTTTTAGGTGATCAGAAAAATTCCACCAACAAAATTCAATTGAAAATTTATTATATTTCTTATTAGATGAAAAATAAAATAGCATTCTTAGCTTTGTTTTTTTTTATAACAACAGTTTCGTTTTCACAAAGTATTTCCAGTTCTCCATACTCTCTGTATGGTTTAGGAAGTTTATATGATTCAGATTTTGGTCCGATTCCCGGAATAGGTTCTTCCGGTATTGCTCTGCCCTCAAACCGATTTATCAACAATTTAAATCCAGCATCTTTAGGATTTATGGATCAGAATCATTTTTTATTTGACATTGGAGGGAAAGCTATCTTATCCAGTTACGAAAACAACTCAAAAAAAGAGGATCGAAATAATGTGCAATTTTCTCACATTGCTTTAGCTTTTCCAGTTTCTAAAAAATCTGCTTTTAGTTTGGCCCTCAAGCCTTATTCGAGTTCTACATTCAAGATATCTAATTTATCTTTGCCAATTCAGGATAGTCAGGAAAATTATATTTTGGATGCTACCGGCACCGGTGGATTAAATGATTTTGATGTTTCCTATGGCTATAGAATTGGAAAAAATATAGCATTGGGACTTTCTACTTCGGTGCTTTTTGGAAATACTACAGATGATAGATATTATAGTATTGGTAATTCTGTAACTAATATATATAAAAGTCAAATTATAATGGTGTAAGAGCTGCCCTAGGTGGTCAGTTCAAAGTTGATTCAACCTTTACTTTGGGGATGAATTTAAAATCACCAACAAAAATAAATGCAACAAAAGTGCAGTCCGTAACTTCGGTATTTAATACAGGTTCCCTGGCTATTGAGTCAGAGGTTGCGTCGGATACGGATGATTACTATATGCCATTGGAAATAGGAGTGGGTTTAAGTAAGGTTTTTAAGAATAACTTAAATCTGACACTAGATTACGGAAAAGGATTGTGGAATAGCACCAGTCAATCTGATGTGTATGGGAAGTACGTAAACCAGGATAAATTTGCTTTGGGATTTTCTTATAGTAAGCCAAGAGATATAAGGAGCTACTCTGATAGGATTCAATATTCAACGGGATTCAATTATGATACCGGTTACCTCGAAGTTGATAATAAAAGAATTAATGCTATGTCGTTTTCAGTTGGAGTTTCACTTCCCATCGATAATACATTTTCAGCACTAAATATCAGTTATTCATTTGGACAAAAAGGTAGAATTACTGACGGATTAATACAAGAGAATTATCATAAATTGTCTCTTAATTTAAGTTTGGACGGTATTTGGTTTGTTAAAAGAAAATTTGAATAGTTTAAAACTCTATTTCGTCAACCTTAAAGTTATTACCTAAAATTTCACTTAAAACTTTGGGATTTGTATTGGTGTAAAAAATAGGCTGCTTATCCTCAACGGAAGCGAATCCTACTTTTTCCCGAAGTATATTTTGTGTTTGTTTAGCTACAGCTTCACCTGAATCAATAATATGAATGTGTTCCGGCAGTATTTTTTTTATCTGCGGAATCAAATAAGGATAGTGGCTGCAACCCAAAACTAAATAATCAATATTAGCTTTTATCATAGGTTCTAAATAGGAGTGAAGTAATTTAGTCATTTCTGGCGAATTGATTTCTCCGTTTTCAATTAGCTGAACTAATCCGTGACCTACCTGTTCTATTATTTTAGTGTCTTGGTACTTCTCAGTAGTTTTATTAAAAAGTTCACTATTCAGCGTTCCTTGTGTCGCTAAGATTCCTATAATCTGCGTTTTCGAATGTGTGACTGCTGGTTTTATAGCTGGTTCTATTCCTATAAACGGAACGTTATATTTTGCTCTTAATTCCTGAATTGCATTCGTGGTTGCGGTATTGCAGGCTACTACTATTAATTTACATTTCATCTCAAGCAAGAAGTCAGTATTTTTCATGCTGAGTCCGACAATTTCCTCTTTAGATTTTTGTCCGTAAGGTGCATTTTTACTATCTGCAAGATATATCGTTTTTTCATTGGGCAACAATTGATGAATCGCAGACCAAATAGAAGTTCCACCAATACCGGAGTCAAAAATTCCTATGGGTTGATTGTTACTATTCATAAAAACAAAGTTACATGCTACGATTTAAATTTCCTATGATTTGTTTTAGACAAAAAAAAACTGCTCAATCCTATCTAGGTTGAGCAGTTTTTATGCGATAAATGATTTTCTTAGAAACCTAAATCTTTTTTTACATCCATAGTCAAGTTTGGACCATCAGCAAGTAAAAGAGAAGAACCATCAAGAACATATTGGAATCCTTTTGCTTTACCAACTTTTTGGATAGAAGCTCTTACTTTTTCCATTAATGGTTTAACGATATCAGATTCTTTTTGTTGTAATTCTTTTTGAGCGTTATCTCTAAAGTCAACAATTCTTTTTTGCATATCCTGCACTTCTTTAGAACGGTCTCCATTTACTGCTTCAGTAACTGTTGCAGCTTCAGCTTCGTATTTTTTTAATTTTGCTTGGTATTCTTCAACCATTTTTTTGTAATCAGCATCATAAGTAGTACTCAGTTTGTCTAATTGTTTTTGAGCATCTAACATTGCTGGCATTTTTGTCATAATTTCACTAACATCAACATGAGCTGTTTTTGCTTGTGCATTAATTGTTTGATTTGCTCCGAACATTAAAATTGCAGCAATTAATAGAGTTTTGATTTGTTTCATCGTTTTTAAAATATTTAGTAATTAATTATTGTTTGTATTTTCTTTTAATTTTTCTTCTTTCGCTTTCCTGGCGGCTTCTCTTTCATCTAGAATTTTTTTTCTTCTTTCTTCTAAAATCTTTTTGCGGTCTTCCATCACTTTTTTACGGTCTTCTAATGTTTTGGCTCTTGCGTCAGCTTGCTTTTGTTTCACATCATCTGCGATTGCTGCAGCTTCATTGTTTTTATTTAAACTTGTTGGTGCATTTTCTTTTTTAACATTTGCAGAAACCGTGCCATTTTTTTTAGCTTCCCTGTCTTCCAGAATTTGTTTTCTTTTATCGTCAAATTCTTTTTTCTTTTGCTCTTGAAGTGATTTTCGGTCTTCTAGAACCTTCTCTCTTGCTGCTTTTTTATCGTCTAAGAGTTTTTGGCGTTCAGCCAATGCTGGATTTTCATCTAATGCATCTTCCTTCCTTTCTCTTGCTTCTGCTTCTTTTTGCTGTTTTTTAGTCAGCTGCTCTCTTTTTTCGGTGCGATTTAAAACTCGTAAAACCTGATCGCTGATGTCAAATCTTTTAGCTGCGAAAAGCATTGTCAAATCGGAAGTTTTATCAAATATGAAATCGTATTTCAATCGTTCTGCAATATCCTGAACAGCTGTAAAAACTTGATCTTGGATTGGTTTAACCAAAACAGATTTTTGAATGATTAAATCTCCGTTAGCACCAAAACGTTTCTGTTGGTATTCTAAGTTTTCATTTTCAAGGAAATTGATTTCGGTTTCTCTTTCATCTATCAATTCTTTGGTGAGCAATGCTTTTTCGGCTTTTAACGCTTCTTTTAATTTAGTGATTTCAATTTTTTTAGAATCAATTTCTGATTTCCATTTTTGTGCTTTTTGCTCCAATTGAACTTTTGCTTCAGTGTAATCGGGTACATTTTGTAAAATGTATTCCATATCAACGTAGCCCAGTTTGTTTCCTCTGGTCTGTGCATTAATTGTTTGTATGGCAATTAAAGCTATAAATACATATAAAAATTGTTTTCTCATAACTGTTCTATATTAGAAAATCGTAAACCAATTTTTCTAGAATTGCTGCCCAATGATAAAATGGGTTTCCCATCCATTAGCTTTTGCTTGTCCCGGTAATGCGTCAAATCCATGTCCAAAATCAATTCCCAATAAACCAAACGCTGGCATAAATACGCGTAGACCAACTCCGGCAGAGCGACTTAATGCAAACGGATTATAGCTTTTGAAATCACTAAATGATGATCCTGCTTCCATAAAAGCCAAGGCGTATATTGAAGCTGATGCTTTCAATGTTATAGGATAACGCAATTCCATTGAAAATTTATTAAACACAGTAGCGCCAATTTGTTCTCCAACACTATTAACAGGTGTCAACGAGTTATTAGGATATCCTCTTAGTTGGATCGTCTCTCTACCATCCATAGCAAAGTTAGCGAGTCCATCACCACCAAGGTAGAATCGTTCAAAAGGAACAGCTCCTCTTTCTTGATTGTATGAACCTAAGAAACCAAACTCTGCAAGTGCTCTAAGTACTAATTTGCCGTAAATTTTGGTATACGTATCAGCTTTGAATTTAACTTTATAATATTCTAACCAATTAAATCGTTTTTGATCGACTTTGCTGACGTCAGCCGCCGCTAGTGAAAAATTAGAAACCTTATTACCATTCGTGTCTATGTAATCTCCTATGTTTACAATGTTTCCATTAGCATCCGGAACATTTTGTCGGTCCACGGTGTTTTTTAATTTATATTCCTCTTGGTCTCCTAACGTACCATAATCTACACCATTAAGTAAAGAGTAAGGTGGAGTTAACTTTGCTGAAAGACTGAATTCAGAACCATAAGTAGGGAATATTGGATTCAATCCTTTGCTGTTTCTTGTAAGTCCTACAGTGTATGCTAAGTTTCTAGATGTTCCATTTCCAAATGTAAATAAACCTGTATTATAATTGTTCAATGCATAATGTTGATAACTGATCGATTGTGATAATACAAAGAAATCATCTGGAACAGTAAGTCTTTTTGCCAGACCAACAGATAACGTCAAGATGTCAAAACTTTTTGTTTTATCTGCACGCTGAGTAATAAAGTTATTTAAAAACTGCTTACTGTATGAAATAGAAGAGCTAAACGATACTGGTTTTTTACCGCCAAACCATGGTTCTGAAAACGATAAACTATAAGTTTGAAAAAATGTACTGGCTTGCAAACGTAACGATACTTTTTGACCATCTCCCATCGGCAGGGGTTTGTAAGCATCTTTATTAAACATGTTTCTTGCTGAGAAGTTGTTAAAAGAGAGTCCAAGCGTACCAATGAAACCACCACCACCATAGCCTCCTTGAAGTTCTATTTGACTGGAACCTTTCTCTACAAGATTGTATTCAATATCAACAGTCCCGGCTCCTGAATCTACATTTTTAAATTTAGGATCGATTGCTTCTGGATCAAAAAATCCTAGTTGACCAATCTCACGAATCGTTCGTACCAATTCCTCTTTACTGTATTTTTCTCCGGGTTTTGTTCTTAATTCACGGTAGATTACACGGTCATTTGTCTTGTCGTTACCTACAACCGTAATTTTATTGAAATAAGCAATTGGACCTTCCGTAATTCGTATTTCAAAATCTATGGTATCGTTTGCTGTTTTAACCTCTACGGCATTGACATTAGAAAATAAATAACCACTGTTTTGGTATAAATTCGTGATGTCTTCAGCGTCTGGTTTAGACTTGTCTGCAATTCTTTTTTCAAGAAGCACACCATTGTAAGTATCTCCTTTTTTGACGCCTAATATTCTTGTTAAAAATTGATCAGGATAAACTGTATTTCCTAAGAACTTAACGTCTCCAAAATAGTATTTGTTTCCTTCTTCTACATTAATTTTAATGTTTAACGCATTTTTATTCTTATCATAGGTTACAGAATCTGAAAGTATTCTCGCATCTCGGTATCCTTTTTCCTTATAAGTTGCAATTACTTTTTCTAAATCCGTTTTGTATTTATCTTTTATAAATTTAGAAGCTTTTAAAAGTCGAATAGGATTTTTTTGTTTCGTTTCTTTCATTGCTTTACGCAACGTTTTGTCGGATAATTTTGTGTTTCCAGCAAAATCAATACTTTTAATTTTTACTTTATCTCCTTTGTCAATAGTAACAAGCATATTGACTTGGTTCACTGTAGCGGTGTCTTTTACAGTATTGATGTTTACTTTTGTGTTGTAGTAACCGTCTTTTTTGTATTTATTTTCAATATAGTTTTTAGTGGTGGTAATCAAGTTTTCATTAACTACTTTTCCTTTATTCAAAGAGTTGTCTTTAATCAAACCTTCTGTTTTTGTTTTCTTAACGCCTACAAATTTTACCTCGTTTAATTTAGGTAATTCGATTATGTTTAAGTCAAGATAGATACTGTCATTCTGTATTTTATTTATGTAAAAAGATATTTCATCAAAGAGACCTAACTTCCCCAGTTTTTTTATAGCAGCACTTATTTCCTCGCCTGGAACAGTTATTTCCTGTCCTTTTTGCAAACCTGAAAAAGTAACTACAGTTTGCGAATTGAAACTGATATCTCCCACAACGGCTACATCTGCAAGAATGTATTTTTTACCTTGATCAAAAGGAACTCTTTCTTGAGCTTTAACTTGTGTAAAACCTCCAAAAATCAAAACGGTAAGGACTATTTTTATGCTTTTATTTAACACTAAAAAATTATTTAATTTGTTCACTTGTTTTTCCAAATCTACGCTCTCTTTTTTGATAACTAACGATAGCCTCATATAAATCTTGTTCTTTAAAGTCTGGCCACAATATTTCAGTAAAATACAATTCTGCATAGGCTATTTGCCACAACAAAAAGTTACTTATCCTATGTTCTCCACTTGTTCGTATTAGTAAATCTACGTCAGGTAAATTTTGCGTGTAAAGATGCTCATTAATAATGGAATCGTCAATAGTGTCTATTGAAATTATATTATTTTTAACTTTATTACAGATGTTTCTGACTGCACTTACAAGTTCCTCTCGCGAGCCGTAGCTTAACGCCAAAGTTAGCGTCATTTGTGTGTTGTCTTTAGTCTTGTCAATTACATCAAGAAGCTCTTTTTGTGCGGATTTTGGTAATTTTTCTAAATTACCAATAGCATTAAGTTTAATGTTGTTTTTTTGTAAAGTGGTAAGTTCCTTTTTCAAAGAATTAATGAGTACCCTCATTAAGGTCTCGACCTCTAGTTTTGGTCTGTTCCAATTTTCAGTGGAGAAAGCGTAAAGCGTAAGGAATTCAATGCCTAGTTTAGCACTGGATTCTATGATAACCTTCACTGATTTTGTTCCGCTTTCATGTCCCAAAGCCCGTAAAAGTCCTTGCTGCTTTGCCCAACGTCCGTTGCCATCCATTATTATGGCTAAGTGTTTGGGTAATCTTGTCGCGTCGATATGCTGTAGTAAATTCATTTTTTTATTCTCCGCAATAACAGGGTTTTTCTCCAAAAGTATACGTTAAGGTAACTCCTGAAAAAACATACCAATCATTATTATTTATATTTCCAAATTGTTGATTAAAACTTCCGTCTATATTATCTGTCAAAGTATATCTGGCTCCCGTTTCTACTGCCAAAACGAAACTTCGTGTTATGTTTGACTTGATTCCTACACCCATAGGTATTGCTATTGATTTTTTTCTTTCTGTTCTACCTTGTACGGATACATCTGCTTTAGTATTTGTTAAGGTGTATTTACTTGAAAAATAATTTACACCAGAAAAAACATAGGGAGTGATTTGAGTACTCAATTTATGAAGATTAAAATCGAAAAAGTTGAATTCAAGACCTAAAGATACTTCTTTTAAGTTGTTTTCAAAACGATACCCTCTTTGGTTTCTACTAGCTTCTTCTGAATCTAAATCATTCGATGTAATGTCAGATTGAATGTAGGAAAATCGATAAGCGTGTCGGGGACTTTTATTCCATTTGTACAACAATCCAAAAGCAGGCTCGTTTGGCGCAATATAAGTTGTCGGACCTACATCACCAATGTAGTTGCTCCCGCCTAGAAAAACTCCGACCTCATGGATTTGGGCTTGGGTCATCATTAAAGGGAAAAAACAGAAAAGTAAGTAATAGATCTTGTTCATTAAATCAAAAATTGCGTGCAAATATAATAATTATCAATTCGATACAATACCCATTCTGTTAAATGTGTGTTTTTTTAGGAATTAGAGCTATAACTAACACTAAATAAGTATTTGTTTCATTAAAACGGGAAAAATCGATAAAATCGTATAACGCTTGAGTAAAATGATTTAATTCCGTTTGTCTTCTCCCCAAAGTAATTTACTTCGAAGTGTTTTTAAAAAGGTTTCTTCGGGAATTTCAACCATATTAATTTGAAATGGGGTTTTCTTTAAAGTCAGTATGGATTCATTTTTTACCGAAGTGACTCTGGAATCTAAGGAAACCAAGTAATTTTCCTCTCGTCCCGAAACTTTCAATCTGATTTCAGTTTCATCCGGAACTACCAGTGGTCTGGCGGTGAGATTGTGTGGTGCAATAGGCGTTATAACTAAGCTTTTTACATCAGGGGTCAAAATTGGTCCGCCACAACTCAAGGAATATCCGGTTGAACCTGTTGGTGTAGAAATAATCAGTCCGTCAGCCCAGTAGGAATTCAAAAATTCATCATTCAAATAGGTGTCAATCGTAATCATCGATGTGGTATCTTTTCGGCTAACCGTAATTTCATTCATCGCAAAATTGATTTCGTCAATCGATTCATTGGGTGGTGAACAGGTTAAGCTTAGTAATGCTCTTTTGGAAATCGTATATTTTTTGTCAATCACAAATTGCATAAATTCAGCAATGTTCTCTTTTTGAACGGTAGCCAGAAAACCAAGTCTTCCTGCATTTATACCTAATATGGGAATGCCGGAATCTCTAACTAGTGTTGCTGCTCTTAATATTGTTCCGTCTCCGCCAATGCTGATTAGCATGTCAAAACTGGAGTCGAGTTCCGTATGCGAAGTGAAAGTTTTGTATTTATTTTCGACAATCTTCCTTTCATTAAGCATTAATAAAAAATGCGACTCAATTATCATCTCTACGTTGTTTTTGTTAAAAAAAACAAAGATGTCATTTATAATCGGTTCTGTACTGTTTTGATAATATTGACCGTAGATAGCTACTTTCATCTTTTTTTTAATCGTTAATTTGATTATTGGGTTGTTTGAGATAGTGGTTGCAATAACCGAATCATCAAATCTCCGAATAAGCGGTTATATGTTCAGGTATTTGTCTAAATAATCAGACCGTTCCTTTAAGTTGTTAATATAATTGTCTTCTTGATGTTCCGATATGATTTCATAACCGTATCTTCTAAAAGTTTGGATTATTTCGTTCATTGCTCCCAAAGTTATTTTCATGGTCACTTCCACGCTTTCAACATCTGCTTCAGAAATGAACAATCCTAAAAGCTTGCCGTTATTGCTTTCGACAATTTGGGTAATCTGACTCATCGAGTAATCTAAAATTGGTTTTCTAACCACAATGATTCCGCCCGGTTCTTTTAAGAAAGGTGTTTCATGAAAAAATTTCATGATATCTTCAATTTCATAATACCCTACGTAAGTATTGTTTTCGTCTAAAACAGGAACTAAATTAGTATGGTTTTTTGCGAAGACTTCTAAAACATCCAGCCACATCGTATTTGTTCTGGTAAAAAATCCTTCCAGTGTAAAGCGGTAATCGGCTACTTCTTTGTCACTGTCGAAGGTTTCAATATCTTCCGATGCGATACTGCCAATATAAACGCCCTCTTCTACAATTGGAAAATGTGAAAAGCGTAATTCACTAAAAAAGTCTTGAATAGCCGCAATAGAATCTTGGCTGTCAATCGCTTTAAAGTCATTAGTGATATATTCTGTTATTTCTGTCATAAATCAGTCGGCAATATTTCATGCAAAATAATCAAAAATAAGCAAAATCTCCTAAGTTTTACTTTGTATTTTTGTTCTGACAAATACAAGTATCAAAATCAAAAAGTGTTCTAATGACAAAATTAAGTGTAAACATCAATAAAATAGCTACTTTGCGAAACGCTCGTGGCGGTAATGTTCCCGATTTATTAAAAATGGCTGCCGACATTCAAAAGTTTGGAGCCGAAGGAATAACCATACATCCGCGTCCGGATGAGCGTCACATTCGGTATCAGGATGCCCGAGATTTAAAGTCTGTCGTTTACACTGAGTATAATATTGAAGGAAATCCAGAACAAACATTTATCGATCTTGTCTTGGAAATAAAACCGACACAAGTGACTCTAGTACCAGACGCAATTGATGCCATCACGTCTAATGCAGGTTGGGATACTATAAAATACGCTTCTTATTTAACCGAAATCGTTCAGGAATTTCAACGCAACGGAATCAGAACTTCTATTTTTGTGGATCCTGTTCTCGAAATGATTGAAGGCGCCAAAAAAATTGGAACCGAAAGAATCGAATTGTACACCGAGGCATTTGCACATCAATACAGTTTAGGAAATCAAAACGGAATTTTGCCGTATACAGAATCGGCAATTTTGGCGAATGAACTTGGATTAGGAATCAATGCAGGTCATGATTTGAGTTTGGATAACATTCAGTTTTTCAAACAAAAAATTCCAGGATTATTGGAAGTTTCTATTGGTCATGCTTTAATTTCCGAAGCTATCTATCTTGGATTGGATAATGTGGTAAATATGTATTTGCAAAAATTAAAATAGTTTTTTTAACCATTAAGAAATTAAGGTTAGTAAGCTTTACACTTAATCTATCTTAATTTCTTAATGGTTTGTAATATAAATTATAATGTTAAAATCTAAAATTATATGCTTTTTTCAAAAATAGAGGGCTCAGGAAAACCACTTTTAATTCTTCACGGATTTCTGGGAATGTCTGATAATTGGAAAACACTCGGGACGCAGTTCGCGACTAAATTTCAAGTTCATGTTCTTGATTTACGCAACCACGGACGAAGTTTGCATTCAGAAGAGTTTAGTTATGAAATCATGGCGCAGGATGTTTACAAGTATTGCAAAGCTCATAACTTAGAAAACATCAATATAATAGGACACTCGATGGGCGGAAAAGTGGCAATGCTTTTAGCTACTACTCATCCGGAATTAGTGGATAAATTAATTGTGGCTGATATTGGACCAAAATTTTATCCCCAACACCATCAGGATATTTTGGCGGGACTGAATGCAGTTGATTTTTCAAAAAAACCTAGCCGAAGTGATGTTGAAGAAATTATGGGAAAGTATATTCCTGATTTTGGAACAAGACAATTCCTGATGAAGAATTTATTTTGGCAAGAGCCGGGACAACTTGCTTTCCGATTTAATTTGGCAGTATTCAATACAAAAATGGATGAAATAGGAATTCCGTTACCAGAAGGGTTTATTTTCGAGAAACCAACATTATTCATTCGCGGTGGAAATTCAAGGTATATTTTAGACAACGATTTCGAAAACATAAAACAGCATTTCCCGGATTCAAGCATCGAAACGATTGCTAACGCGGGACATTGGCTTCATGCCGAAAACCCAGCTGAATTTTTTCAAAAAGTTACTTCCTTTTTGAAATAAACGAATCAGATTTAAATTTTTCTTACATTTATTAAATCTTAAAATAAAAAACCATGAATTTACTGATCAAAATTCTTATTACTTCTGGCTTAGTATTGCTTATAGCGAACTTTATGCCTGGCGTTCATGTGGCTGGATTTACTACAGCATTAATTGTAGCCATTGTTCTAGGGTTGCTGAATATATTTATCAAACCAATATTGGTAATTCTTACATTGCCGGTTACGATCCTAACTTTAGGATTATTTTTGTTGGTCATAAACGCACTGATGATTTTATTGTGTACAAAAATAGTAGGCGGATTTAGCGTGGATACGTTTTTGACGGCTTTGATTTTTAGTGTTATATTATCAGTTTTACAGTCTATAATGAATGGAATATTAGGAGAAGGAAAGTAAAATATTGTTTTAACACGCATTTGTGATTGAATTAATTTACAGTATTTGTTAATTATATACCTTTGTATTTCTATATCAAATAAATAATGTCTAAAAAGTTTTACATACTGTTTTTAGTTGTGCTTGGTTTCTTTATGACACCGGGCGTAGCTCTTGCATGTGCTACAAAAACGGAGAAGGCATGTTGCAAAAAAGAATCTTCTTCAAAAAAGGACAAGAAGGACTGTTGCAAAAAAGAAAAAAAATCGGATGAAAGTTCACATGACGGCTGCAAAGGTGCTTGTAAAGATGTTACTTGCGGCAGTTCGACAATTTATTTAGGGTTAACTTCGGTGTTTTATACCGAATTAAACAACCAAGTTTTTAGTTTTTCTACCGAAAAACAAAATTACTATTACTCGGAAATGTTCATTTCTTCCCATTTCCGTTCTATTTGGCTTCCACCTAAAATAAGCTAAATTCTTTCTATGACAGCCTGAAAACTGTCTTTTTCAAAGCATTTTATGCTTTTATAATCATTAAATTTTAGTCGAATACAAATTGATATGTAGCGGAATATGCTATTGTTTTCAATGTTTTTGCGACTTATTCACCTCAAAATTATTCATACAATGAACTCAATAAAAAAAATATTGATGGCAATAATACTATTGCTTTCAGTTACAATTGCAAGCGCGCAAATTAAAAACAGCACAACAGAAACCGTTAAAATATACGGAAACTGCGGCATGTGTAAAAGCAAGATAGAAACGGCCGGAACCCTCAAAAAAACAGCGAAAGTCGAGTGGAATAAAGATTCCAAAATGGCAATACTTACCTATGATTCCACTAAAACTAGTCAAGACGAAATTTTGAAACGCATTGCTTTAGCAGGTTACGACAGTGATAAATTTCTTGCACCGGATGATGTTTATGATGCCTTACATGGATGTTGTCAATATGATAGAGAAGCTAAAGTTGCCGTTTCTACAGAGATGAAAATGGAAACTACTACTACAGAAAACCATGCAAACCACGCCAATCATTCTGAAGCTGTCGCTATAAAACAGCAAGTGGATACTAAGTTAAAAGTTGTTTTTGACACCTATTTTCTTTTAAAAGATGCTTTGGTGAAAACTGAAGTAAAAGCTGCTGCTACTGCAGCGAAAGACGTCCTAACAGCTTTGAATGCAGTAAAAATGGAAGAACTTGCTATGGATGTTCACATGATTTGGATGAAAGAAATGAAGAGTTTAATGACTGACGCCCAGAACATTTCGGAGACTCAAGACATCAAACGTCAAAGAGAATTTTTTATTCCTTTTTCAAAATCAATTTACGAATTGATAAAAGTGGCTAAATACGAAACTCCAGTTTATCTTCAGTTTTGTCCTATGGCAAATGATGGTAAAGGTGCCAACTGGTTGAGCAAAGAGAATGCAGTTAAAAATCCTTATTACGGTTCTCAAATGATGACTTGCGGAAAAACTGTCGAAACGATTCAATAAGCGATTAGATGGAATTCAAAATGAAAAAAATAATGCTGTTATTCAGTTTAATAATCGGTATTTCAATTGCATCCGCCCAAATGAAAAATGGAGACAGTTTACCTGATTTAGAACTCAAAAATAATAAAGAGACCACCATAAATTTAGTTTCTCTAAAAGGGAAAACGGTCTTGATTGACTTTTGGGCTTCTTGGTGTGCGCCTTGTAGGCTGGCTAATAAAAAATTGGCTCCTTTATATAATGTGTACAAAGATGAAAACTTCGAAATTGTTGGGATTTCGCTGGATACTGACAAAATGAAATGGATGGCTGCTATTCAAAAAGATAAATTAGCTTACGAGCAATTAATCGATACTAAAGGTTTTGATGCGAAATCTGCACTGCTTTTTGGAGTTGAAGAATTACCTAATTCATATCTATTTGATGCAGCAGGAAAATTAGTTGCCATCAATCCAACGGAGGAAGAAATAATCATGCAAATAAAAAATAAAGTAGAATGAAAAATATAAATTTAAAATTCATTGGTATTGCTTGTTTGGTTTTAATGACAAGTGTACAATCCTATTCTCAAATCTCAAAAGCTGAGATAATGGCGACTGGTTTAACCTGTTCCATGTGTTCCAATGCTATAAACAAACAACTGAAAGCGATGGATGGTGTGGATAGCGTGAGTACTGATTTGAATACAAATACCTTCACTGTTTATTTTAAAAAAGAAAGTAAAATAATGCCAAAAATGCTAAAAGAAGGTGTAGAAAAAGCAGGCTTTTTTATTGGTTCATTAGTAATTACAATGCCTGCAGAAAGCTTAAAAACCGAAGGTGATAAAACCATTTCGGTAAACGGTTCCACTTTCGTTTTATTGAATGGAGAACTTAAAGACAGTAACGGAGAAACAAAAGTAAGGATTTTTGATAAAGGATATGTCACTCAAAAAGAGCATAAAAAACTGCTTAAAACGTTTTCAAAAACTGCGACATATTCTTTAAACAATGATGACGATTACCATATTAAAGCTGTACTATAATGAGAAATTTTTTAATCGTATTTACGCTTTTTGTTATCCAGGGAATATCGGCGCAGGAGCTTTTTGTGGTCACTGATCCGGCAAGCAACGTTCCTGCGGGTTCATTAGGAATTCGTTTGGCACAATCTATTTTTAAAGAACAAATGAAATCAGGATATAGTTATCACCTCATGCCTGAAGTTACTTTGGGAATCGATAAGAATTTGATGGTGAGAACATCCCTATTTGTCAGTAATAGAAGTAATCAATTGGTAACTGAAGGCGCCAGTTTTTACGCTAAATATCGTTTCCTTTCTACCGATGATCTTCAAAGTCATTTTAGGATGGCAGCATTTGGAAGATATAGTTTTAATAATGCGGATATTCATCAGGAACAGTTAGAAATTATGGGACAAAATACAGGTTTTGAAACTGGAATTGTAGCGACGCAGCTTATAAAAAAGGTTGCCATTAGTGCTTCGGTTAGTTTCGAAAAAGCATTTGATAACAAGCCGGATTACAAATTTCCCGCAGCGCAAAGTGATAACGCCACTAATTATACAATGTCGTTTGGAAGGTTGATGTACCCAAAAAAATACACTAGTTTTAAGCAAACAAATATTAATACAATGTTGGAGTTTGTTGGACAAACCTTAAACGAAAATGGAAAATCGTATTTGGATATTGTGCCTTCCGTTCAATTTATCATCAACAGCCAAGCACGAATTGATGTTGCTTACAGGCACGAATTATACAGCTCTATGTTGCGGTCTGCGCCAAATGGATTTTATCTAAATTTAGAATACAACTTTTTTAATATCATAAAATAAATTTTAGGGCTTGAATTTAGGCAGTGAATAGCTAATTTAAATAGAAGTCATTATGTTATCATAAAAAAAAATACCATGAAAAAAATACTGTTTTTGTCTCTTATAGCGACTTTTTTGACGGTTTCATGTAACCAAAAAGCGAAAGAAGAAACGACTTTGAATTCTGAGAAAACTGAAAAAACTGCTGAACTATACTCTTGTCCGATGCATCCTGAAGTTACTGGTGTTGCAGGAAGCGAATGTCCGGAATGCGGAATGGAACTAACTGAGAAAGTGGCGCAAACAACCGCTGCTGATAATGAAGCAACTCCTGTTACTGTTGCTAACGAAGAATCCAGTGCCATAACTGCAACTGGAAATGTGAGCAAAACGGCTTTCCCAACCGATGCAATTGTTTCGAATTACCTCAATATCAAAAATGCGTTAACGAAAGATGATTCAAATAGGGCTGCCGCTGCCGCAAAAGAATTAATTGCGACTTTGAATGGTTCGACCACAACTTCTTTGGATACCAAATCAAAAAATAAGTACAATGGTTTTGTGGCGATGCCAAAGTGCATGTCAAACACATTGGCGATAATGCAGGGAAAATGGAGCACCAAAGAGAATATTTCTCCTTATTGAGCCAAGATGTTTTTAGTTTAATTAAAGCATTTGGAACAAAACAAACTGTTTATCAGGATTACTGTCCAATGTATGGAGAAGGAAAAAACGGGTACTGGATCAGTGAAACTAAAGACGTGATTAATCCCTATTTTGGTTCGGAGATGCTGAATTGTGGCAGAAGAATTGGGGCTGTCAAATAATAATGAAGCTTAACATAAAAAATATGGTGTGCAACCGTTGCATTACGGCAGTGGAGTTAGAGTTGGAAAAACTCGGACTTCATGCCGTTTCAATAGCGCTCGGAGAAGTCGAATTAGAAACAGAATGTACAGAAACCCAAAAAAGGGATTTGCTCAAACGCTTACGTTCTTTGGGTTTTGATTTAATCGATGATAAAAAAAACAGAACCATCGAAAGAATTAAAACAGTACTAATTGATTTGGTTTACAACAAAAATAATGTGTTAAACAGCAATTTATCGGATTATTTATCAAACGATTTGGCACAAGATTATAGTGCTTTGAGCAATTTATTTTCGGAGATAGAAGGAATTACAATTGAGCGGTATTTTATTGCTCAAAAAATAGAAAGAGTCAAAGAATTATTAACGTATGATGAGTTGACTTTAAGCGAAATCGCCATTCAACTTCAGTATAGCAATGTGGCACATTTGAGCAATCAGTTCAAAAAAACAACTGGATTTACGCCAACTTATTTTAAACAATTGAAAGTAAAAACGAGAAAGCAAATCGATGATTTGTAATCACGCAAACCTTTTCCAAAATTGTGTAACAAGGGAATGACGGAATAATCGGAGATTCGTGGTATCAAAATTTGAGTATTATGAAACATACCTACACCATTACCGGAATGTCATGCGATGGTTGTCGCACTAAAGTGGAAAAAACATTAAACGGTGTCGATGGGATTCAAGCTGTTGTTACTTTAGTTCCGCCAGTAGCGACTATAACAATGGATAAACACATTCCTACTAAGCAATTACAAGAAGCTTTAACTGTAGCAGGAAACTACACAATTGCCATGAATAATGCGACTGATTCTCAAGGAACGGCTGAGAAACCAATCGAGAAATCGTGCTGCAGTTCGAATAAACCACAAGAAAAAGCAACCGTGATTTTACCCAAAAATGCAAAAGGTAAATACTATTGCCCGATGCATTGTGAGGGTGAGAAAGTGTATGATAAACCGGGAGATTGCCCGGTTTGTGGAATGGATTTGGTTAAAGAAGTAGCGATAGCAAATAGTAAGACAATGTATACCTGTCCCATGCATCCCGAAGTTATCAATGAAGGCCCTGGTTCATGTCCTATTTGCGGAATGGATTTAGTGCCTATGGAGCCTACCGATGCCGAAGAGAATAAGGTGTATGATGACTTGGTACGCAAAATGAAAATAGCGGTAGTTTTTACGGTTCCTATTTTTATTATTGCCATGTCGGATATGATTCCGAATAATCCATTAATGAAAATTATGGATGCAGAAAAGTGGAATTGGGTACAACTAATTTTGTCGCTTCCTGTCGTTTTTTATGCCTGTTGGATGTTTTTTGAGCGTGCATGGAAATCCATTGTTACTTGGAATCTCAATATGTTTACCCTTATCGGAATTGGTTCTGGAGTAGCTTTTCTGTTTAGTTTGGTTGGATTATTTTTTCCAACGATTTTCCCGGACGAATTTAAAACACATAATGGAGCCGTTCATCTTTATTTTGAAGCGACAACTGTGATATTAACGTTGGTTTTATTGGGGCAGTTATTAGAAGCCAGAGCACATAGCCGTACCAGTGGCGCGATAAAAGAATTATTAAAATTAGCACCAACCGAAGCCACTTTGATTATCGAAGGAGCTGATAAAGTGATTTCAATTCACGATATTAAAAAAGGAGATTTGTTACGTGTAAAACCGGGAGATAAAATTCCAGTTGATGGGAAGATTACAGATGGAGAAAGTACGATTGATGAATCAATGATTTCAGGGGAACCTATCCCCGTTGATAAAAAAATAGAAGATGCCGTTATAGCAGGAACAATAAACGGAAATAAATCCTTTGTCATGGTTGCCGAGAAAGTAGGTTCGGAAACCTTGCTTTCGCAAATTGTACAAATGGTAAATGATGCCAGTCGTTCTAGAGCACCAATCCAAAAATTAGCGGATAGAATTGCTAAATATTTCGTGCCGATAGTGGTAATTGTTTCTGTAGTTACATTTTTTGTTTGGGCAAAATTCGGACCGGAACCCGCACTGGTATATGGATTTATTAATGCGATTGCCGTATTGATAATTGCCTGTCCGTGTGCTTTGGGATTGGCTACGCCAATGTCAGTAATGGTCGGTGTTGGAAAAGGAGCGCAATCGGGAGTTTTGATAAAAAATGCCGAAGCACTGGAAAACATGAATAAAGTAAATGTTCTGATAACGGATAAAACAGGAACAATTACCGAGGGAAAACCTTCAGTGGAGAAAATATTCTCCTTGAACGATGACGAAGATTCTTTGTTGCAAAGCATTGCTTCTTTAAATCAGTACAGCGAACATCCTTTGGCGCAAGCCGTAGTCAATTTTGCGAAAGCAAAAGAAGTTACATTAATCGAAGTCAAGGATTTTGAAGCGATTTCAGGAAAAGGAGTCATTGGAACGGTAACCAATAAAAAAGTGGCGCTGGGAAATAAAAAATTAATGGAACAAGTGCAAGCTACGGTTTCTGAAGAATTAGAAAATCAAATTATAGCTGAACAAAAACTAGGAAAAACAGTTTCTTATATTTCAGTTAACGGAATTGCTATTGGATTTGTGTCAATCACTGATGCCATAAAACCAACAAGCGTCGAAGCTATAAAGGAATTAATTCGTCAGGGAGTTGAGGTCATCATGCTAACAGGCGATAATGAAAATACGGCAAAAGCAGTCGCTCAGGAATTGCATTTAAGTTCCTATAAAGCGGGTTGTTTACCAGAAGACAAGCTGAAAGAAATTAAACGACTGCAAGCTGAAGGAAAAATTGTAGCCATGGCAGGCGACGGAATCAACGATGCTCCGGCTTTGGCGCAAGCCGATGTTGGAATTGCGATGGGAACCGGAACCGATGTGGCTATTGAAAGTGCTAAAATCACTTTGGTAAAAGGCGATTTGCAAGGAATAGTGAAAGCGAAAAACTTAAGTCATGCGGTGATGCGAAATATCAAGCAAAATTTATTCTTTGCCTTTTTCTATAATGTTTTGGGAATTCCAATTGCTGCGGGTGTTTTGTATCCGTTTTTTGGAGTTTTGCTTTCGCCAATGATTGCGGCTTTGGCCATGAGTTTCAGTTCGGTTTCAGTTATTGCAAATGCGTTGCGATTGAGAAATTTAAAGCTTTAATATGAAAAAATACCCCATAATTTTAATCTTGCTTTTTGCTTTGAATGCTACTGCGCAAAAGGTGGTTCGCTATGATTTATATGTTCGGGATACGATTGTCAATTTTGGAGATACACCCAAGAGAGCGATTGCCGTAAACGGACAAATTCCGATGCCAACACTAACGTTTACTGAAGGAGATATTGCTGAAATTTACGTGCACAATGAATTAAATGAAGATACTTCACTGCATTGGCATGGATTATTTTTGCCAAATAAAGAAGACGGCGTGCCAAATTTGACTCAAATGCCAATTAAGCCGAAAACGACGCATAAATATACGTTCCCGATTATCCAACACGGAACGCATTGGTATCACAGTCACACAGGTTTGCAGGAGCAAATTGGAATGTACGGTTCTTTTGTGATGAATAAAAGAAATGAAGACCCGACTTTTAGAGCAGGAATTGATGATTTGCCAACCGTTCCAATAATTCTGAGTGAATGGACCGATTTGAAACCGGAAAATGTACATCGGATGTTGCACAATGCCACGGACTGGTTTGCGATTCAAAAAGGAACCACGCAGAGTTATTCTGAGGCTATAAAAGCAGGACATTTTAAAACCAAAGTCGCAAACGAATGGAAACGAATGAACGCCATGGACGTCAGTGATGTATATTACAATAAATTCCTGATTAATGGTAAAAGTGAAAGTCAAATAGATGGAGTTTCTTCTCCCCTTTCCTTTGGAGAGGGGTCGGGGGTGAGGAAGTTTAAAGCTGGAGATAAAGTACGTTTGAGAATTTCCAATGGTGGTGCTTCTACCTATTTTTGGTTGAATTATGCCGGAGGAAAAATCACCGTGGTTGCCAGTGACGGTAATGATGTGGAACCAGTTGAAGTCGATCGATTAATTGTTGCCGTTTCTGAAACCTATGATGTTGTTGTAACTATTCCTGCGGATAAAACATCGTATGAGTTTTTAGTGACTTCGGAGGACAGGACTAAATCCGCCTCGTTGTATTTGGGAGATGGCATCAAGCAATTGATTTCGCCGTTGCCAAAATTAAAGTATTTTGAAGGCATGAAGATGATGAACGGGATGATGAAAATGAATGGCGATTTAGATGATATGGGTATGAAAATGTCACTAAATCAAATGGACATGAACGTGGTGATGTATCCCGAATTATCCTCCCCCAGCCCCTCCGAAGGAGGGGAGGCTAAAAAAACTGACATGAAAATAGATGATGAGCATGCAAATCATAAGAGGTATGATTCTAATTCACTTTCTGATATTGTCACATTGAATTATGCAATGCTGAAATCACCCACTAAAACAACGCTTCCAACTCCCCCTTCGGGGGCTGGGGGGATAAAAGAATTACGTTTTGAATTATCAGGAAACATGAATCGTTATGTCTGGAGTCTGGATAATAAAGTAGTTTCGGAAGCAGATAAAATTCTAATTAAAAAAGGCGAGAATGTTCGAATAGTACTCTTCAACGGTTCCATGATGCGTCACCCGATGCATTTACACGGACACGATTTTAGAGTGCTGAATGGAAAAGAAGAATACGCGCCGATGAAAAACATTATCGATATTATGCCGATGGAGACAGACACGCTTGAGTTTAATGCAAATGTTGAAGGCGATTGGTTTTTTCATTGTCACATTCTTTATCACATGATGGCTGGAATGGGAAGGGTTTTCAGTTATGAAAATCAAGAGCCAAATCCTTTGATTCCAAATCCGAAATTGGCGCAACGCAAATTATTTGCTGATGACAGAGCTTTTCATGTGATGGCCGAAAATGATTTTGCTACCAATGGAAATGATGGAATGTTGATGATTCAAAACACGCGTTGGAGTATTGGTACCGAATGGCGTTTGGGTTATACCAATCATCACGGGTACGAAACCGAAACGCACATTGGGCGATACATTGGGAAAATGCAATGGTTGATGCCGTTCATTGGTTTTGACTGGAGGTACCGAAAAATGGAAATGGGAGAAACGGAAGAGAATCTTTTTGGTCAATCTAACACTAAAGATAATCGTGCTGTTTTCAGTGCCGGAGTCGAGTATACGTTGCCAATGCTCATTAAAGCACAAGCCGAAGTCTATACCGACGGGAATTTCAGGTTACAATTTGAACGTATGGATATCCCGGTTTCCAAAAGATTGCGCATGAATTTAATGTGGAATACGGATTACGAATATATGGCCGGTTTGCGGTATATTGTCAAAAGAAATTTTGGAATCACCACGCATTACGACAGCGATATGGGAATGGGTTTTGGATTGAGTTTGAATTATTAAATTCGCAGAGTGAAACGTTTATCTCGTGAAGTACTGATTTCGATGCAAATTATAAATCATCCTGTGGATTCTTAAGATACCCAGAACATTTAAAATAGAAAATTATGTTGAATAATGATAATGGAGAAATACACATGGAATCCTACATGTTTATGGGGATACATATTTTTTGGTGGTTTTCAATAATAGTGTTAGGACTTTTATTGTTGGCAGCAGCTCATAAGTACAGAGGAAAAAAATGATTTTGAACGGGAGATTTTCAATTTAAAAATATAAAATAACCTATTGATTTGGTTGAAAGTGTGGGTGTAGGAACTGGAAAAGTTATCCTAAATTTTTTAATGTGTCTTACTATTGTATAATAGTAAGACACAATTAAATCAATCTTTTTTATGTTGTTCCGTGTGATTTTGATTTCCGTGAATCGTATGGTCTCCCACATTCATTCCGTTTGACATTCCAATCATAAAGGCAGTAATGATCAGCATGATTTTTCTTTTTGCCCAAAGAATAGGGCGTTTAGATTCCTCTAAACGGGTTTTAGTTTTGTGTTTATACATTTTGTAAATGATAAATGATTAGACATTTGGTATCATCCTTATGCAGGGAATTGCATAAATGCGTAGAAAGAAATTTCTAGGCCGTGTATAAACTTGTATAGGAATTTCGGGAAGTAATCATCTCGTTTATGAAGATGTGTTGCATTGCAAATGAGCTTACTTCTTGATAAAGTAGTGTTTGTAATTTTAGAAGAAC
This sequence comes from Flavobacterium sp. TS_SC_5, assembly GCF_056156265.1. Lineage (NCBI taxonomy): Bacteria > Pseudomonadati > Bacteroidota > Flavobacteriia > Flavobacteriales > Flavobacteriaceae > Flavobacterium > Flavobacterium sp. TS_SC_5. Next base: position 461,618 of record NZ_CM149588.1, on the reverse strand, counting down.
CGGAATTTGAAGACTGTAACTATCTTGAAATTGTAGGAAGGCTAACTGAAATGGGAATGCCGTTTTTTCAGCCGAATTTAGCTGATGGAACACATATAATTTAGAACCCTTATAGTTTAATTCTCTTCTAAGAATTACGTTCGAGAATTGATAATAATCTGCTGAATTTGATGGAACATCTAAAGCACCATCATTCACCATCAAGCCAAAAGCCAGAAAGAGAGAAAGGAGATATTTTAAATATTTTGTCATCTATTTTGATTGAATTATAACTTCAAAAGTACAAAAGTAACTGTAAATTAAGGATTTTTTTTATTCTTTATTTTCAAAAACGGCACCTTATAATTAGGTTTTAGATTTGTTCTTTGAAAAATCAGCTTGTTGAAAGAACAATCGTATTATTCGTAGGTACTAGCTATGAATTGATTACAATTTACGAATGCATTTGAGACTGTTTTTATTGGAAGGATTTTGGGTTTGGCTTTGTGAATCTCAAAAATAGTGCTATTTTTGCACCCTCAATGCAGAACTAGGCCCGTTCGTCTATCGGTTAGGACGCATGGTTTTCATCCATGTAAGAGCGGTTCGATTCCGCTACGGGCTACAACTCATAAACAATTATCTCAAAAAGCCTCGAAAATTATTTTTCGAGGCTTTTTTTATTGGTTTTGGTTGTTGTTCTTGCGGTGTTTGTTCATTATTGTGGGCGCAAAGTTAGAGACATTTGCGCGGCTTAAACGATAAATTTATTCTTTGAAAGAACACTTTGCGTAGTTGGGTATTTTTCTAATTTTGGAGATACCGCTACTTTATTGAATCCTGAAATTGTGGATAAAATTAAAGATAATAAAGTTTAAGGTTGAGAATCTGTCGAAAGATTTTCAACCTTTTTTTTATCATTTATAATGAATCGATAAATTAGATAAAACGAAGTGAAATGCAAGATTCTATCAAAGGTGTTCAAAACTACATCTTCAATAAAATAAGTTCCAATAGCGGCAAAAATATCGTTAAAAATTAAAGCAAATACACCAAAAAAGTAATAATACGCTTTTTTGTTTCCAAATTTCCCCAGATATAAAACTGCTGTAACTCCAAGAAATACAGCTACTATTGCATTAAAAATCAAAATGATGTTAAGAAAATTATCATCAATAATAGACATTAAAACATATAAGATTGCTACTAAAAACACACAATTTATGACTAATATAAAAAGTGAAAATCCTTTTGGTATCGTGTAAAGTTTTTTAGTTTTGATTGAATTGTAGCCTAAATTTATTATTGCTGAATAACAAAAGAAGGATGCCACTAATGCAGTTCTGTACAGCGGTATTGAATCTTCCCACAACAAAAGTAATATCTCATTTAGATAAAAGAAAAAAACGTATAAATAATAATTTAGAGTAAGTTTCTCAAAATTACTCAATACGGCATAAATTATAAAAGTTGGAATTATAAAAGGTTTAATATAAATTATATGTGCCGGATTATAAAAAACTCCAGCACAAAAATAGACTATTAATAGAGTAATAGGTATAAATATTAATGATCTTCTAGTATTGATTGTGTACATAGATGTTAAGTTTGACGACATTGTTGATAGCGTTTCTCCCCGCTGCTGTCCACAATTTTTTCTATTTAGTTTGTTTTAATTCTACTTTTCGGTTGTCAATAAATAATCTACAGCTTACAGAAAAGAAACCTGAAATATTTGTTTTAATATTCAGCTTTTCTCCTTCCTTGTTAATTAAATTTCCGGTCATATTACTAGGTGTAATAAAACTTAATTGTTCATCTTGCAGTTCATTATTTACATAAAGTTTTTCTCCACTGAACCAATCATTAGTTATTTTGATTTCGGTTTCTTCATAATTTGCAATCCATTCACTTTCCATTGTTTCCTATTTTTTAGATTAATGTTCTTTCCTGCTTTTGTTTAAGTCACGAGCGGACGCTCGCGCTAGCGGAGGGCTTTATTCAATTATTACTTCTCTATAAATTGCAATTGGACTAATGGCTATTTTCGGAAAACTAGGAACAAAAAAGAATTTTTCAAAGTTTTCAAATGATGAAAATACATTTCTAAATATTTTATCGTAAGCAACAGCTTCAGTTAATTCATCATTTTCATAGCCTAAAAATTCATCATTTAAATCTACTCGAATATCTTTTTTTCGTGGACAAGAAGTAATTACGCCAAATACTGATAATTTAATATTTGGTCGACTTCCGTACGTGAATATTACATTTTCAAAGTCGCCATTTACTAAATATTGACTCTTTAAATTAGATAATATTTGAAATTCTGGAAAAGAATCGAAAGGTGCTAATCTAAAATTCAATCTATTTGGTGAAAATGTGTCCAAAAATGTTTTAACTCTCTCTACAAAAGTTTCATCTAGAAGTTGAGCTTCGGATAATTGTTCTAGAGTTTGGTCAAACTGTTTTTCAATGGTCTTCAATTTTGCTAATTCTTTAACATTATTTGCTTTTGCAAGTCCTCTTCTGAGTTCGTTAATTTGTTTCTTTTGAGAAACTATTTCTGGAGAATTTTCTAATACAGAAGCATATATTAGTCTTTGAATTTCATTAAAATTTGACATTATTTCTTTAAAACGTTTAAAATCTTCAAATGAGCTCCAGCCATTCGCTTTAATATAGTTATAGTTAGGCACTTTCTCTAAAAAATCATTGAATGAAGTTGTCAATGATAAGTTTAAATCTTTAAGAACGTTCTTTTCGGTAAGCTTTTGCTCAACTTCATTTAGTAATTCGTGATAAAGTTCGATTCTTTCCGTTCTAATTTTTTTATCTTTATCTGAACTACCAATACTTCCTTTGAAAATTTTCAAATCAAATCCTAATTCGGAATTTAAACCACCTTCTTCTTCAATAGCTCTTGTTATTTCACTAATCAATCCACCACTTAACTGGCTATTTATTGATTTAGCTTTATCGTAGTCAAAGTAAATTAAGTCTTTTATTGATTTCATCATGTTTTTTTTTGGGGTTCTGCGAGAAGCTTGCATACAGCCTGTATTTACCCGCTACTAAGTAGTGCTTTTAAACCCAATTTTGGTTGGCCCTGCGCTACTTTGTTTCGTTTTATCTGTTTTCAAATATATTAAAATTTTTTCTTACAAACTATCAAAGCAACTTCATATTGTCATATACCACAAATTCACGTGAAGGATGGCGGTGGAGCTCTTTTATGGGCTGTCTTTTTTTGGCAGGCGATAAAAAGCGGGAACGTATAGCCCGACCCGTAGTCTCGTCTTTTGGGACGAGACGGAGGGTCAGGCCCAAATTATTTTCCTTTTTCGGCCTGTGATTTTGCTAAATAACTGCCTAAAATTCAATCCCGAAGGTTCGGTACTAAAAAGCTTGTTTGGGTTGCAAAAATTTTATAATTTTGCAGTCCGAATTTATTATGTAAATAAAGAAGAAGATGGATATCAAAAGAGTAGCAACAGACGCAGTAACTGAGACAATTGTAATGACTGTAGTTCAGATGGATTACAAAGGACAAGTTGCAAAAAGAATAAACGAAAAAATGCCTTTGGCAACTGTTAAAGGATTTAGAAAAGGAGCGGTGCCTAAAGATCTTGTTGAAAAACAATACGGTAAAGGGATCAAACAAGAAGAAGTTCAGAAAGTTGTTGATTTGGCTCTAGAGCGTTTCGTACAATCTGAAAGATTAAACCTTCTTGGAACACCACTTCCTAAAGTAAACGAAGACTTTGATTGGAGTGCTGAAGAATTGGTTTTTGAATATGAAATAGGATTGGTTCCTAACTTCACTTTAGACTTAGAAGCTAAAAACGACATCGTAAAATATGTGGTTACTGCTGACGATAAATTAATCGACGGTCAAGTGGAAAGAATCCAAAAACAATTTGGAACTGCAATTCCTCAAGAAGTTGTTGCTGCAGATTCAGATGTAACAGGAACATTCACTAACGAAGAAAAAGGAATTAATAACGCTACTACTATTGCTGCTGATCTTTTCAAAGACAAAGCGACTTTTGACTTGTTCATTGGTAAAAAAGTAGGGGATGTAGTGACTGTAAATACTAAAGGTTTATTTGAAGACGACCACCAATTGATGGACGTGATGAAAGTGAGTCATGATGACGTTCACGGTTTAGATGTTGATGTTGTTTTCACAATTGAAGCAATCAACACTGCTGAATTAGCAGAATTGAACCAAGAATTGTTTGATAAATTGTTTGGAGCTGGAACTGTTTCTTCACTTGAAGAATTGAAAGCTAAAATCAAAGAAGATGCTGAAACTCAATTTGCACAGCAAGCGGACCAAAAATTATTAGGTGATGTAACTGAGTTCTTAATCGAAAGCACAAAATTTGATTTACCAGTTGAATTCCTTAAAAAATGGTTACAAACTGTTGGTGAGAAAAAATTGTCTCCTGAGGAAGCTGAAGCAGAATATGTACGTTCTGAAAAAGGATTGCGTTTTCAATTGATCGAAGGTAGAGCAATGGCACAATCGGATATCAAAATCACTTTTGAAGATTTAAAAACATTCACTACAAAAAATATCCGTCAACAAATGGCGCAATTCGGGCAAACAAATCCTACTGACGAAGAAGTTCAAGGAATTGTAGCTAGAGTTTTGTCTAACCAAGACGAAGTGAAAAGACTTTCTGACCAAGTTGTTGCTGAGAAATTATTGGAATTGTTTAAAGAAAAAGCAAATCCTACTACTAAAGAAGTGACTTACGAAGAATTTATTGCTGCTTCTTACGGAGAATAAAGAAGAGTTTGTACGGTCGTAAAGTCGAAAGTCAAAAGCCCCAAGCGCCAGAGATTATTAAAATTTTATGATTTGATTACAGATACGAAACAATAAAAAATAGTTATATTTGAGCGTCAGAAAAAATATTTTTTGGCGCTCTTTTATTTGAATTTATCCTGAATTGATTTCAGGAGCAAATCCAGCTATTCGTTGCAAGTTTTTTCATCTCGTTTACTTTTTTCTAAACAAGAAAAGAAGCTTCCGTTGGTCGCTCTTTTCCTGCAAGAAAAAATGTAACGTGATTTCAAAAAGCTTTTCACTGCTATCTGGGCTAAACAAAAAAGAGAAGAGTTGTAAGTTCTGTCAAGAATTCATAACTCATAATTCATAACTCATAACTTATAAAAAGATGAACTACGGTAAAGAATTTAAAAAATTTGCTACAAAGGACCACGGCGTAAACTCTATGTATTACGATAAAATCGTAGGCGCAATGACTCCTAAAAACATGACTCCATATATCATCGAAGAACGTCAGTTGAATATTTCACAATTAGACGTTTTCTCCAGATTGATGATGGACAGAATTATATTCTTGGGAACAGGAATTGACGACCAAATTGCAAACATCGTTCAAGCACAGTTATTGTTCCTTGAAAGCGCCGATGCTTCTAAGGATATTCAGATTTATTTGAATTCTCCAGGAGGAAGCGTTTACGCAGGATTGGGGATTTATGACACAATGCAATACATCAAACCAGATGTAGCCACTATTTGTACAGGAATGGCAGCTTCTATGGGAGCGGTGCTGTTGTGTGCAGGAGCTGCAGGAAAACGTTCGGCTTTGCCACATTCTCGTGTAATGATTCACCAACCATCAGGTGGAGCACAAGGTGTTGCTACTGATATGGAAATCAACTTACGTGAAATGTTGAAACTGAAAGATGAATTATACAAAATTATCTCTCACCACTCCGGACAAACTTTTGATAAGGTTCATACTGATAGCGAACGTGATTATTGGATGATTGCTGAAGAAGCAAAAGCATACGGAATGATTGATGAGGTTTTAATAAGAGGATAAAAATAGTTACAAGTTTAAGGTTTAAAGTTTAAGGTTGCTGCGGGAACTTTGAACTTTAAACTTTTTAAACTTTAAACAAAAAAAGAATGGCAAAAGTAGTATTAGAGTGTTCGTTTTGTGGAAGAAAAAAGCCAGAAACTCAATTGTTGATTGCTGGTATCAATGCACATATTTGTGATAAATGTATCGAACAAGCACACGGAATTGTTTTAGAAGAATTAAAATCCAGCGGAAGTTCCAAACTGGTTGGAGATTTGATTTTGAAAAAACCAAAAGAAATCAGAGCGTTCTTGGATCAATATGTAATTGGACAGGACCAAACTAAAAAAGTAATGTCGGTTGCGGTTTACAATCACTACAAACGTTTGATGCAACAGCAATTAGACGATGAGGTAGAGATTGAAAAAAGTAACATCATCATGGTGGGACAAACAGGAACAGGAAAAACATTGGTGGCTAAAACCATTGCAAAAATGTTGGATGTCCCTTTAGCTATTGTTGATGCAACCGTTCTTACTGAAGCAGGTTATGTTGGGGAAGATGTCGAAAGTATTTTGACACGTCTGTTGCAAGCTGCCGATTATGATGTTGCCAAAGCAGAACGCGGAATTGTATTCATTGACGAAATAGATAAAATTGCACGTAAAAGTGACAATCCGTCTATTACGCGTGACGTTTCAGGTGAAGGTGTACAACAAGCATTATTGAAATTATTGGAAGGAACGGTTGTAAATGTGCCACCAAAAGGAGGACGTAAGCACCCAGACCAAAAATTTGTTGAGGTAAATACTCAGAATATTTTGTTTATTGCCGGTGGTGCTTTTGATGGAATCGAAAGAATTATTTCGAAGCGATTGAACCGTCAGGCCGTAGGGTATTCGACATCTAAAAATGTGGATAATATTGACAAAGACAATTTGTTGCAATACATTATCCCAAAAGACATCAAAGATTTTGGATTGATTCCGGAAATTATTGGTCGATTGCCAGTTTTGACACACATGGATCCTTTAGACAGAGAAACGTTGCGTGCGATTTTGACACAGCCTAAAAATGCGTTAATCAAACAATACGAGAAATTGTTTTTGATGGATGAAGTAACTTTTACCATTACAGATGAAGCTCTGGATTTTATTGTGGATAAAGCGTTAGAATATAAATTAGGTGCTCGCGGATTGCGTTCTTTATGTGAAGCTATCTTAACCGATGCGATGTACGAATTACCAAGTTCTGAAGACAAAATCTTAGAAATTGACGTGGATTATGCAAAAGAAACGTTGAATAAAAATTTATTGAAACGTTTGGAGATTGCATCGTAAAAAATGCATTTTTCTTAAAAATACAAACCTGTTCATTCATTTGGACAGGTTTTTTTATGGGTAAATTACACTATTTGTTATTGTTTGAAAAAAGGAGCAATATTTTTTTTTATCAACGTCAGATTGTCGATTTTTGTCCATTCTAAATCAAATAAACATAGCATGCAAACAGACGAAATAGAAGTAATTTTACTAAAAGTTTCAGGTCAGGACAAACCCGGAGTAACCGCTGGTTTGACATCCATCTTGGCGAATTATGATGCCATTATTCTGGATATTGGCCAAGCAGATATTCATGATACACTCTCTTTAGGTATTTTATTTGAAATAAAAGCGGGTTCTTCTTCCGCTCCGGTTCTGAAAGATTTATTGTTTAAAGCCTATGAATTGGGTGTGAAGGTAAAGTTCATACCGATTTCTATTGCGGATTACGAAATATGGGTAAAAGGACAACGCAAACAACGCTACACCATAAATGTTTTGGGAGAGACATTAACTGCTGTACAACTGGCAGCGGTAACCAAAATACTATCCAACCAAAATTTGAATATTGACGCAATCAAAAGATTAACCGGCAGGGTTTCTATTTTGGAGAAAGATGAATTTCCGCGTTCTTGCATTCAATTGTCTGTTACGGGAACGATTGTGGATAAAACATTCATGACGGCGAGTTTTATGGAAATTTCCAGAACATTGGATGTGGATATTTCGTTTCAGGAAGACAATATGTACCGAAGAAACCGTCGCTTAGTATGTTTTGATATGGATTCGACCTTGATTCAAACAGAAGTGATTGATGAACTGGCTGAATTGGCTGGAGTGGGTGAGCAAGTACGAGCTATCACAGAAGCAGCGATGAATGGCGAAATTGACTTTAGCGAAAGCTTCAAGCAACGCATGGCTTTGTTAGAAGGGTTGAGCGAAGAGGTACTGCAAACTGTTGCTGAAAATCTACCAATAACCAAAGGAGCGCATCGATTGATGAAGGCCTTGAAATATTACGGATATAAAACCGCGATTTTGTCCGGAGGTTTTACCTTTTTTGGAAAATACTTGCAAAAAGAATTAGGGATTGATTATGTTCATGCCAACGAATTGGAAATCAAAGACGGAAAATTGACTGGTAATTATCTTGGTGAAATTGTAGATGGTAAAAAGAAAGCAGAATATCTTCAAGCCATTGCTGATAAGGAAGGCATTCACATCAACCAAACTATTGCAGTGGGTGATGGCGCCAATGATTTGCCGATGTTGAATTTAGCAGGATTAGGAATTGCTTTTCATGCCAAACCTACGGTAAAAGAAAAAGCAGAAAGTTCTATCTCCAGTTTGGGTCTCGATGGTGTTTTATACCTGTTAGGATACCACGACAGGCATATTGATATGATGGAGGAGGAATAAATTATATAATTATAAAAAATAAAAAGGGTTGTACCATATTCGTTTTTGCACAGCCTTTTTTATGCTTTAACGGTAAACACTTTTTCAGGTTTTTCCTGTGTTTGTTTTTCGGGAGATTTACAAATTCCTCGGGCACCACAACTCATTCTGTGCGGTCCGCAGGAACTCAATAAAAAAAGTGCAATCAAGATGTAGAAGGTGTTTTTCATCTTTTTAATTATTTTTACACAGTTTGAAACTGCATGCTTTTCAGTTGTTCTAGATAATCTCTTTGGTTGGATAATCTTGGAATTTTATGTTGTCCACCCAATTTATCTCGGTCTTTTAACCAATCGTAAAACAAATTTTTCCGAGCTACATTGATTACTAACGGATTTAAGGTCATGTTGTTGTAACGTTTCGCTTCGTAATCCGAGTTTAAGGATTGTATGGATTCATCTAATGCTTTCTGGAATTGTGATACATCAGCAGGAGGGTTTTTAAATTCAATCATCCATTCATGAGCGCCTTTTTCTTTGCCTTCCATAAATATAGGCGCAACCGTGTAATCAACCACTTCGGTTTGGGTTAGTTTACACGCTTTGGCTATAGCCTGATCGGTATTTTCGACCATCAATTCTTCCCCAAAAACATTAATGTGATGCTTGGTTCTTCCCGTAACTCGAATGCGGTACGGATTCAATGACGTAAAACGTACGGTGTCGCCAATCAAATAGCGCCACAAACCAGAATTAGTTGTGATTACCAAAGCATAATTTTTGAACAATTCTACATCTGCTAATCGAATAATTTTTTGATCTGGTGTCCCAAAATTATCCATTGGAATGAATTCGTAAAAAATTCCGTAATCTAACATTAATAATAAATCACTGGAATTATTTAAATCTTGAATGGCAAAAAAACCTTCAGAAGCATTGTATATTTCGTAATATTGAAAATCTTTTTTAGGGAGTATTTTTTTGTATTGTTCTCGGTACGGTTCAAAATTTACGCCACCATGAAAGTACACTTCTAAATTTGGCCAAAGTTCAAATAAATTTCCTTTACCGGTTTCTTCCAGCATTTTATTCATTAAAACTAACATCCATGAAGGAACTCCAGCGAAACTGGTTACATTTTCGTTTTTTGTTTCGTTTATAATCGCTGCAATTTTAGTTTCCCATTCACTCATCAAGGAAGTTTTGTTGCTTGGCGTGCTGCTGAACTCCGCCCAAATAGGCATATTTTCGATTAATATGGCGGATAAATCACCAAAGAACGTATTGTTGTCCTCATAAATTTGGGAACTTCCGCCAAGACGCAAGCTTTTTCCCAGAAACAGTTCGGAATCTTCGTTGTTGTTTAAATACATACACAGTAAATCCTTACTGCCTTTATAATGACAATCTTCTAAAGCTTCATTACTTACAGGAATAAATTTACTTTTTGCATTGGTTGTACCACTTGATTTGGCAAACCATTTTATAGGTGTTTCCCAAAAAACATTTTGTTCACCTTTTCGGGTTCTTTCAATCAGCGGCTGTAACTCTTCGTAGGTCGAAATAGGAACTCGCTCTGCAAAATTCGCATAGGATTTTATTGTAGCAAATTCGTATTGCTTGCCTAATGCAGTATTTTTTGATGACTGAATTAAATTCATAAGCAATTCTTCCTGAACCTCATTTGGATATTTTAGGAAGAGTTCGATCTGATGAATTCTTTGTTTGAGAACCCAAGATGCAAACGAATTGATTATGGTTAGTGGCATTTTTAAATTATGAATTATGAATTACGAGTTATAACTTTACCAAAAATAACAAAATTTGTTTAACTTGATGTGTTAAACCTGAAACTTTAAATAGAATGACTTACGAAGGTGTACTTACCAAAATGCAAACCGAATTTGGAAACCCAATTCAATATTACTTAGTTTTCGAGGATAGTTTTTTGAATGTGAATCAGTTGCTGAATAAAGAACTGGAAATCAATTTTGTGGGGTATCAATGTTTGAATTGTGGCAAGAAGAAAAAAATTTTCCGTCAGGGATTTTGTTATGATTGTTTTTATTCCAGTGCTGCTGTGGGCGATTGGATTATGAAACCGGAGTTGAGTACTGCGCATCTTGGGATTCAGGATCGTGATTTGGCGTATGAAGAAAAAGTACAATTACAACCACATATTGTGTATTTGGCGTTATCGAGCGAAGTAAAAGTAGGAGTGACTAGAAAAACGCAAATGCCAACCCGATGGATTGATCAAGGTGCAACCCAAGCCATTTCGATTGTGGAAGTTCCAAATCGCTATTTAGCAGGAATTACAGAGGTAGCGCTAAAAAATCATTATGCCGATAAAACCAATTGGAGAAAAATGCTGACTAATAATGTGGAGCAAATTGACTTGATTGCTGAACGATTGAAAGTAGAGAATCTTATTCCAGCCCAAGTTCAGGAATATTTTTATTCGCAAAAAAATGATTTGTATGAGATGCATTTCCCCGTTTTACAGTATCCAAGTAAGGTCAATAGTTTGAGTTTAGATAAAACACCACAGTTTCAGGGGAAGCTTACCGGAATAAAAGGGCAGTATTTACTTTTTGAAGATGGAACAGTTTTTAATATTCGTGGTTCCGAAGGATATGTAGTGACGATTAATGTATAAGAAACACAGGTTTTTTAACCATTAATAAATTAAGTTTCATTAAGATTTAGAGCTTAATTTTTCTTAATTCCTTAATGGTAAAATCTCAGAAGCAAATAGTTTTGTTGTTTAGATTCAAGTATAAAATTCAATAAAAAAGAGGAATCTCACTTGGTGAAATTCCTCTTTTTTGTTTCATGAAGCGGTCTTAATTTACTTTTGTAGTATCTACTGCTTTCTTTTTCTTTTTAAATAAACCGTTGAGCAAATCGGCAGCTTTCGCTTTTACTTCCTCCTTAGTTGCTGGCACAGCAGGAGTGGCTGTTTTTGTAGTATCAGTTGGTTTTTTGTTTTTATTAATATAATCCGTCAAAGCCGAAGTTCCCTGTTTTACAAGCCTGTCTTTTTGTTGGTTTACTAACTGAGTAGTCAATTTTGTTACCGCACTGTTAATGTCGGTTGTGATTTTTGGATTTGTAAAATTACCCATTAATACAGCATTTATCGGAAAGCTTTCTAATTTCGCCGCATCAGCAGCAGATAATTTTGCTATCAATGCATTTGCCTCTGAACCTAGATATTTAGCAGGAACATCAAACTTCAGATTGTAATTCATGCTTTGGTCAAAACCGTGCGTTCCTCCAATAGTTGCTTTGATATCTTTGTACTTGATGTCAAATGGTTTTACATTTACTTTTCCATCTTTGAATGTAATTGCTGCTTTCAAATCATTCAAATTGATTTTACTCACATCAATAAATTTCAAGTTAGCACCTAAAGCGGTCAGTAAAGTCGAATTACTGGAGTTTACAGTCGTAGAAAGCAGTTGTCCTAATAAATCTCCAGTCAGCGTTTTCAAGTCAGGAGTAAATTCTGTTGCGTCAAGGTTTCCGTTCAATTTGATGGTTGAATTTAATTTTCCGTTTATGATTCCGGCAATGGGTGCAATTTTTTTCAACATATCCAGTTGGGTAAACGATTGCGCAATATCGACTTGATTTAATTTTAAATCCATATTGAAGACTGGTGTTTTTCCTTTTGTGGAAACAGCTCCATTCACGCCAATTGTTCCTCCAAAAATAGATGTTTTTACATTTTCTAAAGTCACTTTTTCATCTTTCACAATCAGTTTACCCGAAACATCTTTCAGAGTCAAATTGTCGTATAAAACCGTAGTTGCTTTTGCGGTTAGCGAACAATTTAAGAAAGCAGGTATCTTCATTGCTTCCGCTTTTTTTGTTGAAGTTTTAGTAGTCTCACCGGTTGTCATAAAATCATCAACGGCTAATTGTTTAGAATTCATGCTGAAATTTCCTTTCAATTCTTGATTTCTAAATATAAACCCGTAAAAATTCTCTAAAATTCCCGTCACACTAATATCGCTTTTTCCTGTCGTTGCGTTCAGCTCTTTCAAGTTGACTTGACTAGGATTAAACTGAACCAACGCATTGCTGATGTTCATTGTTTTTCCGTTCTTATCTACATAGTTGAAACCAGATAAACTCATGGTTCCGGCATTATTGATGTTTTGATACTGACTTTTCTCTACAGATTGCATATCAAATTTTGTAGTCACATCTGCCTTTAAAATCCCGGATAGTGGCTTGTCCAACTTTATTGGATACGCTTTCGAAAGGTTGGATAAATTGATAGTTCCTTTTAAAGCGGCATCAACAATCGCATTTTGTGTTATGTTTCTAATGTTGGCTTTGGCATTAAAAACATCCTGATCTATTTTAAAAGAGAGTTTATCCAAGTTCACATAAGTGTCATTTAGAATCCCTGTTTCGTTGATGATTTTAGTGTCAATAACGATATTTTGAACTGATTTCGGTAAATTAGGATATTTAAAGGAGGCATTATTTGAAGCAATTTCAATATTAAATTTTGGTACAGTTGTATCAGTATACAAACCTTTAGCAAAACCAGTCACAGTAAAATCTCCAGTTGTTTTCACGTTGTCTAAACTCGCGGCATAAGCTGCAGGGATAATTCCTAAGAAATTTTTGAAAGAAGAAGTTGGGGTTTTAAATTTCAAATCGTATTCCTGTCCAGCTTCGACCATTTGAATAAAACCGTCAAATTCTAACGGCAATTGATTGATCAGTGCCTTGTTTTCTTTGAACGTGTATTTACTTTTGTCTAAATCAATTCCTAAAACTGCATCCAGAGTCAAGGCAACATTATTCATATAATTGACTTTATCCATATCCAGCGATACTTTTGCCGTTGATTTGGTAGCCAAATCTAATTTTTGAGATGCAAAATCGCCTGTTCCTTCGTGGTTTAAACTGTCAATTACCATTTTTATTTTTGAACTTTCGTCAAAATAACGAAACTTGAAATTCTCGATTTTATACTCTTGGATTTTTAAGGATAACGGACTGCTTTTCCCATCGGCTGCGGTTTTTTCCTCTTTCAAAGCAATGTCATAATTTCCAATTCCGTCTTTATTGAATATGATATTGATTAATCCGTTTTTAGAAGTGATTCCATCAATAGCGATTGCTTCGTTTTTGCCTTTAAAAAGTTCCTTGATAGACATTTTTAAATTCAATTCTCCTAGTGAAATCAATGTGTCTCCTTCAAAAGGCGCTTTGTTAATAATGACTAATTTTTCTAATGTTACATTCGCATTTGGAAAATTTTTGAATAAGCTTAAATCCGCTTCTGCAAAAGAAACTCTGGCATCTACTTTGGCATTGATAGCCTCAGAAATTTTAGCTTTTATTTGATCTTTAAATAAATAAGGCGCGGCAAATAAAGTTATGATGAGTAGGATAAAAAGTATTCCAATGATTTTTAAAACTTTCTTTAGCATAATTTGATTGTCTTTAGATTTATAGGTTTAGCAAAAACGGTGCCTTGTATTCTTTTACAAAAATAGTATTTTTAGGACAGTGTGCTTTTTGTGGCGTTTTTATAAACAATAATTTAACTATAATGGATGAAAAAATCCGTTTCAGCAAGTGCGAAAACGGATTTAATAGTGGCTCTTATCTTTTTATTTAATGCATATTGATTTCAAACGGCATAATGGCTTGAATTCCTTTTCGTGCTTGCAGTTTTTTTATTTCCTGCATCATACGATAATTTTCTTCACCAATTTCTTCTTTAATGAAATCAGCTTTTGATTTTGCGAAAGGAAGATTAGCTAAAAGATCATCAAAATTCTTCTCATATTCCGGATAGTTTTTGGTGCTGTAACTTTTTGTTTTTGCCAAAGAAGCTGCTTTTGCAATTGCATCATCTAAGCCTCCAATTTTGTCTACAAGTCCAATTTTCAAAGCCTCTGAACCGGTCCAAACTCTTCCTTGAGCGATAGCGTCTACTTGTGCAAATGTCATTTTTCGACCCTGAGCAACATGAGCAACAAATGTTTTGTAGATGTGTTCTACACCTTCTAACGTGACAGCTTTGAATTTTTCATCTATGGGAACAAAAGGGCTGTAATCAGCGGAGTTTTCATGAGTCTTTACTTGTTCTGTATGGATTCCTATTTTAGTAGCTAGTGGTGTAAAGTTTGGTAATATTCCAAAAACACCAATAGAACCGGTGATTGTATTTTCTTCGGCAAAAATGGTGTTGGCATTACAAGCAATATAATATCCGCCAGAAGCTGCATAATTCCCCATAGAAACTACGATCGGTTTAACTTTCTTTGTCAACTCAATTTCTCTCCAAATTAAATCTGAGGTCAAAGCACTTCCTCCTGGGCTATCCACACGAAGTACAATTGCTTTTACATTTTTGTTTTTTCTTGCTTCTTGTAACGAGCGACGCATCGAACCTTCACCAATCACATTTACATCGCCTTCACCTCCTAGAATTTCTCCTTGTGCATAAATAATGGCGATTTCGTCTTTGCTGTCAAAAGTTTGTGATGTGGTAGCTACTTTTTGAGCGTAATCTTCAACAGATACTTTGTTATAATCTTCGTCATTTGCCACTTTAAGTGCTTTTTTTATCGCGTTATGATACACATCTTCATAAGCAATAATGTCGACTAATTTTTGTGATTTTGCCATTTCTGGAGTTCGAGCAAGAAGTCCGTTGGCAATTTCATTCAATTTTGCCACTGATATATTTCTACTTTTTGCAATGTCAGCAGTAATTGAATTCCAAACAGAATTTAATAATGCAGTAGTTTGCTCTCTATTAGCATCGCTCATTTTATTTTCTAAAAAGGGCTCAACAGCGCTTTTGTATTTTCCATGGCGGATTACCTCCATTTTTAATCCTGATTTTTCCTGAAAATCTTTAAAGAACATAATTTCAGATGACAATCCCTTGAAATCCATTTCTCCAACCGGATTTATATAAATTGGGCTGGCAACAGAATTTAAATAATATTCTTTTTGAGAATACGAATTAGCATAAGACATAACAAATTTTCCAGATTTTTTAAAGCTTTCCAGAGCATCTCTCAAGGCTTTGCTTTGTGCCATTCCCAGTGAGGAGTTGTTGTTTAGAATAGAGATTCCTTTGATGTCATTATCTGATTTTGCCTCTTCGATAGCATTTATAATGTCTGATAAACCTACTTTTTTGTTTTCTGAAAAAATAGTCATCCAAGGATCTTTATATTTTCCGGCATAATCATTTCTTATGTCTTCCAAGTTCAATTCGATTACCGAATTATTTTTCACCACAACACCTTCAGATTCACCACCAAAAATAGCTCCTAAGAGGATGATTCCAAAAAAGGACAACATGAAAAAAACAAAAATACCTATAATGGTAGCTAATACATTCCCTAAAAATCTCATAATTATATTTTTTTAATATGTCGTAAAAAGCATAGAAACGTTACAAACAATGGTTTAGAATTTCTATGTTTAAATAGCAACAGAGGATGCAAATATATTGCTAATTCTAAAATTCTTTTAGTTAATTTGCACCCAATTATGAAATCACAACATCAAGTCATTTTATCGATAGGAAGCAATCAAGGCAATCGTTTGGAAAACATTGAGCATTGTTTGAAATTGATACATCAAGAAATTGGTACAGTTCTCAAAGTTTCTAAATTATACGAATCTCCAGCCTGGGGTTTTCAAAGTGATGCTTTTTATAATTGTGCCTTGGTTTTGCATACTTTTTCCTCTGCTCATAAAATTTTGGCTCAGGTTTTAAAAATCGAAAAGCGTTTGGGTCGCTTGCGCAATAAAACTCAGGAATACCAATCGCGTACTATTGATATTGATTTGATTGCTTTTGATTCAGAAATTATTGCGACTGAAAAACTTCAAATTCCGCATCCTTTGATGCAAAATAGGAATTTTGTTTTGCTGCCCATTCAAGATTTGAATTTAGATTGGAAACATCCCATTCTTCAAAAAAATATTTCGGAATTATTAGTTTTGTCTCCAGATGAAAGTGTTTGTACAGTAGTTCAAGAATTAATTAATCCATTGCAAAATATTCCGCTGGAACAATTTAATTATGTAGCCTTTGAAGGAAATATTGGAGCGGGAAAAACAACCTTGGCAACAAAAATTTCGGAGGATTTCAATGCGAAAACAGTGTTGGAGCGCTTTGCCGATAATCCTTTTTTACCCAAATTTTATAAAGATCAAAACCGATATGCGTTTCCGCTAGAAATGTCATTTTTGGCTGACCGCTACCAGCAATTGTCGGATGATTTAGCGCAGTTTGATTTGTTCAAAGATTTTCTAGTTGCCGATTATCATATTTTTAAGTCTTTAATTTTTGCCAAAATAACACTGGCAGAAGATGAATATCGTTTGTATCGAAATCTCTTTGATATCATTTACAGAGAAATGCCAAAACCGGATCTGTACATTTATTTGTACCAAAATTCAGAAAGGCTGCTGCAAAATATTAAGAAACGCGGCAGAAGTTACGAGCAAAAAATCCCAGCCGAATATTTGGACAAAATCAATAGCGGTTATATTGATTATATCAAATCTCAAACTGATTTGAATGTGTTGATTATAGATGTTTCGGATCGGGATTTTGTAAAAAATCAAGAAGATTACCTGTATATTTTAGGTGAAATTCAACAAAAAATATCAAGATAACTCAGTAATTCAAATTCTTATCTTTTTAATGAAAAGTGTCCTCTTTTTTCAGGACTTCCCGCATCAATTTTTAATACATACCAATAATCAGTTGCGGGAAGTAGATTTTTATTGAAAGTTCCGTCCCACGATGGCTTAGCTGCGTTTAGTTTCGTGATTAATTTACCATACCGATCAAAGATGTTCACTTCAGCTTCAGGATAATTGATCAATCCTTTTATTTCCCATAGGTCATTATAAGAGTCGTTGTTTGGGGTGAAAAATTTTGGAGCAATCAATACTATAAAAGCTTCACTGTCAATTCCGCATGAATTTATTTCTCTCGCATAAGCTGTTTGCAAGCCGCTTGCCACATCGAAAAACACATTCGAACTTTGATAGTTAATCCCGTCAACAGAATATTCGAAGTAATTTTTTTGGGTTTTTAAATAAATTACAACAGTGGTTTCATTAACATCAATCCGGTCGATTTCTGGGGTGTCATGTTCAATTACAGTGATTTGTTTGGTACTGCTGCAATTGGCGCTATTTGTTACGGTTACGTTATAAATGCCTGGCGCGGTAACCTGAATTGTTTTCGTGGTTTCGCCGGTTGACCATGAATACGTCATAGCAGGGATTGCTGCATCAAGGATTAAACTACCTGATTTACAAAGAATTAGTTCTTCGTCCGTAACTACCGGAAGATCGTAAATTATGATATCAACAGGAATCCGATTTCCGTTTGTACAACCGTTATTTATGGCTTCGGCATAATAAGTCGTATTTTGTGTGCTGTTGGGAACAGTCAGACTTGTTCCAGTTCCTATGACAGCAGTGCTAGTTAAGCTCGAATACCAATTAACTGTTCCATTGGTGGTAGTTGCTTGAACTGTAACAGAGCCTGCTCCACATCTTGAAACTAGATTGTTGGTTGATGTTATGTTAGGAATAGTGTTTATTGTTGCCGTGATGGCTGTTCTGTTATTGGAACATCCTGCTTCTAAATAATAGGTTGTTGTTGTATTTAAAAATGGGGTAGTATATGTATTACCCGTGTGTAATAAATTCCCAAAGCTTGCCGCATCATACCAATTAATCGTTCCGCCGGATGCTATTGCTTGCAATGTCACAGTTCCTGATCCGCAATTTGAAGCTGGTGTGGTAGCCGTAACTTGAGGAATTGTTATCGTGGTGCTAGCAGAAATTTCAAGAATTGGATCGTTAGGCATACCACCGTATTCTACTATATATCCCTTTGATTGGTAATTTCCGCTTGCATCACCATTTAATTGTAAATCGTTCCACGATCCAGGAGTTCCAGGAACATCAAGCGCTTTAACGTGTACATAATGCTCATTTCCATTACTATTATTTGGTTCGCCATTATTCCAAAAAGCGAATTGGTTAGGAGCCGTTGAGCCATTGATTCCTCCATTCCAAAAAACAGTTCCGTTTTCTGGACCTGTCATCCATTTCCAAATGCCTTCCGTTTCCGCATCACTACCGCCAATCCAACCATTTCCTAAAGCTTGTTCTCCTGCTATTTTTGCTTCGTCAGCTGCGGTGATTGTCGCTAAATATCCTTGAATTCCAAAATAATTTTTCTGTTCCGCTGCTGCTTTTGCGGCTGTCCAACTAATGCCTATGTTGGGGAAATATTCATAATAGTGACCGTTTCTAGGTAGATAATTGGCAGCTCCAAGAGTGATAGAAAAAGTCCTACTACCAGAAGGAGTTGTAGAGGAATTGCTAAAAACAACATCTTTGATAGCATTTACAAAGTCAGTATAAAGTACTTTTGCGGGTGGCGTAACACTGGATAATTTTAGTTTTCCTTCAAGAGGACTCCATTCAGTGATAATATTTGGATGGAGTGCGGGATTGGATAATTGGATTACATCCTGTCCGTTTACATATCCTGTAGAAATTTGAATATAAATTGCGTCAGTTGCAATGTCACTGGCATCAGAGCCAGTTATGGTTACATCGGTCACTATTTTTAATGGAGTTCCCGTACAGTAAATTTGAGTTCCTGTTGCTGTAATTCTGGGGGCAATAGCTGTAATAGTTGATTTTATTACTTTTTTAGAAATCACAGCGCTGTCTTTTTTTAGATTACAAATGGGACTGGCTGAATAGTTAGCCATTGGTGTAAATAATAAAAAAGCTATTGTTATTTTTAAGAAAGTATAAATCCTCATATGATACGATATTGCTGTTCCTATTTTTTTTAAAAATTTCTATTTTGGCCAGTTCATTTTTTGAAATAAATCCCAGACCACAATTCCGGCACTTACGGAAATATTCAAAGAATGTTTGGTACCTAGTTGTGGAATTTCGATGGAGCCATCGCACAACGCAACTGCTTCTTGCGAAACGCCATGAACTTCGTTCCCAAAAACTAAAGCATATTTTTTTTCTTTTTCAACTTCAAAATTTTGAAGAAAAACGGCGCTTTCCACTTGTTCTATAGCAAGTGTCATTACTTTTTCTTTTTTTAATTTTTCGATAACTTCAAAAACATTCTCTTGATGTTCCCAAGCAACAGTTTCAGTGGCTCCAAGTGCGGTTTTATGGATTTCCTTGTTTGGAGGTGTCGCAGTGATACCACATAAATATATTTTTTCTATTAGAAATGCGTCGGCAGTTCTGAACACGGAGCCAATATTGTGTAGGCTACGAATGTCATCCAATACTAAAATAAGGGGTGTTTTTTCAGATTGTTTAAATGCTTCAATGGATTTTCGTTCCAGTTCGCTATTTTCAAGCTTTCTCATATTTTGTAAATTTACCAAAAAAAAAGCTTCCGAAGTTAATGGAAGCTTTTTAATATATTTAGTTAAAATTTAGCTTTTTGAAGAATCAGCGGCTAAAACATTTCCTTTTATGGTAAGTGTTTTTGTTGGTACAACAGCATTAGTTGTTAATGTAATTGTTTTTGTAAATGCTTGACCCGCTCTTGACGTATCATATTTTACTCCTATAACTCCTTTTGCTCCTGGAGCAATTGGCTGTTTTGGATACGTTGGTACAGTACAACCACAAGAACCCTGAGCATTAGTTATGATTAATGGCTTATTACCATTGTTAGTGAATACAAATTCACGACGACCGTCAGAGTTGTAAGCTACAGTGCCATAATCAATGGTTTCAGTTACGAAAACCATTCCTGCTCCATTTACTTTTGCAGTTGCAACTTTAGTAGTTGTTGCTTTTAATTTTTTTGATGTTTCTTGTGCGTTAGAAGTAGTAACTCCTAAAACAACTAGCATACCTAAAGCAATTATTTTTTTCATGTGATTCTAATTTAAAAATATATACAAATCTATATAAAAATTAGAATTTACGCCTTAATTTTTTCTTAAAAAAATAGTTTAATTTTTTGAAGAGACCGCATTTTTGTTTAAAAATCTATAAATTCGCCTAAATATTTTTTAATTTCTCAAACATAAAACCATTGGCATCTAAAGATAAAGTAGTTAAGGAAACACCATTAATGAAACAATACAACGAGATAAAAAGGAAATATCCTGATGCGTGTTTGTTGTTTCGTGTGGGCGATTTTTATGAGACATTTGGTGAAGATGCTGTGCGTGCTTCTAAAATTTTAGGAATCGTGTTAACCAAACGTGGAGCGGGATCTGAAACAGAAACGGCGCTTGCCGGTTTTCCGCATCATTCTTTGAATACGTATTTGCCAAAATTAGTAAAAGCTGGACTTCGTGTAGCCATTTGTGATCAGCTTGAAGATCCTAAAATGACTAAAACTATCGTAAAACGTGGTGTAACTGAACTTGTAACTCCTGGGGTTTCAATGAATGATGAGGTATTGCAGTCCAAAACAAATAATTTTTTGGCTTCAATTTATTTCGCCAATAAATCTATAGGAATTTCCTTTCTCGATGTTTCTACAGGAGAATTTTTGATAGCACAAGGGAACGCCGAATATATTGACAAACTGTTGCAGAATTTTAATCCAAGTGAAGTTCTGATTCCAAAAAATAATAAGAGTGATTTTCGAGAGATTTTCGGGGACGATTATCATAGTTTTTATCTTGAAGATTGGATTTACAAAGAAGATTACGCATTCGAAACCCTGACCAAGCATTTTCAGACAATTTCCCTCAAAGGTTTTGGAATCGAAGAATTGAAAGAAGGAATTATTGCCTCGGGAGCCATATTATATTATTTATCCGAAACACAGCACAATCGAGTGCAACATATAACTGCGATTCAACGTATTGCCGAGGACGCCTACGTTTGGATGGATCGATTTACGATTCGTAATCTGGAATTGTACCACAGTTATAATCCAAATGCGGTGACGCTACTGGATGTGATTGATAAAACGCTTTCGCCAATGGGTGGTCGGTTGTTGAAACGTTGGTTGGCGTTACCATTAAAAGACAGTCATAAAATTCAAAGTCGGCACCAAGTGGTTTCTTATTTAAAAGACAACCAAAGTGTTCTGCAAAACATTCAAAATCAAATCAAGCAAATTTCTGATTTGGAACGATTGATTTCAAAAATTGCAGCCGGAAAAGTTTCGCCTCGAGAAGTAGTATATCTTAAAGAATCGTTGGATGCTATTATTCCAATAAAAACTTTGGCATTAGAAAGTCCGCAAGAAGCCGTAAAAGTAATTGGTGACAGTCTACACAGTTGCGAATTATTGCGTGAAAAAATCAAAACCGTTTTAAATCAAGATGCTCCTGTGGCTATTGCCAAAGGAAATGCGATTGCTAAGGGAATTAGTGCGGAATTAGATGAGTTACGGGCAATATCAACTTCAGGAAAGGAATTTTTGGAAGGAATTGAAAAGCGAGAGTCACAACTAACGGGAATCTCCTCGTTGAAAATTTCTTTTAATAACGTTTTTGGATATTACATTGAAGTTAGGAATATGCATAAGGATAAAGTTCCAACTGAATGGATTCGAAAACAAACTTTAGTGAATGCAGAACGTTATATTACAGAGGAATTAAAAGAATACGAAACTAAAATTCTGGGTGCTGAAGAGAAAATCCACAAAATAGAAGTAGAATTATTTGAACAATTGGTGAGCTGGATCGCTACGTATATAAAACCGGTTCAAATGAATGCTAATCTTGTGGCGCAATTGGATTGTTTGTGTTCTTTTACACAATTAGCTATTGAAAATAAATATGTTTGTCCTGAACTTGACGAAACATTTGAACTGGAAATCAAAAACGGAAGACATCCTGTTATCGAAAAACAATTGCCGGTTGGAATGCCTTATATTGCCAATGATGTTTTCTTGGATAGAGAAACACAGCAATTGATTATGATTACGGGTCCTAATATGTCCGGAAAGTCAGCTATTTTGCGTCAAACAGCGCTGATTGTGCTGTTGTGCCAAATGGGAAGTTTCGTGCCTGCGGATAGCGTGAGAATGGGAATTGTAGATAAAATATTCACCAGAGTAGGAGCGAGCGATAATATTTCGATGGGAGAATCTACTTTCATGGTTGAAATGAATGAAACGGCCTCAATCTTGAACAATATTTCCGATAGGAGTTTAGTGCTTTTAGATGAAATTGGAAGGGGGACGAGCACGTATGATGGGATTTCTATCGCATGGGCCATTGCAGAATTCTTGCACGAACATCCCTCAAAACCGAAGACATTGTTCGCTACGCATTATCATGAGCTCAATGAAATGAGTCAATCGTTGCCTAGAATTCAGAATTATAATGTGGCTGTCAAAGAATTGAAAGATACTGTACTTTTTATTCGAAAATTGGTGAAAGGAGGAAGCGCGCATAGTTTTGGAATACATGTGGCAAAGATGGCCGGAATGCCTCAGATTGTAATTTTGAAAGCACAGAAACTTTTAAAGAAGTTAGAAAAAAATCATTCTAGCGATGCGCTGAACGGAATTAAAGCTGCAAAGGATGAATTGCAAATGAGCTTCTTTAATCTGGATGATCCGTTATTGGAGGAAATCAAGGAAGAGATCTTAAATCTGGATATCAATACCATTACCCCTATGGAAGCACTGATGAAATTGAACGAAATTAAAAGAATGTTGACCAGAAAATAATTTTATTTTTTTTAATCTATAGGTTATCAGAAGATTAACTTTTGCACATGATTTTTTTATAAAAAAGGCTTGTGTAATTCAATAAATGTCCTAAATTTGCATCCGCAATACAGAACAAGTATAGCGGTTCTTTCTAAGAATTGAAAATGCGAAAATAGCTCAGTTGGTAGAGCGCGACCTTGCCAAGGTCGAGGTCGCGGGTTCGAGCCCCGTTTTTCGCTCCAACACCACATAATGCTCGGATGGTGAAATTGGTAGACACGCTGGACTTAAAATCCAGTGAACAGCAATGTTCGTGCGGGTTCAAGTCCCGCTCTGAGTACTAAAAAAGCTTCAAACTATGTTTGGAGCTTTTTTTATTTACGGGAATTTGTATCTCAAAACAAAATAATTTTGCAGTAATGAATTTGAAGTTCGATGTTTAGTATCTAAAATCTGCAATCTAAAATCTAAAATTTAATGGGTGCTTTTGTAATTAGTAAAAGATATAATGACGAATACAAATTTGTTTTTACTTCCAGAAAAGGGAAAGTTGTTTTTACGAGTCTGAGTTATGAACTCAAGTTTGAGTGTGAAGAAGATATCGAAAGGTTTAAAACGAATATTCAGTCAGCAAATTTTTTGAAATTTAAGTCTTCTAGTGGGAAGTTTTATTTCAAATTAATGCTTGGGGATAATCATTTTGCAACAAGCAGAAAGTACACTACTTCCCTGCGTTTGCAGAAGGGAATTGACGAAATTGTACGATATGGTTCTGTATCTGAAATATTAGATTTCTCAGTAAATGATTTTATTTTTATTGATTGAGGTTTTTAATTGATTTGATAAAAAAAAGAGAGTCTTGGTGTATAGCCAAGACTCTCTTTTTTTTTGTTTTGTAAAGCTATTTCTTGTTGAGGAAACTGTTACAAATTAAAAAAGCCATCTCGCAGAGCGGATGGCTTTAAAATTTTTAGAATTTGACTTCTAATTATTTTTTTGCAGCGTCAGTAGCAACTTCAGCAGCATCAGTAGCAACAGCAGCAGCAGAATCAACTACTTGTGCAGCAGAATCAACAACTTGTGCAGCAGAATCAACTACCATAGCAGCAGAATCAACAGTAGTTGCAGTGTCTTCAGCAGGAGCGTCAGCTTTTTTACATGATACAACAGTTAATACAGCAACAGCAGCTAAACTTAAAAATACTTTTTTCATCTTAATTTAATATAAAAGGTTAATTATTAATTCGTGGCAAAGATATAAATTTTTTAATATGTAAAATATTTTTTTATTTTTTTTTTAAAAAATAATATTTTTTGACAACGACGAAACAAATTACAATTATTATGCCAGTATAAGCAATTGATTAAGAAATGTTTAATAACATTTGATTAGTCTTGTTTTTCGGCTATTTTTGTTTTAATTTTTTATTTTTTAGTGGTTTGTTTTTCTTTGGATGCACTAGTTTTAATTCACTGATTAAGTTTTTTGCACCTGCATATTTATCCATAATGAACAACACGTAACGGATATCCACCATAATATTTCTGCAAATGCTTGGATCGTAATAGATATCACTCATTGTTCCTTCCCAAACTCTGTCAAAATTAAGTCCAATTAAGTTTCCGTTAGCGTCAATTGCCGGACTTCCGGAATTGCCTCCTGTAGTATGATTAGTTCCAATAAAACATACGGGCATTTTCCCATTTTCGCCGTAAGGACCGTAATCCTTTGTTTTGTATAAATCGATTAATTTAGCAGGAACATCAAATTCATAGTCTCCTGGAATATGTTTTTCCATCACGCCGTCCAAATACGTTACTGGAGTGTATACAGTGGCATCTTTAGGCTCGTAACCTTTTACCTTTCCATAGGTTACACGTAAAGTGCTGTTAGCATCCGGAAAAATGCGGTTTTCCGTATTTAATTCTAATTGCGCTTTCATGTACGTGCGTTGCAACGCAGTAATCGTTAAGTTCAGTTCGTCGTATTTTGGCGCAACTTCTTTAGAATATTTGTCGGCTAATTCTTTTACAAGCAAGAAACCCGAATCATTATTTAAATTTGCCAAAACAGTACGGGCATCACCCGATAACAATTGTTTCAAACCGGCGTAATTTTTCAGTTGAGATTTAGAATAAACTTCCGAAGCCAGATTTTTAGCATTTACATTCACCAAGCCTTTTGGTAAAAATTGTTTTGGAGATTTCGTCGCATACAATTCAATTAACTGCTCAAAAACTTTTTCATCAACAGTTGCATTGAAATTCTTGTAAAAATCAGCCAGCCCTGCTATTAAATTATTTTTTCGGTCATTGAAAGACTGTTCTCCTTTGCTTTTGTAAACTTCTTCCAATTGGTATAATTTGTAACCCGTACTCAGTAATTCAGTATTGCGCAGTACTACTTCTGTAAAATAGTCTCTTGCTACCGCATAAGGAGCAATTTCCGTGTAGTTTTTGTCAAAATCAGCCAACAGCGTTCCGTACTCTTTTTCTTTGCCCGCTTTTACTATTTTTTGCTGAAAAGCTTTTTCAGTTTCTCTTTTTACGGCAACAGCATTTGATTTTTTTAATCCTTGCGTTTCGCCAATCCATTTTTTCCAATAATTGGCAATACTAGCATATTTTGAAGCATATTGAATTTTAATCGCATTGTCTTTACGCATAAACTCATCGGCAACTTTCAATGCTTTGTCTCTGATTTCAATTTTTGCAGGATTCAGTTCGTTTACAATTTGTTCAATCGCAATCGAAGGCAAATATTCATTTGTTTTTCCTGGGTATCCAAAGACCAATGTAAAATCATCTTCGGCTACGCCATCCAATGAAATAGGCAAGAAATGTTTAGGCGTATAAGGGACGTTGTCTTTTGAATAAGCAGCCGGTCGATTGTTTTTGTCAGCATAAATTCTAAACAAAGAAAAATCTCCAGTATGACGCGGCCAAACCCAGTTGTCAGTATCAGAACCGAATTTCCCAATAGAGGAAGGCGGAGCGCCAACTAAACGTACATCAGTAAAGGTTTCCGTTACAAAAAGCATGTATTGATTGCCTTCGTAAAAGGTACGAATTTTGTTTTCCTGCCAACTTTCCTTTGGCAACGATTTCGACAATGCCGTAATGTTCTCTTGAATTTTCTTTTGTTTTGCAGCTTCACTAGTAAGGGTTGCAGTGCCTTCAAGAACAGATGTTGTTACATCTTCAATTTTTACCATAAAAGTTACTGTCAAACCTTCGTTTGGTAATTCATCTTCCATTTTGTAAGCCCAAAATCCGTCGGTCAGGTAATCATGGTCAACGGTGGAATGTGATTGAATTTGTGAAAATCCACAATGATGATTGGTCAGGATTAGCCCTTTTGGCGAGATTACTTCAGCGGTACAACCTCCGTTAAAATGTGGAACTGCATCTTTCATGCTCGACTGATTTACATCATAAATGTCTTTTACGGACATTTTCATGCCCAGATTTTTCATTTCGGTTTCATTCATTCCTTTCAACAGCGAAGGAATCCACATGCCGCCTTGCTGGGCTTGCGTCTGAATGACAAATAGTAATAAGAATAATTTTAAGATTTTCATTAGTATATAATTTAGTTTGATAAAAGTGTGATACAAATTGATGGTTTACTTTAAATTGTAAGGCAGTAAGAAAGTGCACTAATGGTGTTTGCCTTTCCAAGTGCCCCCGTATCTGTAATGAGGTAATGGTTTAGAGTTTTCACAACAGGGTGGACAAACAAACATCCAATTTTTTCCTGAAGTAATTTGAATCCGAAACATAGTATCCGCCGTCGCAGTACAAATTTCACATATTTTAGTCTTCATAATACCATTGTTGCTTACGGTTTTGTATTTTGATTAAGCACTATAAATACGCACAAAAAATTAAAAATGTTTCCTTTTTAGAGTCGATAATTACTTATTTTGAGAATGTGTCTAAAAAACGACTCAGGTTAAGAATAATTTAAAAATCTCCTGTTTGAGTGCTCAATTAGCAATATTATTTAGTTTTAAGACGCATTAATTTTCGATTATGCATTTCGAAACCGCTGGCAATATACAAATTTTGAGCTTTTTTGTTGTGTAGTTCTACTTCGAGATAGATCAGTTTTAACGATAATTTATGACTTTCTTCTTTTATAAATTCAATTGCTTTTGAGCCAATGCCTTTTCCACGCGCTTTTTCAGTGACATACAATTCGTCTAAAAAAGCAATTTTTCCTTGGTATTCAAAACTAAAAACAAAGGTTAGAATTAGATATCCTACAATTTCGTTGTCGGATACAATCAGCCATGCTTTGCCCAGATTTTTATCAGAAATAAATTCTTCAAACAAAGCTTTGGAAACGTCACTTTTGATGGGGTAATTATCTATGGCATAAAATTCCTCCATTAGGGAGACGATGGTTTCGATATCAGCAGTAGTAATATGTTTGAACTCAATCATTCAGAATATTTTTTAAAATGATGGCGGTGGCGCCTTTATTCATTTGTACAAAAGTGCTGGATATATGTCCTTTTTCGTGACGAATGTCTTCATTTCGAATCAGGTTTTCAAAAGCTTCGTTTAATTCTTTTTGATTGCTGACTGCAACACAGGCCTCCATATTAACAAGCGCAATTGCTTCTGCAAAATGCGAATAGTTGGGTCCAATAACGATTGGAACACCAAAAGTTGCCGGTTCTAATACATTGTGAACTCCGGGATTCCCGAAACCTCCGCCCACATAAGCAATATCCGCATAACTGTATATTTTGGTCAAAATGCCGATGGTGTCAATAATGAAGACATCGAAATTGGCAAGCTGCTTTCCTTCTTTTTCAGAGAATAAAACAGTTTTTTTAGTGATACTGTTTTTTAATTGTTGAATTTGTTCTTCCTTAATATTATGTGGCGCAATTATAAACTTGATGTTTAAAGTATTCGAGTTAATAAAATTGACTATTAAATCTTCGTCTTTTGGCCATGAACTTCCCACAACAATAGTGAGTGTGTTGTTTTTGAATTGAGAAATAAAATCCAGCGAATTATCTTTTTCTAAAATTGTGGCCACTCGGTCAAAACGGGTGTCACCAGAAACGGCAACATTACTTTTCCCTAACTGCTGCAGTAGTTTTTTTGAAATTTCATTTTGAACAAAAAAGTAGGTAAATGCAGCCAGCGCGTCTCTATAAAAACCACCGTACCATTTAAAAAACAGTTGGTTTTTTCTAAGAATCCCAGAAATTAAATAGGTTTTAGTATTTGATTTTTTGAGTTCAAATAAATAATTCGGCCAGTATTCATATTTGATGAAAAACACAAAATCCGGCTGCACGAGTTTCAAAAATTGTTTTGCATTTTTCTTGGTATCCATAGGTAAATATACCGTAACATCAGCAACAGTATTGTTTTTGCGGACTTCATAACCCGAAGGAGAAAAGAACGTAACCACGATTTTGTGCAATGGGAATTGTTCTTTTATCTTTTCAATTACGGGTAATCCTTGTTCGTATTCGCCCAAAGAAGCGGCATGAAACCAGATTGTTTTGTCAGTAGATTTTATTTTTTGTTCCAAAACAGGGAAAACTACTTTCCTGCCATCCACAAAAAGTTTCATTTTTGGGCTGAAAAGAGCAGTGATTTTTAATAAAAAACCAGCAAAATGAATGATCAAGTTATATAATGAAAGCATCATTTAAATTTTGGGGCTAAAATACGTTTTCTTTATATGAATTTCTTCTGCAGTAATATTTAAATTTTGGTTACGGGCACTCTATTTTTATTTCATTGGTAAGTTATCTTTTTTTACTGTGGGTTGCATTGGTTTCAACTCATAAATAACTATTTTTGTTCTTCGTTTTAAGAAAGTATTTCTGGTTTTTAATAACGGTAATCTTTCGAACATTAAACAAAAAATTGCAATGAAAAAAATCCAAATGGTTGACTTAAAAAGTCAATATGAAAAAATAAAAGATACCGTTAATATTTCTATTCAGGAAGTTTTAGACACTAACACTTACATTAATGGACCTCAAGTTCATCAATTTCAAAAATCATTAGAAGAATATCTGGATGTAAAACACGTAATTCCTTGTGCAAATGGAACCGATGCGTTGCAAATTGCCATGATGGGACTGGATTTAAAACCCGGCGATGAGGTAATCACGGCTGATTTTACTTTTGCTGCGACAGTGGAAGTGATTGCTTTGTTGCAATTAACTCCCGTTTTAGTGGATGTAGATTTATACAATATGAATATTTCCATTGAAGGAATCAAAAAAGCGATTACGCCAAAAACAAAGGCAATTGTGCCGGTACATTTGTTTGGTCGTGCCGCCAATATGGAGGCTATCATGGCTATCGCCAAAGAATATAACTTATACGTTATCGAAGATAATGCGCAAGCGATTGGCGCCAACTGTAAATTTTCGGATGGGACTAAAAAGAAAGCGGGAACGATTGGACATGTAGGAGCGACTTCATTTTTTCCTTCCAAAAATCTTGGATGTTACGGAGACGGAGGAGCGATTTTCACGAATGATGATGCTTTGGCGCATAAACTTCGCGGAATTGTAAATCACGGAATGTACGAGCGATACCATCATGATGTTGTAGGTGTGAATTCCCGATTAGATAGTATTCAGGCAGCAGTTTTGAACGCTAAATTGCCTTTATTAGATGATTATGGAAGAGCCAGACAAGATGCAGCCAGAAAATATTCAGCTGCTTTTGAAGGGCATAAAAATATAGTTGCACCAAGTATTTGTGATATCTGCGACTGTCACGTTTTTCATCAATATACGTTGCGAATTATTGATGCTGACAGAAATGGCTTGATGCAGTATTTACTGGACAAAGGAATTCCTTGTGCTATTTATTACCCGATTCCGTTACATTCACAAAAAGCATACGCGGATTCTCGTTACAAAGAAGAAGATTTTCCGGTAACTAATCAGTTGGTTAAGGAAGTACTTTCCTTGCCGATGCATACTGAATTAGATAACGAGCAAATTAATTTTATCACGGATTCGGTTTTAGAATATTTAAGATAATTCTAGTTGAGAGGCGATTTATCGCGTCTTTTTTTATAAACGATAAGACGCAATAAATTGCGTTTTTATACAAAAAAGAAACCATGAAAATATTAGTCACTGGCGGGTTGGGTTTCATAGGATCTCATACCGTAGTAGAATTGCAAAATGAAGGATATGAAGTTATCGTTGTCGATAATTTATCAAATACTTCCTTGAGTGTTTTGGACGGAATTCAGAATATTACGGGGAAAGTCCCAGCTTTCGAAAAATTAGATTTGCGCGAAAAAGACAAAGTGCAAGATTTTTTCAAAAGGCATCATGATATCTCAGGTGTCATTCATTTTGCAGCTTCAAAAGCAGTGGGCGAAAGTGTTGAAAATCCATTGTTGTACTATGAAAATAATATCAATGCCTTGGTTTATGTTTTGCAGGAATTACAGCAAAAACCTGAGGCTAACTTTATTTTCAGTTCCTCATGCACAGTTTATGGTCAAGCCGAAACCATGCCAATTACTGAAAACGCTTCGATTCAAACCGCGATGTCACCTTATGGGAACACGAAACAAATAGGAGAAGAGATTATCATTGATACTGCCAGAGTTACTAATATCAATGCTATTTTGTTGCGTTATTTTAATCCAATAGGGGCGCATCACTCTACTGAAATTGGAGAATTACCTATTGGTGTGCCTCAAAATTTAGTACCGTTTATTACGCAAACCGGTTTTGGATTGCGTAAAGAACTTTCGGTTTATGGAGATGATTATCCAACTCCGGATGGTACAGCGGTACGCGATTATATTCACGTAGTTGATTTGGCAAAAGCCCATGTAATCGCTTTGCAACGCTTATTAAACAAAAAAAATACGGAAAAAGTAGAAACCTTTAATTTGGGAACTGGAACCGGAAGCTCTGTTTTAGAAGTCATTCATACTTTTGAAAAAGTGAGTGGTAAAAAACTGCCTTACAAAATTGTGGGTCGCAGAGAAGGTGATATAACTTCAGCGTATGCCAATACTGATAAAGCGAACGATGTTTTAGGATGGAAAGCCCAATCTACTTTAGAACAAGCGATGGCAAGCGCTTGGGAATGGGAACAGAAAATAAGAAGTTAGTAATTAGCTTTTAGCTCATTGTAAGAATAGAATCCTGAATTATCACAATGATATTTCGGGATTTTTTCGTTTAAGTAGTTTGTTGTAAATTCGTTAGATAAAGAAATGAATCATGGATGCTGAAAAAATGAAATCTGAAAATACTAAAGCCGAAGAGCCATCAGTAGATTACGAAACTTCAAAAATTAAGTTCAAAGGGATTGATAGGGCCACTTTTAATTTTGATGAAGAAGTTAAAAAAGGGTATACTTCAGAAGAATTTAAAGCTGAATCTATTAGAAGAATTAGAGGATGGTGGGGAAAATAAAAGTTGTTTTCACGCCACATGTAATTGATTTTTTGGATGACTTAGTTCGTCTTTTGTACAAAAAAGAATATTTCGGATTTATAGAAACGGCAGAAGAATATGTTTCGAAAATTTATGATTCAGTTCCAGAAAATTTACGATTAAGTACTCATAAACCAGCTCCGCAAAAGCTCCGCTATTTAGGTTTATATTACATTTTTTATAAAGCCAATAACCGAACGACTTGGTACATTTTCTTTGAAAGACAGGATTTCGTATTCTTAATAACCGGAATTATAAATAATCATTGCGAAGAGGCTAGGGAATTCTAATTTTTAAATAAAAATCCCCACAAACATAAGTTTATGAGGACTTTATTTTAAAACTGTGAATAAATACTAATTAAGCATTTGCAGTCACCGCTTCTTTATCAATTTTTCCAATCAAGGCAGCTAATACTTTTCCAGGACCAACTTCAGTAAATAAAGTGGCTCCATCTTTAATCATTTGTTGTACAGATTGTGTCCATTTTACCGGAGCCGTCAATTGAATGATTAAGTTTTTCTTGATTTCAGCTGGGTCAAAAACTGCACTAGCCGTTACATTTTGATAAACCGGACAAATAGGAGTAGAGAAAGTCGTCGCTTCAATAGCTGCCGCCAGTTCTTCACGTGCCGGTTCCATCATTGGAGAGTGAAAAGCACCACCAACTGGTAATAACATAGCACGTTTTGCACCTGCTGCTTTCATCGCTTCACACGCTTTTTCGACTGCTGATGTTTCTCCAGAAATCACTAATTGTCCCGGACAGTTGTAATTTGCAGCGACTACAATTCCATCGATCGAAGCACAAAGTTCTTCAACAATATTGTCAGCCAATCCTAGAACGGCTGCCATAGTAGATGGTTTTATTTCACAGGCTTTTTGCATTGCCAAAGCTCTTTGTGAAACTAATTTTAATCCGTCTTCAAAGGATAAAGCTCCGTTTGCCACTAAAGCTGAGAATTCACCTAATGAATGTCCCGCCACCATTTCTGGTTTGAAATCTTCGCCTAATGTTTTTGCTAAAATCACCGAATGCAAGAATACGGCTGGTTGCGTCACTTTGGTTTCTTTCAATTCTTCAGCGGTTCCTTCAAACATGATGTCTGTGATGCGGAATCCTAAAATCTCATTGGCTTTTTCGAATAATTCTTTTGCAAGAGCAGAATTTTCATATAAGTCTTTACCCATTCCTGTGAATTGCGCGCCTTGACCTGGAAATACGTATGCTTTCATGTGTCTAATTTAAAGATTGAAAAATGTATAGATTGAAAATTAATTTCAATCGGGATGCAAAAATACTATTTTTTACGGTATTTAAAACTATCGCTATAAGTCGTTTTGCTGTCGAAAAAGAGCATTTGGTTTTCAAACAAACATTTAATATAAAAAAATCCACCCCAATAAATAGAGTGGATTGGCATTAAAAGTGAAAATACTAAAGAACGAAATACGTGTTCTTTAACGGTTGAATCGGTTGATTTGCTGTTTGATATGAATAATATTCTTCCTCAAACTCATCTCTATATTCGTTTACCATTTGCATAAGGTTTTTTTCAATTGTATTCGAAATAGCACTTACAGGAGTGTCTGTAGGTCTGTTTTCAAATGGATCCTG
Organism: Flavobacterium sp. TS_SC_5; assembly: GCF_056156265.1. Taxonomy (NCBI): domain Bacteria; kingdom Pseudomonadati; phylum Bacteroidota; class Flavobacteriia; order Flavobacteriales; family Flavobacteriaceae; genus Flavobacterium; species Flavobacterium sp. TS_SC_5. The sequence continues at coordinate 428,287 of NZ_CM149588.1, read as the reverse complement.
CAAATGAATAGCCATTTTTTCGATTAAGAAAAAAGCGGCAGCAATGGTTGTTACTAGGGGAATTTGAAGCCAACCAATGTTATTTATCAAGCCAAAAGGCAGTAAGATTATAAACAAACACAGCGCAAACCTAATATACATGCTGTAAGTAGTTGGGAAAATGGTGTTTTTTATACGCTCACATTTACCCATCGAATCACACAATCTCGATAATGTATTATCGATTTCTACTTGTTGGTAAACGTTAATTTTACCGGTATTGAGCGCTTTTTTTAAATCTTTGGCATGCAATAGTAAAATTGCGTTGGGAACATGTTTATGTTTTTTTACAAATCGCAATTCATCTTCATCCAGTAAATTTTTTATTGGTTTTACAGCATCTTTTTCTCGAAGTGATTGTCCAAGACTATAGCACCAAGCTGCTTGTCTTTTTGCAAATTTTTCTTTAAAATCGTTTGCCTGAACAGAAAAATCTGGATCGTTATAAAAAATAATAATCTGGCGCAATAGCGTTCTGGAATCGTTGACAATAGAACCCCAAATTATTCTTGCTTCCCACCAGCGGTCGTATGCTTGATTCGATTTGAATGCCAGTAATAATGAAATAATGGTTCCAATTATTGTAGGAATCGCAATAGGAATATTGGTTGATATTGTCTCGAAGAAATAATGGAACATTTGAAAGGATATACAAAACACAATGACTAATGTCAATTCGGTTTTTATTTTACCCAACACATATTTCATTGGAATTTTTTTATTTAGTAGCATATACTTTGGATTAAAATTTGAAACAATCAGTTGATTTTCTTAGGAAATCTCTTCGTATAACGAAAGAACTGGTAATCCTAGTAACTCGTTGAGTGCTGCTTTTTCTTTCTTTAAGAGTTTTAATTTCTTTGGTTTTCTGGTTTCAATCAAGATGTTGATGTTGTTTTTAGATATTGTGTCGCTTAAAGAAGGTTGACTTTCGTTCGTTTCGCTTTCACTTACAATTTTCAAAGAAAAAAGTGTATTCACATAAGCTTGCAAATCTTCTGCATGAAGTTGCGAATCTGAATTTTTAATGTATAACGCTTGGCTGAATATTTCTTGGTCAAAGTTTGCATTGGTGTGCAGAATCGGACATTTGCTGTTAGAAATAATTTTGATGCAAAAGGTATTGATTTTCTTTTTTGAAGATTTAAACGAAGGAGTTATAATTGTTAAACCAATGTTGAAATGGCTTACTAAATTTTTAAAAACAGGTGAAGAAATTCCGTATTGATGGTGGATTTTTAAGCTACAATTTTTATTTTCCGCAATGACTTGACGACACATATCCAAAACATTTTCTTGGGTAGGATTTAGGCCTGTATTGATGTTTCGCAATAAACTGGCAGAGGAATAGGTGTCAGGAATATCTGCAAGAAGCATTAGTGTGAGCTGACATTGGTTGCCATTAGCTGAATTTACTGCTGTTTTTACAGCATTGATCGTATCATTTTGTAATGTTGATGGGATAAGAATATTTTTCATATGTATCAGATTTGATTTCTTTATACATACAAAATAATAGTTCCCAGTTTATAGCAACCTTAAATTAAAATTAGAATATTCTAAGAATTAACATTAGAATTTTTAATGTTGACCGTATTAAAAGTAATATTTACAATTGTCCCTTTGTCAGGTTCCGATTGTATTTGAAGTTCTCCGTTGTGCATCCGGATTATTTTCATGGCAAGCGGAAGTCCCAAACCATACCCATTGTATTTTGATGCTTTTTTCCCTCGAAAGAAAGGCTCATAAAGATGCGGAATATCTTCTGCAGGAATTCCAATTCCAATATCAGTAATTGAAATTTTAATACTTGAAGAGTTGGCAGATAAAGTAACAAAGACCGTTTCGTTATCCGAATATTTGACTCCATTTGCGATAATATTATTTAATGAAAGTTCCAATAAAGATTTGTTACAAGGGATTTCCAGCAAGCTTGGGTCGCTTGGAATTTTCATGAACTTTATCGTTACTCTGTTATTGGGATAAATTTTATCAATATCTGATTTTACATCCATTAAAAGTTCATCAATCCGCACAATATCCAATAATTGTTTTTTGCCGTCATATCCGGTCTGTGTTAGTTTCAAAAGGCTTTCCGTAAGATCGCCAAGTCGGGATGCCTGACTATGAATATTTTCTAATGACGAAATATAATCTGCAACATTTCTTTCTTTCAAAAGCATGATTTCTGCTTCGGCAATTATGGTAGTCACGGGCGTTTTTAATTCGTGCGAAGCATTATTAATGAAATTTGCTTGGATTTCGAATGAGGTTTCCAAACGATCCAGCATGTTGTTAAAAGTCTTTGTCAAATCGCCAATTTCATCCGAACTCTTAGTGTCGGGAAGTCGATTGTGAAGATTTGATGCGCTGATTATTTTTACTTCATCCGTAATTCGCGCTACTGGATTAATCACTCTTCTGGCCAAAAATCTTCCAAAAAAATATGCCATTAAAATAAAAGCCAGTCCTCCAAAAAAGAGTATTTGAATGATATAAATGCTGCTTACATTTCCTCTGCGGTCCACCGCAGTGATGATTACAATATATTTTTGATTGGATTCCGTAAAAATTTGAGCATAAAAATAACGGTTATTATCCTCAATCCAATTCGAACCATTTGTCATTACTTTCGAATAAAAATCAGCTGGTAAGTCAAGGTCAGTGTTGTATTCAAAGGTGGTTTTTCCGCTTACTTTTAAAACATAATTGTTCTCATTGATGAGTTCTTCAAGCCCATTGGCTTTAAATTCTTTGAAATAACGGGTTTTTACTGGATCATTTTGGTAATGTATCGATGCTATAATTTTGGCCCGATCTTGTAATCTTTTCAAAAAGTGATATTGGTTGTTTTGTTTGAATAGGAAGAAAACCACCAAACTTAATAAAAGTGTGCTGAGCGTTGAAAGCGCAATATAGGTAAAAGTGATTTTTTTCTTAATTTGCATTTTTTAGTTTCAGTACATAACCCAAACCTTTCATGGTGTGAATTAGTTTAGTTTCGTATGGTTTGTCAATTTTTTTTCTCAAATAGTTAATGTAAACATCAATAACGTTTGTGTTCATCTCAAAATTAATATCCCAAACATTATCTAAAAGTTGTTCACGGGATAAAATTGTATCAGCATTAATAGCCAGATAATATAAAAGTTTAAATTCTTTGGCCGTTAGTACAATGGTGTCGCCATTTCTGGTTACAGATTTTGTTTTCGAATTAATTTGAAGATCATCAATAGTGATGATTTCATTCGGTTTTTGTATTTGACCGGCTCGTCTGGAAAGTGCGTTGACCCTTGCGTCAAGTTCCAGGAATTTAAAGGGTTTCAATAAATAATCGTCGGCGCCGGAATTTAATCCGTTTATTATATTTTCAGTACTTCCTAAAGCGGTAAGTAATAATATGGGAACAAAGTTTTTTGAGGCTCTCAAACGTCTGCAAATTTCAATACCATTAATGTCAGGCAACATTACATCTAGAATTACCACATCAAAATTGTGATTCGAAAGTAAATCTAAAGCTGTTGTTCCGTCAAGAGCAACACTTACATCGTGATTGTTTTCTGAAAATCCTTTGCGGATAATTGACGAAAGATTAGGTTCATCTTCAACTATTAATAACTTCATTAAGACTACTATTTTTACAAATCTAACAATTAAACTTTTATTTTTTTTCGAAAAAACCAACGCTAAACCAATATTAACAAAACCTTATAAATAGTTGAAAGTTGTATTTTTAGCTTTTTTGATCCAAATCAGAACATTTTTTTGGTCTTTAATATTGATTTATTACTACTTTTTTCTGTAACATTTTTCGTTTTGTGTTTACTAACGAAGTATATAAAACAGCGTTATGAAAAAGATAGTTGGTATTGTTTTCTTATTCCTTTTTGGTTTTTTCTTATTTTATGGCAACCTTCCGGTAATCAATTATGGTTTTACAGGTTTTGCCTTTATTTTGTTGGTTTTAGTGATTCTAGCCATTGTGTTTTCTCTTGGATTGACAGTCTCGCAGCAAACAAAACAGGTCAAGATTGTCTCAAAACCTAACAAGATTTTATTTGTTTTGGCAATAGTGCTTTTGGTATACTGCATTGCGCTTCCTTTTGTAACCAGCATAAAAATGTTCCGAAGCGATTCGTATCAAAAATTGATAGGCGAGGTGAAAAATGGCCAAAAAATCACCAATCACATAGCGCCAATTTCGATTGATAAAATCCGTGTGGTTGATGAAGAACTAGCCCATCTTTTGGGAGAGAAAATTTTAGGTTCGCAACCTGCTTTGGGAAGCCAAGTCGAATTAGGAGATTTTTGTATCCAAAAAGTAAACGACGATTTGTATTGGGTTGCACCTTTATTGCATTCGGGTTTTTTGAAATGGTTTAATAACCAAGAAGGAACTGCGGGATATGTTATGGTTTCTGCAACCAATGAGCGTGATGTAAAATTAGTTCAGAATATAGCAGGGAAGGATATTAAAATTAAGTACCAGCAAGGCGCCTATTTTCAAAGTGATATTCACCGACACGTTTATTTTAACGGAAATGCTACGGTTGGTTTGGCTGATTTTAGTTTTGAGATTGATGATGCTGGAAACCCGTTTTGGATTGTTACGAAATATGAAAAAAAAATTGGTTTCTCCGGAAAAGAAGCCATCGGTGTTATTGTGGTTGATGCGCAATCGGGTGTTATAAATGAATATTCAATTGCTAAAACGCCAAAATGGGTGGACCGAATTCAGCCTTTGGATTTCATTGAAGATCAGTTGAATGATTGGGGCGAATATGTTCATGGATATTGGAATTTTTCTAATCAGGATAAACTTCAAATTACGGAAGGGTTGACATTGGTTTACGGAAAAGATAATAAATCGTATTGGTATACGGGATTGACTTCCGTTGGGAAAGAGGAATCTGCGGTAGGTTTTGTTTTGGTGGATACCAGAACTAAAGAAACTACTTTTTATAAACAAAGTGGCGCAACGGAATATGCGGCTCAAAGTTCGGCACAAGGGAAAGTTCAAGAGAAAGGATATAAGGCGTCTTTGCCTATTCCGTACAATATTAATAATATCCCCACCTATGTGATGACGCTGAAAGATGACGGCGGCTTGGTTAAAATGTTTGCGATGGTTGCCATTTCAGATTATACGATTGTGGGCGTGGGCAATACGATGCGAGAAACCTTGACTTCGTTTAAAAACGTCTATAATATGGCGGATAATAAAATAAATCCCAATAGTGTTTCTAATAAAAAATCGCTGAAATCAGTCGTGACGCGAATCCAAAATGATGTAAAAAACGGGAATAGCTTCTATTATTTTAAAGTCAAAGATTATCCTAATATTTTTGTAGGTTCTTCACAAATATCCAATCAATTGCCGGTGACAATGGTGGGCGACAGTGTCACAATTTCTTTCGATGTAGATTTAGAAGAAGTTATTGATATATCAACTTTTGAGAATAGTAATCTCAAATTGATTATGAAATCGAATTGATAAAAAAGGGCTTAAAGAAAATTCTTTAAGCCCTTTTTTTATTTTTTTTGCAACAGTTTAAAAGAAGTAGCTTTGAACCGATTATTAACTACTTTGCCAGTAACTTCAGCTTTTCTTATTGCCGCACAAAAACCATCATCGGCATGTGCATCTCCGTGGGAGTCGATGGAACTTCCGTCAACAAAATAAGATTTTCCGTCAATGCGAACGGCTAATTCACAACCGTGTCCTTCCATCCCAAACTGGCATTGTCCACAGGAGGCTTCGACAATTTGAGGTTTTGGTTCTTCTTTTTTTTCCTGAGCACTTGCAAATGTTGCGGAGAACAACATAGCTAAGTACAGTATCTTTTTCATAATGATTTAAATTTCACTTTAGCTAAGATACAGATTTTTTTACATCGAATAATTTTTAAACATGTAAATCCACAATAATCTCGAAAGACGAATGTTGATGGAAGCCATTGCAATTATCACCACGGCAATAATTGGAATGATTCGTAAATCGAAAGTTTCGGTAAAGAAGAATTGGGCAATAACATAGGTTGCAATTCCTTGCGCTACTGTTAAACCATAATTGACATACATGGCTCCAAAAAAGTAACCGGGTTCTTTTTCGAATTTATAATTGCAATGAGAACAATATTCGTTCATTTTAGGGAATCCAAAATTGAAAAAGATACTTTTTTCATTGAAAACTTTGCCTTTAAGACAATGAGGGCAATCATTATTTAGGATATGGATAATTGATTTTGACATCGTAATTATTTTTATCAAAGGTATTTCTTATTCATATCATGTATGTTTTCTATATTCGCTAATTATAGCACAATAAAGACATTTTGAGCAAAATGAAAAAATATCCTATTTATAACATTCAGCGGTTTAACTGCAATTCTGTGAATAGTGATTTGTATATTAATACCTTTAAAAATCACTTAATTGATCATAGTTTTGTTGAGGAACCGCATCGTCATAATTCGTATGTGTTGGTTTTTTTTACCAAAGGTTCGGGAACGCATGAAATTGATTTCGATATATTGACGATTCAGCCGGGAAGTATTTTTTTCCTGCAACCTGGACAAATGCACAATTGGAATTTATCTGATGACGTGGAAGGATTCGTAATTTTCTACTCGCAGGAAATGTATAATCTTTATTTTGGACAAAAAACAATCGCCGACTATCCATTTTATTCCTCGGTGGACAATAAACCGGAAATGGTTTTTGGCGCATCCGAATTGAAAGCGATTCTGCCTTATTTTGAAAGTCTGATTGAAGAAACACAATCGAATCAGCTTTTGAAGCAAGATAAAATCATGAATTTGTTGGATGTTATTCACATTGAAATTGCCAGAAAATATAGTGAAACACAGCTGCACGAAGCACATTCGTATAATGTGAAAATTAAAAATTTGGAAGTGCTCTTAGAGAATAATTTTAAAACAGAAAAGGCGCCTTTTTTCTACGCTTCACAACTCAATATTACTTTGAAACACTTGAACAGGATTTGCAATGAAATGTTACAAAAAACCACAACCGAAGTGATTACAGCTAGAATTATCCTTGAAGCGAAACGCATGCTGATGGATAAAAAGTTTACCGTCAATGAAATTGCAACGGAATTAGGCTTTGATGATTATTCGTATTTCACCCGATTTTTCAAGAAACATACTGGAATGACTCCGACAGATTTTAGTACTTCTAAAAAGTAATGGGGGGTCAATGTCGTTTCCTTAAGACGTTTGTCAAGTCGAGCGCAGTCGAGACTAACCGTTTAGTTTCGACTGCGCTCGACTTGACAATATTATCTATAGTAAATTACGAATGCACGGTAACCAAACTGGCTGCTTTCTTCGCTTTTTCTACCACTTCTTCAATTGGAGTTTCTAAAGTATCATTGACTAAAGCTACAGCCATTCTTCTATACGGTCTTGAAGTTGGTTTGCCAAAGATTCTGAAATCAGTTTTTGGTAAAGCGGCAATATTTTCTATTCCGGAATAGGTTGGATTTGTATAATTTTCCGAAGCTAAAATTACAGCGCTAGCTCCCGATTTTTCTAATGTAATTTCGAAAATAGGCAAACTCAAAATCGCTCGTAAGTGCAATTCGAATTCGTTGAAGTTTTGTGTTCCGGCTAATGTCACCATTCCGGTATCATGAGGTCGAGGCGATAATTCCGAGAAATAAACGCCATCATCAGCCAAGAAAAATTCGACTCCAAAAAGTCCTGCGCCACCCAAAGCTTCGGTTACTTTTTCGGCCATGTCTTGCGCTTCGTACAAATCCTTGTCAGATATTCTGGCGGGTTGCCAGCTTTCCTGATAATCGCCACGTTCTTGACGGTGACCTATTGGCGCACAAAAAAGTGTTGGGTTATTATTTTGAACAACGGTTAATAAAGTGATTTCCGAATTAAATTTGACAAATGCTTCTACAATTACCTCTACCACATCGCCGCGGGAACCTTCCACAGCATAATTCCATGCTTTTTCGATATCCGCTTCGGTTTTTATGGTTGATTGTCCTTTTCCGGACGAAGACATTAAGGGTTTTACCACGCAGGGCATTCCAACGGCTTCAACTCCTTTTTGTAATTCCTCTGCAGTGGTGGCGTAGTGATACTTGGCGGTTTTTAATCCTAATTCTTTGGATGCTAAATCTCGGATTGCTTTCCTATTCATAGTGAAGTTCGCCGCTTTCGCAGAAGGAACTACGGTGATTCCTTGCTTCTCGTAATCATAAAAACGTTCGGTTCTAATGGCTTCGATTTCAGGAACGATGAAATCTGGTTGGTGTTTGGTGACGATTTTGTCTAACGCATCTCCGTCCAGCATATTGATGACTTCAAAATCATGGGCAACTTGCATTGCCGGAGCATTTTCGTAACTGTCCACAGCGATTACGGTTTGTCCGATGCGTTGTGCTGCGATTGTAAATTCTTTTCCTAATTCGCCTGAGCCTAGCAGTAGTATTTTCATTTTTTTGAAGTCTTAATTAGAATGTAAAAATACTAAATTGCTTTTTTATGACTGCCCATTCGCTATAAACTTTGCCCGAAAGTCAATAGATTATGATCCGGATCCAAAATTGAAAATTCTTTTTGTCCCCAAGGTTTGATTTCCAGAGGACCATTGGGATGAATGGCAACGCCGTTGTTCAAGAAGTTGCTATAAACAGTTTCAATATCCTGCACCCGAATGTAAACTCCTGAGTAATTTTCAACAGAATCAAGGGTAGCAAATTCAAAAAAATGAATTTCAATGCTGTCTTTTTGCACCATCAAATACGCGTCAAAATCCGCGCTACCCAATTCCTGAAAACCCAATTGTTTGATATAGAAATTCCGTGTAATTGCTTTGTTACGCATGGGTAACTTTGGGTTGATGGCGGTGAGCATGGTGGTTTTATTATTAATGTTGATGTGGTTATTTGTTTTTTGGCTTTTTATGAAGGTGCATAAAGGAGTTTTGGGCTGTTGGTTTTTTTAAATTTCTATTTTAAAGCTTTTTAACATTCGATTATATATACTCTCATAATCAAGAACATCTGTTTTTGATGTAGTTAAAGCATCAAAATATTCACAGTGTAACTCTTTAGATCCTTTTTTATCATAAACACTATATCTTATTCTTCTGGCAACTTCCGTGTCTCGATAAGTGGTAACGGTAACTTCAAGACTTAATGGTCTTTTAAACTCATAAATAAATCTTTTTACAGCTGCTTCAATATTCGTCATATGTCCATTACAAGCTGCTGTTCCGCAAAATAAGTTGTTTTTTTTTTGAGCTTTTTCTGTTGGAAGCATTCGAAAGGATATTAAATGACACCAATGCCAAGAAATATTAGATTTTATTTTATCAGGAATTATTAGGACGCCTTCTTCAATTAATTTTAGAGAGTGATTGGTAGCACTTTCTTTCATAACCTGTAATTGAGAAGGAGTTCTTTTCCTATTTAAATCTGTAAGCTTGAGTGAGTCTATCGTTATAGTATTTTGTTTGATTTTAGCCCTTTCAGAAAAGACATTCGAGTCAGTTAATTTTATGTCCAATTTCGGAGGTTGTGATTTAGAATAAATTACTTCACCAACATTTATGAACTCATATTTTGAGGGGAAAAGTGGAATTCCATTAATAGAAATATGACTAGGGATTGAAAAACAAATTTCCTCAGAAATATCAATATAATCCGTATCTACATTGCAACCATTAGTTTTAATGATAGTTTTAGTTCCTGCATTGTAAGTAATATTTATGTCTGATTTTTGTTTTAGACCATATAGAGTTGGATTTCTCATCGATGTATTTTTAATTTACATAAAGAATTATAAATTGAAGCCTCTAAAATAGCTTTAATCTGCCAAAATTTTATACGAATGCTATTTTATAGCATTCAATTTATCTCTCTAAAAATATAAAATTAAAAACAAAAATCATCAGAAATTTCATTGTTTTTATTATATAGTTTATATGTGTAGGAACAGCTTACAAACAATCCGTACTATATTAGAAAAATTAGGATTTTTGCAGGGTTTGCGTGAGGGAGTGCAGTGGAAATCCTTTATATTTTTTCTTTAAAAATATAAAGATTGAAGCGGAAAGCCCGACCCTTGTGGTCACGCCCAAAAACAATAAAACCCCAAGAATATCTTGAGGCTTTGATGGTATTATAAGTTGGATTTTTGACTTTCTAACTTTCGATTTTATGAGTTTTGACTATAGTGCCAAAGCATCTTTGATTCTTTTTAATGCTTCTTTCAAGATCTCGTCGCTGGTTGCGTAAGAGAAACGAATACAGTCAGGATTTCCAAAAGCGTCACCTGTCACCGTTGCTACGTTAGCTTCGGCCAAAAGGTACATTGATAAATCCATTGCATTTTTGATTTCGGTTCCTTTTAATGTTTTTCCGAAGAAAGAAGAAATGTCCGGGAATACGTAAAAAGCTCCTTCAGGAACGTTGATTTTTACTCCTGGAATTTCTTTTAATAATCCAACCACTAAATCTCTACGGCTATGGAAAGCGTCAACCATGTGTTTCAATACACTTGGATCAGCATCTACTGCTGTAATGGTAGCGCGTTGTGCGATAGAATTTGCTCCTGAGGTTACTTGACCTTGAATTTTTGTACAGGCTTTGGCAATGAATTCTGGCGCTCCAATGTATCCAATTCTCCATCCTGTCATGGCGAAAGCTTTAGCAACTCCATTTACAGTGATTGTTCTTTCTAACATTCCTGGGATGGATGCGATGCTGCAAAAAGTCCCTGAGAAATTGATGTGCTCGTAGATTTCGTCAGCTACAATATATACATGCGGATATTTCTCCAACACTTTGGCAAGAGCCGTTAATTCTTCTCTATTATAAACAGATCCACTTGGATTACAAGGAGAACTGAACCACATCATTTTTGTTTTTGGCGTGATGGCTGCTTCTAATTGTTCTGGTGTGATTTTGAAATCAGTATCTACAGATGTAGGAACTTCTACAGGAACTCCACCGGATAATTTTACGATTTCGAAATAAGAAACCCAGTAAGGTGCCGGTAAAATCACCTCGTCACCATCGTTTAACATTACTTGTGCAATGTTGTATAAGGATTGTTTTGCTCCTGTTGAAACTACAATTTGAGACGGTTTGTAGTCTAAATCATTGTCTCTTTTGAATTTTCTGCAGATGGCTTCTTTTAATTCAGCATATCCTTCTACTGGAGAATAAGTGCTGTAATTTTCGTCAATCGCTTTTTTTGCTGCTTCTTTGATAAAGTCAGGCGTATTAAAATCAGGTTCGCCTAAACTTAAACTGATAATGTCTTTTCCTTGTGCTTTTAATTCTCTGGCCAAAGCAGCCATTGCTAGTGTTTGTGATGTTGCTAGATTGTTAATTCTATCGGATAATGGATTCATTGTAATAGGTTGTAGTTAGTTTATTAATTAGTAGAGCTGCACCGCAGTGCATCTCTAGGTGTTATATGACTATGTAAGTTCCGGTTTCATTCCCAACTCTTTCAAATGCTTGAAATGGGCAATAACAGCACTTCGCATTGTTTTGTATTCGTAATACGGCAAGTTGCATTCTTGAGCCGTTTCTTTTACGATGCTAGCAATTTTTCCATAATGTACGTGACTGATATTTGGAAAAATATGGTGCTCAATTTGGTGATTTAATCCTCCGGTGTACCAGTTTACGATTTTGTTTTTTGGAGCAAAATTAGTAGTGGTAAACAATTGGTGTATCGCCCAAGTATTGTCCATTTCACCTAATTCATTTGGTGATGGATTGGTTGTTTCTTCTACAACGTGTGCCAATTGGAATACAACACTCAGAATTAATCCTGCAGTGTAATGCATCACGAAGAAACCAATTAATACTTTCCACCAAGTAATTCCAATAACGATAGGTAAAACAATCCAGATTGAAACATAAATTACTTTTGTGATAATTAAAGTCGTCCAAAGTATTTTCGGACTTTTTAATTCTCCGTACGATAATTTCCTTTTAATATAATTACGCATCTGTTTAAAATCAGTTGTGATTGCCCAGTTGAAGGTTAGCAATCCATAAAGAAAAACAGAATAATATTGTTGAAAACGGTGAAAATTGTACCATTTTGCATCTTTTGTAAAACGAATAACGCGTCCTGCGTCCAAGTCCTCATCGTGACCCGGAATGTTTGTATAAGTATGGTGCAAAACATTGTGTTGCACTTGCCAGTTGTATACATTTCCTGCCAGTACATAAATAGTTCCTCCCATGAATTTGTTAACCCAGGTTTTGTTAGAATACGAACCGTGATTTCCATCGTGCATCACATTCATTCCTACGCCGGCCATTCCAATTCCCATAACAATTGTCAACAGAATATGTGCCCAAAATGGCATACCAAGGGTCAAAATTATAAAGTAAGGTGCAAGAAAAACAGAAAACAAAATTATGGTTTTTAAATATAGTTTCCAGTTGCCTGTCTTTGGGATGTTGTTCTCTTTAAAGTAGTTGTTAACACGTGAGTTAAGTGTTCTAAAGAACTTTAAGCTATCTTGCTTAGCAAATGTTGGAGCATTATTATTCATATATTTTCAATAAAGTTCAAAGGTAATTATTATAAATTTTTCGATATACAAAATTGGGATAAATATTTTAACTGTAAAGTATTACTTTTGTTAAAAAAAATAATAGATGGACGAGATTCTTAGGTATTTTCCTAATTTAACTGATATTCAGAAAGAGCAGTTCGAAAAGCTGGATTTTTTATACCATGATTGGAACGAAAAAATCAATGTTATTTCGAGAAAAGATATTGATGCTTTGTACACCAAACATATTTTGCATTCGTTGGGAATTGCCAAAATTATAAATTTCGAACCAGGAACTTATGTTTTGGATGTTGGAACAGGTGGCGGATTTCCTGGAATTCCATTGGCGATTCTTTTTCCTGAAACGCGTTTTTATTTGATTGATATTATTGCCAAGAAAATAAAAGTGGTTCAGGCTGTTGCTGAAGGTTTGGACTTGAAAAATGTAAAAGCCGAGCAAATGCGTGCCGAAAACGTGAAGGGAGATTTCGATTTTATCGTGAGTCGTGCCGTAACGAATATGCCGGATTTTGTTTCTTGGGTAAAAACCAAAATCAAAAAGAACAACAAACACGAATTGAAAAACGGAATTCTCTATTTAAAGGGAGGAGACTTAACTGAAGAATTGAAGGATTTCCCGAAAGCTACTGAATACAATTTAGCTGATTTCTTTGAAGATGAATTCTTTGAAACTAAGAAAGTGGTGCATTTGCCGTTGAAGTTTCAATTATAGTCGTTTGGTTGAAATTTTAAAATATAGATTTCCTTTTAAAATTATGAGGCAAATATTATTGATTTTATTTTTTACGGTTGTAAATTCAATAAGTGCGCAGAATATTTATATGCAACATTTCGGTGATTCTAAAAATCCGCCGGTAATTTTTATTCACGGAGGTCCTAGTGGGAATTCTAATTTATTTGAAGCTACAACTGCACAAAAATTAGCAGAAAAAGGTTTTTACGTAATTGTTTATGACAGGCGAGGAGAAGGTCGTTCTAAAGATGTGAATGCGACAATGACATTCAATGAAAGTTTTGAAGATTTACAGGAAATTTATAAAATTTATGGTATTGAGAAAGCAAGTCTTATTGCTCACAGTTTCGGGGGGATTGTTGCAACATTGTTTACCAATGAATTCCCAGAAAAGGTAAAAAGCTTAATTTTAGTTGATGGTTTATTTTCTCAACAAAAAACCTATGATCATATACTGAGAGAAGCAAAAAAGCAGTTTAAAAATGATTCTTTAAAAATAAATCAAATTAGAAGTACCAAAAAACTTAGAAAAGATTCAGCTTTATATAGAAAACAATGTTTTGAAATTGCAGATCAATTGCATTTTTTCAATATGCCAAGTCCAACTTTTGAAAGTGAGAAGTTAAGATCTGATTATGCAGAAACATATATTTACAAAACAAGTTATAGGAATTTAGAATCACCTATAAAGTTTTACAAAAATGAAATGAAAAACAATTTAAATACAATACCAATTTTAAAAAACATAATTAAGATTGGTATTCCAATAAAAGCATTTTATGGCAAGAATGATAGAATTTTTTCAGATAAACAATTGTCAACTTTGGAAACGGTTGTTGGTAAGGACAATTTTGAAATTATAGATAATTGTTCTCATTATTCTTTTGTAGACCAGCAACTAGCTTTTCTAAATTTTGCAAATCAATTTCTGTCCAAATAGATTTTTGTTGCTAATCATTTTTTATTAAATATTCAAAAAGCCGAATCTAAAATTTTAGATTCGGCTTTTTTTGTTATTGTTAAAGTTCTTTCAGACTTTCGACTTTCAAACTTTAGGACTAAATTATTCTCCTAAAAACGGGTATCTGTAATCAACTGGAGTAATAAAAGTTTCTTTGATCGTTCTTGGTGAAGCCCAACGCAACAAGTTCAATGCTGAACCTGCTTTGTCGTTCGTTCCTGATGCTCTTGCGCCACCAAAAGGTTGCATTCCTACAACAGCCCCCGTTGGTTTATCATTGATGTAGAAATTACCGGCCGCATTTTGCAATTTGGTAGTCGCTTGCTCAATTGCATAACGATCTTGACTGAAAACCGCACCTGTTAACGCATATTCTGAAGTGGTATCAACTAGTTCTAAAGTTTCTTCCCATTGATCATCTTCGTAAACAAAAATCGTCATTACAGGTCCGAACAATTCGGTTTCCATTGTTGAATAATGAGGATTTGTGGTTACGATAATCGTTGGTTCAATAAAATAACCGACAGATTTATCATAATTACCACCAACGATAATTTCAGCATCAGCATCTTTTTTAGCTTGGTCAATAAAACCAGCCAATTTGTCGAAAGAACCTTCGTGAATAACCGCAGTAATAAAGTTTCCGAAATCTTCAGGAGAACCCATTTTCATCGATTTTGTATCGGTGATTAATTGCTCTTTTATAGCTGGCCACAAACTTTGTGGAACATAAGATCTTGAAGCTGCAGAACATTTTTGACCTTGAAATTCGAATGCACCACGAACAATTCCTGTTGCCACTTGTTTTGGATTCGAACTTGGATGTGCGATGATAAAATCTTTTCCTCCAGTTTCACCAACAATTCTCGGGTAGGTTTTGTAATGGTGAATGTTTGTTCCAATTTTTGCCCAAATATCTTTGAATACATGAGTTGAACCTGTAAAGTGAATTCCAGCGAAATCACGGCTTGCTAAAACAGTATCCGTAATCATCAAAGCATCTCCAAAAACAACGTTGATAACGCCATCAGGAACTCCTGCTTCTTTGAAAACTTCAATGATGATTTGTGCTGAGAAAACTTGGCTGTCGCTTGGTTTCCAGATCACAACATTTCCCATCATAGCAGCACTTGCAGGAAGATTTCCGGCAATAGCAGTAAAGTTGAACGGTGTAATCGCGTACACAAAACCTTCAAGAGGTCTGTACTCTAAACGGTTCCACATATCCGAATTTGATTTTGGCTGATCGTTGTAAATTTGGGTCATGAATTCTACGTTGAAACGTAAAAAATCGATAAATTCACAAGAAGCATCAATTTCAGCTTGGTGTATGTTTTTAGATTGTGCAATCATTGTTGCCGCATTTATTCTTGCTCTGTATGGACCGGCAATCAATTCAGCTGCTTTTAGGAATATAGCTGCTCTTTGTTCCCAAGCCATATTTGCCCAAGCAGTTTTAGCTTCAAGTGCATTTGCAATTGCTTGCTCAACATGTGTTTTTTCGGCTAAATGATAGGTTCCTACGATGTGTTTGTGATCGTGAGGAGCAGTCATGTTTTTGGTGTTTCCAGTTCTAATTTCTTCGCTTCCGATATATAAAGGCACATCGATTTTAGAATTCCACATTTTTGTGTAAGCTGCTTGTACAGCTGCTTTTTCTGGTGAATTTGGTGCGTATCCTTTTACTGGTTCGTTTACCGCTTTTGGTACATGAAAAAATCCTTTTAACATATTTGTAAAATTATAAAATTAGAAATCCTTGTAATGTGTTTTTAAATATTGCACAAAAGTACGAAGGATTGTTTGAAAAAAGATGTTTTTTGGTGTAAACTAAAAGCAATGTGGGTGGAAGTCGTGTTATAGCCCAGATAGAAATGGAAAGCTTTTTGTGGTCTCATTATATTTTTTCTTGCGAAATAAGAGCGACTTTAGAAGCTCCTTATTTTAATTAGAAAAAAATAAAGGAGGCGACTAAAACTTGAAATGTATAGCTGGATTAGCTCTTAAATAAAAAGTAATTTTAATTCAAAGCAAACGGCGCACATAACCTAAAAGTAGGCACGATAACTTTGAAGTTTTTTGTTGACGTGAAATTGATCATGTTGAAATAGCCTTTCATGGCGCCATAAGGGGACGACAATAGGCAACCTGAGCTGTAGGTGTGAAATTCGCCTGGTTTTAAGACGGGTTTTTTACCAATTACGCCTTCGCCATCAACGATCTCGATGTCATTTAAGGAATCAAAAATTTCCCAATGGCGGGAAATCAGCTGAACGGAATCCTTACTTTGATTTTCGATTGTGATTACGTAACTAAAGGCAAAGTGAATTTTGTAGTTTTTGAAGTAAGTACCCTCAAAACTAGTCAATACCGAAATTTTTATGCCTCTTGTTATTTGAGAAACCATACTAAATGGAAGAATATTTGATTATTATTGACAAATTTACAAAAAAACGGTGTCGTTTTACCAAATTTAGCAAAAGTTTTTTAGTTGATAATATTTATCGAATTTGCCATTCCTTTACCTACAACTCTGTCGTATCGGTCAATGTTTTCTCTGTAATAAACTACTATAGTGTAGTCATTTTCTGTTTGGTAAAAATTACCGTCAATTGCATTTTCATAGTCAATTGCTCCTTTTTCGTCAGCGACTTTATATTCAAAATTCGCAAATCCCTGTTTAATTAAAATTGCTTTTTCATAAATCGCTTTTTTGGGATTGTACTCCATTTTGTATTCTGGGGACAGCGTGTAATTGTTGAACATTCCAGTAACATAAATATTTTTATTCAATCGGAATGTAGGTGCCGAAAGACTGAAATAAACCCAGGCATAATCAGCCTCGATTTCGTTATTAGCTGAGTTTAAATTGTTGACAACAAAATTTCCATTGACATCTTGGGTAAAGGAATACGGGAAATTTGCCCTGGCGGCGCTGGTGTACAAATATGAACCGTAAATAGGTGTGTTAGAATCAATTCGGGCGACATTGTTGCTTGCTGAACGGATGTCTTTATTTTCGAAAAATAAAAACTCATTTCCTGCCCAAAACTGAGTTTCCGAATCATATTTGTAAATCAAATCATTACCAATAGTGTATTGCGGAACTATATTTTTAATGCCAGTATTCATTTGGCCGTTTTGCAGTAATAATACTTTGATATTTCGCAACGGCGTTTGAAAAGTAATGGTATTGGATCGAATAGTGAAATCTAAATTTTGCCTTAATTCGATGTTATTAATTGTTCTGGCTCGTTTGACTTGGATGGGAACTGTAACCAAATCTTCGTATAAAATGAACTTTCTGGAAAATACAACTGCTTTATTCTCATCTAAAACTTTAATCATATAGTTCCCGCTGATTTTCAATTGTTGGGTAAACTGATTCGGAATTGCTAATTTGTAATGCGAGTATATTTGTAGAGTGTTGAATGAATTGGTGTAATCCTGAATTCTTTGGTTGTCAAAACCTTCCAAGTATTCGTTTTTTGGAATTGCTGTTGGATTCCAATTGTAATCGCAATGAATTATTTCGTAGTAATAATTGGCTTCATTGCCAAAAAGATCATCAAATTGTAGTTGAAATCCTTCGCCCAGTTTTAAAATTGGAATTGTATTTTGGTTATTTTGCACAAATGAAATCGTCTTGATGTGGTATGGCGGAGCGATTTCTTTTTCTACTTGTGCAAATGCAGAAGTAAAAATGAAAAATACTATTATTTTCTGGAAAAAGGAAGTGGGCATAATGGTGATAGTTGCTTTGATGTAAATATAACGAATTATGCCCTAAGATATTATTTCCTGAAAAAGCACTAACTATTTAAAACAAACTGGGATAATTTCCCCTTTGGCTAAACAATATTTTTCTACTAATTCGGGTGTGATTTTATTTGTGTAATCTTCTTCAATTACTTTAAAACCAATACTTCGTAATTTATCAAAATAATCGCGTCCATAAATCCGAACGTGATCGTATTGACCAAAGATTTTAGCACGTTCTTTTTGATCCGTAATAGTATCATCGGCAAAAGTGGTGGCTCTGGATAAATCCTGTGGAATTTGTAAAATAGCCATTCCCCCCGGTTTCAAAACCCGATACAATTCCTGCATGGCTTTTGTATCGTCTGGAATATGTTCTAAGACGTGATTACAAAGAATAACATCATATTGATTGTCTTCAAAAGGCAAATTACAAATGTCTGCTTTTACATCCGCCAAAGGCGAAAATAAATCGGTTGTTGTGTAGTCCAGATTTTTTTGGTTTCGAAACAATTTATAAAAAGCTTGCTCTGGTGCAAAATGTAGTACTTTCTTTTTTGCTACCGAAGTAAAAAAATCGGTTTCTTCATTTAAATACAACCATAATAAACGGTGTCTTTCCAATGAAAGTGTACTTGGCGAAAGCACATTATTTCGCTGTGTTTCGTATCCATAAGGCAACATCGATTTGAAGCTTTTTCCGTCGATTGGATCGGTGAAATTAGTTCCTCTTAATGAAAAAGCGATAATAGGTCGCGCCACATAACTCAGCCTAATTAATAAAGGACGAGGAATAGTATTGAGTATAAGTTTAAAAAGTTTTTTCATTACAGAACCAAAGGTGTTTGTCTAAACTCATCTTCCTCATTACTCACGATTCCTAACGCTTTGTAGATATAAGCAAACGTGGATAATATTTCCGGTTTTCCATCAATAATGGCTACGTCGTGCTCAAAATGGGCGCTTGGTTTTCCGTCAGCTGTAGTGATTGTCCAGCCGTCTTTATGCTGCTTGATGTTTCGGGTTCCCATATTAATCATCGGTTCAATGGCGACAACCATTCCTTCTACAAAAAGTTTTCCTCTACCTTTTTTACCATAATTAGGCATTTCAGGATCTTCATGCATTTTTTGGCCCAAGCCGTGACCTACTAATTCACGTACCACACCATAACCATGTGATTCGGTATATTTTTGAATGGCGTTTCCTACGTCTTCAACGCGGTTTCCTAATTTTAACTCACGGATTCCTACGTACAAAGATTCTTTGGTAACCTGTAATAATTTTTTAGTTTCAGGAGCAACTTCGCCTATTTCAAAAGAATAGGCATGGTCACCATGGTATCCGTTTTTAAAAGCACCACAATCCACAGAGATTACATCACCGCTTTCCAATGGTTTATTATTTGGAATTCCATGCACCACTTGTGAGTTTGGACTCATGCAAAGTGAATTTGGGAAACCGTATAATCCAAGAAAACTTGGTTCCGCACCATGATCACGAATAAATGTTTCGGCTAATTTGTCTAGATATAAAGTGGTGACTCCTTCTTTGATTTCAGAAGCAATCATTCCTAATGTTTTTGATACGATCAACGCACTTTCGCGCATTAGTTCTATTTCTTCACGAGATTTTACAATAATCATAATTCTTGTTTTTCAGTCTGCAAAAGTACAATTTTATAAATTATTTAATCTGGATTAGCCATTATTTTAAAAAGCTCTGAATTCGAAACATAAAAACGATTCTCTAAAGTAATCTTCGAAAGTTGTGCGCTTACTAAATTATTTTCTCTAGTATTGATTAAAAACAAGGAACTTTCACCAAAAGAAAATAATCTTTCTTCTGAATTTAACATCGTGAGATTGTCCTGGACCAAACTTTTTATCAGCTCTTTTTGTCTCAGCAATGATTCAATTTCTATTTTTTGGGCATTGATTTTATTAGTCAATTGTACTTTTTCAAGGTCCAAAGTAAATTCTGTTTCTTGAACTTTGAACTTCGCCAGTTTTAAACTTCCGCGCTCTTTTCGAAGAAACAAAGGAAAATAAAAATCCAATCCAATTTTATAATCCTCAAACTGATAATTATCAATATAGCTGGGTTCTGAAATATAAGAGTAACCCACATCAATTTTTGGCAAAAGCATGTTGGCTTTCAGTTTTCGTTCTACATTAAGCATATCAATCTTGCTTTGCAATGCGTTGATTTTTGGATGATTGGTGATAGAGAAATCGGTGTTTAGTAAATCATTCGTTTTTAAACTTTCCTGAATCGTAAATTCCAATTGGGTTTCAGGAATTAAGTCATCGGATAATTCTAGCGGTATATTGTTTTCCAACCAAAGAAAATTTGCGAGTTCTAATTTGGCTTTAGCCAATTTCAGATTTGAATCCTCCAAACTTAATTTTCTGTTTTTAACAATAATTCCGGCTTCAACACTATCAATTGCAGGTTTGTCTCCTTGATTGATTAAAGATTGAATTCCCTTAAATCTAGTTTGTGCATTTTCATTATATTCATCGTACAACTGCACTTCGCTGAAGTTTTTTTTCCAATTAAAATACGCCAATGAAGCATCATATAAAACTGCAATAGCCTGTAGTTTTCGTTCTGCCTGACTCAATTGTATTTGCATTTTTGCTTTTCGTACATCCGCCATTCTTTGATTGATAAACAGCCCTTGTCCAAGTGGGACGGTCACTCCTAAGGAGGATAATCCTTGATTGGGAAGGGTATTTTGCGGATTCAAGTATATGCCGTCACTATTGTCGAAACCCGCTTTAATCTCGATTCCGTACCAAGTTGGGATTTTGAAACTGCTGTTTAATATCGAATAATATTCAGTGTCTTTGAATTGTTTTTTGCTGAAATCAACCTCAATTTTAGGGTCAAAACCACCACGGGCCATCATCAAATTAGCTTGTGCCTTATTGATTTCTAAGTTGGCATTCCTGACCAGCGGATGGTATTTTTTTACATACCCCAGGAACTCTGTATAAGTGAATTCTTTTGAGGTGATATCTTGGGCTGTTGCAGCAAAACCCAAAAATAAAAATGCTAAAAATAGTTGTTTCATTATTTTTTATCTGTTGTTGGTTTTACCGCGGGTTTGTAATAATTAGGAGGGAATCCGTTCAAGGATCTCCACAATTCAAACCATACTGGCACATTTTCTAGTAAAGCAATAGTTTGCGCTCCAGCTCCAATACTCAGTTGTTCAGGCCATTTTTCATCATTTTTATCAGGTGATATTAAGACCCGATATTTACCATTGACGCTAATGAAATTTTCAATGGCTACAATTTCACCACCAAAGGTACCATACGACATGTTGGGCCATCCGGAAAACACAATTGTAGGCCAGCCATCAAACCACACCCTAACTTTTTCTCCTTTTCTTAACAGCGGAAGGTCAATTGGATTTACAAAAGTTTCAACGGCAATGTCATACTTTGATGGCATTATACTTGCAATTGGGGTTCCTTCTTTTATGGTTTCCCCTATACCGGACTGCAATGCCCTATTGATGTATCCGTTTTGCGAGGCTTTGATATAATACATTCCGTTTCTAATGCTGTAATTTGCATACTGATTTTCGAG
The DNA here is from genome assembly GCF_056156265.1 of Flavobacterium sp. TS_SC_5. Taxonomy (NCBI): domain Bacteria; kingdom Pseudomonadati; phylum Bacteroidota; class Flavobacteriia; order Flavobacteriales; family Flavobacteriaceae; genus Flavobacterium; species Flavobacterium sp. TS_SC_5. Next base: position 406,604 of record NZ_CM149588.1, on the reverse strand, counting down.
TTTGTTCACCTGCGCATCAGTGTCATACTGACTGCTGAGGGCTGTGAATTTGTCGCTGTTGGCTTTCGAAACTTTCTCTGCATACTCTGCGCTTATTCTGTTTATCTCCACTTTGGCATTGATAAACTCGTTTTTACTGGTTAAGAATTTGTTTTCCTGAGTGATAATTTTCGCTTCTACTTCCTGTAATTTCAGCCTTTTTTCTTCAATATCAGTAAGCGGTTTTAGTCCTTCTTTATTCAGCTGAACAGAACGATCGTACTGTGTATTGGCTATCTTTAGCTGGGTTTTTACGGCAACTAAATCCATACTGTCGCTCTTTATTTTCAAAACTGATTGTTTGATTTTATTTTGTGCTTGCTCCAGTTTTAAAACTTTTTCTCTTTCAATGGCTTGTATTTGGCCGGTGAGCGTGCTTACTTTAGAACCATACGATTGCAAAGATTGTTTTTTTGCATCTATTTGATTTTTTGTATTCTGAACTAAATTTGGATCCATATAATCCTCTTTGATTTCTGAAATAAATACGATTGTGTCGCCTTTCTTTACAAAATCACCTTCCTGAACATACCATTTCTCAAGTCGACCAGAAATCACACTTTGAATGGACTGCGGTCTTTGGTCGGGTCTTAATGTGGTAACGCTTCCGCTGCCTGAAATGTTTTGTGTCCACGGTAGGAAAAGTGCTATCACACCAATAATTGAAACCCCTACAATAATTTTATTTAAAATTTTATAATGAGGTCTGTTGACCAGGTTTTTCACCGTTGTAAAACGATCTAATGGCGGCAGTTTTGTTTTATTGTCAGATATGTTTAGCATTACTATTTATTTTTTAAATCAAGTTGAATAGTTCCATTTTCCATAGTGATAATACGACTGCATTTGGTTTTCCAATATGGGTTTTTTGAGGAAACTATTATAGTCCAGTTGTTCTTCTCGGACGTAAGGAAATCGATAATTTCATTAGCAATTTTAATATCCATCATGTCCGTAGGATCTTCGTAAAAAAGGATTTTTGGTTTGTGTATGATACTTCTAGCCAATAGTACTTTTTCAGCATCGGAAGATGATAATTGTTTACCTTCTGGGAAAATATGGGTTTCGAGACCCTTCGGCAGCGTTTTTACAAAGCTGGAAAGTTGGACGCCCTCAATAGCCCACTTTAGATTTTCAGTAGTGATCGAGTTGTCATTGAACGTAATGTTTTCTAAAAGGGTTCCTTCAAATGGTGTTTCGCCATGAATAATACCGCCAATTTGGGAACGATATTGCTTTAGGTTGATTTTTCTGTATGTATCGTCATTGATGTAAAAAGTACCCGCTGTAGGTTGTAATAAACCGGATAATATGCGAATTAGCGTTGTTTTCCCAGAACCATTAGGACCTTCAATCGCTATTTTTTCTCCTTGTTCTATTTTAAGGGATAAATTACTCAATATTTCCTTCTTGGAGTCCGGAAATTTAAAAGTAAGATTTTCTATTTCCAATGATATATTAGCATAGCAAGTATCGCTGCTAAAAGCGGTTTCCTCTTCTAATTCCATGTCAGTCACTTGACCAATTTTTTCAATTGAAGTTAGTACGTCATAGAATGTTTCAAGTCCGATGATGATTTTTTCGACAGAGGTAATAACTAATAAAATAATGATTTCTGCCGCTACGAATTGGCCAATATTCATTTGTTGTGACAATACCAAAAAACCTCCGATAGACAATAATCCACCAGTTATTAAAATTTTAAAAATAATTAATTGGGTGAACTGTCTTTTGATGATGCTAAAATGTTTCTCCCTGTAATTTAAGTACTCACTAACGATATTATTATTTTTTTGGAGTCCAAAATTGTAGTGAAGGTCATTTTTGAAACTATAATTATTTCTAGCTAATTCTTGTAACCAGCCTGCTACTTTATATTTGAATTTTGATTCTTTCAAACTCGTTTCCAGACCTGATTTAAAAGAGAATCGAAAGATAAAATACAAAAGGAAAAAAAGTAGTACACCAAACAGAATGAAATAGGGGTGGTATAAAGATAGTAAAATTACTCCAAAAGTAATTTGCAATAGTGCCGCAGAAAAATCAATTAACAGCTTGGAAGTTCCTTTTTGGATGGTCATTGTGTCAAAAAATCGATTGGCTAATTCCGGTGGATAGGAATTGTACAATTGATCCATTTTTATTTTGGGCAAACGGGCTGCAAATTCAAATGAAGCGCGAACAAATATTTTCTGTTGTAAATTTTCAGTGATCCGCAATTGCATCAAGGATAAAATTCCCACTAATGCTACACCAAAAATCACCAAAATAATTAAAACAATCCAAGAGGCGCTTACTCTTCCGGATTGTATAAAGTTGATGATAGCCTGAATACCCAGAGGCAAAGACAAACTGATTAATCCTGCAAAAATGGCATAAAAAAATATTTGATAAACATCTTTTTTATCTAATTCAAGTAAATTGAAGAAACGTTTTAATGGGGAATTTTTCATATTATATTATTTTGTAATTCGTTCAACTAAATCATTGTAGAAATCGGTTGGTGAAATAGTTTCATTACAATTTGTAATTGTTTTTAAATGGTCCTTTAAAAAATGCTGGTGTAATGCGCCTTCGACTATTGATGAGGCTAAACTTTTTGCATATTTATAATCAGGATTTACCACTTGTATCATTTCTATAACTCTATTGATTACTCTTTTGTAAACTAAGAAAAAACCAATTTTATTTTCCTCGTCAACGTCTTTTGTTAGCAATGTTTTTGTGAATTCGGCAATTATTATTTTGTTTAGAATAGATTCGTTGATATGGGCGGTTGTAAAATCATCTTCAATTTTTTCCGTTAAAATAGTAATAGCTTTTTTTAATTTCTCCAATGGTACAGATAAATTATTAGTTGCAAACACTAATTTATACTCCATCCAGCCCCAATACCACGAGGATAAATACAATAATAGTTTATGCTTACTTTCAAAGTATCTATAGATTGAACTTTCATTCGAACCAATTTTTTCACCAAGTTTTTTGAACGTAAAATTTTCAAAACCTATTTCATCTATCATTAAAATACTATGCTCAATTATTTTTTTTCCTAAAGAAGAAGTTTCAGGATTCTTTACGTAAAGTTGATCGTTGACTGTTATTGTTATATTTGCTAAAATAGTGTCCATTTTTAAAATTTTAATGATATACTTGAGAGACAAAAAGGGATTTTATATTATTGTTACACTGCTTGTATCTAAAACTTATTTTTAATTAAAGATAAGTTTTATCGGTTATTATTAGAAATTTATTTTTAGGCCAAAGTTTAAATTTTTCATATCTCTAATGTCAGTTTCTATATTGTTATTTTTTAAATCTAAATATTTTAAATGATCTAATGTTTTGAGAACTGGGATTTCCTTCAATTCATTATTACCTAAATACAATTTTTCTAGATTTTTAAAACGCAGTAGTTCACTTGGTAATGATTTTAAGTGATCATTTTCTAAATGCAGGGATTTTAAATTTGGCAATTTTGCTAAAATGTTTAGCGTTTTAGGCAAATTCATTTTTTTTTCATCATTTAAAAAGACCTCTTCTAATGCGGTCAAATTAGAAAAAGCACTAGGTAATATATTGAAATCATTTCCACTTAAATCAATTGTCTTCAGAGATTTTAGAGTAGTAATACCGATTGGTAATTCCTTTAAATGATCGTTTTTAAGATTTAGATATGCAAGATTAGTAAACTTTGTCCAATCAATGGTATCTAGTTTAACTGTTTGATTACTCAGATCTAGCCTGTAAATCATTTCAGGATTTTTCAGAGCTTCTTCTAAATTATTGTAATCTTTGCTTTGATCAAGCTTAATTTGACCAAATAATGCATTTGAAAAGACGATTAAAAATGCCAAAATTAAGTTTGTTTTCATTTTATTTTTTTAATGATTATCCAGCAAAAGTAACCACATAGTTAATAGTAATGCTATTGACTATGTGACTTTAACTATTTTTTAAGAAGCCCATGCTTTTGTTTCTTGTTCTGTAATTAACCTGAACTCGATTAATCATTCAAGAAAAATATGTAAAAGATGAAATTATATTAATATAAACATTTGAAAATTAATGCTTTAACTTAATAATGTATTCAAGATCTCGTAATATTTCGCGGCAAAATTTTGATTAATTGCATAAAAATTTCTTCTTTTTTAGACTCAACACTATTGAGTATTTGTAGGAACAAACGAATCCTGTAGAAATTACGCTTTAAAGGTTCTGTTACTATTTTGGGATGATTTTATCAATTTAAATGAAATTTCATTCTTAACTGGACAGAGAAATCGGTAAGCTTTGCTATAGCTCAAGTTAATGTTAATAGTAGTGGAATTGTCAAAATGAGGGCTTTATTACCGCTATTTTTTAAGAATTAATTCCTGATTTCTTGCCAAATAGGATAACTACAATGATTTTTTGTAGTACTCCAAATAGAATCATTCTTTTAAACACAAAACCGCCTAATATAACCGTTAGCGGTCTTTTGTTAATCGAGTTTAAGGGATTTATAACACTTAGTTTTTAAGAGGCCGATTTTCCTTATAGCTGTAACTTTCTTGTTATCATATATATTGTATAGATCTGATTTTAATGAATGGAGTATATCTTGTTGTGCTTTTACAAAGTCAATCAATCAATTATTTGTTGTAACTAATTTTTGTTATTTTTTTTTAGTAAAGTCTACATTTATTAGTGTGTTTACTATGAATCCATTATTGTTTTGAAATACATTTCTTTGTTCTATTTCTCTTCCAAGTTGTACCGTTTGATTTATATAACCGCCTTCAACTCTAAAATTATTATTTAATTTGTAACCTAATAAAATTCCTATGCGGTTTTGATCAAATATATTTTCATTTACATTTTTTCCAAATCCTAGCAGTATTTCGTTGTAAGCGGCTATGTAAGTGGTTTTATTTGTTATTTCATTTCCTTTTAATGGCATTTGTATTCTAAACATATATCGTAAACGGTTAAGAAATAAATAGTCATCTTCTACTCTTATTGTTGGATTTGTATATCTTCCTATGAAACGCTGTTCGAGCATAAAACGATGCGATAGATCAAATTTTGATATTTTATCTGTGATAGTAGCCATCTGAAAAATTCTATGTTCCGTAAAATCCCTGCCCATTCCGTTGATTGGAAAATTACCATACGGATAGGTCTCGATCCAGGCATATCCTAATCGTAATTGCAATTTTGGATTAGTTTGGTAGTTCAATCCTACACGCACTAATCCTTGTTGTTTATCAGCAACATAATTGTCTCTTCGCCATTGGTACTCGGAGTGCAAGCTAAATTTATTGGAAACTTTAAATGTCCCAAAATATCCCAGCCATCCTATTTGGTTGTGGTCATTTAATCTTGTGTTTTGCGAAAAAACACTGTTGCCTACAAGTAACAATAGTGTTATAAATATTATTTTTTTCATTTAGTATTCTTTTTTGGCTGTGGCAAGTTCTTTAGTGTTTCTGGTAGGAATTCTACTTTTCCTGTGTGGATATTATATACCGCACCTACTATTAAGATTTCACCATCTAAGTATTTTTTATGTAAGATTGGGTCTAGGTCGCGTAGGTTATTAACTTGGTCAACTACATTTTGTCGTACTGCATTATTAACTGGATTTCCTGGCAAATTTCGTACTCCTATAGGGCGCATCAGCAGATGCTTGTCCAGCAGTTCTGATGATAAATAAACCACCTAAACCTTGATCAAAAATCATTTCATTAGGCACTCTTGAATCTGAACAGCCTACAATTATTGCAAAGGGTTCCTGTCGGTTTATTAGACTTTTTATGGTATTCATGTCTTGCCTTGGTTTGATTGTTCTCCCTTCAATAAAACGTTTGTTTCCGCCCATTAATTTCTTTATTTTAATCCTAGGATCTGCATAAGCGGAATCTCTATGAATGATATAATGTTCTTTTTTCCATTGTACGGAATCAATCTCAATTTTTTTTAATTTGTTTTTTTTGATTTGTTTTTTTTGCGAATAAGTGCTTAGGCTTATGCTTAAACACACACTAAAAATAGAATGCTTTTTTTTATGTTTTTAATTAATTATAGTTAAACATTTTAATTTGACACAAATGTAATTAAAAATAATAGTATCACTATTAGTAATGAAAAATTAACTTTATTTATAAAAAAAAGCTACTCGTTTGGAGTAGCTTTCAATTCAAATATTGCTTGTTGGTTTTGCTTAAAGTAATGAATGACAAGTCATTACTTCTGGTTTTTCTACTCCCATTAATTCTAAGATGGTAGGAGCAATATCGCCAAGAACCCCATCATGAATTATTCTTAGGTCTTTGTCCACTAAAATAATTGGAACTGGATTTGTAGTATGTGCTGTATTTGGACTTCCGTCAGGATTAATCATTGTTTCACAATTTCCGTGATCTGCAATTACGATGGTAGTATAATTATGGGCTAATGCTGCCGTGATTACTTTTTCGACACATTGGTCAACTGCTTCACAGGCTTTTATCGCAGCACTCATAATTCCGGTGTGTCCTACCATATCGCCATTGGCAAAATTCAGACATACAAAATCCACTTCTTCTTTCTCTAATTCGGGAATCAGAGCATCCGTCAATTCAAAGGCACTCATTTCAGGCTGCAAATCATAAGTAGCAACCTTTGGAGAGTTTTTCAAGATACGGCTTTCGCCAATAAAAGGCTGTTCTCTTCCACCGGAAAAGAAAAAAGTTACGTGAGGGTATTTTTCCGTTTCAGCAATTCGTATTTGCTTTTTGTGTGCTTTTTCTAGTACTTCACCAAGCGTTTCTGTAATATTATCTTTATTGTAAACAACTTTTACATTTTGGTAGGTTTCGTCATAATTAGTCAACGTAACATAATACAAATTAAGTTTGTGCATGTTTTGTTCATGACAATCCATTTGTGTTAATACTTCAGTTAGTTCTCTTCCTCTATCCGTTCTGAAATTAAAGAAAATAACCACATCATCTTCTTCTATTGTTGCTAGAGGTTTGTCGCATTCATCCACAATAACCGTTGGATGAATAAATTCATCAGTTACATTGACTTCATAACTTTCCTCGATGGAAGTCACCGCATTTGTTGAATGTGTTCCAATTCCGTTTACTAATAGATCGTAAGCAAGTTTTACTCTTTCCCATCGTCTGTCTCGGTCCATCGCATAATATCGCCCCACAACCGAAGCCAGTTTTACGGTAGTATTAGTAATATATTCCTGTAAATCTTGAATGTAATGTTTGCCGGATTTTGGGTCTACATCACGACCGTCAGTAAAGGCGTGAACAAAAACTTTTTGTAATCCATGTTGTTGTGTGGCGTCAATCAAGCCACGTAAATGAGACGTATGAGAGTGTACACCGCCATCTGAAACCAGGCCTAGAAAGTGTACTTTTTTATTGTTTATTCGGGCATACGTAAAGGCATCAACTAAAACTTGCTCTTTAGCTAAAGTGTCGTGTGCAACGGCTAAGTTTATTTTGGCTAAATCCTGATATACGATTCGGCCTGCACCAAGATTCATGTGACCTACTTCGCTATTTCCCATTTGCCCTTCAGGAAGACCAACATTTAATCCGTCAGTTCTGAGTTGAGCACTTGGATAATTTCTATAAAGACTATTAATAAATGGAACATTGGCATTATCGATAGCAGAAACTTTTGGGTCAGGAGATTTTCCCCAACCGTCTAAAATCATAAGAATTACTTTTTTGTTCATTGGAATGTATTTTATACAAAGATAAAGTATTTCTAAAAATCTTCAAGTGAATCAAAATCACTATTATAGATTCAGAGGCTAAGCATAACAAATAATGATTATTTTGTTGTGGAATGTTGCCTTTTTTAAGGTTTATGCATTTAGAATTTATTCTTAACTTGGTTGTAATCTATAAAATAACGCACACTTATTGAGAAAACATGACTCAATGCATCATTATTCAATAAATTGGTGAAGTTCTCTCTAAATTCTTTGTTGATGTTTCTTTCAAAAGCGCCAGCATTATTTCGGTATAAAACAGAAATTTGACTTCCTGGCGCAAACCACCAAGAATAAGATAAATCAGCATTCCAAGAATAAAAACTGGAGTTTTTGTTGTCTGCGTATCCTGCAAAATCCATAAGTCTGCCGTTTTGTTCTAACGATAAAGTATTTTTATTCTCGGCATATGACCAATAATGGCGTAACGAAATATTAAAAGTCATTTGGCTGTTCAGCGAATATTTTCCCGATAGCGTATTCGAATAGGTAATTACATTTCTATTAGCAAAGATTATAGCATTTGGTGTAACCGAATTTAGATCTTCATTAATGCTGTCAATGTAGCCTTTATTATTGTTTTGTCTAAAAAAGTTGAAATTATAATTCAATGATAATTTATCGCTAAAACGGTATCTCGGACCAAGAGAAAAACCATAAGAATTTCTTCCGGCTTCATCAAAAACGGCGTATGACGGATTGAAATCAATGGCAAAACTATTGTTGTAATTGGTTGAAATATAAATAAAACCTCCAAGTTTACTTGGTTTTATGACGTATCTGTCAGCGGTTCTTGGTTCGTAATAATCGTAGGTCTCTACTGGATTCGTATCGAAACCTGTTCCGAAGTAATGATTTTTTTTGGTATTCGAATTAATCTGAAAGTTAATATTGCCCGTTTGTAATTTGCCTGTTTCTTTTTGAAATTGTGAATAAGCGTTTATTCTTGCATTGAAAGTGTTAAAGTACTTCGTCGGATTAAGGATTCTATAACTGGTGTTACCATATACACTGTAATAATTAGTCTCAAAATTGATTCCTAAATCATTATTATCAAAATCTTTTGTGGTGATATCAGCCCCAACTCCATAACGAAATTTACCGCTGGTTTCAGAAAAATTCAATTGGGAATTAATCCCTTTTTTATCTTCTACACCATTGATATAACTGTATTTGAAATCACCGGCAAGGTTGTAGGTGTTTTTTTTAGTATTCAAATCCCAAACTAAGGCGGTTACATTTCCATCTCTAAAACTTCCGTTTCTGGTAACATTTGTGTTAACAAACGCAACAGAAGAATTTTTGCGAAAGCGCTGATCTAAAACTAATACATTATAATTTGCAAGCGGTTCAACAACTTCTTTTCGGACTTCTTGTGTGTCGTTATTTCTGATGGTTGCAGTTGTTTTTTCGGTGACAGCATTTAAGATTCCAACTCCCAATCCATTTTTGGTTCTTCCAGAAACTTTAAAGGCATTGATAAGGTTTACACTAGCGGGATTATCAATGATTACTTCGTTTGCAGCTGTGGTAGGATAATTGATTGGATTTCCTCCAATTCGTCTTGAATAAACTAAATTTCCTTTGCTGAATAAATCCGTTCCTTCTGTGAAAAAAGGTCTGTTTTCATTAAATTGTTGTTCAAATGGTCCTAAATTCAGAATTTGATCGTCGTATTTTGTTTGTCCAAAATCAGGAATCAAAATCATATCTAGTGTAAAAGCATCGTTTATACCGTATTTTAAATCCAGTCCGCCTTTAAGTGTTCCGTACGTTTTCTGTTTTGAATCGGCATTTACATAAAAAGAAGAGTACGGTAAAAGAAAAAGTCGGGTAGGAGGTTTAATGTTTTCAATACCTTCCAAGACTCCTGTTTGTTGGGTAAATGTTCCCAATTTTGAATCGATGAAGTTCCAAGTAAATTTTTGTCGGTCTCGTCTTATCTCTCTAAAAAAATTAAGTCCCCAAGTTTGTTTGTTTTCACCAGAAAAACGGAGTGCTGCGTATGGAATTCGCATTTCGACAATCCAACCTTTAGCTGTAATTACGGCTTTGCTTTTCCAAACGGCGTCCCAAGAATAATCCTCGCCATTGGAGTCGGTTGTAATACAATCTGCTTGACCATCAGCAGCATTTACAAAAAATTGAAAGTCTTGCTGACCATCATTAAATCCATTTATAAAAACTCCAAAAATATCCGAAGTCCCAAAATCATCTCTTTGAGTGATTTCTCTTAGAATTTTATCTGGATTGTCATCATACATCATGGCTCCAATATATATGGCGTCGTTATCGTATAAGACTTTTACTTCTGTTCTTTTGTTTTCAGGAATTGCCTTGCCATTATCAGGTTCAAACATAATGAAATCAGTTGCTACTGCAGCAGATTGCCAAATAGGTTCGTTTAAATTACCATCAATTTCAATTTTTTCGGAAATAAACTTTGTTTGTAATATTTTTTTTTGGCTGTAGCCAAAGACACTTATGAAGAGGAAAGAAAGCAATAAATGATTTTTCATGAAACTGTTGATTGATTGATGCAAAATTAGAAAAACCAAAATAGTTTCAAAGGGACAAATCACCAATCCACACAATAGTTTGGATTAATAGACTCCCTTTTTAATTGAATGTTACAGTTTGTTTTGAAAAAATTAAAATTTATTTTTTACAGAATTGTAATCGATAAAATAACGAATGCTTACTGAGAGTACATTGGTTAGGTCGCTATTAAAAATGCTTTTTAGATTTTTAGATAGGTCTTTTTCGACTACTACGGCTCTTTCTAATCCATAGTTACGGTACAAAACTGAGATTTCGCTTCCTGGCGCAAACCACCATGAATAGGATAAATCAAAGTTCCAGGAATTAAAATTTCGGTCTTTGTTTTGTGCGTAGCTAGTATTTGGAGTTAAATAACCGCTGTTTTGCAAGGTAAAGAATTCATGATTTTTAGAATACGACCAATAATAGCGAGCCGTTAAGTTAATGGTCATTTTATTGTTCAAGGAATATTTTCCAGTAAGATCATTTTGAAGAATTTCTCGATTGCGTTCTGCAAATACAATTCCTGTATCATCAAAGGCAACCCAACCTCGATCATTAATCATTTTAGTGTATTCAGATGCGAAGGCTAAAGAAAATTTGTCATTGAATCGATATTTTGAACCTAAATAAAAGCCATAATTATTCCTACCGCTCTCATTGTATTTTGTAAATGCAGGTTGGATAATTACTGTAAAAGGATTGTTGTCATTTGAGGTAAAATTTAGAATGGTAATCATTTTTTCTGGAAGAAATACATATCTTCCATATTCACGTGGCTCGTAAAAATCGAATGTTTTGACGGGTGTTAATTCGAATAAAAGCTCTAAAGAATCATTCCCTAATGTTGTCGCCCTTATTTCTGTACCAAAAGCACCAGTTTGTAATTTTTTAGACGTATTGTCCACTTCAAAATTTATATATTCATTTAATCTGAAAGTATTAAAAATTTTGGTTGGATTTACTATTCTATAGCTTGCATGCCCATAGGCATTGTGATAATTAGAATAAAAATTGATGCCTAAATCATTCACATCGTAATTTTCAGAAAGATATTTTCCAGAAAAACCGTATCTATATTGCCCACTTGTTTTTTCAAAACCAATTTCTGTTTTAAATCCATCATAGTCTTCAATGGTATTGATGGAGCTGTATTTAAAGTCACCGTATAGATTATAGGTATTTGATTTTGTGTTTAAATCAAACAATACTGCGGCAACATTTGCATCTCTAAAATCTCCGTTTCTGGTAGTATTTGCATTGACAAAAGTCACAGAAGAGTTTTGGTTAAAGCGTTGGTCCAGGACAAACATATTGTAATTTGTCAAAGGTTCAATGACTTCTTGTCTGGTATCACCGGTGTCATTGTTTAAAATAGTAGCTTTAGTTTTTTCAGTAACTGCATTCAAGAATCCAATTCCTAAACCTTTTTGAGTTCGACCAGATATTTTTATTGCATTAAGTAAATTGACTGTACTAGGATAATTAGTTATTTCTTCGTTTGCTGCGTTTGCTGGTTCGGTACTTGGAGCACCGCCAATTCTTCGCGAATAAAACAAACCTCCTTTGTTAAACAAATCCGTTCCTTCTGTAAAAAAAGGTCTGTTTTCTTCAAATCTTTGTTCAAAAGGCAATAGGTTTAAAATAGCATTGTCAAATTTTGTCTGTCCAAAATCAGGTACTAAAATAGCATCTAATGTAAAGGAGTCGTTTATTCCGTATTTTACATCTAATCCAGCTTTGAAAGTTCTGTCAGAGCCAATATCACTTTGCTGATGGTAGGCGGATGTATATGGAATTATAAAAAGTCGGGTAGGAGTTTGTATTTTTTCAATTCCTTGAAGAATTCCTGCTTGTGGAATTACAGCGCCTATTTTAGTGTCAATTCTGTTCCACGTATATTTTTGTACATCACGTTTTATTTCTCTCATGAAGTTTAACCCCCAAGTTTGTTTGTCAGCTTTCGAAAATCGCAAAGCAGCATAAGGGATTTTCATTTCCACAACCCATCCAAATTCCGTAATTGTCACTTCGCTGTCCCAAATGGCATCCCACGTATAATCTTCATAATCGTCGGTTGCTAAACAATCCATTTGAACTCCTGCAGCACTCACGAAAAATCTAAAATCTTGTTGGCCATCATTGAAACCATTGATGTAAACGGCGAAATGATCCGAAACCCCAAAAACATCTCTATTGGTTATTTCTTTCTGAATTTTACTGGGTTCATTGTCATAAAGCAATGCAGATATGTAAATGGCATTGTTGTCATACAATACTTTTACTTCTGTTTTTTTATCATTGCTAATCAGTTTTCCATTGTCAGGTTCAAACATAATGAAATCAGTTGCAACTGATGCCGATTGCCAAATTTCTTCGTTTATCTTTCCATCTATTGTAATGTTTTCTGTGATAGATTTTGCTTGAAGTGCCTTTTTCTGACCGTAGAAAGTAAAACTGAAGAATATAAGTAAAAATAGAACGAGAGAATGTAATTTTGACATAAATTGGGATAGGTTATACACAAAAATAATAAAATTAACATGAAAACTGCCTTTTTTGTGATTATTCAATCATTAATTAGTCGTGGATTGTGTTATAGTAAAACTAAATTTTTGTTAAATGCGATCTTATTCTTGATTATTGGCGTACGTTTGCAACCCCGAATTAATCTATAACTTAAAGAAAATCAATGATTTATACGATATTTCCTACTGTATTGTTTATGCTTGCTACTTTATCTCCAGGTAAATTAAGTTTCTCTGAACCAAAGAATATTAAACCAGTAATTTATGCTAAGGCGTTAGAAACTAGTGTTGAGACTAAAATTGAAATAGCCTACAATAATTTACATTCTGACAAATTTGCTTTGCCAAAATTGGAAAGCTTTGCTGTGGCCTTAAAAGGATATTATTCGTTGAAAGAAAAAGGATTGATTAAGAAAGATATTTTAACTTTAGTTGATTTTAGTTTATCCTCTAATACCAAAAGACTTTGGGTAATTGATTTGATGACTGGTGAAGTCTTGTTTCACTCTTTGGTTGCCCACGGAAGAAATACGGGTGAAGAATACGCTTCTAATTTTTCTAATGCTTCAGAGTCGTATAAAAGCAGCTTAGGGTTTTATTCTACGGGTGAAATTTACAATGGCAAACACGGTATGTCACTTCGTTTAGACGGTTTAGAAAAAGGAGTAAATGATAATGCAAGAGCAAGAGGCGTAGTGATGCACGCAGCTGATTATGTGTCTAATTCCTTTATCAAAAATAACCATAGATTAGGAAGAAGCCAAGGCTGTCCAGCTGTTCCAGCTGAATTATCTAAAGAGATTATCATCACAATCAAAGATAAATCCTGTTTCTTTATCTATCATCCTTCAAGAGCTTCTAAATTTGGAGCCAAATCAATTTCGTAATTTATCGTACAAATTAGCGTCAAGATTGTAAATATCATCTCTGAAAATTAATTTATCGTTCTCGCTCCAAGCAGTCCAATATAGTAGATGAAAAGCTATTTCTTTTTTGATTTTTACAAATTTCGTTCTCTCATTCTGTAAAGTTTCAGTGATTTTTTCCAGGTTCCAATTAACTTCGTCGTTCAGTATATACTCCGTTAATTCCAATGGATTGTCTACTCTGACACAACCTGAACTTAAGGAACGATCAATTTTGTCAAAATAATCCCTGTGATTTGTATCATGTAAATAAACGGAAAAACGGTTTGGAAAAATGATTTTTACCATGCCTAACGAATTAAAAGTACCCGGACTTTGTACATATCGATAGGTTTTAGCCTGAGATAATTGCCATTCATAAGGACTAACAATTCTTCCATTACTATCGTAAACTTTAATGTTTGAATTTGTCAAATAGCTTCTGCTTCTTAAAATTGCAGGAATTACGTCTTCTCTCAGGATGGTTGGTGGAACTGTCCAAGTTGGATTAAAAACGACTTGTGTCAATTTAGAACTAAGTACCGGTGTTTTTCTTTTTGCTCTTCCCACAATAACCCTATGTGCTCTCAACGTATCATTATTGTTTACCAGGGACAACTTATAATCTGGAATATTGATGATAATATATTCCTTTCCCATTTGTTTCGGATACCATTTCCAGCGTTCCAGATTTACTAGAATTTGTTGCGTTCGTTGATTCTTAGAAAAATTAAGGGACGCAATGGTTCCTGCTCCAATTTTTGCATCAGCGGCTAAACCGTGCCGTCTTTGAAATTTTTTTAAAGCACTAACCGTTTCTTCATCATATACCGGCGTAAGACTGTCTTTAGGTTGCAATTCTTTCCAGTAAATTAATCTTTTTTTGATATCAATGAGGGAAGGATTAGTGTCATTCGGAGTTATTATTTTTGAGAATTTTATAGATTTAAAGTTGTCTTTTGGAAAAGAATTAATTTGCTGAAGTGCTTTTTTTAATCTTTTGTAAATAAGGTGATTGGGTTTCAATTGCTCTATTTTATAAGCCAAGGAATCGGTTTGAAGCAATTGGGCGACTGTTGTATTTAGATCTATTTCGTTTGGTTTCAAATCCCAGTTTTTATATAATTTTCTAGGATTTAGCCGTCCTTTAGTGAGATGTGAGATGTATTTTTGTAAACTGGAAGTCAGTAAAATATCATATTTTGCCAAATCTACAGAATCTAGCGTGATTACTTTTTTTTCGAAATCAAATAATGTTTTTACGTTGTAGTCTTCGGGGATTAATCCTTCTTCATCTGATTTGAGAAGTTCCCTTAACATTATTTTTCTCTTTTCTTCGGATTGCCACACTGTCCTGTAATTCGTAGACGTGTAAAAATCTGTAAGTACTTTGTTGTGGAACGAAAGTATTAAAGTGGAATCTATATTGGTCGGTTTTCCCTCCGGTTGTACATGAGGTTTTGCAATCTCTTCTTTCAAGATTACCTCGCTTTTTAGTGCTTCTTTTTTGCAACTAATGAAGGTCAACAGCATCACAATCAAAAATGTACTATTCATCATTTATACCTTTAAACGTTATACTTTATTGTTCGATTCCTAGACCTTTTACTGTAAAAAAATAAAACCTTCCTTTTCCGGCGTTGAACCAAATTAGATTTGGTTTGTTTTTGCTGCACTCTTTTTCATGTGTGAATACATGTTCTTTACTTCAAATATGGGAACTACTCCCAAGAGATTTTCAGAGTTATATCAACCAAAATGAACAGCTGTTGCTAAAATATGGCCGTCAAGACGACAACTTTCTAGCGATTCTTCCATCCGAAGTGTAGAAAGTCGTACCGAAAATGCATCCAAAGCAAGTACTTGTTTGATGTTTTGCATTATTTTTTTTAATTTTTTTTTGTGTCCTATAAAGGTATAATATTTTCATATTAAATTCTTTATGATTTGAATCCTCTTTTTAAAAAAGGTTTAAGAGGTAGGTTTGAGACTTTTTAAGAAAAAAACTTGCATTGAAGCAAACTTATTAAGTATATTTGCACCGTTGTTAATGCGAAAGTAGCTCAGTTGGTAGAGCTCCAGCCTTCCAAGCTGGTTGTCGCGAGTTCGAGCCTCGTCTTTCGCTCTAAGTTTCAAGTTTTACTTTGAAATCTTAATTTTACTGTTATAATGCGAAAGTAGCTCAGTTGGTAGAGCTCCAGCCTTCCAAGCTGGTTGTCGCGAGTTCGAGCCTCGTCTTTCGCTCTTAAAACCTCAAACTTTTGTTTGAGGTTTTTTATTTTAAGGTTGTGCTAGTCCCGAAGCTTCGAGATATCCCGTGAACGAAGAGATACGGGAAGGCCTAGTCTTTAGCTCTTCAAAGCCGAAACTTAATTGTTTCGGCTTTTTTTATTTTGGAGATTTTGTAAAATCATTTTACAAAATTCAATTCAGTTCCAGGTTCTAATTCTTCAGGAATTTGATTTTGTCGAAACAATCGTGCTTTCAAATTGCCTTTCAAAGTAATCGAATCTCCTTTTACGTCTAGCCAACTGCCTTCTCTCAGTCCTAAAACCGGAACAGTATTAAATGCATGATATTCTTTAATTCGGGTTTCTCGTGTTTCGCCCATGTGTGTCGAAGTATTGTCTGGGTCTAAATAGTGCGGATTCAAATTGAAAGGAATTAATCCAAGAGTTTTAAAACTTGGCGGATAAACTATCGGCATGTCGTTTGACGTTTGCATTGTTAATCCGCAAATGTTACTTCCAGCACTGGTTCCTAAATAAGGAGTCCCATTTTTTACAACTTCCGAAAGGGTTTCCACCACATTATTCTTATATAATTGTGACACGAGAACAAAAGTGTTTCCGCCTCCTGTGAAAATTCCTTCGGCATTTTTTATCGCCTCTGCGGGATCTTCAAATTCGTGAATTCCTATCACTTTTTTATTTATTTTGGCGAAAGCCAAGCGCACCATAGAGGTGTATTCCTCATGCGAAATACCGCCAGGTCTGGCGTAAGGAATAAAAAGAATCGTTTCACAATCCTGGAAATGCGTTGTAATTCCGGTAATAAATACTCCAGATAATCCTCGTTTGCAAGCGTTGAGGTACTTGCGATTAATATGTTTTTCATTTATGGTGCATAATTTGTGCTAAAGGTATTAAATCAGTCTTTTTTAATTCAAGTTTTTAATTAACATTTTTTTACCAACCCATTAGTAATTAATTTGGAATGCATTAAGATACTTTTACGAGGCGTCAATAATGACTGTTTGAGTGATGATTAGAATTGTTTATTTATTTTTGGCTTTTGCTGCAACAAATGTTCTGTCACAAGAGGTGCTCCGAACGCAATTAAACGGAAAAGTGACTGCTGATGTTTCGGTTTTGGAAGGTATTTATGTTATAAATAAAAAAACCGAAAAGTCTTCAATTACTGATCGTGACGGAAATTTTTCTATTCAGGCAACTGCTGGAGATACGTTACTATTTACCGCGTCGCAATTCAAGGAAACTACATTACTTTTGATGCAAGATCATTTTGCTCAGGGAATTCTTTATGTGAAACTCACGCCAATAGTGAATCAATTGCGGGAAGTGATTGTTCGAAATGGGATTAATGCATCTTCATTAGGTATTATTCCTAGAGGTCAGAAAACGTATACTCCGGCTGAACGCAAATTGTATACGGCCAGTGATCTTAATGCTTCAGCAAATGCGGGTAGCATGATGGGAGGATCAGTTTCGGCGGATCCATTGTTAAATTGGATTTCGGGAAGAACTAAGATGTTGAAAAAAGAAGTTGAGATTGAAAAGAAAGAATCCTATTTAAGACAGTTAGAGAATTTGTTTACTGCCGATTACTTTGTGAGTAAATTAAAAATACCTTCTGAATATGTAAAAGGATTTGAGTATTACAGCATCGAAAATGAACGATTCGTAAATGTTTTAAAATCTAAAAATGTTACAATGACTACTTTTTTGATAGGAGAATTAGCAACAAAGTATAAAGAAATAATTTCCAGTGAAAATTAAAAATACGCTACAGTTAATATTCCTTTTATTGGTTCAAGTTACTTTTGGACAGACCAATATTACGAAGGAAATTCGAGGAAAAATCACCGCAGATTCTGTTGCAGTGGATCGCATTAATATTGTAAATATATCAACAGAAAAAGCTACGGTTTCAGATGCTAATGGCTTTTTTACAATCCCCGTAAAAGAAGGCGATGTTTTGGTCTTTACAGCCGTAAATTTAGAGGCTCTTCGCCGGAAAATTACTAAACAGGATTTGGTAGAGGAAGTTATTACGGTCCAGATGATTCCTAAAAGTATTATTTTGAAAGAAGTAATAGTGAATGAATCATCTATTACTGCGGAGAGTTTAGGAATTATTCCCTACGGTCAAAAGAAATACACACCTTCTGAAAGGAAATTATACACAGCAACTTCTGGTGGCGGAATTGACGGGCTATTGAATACGATATCTGGGAGAAAAGCCATGTTGAAAAAGGAAATTATTGTAGAAAAGAAAGAACAGCTTTTGGCTAGAATTGATGTGCTTTTTGAGGATAAATATTATACGGAAACATTAAGAATTCCTTCAGATTATATCAAAGGATTCCAGTATTATTGTGTTGATGATGGTGTGTTTGCAAATGCGTTGCGTGCAAAGAACAAAACATTGATTATGTATTTAATCGTGAAACTTGCTGAGAATTATAACGAAATTATTGCCCTTGAAAATAAATAACATTTTATGGGGAACGTTCTTTATGATTTGCCAAATTTCTTTTGGACAAACTCTCGATGAAAAGCTGGTAAAAGGAAAAATCATGGCAGATTCTGTTGGTGTAAATGGAATAAATATCTTAAATTTAATAAACGGAAAAATAACGCAAACAAATAATGCTGGAGAAGGCTTGTATTTATTCTCGGAGGGTTAAATGTCTAAATTAATTACAGTAAAACAATTTCAGATGAAAACTAAAATAAAAATAATGTGCTTCCTTTTCTTTTGCCAACTTTCTTTTGGCCAAAATGAAAACAGAAAATCACTGCACGGTCAGTTTGTAAATGAATTAACTTTGGTGGATAACGGTTATGTTTTTAATCTGAATTCGAAAACAAGAACCTTCATCAGCAATCAAGGTTTTTTTGATATTTTGGCGAAAGCCAAAGATACGTTGCTGGTTTCTAGTCCTTCTTTTAAGTCTAAGAAAATCGTGCTTCAAGAAAAGGATTTTTTAAAAACGTTGTTTGTGATCAATTTAGAGGCGCAAACCACACTTTTGAAAGAAGTAATTGTAAAAGGTAAAATGGACATAAAGCCAGCTATCAGTAATTCTCAGTCAATCGTGGATACGCAATTTACGGATGATGCGAAATCTTCGCCAGTAAACAGAACCATGCCTTCGGACGGAACTATAGAAAACGGAATGGATTTTGTTAGAATATTTAAAATGGTTTCCAAAGTGTTTAAAAAAGATTCTGCCGAAAAAGCAGGATTGAATGCACAAGTAGATTTTTCTGATACCGTTTCTAAAGGGTTGGATCGCTATTTTTTTACCAATACCTTGAAGTTGAAAACTGAAGAAATTGGTCTTTTTCTGGATTATTGCGAAAATGACCCAATATCAAAAAATCTATTGAAAGAAGAAGATGAGTTTTTACTAATCGATTTTTTAATCACCAAGAACGAAGAATTTAAAAGAATCACTACTTTGCAAAAATGAAATCGCCATGATTCCAGAATACAAATAGGATTGAAGAATGGCGATACCATTTTCCGATAAAAAACAAATAGAATCTTCGAATGAAAAAAACAATCTTAATTACTTTCTTTGGATTACTATTATTAACGTTGACCTCTTTTAGTGTTCATAAATTTTATGTGGCATTGTATCAGGTAAATTACGCTCCAGAGAAAAAAATGCTTCAAATCACGACTCGTATATTCGTAGACGATTTAAATGCCGCCGTTGGAAAAAAGTATAGTAAGAAAATCAAATTAGGTTCAGAAAATGAATCTGTTGATGATGTAAATTTTTTGAAAAAATACTTCAGCGAAAAATTTTATATCAAAGTAAACGGTCAGACCAAACCGATACATTTTTTGAGCAAAGAAATGGAAGGCGATGTGCTCATTTGTTACTTCAGCATGAAAGAAATTCAAAAAATAAATGCGCTGGAAATCTATAATTCCGTAATCACTGAAGGCAATTCAGAGCAGCAAAATATAATGCATTTCAATGTTTCGGGAGTCAAAAACACGTTGCTTTTTACGGAGTCTTCATCCAAGGGAATGTTAAAATATTAATTAATTTAGAAAAATATACTTAAAATTATTATTTTCACCCATTGAAATAACCAGATTTCCACCTATGAAAAAATTATCTTTATTATTGTTTTTTCCTGCATTGTTATTTGCACAGGAAAAAACAGTGCCGGTAACACCAAAACCAACCGGGAAGTACGACACCAATAAGTTTAGCCAAATGTATGATTTGTTAGCCACGCCTAATATGTTTCGTACCGCTTCAGGAGCTCCAGGTCCAGCTTATTACCAACAACAAGCTGATTATAAAATCAATATTGAGCTTGATGACAAAAATTCTAGATTAAGTGGTTCAGAAACCGTTACGTATTATAATAATTCCCCAGATACTTTAGAATATTTATGGGTGCAGTTAGACCAAAATCAAGCTGCTAAAAACTCACAGACTCCATTGGCTGAAAGCCAAAGAATGGAACAGGTTTTTCCCGCAGGAAACTTTGCTAATAAATTTTTGAAAGAAGAATTAGAACGCGGATTCAATATTGAGTTCGTCAAAGATGCTAAAGGAAATTCATTGTCCTATACCATCAATCAAACCATGATGCGCATCAATTTGGTAACGCCAATGAAACCGGGAGAGAAATTTTCTTTTGCAATCAAATGGGCGTATAATATCAACAACTATAGAGCAGAAGGCGGTCGTTCAGGATATGAATTATTCGAAAAAGACGGAAACAAATTATATGTAATTGCTCAGTTCTATCCTAGAATGGCGGTTTATAATGATGTAGAAGGATGGCAGAATATGCAGTTTTGGGGAACAGGAGAATTTACGTTGCCTTTTGGGAATTTTGATGTAAATATTACCGTGCCTGCAGATCATGTCATGGAAGCAACAGGAGAGCTGATGAACAGAAGCGAAGTATTTACTCCGGAACAAGTGAAAAGATATGAACTTGCAATGAAATCCTACGATAATCCGGTTGTTATTGTAACACAAGCGGAAGCAGAAGCTAACGAAAAAGGATTCTCTGATAAGAAGAAAACATGGAAATTCAGCGCTAAAAACGTAAGGGATTTTGGTATTGCTACTTCTAGAAAATTCATTTATGATGCAATGGCAGTTAAATTAAGTGAGAAAACAGTAATGGCAATTTCAGTTTATCCTAAAGAGAGTAATCCTTTGTGGGGAGAAACCTCGACAAGAACTGTTGCGCACACTTTAAAAAGTTATTCTGCACACACATTTGATTATCCTTATCCAAAAGCAGTCTCGGTATCTGCGGAAGATCAAGGTATGGAATATCCTATGATTTGCTGGAATTATGGTCGTCCTGATGAAAAAGGAGTGACTAGCGATCGTATTAAAAATGGTATGATTGGAGTAGTGGTGCATGAAGTAGGACACAATTTCTTTCCTATGATTGTCAATTCTGATGAGCGTCAGTGGTCTTGGATGGATGAAGGTTTGAACACTTTCATGCAATACATGGCTGAACAAGAAATGGGAATAAACTTTCCTTCCAGTCGCGGTCCTGCAAGTAAAATTGTTCCTTATATGAGTGGTGATCAAAAATTCTTGGAACCTATTATGTCTAACTCTGAAACAATAGTTCAATTTGGTGCAAACGCTTATGGTAAGCCTGCAACAGGATTAAATATTCTTAGAGAAACGATTATGGGAAGAGAACTGTTTGACCATGCTTTCAAAGTATATGCAAACCGATGGAAATTCAAGCATCCTACTCCAGAAGACTTTTTTAGAACGATGGAAGATGCATCTGCAGTAGATTTAGACTGGTTTTTTAGAGGATGGTTTTACTCTACTGATTTTGTAGATATAGGTGTGAAAGAAGTAAAACAGTATTACGTATCTGAAACGGCAACTAAAGAACTAAAGGATGCAACGGTAAGAAGAGGACGTTTTGGTCAGGAAAAAGGACCTTTCGTGTATTTAGTTCCTGGAACCAGCGAGGAATTGTCCGCTAAAGAGAAGAAGGCATTAGCCATTTCAGATATGAATCTATTGTCGGAGTACGTAAATAAAAACTTTACTGCTGATGAAAAAACAAAATTAAAATCGCCTAAATATTTCTACGAAGTAGAGTTCAATAAGCCGGGAGGAATGTTAATGCCAATTATTGTTGAGTTAACGTACGAAGATGATTCAAAAGAAACATTTAAATATCCAGCTCAAATTTGGAGAAAAAATAATGATACTGCTAAGAAAGTGTATGCAACTGAAAAAGCAATCAAAAAAATCCAAGTTGATCCAAAGTTAGAAACTGCTGATATTGATGTGGCGAATAATACTTGGCCGAAAGAAGAAGTAAAGTCCAAATTCGACTAAAAAATAAAACTTGTAAAAGGAAGACTCTGAAAAGAGTCTTTTTTTTATGAAAAAATTAAAAGTCAAAGATTCAAAATTTAATATCTTTGTAACAATCAAAAATAAAAAATATGTTTGGTATAGGTGGAGGAGAATTAATTTTTATCATGTTTATAGTACTCATGCTTTTTGGGTCAGATAAAGTTCCGGAAATTGCCCGCACCATGGGTAAAGCAATGGCACAATTAAAAAATGCAACGAATGACATTAAAAGTGAAATCCAAAAAGGGGCTGAGGCAAACGGATTCGATGCGAAAACATTGACCGATTTTAGGGGGAATATTACCTCTGAAATCAATAAAGCGAAGGAAAATTTGTTGGGCGATACATCTCAATTTACGGATATAACTGGAAATATTACTTCCGAAATTAATAAAGCTAAAGACAGTTTATTGGCAGACACAAGCGCTCCTATTGAAACTACTAAAGAAGTAATAGAAGATATTACAGGGCCTATAAAACGTCAGATTTAATGCTAGAAAATTTACTTTCCTTAGATACGGAATTATTTGTGTTTTTAAATGGTTTAGGATCAGAAAAATATGATGGTTTGTGGTCATTCATTACTAAACAAAGCAACTGGATTCCCCTTTTTTTACTTTTGCTGTATGTGATTTTCAAAAAACTTGGAGCAAAACAAACACTCTACTTACTGCTATTTGTAGCGGTATTGGTCACGTTTACAGATCAAATGACCAATGTATTCAAAAACGGATTTCAACGCCTGCGACCGTGTAATAATCCTGAAATAAAATCCTTCATTCGCATCGTTCAATTCAGAGGATCTTTTAGTTTTTTCTCGGGTCACGCCTCGAATTCGATGGCTGTTGCAACATTATTATATTTTACTTTAAGACAGTATTTCAAATATTTTTGGCTGTTGTTTTTATGGCCTTTCATCTTTGCTTATAGCAGAATTTATCTTGGATTGCATTATCCATTAGACATTTTATCAGGTTATTTATTTGGATTTACCTCGGGTTTTTTGATGTATAAAGTATACAAAATGGCCCAACAAAAGTATTTTCCGTTACGGTCAAAGGATTAGGAGCCATTTCCTGCTCTACGCTGTATCTTTTTCTTGTGATTCTTCCTTGGGTCAGAATAACAAGAAAAAGGATGTCGCTCCCATCAGGGCTAGGCAGTTGTTTTCGAAAGAAACAGTTGATTTTACAACACTCTACTCACTGTCAAACCATCACGAATAGGCAATAAAACGGTTTCTACCCTAGGATCATTTGCCAGCAATTGATTGTATTCCAATAATATTTTTGTGCTCAAATCTTTTGGGTTCAACGGTTCCAGAACTTTCCCGCTCCACAACACATTATCCGATAAAATAATCCCGCCTTTATTCATTTTTGGAACAATCAATTCAAAATAGTTGAGGTAATTTTCTTTATCGGCATCAATAAAAACTAAATCAAATTTGATGTCCAGTGTTGGAATAATGTTAACGGCTTCTCCTAAATGCTGGAAAATTTGTTTTCCCCAAGGTGATTTGTCAAAATGCTTGCGCTGAAAATCAACTAATTCTTCTTTGATGTCAATCGTGTGTAATTGTCCGTTCTCCTGCATGCCTTCGCACAAACACAACGCTGAATAACCTGTGTAGGTACCAATTTCCAGAATATTTACTGGTCGAATCAATTTAGACAACATACTCAAAACCCGCCCTTGAAAATGTCCGCTCAACATTCGCGGCAGCAGAATTTTTTGGTAAGTTTCTTTGTTCAAAGCCGCCAATAAAGGGGGTTCTTTTTCAGAATGTTGCTCGATATAATCTTCTAATTCTTGGGAAATGAAATGCATTATTTGAATTTTTTTCAATTGAGAGCAAAGTTATCAAATTATCAAATCAACAAATCAACAAATTGTCATTAAATTTGCACCATGGAAATCGAGAAAAAAGACATACGATCCTTATCAAAAGAACAACTACGAGATTTTTTTGTTGCAAATGGCGATAAATCTTTTCGTGGTAATCAAGTTTACGAATGGTTGTGGAGTAAAGGTGCACATAGTTTTGAGGATATGACTAATGTTTCTAAAGGAACACGGACTATGCTGGAAACGCATTTTGTTATCAATCATATCAAAGTGGATACTATGCAGCGCAGTGAAGACGGAACCGTAAAAAACGCTGTTCGTTTGCATGATGGTTTGGTTGTCGAATCGGTTTTGATACCTACAAATACCAGGACTACCGCTTGTGTTTCCAGTCAGGTAGGTTGTAGTTTAGATTGTAACTTTTGCGCTACAGCGCGATTGAAAAGAATGCGAAATCTGGAACCGGCAGAAATTTATGATCAGGTAATTGCCATTGATAAAGAAAGTCGTTTGTATTACAATCATCCGTTGTCGAATATTGTTTTCATGGGAATGGGAGAACCGCTTATGAATTATAATAATGTGTTGAAGGCAATTGAAATGATTATTTCGCCGGAAGGTTTAGGAATGTCGCCTAAACGTATTATGGTCTCGACTTCGGGAGTTCCTAAAATGATAAAGAAATTAGCAGACGATGACGTGAAATTCAAGCTTGCCGTTTCATTACATTCAGCAATTGATGAAATTCGTTCTCGAATTATGCCGTTTAGCGCTAATTTTCCTCTGGCGGATTTACGCGAATCGTTAGAATATTGGTACCGAAAAACCAAAAGCAAAATCTCCTACGAATATGTAGTTTGGAAAGATATCAACGACAATAAAGCTTCAATAGATGCTTTAGTGAAGTTTTGTAAATACGTTCCCTGCAAAGTGAATCTTATCGAATACAACCCAATCGATGATGGAGAATTTCAACAAGCTTCGGAAGAATCTATAAATGCATACATAAAAGCACTGGA
The DNA here is from genome assembly GCF_056156265.1 of Flavobacterium sp. TS_SC_5. Classification (NCBI taxonomy): domain Bacteria; kingdom Pseudomonadati; phylum Bacteroidota; class Flavobacteriia; order Flavobacteriales; family Flavobacteriaceae; genus Flavobacterium; species Flavobacterium sp. TS_SC_5. The sequence goes on along the minus strand of NZ_CM149588.1, from coordinate 381,330 downwards.
ATCGAGCGGAATTGTGGTCAAAGTACGAAGAAGCCGCGGAAAAGATATTGATGCAGCTTGCGGACAATTAGCCAATAAAGAAGCATAAAAAAAGCATTAAGATTTAAACATCTTAATGCTTTTTGGTTTAAATACAGCTTTTATTTTTGAAGAATGATTTCGGTTGTAACGCCATTTATTGTTAGCGTTGCGAGATTGTCGCACACTCCATTTCCAAAATTTAATACTCCCTCAGAATCATTTTTAGTTATAGTAACAACTCCGCTCACTGGAAACGGTAAACTACAAGTCATCACATAACGCAAAGGAGTGGTAATTGTTTTTACTATACTGTTTCCGTCAGGTAAAGTTGTTGTGCTATTTCCCGTCACCAGAAAAACATTGTCATCCCAGATAAGAGGTGTTCCATAACCTTCGACGGTTTCTTTAACTTTAGTGCCTGTTCTTGTATATATTTTTCCGTCATCAAAGGTAATTTTCATATCAACGGTAAAAGTCATTACGGGATGAACCTCCGCTAGTAAGGCCGTACTTTTTAATTCGTAACTGATTGTTTTATTGCCTTGAAGAAGTTTGTTATTGTGATAAAAGTCGACAAAAGTATAAGAAATAGTTCTTATGGGACTGGTAAAATCAGTAGAAAAGCTAATAATTATTTTTCCTTTTACTAAGTTTCTATTTGGAAGTAAACAACCTTCCGTTCCAAAATCAATTGTTCTAGTCCAAATTCCGTCTGCTAATACTGTTGTAATGGTTGCGCAGGTGGGTAAAAAACCTTTTGAAGTTGCGCTGGAAATATTGGATGAATTTTGTTGAGCGGTATATTGATCTTCGACAATGAATACCACATCATCAATAGCGATATCAATTTTTGATTCGTTCGCTACATCCGCTGTTGTGAGGATCGGAGACGAATTAGGATCATTATCATCATTATTATTAGAATCACAACTAATAAAAAAACTTAGCATTATAAATGCTATACCTGAGAAAATTTTTGTTTTCATGACATATAATTTTTGATTTATACTAATATTTAAAAGTAATCCAATTGTATTATTTGATTTTATTATATGCTTAAAACAGCGGGGTGATCCTCTAATAATTTTAAAGGTTTTAGAGTTAATAAAACGGTTTCTAACGAATTGGGGAATATTAAGTATTTGTACAGATTTAAAAAACAAAATTGTTTGTAGGTTATTCAATTTTGCGTTGTCTTTCACATAAAATTAATTAAAAAAATCATTTCAGTTTTAAATTCTATGTTAAAATATGTATTAACTATTTTATTTAAAACTGTATCTTTGAATTCTAATGAATGTTACTTCACAAATAAAACAGCCCATCTTTGACGAAATGGAACTTTTTGAAAAAAAGTTCTACGAATCGATGACTTCACAAGTGGCTTTGTTAAATAGAATCACCTATTACATCGTCAACAGAAAAGGAAAACAAATGCGTCCTATGTTTGTTTTTCTGACGGCCAAAATGGTTTCTGACGGAATTGTAAATGAACGAACGTATCGTGGCGCTTGCGTTATCGAGCTGATTCATACTGCGACATTGGTTCATGATGATGTAGTGGATGACAGCAATCGCAGAAGAGGTTTTTTCTCCCTCAATGCGCTTTGGAAAAATAAAATTGCTGTTTTGGTTGGGGATTATTTATTGTCCAAAGGTTTATTACTTTCCATAGATAATGGAGATTTTGATTTACTCCGAATCATTTCTGTCGCTGTTCGCGAAATGAGCGAAGGCGAATTACTTCAAATTGAAAAAGCCCGAAGACTCGACATCACGGAGGATATTTATTATGAAATCATTCGGAAAAAGACAGCGACACTTATTGCTGCCTGTTGTGCTCTTGGCGCAAAATCCGTTATAGAAGATGAAGTTCAGGTAGAAAATATGCGCAAGTTTGGAGAACTCATTGGGATGGCTTTTCAAATAAAAGATGATTTATTTGATTATACTGATGAAGCCATTGGGAAACCAACCGGGATTGACATCAAAGAACAAAAAATGACGTTGCCTCTTATTCACGTTTTGAATACATGTACTTCAAAAGATAAAACATGGCTTATCAATTCCATAAAAAATCATAATAAAGATAAAAAACGTGTCAAAGAAGTTATTGCTTTTGTAAAAAACAATAACGGTTTGCTTTATGCCGAACAAAAAATGGTCGAATTTCAGCAAGAAGCTCTTTTATTGCTGGATAATTATACAGACTCGGAGTTTAAAGACGCACTGATCTTAATGGTCAATTATGTTATTGAAAGAAAAAAATAGCATCATTTTGTCATTCTGACGAAGGAAGAATCTCAGTGAACGATATTTTTTTAAATTAATTTTATTGCTATGCAACCTTTTTGCATTGTCAATCGTCTATGCTAATAGAAGTCAGATTCACTATCAAAAATAAATTGCAATCGCAGTGAAAATATTGAAATTGAATTTAGCCATTGCATTTATTTATGAAAGTAATCAGCTTACATCACGAGGAAAATGAACTAATCCAGTTAGCTGTCGAAAACAATCGGCTGGCGCAACAGCAGATTTACACCCAATTTTCTCCAAAAATGTTAAGTGTTTGCCGCCAATACATAAAAGACATTCATCAGGCCGAAGATATCATGATTACCGCTTTTATGAAAGTGTTTACGAATCTGAAGAATTTTCAGCACAAAGGAAGTTTCGAGGGTTGGATCAGAAGAATTATGATCAACGAATGTATTTCTTTTATCCGAGTTGAAAAAAAATTGAAATATATTGAAGATGAAACCTATTTTGAAGAAAGTTTCAATAATATCGAAAGCCAATTCGCAATAGCCGACATTCAATTTTTAATAGACAGTTTGCCGGATGGTTATAAAATGGTTTTCAATTTATATGCGATTGAAGGATTCAAACATCACGAAATTGCCTGTATGTTAGGGATTAATGAAGGAACATCAAAATCACAATTGTCACATGCCAGGAAAATGTTGCAAGCACAGCTTAATACCTTAAAAAATTACGAGTATGGAACCGAATAAATTAGAAACACTGTTCAAAGAGCAATTGAATTCTAGGGAGATCAAACCGTCAGAATTGGCTTGGAGCAAACTGGATGCAATGATTACAGCGGCTGACCCGAGCAATAGCGAACAGGCGAAGCAAGAACCAAAAACAAAGTTTCCTTGGTTGTTTATGGCGGCAAGTTTTGTTGGATTTCTTTTAATTGGAACAGTTTATTTTGGTCAAAAAGGAAATGCAATTGAATACAAGGGAAATGAGGTTGTTATTCAGAATTCAGTTGCTCCAAAAACTACTGTTGTTCCAGAGAGTACTATAAGACTTATGGAGGAGGAGAAAGGCTTGGTCGACAATGTTGTGTCAAAATCAACTTCTGGAATTAACAAAACTCCAGTTTTAGAAAAAAAATCGATAATCGTTAACAAGAATTCAAATCAAAATCAAGTAGCAGAAGTTTCAATCAATAATCAAAAAACAGAACAAAAATTAATCAAATCACAAGCTAGCAATATTACAGTTGACGAACTGTTAGCAGTTGCAAGAAATCCTTCAAAAAAGGAGAATCAATTAAACCAAAAACCAGTTGTACATGTAAATGCAAGTAATTTACTCTCGCAGGTTGATGGAGAATTAGAGCTTTCCTTTCGAGAAAAAGTAATTAATAAAGTAAACAAGAATTACCAAACCGTAAAAGTTGCCTTAGCCAATCGTAACTTAGAATAAAAATCATCAATCACCTTTAAAATCAAATTATCATGAGAAATTTTACCATTTACTTAGTAGTGTTGTTGTGTTTTTTTGCAAGTAAAATGCTTGGACAGGAAACATTTGAAAAACGAGCGAAAGAAATCGCTTCAAAAATTGAAGCCATTACAAAAGAAGAAAAAGCGATTTTAAAAGCTGAAATTGAAGAGGTTTATCTTCAATTAGAAAAAGGAACAATAACTAAAGAGCAAGCCGATTTGAAAAAACAACAACTTGCCCAAGCTAGAGCAACAATAATTGAAAGTAAAATAGCCTTTGCTCAAAACGAGTTGAATGATTTAGTGCAGCAAAAAGTAGATGGAAAAATACTAGAAGAATATCAGCCTAATACATTCATTATAAATTATTCAAAAGCTAAAGGAGTAAAAAGTGAACAATATCAGAAAAAAACAGATTCTATAGTTGCTAATTATTCTGAGAAAAGAACAACCTCGCAATTTGTTTTTGCTGCAGGGTTGAATAATGTGGTAACTAATAAAAGTGTTGAAAAATCAAACTTCAGGTATTTAGGTTCTCATTTTTATGAATTAGGAGTTTCTTATAACAGCAGAATTGCAAAAAACAACAATTTGCTTCATGCTAAATACGGCTTGTCCGTAATGTACAATAATCTTCGTCCTACCGATAATCGCAGTTTTGTAATCAATGGTAATCAAAGTAATCTTGTTGTTAATCCTATTGATATCAGTGATTCTCGTTTCAGAAATGTATATTTAGTTGCGCCAGTTCATTTAGAATTTGATTTTTCGGGTAAAAAAACGAAAGAGGACAAGCCATTTTTCAGAACGCATGAAAGTGTTCGTTTTGGAATAGGTGGTTATGCAGGAATCAATTTGAAATCAAAGCAAATTATCAAATATGATGACAATGATTTGAAAGCTACTGAAAGAACCAAAGGGGATTTTAATACCAGTAATTTTATTTATGGTTTGAGTTCTTATATTGGATATAAATCGACTAGTTTGTACCTGAAATATGATTTGAACCCTTTGTTTAAAGATAATTTGGTAAAACAAAACAACGTTTCTTTAGGACTGCGTTTTGATTTCAATTAGAAATTGTTTTAGTTAGTTTTATACTTTGAGAAGCACTTTGAAAGAAGCGCTTTTTTCGTATTAAATAAAACTTGCCTTAAATTATAATTAATCGATTTCTGTGTTACTTAAAGGAAGAATCACAGAAACTACAGTGCCTTCATTTTTATTCGTTTTAATTTCAAATTTTCCTTTAAATGTTTTTACTATTTTTTCACAAATAAGTATAGCTAGTCCTTGACCTTTTTTTCTCTTTTTTTTAGATTGAAGTTTCTTTTTATGAGTTGGATTAGCGGCTCCGATATTAAATCCATTTCCAAAATCTCGAATAACAATGATATATTCATCATCAATTTTTTTTCCTGAAATAAGTACTTTCGCATAACTCTCTGAGAATTTCAAAGCATTGTCTATTAATTCATACAAAATATAAAAATAATAGTCTTTATTTATTTTCAAATTAACGGCATCTACATCGTACATAATTCTTTTTTTAGCAGTGCTAGAAGGTTTGCAAATTTTTTGTAGTACTTCAAGGTAAATATTCAAAGATTCTGTGCAATCCTCTCTTGAGGATATAATGGGTTCAGTTTTAAGTTTTGATGCAATTTTAAATTTCGCATTTCTCTTTTTGCGTTTTTTTATCTTTAAAAATGTTGAATGCAAAATACCAAGCTTATCTTCTACATGTTTTGAGATAGTATTCATTTGTTGTTTTTAATATTTTTTGAAATTAATCGCATTTTTTTGCATAAAGGCAGCAATATCTTAATAGTTGTGCCTTCATTTTCTTTTGAAACAATAGTGAAAACACCATTTGATTTTTTTATAATAATTTTGCTTAAAAAGAGACCTAATCCTAATCCTTGCTGCTCTCTTTCTTCCCGATTGAACTGTTGAGCAGCACCTATTTTATTTAGTTCCTGTTCAGTGAAGCCAATCCCGAAATCCCTGATCACTAATTCATAATATTCATCATTGAACCGTTCTCCAGAAACAATAACGACTTTGTTATTTGAAGAGAATTTTAAGGAATTATCGATTAATTCAAAAAATATATACTGTAAATGCTCTTCACTGATTTTAATCGTTGCTTTATCAATTTCAAAACTGATTCTTTTTTCTTGATCTTTATGAATTTTAAAAATTGATTCTTTTGTTTTTAAAAATACATTTAATATTTCAGAACTCGAATTGGGACTAAATTCGGTGGAGTTGTTTTTAAGATTTTGATAAAGAATTATATTTTGCATGGTTCTGTTTAATCGCTCACCTGATATTTTAATCGATTCATAAAATGCGGATATTTCTTTTTTGTCTAGTTTTTCTTGATTTTCAATTAGAAGCTCAATTGGTCCTAAAATTCCATTTAGTGGGGTATTGATTTCATGTAAAAAAACCTTTTTTTTACCCAGATATAAATTACTATGAGAATTCTTTATTTTTTCAAATCGTTCTAGCTTTGATTCTATAATAGATATTAATTCTTTTATTTTGAATGGTTTAGCGATATAGTCATCAGCGCCTTCCAACAAGCACTTTCTCATTAGATTGCTTTCTTTTTTTGCAGTCAAAAAAATAAAGGGTATAGAGTTCAAAGAATTAATATCTTTTATTATTTCAAGTAATGTACTACCATCTATAACTGGCATCATTATGTCACAGATAATTAAGTCTGGTGTCCAATATTCTAATAAGTCTAATGCTTCTTGCCCATTACAGGCAGATTTGACGTTGTAATTCTGATAGATAAGTAGCTCGCTAATAGTTTCTCTTAAATTTAATTCGTCATCAACTAAGAGAATTTTAGTTCTGTTCATATGGGAAAATTAATTTTATTGTTGTTCCAAAATTTTCTTTGGTTTTCAATTCTATTTTACCGTTTAAAAAAACTGTAAATTGTTTTACAATTGCTAAACCCAGACCGGAACCAATTATGGTACTTGTATTTGAAGCTCTAAAAAAAGAGGTGAAAAGATATTGAATTTCATTCTCGGGTACTCCAATTCCAAAATCAGTTACTTCTATTTCAATTTCGTTCTCTAAATAGGATATGCTTATGAGCGGATTAGGTTTGCCGGCAGAGTATTTAAATGCATTGCTGATTAAATTTGTTAAAATATGGGTCAACAATGTTTCATCAGTATGAAAAACTTTTTTTTTGCCTTTTATTTTTATTTGAATCTTTCCTTTCTCAAGCGCTTTATTAAAATAGGTGTCAACTAATATTTTAAGGAATGTATTAAGATTGATTTTTTTAACTTCTTTTTTAATTTTTTTAGATTCATACTTCCCAAAAATTAAAATATTATTCATTAATTTAGTCATTCGGTCTACTTCTTTTTTTATTCTGGAAGTAGTGTTTTCAACGGAATTGACTATTTTCTTATCAAGATGATTTGTTTTTAGATCAATAAGTTCCGCATTTGAATAGATAACAGTTAACGGAGTTCTAAATTGATGTGATGCCATTGAGACAAATCTTGATTTCATTTCATTTAACTCTCTCTCTCTCTTTTAAGAGCAGTTTTGATTTCTTCTTCGGCTTTAATTCGCTCACTAACATCTCTGCTGGAAGTTTGAACTCCTATGACAATATTCTCTTCATTTAAAATATTTCTTGCGGAGGTTTCTAACCAGATATAAGTGGTATCTTTCTTTCTAAATCTATAAGTTAATATTTTAGGTTTCGAATCATTAATGAAGTTTTTTTGAGCATGGCTTATCCGTTCGTAATCATTTGGATGGACAAAGTCAAAAGCTATTTTATTCAGCATCTCATCAGGTTCATATCCTAAGATTTCCTTAATAGAATTTGAAACATAGGTATAACTTCCATCAATAGTATGTTGGCAAATTACATCAGAGGTATTATCAGCAATAAATCTAAATTTTTCTTCTGACAACTCCAGTTGTTTTTCTTTTTCTTTAATTTCGCTGATGTCGATATAGGTTCCAATAATTTTTATGGGTCTGCCTTGTTTGTTTTTTTTTAATAAACCGGAATATTTTACCCAAACAGTATGTCCATCTTTATGAATCATTCTTGCTGTTCCATAATAATTTAGGGATTTTTCAGATATGAAGTTTTCTAAATCTATTGCAATTTGCAGGAAATCTTCCGGATGAGTACTGTTTTTCCAAAATTCAGTATCATCTGTGATTTCATCGTTTGTGTAACCTAATATTTTTACCCAATTATAGGAAAAAACATGTTTATTGGTGTGAATAAATAATTCCCACATAGCTTGATTAGAACCTTTCATGTAGAAGTCAAATTTTTCTAAAGTAGCTTCTAATTTTAAAATGGTTTTGTCTTGATTGAGACGGAGCCCAATATTTTTTGAAACGGTATGTAAGGCATATACTTCTTCATCCAGCCATTTTCTTTCCGTTTTGCAATCATCATAACCAATCCATCCCCAAAAGAGATTGTTGGAAAAGATTGGAGTGAATAAATAGGATTTTATGCCTTGCATTTCCATAAGTTCCCGGAAATAATCATTTTTACTATCTTTTACAAGTCCATGAAGAGGTTCGTTTTTTACTAATGTTTCATAAAGTCCTGGGAAAGCTTCATAGGTAAGGCCGCTCAGATCTGGACTATCAATGTAAGGTTCAATATCGTTATTGCACCATTCATGGGTATAGTAAAGTTTTAGCCCGTCATTATCATATCGATTTTTAAAAATATAACATCTGTCAATTTCTTGGGTTTTGCCAATATCAGTAATACAAAAATTTATTGCATCGTCGATTGAATCCTCTTTTAAAAGATGAGTATTCGCTTTTGAAATGCTCAATAAAATATTTTTCATTGATTTACTAATGTTTAAATTACTTAAATTATGTTTTTTATAAAATGAAATAATAAATAAGCCTGATTCCTTTGAAGAAATAAAAAAAAATAAAGGTATTTTAATTTTAATTTTGGAGTAATACAAGTACTTATAATTTAAATAAAAAAATCAATAAGTTAAAATGAAAATAATTAGATTAGTAAAATGAGAAATCAAAAAATAAAAATAGTCACTAGTGTCCACTTAAAATAAGTTGAAAACCAGCTGGTTAGAATCAAGTTCATTGACATTATTGTAATCTGATTTCATAAGTAATTCATTTACAGGTGTTTTATCAAGTAATGATGCTGATAAAATTTGTAGAATTTCGTAGATGGAACGATTGATTTTTAAATCTTTTGCAATTATTGACACCAAGCAATAAGTTATTATTGCGATGTTGATTTGTATGCGAACAGCATTTTCTGTTGTACCCCAAAAGGTCTTAACTTTCAGATGTTGTTTAATCCATTTGAAGAATAATTCAATCTGCCAACGCTGTTTGTAAAGCAAAGCAATTTGCTCGGCTGACAAGTCAAAATTATTAGTCAAAAAGATTATGGTTTTATTATTTTCAGCATCAAAGAACTTCACTTTTCTAATCTTTTCGGGATAATCTTTTGAAGTATAAAAGCCGTCTATTTTCCCTGTTTGGTCATAAATAACCCCAGTAGATTTATCCGTTTTTTTAGAATACATTCTTTTGAATTTTAAATTTGATTTTGCCCTGACTACAAAATAAGCAGTTGATTTTGTGATTTGATAAAGCCTTAAATAATCAACATAAGCACGGTCAAAAATATAGTAAGCAAAAGGTTCGTAATTGATGATGTCCATAGCATTAACATCGTGCACATTTGCCTCTGTGATGTGAATAAATACTGGGATTTGTGTGTTAATATCAAAAAGTGTGTGGAGTTTTATTCCTGCTTTGGTTTTTCGAAAATGAGCCCACCAAAACACACTCAAACACAAGTCAATAGTTGAAGAATCAAAAGCATAAATATTACCTTTTATTTCAAAACTATCGTTGCAGTTTTTTTCTTGGGCAATCAATATTAAATGGTTGGCAAAGTCTTCAAATATTTTATAATTACGATTTTCATTTGCCTTGGATAAGTTGCTTCGAGTTACATTTTTTCCAAATCCTAAATGATACGATTTTGATTGATGTGCTTCGATAACAGTTATCAAATCTCGCAAGCTTTCACGAGAGGATAATTGACCAAAAAGCATACATAAAAGTTGATTCCAACAAGTAAAATGTTTAACACTTTTATTACCATTATATTTTGTTACAAGTCTATCAAAAACACGTTGTGGTAGAAATTCAACCAATTGAGAAAAGACATATTTGCCGTGATTCATTTTCGTAAAGTTAATTTACGAACATAAGAATTCAATTCAAATCGTCACGCTCTAAAATGAGACTTAAAATACAGATTTACAATAATTTCAAAGAACTTTTTTTAATCTATAGTGGACACTAGTGAAAAATAGTATTAATTGAAGATGATAAAGCGCTTGGAAATTCGATTTTAGAATTATTGATTCTGAGTGATTTTGAAGTAAAATGGATAAAGGATGGTGGGAAAGCTTTATTGTATTTTCAAAAAAACATTCCAGATGTCATTATAAGTGATTTAATGATGCCTATTATGGGTGGCGAAGAACTGTTTTTAAGAATTAAGAAAGATATTAAATTTAAAACAATTCCGTTTATTATAATTACTGCTAATATGGATGATGATATAAAATTCAGGCAGTTAAAAAATGGAGTAAATGATTTTATAATGAAACCCTTTAAAGTAAAGGAATTGGTCTACAAAATAAAAAATGTTATTGAACTTAAAAAAAATATAGAAAAGAAATATATTCCTGATCCGTTTTCAAAAGTTACTATTAAATTATCCGAAAAAGATTTTTTAACCTCATTAAATGAAGTTCTTATTAAACATTTAAAATCAAAAATTGATATGAATGAATTATCAAGTAAGCTTTTCATAAGTAAATCAACATTAGATAAAAGAGTGAGGAAACTCACGAATAAAAATGCGAGCCAATACATAAGAGAGTTTAAATTAGAATATGCTATTAAACTCATTGATTTAGGAGAAAGAAATGTGCAATATTTAGTTGATGAAACGGGATTCAACTCATTCTCTTATTTTTCTACTAGCTTTAAATCATATCTTAATGTAACTCCTCGGGATTATATTAAATCTATCCAAAATGAAAAACAGTTGTTGCTTTAAAAGTTTGTAAATACAAGCTGAATAAATAATTTAAAATCAAAAAAAAACACTCTTTTAAAGAGTGTTTTTTTTTGATTTTAAATTAGTAGCTCTTTTTTTTAAATCAGCAGTAATAAAAAAATCAATTCTAAAGAAATAGATTATTTTTCTTCAAAAAAAAAGTAATGTTTATAATTTTAAAGGATCTTTTAACGAAACTTAAAATAAGACCGTCTCAATCGGAATGGGATGATTTAAGCGAATTGTTTCCTGATAATAAGGAAACAGTAACAGAAAACGACATAGTTATGTTAAGTCTCTTTGTTATTGCAATCGGATTGATCGTAGTTGTCTTTATTGTAGGAATTTCTATTTAGCTAAGAGTATCGAGTATGTGTATAAATGCTATTATAAAGGAGCGTTTAGTTTTTAAAAAGAATAGTTGACTTTTTTTTGTGATATAAATTATTGGTACTTTTTTTTAAGCTATTACTAAAAATAGAGTTTAATATAATTTGAGAATCTATTTTTACAAAAGATTTGGGGATCTTCTTGCCAGGCAGCTTACTTAAATGTCTATTAGGGGCAATAAACTACTCTTTTGTAGGGGTAGGCTGTTTTGGTAAGATTCTTTTAATTAATAAAAGGTAAATGAATACAAATTGTACAACTACAACAAAAACCGAAAAAATTTAGAGGAGAATTCTCTTTTGTAATTTTAGATTCCAAAGTAATTTTAAAAATTGTGATGCATTAATGACCTTAAATCAAATTTCAAATAGTAGGTTAATAAAAAAAAGAGATTTTACAGCCAATATTATAGTTTTAGTATTTTCGGTTTTATTTTATGTAATGGTTTTACAACCTTTATATTTAAGGATTATATTCGAATCTTTAATTTTAGCACTAAATTTAATTTCTGCAGTGAGTTGCACAAAGAATTATTCTTATAGATTATTGATAAATAAAACTGATTATGATTTTAACGAAATAATTGTCAGTAAAGAAAACCTTCACTTATCCAAAATATTTCTTTCTAAATTTCCAGCCTCTGTAATATTAAAAACCAAAGTTAAATAGGGGTTTTAACTTGATAAACAGAGCTTTAAAAAGCACTTTGCACAATTACAAGTATGAAATAGGAAATTATTAATTATCTGTTTGAATTAAAAGTATTGGCTAATTCTGATTCAATGATGCTTTTTAATTCTTTAAAAATAAATGGCTTTTTTAAATATGCTTTAATTCCTAAAGCATCACCTTTTTTTTGATCTTTAAGTTCTATTCTGGCAGTAAGAAAGATCACTGGGATATTAGAGTAATCAGAAATTTTGTGTTTTTCCATGAATCCGTATCCGTCAAGGATAGGCATCATAATGTCACAGAGGATAAGATCAGGTGTAAATTGCTGGACTTTTTCTAATCCTTCAATTCCGTCCTGAGCATCGAGGACATCGTAACCGGCGTAGGAAAGTAATTCGCAGATAGTTTCTCTCAGTCTTAGTTCATCGTCAATAATCAATATTTTAGCCATCGTTTTTAATTATTTTATTAAAGGAAATGTCATGGTCACTTTTGTGCCTTTTCCTAATTCGCTTTCTAATGCAATAGTTCCTGAATTTTTTTCAGTGAATGTTTTAGCGATATATAATCCTAAACCAGTTCCTTGAAAACCATCTGTATTACTTGCTCTGAAAAAAGTGTTGAATAATTTAACGTGGTCTTCTTTAGGAATACCAATACCAAAATCAATAATTTCAAGGACAATTGTATCACTCGTTGAAGAAAGATTAAGAATTACCTCTGCAAATTTTTCGGAATATTTAAAAGCATTATTTAAAATATTAAGAATAGCATATTCCATTAGCTTTTTGTCAGCATTAACTGTGAAAGTTAAGCCATTAAAATTTGTAATCACCATAGGAAGATTTAGATTATTTAAATAGTTGTTGTCAACTATTTCAAGACAAAACTCTTTCAAATCAAACAATGAAGGGTTGAAATTAGTCTTTCCGGAATCGTCTTTAGAAATGGTTAGTACATCATTCATTAGTGCAACTATTCGATCGATCTCCTCAGTAATAATCGTAACTCGTTTTTGTAAACGATTTCCGTTTACTACATTTTGATTTTCTAAATACATAGATATTAATTCCGCACTAGTTCTAATTGTAGTCATAGGCGTTCTGAATTCATGAGAAATTGTGGATACTAAATTGGTGCGTAATTCATTTAATTCTCTTTCTTTTGCAAGTGCTTTCTCAATTGCTTCTTCGGCTATTTTTTTAGAAGTTACATCTCTTGAACTTGTTTGAATTCCAATTAGAATTTTGTTCTCTAAAATTAAATTTGTTTTTATTTCAATCCAAATGTATTCATTATTGCTTTTTTTAAACCTTGCAATTACCGGCTCATCCATTCTCAGTGTAAGGAACTTATCCATTTTTTTTTGAAGATAATTTTTATCTTCTGGATGAGCATAATCCAGGGGGAATTTTCCTAGTAATTCGTCGGAAGAATACCCTAGCAAATTTCGTATTGATGGGGAAATATACTTAAAAGTTGTATCTGCATTATGTAAACAAACTAAATCAATAGTATTATCGGCTAAAAGACGATACATGTTTTTCGCCTCATTTAACTGACTAGTTTTATTCCTGTTATTTTCATCAGTTAACACTTTGTTTTCCTCTTCGATTTTTTTTCTTTCGGTGATGTCTATTACCTGGACGATATAATACTTAATTTCATTCTTATTGTTTTTTGCTGACGAAACAGACATGTGTGCCCATATGATAGATTTATTTTTATGAATGAACCTTTTTTCTGAACTGAAGTTAGAGATCTTTCCGGTGTCTAATTTTTCTTTATAGTCCAAATCAATAGTCAAGTCTTCGTAATGAGTGATTTCTTGGAATTTTAGGCATTTCATTTCTTGATTTGAATAACCAAGCATTTTACAAAGTCTTACGTTCGTTTCTGTATAATAACCATCTAGATTAACCAAAGCCATTCCTACTGCTGAATTCTCAAAAGCTCCTTTAAATTGTTCTTCACTTTGCTGTAATTCATCTTTTAATTTCTTCTCTTTCGTGATGTCTTGCATGGCTCCAATCATTCGGATTGCCTTACCTTCATCGTTTCGTATAATAACGGCCTTGTCTTTTACAAAGGCATAAGTTTTATCTGATTTTAGATAACGGTATTCTTCTGTCCATCTATAAACATCTGTATTTATGGCTTTTTCTGCAGATGCAAAATAGTTTTCTCTGTCTTCTGGATGAATATAATTCTCACATTCTTGACCTGTTATAATGTTATTCTCAAATTGATGTCCAAAAAGAATAGAATAACTTTCTCCAACAAATATTTCATCCGTAATCATATTCCAATCCCAAAGCGCATCTGAAGTCGCTTTACTGGAATAGGTAAAACGCTCATTGCTGATTTTTAAGGAATCTTCTGCATTTTTTTGTGCTGTTATATCATTAAAAGAGCATATTACATAGAGTAATTCATTAAGATCTCCAAATACTGGTATGGCATCAACCAATAACCAAACCAAATCGTTATGCGTTGGCCGATGAACGCCCATTACAATATTGTTTATTGGCTTCAACTTTTGTATCGCCTGCGGTACAGGATGTTCATCTGGTTGGAAAGGTGAACCATCGATATGAATTACTTTCCACTGCGCATCAAAAGAGGTTTTACCATGAAGTTGATCTTCGGTAAGTCCTAACATTTCGCAAGCTGCTATATTATTTTCTAGAATTTCTGATTGCGGTCCTTGAACTAAAATCCCAACAGCTACATTTTGGAGAATACTGGCAGTAAGTTGTCGGCTTTTGAGAATTTCCTCTTGAATTTTTTTTCTATCTGTTAAGTTAACACTAAAACCGATCATCATTTTAAAACTTCCATCATCATTAAAAACTGGAGTAAATTTTCTGTCATGGTACGTAATGCCATCAACTTCAGAATGTAAAGTTTCTTCCCAAAATGATGTTTTCTCTTTTTGCAGTGCTTCAAGAAATTTTCCTCTTCTACTTTTAGCGATGGAGGGATCTCGTTGCATATGTTGTGCATATTCAAAATCGTCTTTTCCAATTATGAATTTGCGCAACTCTTCATTTTTGATTGCTATTGGATTTACATAGATGTATTTGTGATTAGAGTCAAATACTACAACATCGGTTGGTAAATTATTTAATATGGTTTCATAGAAATTTTTTTGTTGCAGTAGCTTCTGTTCGACCTCAATATGTTCAGTAATGTCTCTACAGTTTCCTGTAAAAATTGGAGAGCCATTTTTTTGTGCTAATTTCAAACGTGTTTCATGCCAAACATAGTGCCCTTGTTTATGTTGTATTCTATAGATTAATTCACCTTCATTTTCTCCGGTTTTAATGACTTTATCTAAAAATGCAATGCAATTTTCTAAATCTTCAGGGTGTAAAAAGGAAGCGTTGCTTTTGCCTAAAACATCTTTGATCTCGTGACCTAAATGTTTAGTCCAGTTATCTGAAACATAGCTAATTATTCCTTCTAAATTGATCTCATAGATAATTTCATTTGAATTATCAATAAACAGTTGTAATTGATTTTCTTGCTGTTTAATTGTTTCTTGTAATTCCTTGTTTTCAATATGTAATTTCAATAAAGATTGAATTTGTTGTACAGCATGATCCAGATATTTTAACTGTATTGAGGAAAGCTCTTTCGCCTTTGTGTCCATAATACAAATAGTTCCGATAACTAGATTTTCATTAAGACATATTGGAAACTCAGCGAAAAAATTTACTAAGTTTTCGGATTGATTAGAAACATCATTATTAATATCTGAAACGATTTTAATTTTATTTTGCTGAATAATAGTTTCATTAAATGCTATTATATTAGGTAAGATAGGTGTAAGATCTAAGCCTATTTTTGCTTTCACTGTTAGGCCAGTTAAATCAATTAATGATATAAAGACACAAGGGATTTCACATATTTCCGATACAAATAATAGAATACTATTGAATTCTTGCTGAAAATCTATGGTATCGAATGATTTTATTAAATTCTGCATTATAGACAGAGGTTTTTAAAGTAATTGTTTATGTAGCAATAAATTGGAATGTAGATTTGGGGAATCAATTACAAAATAACGTTTATTTTATGATATATAAAAGAATGTTAAAAACTAATAACTTTTTAACTGAATTATAATGATGAATTAGGCCGTTTCTTTGATTTGTAAAATATTTATAACTTTTTAAATTATCAAATAGAATGATTTATGGGTTTTATCAGGGGATGATTTTATTTGTACTAACAATAATTTTTTCAGCTTAAACGTTGTAACTTTGAACTTCAAAAAAATAACAATTTGATTTCAAAAGCCACTATTGATATTGTTTTCGAAACTGCTCGAGTAGAGGAGGTTATCGGTGATTTTGTGCAGTTGAAGCGTGCCGGAAGTAATTGGAAAGGATTAAGTCCTTTCTCTGAAGAGCGTTCTCCATCGTTCATGGTTTCGCCGGCAAAGGGAATTTGGAAAGATTTTAGCTCTGGAAAAGGTGGGAACTCCGTTGCATTCTTAATGGAACATTCTCATTTTACCTATCCGGAAGCCATTCGATATTTAGCGAAGAAATACAATATCGAAATTGAAGAAACGGAGCAAACGGATCAGGAGAAGGCCATAACTGATGTTCGGGAAAGTATGTATTTGGTTTCGGAATTTGCAAAAACCTATTTCCACAACACACTTTTAAACTCTGAAGAAGGAAAAGCAATTGGGTACTCTTATTTTAAAGAAAGAGGATTTACGAATGATACTATTAAGAAGTTTAGTTTAGGATATTCGCCTGAAAGTTGGGATGCTTTTACCAAAGAAGCCTTAGGAAAAGGATATAAATTAGAGTTTCTAGAAAGTACAGGACTCACAATCCCCCGTGATGACAGACCATTCGACAGGTTCAAAGGGCGTGTAATGTTTCCTATAGAAAGTATGTCGGGAAGAGTGCTGGGTTTTGGAGGTCGTATTCTTACCAATGATAAAAAAGCGGCAAAATACCTGAATTCTCCTGAAAGTGAAATTTACCACAAGAGCAAAGTGTTGTATGGTATTTTTCAGGCTAAACAATCGATAGCGAAATTAAATAATTGTTATTTGGTTGAAGGATATACGGATGTAATTCAGTTCAATCAATCTGGAATTGAAAATGTTGTGTCTTCTTCTGGAACAGCTTTGACGCCCGATCAAATCCGATTAGTCAATAGATTGACAAAGAATATTACCGTTCTTTTTGATGGTGATGCGGCGGGACTGCGCGCTTCCATTAGAGGAATCGATTTGATTCTGGAAGAAGGAATGAATGTAAAAGTATGTACTTTTCCTGATGGGGAAGACCCTGATAGTTTTGCTAAAAAAACATCCCATGATGATTTAGTCTCATATCTTGAAAATAACGCCAAAGATTTTATTCAGTTCAAGGCTTCGCTTTTGATGAATGAAGCCAAGAATGATCCTATCAAAAAAGCTGACTTAATTCGGGATATGGTTGTCAGTATTTCGAAAATTCCGGACAGGATTCAACGTGAAATTTATATTCAGGAATGTTCCCGAATTATGGATATTTCGGAGCAGGTTTTACAAAGCACCTTGGCACAATTAGTTCAAAAAGATGTTGCTGAAGTTGGTAAAAAGCAAAAACAGGAACAACAGGCTTTCGAAGTTGTAAAAAATGATAATCCAATAGACGCTCAAAAAGTAGATGTTTTATATCGTTTGGAACGTAAGATCATTGAGATTCTTTTGTTGTACGGAAATAAAGAGGAAGAGTTCGAAGATACATTTTTGAGAACAAATGAGGAAGGGGAAATTGAAACGGTAACCGAGAAGAAAGAATATAAAGTATTCCAACGAATCTATCTGAGTTTACAGGAAGATGAAGTTGAATTAGCAAATCCGTTGTTTCGAGATATATTCAATGATTTAATTAATTACTATCATCAGAATGAAAGTTTCAGTTTAGAGCAGTATTTAATGCATTTACAAGTTGATTTTGCTCAGGAAGTGACGGATATTTTGATGGAGGATGAACGCGTTATTTTACACGACTGGGTTGGGCAGAATATTTTTCCTAAATCAAAAAATGATACAATAGTTCAAGAAGTTTCGGAGACTATTTTGACTTTACGTTGGTACTTAGTGGGTAAAATAATCGAAGAATTAAAAAGCTCTCTATCATCTGAACCGAATTCAGATAATACAGAGTCTTTGTCTTTGATAATGGATTATAATATTCTGATTCATTCTTTTTCCAAAAAATTAGGAAGAGTAATGTCTAGATATTACTAAACGATCTCTAATTTTTTAGCTTTGTCTACTAAATCTACAAGATTTGTAACATTCAGTTTGGTCAATAATCGCAATTTGTATGTGCTAATCGTTTTTTCATTCAGATTTAGAATGTCAGCAATTTCATGATTCTTTTTTCCTCCACTTAAATACCGTAGAACTTCTACCTCACGGTTAGAAAGTTTGCGGTACAAACGTTCGCTTTTACTTTGTTTAGCAATTAAGGCTAAGTTCTTCTTCACGGTTTCGTTCATGATAATCTTACCTTGGGAGACTTTAATGATCGAAATTCCTAAAGTTTCTAACTTTTCTGATTTATGCACAAAGCCAGATACTCCGGCTTTTATGGCATTTGGCGCATAAATCTGTTCTGAAAGCCCACTGAAAATAATAATTTTTGTTTTTGGAAAGTTTTTTAAGACTGCTTTAACCTCAAAAATACTGGAAAGACCTTCCAGTTCCAAATCTATTATTAATACATCAATGTCTTTTGTTTGAAGAATATCCCTTACCATCAAGAAATTGCCGACATTGGCAACAATTGAGATGTCCGCATTATCTTTAAAGTAAGATTTTACTCCAAAATGCACAACAGGATAATTATCGGCTATACATACTTTAATCATAATTTTAAATTTTTAGAATTGTTTGTAATTGGAAATGTAAAATTAATAAATAAATTCTGTAATTAATTGTAAATCAATATAAAATATTACTTCTTTATTGTTTTGTGATAAAACAAACGGGAATTGGCGTCATTTTATGTTGATTAATGGTGTTTAATCGCTTATAAATTTCGAAAACAATTTTTTCTCGTCCTGAAAAGTCTTCCACTGACCTTCCGGCTTCATTTTCAAGCATTGCCCATTCTAATTCATCATAACTAGCTCCTAATTGATCTTCATCGCTACGGTCGTCACCAAATAATCCGTCTGTTGGAGAAGCTTTTAAAATAGATTCCGGTATTTGTAAATAATGGCCTAATAGATAGACTTCTGATTTCATCAAATCAGCAATTGGACTTAAATCTACTCCGCCGTCGCCATATTTTGTGAAAAAACCTACTCCAAAATCTTCTACTTTATTGCCTGTTCCTGCAACTAGTAAGCCATGGATTCCTGCAAAGTAATAGAGCGTGGTCATTCTTAATCGTGCTCTGGTATTTGCAAGCGCCAGGTGAACTTTTGCTGTATCTGAATCATCAGGAACTGCTTTTTTAAACGTTTCAAAAACGCCAGTCAAATCAGCTTCAGTGCTGGAAACATTAGGGAATCTTTGTTTTAGCTGTTCAATATGTTCGCGTCCTCTGGTTACATGGCTTGCTGCCTGATGAATGGGCATTTCCACACATAAAACTTTTAATCCTGTTTGTGCACATAATGTTGATGTAACTGCTGAATCAACTCCACCTGAAATACCAATTACAAATCCATTTACTTTTGCGTTTTCAGCGTATGTTTTTAACCAGTTTACAATTTGATTATTCACGTTTTCAACTTCGATTGTACTTTTTTTAGTCATAATAATTTACGTTTTAAAAAGCAGGAATGTATATTTGCAAAATCAATTCGTTATGCATTCGTTTCCCAGGATTCTTTGGAAACAAATTTAATTAATATATATGAAAAAATATCTGTTTCTTGTAGTCTTTTGTCTCATTATTGTATCCTGTGATAAGAAAACTAAAGTTGAAAGTGCTGTGACAGCAATTCCTTTGGATATAAAGGTGGAGCGTTTTGATAAGATATTTTTTGAAACGCCTCCAAAGGATTTAGAAAAAGTAAAAAAGGAATTCCCATTTTTTTTTCCTGCAGGAAACGATAATAGCGTTTGGTTAAATAAAATGCAAGATCCGATGTGGAGAGAATTATACTCGGAAGTTCAAAAAAAATATGCTGATTTTGAACCTGTAAAATTAGAATTGGAGACGCTTTTTAAACATATTAAATATTATTTTCCAGAAACAAAAACGCCAAAAGTAATTACTATAATCTCCGAAATGGATTATAATAACAAAGCTATTTATGCCGATAGTTTAGTGATTGTTTCGCTGGAACTTTATTTAGGAAAAGGGCACAAGTTTTATCAGTTTCCCAATTATTTAAAGCAAAATTTTGAACAAAGACAAATTGCTCCCGATGTGGTTTCGAGTTTTTCGGCTCGTAAAATCCCTCCTGTTCTAGAGAAAGATTTACTGAGTCAAATGATTTATTACGGGAAGCAATTGTACTTAAAGGACCTACTTTTGCCTGAATATACTGATGCCGAAAAAATGGGATATACTCCCGAACAAATAAAATGGTGTCAAGAAAATGAAAGTTATATGTGGCGTTATTTTATTGAAAAAGAAATGCTTTACAGTAATGATCAAAAGCTAATTCCCCGATTTATAAATCCGGCTCCGTTTTCTAAATTTTATTTAGAAATTGATAACGAATCGCCGGGACAAGTTGGAGCTTGGATTGGATGGCAAATGGTCCGTTCTTACATGAAAAATAATGAAGTGCCTATTGCTGATTTGCTAAAAATAAGTGCAAAAGAAATATTTGTGAAATCAAAATACAAACCCAAAAAATAATGTCAAATAAAAATACATCAGAAATTAAATTTCTAATAGAATTAGATGAAAACCGTGTTCCGGAAAAATTAATGTGGTCAGCCAAAGACGGCGGAGTAGAACAAGAAGAAGCAAAAGCAATTATGTTATCTATATGGGACAGTAAAGCCAAAGAAAGTATGCGTATTGATTTATGGACCAAAGATATGCCGGTGGATGAAATGAAAATTTTCTTTCACCAGACTTTAGTCGCAATGTCAGAAACATTCAAACGCGCTACTGATGACGAAAAAATGGCCGATACCATGAAAGATTTCTGTGATTATTTTGCAGAGAAATTAGAATTAACAAAATAGAGTAGATTTCTCTCTCAAAAAAAATCCCAAAACTTACGTTTTTAAGTTTTGGGATTTTTTATGCTTTAATAGGGGGCTTTTAAAACTGGCTGTTATTCTTAAAAACTTCTTGATTTACTTCATCTATATAAGAAAGTAATTCTTCTTTCCCGGTTGATTCTGTTGCTGACGTTACAAAATAATGAGGCATTTCGGCCCAATTATTGGCGAACATTTTCTTTTTGTACGCTGCAATATGCGAATCGATTTTTACTTTACTTATCTTATCTGCTTTAGTGAAAACGATGCAAAAAGGAATCTCGCTTTCTCCCATGTAGGACATGAATTCTATATCGATAGTTTGTGCTTCATGGCGAATGTCAATTAGAACAAATGCACAGACTAATTGTTCTCTGGTTTCAAAATAATCAGTTATAAATTCCTGAAAAATAGATTTTGTTTTTTTAGATACTTTAGCATATCCGTATCCTGGTAAATCGACTAAGAACCAATTGTTATTAATCAAAAAATGATTAATTAACTGTGTTTTTCCTGGTCTTCCAGATGTTTTAGCTAACTTTTTATGATTCGTTAGCATGTTGATCAATGAGGATTTCCCAACATTTGATCGGCCAATAAAAGCATATTCCGGCAAAAAATCTTTAGGACATTTGCTTACATCAGAGTTGCTGATAACAAATTCGGCGGTATTAATTTTCATTTTTTCTAGGTGTAAAATTCTACTTTTAGGTTAATGTACGGCTAAATGAGTATGTGTTAACCACTCTTCTAACAAACGGTTAAACTCATCTGGATGTTCCATCATGGCAGCGTGGCCACATTTGTCAATCCAGTACAAAGTGGAATTAGGTAATAATTTATGAAATTCTTCTGCAACGTCTGGAGGAGTAACTTTGTCGTTTTTTCCCCAAATGATACAAGTTTGAACGTGCATTTTTGGCAAATCTTTTGCCATATTATGACGAATGGCACTTTTTGCAATTGTCAGTGTTTTTATCAATTTTATTCTGTCATTTACAGACTCGTAAACTTCATCAATAAGTTCTTTAGTAGCTACTTTAGGATCATAAAATACATCTTCTGCTTTTTTCTTAATGTATTCGTAATCACCTCTTTTTGGATAACTGTCACCCATGGCACTTTCATAAAGTCCTGAACTACCAGTAATAACTAGGCCTGCAACTTTTTCAGGATACATTTTTGTGTGGTATAAAGCAATATGGCCACCTAATGAATTTCCTAAAAGTATAACGCGTTCTAAACCTTTGAATGTGATAAAGTCTTTAACATATTTTGCAAAACTTTTTACATTCGTTTTCAAAATATTTTGAGTGTATATGGGTAAGTCTGGAATGATTATTTTATATCCTCTTGTGGAGAAGTAGCTGGCAACAGCGTCAAAGTTACTAAGTCCTCCCATCAATCCATGTAAGATGACAATTGGAGTTCCTTCACCAGCTTCATAATAACTGTATCTGCCTTCTTTTTTATAGTGTTTTTCCATTTTTTTTGAATCCGGATTTTCAATTTTGACAAATATAGGATTTAATAAATAAAAATGAATTTTTACACCAATTTTTAATTGTAAAATTATCCGCATTGCTTAAAAAACAGTATGATTTTTTTTAAAATTAACGACGCTTTTTCTGAATATTTCACATTTATTCTTACTATTTAAAATTCACTTTTCTTGGAGTTTAAAACCCTTTTTTTTATAACATTATGTTTCTTACAAATAAAACAAAACAGTGCTAATGTTCTGACTGTGCATAAATTAGGGGTTTTTTTCTAAAAGTGGTTAAACTTATTAACAAAGTGGTATATAGTGGTAAATTGTGGTAATATTTTTTATATTTTTGCTCTACACCATTTAATACTTTTTGTTTGGATACAATTGTCGGGACATATGAATGTAAAGTCGATGCTAAAGGAAGGCTGCTTATGCCAGCGCCTTTAAAAAAGCAGTTGGCAACTTCACTTCAAAACGGATTCGTTTTGAAGCGTTCCGTTTTTCAGCCGTGTCTGGAGTTATATCCAATGCAGGAATGGGATTTGATGATGCAAAAAATCAATAAACTGAATCGATTTGTGAAGAAAAACAATGACTTTATCCGCAGATTTACGGCTGGTGTCAAAGTGGTCGAAATTGATGCTTTAGGACGATTGTTAGTGCCTAAAGATTTAGTGGGTTTCGCTAGTATTTCAAAAGAAGTGGTGTTTTCCTCAGCGGTGAATATTGTTGAGATTTGGGATAAAGATTTATACGAAAAATCAATAAGTGGCGAAGATGTTGATTTTGCAGATTTGGCCGAAGAAGTAATGGGAAATATAAATGACGACGACAATGGAATATCATAATCCGGTTTTGCTTCATGCATCTGTAGATGGTTTAAATATTAAGCCTGACGGCATTTATGTAGATGTCACTTTTGGCGGAGGCGGCCATTCAAAAGAGATTTTGAAACGGCTTGGTCCTGATGGAAAGTTGTTTGCTTTTGATCAAGATGAAGATGCTTTAGCGAATGCTTTGCCAGACGAAAGATTTACGCTGATTAATGAAAATTTCCGTTTTATAAAACGGTTTTTGCGTTTTTATGGGGTGAAAAGTGTGGACGGAATTTTAGCTGATTTAGGAGTTTCGTCACATCAGTTCGATGTTCCGGAAAGAGGTTTCTCTACTCGTTTTGATGCTGGATTGGATATGCGAATGAGTCAGAAAAATGATTTGAATGCCTATCGCGTGGTGAATGAATACGATGAGGCGAACTTAAAAAGAGTGTTTTTGGATTACGGAGAATTAAAAAATGCACCAGTTTTAGCAAGAACAATTATCGAAGCCAGAGAGCTAAAGCCAATTAAAACAACAGATGAACTAAAAGAAGTTTTGGCAAGATTCCTACCGGAAAGAGTCAAAAATAAAATATTGGCACAAATCTATCAAGCTATCAGAATTGAAGTAAATCAGGAGATGGATGTTTTGAAAGAGTTTTTGGAGCAATCCTTAGAAATTTTGAATCCAGGTGGAAGATTGAGTGTGATATCTTATCATTCATTAGAAGACAGATTAGTAAAAAGGTTTGTAAAAAACGGAATGTTTGAAGGAGAACCTGAACGTGATTTTTATGGAAATTTTTCTGTTCCTTTTAAAACCATCGGAAAATTAATTGTTCCGGATGCTGCTGAAATAAAAGAAAACAATAGAGCCAGAAGTGCAAAATTAAGGATAGCTGAGAAAAGATAAGTAGTCATAAAAATGAAAAACGGAGTTTACAGCCTATTAAAAGCAAGATTTCTTATCAATGATGATGCTGTGAAAAACTGGCGTTTCATCGTTTTTATAATTCTTTTGGCTATCGTTATGATTGCAAATACCCAGCGATTTGAACAAAAAGTGTTTAAGATTGCTGAATTAACAAATAAAGTAAAAGAGTTGCGTTCTGAATTTGTTGACAGACGTTCTGAGTTAATGAAATTGAAAATGGAGTCGACTGTTTCTGAAAAAATGATAGAAAAAGAAATTTTTCCGTCAACAGTTCCACCAATTAAAATAAAAGTTAAAAAAGAAAAAGAGAAAAATCTTTTAGAAAAAATATGGCAGTAGAAGATAAACACATATCCTACAGAATTTATCTGGTAGCTATTGTCATTTTTTTGATGGCCATAGCTATTGCTGTGAAATTAACAAATATTCAGTGGGTTGAAGGAGACTATTATCGAAAGTTAGCGAAAGAGAGAACGGTTAGAAATTTTGTGATTCCTGCCAATAAAGGAAATATTTATTCTGCGGATGGAAGTCTTTTGGCTACGTCAATACCTAACTATGAAATACGTTTTGATGCTTTGGCGCCAAAAGCCGAATCTTTCGAAAAAAATGTGAAGTCCCTGTCAGATTCATTAGCGACAGTTTTAGGTAAACCTGCCAGCTTTTTCGAAAATGAACTTCGAAAAGCCAGAGCAAACAAAAATAGATATTATCTGATAGCTCGAAATTTGAGTTACACAGAGTATTTTAAAATAAAAGGATTTCCATTATTTAATCTAGGTGCTTATAAAGGAGGAATTATAATTGAACAAGAAACTGTTAGAGAACATCCGATAGGGAAAATTGCGGAACGTACCGTAGGTTACGAACGGACTTCTAATGGTGAATCGATTGATGGAAAAGGAATCGAATGGGCTTTTAGAAAATATCTGAATGGAAAAGACGGTAAGATTTTAAAACAGAAAATTGCAAAAGGACAGTGGAAACCTATACGTGATATCAATGAAGTAGATCCTCAAGACGGGTATGATGTCATATCAACAATAGATGTTTATGTTCAGGATATAGCACATCACGCGTTGCTAAAACAGTTGGAATTGTATCAGGCCGAACATGGCTGCGTAGTAGTTATGGAAACTAAAACGGGTCATGTAAAAGCAATTTCAAATTTAGGAAGAGCTAATGACGGCACCTATTATGAAACTACAAATTATGCAGTAGCCGAATCTCACGAGCCGGGTTCTACTTATAAATTAGCTGATTTAATGGCGCTCTTTGAAGATAAAAAAGCGGATACTAGTACTGTTTATGACAGTAAAGGCGGAGTTATCGTGTATTCAGGAAAAAAAGTTCGCGATTCACATGAAGGTGGTTACGGAAAAATTTCATTAGGAAGAGGTTTTGAACTTTCGTCGAATACGGTTTTAGTTCAGGCAGTTTATAATGCATATAAAGATGAGCCTTCAAAATTTGTAAATCATCTCAATAATTTTGGATTGAATAAAACTTTAGGACTTTCCATCAAAGGGGAAGGAATACCATATATTCCTCAGCCAAGTGATAAAAACTGGTCGAATATTTCATTGCCTTGGATGGCTTTTGGATATGGTGTCCATATCACCCCATTGCAAACATTAGCTTTTTATAATGCAGTTGCAAATGATGGTGAAATGGTAAAGCCTCAATTTGTTTCTGAAATCAAAGAATGGAACAGAACCATCAAAAAATATGAGAAAGAAGTTTTGAATCCAAGAATTTGTTCTCCACAAACTATTTCGAAATTAAAAGCAGTTCTGGCAAATGTTGTAAAAAAAGGAACGGCTTCAAAATTATATTCTAAGGATTTTTCGATGGCTGGAAAAACAGGGACTGCGGCCGTGAATTACGGAAAGGCTGGAGGAGTTGGGAAATATTACGCTTCGTCTTTTGTGGGTTACTTCCCTGCTGATGAACCTAAATATTCCTGCATAGTTGTGGTGCATAAACCTAATACAGCAATGAATAATTACTATGGTGCGGATGTGGCAGGTCCAGTTTTTAAAAGAATTGCACAAAAGATTTTTACCGATGCGCCATCAACAAATGAGATTAAAAACTTGGACAAAAAAATTCCAAAACAAGAAAGTAATTACGATTTCTATTTTGTAAAATCCCAAAAGAAACAACAATTAATTCCAAATTTAAAGGGGATGTCCGGAATGGATGCTGTTGCTTTATTAGGGAATTTAGGGGTAAAAGTGAAGGTGCAAGGAGTAGGAAAAGTTAAAAAACAGTCTCTCGAACCGGGAGAGAATTTAGTAAAAAACGCAACTATACTATTGGAATTATCATGAGTATACTAAAAGATATATTGTATAAAGTAGCTATCGAAGCTGTAAAAGGTTCGACGGATATTGCTATCAAAAAAATGGATTTCGATTCTAGAAAAATCGAGGCTAATGATATTTTCGTGGCTATTCGTGGTACCATTTCGGATGGTCATGATTTTATTGAAAAAGCGATTCTGCAAGGTGCAGTTGCAGTTATATGCGACACATTTCCAGAAAAAATCGCTAAAGGAATTACCTATGTTCAGGTAAAAGATACCAATTCGGCTCTAGCATTTATGGCTGCAAATTATTTTGGTGATCCTTCTCAGAGCTTGAAATTAGTTGGAATAACAGGAACAAACGGTAAAACTACCATTGCTTCTTTATTGTACCAATTGTTTAAAAAAGCAGGTTTTAAAGTAGGATTACTTTCGACAGTTAAAATATTGGTCGACGAAGTAGAATATAAAGCCACTCACACAACACCGGATTCAATTACGATAAATCATTATTTGGCGGAAATGGTTGAAAACGGAGTTGAATACTGTTTTATGGAAGTGAGTTCGCATGGAATTCATCAAAAAAGAACTGAAGCTTTGCATTTTGTAGGTGGAATTTTCACCAATTTGTCTCACGATCATTTGGATTATCATCCAACATTTGCAGAATACAGAGATGTAAAAAAATCATTCTTTGATTACTTACCTAAAACAGCTTTTGCATTATCAAACATTGATGATAAAAATGGCCAGGTGATGTTGCAGAATACTGCGGCCAAAAAATTGACTTACGCTTTAAAATCGTATGCCGATTACAAAGCGCAAATTTTGGAAAATCAATTGTCAGGTTTGTTGTTGAAAATAAACGGAAATGAAGTTTGGGTAAAACTAATCGGAACATTTAATGCCTATAATTTATTGGCAATTTATGGAACAGCGGTTGAGTTAGGAATGGAAAGTTTGGAAGTACTTCGATTATTGTCAGATTTAGAAAGTGTTTCGGGACGTTTTCAATTTATTGTTTCGGATTCAAATATTACGGCAATTGTGGATTATGCGCATACGCCGGATGCTTTAGAAAACGTGCTAAAAACCATAAATGACATTCGTACCAAAAACGAACAATTAATTACGGTTGTGGGTTGCGGAGGAAATAGAGACAAAACCAAGCGACCAATTATGGCTGGGATTGCATCGGACTTAAGTGACAAAGCAATTTTTACCTCGGATAATCCTAGGAATGAAGATCCTGAGGTAATTATTACGGAAATGGAACAAGGTGTTGCTCCTCAGAATTATAAAAAAGTCTTGACCATAACCGATAGAAAACAAGCTATAAAAACGGCTTGTCAATTGGCTCAGCCGAATGATATTATTTTGATTGCTGGCAAAGGACACGAAACTTATCAGGAGATTAATGGGGTTCGTCATGATTTTGACGACATGAAAATAGTTAAAGAGATATTAGCTCAATTAGGAAAATAAGAGTTAGTCGGGAGTTTGAATTATTTGTTTGCGCAAATAAAGATGTGATTAGGAATTAACGAATAAGGAATCAACGATTAACCAAATAAACAAAAATATATGCTGTATTATTTATTTGAATATTTAGACAAAACACTAGATGTCCCGGGAACAGGGGTTTTCCAGTACATTACTTTTAGATCTGCATTAGCTTTAATGCTATCGTTGCTTTTGTCAACAATTTACGGAAAAATGATAATTCGTTTTTTGCAAAGACAGCAAGTAGGAGAAACAGTTCGAGAGCTTGGACTGGCAGGTCAAAACGAAAAAGCAGGTACGCCAACGATGGGTGGATTAATTATCATTTTTGCTACGCTAGTTCCGGTGGTGCTTTTTGCAAAACTGCATAACATCTACATTGTTTTGTTGATTGTTACTACACTTTGGATGGGGACAATTGGGTTTATAGATGATTATATTAAAATTTTCAAGAAAGATAAAGAAGGTTTAAAAGGAATATTTAAAGTTTTTGGGCAAGTTGGTTTAGGCTTAATTGTAGGGATTGTTCTTTATTTTCACGCAGGTGTGACAGTTCGTACGGATACTTCTAGTTCAGATATTTTTAAAGCACCAACAGAAACCGTGATTCTGCCTGCGCCAATTGAGGAGAAGTCTACAGCGACAACAATTCCATTCTTCAAAAATAACGAATTTGATTATGCAGAATTACTGGCTTGGACCGGTGAGGGATATGAAAAATGGGCTTGGTTGATATTTATTCCCGTTGTGATTTTTATTATTACTGCCGTTTCTAACGGAGCTAATTTAACAGATGGAATTGACGGATTGGCAGCAGGAACTTCGGCAATTTCAGTGCTTGCGCTGGGAATATTCACGTTTGTATCGGGAAATATTATTTTCTCTAATTATCTGAATATAATGTACATCCCTAATTCTGGGGAAATGACAGTATTTATTGCCGCATTTGTGGGATCATTAATTGGATTTCTTTGGTACAACTCATATCCGGCATCGGTATTTATGGGTGATACTGGAAGTTTGACTATCGGTGGAATTATAGCGGTTTTGGCAATAGCTGTTCGTAAAGAAATGCTGATTCCGTTATTATGCGGAATTTTTTTAGTCGAAAATTTCTCCGTTGTTCTTCAGGTAAGTTATTTCAAATACACCAAGAAACGCTTTGGCGAAGGCCGAAGAATATTCCTAATGTCTCCTTTGCATCATCATTATCAGAAAAAAGGGTATCACGAAAGTAAAATAGTAACTCGATTTTGGATTGTTGCAATCATGCTGGCCATATTATCAATTGTTACTTTAAAATTAAGATAATTTTCAATTAAAAATCAGAAATTAAAAATTAAAAATTCTCGAATGAAAGAAAATATTATTCAACAAAAATCATTTCTTTTTGCCGTTAGGATAATTAATTTATATAAATATTTAACCACTAAAAAAAAGGAATTTGTTTTGAGTAAACAGATTTTAAGAAGTGGGACATCAATTGGTGCAAATATAGAAGAATCTGTAGGTGGGCGATCTGATAAAGAGTTTTTATTTAAACTGGAGATTTCATACAAGGAAGCAAGAGAAACGATTTATTGGTTAAAATTGCTAAAAGAAACAGATTATATTTCAATTAGTGAATTTGAAAGTATTTATGCTGAAGCTGAAGAAATTTGCAAAATATTAGCAAAAATTATAATAACCTTAAAAGGGAAAATGTAGAAAAAATATAAAATTAAAAATTACGAAACAAAAATTGAAAACGAGAAATTAGAACTACTCGAATTCAATTAATCACTATCCAAAATTTTTAATTTTTAATTCTCAATTTTTAATTAAGATAGTATGAGGCTAGTGATTTTAGGTGGAGGCGAAAGCGGTATTGGAACTGCTATTTTGGGTAAGAAAAAAGGATATGAAGTTTTTGTGTCTGATTTTGGAAAGATAAAAGGCAATTACAAAGAGGTTCTTATCATTAATGGAATTTCGTGGGAAGAGGAAAAACATACCGAAGATTTAATCTTGAATGCGGATGTGGTGATGAAAAGCCCCGGAATTCCAGATAAATCGCCAATAGTGAAAAAACTTTTGGAAAAAGGTATTCCTGTAATTTCAGAAATTGAGTTTGCCGCACCTTTTACAGATGCAACCATAATAGGGATTACCGGTAGTAATGGAAAGACAACTACGACCATGCTTACGCATCATTTGCTGAAATCAGCAGGATTAAATGTAGGATTGGGTGGAAATATTGGAAAGAGTTTTGCGTGGCAAATTGCAGATAATAAATACGATTCTTATGTGCTGGAGTTGAGTAGTTTTCAACTGGACGGAATTGAAAATTTCAAACCGCATATTGCCATTATAACTAATATTAGTCCGGATCATTTAGATCGATACGATTATAAATATGAAAATTACATTGATGCAAAGTTCAGAATAACGATGAATCAAACCGAGGACGATTTCCTCATATACGATGCAGATGATGAAGCCATAAACGATTGGTTTAAAACGCACACAACAAAAGCAAAATTAATTCCTTTTTCATTGACTAAAATTTTCAGCGAAGGGGCTTATATAAAAAACATTAAAATGGAAGTAAAGATCAATCAAGAAGAGTTTACAATGGACACAGAACACATTGCTTTAGAAGGAAAACATAACATGAAAAACGCTATGGCAGCAACCTCTGTGGCAAAATTAATGCAAATAAGAAAGGCTACAATTCGAGAGAGTCTTTCTAATTTTCAAGGAGTAGAACACCGTCTTGAGAAAGTTTTAAAAATCCAAAACGTGCAATACATAAATGATTCAAAAGCAACAAATGTTAACGCTACTTTTTTTGCTTTAGACAGTATGAATACGCCTACAGTTTGGATTGTTGGTGGTGTTGATAAAGGAAATGATTATAACGAATTGATGTCTTTAGTTCGTGAGAAAGTAAAAGCTATTATTTGCCTTGGTGTAGATAACAAAAAAATTATCGATGTTTTTGGGAATGTAGTTGATATAATGATTGAAGTTTCTAATATGGATGATGCAGTGAGAATGGCACAACGATTATCAGAAAAAGGGGATACGGTTTTACTGTCGCCTGCTTGTGCCAGTTTCGATTTATTCGAGAATTATGAAGACAGAGGAAATCAGTTCAAACAAGCTGTTAAAAATTTATAAAAAAGTTTTAGTTTTAAAGTGTAAGGTTGAGCAACTTTAAACTTTAAACGAAATGAAACTTTAAACCCAAACTAAAAATGAAACAACTAATAAACAATTTAAAAGGAGATAAAGGGATTTGGTCATTTGTGGCCTTATTGGCCTTGTTTTCGTTTATGCCTGTTTTTAGTGCTAGTAGTAATTTGGCATACATAGGTCAGGGAAATGGTAATACATTAGGTTATTTAGTTAAACACATCATGCATATTGGTATTGGTTTCGCCATTATTTTCATGGTGCATAAAGTGCCTTATCACTATTTTAAAGCTGTTTCTAAAGGGGCGTTGTATATTGTTTGGGTTTTATTGGCGTACACACTAATAAAAGGAACAGTAATTGCAGGTGCCAATGCCAGTCGATGGATACAAGTGCCGTTCATAGGAGTTACGTTTCAAACATCAACATTGGCCTCAATGGTTTTGTTTATTTTTGTTGCTCGGTATTTATCTAAGGCTAGAGAAGTGCCTATTGATTTTAAGTCTTCAGTGCTGGAACTTTGGATTCCTGTTTTTGTGACTTTAATATTTATTTTGCCTGCTAACTTTTCGACAACTGCATTAATTTTTTCGATGGTATTAATGTTGGTTTTTATTGGTAAATATCCTTTGCGCTACATCGGAATTGTTGTGGGTTCAGGAATAGTATTTCTGGCTTTTTTCATACTTATTGCTAAAACATTTCCGGATGCATTTCCTAACCGGGTTGATACTTGGATTAGTCGTATTGATAATTTTACAAGTGACAAACCAGGCGAAGATGATTATCAAATAGAAAAGGCTAAAATTGCGATAGCTTCAGGAAAAATATACGGTTTAGGTCCGGGAAAAAGTATTCAAAAGAACTTTTTGCCACAATCATCTTCCGATTTTATTTTTGCGATAATTGTAGAAGAATATGGGCTTATAGGAGGTTTAGGTGTGCTGTCGTTGTATTTATTATTGTTGTTTCGATTTGTGGTTGCTTCTCACAAAGCCAAATCCCTTTTTGGAAAATTAGTAGTGGTCGGATTGGGTTTTCCCATGATATTCCAGGCAATGGTAAATATGGCCGTTGCAGTAGAATTATTACCTGTTACCGGACAAACATTGCCGCTAATAAGTAGTGGGGGAAGCTCTATCTGGATGACTTGTTTTGCACTTGGAATTATTATAAGTGTAACCAAAAAGGAAGAAGAAATTGCACAAGAAATGAAAGATGCTGCCAAAAGAGAGGAAGCACTCCAAAATTTGATTGATAGAGAATTAGAGGGAGATGCTGCAGTAGCAGAAGAATATTCGATTGAAGATAAAGCAAAGAACCCGATGCATGCAGTTTTAAATAAGTAAGTCGTTTTAGAAAATTAGAAATCAGGAACAATGAAACAGTATAAATTCATATTAAGTGGCGGTGGAACGGGAGGACATATCTATCCGGCAATTGCTATTGCAAATGAATTAAAATCTCGATTTCCAGATGCAGAATTTCTTTTTGTTGGTGCCAAAGATAAAATGGAAATGCAAAAAGTTCCTCAGGCTGGTTACAAAATCATTGGACTTTGGATTGCAGGATTACAAAGAAGATTAACATTTGACAATACTCTTTTTCCAATAAAACTGATTAGCAGTTTATTGAAGTCCAGAACTATAATAAGGAATTTCAAACCGGATGTTGTCGTAGGAACTGGAGGTTTTGCAAGCGGTCCATTATTACAAGTTGCAGCAATTGCTGGAATTCCAACGGTGATTCAGGAACAAAATTCATATCCTGGAATTACAAATAAATTGTTGAGCAAGAATGCAAATAAAATTTGTGTTGCTTATGAAAATTTAGAGCGTTTTTTTCCAATAAACAAAATGATTTTGACAGGGAATCCAGTGCGACAGGATTTGATAGATATTGACAGTAAGAGAGAAGAAGCATTACAGTATTTTAATTTAGATCCTAATAAACAAACACTTTTGGTATTGGGTGGCAGTCTGGGAGCAAGAAGAGTGAATCAGTTAATAGCTAAAGAAATCTTAACGTTCGCTGCTCATAATATACAAGTGATTTGGCAATGTGGGAAGTTATATTTTGATGAATATAAGCGTGTTGAAGAGAATGAAAATATTCAGATTCATTCCTTTATTGACCGAATGGATTTAGTTTACGCCGCTGCGGATATTGTGATTTCGCGTGCAGGAGCTTCCTCAGTTTCGGAATTATGTATCGTAGGCAAGCCCGTGATTTTCATTCCTTCTCCTAATGTAGCGGAGGATCATCAAACTAAAAATGCCCAAGCGATAGTGGATAAGAAAGGAGCTTTGTTATTAAAAGAATCTGAACTCGATTCCCAATTCAGCGTGGTATTTGAATCCTTGGTGAAAGATCCAGAAAAGCAAAAGCAGCTGAGTAAAAACATTAAACAATTGGCTCTTCCAGAAGCTACAAAACAAATTGTAGATGAAATTGTGAAGTTAATCAGATAGAAAGAATTAAGATAATAGACAAAAACGAAAACGAAAATGAACCTGAATCAAATACATAACGTCTATTTTATAGGAATCGGAGGAATCGGGATGAGCAATCTAGCCCGCTATTTCAAGAACTTGGGAAAGCAAGTTTCCGGTTATGATAAAACTCCTTCTACGCTGACGAATGAATTAATAGAAAGTGGCATTTCAATTCATTTTGAAGATAATATTGATTTGATTCCAAAGGATTTTTATATAGAAAACACTTTGGTAATTATTACTCCGGCAGTTCCAGTTTCGCATTCAGAATGGAATTATTTTTTAGAAAGAGACTTTCAAATAAAAAAGAGAGCCGAAGTTTTAGGATTAATCACAAAAGACACCTTTTGCTTTGCTGTAGCCGGTACGCATGGTAAAACGACTACCTCAGGTATATTAGGACATATTTTGCACGAAAGTGGTGCTGATGTTACAGCTTTTATTGGTGGAATAGTTGAAAATTATAATTCAAATTTAATAGGAAGCGGAACGACTGTAACCGTTGTTGAAGCAGATGAATTTGATCGTTCATTCCTGCATTTGCATCCTAATATTGCCTGCATTACATCTATGGATGCAGACCATTTGGATATTTATGGAACTAGTGAGGCTATAGAAGAATCTTTTATAGAATTTGCTTCGAAAATTAAAGACAAGAGCAAGCTTTTTATTACTAAAGAATTGCCAATAGAAGGAGTTGTTTGTGCGGTCAATGAAGATGCTGGTTATAAAGCGTTTAATGTTAGAATAGGAGATGGAAGTTACATTTTTGATGTGCAAACACCTACCGAGATAATCAGAGATTTACATTTTGGATTGCCTGGAAAACATAATTTAATGAATGCATTAATGGCTATTGCAATGGCAAATTTATTCGGCACCCCAACCGATGCCATTGCAAAAGCCATAGCTTCATTTAAAGGAATCAAAAGAAGGTTTTCGTATCAGATTAAAACGGAAGCTAAAGTTTACATAGATGATTATGCACATCATCCTACGGAGATAAATGCAGTGCATCAAGCGGTGACCGAATTGTATCCAAGCCAAAAAGTTTTAGCTGCTTTTCAACCGCATTTGTTTAGCAGAACAAGAGATTTTGCAGATGATTTCGCTAAAAGTTTATCCGCTTTTGATGAGGTTATTTTATTAGATATTTATCCGGCTCGTGAACAGCCGATTGAGGGTGTAAATTCACAGTGGCTGATGGATAAAATGACAAATAATAATAAGAAAATTGTGATTAAAAATAATTTGGTTGCAGCAATTTTAGAGAGTAACGCAACTATAATTGTTACAATTGGTGCAGGAGACATTGGAGAATTGGTTCCATTAATAAAAAAAGCGATAAATGAGACTCTTTAATTGGACAAATATTCGATTAATACTGATGTTTGTGTTGGTTATTTTTCTGTTTTCATTCACGTCTAAACGAAATGAAAATAGAAAACTGACTAATTTAGTCGTTGTTTTTGTAGGAGATAACGCTCCTTTTGTGAAACAAGAAACGGTTAATAAATTGTTAATAGAAAATAATAAAGAGGTATCCAGCATTCAAAAAGTTAATTTAGATTTGAATAAACTGGAAACAAATCTAAATTCACAAGAAATGATTGAAAAATCAGATGTTTTTGTGAGCATTGATGGTGTGTTAAAAGCAGTGGTAAAACAAAAGACTCCAATTGCTAGAGTTTTTAATGAAAGCGGTTCTTTTTATATTGATTACGAAGGGAATAGAATGCCGTTGTCAACTAATTTTACAGCTCGAGTTCCACTTGTTTCAGGGGGAATAAATAAACATAATAACGAAAAACTAGCCGAGTTATTTCGCATAATTTATGATGATGCATTTTTGAAAAAAAATATTATCGGGATTGAAATTATGCCTAATGGAAGCTTAAAAATGCACAACAGGAATTTTGATTATCAAATAGATTTTGGTAAATTGAGGAATGTGGAGCGTAAATTTAAAAATTACAAAGCTTTTTTTCAAAAAGCAGTTTTAGATAATTCGTTGTATAAATATAAAAAAATTGACCTCCGATTTACGGATCAAGTAGTTTGCACTAAATAATAGATAATGGAAAAAGAGAACATTGCAGTAGGTCTAGATATTGGGACGACTAAAATTGTTGCCATGATAGGCAAAAAGAATGAATATGGCAAACTAGAAATTTTAGGTGTTGGAAAATCTAAAAGTTTAGGTGTGGCGAGAGGTGTTGTAAATAACATTACTCAAACCATACAGTCAATACAACAAGCAATTCAAGAAGCCGAAATTAATTCAGGCTATAAAATAAAAGATGTAGTAGTTGGAATTGCAGGACAGCACATTCGAAGTATTCAACATACAGATTACATCAGCAGACATAATCCTGAAGAGGTTATCGGTGGGAGCGATATTCAGCTTTTGATTGATCAAGTCAATAAATTGGCAATGTTACCAGGTGAAGAAATAATTCATGTTTTGCCTCAAGAATTCAAAATTGACGGTCAATCTGAGATTAAAGAACCTATAGGAATGTACGGCGGAAGATTGGAGTCTAGTTTTCACGTTGTAGTGGGGCAGGCTTCTTCAATTCGTAACGTTGGAAGATGTATTCAAAGTTCAGGAATCGAATTGTCAGGTTTGACATTAGAGCCTTTGGCCTCTGCGGATGCGGTTTTAAGTCAGGAAGAAAAAGAAGCAGGAGTTGCGCTTATTGATATAGGTGGTGGAACAACGGATTTGGCTATTTTTAAAGATGGTATTATTCGTCATACTGCAGTAATTCCTTTTGGAGGAAATGTGATTACAGATGATATTAAAGAAGGTTGTTCTATCATTGAAAAGCAAGCTGAATTATTGAAAGTTAAATTTGGATCTGCTTGGCCAGGAGAAAATAAAGACAATGAAATTGTTTCTATTCCGGGATTAAGAGGTAGAGAGCCAAAAGAGATTTCGTTAAAAAATCTTTCTAAAATAATTCATGCACGTGTTGTGGAAATCGTAGACCAAGTTTTTACGGAAGTTAAAGCATACGGTCACGAAGATCCTCGTAAAAAACTTATTGCAGGAATTGTACTTACTGGTGGTGGCGCTCAATTGAAACACATCAAACAGTTAGTGGAATATATTACAGGTATGGATACTAGAATTGGATATCCAAACGAACATTTGGCTGGAAATTCTGATGAAGAGATTTCAAGTCCTTTGTATGCAACTGCAGTTGGATTAGTGATGAAAAGCATTGAGAATAAAACGCAAAGTGCGGTGCGAATTGATGCTATAGAACAACCAAAGGCACCTGTTTACAGACCGGCAGTTGTTCAAACACCTGTTTATGAGGCTCCTGAAAAGGTAGAAGAGTCGGAAGATCAAAATGCGAGTGAAAAACAAAATTCTACCGTAAACAGAATACAACGAAATTTCTTTGATCGCTATGTCGACAAGATTAAAGACTTTTTAGATAATGCAGAATAGGGGATTAGCCCAAAAAAATATAAGAATTAATATAACAATTTCAAAAACCAAATAAAATGATGAGCGACTCAGAATTTGGAAGTATTTCATTTGATTTACCAAAGAACCAATCAAATGTTATAAAAGTTATAGGAGTAGGTGGAGGTGGAAGTAACGCCATAAATCACATGTTCAAGCAAGGAATTAAAGGGGTAGATTTTATCGTATGTAATACGGATTCTCAGGCTTTACAAAGTAGTTCTGTGCCTAACAAAATTCAATTAGGAGTACATTTAACGGAAGGACTAGGAGCTGGAGCAAATCCTGATGTAGGACAACAATCCGCTATTGAAAGTATTTCCGAAATTGAAAAAATGTTGGACCGCAATACTAAAATGGTTTTCATCACAGCTGGAATGGGTGGTGGAACTGGAACTGGTGCTGCGCCAGTAATTGCACAATTGGCTAAAGAAAGAGACAT
Organism: Flavobacterium sp. TS_SC_5; assembly: GCF_056156265.1. Taxonomy (NCBI): domain Bacteria; kingdom Pseudomonadati; phylum Bacteroidota; class Flavobacteriia; order Flavobacteriales; family Flavobacteriaceae; genus Flavobacterium; species Flavobacterium sp. TS_SC_5. The sequence continues at coordinate 343,511 of NZ_CM149588.1, read as the reverse complement.
TCTTACAGTAGGGATTGTGACATTACCTTTTCTTTTTGAAGGGAAAGTACGTCAGGAGCAAGCCTTAATTGGTATTGAAAAACTACGCAAACAAGTCGATTCATTAATTGTTATTAACAATAACAAATTAAGAGAAGTGTACGGAAATCTTGGTTTCAAAGCCGGGTTTTCAAAAGCGGATGAAGTTTTGGCAACAGCTTCAAGAGGAATTGCCGAAGTAATTACACATCACTATACTCAGAATATCGATTTAAGAGATGCTAAGACGGTTTTGTATAACAGCGGAACTGCTATTATGGGATCTTCTATTTCTTCCGGTGAAAATAGAGCTAAGGAAGCAATTATCGCTGCTTTAGACTCTCCATTGTTAAATGACAATAAAATTACAGGTGCCAAAAACGTATTGTTGCTTATCGTTTCTGGAACTAATGAAATTACAATTGACGAAATTGGTGAAATCAATGATCATATTCAAATTGAAGCCGGTCATAATGCTAATATTATCATGGGAGTTGGTGAAGATGAATCTCTTGGGGACTCAATTGCAGTAACTATAATTGCTACGGGTTTTGATATTGAACAACAAAATGGTATTGTTAACACAGAACCAAAAAAAATAATCCATACACTAGAGGATGAGCAAAGAAGTGTACACAATTTAAGTAGTAAAACAGTTGCTGGATTCGATTTTAACATGGAGTCGTCACCTGTTACAAACTCTAACGAAAGAATTGTTTTTGATTTAGTTGAAGATACCGTTGTTGCCCCTGAGTCTGTGATTACCTCTTCAACAATAAATAAAGAAGAGTTGATTGTGATGTCTGAATTTATTAAAAATTTAGATGTTACTTTCGAAATCGTTTCTCCAATTACAGATATTGATTTCACCATTTCATCTCCTGTAGCTGAAGTAAAAGCGGTACAGCCAAAAGCGGTTGAAAGAGAAGAACAAACGACGTTCTCTTTTGATTTGCCACTTTTTAAAACGGAGCCAATAGCTCAAGTTGAAGAAAGTAAAGTGATGTACGAGCTAACGAATGAAACACGTGATATAAAAGTAAATGAAGCAGTTCAGTTTGTACCAGTAACGGAATTAACGGATAATGGTATCATCAAATATTCTCTAGAAGAATATATGGAACCAGAGCCTGATTTTATGCCTAAGCCAGTTGCAAAAACTCCAGAAGTTGTTGTTCCGGAGGAGTTAAATATCACCATGAAACAAGTGCAAAGAACTGTGATTAATCCGGTTGATTTTGAAGATATTGCTGCTACCGAAATGACTATTGAAGAATCATTGCGAATGAGAGCTGATGAAAGAAGAAAAAAATTAAAAGAATTCAATTATAAGTTTCATAATAATGTTTCTAAAATTGATGAATATGAAAAAGAGCCTGCTTACAAAAGATTAGGAATTGACATTTCAAACAATCAAGCGAACAATACAAACTCGAGAATATCTGTAGGAACAGACAGTAATAATGATTTACAGTTGCGTTCAAATAATTCCTATTTGCACGATAACGTAGATTAATAAAAACAAAACAAAAAGGAGTAGCCCGAAAATTATATTTAATTTTCGGGCTACTTTTTGCTATTACAAGGAGTTTCAATACTTATCTCTTACACGAGACAATCTGTTGTTGTAAATCCGAGTAAAATTCTTTAAATTTGTCGGGCCTTAGAAGAGCTTTTGTTTTATGTTCCGCCTTAATAATTGGGAGCTTTTTACTGTAATCAGAGCGAAAAATCATTTCTAAAAGTAGTAATTCAATAAATCGGTTGATCAAATAATGGATTAACGCAATTAATAATAAAGAATATGAGTTTATCAGTACAAATCATGGACGAAATGAAAACCGCCATGAGAGCCAAAGATACCGTTGCACTAGAAGCTTTAAGAGCTATTAAATCTGAAATCCTATTGGCACAGACAGCAACAGGATCTAAGGAAGAAATAACAGAAGAAGACGAGGTTAAGTTGCTACAAAGATTAGTGAAAACTCGTAAAGAAAGTGCCAGAATCTTTACCGAACAAAATCGTTTGGATTTAGCGGAACCAGAATTAGCTCAAATTGCTGTAATCGAAAGATTCTTACCGGCACAATTAAGCGAAGCAGAAGTTGAAGTAGTGATAGCAAAAATCATTGCTGAAACAGGAGCAGCGGGAATTGCTTCAATGGGAAAAGTAATGGGATTAGCAGCTGCACAATTAGGAGGAACTGCTGAAGGAAAAACTATTTCTACAATAGTTAAAAAACTATTGACATAAAATTTTGGATTGCTGATTAACGATTTTAGATCATAAATCTAAAATCGTTAATCAGCAATCTTAAATCAAATGGCTGCGTAGTTCAACTGGATAGAATATCAGATTTCGACTCTGAGGGTTGCAGGTTCGAACCCTGTCGCGGCCACTTTTTAAGACGTAAACTCTTTATTTTCAAGGGTTTACGTTTTTTTGTTTTTGTACTTGCCCGACTATTGCCCGACAATTTTAAAAACACTCAAAAAAACATACTTTTGTAATAGGTTTATGATACCAATTTAAAACCTACGTTTGCAGCAATAAAAAAGCCCCTTAACATTTTACTGCTTTGGGGCTTTATTTTGTTACCTATTTAAAAGTATAATTTGTTCAATTTGCCTTTGTGCTTCGGGCGGCAAATTTTCAATAACAAGGTTGTCAATTTTCGTGTTGTTTATCTGAATATAATTTTTTACGCTTTTTGGCTCTCTCTCGGTTGTGAGTTCAACATATCTTGCAAGCCAACCAAGCTAATCATGATTAGAAGTATCTTTTTTATACTGCTTTTAAGTTTCGTTTTAATACAGAGTTCTTGTAACTCATCAGACAAAGATAAAAGTAAAATTTCTATTGGATTTTCACAAAGTGTGGATGACGATATTTGGAGAACATCGATGAACCATGAAATGGAGGTAGAAGCTTCACTTCATCCAGAGGTTAATTTGAAAATTTATAACGCGAATCGGCAGCCTAAAAAACAGATTCGTGATATTGAAAAGTTTATTGAAGATAAAGTAGATGTCATCATAGTTTCTCCTTTTGAATCAGATTCTATTGTCCCGGTAATAGAAAAAGCAAAGATTAAAGGTATTCCGGTAATCGTAGTTGATAGAAAAGTAAATACGACTAATTATACAGCATATTTAGGTGCAGATAATATTGAAGTGGGACGATTAGCGGGTAAACATCTCGTTTCAATTTCTAAAGGACATGCTAATGTGATTCAAATTTATGGGGATTTAAATACATCGCCTGGTTTAGAAAGAAGTTTGGGGTTTAAACAAATTGTTCAACAATATCCTGGGATTAAAGTTTTTGATATAGATTCAGATGACTTTGGGCGTCCAAAAACAAATTATATAAAGTTATTAGATAGTCCGTCTAATATTGATTACGTATATGCCTTTAATGATGTAATTGCGTACAACGCATGGAAAATTGCCAAGAACAAAGGGTTAGATAAAAAAATAAAATTTATCGGGGTTGATGGACTTAATGGGCCATTCGGAGGCATTCAATATGTTAAAGATAAAATTTTAAATGCAACGGTTTTATATCCCACAGGAGGTAGCGAAGCCATTAAGTTGGCATTAAAAATAGCTAATAAAGAGATTGTCCCAAAAAACATTAAATTGAATACGATATTGATTGACTCTCTTAATGCAGATATTATGAGCAATCAATTTGATAAAATAACAATTCAGCAATCTGATATTGAACAGCAACAGGGTGTTATCAAAAGCCAGGAAGAGAAATACTCCAGTCAGAGCAATCTTTTAAAACTTTTGTTTTTTCTATTCATATTGGCACTCGGTTTAGCTTTCTTCAGTATTTACTCTCGTATAACAATAAGCCGTAAAAAGAAAGAATTAGAAGAAACAAATAAAAAAATTGTTAGCCAAAGAAATGAAATTGAAAAATTTTCCGAAGAATTAAAACGAAGTAACGAAGCTAGACTTAATTTTTTTACAGGTTTGTCTCATGAATTCAAAACGCCGTTAACGTTGATATTGAGTTCTATAGAATCTTTGGGGAATGAATTTAGAAATAAAGGGGTTTCCGTGAATAAGGAAATTAATTTGATGTATAATAACTCCAAAAGGTTACTCCGATTAATTAATCAATTATTAGACTATAGAAAAGCAGAGGATCAAAAATTTATTCTGCGAGCGTCAAAAACTAATATTTTTAATTTTTCAGAAAGTATTATTAGTGATTTTGATCGAGAAGCGAAAAAAAGAAATATTGATTTTTCATTGACAACTAATAATCCGGAACTGGATGTCTATCTGGATCGAAATTTAATGGATAAAGTCTATTTTAATTTGTTGTCAAATGCCTTTAAATTCACCCCTGAAAAGGGTAAAATTTCGATTGTAATAAAAGAAGATAAAGGTAATAATACAGTTAAAATTTACTTTAAAGATTCTGGTATAGGGATTCCTGAAAATGATTTGAAGGAGATTTTTAATGCTTTTTATCAGGGTTCAAATAATTACAGGAACAGTTCTGGAATAGGACTTCATTTATCAAAAAGTTTTATAGAGCTGCACAAAGGGAAAATAGAAATTAATTCAAAAAATGGAGCAGAATTTATAATTACTTTACCATTAGGAAAAGAGCATCTTGATGAAAAATATATAATTAAAGAGCCAATTCTGGATTTTGTTCATGAACTGGATTATCTGGACTCCGAGTTTATTCAGACTTTTGAACCAAAAAATACCGAAGATAAATATTCGATTCTATATATTGAGGACAATAAGGAGCTTTTGGATTTTGTGTCTCATAAATTTTCAGCAGAGTATACTTTTTTTGCTTCTGATGGTACCAATGCAATTGAAAGAGCAGTGGAATTAATTCCAGATATTATTATCTGTGATTTGAATTTGCCTGATAAGAATGGTTTTCAAATTTGTGAAATCCTCAAGAAAGATTTGAGAACATCACATGTTCCCATTATAATGCTTACCGCTTCGGATGATCAAGATTCCTATTTGAAGGCTCTAGAAAGTGGTGCCGATATCTTTTTGACAAAACCATTCAATTTGAAAGTATTGGCGCAATCTATTAAGGGATTGCTCTTTAACAGAGAGAAACTTCGATTTTATTATACCAATAATATTTTAAATATTGAGGATGGTGATTTTGGTGTTTCTGAACAAGATTTTCTAAGAAAGTTGAATGATCTTATTGAAAAAAACCTGGATAATTCTGCTTACACTGTTGAAGATCTTGCACGAGGTTTAACTATTTCTCGGGTACAATTGTATCGAAAAGTGAAAGCCATATTAGGAATTAGTATTAGTGACCATGTTAACAATATGCGATTAGATAAATCAAAAGAGCTGTTGAAAAAGGCGGACTTGAACATTTCAGAAATTGCCTATGCAGTGGGTTTCTCCTCACCAAACTATTTTTCAACTTCCTTTAAAAATAAGTTTGGAGTTACACCTAAAGAATATAAAAGTAAAAAGTAGATTATTTTCACAGGAACCATTTTCTTCCTAACAAAAATAACTTAACATAATTGTTTTTTAGGTAACATAAGAGCTGGAGCATTTAAAATTAAAACACATATAAAAGCGACATCATCCACTCAATTTGGTTGTGAATTTGGCGCTTGTGGAACACGAAATGAAGTATTTGCTGTTGTGTTTGATTTAGCCAAAAATCAATTAAGATTAGATAAGGTTATAAAAAATGCGTTCTCTTTAAATTTAACGTAGCTTCCGCTAAATGTCCCGGCTAATAAAGAGTTTGATATTACAATCATTTTTGAAAATTCGGTATGTGTGATATACATTAATGACGAAATCGCTTTTACAAACCGTATCTGTAAAATCAATCAAAATCCGTGGGCTATTTTTGCGGATAATGTTGAAGTCACTTTTTTAGACTTAAAATTTTTTAAATAAAAGGAGTATGGTAAAGGATAACTTTAGTCTTTGTTATAACTTTAGTTTTTATAAAGGTTAGGTTTAGTAAGTAAAATTAATTCTGTTCATTTTTTACTTTCTTACCTGCGCAATTTCAAAATCAAAACCATCAAAATCTAATTTTGATGGTTTTTTTATGGCTTTATTTCAATGCAATAATTCTGCTGCTTTACACGCTGGATTTAACTATTGGCAATCTGGGTTCGAGTGTCTTTTGCTTAATAAAACAGAGCATAAGATACATTGGGAATTGTTTTAATATAAGTTTTCTTATTCATAATGCAATTCCAATATTCAGATATAAAAACATCCCTGAATCTTGAGCTCACATTGCATTTCATCTGTATAGTTTTTTTTAAATGCTTAAGAATACTTCATTATATAGAATTGCTTAATAAATTCATTTTTTTATCGATTATTTTTAAACTTCCTGTAAAAATAAATTTAAAATTTTATTAATCGAATAAAATCCTTCAAGTGACCTTTTTTATTCCTGAATATCTATTTTTTTTAAAAAATACGTGTAACATGATTGTAACACGTGTAACATAATCGAACTACATCGAAGTAGTTATTTTTTTATTTTAAATTATAACTATTTGATAATAAGTATTTTGTTGTCTGTTCACTAATGTGAAACAGTATTAAATGAAATTGTAACATCCTCAAAATAAAATCCAAATTTATGCGGATACCTTAGCAATCTAATTTAATATTTTTTGATAATGAAAAAAATTGTTGTTTGGGCTTTGATTGCTTCATTAGCAGGTTTCCTATTTGGTTTCGATACTGTTGTTATTTCTGGAGCAGATAAAAAGCTTCAAGTTCTTTGGAATTCTTCGGATGCATTTCACGGGACGGTTGTGATGGGAATGGCATTATGGGGAACTGTACTTGGGGCAATATTTGGAGGGATTCCCACTAATAAGATAGGAAGAAAAAATACCTTATTGTGGATAGGGATTTTATTTTTGTTTTCTGCAATTGGATCTGCCTTTGCAAATAATCCATTTGTGTTTGCCGCATTTAGATTTATTGGAGGTTTGGGTGTTGGAGCATCGACCATTGCAGCACCTGCATATATATCAGAAATTGCTCCTGCAAAAGATAGAGGCAAGTTGGTTGCTTTTTATCAATTCAATATTGTTTTAGGGATACTTATGGCTTTTCTGTCTAATTATCTTTTAAATGATGTAGGTGAAAATTCTTGGAGATGGATGATGGGAGTACAAGCAATTCCATCTGTAATTTATCTCTTACTAATGATTTCGATTCCTGAAAGCCCAAGATGGTTATTATCTAAATTCAAGAATGACGAAGCTAAAAAAGTTTTGCAATTAATGGGGCAAGAAGCGGATTATGAAAAAATAAAAGAAGAGTTAGATAAAGACAATAATGATACTTCTAAAGCTAACGATACTATATTTTTAAAGAAATACAGAACCCCTTTGGTATTGGCTTTTTTAATGGCTTTTTTCAATCAATTATCTGGGATTAATGCTTTTTTATATTATTCGAGCAGAATATTTCAAGAAGCGGGTCTTGGAGAAAGTGCTGCGTTACTAAGTAGTATTGGAATAGGAGTGGTGAATTTGATTTTTACACTATTGGGAGTTTTCTTAATCGATAAATTAGGGCGTAAAGTATTAATGTACATCGGTTCTGTAGGATATATTATATCACTTTCCCTTGTTGCGATGGCTTTCTTTTTTCAATGGGGAGGAATAGCTGTTCCAGTTTTCTTGTTTTTATTTATTGCAGCGCATGCAATGGGTCAGGGTGCAGTAATTTGGGTTTTTATATCTGAAATTTTTCCAAACCATCTTAGAGCATCAGGACAATCCTTTGGTAGTACTACGCATTGGGTTTTAGCAGCAATTATTCCATCATTAATTCCGTATCTATTTTCTACAGTAGGACCTGGTGTAGTATTTCTGTTTTTTGCAGTAATGATGGTTTTTCAACTTTTGTTTGTTGCGTTTATGATGCCTGAAACCAAAGGAATTTCTTTGGAAGAATTAAGTAAAAAATTAATTAGATAATAGTTATGAAGACAATAATTAAAAAAGAATTTTTCAGGATTGTGTGTTTCATCATAGGTGTAGTAGCTTTAGTTGGATGTAAGCAATCTTTATTTGAAGAAAAGAAGAATTATACAGAATCAGAATTGTATAGACCGAATTTTCATTTTACGCCCAAAAAAGGTTGGATGAATGATCCTAATGGGATGTTTTATTACAATGGATATTACCACCTTTTTTATCAATATTATCCAGATTCAAATGTATGGGGACCTATGCATTGGGGACATGCTATCAGTACTGATCTTATAACATGGGTTGAAAAACCCATCGCACTTTATCCAGATGAAAAAGGATATATTTTTTCAGGTAGTGCTGTTGTAGATGTAAAAAATACTTCAGGATTTGGGAGCTTAAAAAATCCTCCAATGGTAGCTATGTTTACCTATCATGATATGAAGAAAGAAAAAGCCGGGAAGACAAATTATCAGTCGCAAGGTATAGCGTATTCATTAAATGAAGGTTTGACTTGGACAAAATATCAAGCGAATCCAATCATTGAAAATCCAAATATTAAAGATTTTAGAGATCCTAAAATCACTTGGGACGCCATACATCAACAATGGTTAATGGTTTTGGCAGCAGGAGATAAAACGATGTTTTACAGGTCTAAAAACCTAAAAGAATGGGAGCTGCTTTCAGATTTTGGAAAAGATATTGGAGCTCATGGTGGTGTTTGGGAATGTCCGGATTTTTTTCCAATTCTTGTTGAAGGGACTGACAATTACAAATGGGTTATGCTATTAAGCATTAATCCTGGAGGACCAAATGGTGGTTCAGCCACTCAATATTTTGTAGGCGATTTTGATGGAAAAAAATTCACTATTGATGAAACTTTTTCAAAAGATGTAAAACAACAAAAAGGGCTTTGGATTGACTACGGGAGAGATAATTATGCAGGTGTTACCTGGGCTAATATTTCTGAGGTTGATGGTAGAAAATTGTTTATAGGTTGGATGTCAAATTGGGATTATGCACAAAAAGTACCAACTGAAACATGGAGAAGCAGTATGACTATACCTAGAGAATTAGCACTTGTTAAAGATGGCGGTCACTATATTGTTTCTTCTAAACCCGTAAGAGAATTGCAAAATTATATTTCTAAAACTATTAAAAAGGAATCTCTTAAAATAGATAAAGAAACAGTTTTGGTAGATAAGACAGTAGTCGATTTATCAAAATTAGATATCCACTTTTCTTTAAAGAATCTTAAAAAGGATGTTTACACCTTTTCGTTGTCAAATGATGCTAAGAATACAATTCAATTTGGAATCAATAAAAAGGAGAATTACTTTTTTATCGATAGATCAAAATCTAGAAAAATAACTTTCTCTGATCTTTTTGCAAAAAATATTTCAAAGGCTCCTTTTAAGGGTGACTTTGATAAAATGGATGTAAGAATAATTGTTGATAAAACATCAATAGAAATTTTTTATAACAATGGAAAAACAGTTATGACTGAAATATTTTTTCCAGATAAACCAATGGAATATTTTTCAGTATCTAAAGCAAATTTCAATTTCACGATTGAGAATTTAACAATTAACCAAATAAATATTAACTAAATTAACCTAAATTATGAAACACAAAATTATTCTTTACCTAATCCTAATGGGGTCCTTTTTTTCTGTAGCGGCCCAAAATATAGGAATCAAAGGAGTGGTAACTTCTTCCGAAGACGGAATGTCTCTTCCTGGTGCATCAGTACTGGTGTCTGGGACAAATAATGGAACTTCAACGGATCTAGATGGTCAGTTTACAATCAATAATGTAGATAAAAACGCTACTTTAATATTTAGTTTTACAGGATATGAATCGCAGTCAGTAAAACTTAATGGGCAAACTATTTTAAATATTGCTTTGAAAGCAGAATCCCTAAAACTACAAGAGATTGTTGTAACAGGGTATGCTAGAGAAAGAAAAGTCGATGTAACCGGAGCAATAACCGTTGTCGATTTGAAACCAATCGAAGGTCAAAGTATGAGTTCTGGGAATGCTATGCAAGCTTTGCAAGGAAGGGTTGCTGGTTTAGCAGTCGAAAAATCTGGAGATCCTAGTGGAGCAAGCAGTCGAATTTTAATTAGAGGGGTCAGTACATTAGGGAATACAGATCCTTTGTATGTTATCGATGGAGTGCCAACTGTGCGGTCAGAGGTATTTGCGAGTTTGAATCCAAGTGCTATTGCATCGATTCAAGTATTAAAAGATGCTTCGGCTTCTTCTATTTATGGATCAAGAGCCGCCAATGGGGTAATCATTGTAACCACAAAAAATGCAGCTAAGGGTGGTATTACAAAAGTGACATTTGGCACAAGTGTTTCTGTTCTATCGGAGAAAAAACAACGATACGAAATGCTCAATGCTTTAGACAGAGGTAAAGTTCTATGGCAAGCCTCTGTTAACGATGGAGCAAGTCCATCTGGTGGATATGGAGAAATCTATAATTTTGATTGGAACAATGATTTTAGTAATCCAGTTTTAAATAGCGTAAGTGTTAAACCTTTTGTAGGAGGTAACAACAATGTTCCGGCAGGAAATACGGATTGGCAAGATACTTTGTATCAAACAGGCCTTCTTATTAACAATGATTTATCCATAGCCGGAGGATCTGACAAAGCAGATGCAATGCTTAATATAGGATATTTAGACAATTCGGGCATGCTTAAATATACTAATTATGATCGTTTTTCTACTAGATTAAACGCCAATTTCAAGCTTTTTAATGACAAAGTTAGATTTGGAATCAATTCTCAATTTACACAATCCAATCAAACGGCTGCTGCCAAAGATGTAGGGAATACACCAACTCCAAGTTTAGGAATATCTTTAGCTCCAACAATACCTGTTTTTACTAGTACTGGTGAGTATGGTGGACCATTGGGTTCTGGCTATTCAGATAGAAATAATCCGTTACTAATGCAATATTTAAACAGATGGGATAATACTAGAAATATGTCTTTATATGGTAATGTTTTTACTGAAATTGACATAGTAAAAGGACTTACTTTTAGAAACAGTGTAGGTATTGATTACAACGATTTTAGTAATAAAGATATTGAGCCTACTGTTAATAATGGATTTATTACTAGGAGTGTAAATAGCTTGACCTTGAATACAAATAAATATTCAAGCTTAACCATTTCAAATACGTTGAATTATGATTTGAAAATTTCTGATCATAAATTTGGTTTCCTTATTGGAACAGAATCAACTAAAAACGACCTCAATTCGTTGTTAGGACGTGCGGAAGGTTTTGCTGTGGAATCAGAATCTTATTTTACGCTAGCTGCTGCAACTGGATCTAGAACGACTAACGGTACTTCAACAGGAAGCAGATTATTATCACAATTCGGTAAATTTAATTATGCCTTTTCTGACCGTTATTTAGCTTCTTTCACTATTCGTAGAGATGGATCATCAAGATTTGGGGAAGATAATAGATATGGTATTTTTCCGGCTGTTACCGCAGGATGGAGAATCAATAATGAAGAATTTCTTAAAAATGTTACAGCAGTTTCTAACCTGAAATTACGCGCTGGTTATGGCGAAGTAGGAAATCAATCTATTGGGGATAATGCTCGTTTTGGCTTATATGAAGCGAGATACGGACCGAACCAAAATGTATTTGTACCTGATTTTTTCAATATTTATTATAATGTTGGAACCGCTTATGATTTAAATGGAGCTAATACCGGAAACTTGCCTTCAGGATTTGTATCCATACAATCCGCAAATTCAGGATTAAAATGGGAGACTACAAAAGAGGTTAACATAGGTCTTGATTTTGGTTTTTTTCGCAATAAACTTTCAGGTTCATTTGATTATTTCTCAAGAAATACCCAAGGAATCTTGATTGTTCCTCCAGTAGCTTCAGCAGTTGGAGAAGGTCAACAACGATTTGTAAACGGAGCGACCACTTCAAATAAAGGTTGGGAGTTCACTGTAGGATATGCAGAAACATTATCTTATGGATTGTATTTTAATATTGCTACTAACTTTCAGTTCAACTAAGAATAAAATTACCGATTTGCCAGAAGAAGTTAGAGCCGCATATCCGGGAACAGCAGCTAATTCGATAATTGGTCATTCACAATTTGAAATTTTTGGTTATAAAACTGATGGTTTGTTTCAAAGTCAACAAGATATTGATTCGCACGCCACACAAATTGCATCGCGTTTAGGAGGTATTAAATATGTAGATATAAATGCTGATGGGGTAATTAATTCTGACGATAGAACTTTCATCGGAAGTACTCTTCCAAAATTTGAATACGGTATCAACATTAGCTTAGGATATAAAAATATTGATTTCTCTATTTTTGGTTCTGGAGTTTCTGGAAGAATTGGACAGGATCCATACATTTATTGGAATAACTTCGTTCAAGGTAGAGAAAATGCTGGCCCAGGAACTTTGAATGCTTGGACTCCTACTAATACTAATACGGACATACCTTCTCTTTCATTGGCAAATAATGATAATAGAATTTCTGATTATTTTTTTAGAAATAATTCCTATTTCAAAGTTAGAAACATGCAAATTGGATATTCATTATCAGATGAGTTGTTGAAAAAATCGGGATTCATTACTAGCTGCAGAATATATGCACAGGGAGAAAATTTATTTTGGATTACACCAAAAGGATATATAGGTTCCGATCCAGAACGAACAGATGTTAACAGAATACCAGTACCTACGACATTATCATTAGGTTTTAACTTTAATTTTTAATCAACAATTATGAAAAAATATAATAAAATAGCTATCAGCTTCTTGTCAATCCTTTTTTTGGCATCGTGTAGCTCAGATTTTTTAGATTATGAACCAACTGGAGTTTTGACTGCTGAAAGTGTGGCAACAGCCACAAATGCAGATGCTCTTGTTACTGCAGCTTATGCCGCAATTGGAAATGATGAAATGGTTGGTGGTATAACAAACCAATGGGTATATGGAAGTGTACGTTCCGATGATGCCTACAAAGGCGGAGGTGGTCGTGGTGATGTTGATGTGATTGACACTTACGAACAATACAATACAACTATTGCAGATTATGGAGACTGGATGTTGCCAAGAACATGGACAAATCATTACAAAGCAATCTCCAGAGCTAATTTTGCTTTATCGGTAATCAACACGATTCCCGATGCGGATTATCCACTAAAAAAAGTGAGACAAGCCGAATTGCGTTTTTTAAGAGCCCATTCTCATTTTATGCTTAAATTGTTGTTTAATAAAGTTCCTTATATCACTGAAGAACTTAGTCAAGAAGCTATATTAAAAACGTCAAATGATTTGTCAAGTGATGCTTTATGGGACAAAATTGCTGGAGATTTTCAATTTGCATTTGATAATTTACAACAAAGTCAAGATCAGGTTGGTAGAGCCGATAAAAATGCTGCCGCTGCTTATCTTGCCAAATTAAATTTATATCAGGCTTATAAGCAAAACGAGACACACCAAGTTACAAATATAGATGCAGCAAAATTACAAAAAGTAATAGATTATGCGGATCAGGTGACAGGTGCTTTAGAGTCAGATTATGGATTTGATTTCTTGGATGGACGTGATAATGGCGCCGAATCAATCTGGGCCGTTCAGTTTTCTATTAATGACGGTACAAATACTGGACGAGTAAGTTTTGTTACAGGATTGAATTCTCCTCATGGAACACCGCTTTACGGTTGTTGCGGTTTTCATATGGCAAGCCAAAATATGGTGAATGCATTTAGAACGGATGCCAATGGATTACCATTATTAGATACTTTCAATAATTCTGATATTTTTAATACAATTACTAATGGTGTTGCTCCATTAGCTGCCGGAGTTACACTTGATCCAAGAATTGACCACACTGTAGGAGTTCCAGGAAGACCTTTTAAGTATAAAAATACTTTGAAAAGTTCCGGAGACATGATTTACAATTTGAGTTGGGCAAGAGATCCAGGTGTTTATGGATACTTTGGGAATATGAAAGAGCAACAATCACCAGACTGTTCTTGTTATGTGAAAAACGGTCCATTCATTGGTACTTCTAAAAATGTTGATTTTATTAGATATGCAGATGTTTTGCTATTCAAAGCGGAGGCATTAATTCAATTAAACAGATTTGCAGAAGCATTGCCAATAATTAATCAAATAAGAGCAAGAGCTGCAGCCAGTACTGCAATGACCTTAGCAGCAGGAGCTTCAAATGTTTATAAAGTTCAGCCTTACGCTTCTTTTCCATCTAAAGATTATGCTTTCAAAGCACTTATGTTCGAAAGACGTTTGGAGTTTGGTATGGAAGGTCCTCGATTTTATGACCTGGTAAGATGGGGTAAAGCTGAGCAAGTTTTGAATGCCTATCTAACTGTCGAAAAAACAAAAAGAGATTTCCTTTCAAATGCCAGATTTACAGCAGGTAGAGATGAATATTATCCGATACCTCAAAGAGAGATTGATTTTACAGGAGGATTATACAAACAAAATCCTGGGTATTAAAAAAAAGAGTTTACAATGGTTTGGTTATGATTAGTAAATTCGGTTGGAGGCAAGTATTTTACTTGCCTTTAACTTTTTTATATCAAAGCTCTCTTACTTATTTAGTATAAAAATAGAATAGAAAACAAGAATTATGAAAGAAAAACGAATATCCTTAACGAAAAAAAAGCTAATATATTTATGGAGTTGTATTATGATGGTGTCTCATTTATCAGGACAAACAGTAACGATTCCCATTAATACAGCAAACACTGTAGTATTAATGCAAACAGATAGCAATAATAGATTACGAACCATTTATTTTGGCAAACCCCTTGAAAACGAAAGTGAATATGCCAAGGTGTCTGCTAACTATAATTATGATGAATCTAACGCGGGGATTTATAATTCATCCTATACGCCTGCGGGAACTTGGAATCTGTCAGAACCTGCGATTCAAGTCAAACACGCAGATGGAAATCCTTCTTTGGAACTGAAGTATGTCAGTCATAAAAAAGAAATAATTGATAGCAATACTTCTATTACAAGCATTCTTTTAAAAGATCCTGTTTACCCGTTTGAGGTTACTTTATTTTATAAAGTTTGGACAAAAGAAAATGTAATAGAACAATGGACCGAAATAAAACATAAGGAGAAAAAACCAGTGTTGTTACAAAAATATGCTTCGGCTAATTTATATTTTGCAGGGAAAGATTTCTATCTCACGAGTTTTCAAGGAGAATATTTAAAAGAAATGCAGCCTATAGAAACCAAACTTTTGCAAGGGATTAGGACAATAGACTCTAAATTAGGAACACGAGCAATGCTTTTGCAAACACCTAATTTTATGGTGTCTTTTGGAAAGCCCGCCTCAGAAAATGAAGGAACTGTTATGCTTGGCCAATTAGCTTGGAGTAGCAATTTCAAGCTTGATTTTGAAATCGACTCTCATAAAAACCTTCGACTCATCGCAGGGATTAATCCATTTGCTTCGGAATATTCCCTGCCGCCAAACGAAATCTTTAAAACACCATCTTTAATTTATGCTTTATCCAATAATGGTACAGGCGAAGCCAGCAGAAACCTACACGATTGGGCAAGAAAATACAGACTTCTTGACGGACAAGGCGAACGACTCACATTGCTAAACAATTGGGAAGCTACCTATTTTGATTTTGATGAAAATAAAATAACAGGCTTGTTTAAAGACGCAAAAGATTTGGGTGTCGATTTGTTTTTATTGGACGATGGCTGGTTTGGCAACAAATATCCAAGAAATAATGATGATGCAGGTCTTGGCGACTGGCAGGAAAATAAAAAGAAATTGCCCAGCGGCTTAGGTTATTTGGTAAAAGAAGCCCAAAAAGAAGGGATAAAATTCGGTATTTGGATTGAACCTGAAATGGTAAACCCAAAAAGCGAGCTCTATGAAAAGCATCCTGATTGGGTTATAAAACAACCGCAAAGACCTGAAATTTATTATAGAAATCAAATGGTGTTGGACTTGTCCAATCCTGAAGTGCAGGATTTTGTTTTTGGAATTGTGGATAATCTGTTCGTGAAAAATCCAGAATTGGCATTTATTAAATGGGATTGTAATGCGGTAATTTATAACGCTTATTCTGCTTATCTCAACAAAAAAGGATTGCCACAATCTAATTTGTATGTAGACTATACGGAGGGATTGTACAAAGTGCTCCAGCGAATTCGAGCAAAATATCCAAAAGTCCCAATGATGTTATGTTCCGGAGGTGGCGGCCGTGGTGATTACGAATTACTAAAATATTTCACGGAATTTTGGCCAACGGATGACACGGAACCTTTAGAAAGAATTTTTGTCCAATGGGATTACTCCTATTTCTTTCCATCCATAGCTACAGATAACCACGTTACCGATTGGGGAAAACAACCGCTGAAATTTAGGGTTGATGTCGCCAGTATGGGAAAATTGGGTTTTGATATTGTAGCGAGCAAATTAAATGCGGAGGACAAATTATTCTGCAAACAAGCAATAACAAATTACAATTCTTTCAAAGATATAGTATGGCATGGCGATATGTATCGTTTGGTCAATCCACATGAAAATGATATTGCTGCTTTAATGTATGTAAATCCAGACAAAAGCAAAGCGATTGTTTTTAACTACCTTGTAAATAATAGGTTTAATATAACAGCAACGAAACGTCCAGTGGTGTTAAATGGATTAAATCCAAAGAAAAAGTACACCGTAAAAGAAATTAATTTGTATCCAGGTGAAACTTCATCAATTGCTTCCGATAAAGTTTATACAGGAGATTTTTTAATGAAAGCAGGAATCAATCCTAATGTTAATTTGAAAAGAACAAGTGTAGTTTTGGAGATTAACGAAGTAAAATAATTTAATTTTTATCAAATAAATATTATTATTGACTTTTATAGAAGGTTTTTTACGTTTTTCATTTCTATACATAGAGTTATGAGAAAAATTAGTGGAGCTAGATATAAATAAAAATATAAATAAGATGAGCTTGTAAATTTTTTTACCAGCTCTTAATTCTAAAAAATATGAAAAAAAAATATACTTTAAGTATTGTAACTTTTGGGGAAGTTTTATGGGATGTTTTTCCTTCTCATAAAAAAATTGGAGGTGCTCCGCTTAATGTTGCTCTTAGAATGAAGTCTTTAGGAGTTAATTCGACTATTATAAGTCGAGTGGGTAATGATGAAGATGGTGGTAAAATTATATCCTTTGTTAATAATCTGGATGTCAGTTCAGATTTTATACAAGTAGGGGAAGAATATAAAACTGGAGTTGTTAATGTGATGATTAATGAAAAGGGGAATGCCTCTTATGATATTCATTATCCATCTTCCTGGGACAAAATTACACGAACAGATGAAATGGATGAAAAAGTTTCGGAATCAGATGTTTTTGTTTTCGGGAGTTTAATATGTCGTGATGAAGTTTCCAGATCTACTTTGTATGACCTTTTAGACAAAGCAAAATATAAAGTTTTTGATGCCAATCTAAGAGCTCCATATTATACAATAGAGGTTTTGAATAAGCTGATGCAAAAAGCTGATTTTATTAAGTTGAATGATGAAGAATTACGCGAAATAAGTAGAGAATTGGGGTCCCCATATAACTCATTTGAACAAAATATTAAATTCATTGCTGAGAAAACAAATACAAAACAGGTTTGTGTAACTAAGGGAGAATTTGGTGCTGTTTTATACTGTAATGATAAATTTTATTATAATAGTGGTTATTTTATAAAAGTAGTAGACACCGTTGGTGCTGGGGATTCTTTTTTAGCTTCATTAATAGTACGATTATTAAGAGGAAAATCACCTCAAAAAGCGTTGAATTATGCTTGTGCAATAGGCGCTTTAGTAGCTGGACAAGAGGGTGCTAATCCTAAGATTAGTGAAAAGGATATTAAAAAATTCATGATGATTTTATAAAATAAAATTTACAGAAGACTAAATGAAAAAAGTCCCAATTAAGGGACTTTTTTGCTTTTATATGGTTGTTGATTTCTTCAAGTCGGCAATAGTTGCTGTTGGATTTTCCGCTTTAAAAACAAAACTTCCGGCCACCAGAACATCAGCTCCGGCTTCAACAAGTTGTTTTGCATTTTTATTAGTAACGCCACCATCAACTTCAATAAGTGTTGTCGCCCCTTTTCTATTGATTAAATCTTTTAACTTTTTAACTTTTGCATAAGTGTTTTCTATAAAAGATTGTCCTCCAAAACCAGGATTCACACTCATGATACAAACTAAATCAATGTCATTGATTACGTCTTCCAGTAAGTCAATATTAGTGTGTGGGTTGATGGCAACTCCAGCTTTCATTCCTTCGGCTTTGATTGCTTGTAACGTTCTGTGAAGGTGCGTACAAGCTTCATAATGTACACTTAGGATGTTTGCGCCTAACTCGGCAAAAGTTTTAATGTAACGGTCTGGATCTACAATCATCAAGTGAACGTCAATTGTTTTTTTTGCATGGCGGTTGATTGCTTCCAAAACGGGCATTCCATAAGAAATATTTGGAACAAAAACGCCATCCATGATATCAATATGAAACCAATCGGCTTCACTGTTGTTAATCATTTCGATGTCGCGTTGTAGATTTCCAAAATCGGCAGCAAGCACAGATGGTGCAATAAGTGTATTCTTCATTGTGTAGTTGTTATGTAGAGATGCACTGCAGTGAATCTTTACAGTTTGTGTTGTTTGTGCAAAAGTAGTTTTTTTGCAGCAATTGGAGAAAGTTTTTATAGTGAAGGGTCATCTTGCAAATTGTCTGTACGTCGCGTAAGGGATCGAGGCGGTATCCTCGCAGTGTAACGGAGAGATAAAGCCGAAAGCTTGACCCGAAGTTTTTACGGAGGGTTACGCCATATTAGTGAAAAGTGAAAAGTGAAAAGTGAAAAGTGAAAAGTGAAAAGTGAAAAGTGAAAAGTGAAAAGTGAAAAGTGAAAAGTGAAAAGTGAAAAGTGAAAAGTGAAAAGTGAAAAGTGAAAAGTGAAAAGTGAAAAGTGAAAAGTGAAAAGTGAAAAGTGAGAAGAATTCAGATTAAAAAGCAAAACTCCGGATACCCGAGAGCGAAGCTCGAACTGACCGGAGTTTTGCTGAAGAAAGCAAAACTCCGGTAATCAGCCGGAGTTTCAATCATCAATCAAAAAACGAACAGTTAATCAGACCGTCGTTACTTATTAGTCGAAAGCCGAAAGTCAAAAATCATACTGTTGTTGGACGATATGATTTTTGACTTTTAGCATTTGACTGTATTATCCTAAATAGGTTTTTAGTATTTTACTTCTTGAAGTGTGTTTTAATCTGCGGATTGCTTTTTCCTTGATTTGACGCACACGCTCACGAGTTAAGTCGAAAGTTTCTCCAATTTCCTCCAACGTCATTGGATGTTGATCTCCAAGACCAAAATACAAACGAACCACATCAGCCTCTCTTGGAGTCAATGTTTCTAATGAACGCTCGATTTCAGTACGCAATGATTCGTGGATTAATTCTCTGTCTGGATTTGGTGATTCACCTGAACGTAAAACGTCATAAAGATTAGAATCTTCTCCCTCTACAAGAGGCGCATCCATTGATAGGTGACGTCCAGAGTTTTTCATGCTCTCTTTTACGTCATTTACAGTCATGTCCAATTCTTTTGCAATTTCCTCAGCAGATGGTGGACGCTCGTTAGATTGCTCTAATAAAGCGTACATTTTGTTGATTTTATTGATAGAACCAATTTTGTTCAACGGTAAACGAACGATACGAGATTGTTCTGCCAATGCTTGAAGAATCGATTGACGGATCCACCAAACGGCATATGAAATGAATTTGAAACCACGAGTTTCATCAAAACGTTGTGCTGCTTTTATTAATCCTAAATTTCCTTCGTTAATTAAATCAGGAAGTGTAAGTCCTTGATTTTGGTATTGTTTTGCTACCGAAACGACGAAACGTAAATTAGCTTTTGTCAATTTCTCTAATGCTTTCTGGTCGCCAGCTTTAATCTTCTGTGCTAATTCTACCTCTTCGTCAGCGGTAATAAGGTCAACTTTTCCAATTTCTTGTAAATATTTGTCTAATGATGCAGTTTCACGATTCGTAACCTGCTTGGTGATTTTAAGTTGTCTCATGTTTTTTGTCTCCTCAATTTTTTAAGTGTACAAATGATTATACGTATGGAGTTTCTGAAAAGTTACAATTGTTTTTAAAATAAAATAAATCAAAACAAAAATCCCGTTCCAAATTCATGAAACGGGATTTCCTATAAATAAACCTTTAGTAAACTTAAGATCTGATTACTCTTTTCTTTCCTCACGCGGAGGTCTTGGCAGAAGTGCTTTTCGTGACACTTTTTCCTTTCTAGTTTTTGGATCTAATCCTAAGTATTTTACTTCGAATACATCACCCATTTTTACTACATCAGAAACATTTTCAGTGCGTTCCCAAGCCAATTCAGAAACGTGTAATAAAACTTCGTTTCCTGGAGCTGCTGTATATTCTACAACTGCACCAAAATCTAGCATTTTGATTACTTTTACTTCATAAGACTCATTCATTTGAGGCTTGAAAGTGATTGATTTAATTTTAGCTAATACGGCTTCTATTCCAGCAGGATCTGTTCCTAAAATTTCAATAACTCCTTCTTCAGTAGTTGGATCTTCATTGATAACAATTGTAGTTCCTGTAGTTTTTTGTAATTCTTGAATCACTTTTCCACCAGGTCCGATCAATGCTCCAATAAACGCATTAGGAATTCTTCTTGTAATGATTTTTGGAGCGTAAGCTTTTACATCTTCTTTTGGAGCTGCTAAAGTTTCGATTAATTTTCCAAGAATATGCAAACGACCGTCACGAGCTTGCGCTAATGCTGCTTCCATAATCTCATATTTTAATCCGTCAATCTTGATGTCCATTTGACAAGCTGTAATTCCTACAGAAGTTCCAGTTACCTTGAAATCCATATCTCCTAAGTGATCTTCATCACCAAGAATATCAGACAATACAGCAAAACGGTCTCCATCAGTAATTAATCCCATTGCAATTCCTGAAACTGGACGAATCATTTGGATACCAGCGTCCATAAGCGCTAATGTTCCAGCACAAACGGTAGCCATAGAAGATGAACCATTTGATTCTAAAACTTCAGATACTACACGAATTGTATAAGGACAATCAGCAGGAATCATGTTTTTTAATGCTCTTTGAGCCAAGTTTCCGTGACCTACTTCTCTTCTTGAAGTTCCTCTTAAAGGACGAGCTTCACCAGTTGAGAAAGGAGGGAAGTTATAATGTAAGTAGAATTTTTCTTCACCTTGTTCTGATGGAGAGTCAATTTGGTTTGCTTCTCTGGATGTTCCCAAAGTTGCTGTAGCCAATGCTTGTGTTTCTCCACGTGTAAACAATGCTGATCCGTGAACCGATGGTAAATAATCTACTTCACTCCAGATTGATCTGATTTCGGTAGTTTTTCTTCCGTCTAGACGTGTTCCTAAATCTAGGGTTACGTTACGAACCGCTTCTTTGTTAGTTTTGTAAAAATATTTAGAAACTAAATCACCATTTGCAGCTAATTCTTCTTCTGTAAATAAAGCTTTTACTTCTTCTTTTACTTCTGCAAATGAAGCTGTACGTTCTTGTTTTGAAGAACCTTTGCTTGCAATAGCATAAATTTTATCGTAAGCTGCATCTTTTACTTTTGCGTAAATAGTCTCATCTTCTCTTTCGCCTTCATAGGTACGAACTTCTTTTTTTCCAAAAGCAGCTTGCAAACGCAGTTGAGCAGCAATTTGATTTTTGATGTGTTCGTGAGCAAATTTAATTGCTTCTAACATTTCTGCTTCTGAAATTTCTTTCATTTCACCTTCTACCATTGCGATAGAATCCATTGAGGCTCCAATCATCATATCAATATCAGATAATGCTAATTGTGCGCGACTTGGGTTGATGATGAATTTGCCATCAATTCTTCCGACTCTAGCTTCAGAAATTAAAGTTTCGAAAGGAATGTCAGACAAAGCTAATGCTGCAGAAGCGGCTAAACCTGCTAGTGCATCTGGCATTACATCTTCATCATAAGACATTAATTGAATCATTACCTGCACTTCTGCGTGGTAATCATCTGGGAAAAGTGGACGCAATACACGGTCTACTAAACGCATTGTTAGCACTTCGTTGTCACTTGGACGCGCTTCTCTTTTGAAGAAACCACCAGGAAAACGTCCTGCTGCAGCAAATTTTTCACGATAATCTACCGTAAGTGGTAAAAAGTCGATACCTGGACTTGCTTTTCTTGAAGATACAACTGTTCCTAAAATAACAGTTTTACCTATTCTGACTACTACAGATCCATCCGCTTGTTTCGCTAAACGACCTGTCTCGATTGTGATGTTTCTGCCATCACCTAAATCGATACTTTCTACAAATAATTGTGGAATCATAAATTTAATTTATTAGTTAAACATGGGTTCTAGTTGTGTTGTAGTTGTTGTTTTGCGTAGTTAATGCCTAAAACCCAATGAAAAACAAACTTTTTTTATTCGTCCATACTAATTAGTATGTTCTTATGGTTTAGTCTTGATTCTAATCCCTTTTGTGTCAGGACCAAAATAAAATCTTTAGACTTTAAATTGTAAAATAAAAAAAGAGGCACTTTCGCACCTCTTTTATATTGATTATTTTCGGATATTCAATACTTTGATAATTTCACGGTATCTGTTAATTTCTGTTTTCTTCAAATAATCCAACAAAGATCTTCTTTTACCTACAAGCAATACTAATGAACGCTCTGTATTATAATCATGACGATTTTTTTTCAAGTGCTCAGTCAAGTGGCTAATTCTGAAAGTGAATAAAGCAATCTGCGCTTCAGCTTTTCCTGTGTTTGTTTTTTCTCCGTGTTGAGCGAAGATTTCTTCTTTAATCTCTTTAGTTAAATACATTCCAATATTTGTTTAATGATTTTTATGTATGTCATACATCTATTATATGACGGGTGCAAAAGTAAAAAATAATTATGACACGAACAAAATAAACCTTTCTTTATTTGTGAATTGACGAAGCATTTATGAATTGCCAGTGATGCATTGTTTTAAATCTTAATATAACTTCGCAATTTCCTCATTTACAAACTCCAAGAATTTTTCATCCTCTCCAGTGAAAGGATCTATTACATGACTGTCAATATCAATTTGACCTATGTTTTCTCCGTTTACAAAAAGCGGTACTACAATTTCTGATTTTACTGTAAAACTGCAGGCAATATAATTATCCTGCGCTGAAACGTCAGGAACTACAAAGTTTTCGTTAGAAACTGCTACTTGTCCGCAAATTCCTTTTCCGAAAGGGATTACAGTATGATCGGTTTCAGCCCCTACATAAGGGCCTAAGTGCAATGTTTTTGATTCGTGATTCGCAAAATAAAATCCAACCCAATTGTAATAGGAAATGGAGTCGCTTAGCAATTGACAAATAGATAGTAGTTTTTCGTCTCTGGATTGCGTTGTATTTGATGTGATTTCGGTTACTTTTGGTTGTAATTCTTGAAATGTCATGTTTTTTATTTTTATTTATGCAAAAGTATTTAAAGCCAGTTTCAAAAATTACATAAATTTGTTAAAAAAATAGATTTTGAAAAAATATTTTATTCTCTACAGACCTTTTTTGCTTTTTCTGGGCACTTTTTTTTTGACATATATACTACTGACTTTTCTGTATCAGGAATATCTTAATAGTTTTGAAGAAAATGAAATGGATTCTATTACTGTAATGGTGAGTGATGATACAAAACAAGTCATTCAACTATTTAATGATCAATCGTACATTGAAAAAAGTGAGATTCAACCTTATGTCAAGCTGTTTTACAATGATAAATATGTTGCGCGAATTGTCGAAGGTTGTAATGCAATTAGTGTGATTATTTTGTTCATTTCATTTGTGGTAGCTTTTTCAGGGAAACTAAAAACAACATTGCTATTTATCTTTGGTGGAAGCCTACTTATTTACGTATTGAATGTTTTGAGAATTGCAGCTTTGAGTGCACTTATTTTTTATTTTCCAAAACAAGAACCATTTCTACACGGTGTCCTTTTTCCTTTGTATATTTATGGGGTAATTTTTATTTTGTGGTTAATTTGGGTCCGTAATTTTTCTAGATATGCTTCAAAAGATATTAAATAACAAAATTCGAGTCCTGCAATTCCTTTTTTTGGTGGCATTGTTAGTGCTTGTTCGTGCGTTTGAAAATGAGTTATTTTATGATCCTTTTTTAGATTTTTTTAAAAAGGATTTTACCAAATTAAGATTGCCGAGTTTTAATTCAACTCAATTATTTTTAGGATTATTTTTTCGATATACATTAAATACAGCTATTTCGTTGGGTATTATCTATGTCCTCTTCAAAGATGTGACAATGGTAAAATTTGCTTTTGCACTGTATTACTTTTTCTTCATGATTCTAATGGCTGCTTTTTTCTACATTGTTTACTACGCAAATGAAAATAGTAATTGGATTCTATTTTATGTTCGTAGGTTTTTAATCCAGCCTATTTTTGTACTGTTATTTGTTCCTGGATTTTATTATCAAAAACAAAATAAGTAGTCTTTTTTCCGTACCTTTAATGGTGATTTAAGGGTTTGTTTATCAAAACAATACGAATATGAAAATCATCAAACATTCTGGAGATATTGTGGAATTTAACTCAGATAAACTCAAAAAATCTCTTTTAAAATCGGGTGCAAGTACTGTTGTGGTTGATGCCATACTGAATGCTATAAAAAAGCAAATGTATGAAGGTATTTCTACGAAAGAAATTTATAAAATGGCTTTTTCGCTGTTGAAAAAAAGTGCTAATTCTCATGCAGCACGATATAATTTAAGAGAAGCAATTCGGCTTTTAGGTCCTGCAGGTTTCTTTTTCGAGAAATATATAGCCCGTCTTTTTGTTGCGGAAAACTATAAAACGATTACCAATTTGACTTTGCAAGGAAAATGTGTTTCACATGAAATAGATGTTTTGGTCAAAAAAAATGAAACTATCGCCATGGTCGAATGTAAGTATCATGCCGGTAGAGATGTAGCTTCTGATGTGAAAGTTCCAATGTATATTTTGTCTCGTTTTAATGATATAAAAGAAAAGAAGCATCCTATTTTTGACCAAAAAGACATCGTCTCTAAATGCTGGATTGTTACTAATAACCGTTTTACTGCAGATGCAATTACATTTTCTAAATGTTCTGAATTGAGTTTGCTGAGCTGGGACTATCCAGCGGAAAATAATTTGAAAACCAAAAATGATACTAATTCTCTTTATCCAGTCACCTGTTTGACGACTTTGTCTCTCGCTGAAAAAGATAAGTTACTAATTTTAGATGTCATTTTAGTAAAGGAGATAATTAACAATTCAGATTGTCTCAATAGGATTGGATTAAGTGAAAATCGGATGAAAAATGTGCTGAAAGAGGCATCAGAATTATGTAGGTATTTTTAAGAAGTAAGTTTGAACTGTCAGTTTAATTTTAAAAATCAAATCCCATGAAAGTTAAATTTATAGGTGGTGCGGGAACTGTGACCGGTTCTAAAACATTAATTGAAAGTAATGGAATCCGTATTTTGATTGATTGCGGATTATTTCAAGGATTAAAACCTTTGCGGGAACTTAACTGGGAGCCTCTGCCTGTTTTGGCATCCACAATAGACTTTGTTTTGCTGACTCACGGTCATCTAGATCATTGTGGCTGGTTGCCAAGACTAGTCAATCAAGGATTTTCTGGAAAAATCTATTGTACCAGGCCCACAAAAGATATTACCAAACTAATTCTTTTAGATAGTGCTAAAATTCAGGAAGAAGAGGCTAAAAATGCCAATGAAGGGAAATATTCGAAACATGAAATAGCCGAGCCGCTGTACACGGTGGATCAAGCTGAGAAAGTTTTTCCGCTATTTAGAGTAATTGAAACTAATGAGGCTGTTGCTTTAGATGCTCAAATCGAAGCTGTTTATACCAATGCGGGACATATTCTGGGCGCATGCAGTATTGCTTTAACCCTTGAAAATAAGACCTTAGTTTTCTCGGGAGATATTGGTCGGGATGATGATGTGTTGATGTATCCGCCGACCAAACCCAAAAAAGCCGATTATGTTTTTCTCGAAAGTACCTATGGAAATCGGATCCATCCTAAAACGGATACCAAATTAGAGTTGGAAATGTATATCAATAATACCGTGAATAAAGGTGGAACTATTATTATTCCGAGTTTTGCCGTTGAGCGTGCGCAAACCATCATGTATCTATTGTGGCAACTCAGAAAAGAAGATAAAATCCCTCATATTCCATACATTATCGATACACCAATGGGAATTAATGCACTGAATATTTTTTCTAATAACCAGAAGTGGCATAAGTTGTCCTTGGAAGAATGTGCCAAAATGAGTGAAATGTTTTCATTGGTTTCAGATTATCAGGAAACCTTGGAAGTTATTTTTAATGACCAACCTAAAGTTGTGATAGCAGCCAGCGGAATGGTAACTGGAGGAAGGGTTTTGAGTTATCTCGAACATTATATTGGTCTTCCGGAAACTACTTTGATTATTGTAGGGTATCAAGCCGAAGGAACACGCGGAAGAAAGTTGTTAGAAGGAGCGTCAGAAATTAAAATTCATGGGCAGTATTATCCGGTAAAAGCAAATGTGCTAGAGATACAAGGTTTGTCTGCGCATGGGGATCAAAAAGATTTGCTCAATTGGTTGTCAGAATTGGAAAACAAACCTACAAAAGTTTTTTTAGTTCACGGTGAAAATGAGCCTTTGGATGAGCTCCGTATAAAAGTGCATGAAAAATATGATTTTGATTGTAAAGTTCCTTTGATGGGGCAAGAATTTGAATTGTAAACCTTTTTTTTAATAAAATTACATATTGTCACAGTAGTTAAATCAGTGTAAAATTTTGTAATCCTTGTACGGTATTTGATAAATAGAGGAGTATAATTTATATTCAAAATGAAGAGGCATAATGAACCGTTAATAAAACTTTAAAATAGAACCATAAATTGTGGTTAAGATTTATTATCCGTACTTTCACGCACGAATAATTTTAGCATAAAAAACCTAAGAATGAACGATTTTGACTGGAAGAATTTAATTGACCCGCTTTTTTATATTCATTTTGATATTAATGGAATTAAACTGGGAATTTATATAGTTTTATTTATTGTATTTGCAGAAACAGGTCTCTTTGCGGGTTTCTTTTTACCAGGAGATAGTCTTTTGTTTTTAGCGGGAATCTATAGCCGAGAATTAATAGAGAATATTGTATTTATTAATAACGATTTTATAAATGTTGTTCTTTTATCAACCCTTGTGGCGTTATCAGGAATCTTAGGGAATGTAGTAGGATACTGGTTTGGTTCAAAAAGTGGTTACTATTTGTACAACAAGGAGGATAGTTTTTGGTTTAAGAAAAAGTACTTGGTTCAATCAAAAGACTTTTTTGAAAAATACGGTGGAAAAGCAATCATTTTTGCCCGTTTTCTTCCAATATTCAGAACCTTTGCACCTATAGTAGCTGGGATAGTATCCATGGATAAACAAAAATTCATGTTTTATAATGTCCTGAGTTCATTTATTTGGTCGTTCACATTAATTTTTGCCGGACATTATTTATATGGTTTCTTACTGGATAATTATCAGATTGATTTAAAAGAACACATCGAATTAATTGTATTAATTTTAGTAGGAATAACTGTTCTTCCAGTAATTTACAAGTTCAGTAAAAAATCAAAAGTTCAAGAATAAGAAAAAAATACAACTCATAAAAAAACCGTCTCGATTAATCGAGACGGTTTTTTATTTTAAGGAAGATGCTATTACATCATTCCTGGCATACCGCCACCCATTGGGTTTCCTCCACCATTATCTTCTTTGATATCAATCAAAGCACATTCAGTAGTCAATATCATTCCGGCAACCGAAGCTGCGTTTTCTAAAGCTACACGCGTTACTTTTTTAGGATCAATAATTCCTGCTTTAAGCATGTCAACATATTCATCAGTTTTTGCATTGTACCCAAAGTCACCTGAACCTTCAGCAACTTTTGCTACAACAACTGAACCCTCAAGGCCTGCGTTTTCAACAATAGTTCTTAATGGAGATTCTACGGCACGAGATACAATTTGAATCCCTGTAGCTTCATCTGCATTATCAGCTTTAATAGCGCTAAGTGCATTTTTAGCTCTTAATAAAGCTACACCACCACCAGCAACAATTCCTTCTTCAACTGCAGCGCGAGTTGCATGAAGTGCATCGTCAACTCTGTCTTTTTTCTCTTTCATTTCTACTTCAGAAGCAGCACCAACGTAAAGTACAGCAACTCCACCAGCTAATTTAGCCAAACGTTCTTGCAACTTTTCTTTGTCATAATCAGAAGTGGTAGCTTCCATTTGACCTTTGATTTGGTTGACACGATTTTTGATCATATCCGCGTCACCAGCACCACTTACAATTGTTGTATTGTCTTTGTCGATAGTCACTTTTTTAGCAGTTCCTAACATTTCGATAGTTGTGTTCTCTAAAGTATATCCTCTTTCTTCTGAAATTACAGTTCCACCAGTTAAGATAGCGATATCTTCTAACATAGCTTTTCTTCTATCTCCAAAACCAGGCGCTTTTACAGCAGCGATTTTCAAGGCTCCGCGTAATTTATTTACCACCAATGTAGATAATGCTTCGCCATCGACATCTTCAGCAATAATCAATAATGGTTTTCCAGATTGAGCAACTGGTTCTAAAACGGGTAATAATTCTTTTAAAGAAGAAACTTTTTTGTCATATAAAAGAATGTAAGGATTTTCCAATTCTACTTCCATCTTTTCTGAATTAGTCACAAAATAAGGAGAAAGATATCCTCTGTCGAATTGCATACCTTCAACAACATCAACATAAGTATCAGTTCCTTTAGCTTCTTCAACAGTTATTACACCTTCTTTTCCAACCTTTGCGAAAGCAGTAGCGATCAACTCACCAATTACTTCGTCATTATTAGCTGAAATCGAAGCAATTTGTTTGATTTTTTCAGAATCGCTTCCTACAACTTTTGCTTGTTTTGCTAAGTCAGCCACAATAGCTTCAACCGCTTTGTCAATTCCACGTTTCAAATCCATAGGATTTGCTCCTGCAGCAACGTTTTTCAAACCTTCTTTTACGATGGCTTGTGCCAAAACTGTTGCAGTTGTAGTTCCGTCTCCAGCTAAATCATTAGTTTTAGAGGCAACTTCTTTTACCATTTGAGCACCCATGTTTTCCAATGGATCTTTCAATTCAATTTCTTTCGCAACGGTAACACCATCTTTAGTAACGTTTGGTCCACCAAAAGCTTTTCCAATAATTACGTTACGACCTTTTGGCCCAAGAGTTACTTTTACTGCATTTGCCAATGCATCAACACCGCGTTTTAATCCGTCACGTGCTTCTATATCAAATTTTATATCTTTTGCCATTTCTTTGCTTTTTGTTTAAAGTTTAATTTGTTTAAAGTTTCAAGTTGTCTTGATACTTAATTCTTAGGACTTAATACTATTTAGATAATTGCTAAAATATCGTCTTCACGCATGATCAAATAATCTTTTCCTTCTAGTTTTAACTCAGTTCCAGCGTATTTTCCATAAAGAACAGAATCGCCAATTTTTACAGTCATTGTATGTTCTTTTGTTCCGTTTCCAACAGCAACAACAGTTCCTTTTTGTGGTTTTTCTTTAGCTGTATCCGGAATAAAAATCCCTGAAGCAGTTTTTGTTTCAGCAGCAACGGGCTCGATAAGAACTCTATCTGAAAGTGGTTTAATGTTTAAAGCCATGATTTTATATTTTTATATTATTTATTTTAACGACTGAAATATTTCAGAAATTATGCCATCCTAATGAAACTGACATAATTTCTTATAAAAAATGCCAGCTTTGACAGGCTGGCATTTAGAATATGTTGTAATGATTTATTTTGCTGGATTTGTTGCAGCAGGTGTGTTTTGAACAGGAGCAACTGGAGTGTTTGCGGCTGGCGCTGTACTTCCTGTGTTTTCAATGATTTTAGAATCTGTATCACTTAATGTTCCTGTAAAGCTTAAGCTTGAAAATAATATAAGTACAATTAGGATAGTTGCTAATGTCCAAGTGCTTTTATCTAAAAAATCAGTGGTTTTTTGAACTCCACCTAACATTTGAGAACCACCTATTGTAGAGGATAATCCGCCACCTTTAGGATTTTGAACCATGATAACTACGATTAAAAGAAAACAAACTATAGTTATTAAAACTAAAAAAATTGAAAATGTGCTCATTGTTTAATTATTATTATGTTGTAAAATCTTAATATCCGATATGCGGTCTGCAAAGAAACTACTTTTTTCTGGATATTTCAAAATTAATATTTCATAAGCTTGAATCGCTTTTTGATATTTTTTTTGTTCCAAATAAACACGGGCTAAAGTCTCAGTCATCAAGAAGGAATTGTCAGCTGCATTTAAGTCAAAAGCAACAGTGGAAGGTACGCCATGTTTTAATGGAGAAATCTTCGGACTCGTTTCTATAAACTTATCAATTAATTCTGTTTTTTTTCTTTTGTCTGCATCTATTATTGGTGCAGCTTGATGTATTGGTTGCTCACTTTCTCTTTTGATTGGTTCAGTACGCGAAAGCTGAAGCCATTCTTGAAAGGAATGTTGTTCTTTTTTGGAGAAATCCAACGGTGTACCAATAGCTAATTTTTCTTCGATTGCTATTGAATTGTTCTCTTTTTCAATTGGAGATGCTTCCTTTATTGAAGTCAGAATTGATTGTTCTAATTTGTTTATTTTAAGCTCTGGTTTTTCTTCAGAAATAATAATCTCACTATCGATAACTTGAATATCTAGAATTTCGAGTGCTTTTCTATCATATAGACTTTTATGAATAGAGGTAAACGTGTCTGATGTGATGAAATCAAATAAAACCGATCTGTCCGTTGAATAGGCTGCTGTTATCTTTAAAGCAGCATTGTATTTAAAACTATTTTGATTGTAAAGTCCTTTTAATTGAATTGC
The DNA here is from genome assembly GCF_056156265.1 of Flavobacterium sp. TS_SC_5. NCBI lineage: Bacteria > Pseudomonadati > Bacteroidota > Flavobacteriia > Flavobacteriales > Flavobacteriaceae > Flavobacterium > Flavobacterium sp. TS_SC_5. The sequence goes on along the minus strand of NZ_CM149588.1, from coordinate 312,432 downwards.
TCTGGCACTTTGAAAATAGGGAAATTCAATGAGTACTTTTCCTAAAGCCTCCGTTTGCTTTTCATGGATAGCATCGGGTTTGTTAATCAAGTAAGTATAATCGGTTACATTCATAAAGGTTATTCGTTTATTTGGTTATTCATTAATTTGTTATTCGATTGAGCAAATCATCAAATTTCCGAATTAAACTTCATTTACCATTTAGCTAATGACTCGTTGAAAATATCTTGCGTAATTCTTTCAAAAATATCTTTCAAAGCACTATTCAAAGTCGCGCCTGTCAATTGTTGTTCTGCAGGATAATCATAGAAAAATGTGAAGGGTTTTTCAAAATCATCTGCTTCTTTTTTCTTATTGGTAAAACGAACATTCACCCGAATCGTTAAACGGTTTTGAGCAGCTCGCTGATCTGCGGTAGCTGTCATTGGACTTATTCTGTAATCTACAATCTCTCCTTCGTATGACAAATCAGCACCGTTTTTAACTAAGTTCAAATTGGTTTGGTTCTGAATCAAATCTTGAAGTTCTAATGTAAATGTACGATCAATTCCGGGTTCGATTAACTCCGCATTATTTTGGAAAAAACCAACTTGGAATGTTTCTGCGTCAATTTTACCGGTTCCTGTAAAGTTATAAACCGAGCAACTATTGATGCTCAATATAAGTATTGAAAAAAGAATAAGTTTTATATGTTTCATTTTTTATTTTAAAAATTGCCTCGCTAATTTGCTAAAGTCTGGTTCAAATATATTCATTTTCAATCAAAGACATTTAGGTCTCGAAAGAAAAACTACAAGTCAAATTGCTTAATTTTACGGTATAAAGTTCGTTCAGAAATGCCTAATTCATCCGCGGCAGCTTTTCGTTTTCCTTTATTTTTTTCTAATGATTTTTTAATCATTTCAATTTCTTTCTGTTCTAAACGTAAAGTTTCTTCTTCCTCAACGGTTTCTGCAAAAAGATAATTGTCGTCATGTTCCTGATATAAATCCTCGTTGTTTTGAGCCGCTATTAAGGAAGCTCTAGGTTCTTCTTCAAAATCTATTTCACTATCATTTTCTTTTGAACCGTATATTTTTTTTATCAAATGTTGATTCGTCTCTTGCACTTTTGAACTTCCATTTTGAATCAGTTCGAGTGTTAATTTTTTCAAATCATTTAAATCACTTTTCATGTCAAAAAGTACTTTGTATAAAATTTCCCTTTCGGTACTAAAGTCACTTTCGCTTTTTTTGTCTTTAATTACAGATGGTAAATTGCTTCCTTGCACTGGTAAATAAGATTGTAAAGTCACAGCAGATATATCTCTATTGGTTTCCAAAACAGAAATTTGTTCTGCAACATTCCGTAATTGACGAATGTTTCCGCTCCAACGAAATTTCTGCAACAATTGAATAGCATTTTCATCTAGTTTCAAAGGAGGCATTTTATATTTATGTGCAAAATCAGCAACGAATTTTCGGAACAATAAATGAATGTCGTCTTTTCGATCGCGCAAAGGCGGCAAAGTAATATCCACCGTACTCAAACGATAATACAAATCCTCACGGAATTTCCCTTTTTCGATAGCATCAAATAAATTGACATTCGTAGCTGCAACAATTCGTACGTCAGTTTTCTGTACTTGTGAGGAACCTACTTTTATGAATTCACCATTTTCAAGAACACGCAACAAACGAACTTGTGTAGTTAACGGTAATTCACCTACTTCATCCAGAAATATTGTTCCGCCGTCAGCGACTTCAAAATAACCCTCACGAGTGCCTGTGGCTCCAGTAAAAGCACCTTTTTCATGTCCGAAAAGTTCGCTGTCAATCGTTCCTTCCGGAATGGCTCCACAGTTTACTGCAATGTATTTCCCGTGTTTTCGGTGCGAGAGCGAATGAATAATTCGAGGAATGTTTTCTTTTCCAACGCCACTTTCTCCCGCCACTAATACAGTAATATCAGTAGGAGCAACCTGAATGGCTTTTTCTATCGCACGATTAAGTTTTGGATCATTTCCAATAATCTCAAATCGCTGTTTTATGTTTTGAACTGATTCCATATTATTTTTGTTTAAAGTTTTCTTTGCTTCAAGTTTCAAGTTATCGAGACAACTTTAAACCTGAAACCTGAAACAAACTTTTTCTTAATTCATCTCACTCAACCCAACCGCCTCTCCTTTCAAAGTTCCGCTGGTGCAAGAAGTAATTTTCACATTTACAAAATCTCCAATGTTATAATTCTCTTTTGGGAAAACAACAGTAATACTTTGTGAATTTCTTCCTGAAAATTCTTCTGTCGATTTTTTCGAAACTTTTTCAACTAAAACTTCTACGGTTTGACCAATGAATTCTTCACTGCGGAACCAAGCGTGTTTTTGTTGTAAATCTACAATTTCCTGCAATCTTCTGGCTTTCGTTTCTTCGGTAACATCATCTTCCATTTTTCTTCCTGCCAATGTTCCTGGACGTTCCGAATACGAATACATATAACCAAAATTATACTTCACATATTCCATCAAGCTCATTGTGTCTTGATGATCTTGTTCAGTTTCTGTTGGGAAACCAGCAATCATATCTTGCGAAATGGAGCCATTCGGAATAATAGTTCTGATTTTATCAATCAAAGTCATGTATTCTTCACGGGTGTGCAAGCGATTCATTTCCTTCAGAATTCTATTGCTTCCAGATTGAACCGGCAAGTGAATGTGTTTGCAAATATTAGGGTATTTAGCAATCACATGTAAAATACTTTCGTGCATATCTTGCGGATTTGATGTCGAAAATCGGATGCGCATTTTTGGAAAACTAACTGCTACCATTTCTAGTAATTGATCAAAATCAACAGCAGTAGCTTTTTGCATTTCGGTAGCATTCTCAAAATCTTTTTTCAATCCGCCGCCGTACCAAAGGAAACTATCCACGTTTTGACCCAAAAGTGTTATTTCTTTAAAACCTTTGTCCCACAAATCCTGGATTTCTTTCATGATACTTTGCGGTTCACGGCTACGTTCGCGTCCGCGGGTAAAAGGCACCACGCAAAACGTACACATATTATCACAACCACGCGTAATAGAAACCAAAGCGGTAATTCCGTTGCTCATCAATCGAACCGGTGAAATATCACCATAGGTTTCGTCTTTCGACAAAATCACGTTAATCGCATCGCGTCCTTCTTCTACTTCTTGCAAAAGGTTTGGCAAGTCTTTATATGCATCCGGACCCACAACAAGGTCCACGATTTTTTCTTCTTCTAAGAATTGACTTTTCAAACGCTCCGCCATACAGCCCAAAACGCCCACTTTCATTTTGGGATTAATTCGTTTTACGGCATTGTATTTTTCCAAACGTTTCCGAATGGTTTGTTCTGCCTTGTCCCGAATCGAACAAGTATTGACTAAAACTAAATCGGCTTCTTCCAGAACTTGCGTTGTATTGTATCCGTTTCCAGATAAAATAGAAGCTACAATTTCGCTGTCCGAAAAATTCATTGCGCAACCGTAACTTTCAATAAAAAGTTTCTTGGTATTCTCGGGTTTATTTTCTAAAACAAGACTTTCTCCTTGTTTACTTTCTTCAATAATCTTTTCCATCCTATATTTTCAAAGTGCAAAGATAACGCAATTGGAATAAATATGACAAGATGTCAGATTAAGAATTAACAATGTTTTAAGGTGTTTTTAGTAACAGATAAATTGATCCAAAATTTATTGAATCTAAATGTGTTAAAACCCGCAATTCAACGATTAAATTGACTTTTAAAATTTAAAAAACTTAAAATTTAAAAAAATCATATACTTTTGCCGACATAAACAATCGGAATATGGCAAAGAATTTAGTTATAGTGGAATCACCTGCAAAGGCAAAAACAATTGAAAAATTTCTGGGAAGTGATTTCCAAGTGGAGTCCAGTTATGGACATATTGCCGACTTACCATCTAAAGAGATTGGAGTAGATGTGGAAAATGGTTTCAAACCTAAATATGAAGTTTCTGCCGATAAAAAAGCATTGGTCACCAAATTAAAAGGACTGGCGAAAAAAGCCGAAATGGTTTGGTTAGCAAGTGATGAGGACCGCGAGGGTGAGGCTATTTCTTGGCATTTAGCCGAAGAATTAAATTTAGATAAAAGTAAAACCAAACGAATTGTATTTCACGAAATTACCAAAACTGCGATTCTAAAAGCAATTGATAATCCGCGTGAAATCGATTATAATTTAGTTAACGCACAACAAGCGCGACGTGTATTAGATCGATTGGTTGGATATGAATTATCGCCTGTACTTTGGAGAAAAATAAAAGGAGGACTTTCTGCAGGTCGTGTGCAATCAGTTTCTGTTCGTTTAATTGTGGAGCGCGAAAGGGAAATTCAAAATTTTAAAGCTATTGCTACGTATTCTGTTGTCGCAGAATTTACTAACGAATCAGGAAAAACATTCAAAGCCAAACTGCCTAAAAATTTCAATACAAAAAAAGAAGCCGAAGATTTTTTAAATAAAAATATCGGTTCTAAATATAAGGTAGCTGATTTAGAAACTAAGCCTACCAAAAAATCACCAACTGGACCTTTTACTACTTCAACTTTGCAACAAGAAGCGGCTCGTAAATTATATTTGCCTGTTGGAATTACCATGCAGCTCGCACAACGTTTGTACGAAGCCGGACTTATCACATATATGAGAACGGATAGTGTGAATTTATCCAAAGATGCAATGGAAGCTGCTCAGGCTGAAATTATTAAATCCTACGGAAAAGAATTCTCTAAACCTCGAACTTTTGTTAATAAAAGCAAAGGAGCACAGGAAGCACACGAGGCGATTCGTCCTACAGATATGTCCCGTCATACGGTAGATATCGATCGAGATCAAGCGCGTTTGTATGATTTGATTTGGAAAAGAACGTTGGCTTCTCAAATGAGTGATGCACAATTAGAACGCACTAACGTAAAAATTGAAGCAAACAATCACGGTGAAATATTCACGGCATCTGGAGAAGTATTGCTTTTTGAAGGTTTCTTGAAAGTATATTTGGAAGGTCATGATGACGATGAAGAAGAGCAAGAAGGAATGTTGCCAGCGATGAAAGTAAATGAAAAATTACAAAACAATTATATTTCGGCAACAGAGAGATATTCTCGTGCTGCTGCACGATATACTGAAGCTTCTTTAGTAAAAAAATTAGAGGAATTGGGTATTGGTCGTCCTTCTACTTATGCTCCAACGATTTCTACAATTATCAACAGAAATTATGTAGAGAAAGGAAATCTTGACGGGCAAGAACGTAATTATACGCAATTGACATTACAATCCGGAAAAGTAGGAGAGAAGTTACTGAAAGAAAATACGGGTTCTGATAAAGGAAAATTAGTTCCTACAGATATCGGAACAATTGTTACGGATTTCTTGGTTAAGAATTTTGGAAACATTTTAGATTATAATTTCACTGCAAAAGTGGAACAGGATTTTGATGAAATTGCAGAAGGAAATATTGTTTGGACAAAAATGATGCAGGAGTTCTACGATACATTTCATCCCACAGTGAAAGATGTAGAAGCCAATGCAGAGCGTGAAAGTGGTGAACGAATTCTGGGAACAGATCCTAAAACAGGAAAACCGGTTTCGGTTCGTTTAGGGAAATTTGGACCAATGGCTCAAATTGGAGCTGCTGATGATGAAGAGAAAAAATTCGCCAGTTTAATGACGGATCAAAACATTGGAAACATCACTCTGGAAGAGACATTGAATTTATTTTTGTTGCCAAAAAATTTGGGTGAATATAAAGGAGAAGAAGTTGAAGTAAGCAACGGCCGTTATGGTCCTTATATTCGTCATGGCGCTGCTTTTGTTTCTTTGCCAAAAGGTGAAAACCCATTAGATGTAGATTTTGAAAGAGCACAGGAATTAATTGATGAAAAAGCAATTGCTGATGCGCCAATAGCAGTTTATAAAGGCGAAGGTGTTCAAAAAGGAACCGGTCGTTTTGGTCCTTTTATCAAATGGGACGGCTTGTTTATCAATGTAAGTAAGAAATACAATTTTGATAATTTGTCTCAATCGGATATTGAAGCTTTGATTGAAGATAAATTGCAAAAGAATATTGACAAGGTTTTGCACAATTGGGAAGAAGAAGGGATTTTAGTCGAAAAAGCACGTTGGGGACGCTCGGTTATTACCAAAGGGAAAATCAAAATTGAATTAAGCAAAGATGTTGATGCCACAAAATTGACATTAGCAGAAGTTCAGGAAATGATTGCCAAGAAAACGCCTGCTAAAAAAGTAGCTGCTAAAAAAGCACCTGCAAAGAAAGCAGTGACAAAGAAAGCAGCAGTTAAGAAACCCGTAGCAAAAAAGTAAAAAATGGAATTTGATTTTCTTAAACCAATAGATGATGAAATCCTGGAGTTTATAAATGGATTGACTTCACAGCAACTAGGAAGTAAAATAGTTTTACATACGAAGGAGCAATTCCCTGATTTAAACAAGATTAAAATAGCTGTAATAGGCGTTTTAGAAAATCGAGGAGATAAAAAAGCGGTTTCAGATGTAGATTTGGTACCAATCAGAAAAGAATTATATGGTTTGTTTCCAGGAAACTGGGATGCATCAATTGCTGATTTGGGCGATATTGCTGCAGGGAATTCGGTTATGGACACTTATTTTGCAGTAAAAAAAGTGGTGGCAAGCTTGATTAAGAAAAAAATCACGCCAATAGTTATAGGAGGTTCTCAGGATATAATGTATGCGCTTTACAGAGCTTACGATGATTTGGAACAAATGGTCAACTTGGTTTCTATTGATAATAAATTTGATTTCGGAAAAGAAGATGAAGAAGTTTCTGCATCTTCTTATTTGACAAAAATAATTGTAGACGAACCCAATAATCTTTTTAACTATTGCAACATAGGCTATCAGACTTATTTTAATTCGCAAGAGGAAATAGATTTGATAGAAAAATTATTTTTTGACGGCTATAGGTTAGGGGAAATTTCTAATAATATTGTTATTTCAGAGCCAGTTTTTAGGGATGCGGATTTGGTAAGTATTGATTTGAATTCTATAAAATCGTCTGATTCCGGAAATTTTATTTCATTTCAACCCAATGGTTTCAATGGAAAAGACATTTGTTCTTTGTCTCGTTATGCGGGAATAAGTGATAAAGTATCTTCATTTGGGCTATTTAATCACAATAATTCGATACAAGAATCAGTACTGATTGCACAAGTAATTTGGTATTTTATTGAAGGTTTTCATTATCGTTCGAATGAGTATCCTTTTGGAAGTAAAGAAAATTATTTAAAATATATTGTCCCATTGGAGGAAGAGGAATTGATTTTCTATAAAAGTGACAAAATGGATCGCTGGTGGATAGAAATTCCATTTATTTCAAATGTTAATAATAAACTAAAAAGAAACACGTTATTACCATGTTCTTATGATGAATACCTACAGGCTTGTAATCAAGAATTGCCTGAGAGATGGTGGAAAGCACAACGCAAAAATATTTATTAAAATTTTTTTTATTTTTATTTGTTAATGTTTTTATAAAAAAATGCAATTTCTTTTGTTTAAAAAATTGTTTTTTATAAAAATTATAAATACGTTTACACCCTTAAAAATAATGAATAGTTAATCCAAAAATTATATGAAGAAGTTCATTGCATTTACGGCAATTTTGACCTTGTTAATTAGCTGTGGAAAGTCAAGTGACAAAGGCGAATTAGTTGGTGTTAAAGGAGAAAAGTGGCATCCTGAAAAGCCTTACGGTATGACTTTGGTTCCTGGTGGATCGTTTATTATGGGTAAATCAGATGATGATATGGCTCATGTAGATGATGCTCCAACAAAAACAGTTACTGTTAGATCTTTTTACATGGACGAAACTGAAATAACAAACAGTGAATATCGTCAATTTGTTGAATGGGTAAAAGATTCTACAATGAGAGTGCGATTAGCCATATTAGCTGATCAAAGCGGATTGAAAGCTGGAGCAGAAAATGCAAAAGGGAAAAATGCAGGAAGTATAGGTGACTATGCTTTTAATGATGCAGATCCAGAAAAAATGACTGCTTATGATAAATATATGTATGACAACTATTATAGTGTTGGTACCGACGATGATCAATATGCAGGTAGAAAATTAAATAAAAAGGTTAAATTAATTAGAGATACTAAACTGTATCCTGATGAGTATTATACCGAAGTTATGGATTCAATGTATTTGCCTATAGAAGCTTCGTACAATGGTTTACGTACAATTGATGTAGATAAATTAAAGTTTCGTTACTCTTGGATGGATATTCAAGCAGCAGCGAAAGCAAAAGTGGGTAAAAGAAAAGATTTCGTAAAAACAGAAGAAGTTAAAATATATCCTGACACAACTGTTTGGATTAAAGATTTTGCTTACTCCTATAATGAACCAATGCACAATGATTATTTTTGGCATAAAGCTTACGGGGAATACCCTGTAGTTGGTATAAAATGGACTCAAGCAAAAGCGTTTTGTGCATGGAGAACATTGAATAAAAATACATATATTAAATCAAAAAAGAAAGGTCAAGATTTGATCAATTCTTTTAGATTGCCAACAGAAGCTGAATGGGAATATTCTGCAAGGGGAGGATTAGAGTCTGCTACATACCCTTGGGGTGGTCCTTACACGAAAAATGACAGAGGTTGTTTTCTTGCTAATTTCAAACCTAATAGAGGAGATTACGCTGCTGATGAGGCATTGTATACTGTGGAGGCAAAATCGTATGAGCCTAATGGTTACAACCTTTATAATATGGCAGGAAATGTATCTGAATGGACTGATTCTGCGTATGATCCTAATGGATATGAATATGTTTCTTCTATGAATCCGAATGTTACTGATGCTTCTAATAAACGTAAAGTTGTTCGTGGAGGATCATGGAAAGATGTTGCTTATTTCCTACAGGTAAGTACGAGGGATTTTGAATATGCTGATTCTGCAAGAAGTTTTATTGGTTTCAGAACAGTCCAAGATTACATGGGACTACAAACTACTGTTACCGGAAAAAAAAATAAGTAGTACAAATAAACCAAATCTATAAAAGTAAAAAACAAATTATTATGGCATTGTTAAGTAAGAAAGTAATGAATTTCTCATATGGTATGGGAGCAGCAGTTGTAATCATTGGAGCATTATTCAAAATTACACACATAGAGTTCGGAGTTATAACTGGAAATTTAATGCTTACAATTGGTCTTGTGGTTGAAGCTGCTATTTTTGCGCTTTCAGCATTTGAACCAGTTGATGATGAATTAGATTGGACTCTTGTATATCCTGAATTAGCTAACGGCCAAGCTAAAGCTGCTACTAAAAAAGTGGAAACACCTTCTGATGCGCAAGGATTATTGTCTAAGAAATTAGATGTTATGTTAAAGGATGCTAAAATTGATGGTGAATTAATGGCAAGCTTAGGGAATAGTATCAAGAACTTTGAATCAGCTGCAAAAGGAATTGCACCTACTGTTGATTCAATAGCTTCAACTAAAAAATACAGTGAAGAATTATCTATGGCTGCGGCACAAATGGAATCATTGAATAGCTTATATAAAGTTCAACTGGAAAGTGCTTCAAGAAATGCTGAAGCAAATAAAGAAATTGCTGAAAATGCGGGTAAATTAAAAGAGCAAATGCAATCGATGACTGCAAACATTGCTTCTTTAAACAACGTATATGGTGGAATGCTTTCTGCAATGAATAATAAAGGATAATTAGTTTCGAACTATAAAAAAACAATAAACTAATTATTAGAAAATATGGCAGGAGGAAAACTAACCCCTAGGCAGAAGATGATTAACCTAATGTACTTGGTTTTTATCGCGATGTTAGCATTAAATATGTCCAAAGAAGTGTTGTCAGCTTTTGGATTAATGAATGAAAAATTTGAAGGTGCAAATTCTTCAGCAGAATTATCTAACACTCAGATGTTAGCTGGTTTAGATGCCAAAGCATCTGAAGCGGGTGGGGAATTTACTGCTGCGTCAGCTACTGCGCACAAAGTAGAAGTAATAACTAAAAATTTTTATGATTATATTGGAAAAATAAAATCTGAAGTTTTAGTAGGTACTGAAGTTGATCCGGAAACGGGTAAGTTGCCTTATGAGGCAATGGACAAAGGGGATAATATAGACCATTTATGGTTTAGTCCTGCAGGATATTCGGCTAAGGGCAAGGAAGTTGTTGCCACAATAGAAAAGTATAAAGCAGATATGAAGTTGGCATTAGGTAGTAATAAAAAATTATCTCCAATTTTATCCGAAGTTGATACCAAGTTTAGTTTAGCGGACGTTAAAAATAAAGATGGTATAGCAGTTGATTATTTAGATTATCATTTTAAAGGTTTTCCAGCCGTAGCTTCTTTAGCAAAACTTTCTGCTTGGCAGAATGATGTGAAAAAAGCAGAAACAGATGTTTATAATACTTTATTAGGTAAAGCTGCAGTAGCTGCTGCCTCGTATAGTAATTATCAAGCTATTGTTGTACTTGATAAAAGTGCTTATTTTCAAGGTGAAAAAGTAACAGGAAAAGTTGTATTAGGAAGATATGACGAAAATACTAAACCTACATCGTTTTCAGGTCCTGGAAAAATTGTAAACGGTCAAGCTGTTATTGCAATGACTGCTGGAAGTGTTGGTGAGCAAACTATTAATGGTCAGTTTACTTTCTTAGAAGATGGTAAAAATATACCTCTTAAATTTCAAGGAAATTATGTTGTAGTACCTAGGCCAAATTCTGCTACTATTTCTGCAGATAAAATGAATGTAGTGTATAGAGGTGTTGTCAATCCTATGACTATTTCATTTGCAGGAGTTTCTGCTGACAAGGTAAGTGTTTCTGCTCCAGGATTAAGTTCTTCAGGAAACGGTAAATACAACATGAGTCCTGGTGCAGGTAGTGAAGTTTTAATTAACGTTACAGCTACACTTAACGATGGTTCAAAAGTTTCAGATAAAAAAGCATTTAGAATAAAAGGAATTCCTGGTCCCACAGGAACCATAAGAGGAGAAATGGGTGTGGTAAAAGGACCTAAATCTAATTTAGAAATAGCTACAATCGGAGCGAAATTAGTTGATTTTGATTTTGAAGTTGGTTTAGATGTTGTTGGTTTTAATCTTAAAGTTACTGGACAACCTACAGTAGTTGTTCAAGGTAATAGATTAAATTCACAATGTAAAGCAGTTCTTTCTAAAGCAGGAAGAGGTGATCAAGTTACGATCTCTGAAATTAAAACTAAACTTGTAGGAGCTGGTAGTTATTTATTGCCTAGAACCGCTCCAGTAATTTTTGAAATACAATAATAAGTAAGTTTATCGGATCCTTGCTTTAATATTATATATTGATACCATGATGAATGTTAGAAATCTTTTTTTAGCTATTGTTTCCTTACTAGGAAGTGTTGCTTCATTTGCACAATCAAATTTGCTGAATGCCAAAAGTCCTGATCAAATAGGACTTAAAACCGCAGCTCAACTTAATTCTGATAATGACAAACCATTGGCTTATGGTTATGTACACGACCGTGATGTTTTGATGGGTAAAACGACTTGGGAGATAATTGATTTAAGTGAAAGAATAAATTTCTCGCTATACTTTCCTATTGACACTGCAAATGTTGGGTCTGATAGACGTTCTTTATATGACGTTTTGACAAAAGCGATGAAGAATGGTAAAATTACTGAAGTATATACTGATAGTTATTTTAATACTAAAAAATCTCTTAAAGATATTGAAGCATCTCTTTCTCGTATCGACACTACAGATGCGGGTCGTGAACAAATTAACGCAGGACAATCAGTTTCTCAGGAGTACATCATGAGACAAGATTTAACCGCTCAAGATGTAACACAGTATAAAATAAAAGGATATTGGTATTTTGACAAACGTCAAAGTGAGTTAAAATATCGTTTGTTAGGTATTTGTCCTGTAACACCTGATGTATACACTATGAATAGTGATGAAAAAGATTACATAGAATTGTTTTGGATATTTTTTCCATCAGCGAGAGAAGTATTACATGAAGCCAAAGCTTTCAATGATAAAAATTCTTCAATGCCAGTTTCTTTTGATCAAATACTAAACTCAAGACGTTTCAATAGTATTATCTACAAAGAAGAGAATGTCTATGGAGATAGAACTATCGAGGATTACATGAAAGATAACGCTCAAAATCAGTTGTTAGAATCTGAAAGAGTAAAAGAGAAAATACGTAATTTCGAACAAGATATGTGGAATTACTAATTTCAGTTTTATAAAATATAAATTAACTCTTACCGTAATGGTGAGAGTTTTTTGTTTTAAAATGCTTTCTTTGCATTTAGTTTTAAATGAATTTTAGATGATTGATTATTTAATTATTGGTTCTGGTTTGGCAGGTATTTCATTTGCAGAGGTTGCTTTACGTAATGATAAATCTATTTTTGTTTTGGATAATAATTCTCAAAATTCATCGAAAATTGCGGGGGGGTTATACAATCCTGTGATACTGAAACGCTTTAGCGAAGTATGGAAAGCCCAGGAACAATTGACTTTAATGAACGAATTTTATAGCCTATTAGAAAGCAAACTAAAATGTAAAGTTGATTTCAAACGACCCATTTTAAGGAAATTTTTCTCTGTCGAAGAACAGAATAATTGGTTTGCAGCTTCGGATAAAATAGCATTGACTCCTTTTTTATCTACTGAATTAATCTCTAAAAAATATGTGGGAATTGATTCACCTTACGGATATGGAGAAGTTTTACAAACTGGTTATGTTGATACGGCTTTATTATTAAATAAATACAAGGAATTCCTGAAAGAAAACAGTTTGTTTAAAGAAGAATCATTTGATTATGATGCTCTGCAGATTGTGTCGGATGGCATTCGTTATAAAGACATTAAAGCAAAACATATTATTTTTGCTGAAGGTTTTGGAATGCACGCAAATCCATATTTTAAGCATTTACCATTAGACGGGACTAAAGGAGAGCTTTTTATTATAAGAGCACCTGAATTAGATTTAGATGTAATTGTCAATACCAGTGTGTTTATTTTGCCTCTTGGGAATGATTTGTTCAAAGTAGGAGCAACATATAATTGGAGAGACAAAACGGATTTACCTACGGAAGAAGGAAAAACCGAATTAATGGAAAGAATCAAGGAAATAATTACATGTGATTTTGAAATTATTGACCATTTTGCTGGTGTTCGTCCAACGGTAAAAGATAGAAGACCATTAGTGGGGACACATCAATATCATAAAACCCTTCATATCTTGAATGGTTTAGGAACGAGAGGAGTGATGTTAGGGCCGGCAATGGCAAAAGCTTTATTTGAAAATATAGAACTTAAAATTCCTTTGGATAAGGAAATTAACATTGATAGATTTTTACCAAAAGGTAAGAATTGATATTATTTTAGTTTTGTAGTTGGATCGTACGAAACAAACATGTTGATATATATATTTCTGGACCAACGAAGAACAAAAGGGAATGATACGATCAAGGAAGCAATAATGACCATAAAGGCGACTTTAAGATTCGAGTCAAAAAAGATAAATGAGATTATAAAAGCTGCAATTCCTATAGCAACATTTAATCCATAACTCACGTACATTGCACCGTAAAAAAAAGAAGGTTCAATTTGATAATGTAAACCACAATGACTGCAATTTTCGTGCATTTTTAATATTTTATTGAAATGCAGAGGATTTTTATCCAAATACATACTCTCATTCTGACATTTAGGACAAGTTCCTGTTAAAATGCTATATAATTTGGATCCTTTTTTTAACATTTGCAAAAAATTTAATTTTTCCTTTTTTGGTGTTACAAATTTACACATTTGTAAAGGAATAAAATCACAATACATGCTTAATATACACAATTTATCCGTTTCGTTTGGTGGTTCTTATTTATTTGAAGAAGTTACCTTTCGATTGGGTGCTGGGGACAGAGTGGGCCTTGTTGGGAAAAATGGAGCCGGTAAATCGACTATGCTTAAAATGTTGGCAAAAGATTTTGCCCCTGATTCTGGTGTTATTTCTCAGGAGAAGGATCTTCGAATGGGTTTTTTACGTCAGGACATCGATTTTGAGCAGGGAAGAACCGTTCTTGAAGAAGCCTATGAAGCTTTCACGGAGATAAAAATTGTTGAGAAAAAGCTTGAAGATATTAATCACTTGTTAGTCACAAGAACGGATTATGAAAGTGATGAGTACAGTCAAATCATTGAAGACCTATCTGATTATACACATCGTTTTGAACTTTTAGGTGGTTATAATTATGTGGGCGATACGGAGAAAATTCTTCTTGGTTTAGGTTTTAAAAGAGATGTTTTCGATAATCAAACGGAGACTTTTTCCGGCGGATGGAGGATGCGTATCGAATTAGCCAAATTATTATTGCAAGCCAATGATGTTTTGTTACTGGATGAACCTACGAATCACTTGGATATTGAGAGTATCATTTGGCTAGAAAGTTTCCTTCGTAATTATCCTGGCGTTGTCGTGATTGTTTCGCACGATAAAATGTTTTTGGATAATGTAACGAACAGAACTATTGAAATTTCACTTGGGAAAGCCTATGATTTCAATAAACCGTATTCTCAATATTTAGAATTGCGTCATGAAATTCGCGAAAAGCAATTGGCAACGCAAAAAAATCAAGCTAAAAAAATTGAAGAAACAGAGAAATTAATTGAAAAATTTCGTGCCAAAGCTTCTAAAGCTTCAATGGCGCAGTCTTTAATAAAAAAATTAGATAAAGTAGAGCGTATCGAAGTTGATGAGGATGATAACTCAGTGATGAATATTTCTTTTCCAGTTTCGAAAGAACCTGGAAGAGTGGTAATTGAAGCTGAAAATGTGACTAAGAGCTACGGTGATAAAACTATTTTGAAAGATATCAACCTTTTGGTAGAACGTGGAAGTAAAATTGCTTTCGTTGGACAAAATGGCCAAGGGAAATCGACTTTCATCAAAGCGATTGTTGATGAGTTTGAATACAAAGGAAATATAAAGTTAGGGCATAATGTTCAGTTGGGGTATTTTGCACAAAATCAGGCGGAGTATCTGGATGGCGAAATTACTTTGTTACAAACGATGGAAGACGCAGCTGCAGATACAAACCGAATGAAAGTGCGCGATATGCTAGGTTCTTTCTTGTTTCGTGGTGATGATGTCGAGAAAAAGGTAAAAGTCCTTTCTGGAGGTGAAAGAAACCGTTTAGCGTTGTGTAAACTATTGTTACAACCGATTAACGTTTTGTTGATGGATGAGCCTACGAATCACTTAGACATCAAATCTAAGAATGTTTTGAAAGCTGCGCTTCAAAAATTTGGTGGTACATTACTGTTGGTTTCTCACGATAGGGATTTCCTGCAAGGCATGTCAAATTTAGTTTATGAGTTTAAAGATCAAAAAATAAAGGAATATCTAGGCGATATCAACTATTTCCTTGAACAGCGTAATATGGAAAATATGCGTGAAGTGGAGAAAAAGGATGCTGAGAAAGCTGCAGCGCCAAAAGAAAGCAATAAATCGTCGTACGAAGATCAAAAGAAAGGCAAAGCCTTGCAAAACAAATTGAGTAAAGTAGAAAGTCAAATCAAGCAATTGGAAAGAGATATTCAACAAGATGATAAAATGTTGGCATCTAATTATGATAAGCATATTGAAGATGCTAAGTTTTTCATCGCCTACAACAAGAAAAAAGCAGAGTTGGATAAGCTCCTGCTGGACTGGGAAGTAGTTCAGGAAGAAATAGATAACTTATAATAAAAAAGAGTTCCACAAAGGAACTCTTTTTTTATACAATAATTCCAATGGATTTAGAGTGCGCAATGGCTTCGCTACTATGTTTGAAGTAACAAATTGAAACGTTTAAGGTTTCTAAATTTTTCATTACAGTGATTATTTTTTCATTTTTAGTAGCGCCAGTTTGACGGATGTAAACTGCTTTTACGGTAACCGGAAATATTTTACAGATGGCTTCGTACAAATAAGGATCATGTTGTGAATCATCGCCGAGTAACACATATTCTAAATTGGGATAAAATTCTAAAATGTGTTTTATTTTCTCAAACTTATGGTTGTGATCGCCTCTTCCTGTCAAGAAAAAATCCGCTAAACCAGTTTTAATGTCCTTTAATAATAAAACTGCTTTTGGGAGCTGATGAATTTCAGTGAATTTTGTGATGAAACGGTACAAATTCCACTCGCTGCTGGAAACATAAAAAAAAGCATTAAACTCTTCCTTTTTTTCTCTTCCAGCGGTACTTAAAGCTTGATAATGGGTAACAACATCATCATATATTTTTCTCTTATTCACATTTTTGAATAATAAGACATATAACTTTTTCAAAGGATTTAGCGTATGCGATACTAAAAAGGTATCATCAATATCGGAAATGATACCCAAATTTCCCTTATGCGGTCTAATGTAACTGTCTTTTGTAGTGATGGTTCCGTTTTTGTAGACGATGCTTACTTCATAATCAATCCAGCCATAATTTGTGTCTTGGTCTAATGGAACGCAAAATTTAAAATAGCCATCCACTAATGTTTTGGTATGAATTTTGGAATTATTGTGTTTCAAATAAACATCTGCGTTTGCCTGCGTTTTTATTTGAAACATTTTGATAACGGAAGTAGCATTTTTTAGATTCTTTTTTTGAAAATTATACTCTTCCATCGACGTTGGTTTGAAGACGTGGCCCATAACAATTAATTCTTGTTCATTGGCGTAGCCTCGGTATAATTTTAAAATTGGTTTCATATATTGTATTACTTTTGATAAAAGTTCAATTTAAAGGTTTTTAATCAATAAAAGAAGAAAAAGTTTGAAAAAGAATAGTATCCTTATCGTTAATCCTATTTCCGGAGGCGTCGATAAATCAGAGCTTATTGATGCCGCGACTGCTTTTGCCGAAAAAGAGAATTTGAATCTCGTGATTTACAATACTTCTGGAATTTCAGATATTGACAATATAAAAGTGCTTTATAATACCTATACACCTCAGCGAGTTGTTGTAGCGGGTGGCGATGGAACTGTAAAAATGGTTGCTGAAGCTATGGAAGAACACGATGTAATTATTGGTATTTTGCCTGCTGGTTCTGCTAATGGTTTAGCCGTAGATTTGAATTTGCCTTTAACAATTGAAGAAAACTTAGAAATTGCTTTTCATAATGATTACATGGAAATAGATATGATTTCTATTAACGGAAAGAAAAGTATTCACTTGAGTGATTTGGGTGTAAATGCCGAAATGATTAAGAATTATGAAAATAGCAGTATTCGAGGCAAGTGGGGATATGCTTTGCAAACAATATCTACTTTGATTGATTTAGAAGATCCGTTTATTGCAACTATTACAGGTAATTTCCCTACTATTGAATGTGAGGCTAGAATGATTGTCATAGCAAATTCCCAAAAATATGGAACTGGAGTTTCAATAAACCCAAACGGGGTGATGGATGACGGAAAGTTTGAATTGGTGATCTTGAAAAATATGGATTTAGTGGTTTTGGGAAAAATCATCACTGGAAATATGCCGATTGATGTCAATGATGTTGAAATTATTTCTACGGATCAAGCCTTTGTGACGACCAATATTCCGGTTAGTTTTCAAATTGATGGAGAATATTGCGGTAAAGAAACAAAATTGAATATCGAAATTCTGCCAAAGCAATTGAAAGTTGCAGTTCCGAATCCAAATTAGTGCTACTGTTTAAAAGGATTGCGTTCTTGCCAAATAGTTTCCGGTTCTAAATATTTGAATATTTTTGGCATATATGGATTAACCATTTCATTACTATGTGCGATGATTCCATACATTTTTATTGGTTTTGCACCAACGGAACTTTTAATTTCCAAAGCTGTTCTGGCAAAAATAATTTCCTTGAAATTTTTATTGATGGAGTAGGCAATCATATCGTACAGCATGTTCAGGTACAGCATTTTTTCACGCTGAATACTTTCGTCATATCCAAGAAAATAAGTATCCATTACTTCGCCATTTTTAATTAAAGTGTTGAAACCTATCAGTTTTTCATCGATAAAATAGCCATAAAAAAGAAATTTATCTTTAAAGATTTCTTTAAAAACCCTGAAATGATTCTTTGGTAGAAAGAAAGTGTTGAAAGGTGCATTTTTGGCAACGTGAAAATACAATTCATAAATCGTATCCTCTAAAGCGATGATGTCTTCCAGATGTAGCTTTCTTTTCTCAATAATAGCTGCTTTTTTTCGGGCTCTTTTGTATTGATCTCTGTATTTTTTTGAGAGTGAATCGATGTAATCCTGCTCCGTTTTCCAGTTTTCATTAATCGAGAAAACCATGTTGGGTTGTGTCGAGAATTGATAATCATTTTTGAATTCTGGAACGGCAAAGTGTATAATTTCCTCTTCGCTAAAATCTTTATAAGTCGTAATATGAATCTTGAAACCCTTAGATTTAAATATCTTTTTTAATTCGGTGACGGCAGCATGTAATGTTTGTATTGCTTTCTTTTTAACAATCGTATCGGATAAAGCAAAGGAGTTTTGCCCCGTAAGCATGTTGTTGCCTATGACCAGCACATGAGAGCCAAAGTTTCTAAAAACAATATTTCGTACCGCAGTTTTGATGCATTTATCACGTTCTCCAAAAGATTCCAATGTATTCAAATCTAAAAATTGAGAAATTGCAATCCCAACCAAAGTCGTATTGTCAAAGATTCCAATGAAGTGACAAATCATATTCTCGGGGGAGGATTTTTCTAAAACTTGCAGGTATTTTTTAGATAAAAAAACAGTAGAAACAGCTAAATCATCCCAGTTTTCAGGAAGTTGAGCAGTTGAATTATAAATTTTGAAGGAATAAGCTGTATTCAAATTGTATGGAAATATTTTTCCAAAATTAGTTAATAAAGTTAAAGTATTATTGATTGTCTTGAAATAAACTAACTTTATATAACTAAATAAATTAATTATGAAAACCTACTCAGAGGAATCTATACAAATCGCGCTGAAAGAGTTGAAAGACTGGAAGTTTGGCAATAATGGAATCGAGAAAAATTTTAAATTCAAAGATTTTACTCAAGCTTTGGGTTTTATCGTGCAAGTAGGAGTAGTGGCTGAGAAAAGTAATCATCATCCAGAATTATTCAATGTGTATAATAAAGTCACCATACGATTAACCACTCATGATGCAAATGGGGTTACGGATAAAGATATTGATTTGGCAAAAGCCATAGAAAAGATGTAAAGAAAAATAAGTTTCGCCTTTTGAATCAGAAGGCGAAACTTAATCTAAATTTATAGTTAAGATAATTTCCATCCACAAATAATTCCTCCCATAATTGTAAGGCATACAATCCAAAATCCACCAGTTACAAGTGCATACTTAAAACTTCTTCTTTCATATAAAGCATTTGTTCCTATAATTGGTAGAGCAAAAAACAGTCCCGTTATAAAGCCGTGTAAAGCTCCGTGCTTAAATGTTCTGAAAGTATTTCCATAGTCAGTCATAAAAGCTTCATAGGAAGGTTTTGCAATACTAGGATCTCCGCCAATCATACCTAATGCTCCGTATTGATGTATAGTTAACATTTGAATTACAAAGCTGATGAAAAAAGCATACAGTAATGAAGATCCAAATATCAAAAGCATATTTCCTCCTTTTAGGTTTTCTTCGGTAAGTCCTGATTCCTTCATCCAAATAGTTCCAAAAACTTCTGGATGGTACCAAACAAATCCGATTACAAGTGTCGATAAAGCCGCAACAAATAGTGCTAAGAAATTGATTTCCATAAATTTGAAATTAAGGTTAGTAAGTCAAATTTAATAAAATATTATTTACTAGTAAAAAGAGGTTGATTGTAAGGTATTACTGTATATAAAAAACAATATTATGTAGTTTGTCGATTTTATTTGCTGATTAGCCATAATGGGTGTAGCTTTAGATGTGTAAAAGAAAATTATCCTGTTATGAAAAAAATATCTACTCTATTATTAACCCTTTTGTTTTCATTTTCAATGCTTGCAAATGTATCTCAATCCGAGAAAAATGCATTGGTGAAGTTTTATCAGTCAACAAATGGTAAACAATGGAAAGTGCAGTGGGATTTATCATCACCTGTTTCAACTTGGTATGGTGTTAAAGTGCAAGATGAAAAAGTAATTGCAGTGCATTTAGCCGATAATAATTTAGTGGGAGAGATTACAACTGATATTGTAAACTTGGTTAATCTTCAAGAATTAGATTTACATAGAAATCAAATATCAGGAACAATTCCATCTGCTATTGGGAAATTAAAAGATATGAAAGTATTGAATCTTTCGTTCAATAAACTAACAGGTTTAATTCCTTCTTCTGTTTGTGAATTGTCAAATTTGAAAGATTTAGAATTGTATATGAACAGATTTTCAGGAGAATTGCCTTCTAAAATAGGTGATCTTAAGCAGTTAGAGATCTTGTCGCTTTACAATAATGATATATATGGCGAGATACCTACTTCATTATATACTTTAAAGTCGTTGAAAATCTTACTTTTGAATAGTAATAAGTTCTCAGGAAAATTAAATCCTTTAGTCGCAACATTAAGTAATTTAGAGAGTATCAGTTTGTTTGATAATAATTTTATAGGCCAGGTTCCATTTGAGTTGGAAAAATTAAAAAACTTGAAAGAAATGAATATTTCGTTCAATATGTTTAGTGGATTAGTTTCTAAAGATTTGGTTCAATTAGATGCTATGAATATGAAGATGATAAATGAGGAAGGAATTGCAGTATTGCTTAAAGTAGCGATGGATAGAAATTCAGCAATTGTTTCAGAAGATTAATTTAAATAAAATAATAGACTTAGTATTTTTAAACAATTAGAATTTAGTTGATTTTTGGTTATGTTAATTTTAATAAACGTAGTTGGTTAAAAACCTGTGTGACTTGCTCCACAGGTTTTTTTGTTATTTCTAAAAAATATTAATAAGGAATATCTTTTTTCATCCTGTTAGCTGTCAGGAAGTTTTTCAACTTGTTTACCATTTCATAATTCTTAGTTGAATTTGAAAGATTATCCAATTCAATGTATATTTTTTTAGTGTTCTTTAGATAAATTTTGAGTCGGTAAATACCTTTTCCTCTTGATGTTTCCAATAATTACTATCATTCAAATTAATCGTTTGAGACTTAATCGAACTATAAATTGGTTTCTTTATCTAATCCATTTAATTGTCTCATTTCGAAGTTCTAGAAGTAGTGTGCCGGAAAACAATCTAAATAAAATAATTGCAGAAAGCATAGTAATGGTAAAAGCAAGAATATAGATCAGAAGGCTATTTTGTACTTCAGTTTGTGCCAAAAGGGTTCCTAATAGGGGTAAAGAGATCATATGCATAATTCCGAAAGGTAGTATTGATAACGTTTTGGCTTTTAAATGTAATACGTTTTCTTCTATTATTTGAGTTTAAAAGATTTTACAAATTCTAAAAAAACAAATTTATCAAATATTTTACATAAAAAAAGCTCCAGATTTCTCTGAAGCTTTCTAGTAGCGGGAACAGGACTCGAACCTGTGACCTTCGGGTTATGAGCCCGACGAGCTGCCTACTGCTCTATCCCGCGATGTGCGTTTTGTAATCTCAATAAGGCTACCTTAGTAGCGGGAACAGGACTCGAACCTGTGACCTTCGGGTTATGAGCCCGACGAGCTGCCTACTGCTCTATCCCGCGTTGTTTCGGGTGCAAATATACAACGAATTTCCGTATTTCCAATGATAATTTTTAAAAATGTTTTATTTCGTCTATTGACTTGATATGTCTACCTTTGCACAATAAATTATAATAGAAATGTCACATAAAGCAGGTTTTGTAAACATCATCGGGAATCCAAATGTTGGGAAATCAACACTAATGAATGCCTTTGTTGGAGAACGGTTATCAATAATTACTTCAAAAGCACAAACAACACGTCATAGAATTCTGGGAATTGTAAACGGAGAAGATTTTCAAATGATCTTATCGGATACGCCGGGTATCATCAAACCGGCATACGAAATGCAGGCGTCCATGATGAATTTCGTTAAATCCGCTTTTGAAGATGCTGATATCCTGATTTATATGGTGGAAATTGGAGAACAAGAATTGAAAGATGAAGCTTTTTTTAATAAAATTATTCACGCTACAATCCCAGTTCTGCTTTTATTAAACAAAATAGATAATTCTAACCAAGAACAGCTAGAAGAGCAGGTTGCTTTCTGGACTGCGAAAGTTCCTAATGCGGAAATATTTCCAATATCAGCTTTGCAGAATTTTAATGTTCCAGAAGTTTTCGGAAGAATTATTGAATTGTTACCGGAATCTCCCGCGTATTACCCAAAAGATCAATTAACAGATAAACCGGAACGTTTCTTTGTAAATGAAACCATCCGTGAGAAAATATTATTGAATTACAGTAAAGAAATTCCATACGCAGTAGAAATTGTCACCGAAGAGTTTTTTGAAGATGAAAACATTATTAGAATCCGTTCTTTGATTATGGTGGAACGCGATACCCAAAAGGGAATTATCATCGGACATAAAGGTGCTGCTTTGAAAAAAGTAGGAATGGAAGCCCGTGCTGATTTAGAGAAATTTTTTGGGAAACAAATTCATATTGAGTTGTATGTAAAAGTGAATAAAAACTGGAGAAGCAACGCAAATATGTTGAAGCGTTTTGGTTATAACCAGTAATTTTTTCTGGTCCTTTTTTTGAAAAATCAATATTGGAATTCAACTTTCGATATTGATTTTTTTTTAGCCCAGATAGCAGCGGCATCCTTTAGTGCAGTCCCGAAACTACGGGACTGCACTAAAGATATAGCGGAGAGCTGGAATTGCTCCAAATAAAAACTAAGATTCTATAATTTCCAAAAATAATTTCTCCAAATCATTCATTTGGTTGTGGCCGTTACTTCTGATTTGTTTTGCTACAATATAGAGTAGAAACCAGGCGAAAATCATTAATCCCATCACAACTAAATCAAAAGTAATGGGATTTTTCAGGATATAATCAGAATAAGCAATTCCCGAAAAAATCAAAAATATTCCCGCAATAATAAAATGGAAGAACATAAAAAGTGTCCATAAGGTTGGGTCAGGGCCAAATAATGCTCTAATATGAGTTTCGTTTTGGTCTTTTGATTCCATTTCTATATGTAAATGAGGCGACCAATACGCTTTTTTTTGACCTTTTATGTTCAGCCAAATGTGATAGCCGCGAATTTTTACGAAGTAATCTTTGGACTTGAATTGGGCGTAATTGGCAAATTTAACACGCAAAGCATCTATGTTTTGCGGAACATCTTTGTAAAATCGTAAGCGAAGTCTGAGCTCATTGTTAGCATCCATAGTAGTAAACTTGTAAGTATTAAAAGGATAAGGGTTTGCTAATATATCAAAAAAATTGATATTCATGGTTTTAAACACTACCTTTGCAAAATATTTGAATTTATATTATGAATAACATTGTTGCGATAGTAGGAAGACCTAATGTAGGGAAATCAACCCTTTTTAATAGGCTGATACAAAGAAGAGAAGCTATTGTAGATTCAGTATCGGGGGTGACCCGTGATAGAAACTATGGTAAAAGCGAGTGGAACGGA
Source organism: Flavobacterium sp. TS_SC_5 (assembly GCF_056156265.1). Classification (NCBI taxonomy): domain Bacteria; kingdom Pseudomonadati; phylum Bacteroidota; class Flavobacteriia; order Flavobacteriales; family Flavobacteriaceae; genus Flavobacterium; species Flavobacterium sp. TS_SC_5. Next base: position 288,822 of record NZ_CM149588.1, on the reverse strand, counting down.
AAAGAGTTTTCTGTAATTGATACCGGCGGATATGTGCGTGGTTCTGATGATGTTTTTGAAGGAGAAATCCGTAAACAAGTAGAACTGGCTATTGATGAAGCTGATGTTATCATTTTTGTGGTTGATGTAGAAGAGGGGATTACTCCAATGGATGATGCCGTTGCGCGTTTATTGCGTAAAGTGACTAAGCCAGTTCTTTTAGCGGTAAACAAGGTAGATAATGCCATGCGTGAGAAAGATGCTCTTGAGTTTTATAACCTTGGTTTAGGGGAATATTATACGTTTGCCAGTATTTCCGGAAGTGGAACAGGTGATTTATTGGATGCATTGATTGATGCTTTCCCTATAAAACCAGAACCAGTTCAAGAAGAAGTAGTTTTACCTCGTTTTGCAGTGGTAGGACGTCCTAATGCTGGTAAATCAAGTTTTATCAATGCATTAATTGGTAAAGAGCGTTTTATGGTAACGGATATTGCAGGTACAACCCGTGATGCAATTGATACGAAGTTTGACCGTTTTGGTTTCGAATTTAACTTGGTAGATACTGCGGGAATCCGTCGTAAAGCTAAGGTAAAAGAGGATTTAGAGTTTTACTCGGTAATGCGTTCGGTTCGTGCCATTGAACATGCTGATATTTGTATCTTGATTATTGATGCCACACGTGGATTTGAAGGTCAGGATCAAAGTATTTTTTGGTTGGCTGAGAAAAACCGTAAAGGAGTTGTAATCTTAGTAAACAAATGGGATTTAGTCGAAAAAGAAACCATGTCTACCAGAGATTATGAAGAAAAAATTAGAGAAGAATTAATGCCGTTTACGGATGTGCCTATTCTTTTTGTTTCTGCTTTAACAAAACAACGTTTGTTGAAAGCATTAGAAGCAACCGTAAAAGTTTTTGAAAACAGACAACAACGTATTGCTACTTCAAAATTCAATGAATTTATGTTGAAAGTGATTGAAGCTTATCCGCCACCGGCAACAAAAGGGAAATATGTGAAAATTAAATATTGCATGCAGTTGCCAACACCGACGCCGCAGTTTGTGTTTTTTGCCAATATGCCACAATATGTAAAAGAACCGTACAAACGTTATCTGGAAAATAAAATTAGAGAAAACTGGGACTTTTCAGGAGTGCCAATCGATATTTATATTAGAGAGAAATAGTCTTTATTTTCATAATTATACTAGAAAGTTTATTGAGTTTGTAAAAGCTCGATAAACTTTTTTTATTTTTAGGAAAAAATATGAATGCAATAAATGGCAAAGTGGTTTGGATTACTGGTGCTTCCAGCGGAATTGGAGAGGCTTTAGCGTATGAATTGGCTGGGAGGAATTGCAAACTCATTCTTTCGGCACGGAACATAAAAGCTTTAGAAGTTGTGAAATCTAAATGTTCAACAGCGGAAGTTGTGATTTTGCCTTTTGATCTGTCTGATTTTGACAATGCTAAAAATCAGGTAGAAAATGCTATTGCTGCCTTTGGAAAAATTGATATTCTAGTGAATAATGGAGGTGTTAGCCAATGCTCACTGATTGCTGACACCGATTTTGAAGTAGATAAAAAACTGATCGAGGTTGATTATCTTGGTACGGTTGCACTGACAAAAGCCTTATTGCCTCATTTTATCAAAAATAAGAAAGGACATTTTGTTACCGTAACCAGTTTGATGGGGAAATTTGGGTCGCCATACCGTTCTGGATATTGTGGGGCAAAACATGCCTTACATGGTTTTTTTGATGTTTTGAGAATGGAACATCAAAAAGACAATATAAAAGTCACCTTAATTTGTCCCGGTTTTATACAAACGAATGTGGCCAAAAACGCATTGACGGCAGACGGATCAAAACAAAATATAGATGATACTGCAACTCAAAATGGAATGCCAACAAGTCTTTTTGCTACAAAATTTGTGAAAGCAGTTGAGTCTGAAAAATTTGAAGTCTATATTGGCGGCAAGGAAGTTCTAGGCGCTTATTTGAAACGATTTTTTCCTAAGTGGTTGCATCATTTTGTTCTGCAAAGTAAAGTTAGATAATCTGAATTTCAATAGTTCAAATTGATAATTATAGTATTGTAAAATACGAAGAAATCCCGAGCAGTCGGGATTTTTTGGATTAAAATGGATTGAAATGATTAACTTTCTTCTTCTTCTTTTTCCAATGTTTCCATTGGATGGTCGCCGTACCAATCTTTGAATGTTTTTGTAGTTTTATAATCATCAGTTAGCACGGTGTAAACCATAAAGAGGATTAACGGTATGCCAATGCAATATAGAGTCATTATTACTGGTAAAGCAATATTAGTTTGACATAAACCGGCAAATACAAAAACATAAATAGTGGTGAACCACACGAGTTTAATTGCAAAATTTTTCATGGCCATATCTTTTTATTAAAGTTACGGCACGAATTCTAAAAAATTAGTTAATGCATTGATAATCAATATTTAAAATTATTGTAAATATTTATCTCTAGCAAATTATAAATGCTGTTTATACTTTTTTTGAGATTTTAATTTTATGAAAAATGCTGAAGCGGATAATGTCTCTGTTGAAATAATCGATTCCATTGCTTCTTCTTTGGAAACTGTTTAGGTACCCGAGTTCGAATGCTAAATGGCTATTTAGACCGTAGTGTATGGCAACGTAAATTCTATTTTGATCAAACGTATTTTTAATTATTTTTTTTCCAAAATTGAACATTATCTCATCAGACAGTACGGCTTTTAATAACTGTTTTTCTTTTTTCCAAAAAGCATAGTCACCTTGGAGTCTGTATCTGAATCTCCAAAAAAATGTGGTGCCAGGAAGCAACTTTACATTATCAGCATTGTGAATAAATCGCTCTTCTACTTGAAAACGTTGTATAAGCGTTACTTTACTAGCATTTAATTTCCAAGTAAGATCCTGCTGTCCTCTGTATTCAGGGGTATTGTAATCAGGATTAATTTCAGGGACTTGTGTATCAACAGAAAAATAAGCAAAGCCAGCGCCAGTTTCTAGATGATTATTAATTTTATAGCGACCTTGAATTCTTATGACATATAAGTTTTCTTGCACTGGTTTTAGAAAAACTCGGTTGTCAAATTCAGAATGCAAAGACCATTTTTCGGTTAGCAGCAATTGATTGTAATAGCGTGACCAAAGAATACTTTGGTGATCTATATTTTTTTCCTCCGTTTGCGCTTGGCAAAGAACAGACAGCAGTGAGAATAAAATGACTCTAAATTTTTTCACGAAGCTTTATTTCAATTTTGGCAAATTTACATAAAGTCTACAAATCCTATAGGTATTGTTTTGTGTTTTTAAAAAGTATTTTACTTTGTCAGCTTAATAGTGTTTTAGAAAAAAGAAAACAGCACTCTTAAAACCTGATTTTTAAGAGTGCTGTTTCAAATTTTAATTTTTTGAAAGTTTTTTAAAGTGAATATTTCAATGTAATACCATACGTTCTTTGATCTCCTAATACACCTGCATATTGTCCTGTATTACCACCAGCAGGCAATAGTTGTTCGTAATAATCTTTGTCTAAAAGGTTGCGTCCCCAGAATTGTACAGACAGACCATCTGTTGCACGGAAACCTAAACGAGCATTAAATAGCGCATAACCCTGAACTACTAAATATTTTGAAGCAGATGGACTTGAAGAGAATTCAGAACGTGCATAAGAATCAACTCCAAGGAATATTTTTCCTGTATTCCCAAAGAATTTGGCTTTGTCTGTTAGTTCACCTCCTAAAGATCCTGCCCATTTTGAAGCGCCCGGTAATGCAGTTCCGGAAACATCTTTGAATGATACTGCCGCTCCTGTTTCTTCTAGCGGAAGGGGAGCATTTGTAAATTTAACATATTTAGCATCTGTATAGGTAGCTGCTCCATTGATGGTCAAATGTTTGCTAATTACAAAACTGGCATCCCATTCTATACCTTTTACCTGTACTTTATCTGCATTAGCAAGATAGCCACGGTTTACACCTAATTCAGCTGCCTGTACATTGGTTTGAAAATCTTTGATGTCGGTATTAAAGAAGGTTATATTGAATATTGAGTTTTTAAACGGTGCTGTTTTAACTCCAATTTCATAATGATTGACTTCCTCGGGTTTAATTACGGCAAGCTCAAGAATGGGCTGTCCGGCAAGAGTAGGTAATCCAGCTACGTTGACTCCAACGGGTTTGTAGCTTTTTGCAAAAGTTGCATATGCATTAATCTTGTCAGTGGCTTTAAAAGAAAGGGTTATATTTCCAGATAAGTCAGTATTATCTGTGTTAGATGAAAAAGACTGATCCGTATAAACTAGTTTTTTCAAGGCAATTAAAGCTGGGTCATTCGTTTGGAGTCCTCCGTATGTGGTACGGTTGTAATCAGCATCTTTTTTTTCAAAATTATAACGTAAACCCGGTAATACATGTAAACGTTCTGTTATTGCCCAGTCTAACTGACCAAATACTGCCGCACTGGAAGCTCTAATGCGAGCATCCGTTGTGATACCGTATCCTTCAAATAGACGTGGTGTTTTCCATAAATTACTGGTAGTGCTTTGTGCAAATCTCCATTGTGCAGAACCAGATTCTTCTGTGCCATCTGTTTGTGATGCTTGGTCAATAAAAAATACACCTACCACACCACTTAATTTAGAGGTAAGCTGACCTGCATAACGTACTTCTTGTGTTATTTGTGTTTGTCTGGTTGGGTTTTGTGATTTTGCTAATACTTGTAATCCTGTAAAATCTCTATCATTTGATGGATCCCAATTCCAAAAACGCCAAGCTGTTGTTGAAGTAAGTGTTCCGTTTCCAATTTTTGTATCTATATTAAGAGATATACCTCCCATGTCTTGTCCGGAACGCCATGGTGTATCGTGGTCAATTTTACGGTCAAACGCATTTAAACTAGGCAATTGATAATTCAAATCAGCAATAATAGCATCAAATTGACGGTAAGCCGCTCTTTGTGTAGGTGCAACACCAGTAACTACCTGTGCATATCCGTCTGGACGTTGCGTTGTGATATCTGCAGCTAATATAATATTAGTTTTTTCAGAAGGGGTATAAAGCAATTGTCCTCTAATTCCTTGATTATTGAGGGTATTGGTAGGTTTTCCTGTTGCGATATTATCGATTAAACCATCACGTTGTGTACCTGAAAACGAGATACGACCAGCGATTTTTGAACTCAAAGCTCCAGTAATCGAAGCTTTAGCTTGCAAAAAATTGTAATTTCCGTAACTCACTTCAAAGTTTGCACCTGAAGTAAAACTTGGTTTACGAGTAGTAATGTTAAAGGCTCCCGAAGTTGTATTTTTACCAAACAATGATCCTTGCGGGCCGCGTAATACCTCAATTTGTTCGATATCGATAAAATCTAAAGTGGTTGCCGCTGGACGTGCATAATAAACGCCATCAACATAAAAACCAACACCCGGGTCGATTCCATCATTTGTAAGTCCAAAAGGGGAACCTAAGCTTCGAATATTAATTCCGGTATTTCTGGGGTTTGACGAATATAATTGAACTGAAGGAACAAGTTCTTTTATGCGATTAACGTTAAAAGCTCCAGATTGTTCTGCTTGTTTTCCTGTTATTACTGATATCGCTATTGGCACATCTTGTACTTTTTCTATTCGGCGTCTTGAAGAAACTACCACTTCGACCAAAGTATTTTCTTCAATAAGATTTATTTGTAATGAAGGTATTGGTAAAGAAGTGATTTCTATTTCTGCAGTTTTGTATCCTACATATTGTACTAAAAGAGTTAAAGGGAGTTTTCCTTTTGTGTCTATTGTAAATTTCCCGTTAGAATCTGAAATCGTGTTTGAGGTTGTTCCTTTTATTACAACATTTGCGGCTTCTAAAGGAATGTTTTGGTTTGTTGTGACTACACCGTCAATGTTTTGTGCAAATGATATTGAGAATGTTAAAATAGATAGTATTGTAAATATGTTTTTTATAGAATTTTTCATTTATATTAAGTATATGTAATTAGTAGAATTTAGTTTAAATTTTTTTACTAACACATACACATCATTTGAGAACTCTTTTTTTTAATTATAATTAGTCGATTTTTTTGGGATTGCCTAGTCAGAAAAGCAAGCTTACTTCGGTACGTTTTCATACGTTTAAATTTGGATTGTTAATGATATATTAAATTCGAGGCAAATATATAATTAATTCTATAAAATTAGTAGAGTTTAAAATATATTTTTTTATTTTTTTACCAATGAAGCAATAGTAATGCCTTGCATGGCCTTTAAAGTTTCCTCTCTAATGGTAATCAATCCGTGTCTTAGCAGGCATTCCGATTCATCTACGCAATCAGAACAGCGTTCGTAAAAATTCAATGATGCACAAGGAAGTAAAGCAATTGCACCATCAAAAAGCCTGTGAATATCGGCTAAAGTAATGTCGTTTTTAGATTTTAAAAGATAATAACCGCCAAATTTTCCTTGTTTGCTTCCTACGAAATGGCCACGTTTTAGATCCAATAAAATCTGTTCCAAAAACTTTTTTGGAATAGAGGCCGCCTCAGCAATTTCTACTGTTTTAGAGATATGGTCTACGTCTTGTTCTGCTAAATAGAGCAGTGCTTTAAGTGCATATTTGGTTTTTTGTGAAAGCATTTGATATTCGTATTACGCTTTTTAAGTCTATTAAAAACTAGGCTAAAGGTACTTGTTTTTTTAAACGAAACAACTCTAATTTATGAAGTTTTTAGATCTTCAGGATGTGTGTTTCATTATGATGTGTGTTTCATTATTGTGATTGCTTACCGCTAATTTGAAAAAGGATAAAGAGGCGTACAGCAGTCTTCATCCTTTTACTGTATTGGCTTAAATCACAAGTTTATTTACAAGTGCTTTTTAATTTAATAGTGTAATCTGGATTTAAGGGTTCATTTGTTTGTGCTAGTCGTTGCGAACCTATATTTGCTGGACATGCAATGTCATTAGTTGCATTATAAACAATTCGTTTACCAGTAACCAATAGTGTTTTGGGAACATAAAGTTGTACTTTGGTTATTGCATAACCAGAGGGGAAATACCGAATGTAGTATCCATCTGGGTGTAAAGTCCAAATCCCACTTGGAATATCCGTGCGTACAGGTGCCATACCGGCAATGATGGCATATTTTTCCATTTCGGCGTAGGTATAATTTCCATTAGCTACCATTTGTCGAATGTTATTTTCGGCTTCAAAAACATTTTGTACCGCTTCAGGAAGTTTTGATTTTGCTTGATTCATAATGCTCGCAGGCAATACACCTAGCATGCCACCTTCAAGGTGCGTTAATTCGGCTGTACTCAATAGTGCTACAGCAGTAAGTTTCAATTGCCCACTGAAATCGGCAAAACGGGCTCTAGCTATAATAGCCCACAATAATTCTTGTATGTTGTGCTGCTTTATTTCAGGATGTTTTTCGCCATTTTTTAAAATAGCAGTTACAATTTCTTGCTTAGGACCTAGAGTAGGTGCGTACATGTATCCATCGCCTTGAGATGGTGCAAAGGTGCCTGCTTTTAAACAATAACTTTTCGCACTCATTTCATAAAAACCATCGCACAATACATAACCACCTTCAGTAGCTTTTGGTAACAAATACAATGGTTGCGCGTTTTTGACTACTAGTAAATCAGGTAATTTTGATCCTGTTTGGTCCACATCTTCAAATGAAGTGGTAATCGATTCTGGTTTTTTCAGCACTTGATCAAGTCCCATTTTTTTGGCCTCCAAAGCAGCGCCTGCTTGTAATGCTTTTTCTTTCCAACCACTAAATTGTGCGTATCCTTGCAATCCAGTGCATAAAATTAGGATCACGATACCATGCGATAATTTTAATTTTTTCATTATTTAAAAATTTAGTTTCTTATTCAAAGATAAAATTGTTACTACTAATTTAATTAAAAAGACATTTAATTTTTTTTATAAAGAAGTTGCTTTTAGGCAAGAAAACTAATATTTAGTGCTATTTAGAAACAAAAAAAGCTGCGATTGCAGCTTTTAATTATTTTATATGTTTTACCAATCTCCTCCAGATCCACCGCCAGAGAAACCTCCGCCACCAAATCCACCGCCGAAACCTCCTCCGCCAAATCCACCACCAGATGAACCTCCGCCGAAACCGCCTCCGCCACTGTTTCTACCTAAGCTACTCAGAATAATGACGTCTAATAAACTAGGTCCCATTCCAACACCTCTGTTACCGGAATTGCCTCCACCTTTGTTTCTCGATATCAGCACCAGTATAATGATGACAATAATAATGATTGGTAAAATCGGCAATCCTTTATCTTTGGTTGCTTTAACTCGTTCGCCTTTGTATTTTCCTTTGAAAACATCAATAAGTGCATCTGTTCCCTTGTCAAGTCCTTTGTAATAGCTTCCCGCTTTAAATTCGGGAATAATAATGTTTCGGGTAATTTCTCCACCAATACCAGCAGTCAATCGATCTTCAAGACCATATCCTGCTGAAATCCATATTTTTCTTTCAGCTTTAGCTAATAAAATTAGAACTCCATTATCGTCTTTTGCAGTTCCTCCAATTCCCCAAGTTTGCCCCCATTTTGGTGTAAGAATACCAATATCTTCCCCTTTAAGGGATTCTATGGTAACAATCACAATTTGAGTAGTAGTAGAATCAGAATATTTAATCAATTTTTCTTCTAATTGTGCTTTTTCTGTTGCGCTTAAAACATTCGCATAATCATAAACAGAAGTTTGTAAAGTTGGTTTTTCAGGAATGATAAATTGCGCAAGGCTAATTTGCGTGAATAAAAAACAAACAAACAGCTTTAGGAAAATTGTAGTATTCTTTTTTTGTAATAGCATTATCCTTTAGATATTTCGTTTGATAATTCATTTGTATTACCTTCTTGCCAAGGAAAATATTTCTGTAATTGTTCTCCGGCTCTTGTAATTCCATCGATAAGACCTTGCTTGAAATCTCCTTTTTTGAACTCTGCTACCATAATATCGCGGGTGCAATTCCAGAAATCATTTTGAACAACGTCATTAATGCCTTTGTCACCACAAATTACAAAATGTCTGTCTTCTACAGCTAAGTATATTAAAACACCATTTTGAAGCTCAGTTTCATCCATTTTTAGTTCATGAAAAACTTCCATGGCACGATCATACGCATCCATGGAAGTTGTTTTTTCTAAATGAACTCTAATCTCGCCAGAAGTATTTTTTTCAGCCATGCGAATAGCTTCAACAATTTCTTGTTCATCTTCTTTGGTTAAAAAATCTTCTACTTTTGACATTGAAATATTTTTGAGTTAAGATTAACGATTTTTGATTTCAGAATTATTAAATCTGCAATAAAAAACCGTTAATCTTTAAAGGTTGTTTCTTTAATTTAAATTTGATTTGTATTGACTTCTAAAAATCTAAGAAGTCTAATAATCCAACTTTAGAATTTAACTTCAACTGGCTTATCTGCACCTTCAACCGCAGTAAAATATGCTTTCTCTTTAAATCCAAATAATCCAGCAAATAAGCTGTTTGGAAACGTTTTGATATGAGAATTATAAGGTTTTACCGCTTCGTTAAAACGTGTTCTCGCCGTTAGAATTTGATTTTCGGTACTCGCCAATTCGTCTTGTAATTTCAAGAAGTTTTGGTTTGCTTTTAATTCAGGATACGCTTCAACGGTTACTAATAAACGAGATAATGAACTGCTTACGCCACTTTGTGCTTTGTTGAATTCAGCTAATTGTTCCGGAGTAATATTTGCAGGATCAATTTTCACAGCAGTAGCTTTAGAACGAGCTTCAATAACCGCTGTCAACGTACTTTTTTCAAAATCGGCGGCACCTTTTACGGTATTTACTAAGTTTCCAATGAGGTCATTTCTTCTTTGATACGCGGTCTGCACATCACCCCAAGATTGTTCTACATTTTGGTTTAACGTTACCGCAGTATTGTTAATTCCTTTAACCCAGCTGTAAATTACAAAAATTACAACTGCTCCGATAATCCAAGGCAAAAATCTTCTCATGTTTATTTAATTTAATGTTTAATATTTAGTTGTTTAAAAAAATTACTTGGTAAGTAGCCGTGCTGACTACAATTCGTTTTTAATATTTGTTAATTGTGTGCGTATCGTTTCTAATTTTCGAATAATTTCAAACTTATCTAACGTTTTCTTTTGTCCTTCTTTTAGATGGGTTTTGGCACCTTCCAGCGTAAAACCTCTTTCTTTCACTAGATGATAAATCAATTGCAAATTAGTGATATCCTCTGGAGTAAACATCCGATTGCCTTTCGCATTCTTTTTTGGTTTTAGAATATCAAATTCATTGTCCCAAAAACGAATCAGCGATGCATTCACGTCAAATGCCTTGGCTACTTCGCCAATGCTGTAATATCTTTTATCTTTAGAAAGCTCAATATGCATATCTGTTTTTTATTTTTTGTCCAGTTGAATTGTCACTTAATACTATTTTTTTATTCTTTATCTGAACCCAACCTTGAATACTATTTTTTAATCTAATGATTGATTCTCCTGGTTTGCCAATTGCGCGATTACAACATATTCCACTGCCGAAATATTTCCGTAATAAAAATTAAGCGGATTCACCACTTTATTATCTTTTAAAACTTCATAATGTAAATGTGGAGCTTCAGATCTTCCCGTGCTTCCCACATAACCTATAACGTCACCTCGTTTTACGCGTTGTCCAGCTCGGGCTTTATATTTGCTCAAATGTGCGTATAAAGTTTCGTATCCAAATCCATGCCGAATAACAATATGATTTCCATATCCGGAAGCGGTATTGTCAGCTTTTGCTATCACTCCGTCACCCGTGGCATAAATGGGCGTACCTGTTTTTGCCGTAAAATCCATGCCTTCATGCATTTTCCTCGCTTTTGTAAAAGGATCCGTTCGATAGCCGAAACCGGATGCCATTTGTTTTAAATTTTCATTTCGTACTGGCTGAATGGCAGGAATAGCTGACAAAAAATCACTTTTGGCTTCTGCCAATTTCAAAATCACATCCAATGATTTGGACTGAACCGCTAATTCCTTGCTAAGGACATCAATCCTTTTTGTGGTATTGATAACCAACTGTGAATTGTCATATCCTTCTAATAATTGGTATCTGTTTTTTCCCGGTAATCCTGCTTTCCGAATAGAATCTGGAATTGCCGATTTGTTAAAATACACCCGATACAAATTATTATCTCGATTTTCAATAGCTTCAACAACGCCGTTTATCTGATCCATTTTTTTGTTCAGTAGCGCATAATTCAATCTCAAATTTTCAATTTCACGCGCTTGCAAACGATCTTTTGGTGTTTCAAAATAAGGAGTATTCAATAAAACGATAAAACTTAAAAAACCAAACAACGCCGATGCCAATAAAAACAGCATAATAACACCAAATTTTCTTCTTTTTCGTGTTTTTATTTTTCTATAGGCTAGATTTTCGGAATCGTAATAATATTTTACTTTCGACATATTTTAAAATACCCTATTTTTGCACACTGTAAAAGGTTAGACGAACAAATTTAACAAATGTTTCATTTGTTACACCCTTTTTTCAGGAATAAATAAAATAATGTGCCTATTCCAGCTATTCGTTGCAAGTTCTCGTTTATACCTCTTTTTTTCTACTGAGCCAGCAGGAGCTTCCTCTAATCGCTCTGCCGCCTCAAGAAAAAATAGAGGTATAAATCTCGAAGCTTTTCACTGCTAACACCAAGTGTTCAGTGAACTCCGCTGAAAATAAGAGCGTGTGAGATAATCTGGGGCAAAAAATGAATAGTAAAAGATGTAGTTTCAGGGATAATTAACTTTAAACCTTAAACTTTAAACTAAAATTAATAATGAAATCACAAGACGTACGTAAACAATTTCTAGATTTTTTCGCATCAAAAGGACATTTAATCGTTCCATCAGCACCTATAGTTCTTAGGGACGATCCTACCTTGATGTTCAACAACTCAGGAATGGCGCAGTTCAAAGAATATTTTTTGGGGAACGGAACTCCTAAAAGCACCAGAATTGCCGATACGCAAAAATGTCTTCGTGTTTCAGGAAAACATAATGATTTGGAAGATGTAGGTTTTGACACCTATCATCACACGATGTTTGAAATGTTAGGGAACTGGTCTTTTGGTGATTATTTCAAAAAAGAAGCCATCAACTGGGCATGGGAACTTTTAACCGAAGTTTATAAAATCCCTAAAGAAAATTTATACGTTTCCGTTTTCGAAGGAAATCCGGATGAAAACGTACCATTTGATCAGGAAGCTTGGGATATTTGGAAAGAATTAATTGACGAAGACCGCATCATTCTTGGAAACAAGAAAGACAACTTCTGGGAAATGGGCGATCAAGGACCTTGCGGACCGTGTTCAGAAATTCACGTTGACATTCGTTCTGCAGCAGAAAAAGCTTTAGTTTCAGGAAAGAGTTTGGTAAACAATGATCATCCGCAAGTAGTGGAAATCTGGAACAATGTATTTATGGAATTCAACCGTAAAGCAGATGGTTCTCTAGAAAAATTGCCTGCAAAACACGTTGATACCGGAATGGGATTTGAGCGTTTGTGCATGGCTTTACAAGGAAAAACTTCGAATTATGACACCGATGTTTTTACGCCACTTATCGAAAAAGTAGAGCAAATTACAGGATTAAAATATACGACCAATGATGTCATTCTGAACGATAGTGAAGAATCTCAAGAGCAAAACAAAACCAATATAGCTATTCGTGTAGTGGTGGATCACGTTCGTGCGGTGGCTTTTGCTATTGCTGATGGACAGTTACCATCAAACACAGGCGCTGGTTATGTGATTCGTAGAATTTTACGTCGTGCAATTCGTTACGGATTTACATTCTTGAACACCAAAGAACCTTTCATCAATCAATTGGTTGCCGTTTTAGCCAATCAAATGGGGGAGTTTTTCCCAGAAATCAAATTGCAACAACAATTGGTTACAAATGTGATTCGTGAAGAAGAAGCTTCTTTCTTGAGAACATTAGACCAAGGATTGCAATTATTGGAAAACGTAGTTGCTGAAACTAAAGGGTCAACTGTTTCAGGAACAAAAGCATTTGAACTATACGATACTTTCGGATTCCCAATTGACTTAACGGCATTAATCTTTAGAGAAAAAGGATTCGAACTGGACGAAGCTGGTTTTAACGCTGCGATGCAAGAACAAAAAAATCGTTCCCGTGCTGCATCAGAAGTTTCTACCGAAGATTGGTCGGTATTAATTCCTGGAAATGTAGAAACATTTGTAGGCTACGATCAATCAGAAAGTGACGTAAAAATCACTCGTATCCGCAAGGTTGACAGTAAAAAGGACGGTATTTTGTACCAAATCGTTTTAGATAACACACCATTTTATCCAGAAGGTGGAGGACAAGTGGGAGATAAAGGAATGTTGGTTTCTGCAAATGAAACCATCGAAATCATCGATACGAAAAAAGAAAATAACCTGATTTTGCATTTTGCAAAACAATTACCGGAAAATGTAAATGCTAGTTTTGTTGCTAAAGTAAATCAGGATTTGAGAAGTTTATCTTCCAGAAATCACTCGGCTACGCACTTGATGCACCAAGCCTTGAGAAGTGTTTTAGGAACACACGTTGAACAAAAAGGATCTTTAGTAAATCCAAACTATTTGCGTTTTGACTTTTCGCATTTTGCTAAAATGACGGAAACCGAATTGCAGCAAGTAGAAGATTTTGTAAATGCAAGAATCCAGGAACAACTGCCACTTATCGAAAGACGAAACATTCCTTTTGCGCAAGCAGTCGAAGAAGGTGCAATGGCACTTTTTGGAGAGAAATATGGCGATGAGGTGCGTGCGATTAAATTTGGTGAAAGCATGGAATTATGCGGTGGAATCCACGTAAAAAACACAGCTGAAATCTGGCATTTCAAAATCGTTTCAGAAGGAGCGGTTGCTGCAGGAATTCGTCGTATCGAGGCCATTACAAGTGATGCGGTAAAAGCACATTTTGCTTCGTATGAAAACACATTGAATGAAGTAAAATCAGCGTTGAAAAATCCACAGGATATTTTGAAAGCCGTTCATTCGATGCAAGAAGAAAACGCCAAATTGGTGAAGCAAATTGAAGCTTTGGTAAAAGATAAAGTAAAAAATTTGAAAGCGGGTTTGATTGCCGAAATTCAGGAAATAAACGGTGTTCAATTTTTGGCGAAACAAGTCGATTTGAATCCGGAAGGAGCTAAGGATTTGGCTTATGAATTAGGGAATTTAGGGAACAACTTATTTTTAGTTTTGGCTACAGCCGACGAAGAAAAACCAATGTTAACCTGTTATGTTTCTAAAGAATTAGTTGCGGAGAAAAACCTGAATGCCGGTCAAGTAGTTCGTGAATTGGGTAAATATATCCAAGGCGGCGGCGGCGGTCAACCGTTTTTTGCAACAGCAGGCGGGAAGAATGTAGCTGGAATTCAACAAGCTTTGGATAAAGCAATTGAGTTTGTAAGGTAGATTGAAAGATTCAAATTAGAAATGTTAGGGAATGTTTTTGTAACTTTGCACTTTAATTAATTTATAAAAAATTCTAAAATAGACTATAATATAATTGACTTTTAATGAAAAAAAACAAAATATTTTGGATAGTATCGATTTGTTTAATGGCTCTTTATTCTTGTTCATCGGATAATGATGATAGCATAAAATTTATAAAAAAAATAGTTGAGACATCAGTAAATGGAACTTCTGAAATAACTTTGTTTACTTATAATGGAAATGAAATAGTGAGTATTGAAGGTGCTAAGAAACGTACCGATTTTACGTATAGTGATGGCTTGATTAACAAAACGGTAACGCTAAATAAAGTAAATCAGCTTCTGGAGACTATTGAATATAGTTATCTTGAAGGAAAATTGGTTGGAGTTGAATCTTTGGGTAATTACAGAATAAAATACATTCACAACTCAGATGAAACTGTTTCTTATGAAAAATTTACGATTGGTTCAGCAAATCAGCAAGTAAAGGAATTTCACGGAAAATTGTCTTTTGAAAATGAAAATTTCTTGAAAGACGAAAGAATTTTAGACAACACGGCAGTAGGAGTTACTTCAAATTATAGCATAAGTTTTGATTATGATACCAAACATAATCCATTATATAATATTTCGGGTTACAAAAAACTGTTGGATTATAATGAACAAATCTCTTCAAATAATAGTTTGATGAGTACTGTAATTACAAGTTTTTCTAAAGACGACCAAATCACATCATCAGCTAATTTTTATACTAATTCTTTTAAATACGATTTAGATAATTACCCAATAGAACGGGTTTCCGAAAATACTGTTGCTACTAATGGAAATGGTGGTTATTTGAAAACAGAATACTTCTATTAATAAAAATATTTATGTTTATAACAACCTTTTCAAAGTTCAAAACTCTGAAAGGGTTTTTTTATACCAATGAAAAAAGAACTAAACCTTATTTATTTCGCTAAAATTATTCAAATTTGTAGTAAATAAATTAGCAATGCAATTCAGAACCCCAATTCCCATTCTTAAAAGTAATTATCCAATAGACTACAATTCAAAGATTGTCTCTTTAGGTTCTTGTTTTGCGGTTAATATGGCAGAGAAACTGGACTATTTTAAATTTCAAAATCATTGTAATCCAGTTGGTATTTTATTTCATCCTTTAGCGATTGAAAAACTAATAGATTTTGCTGTTTCCGAAAAGCAATTTACAGAAAATGACATTTTTTTTCACAATGAACATTGGCATTGTTTTGATGTACATTCGGATTTAAGTAATTCAAATAAAGAAGAATTGTTGGCATCTTTAAATGACCTAATCAAATCAACTAACCAACAAATAACCGAATCAACTCATGTCATCATAACATATGGAACTTCACGGGTTTATCGAAATATAGATAGCGATTCTATTGTGGCGAATTGTCATAAAGTACCACAAAAGCAGTTTAAGAAAGAATTACTTTCTGTTGGTGAAATTGAAGAAAGTATTGCAAATACACTGAAATTAATTCATGCTTTAAATCCTGATTGTACTATTATTTTCACGGTTTCACCGGTACGACACATCAAAGATGGTTTTGTAGAAAACCAATGGAGCAAAGCCAATATAATTAGTGCGCTTCATGGGACTTTTGACTTTCGACTTTCGACTATAAATTACTTTCCTTCTTACGAAATCATGATGGATGAACTTCGGGATTACCGTTTTTATGCTGAAGACATGTTGCATCCCAATCAAGTGGCAATCGATTATATTTGGAAACGTTTCAAAGAAACTACGATTTCTGAGAGTGCTTTTGCAGTGATGGAAGAAGTAGAAAGTATACAAAAAAGTCTTTTACATAAACCTTTTAATCCGGATTCTGAAAGTCATTTAAAGTTCGAGACCAAAGTCAGAGAAAAAATCACTAAATTGGAAAGTCAATATTCATTCATGAAATTTTAATTATGCTTAAAAGAATACTTACTGCAATAGCAGTTATCGGTGGAATATTTTTATTGTTCAAATACTGTGATTTTAAGAAAAACGACGATGAAGATATCACTTACAATACAAATCTTATTCAACAACAAATCCTAAATGTTGGTAAATTGGTTGTTACCGAAGGTCATTTTTCGGAAGTGATAACCTATAAAAATCAACAAAAATACATGATGGACATGCTTTCTTTCGAGAAAAAAGCTTTGGTTGTTGTTAATGCCGATGTAACTGTCGCGTACGATTTGCACAAAATAAAATACGATATCGATGAGGAAAATAAAACCATTACGATTGTTAGTATTCCAAAAGAAGAAGTCAAAATCAGTCCTGACATACAATTTTATGATGTTGAACAAAGCAAACTGAATCCTTTTACGGGTGATGATTACAATAAAATCAATAAATCGGTAAAAGCGAATCTGGCCAAGAAAATTGAAAAATCAACTTTGAAAACCAATGCTCAAAACCGATTGATCAGCGAGTTGTCTAAACTATTAATTACAACGAGTCAGTTGGGTTGGACTTTAAAATACGAAGGTAAAATTATCGAAAGCGAGAAAGATTTTGGGCAAAAAATAAAATTATAATTAAAAAAGGAACCGCAAATTCACAAATTTTAGACAACTCTAATAATTTGTGAATTTGAGGTTCCTTTTTTTAAGCTTTCTCTTTGTCAAAAATCAAATCCAAACCGCCAGCAATCAAATGTGCTACTTCGGGTCTTTTTACTTTCAATTGATCCAAATAAACCATTATTTCCTGTAGCAATTGAGGTTCGTTTCGGTCGTTCAATAGCTCGGTAATTTCAATAGCTAACAACCAATCGTTTGGATGATTGGTTCGTAATTTATCAAAAATTGGAGCCAAAGAAGTTTCGGTGTCCTGCGTTTCTCTTATGTTTCGAACAGTTTGGTATAAAACCTCTAAATCATCACGTTCCGCAGAATGTTTCGCTTTAATGGTTTTGCTGGACGGAAGATGTGAAATCAAATCAAAACTATTTACATCAGCAGGACCTGAAAAAGCCGAAATTGCTTTTTTACCAACAGCCATATCGTAAATCCCCCATTCTGGTTGGAACAAAATAGTTTCTCCATGTGTCACGGTACAATTCTTTAAACTGATTAAAATAATCTCTCCGTGCAGGTTTCTGGAACCTGTGATAATTTCCCCTTTTACGGTGATATCTCCTTCAAATTCAAGTGTTACACTTTTACTTTCGGTAATGGAATAAGCGCTTAAATCTCTTGGACTCATGTCTTCAATCGCTAGATTTATACCTTTTAATTTTCCAATAGGACTTCCAAAACCTTCGGCATGTTTGATTGTTCCATGACCAACTAATTCTTTTTCACGGTATGACAATGCCGTTTTTCCGGTTGTTTGGATATAAACGGGTTTTCCTTCTTCTTCAATAACATTTGTAAAAACCCCCGAAATCTGAATTCCGGTGCTCAATTCAATCGTTCCCAAGGCATTTGAATGAATCAGTTTATTAATCCCTGATAATCCTCCGGTACGCAACGCCATTTTATTCGCAAACTCTTCTAAAACCAAGCTTAAATAAGCAAAATCCGGAGCTACGTAAAGTTGTGGTTGCAGTTTTGTGATGTCAAAACTCTGATTCGCCGCTGAAATATCGTAAGGTATTTTCTTCACATTATCTGTCATACACCATGCACTTTCTCCAATGGACGAAAGCAGTCCGGCACCATAAATTTTTGGATTGTCAACAGTTCCTATCAAACCATATTCCACGGTCCACCAATGCAGGTTTCTAATTTGTGCCATTTCTGATAATTCGCCCATGTTATTTTGTAAATCTTCTACCGCTTTTTCGGCAGCATCAATAGTAGCTTGGGGAGTATCTTCGGCTTCTTTTAAGATAGAAAGCAGTCGGATGGCTTCATACATTTGGTAATCTTTGTGCGAAGAAATCGCTTTGCAGCCTATTTCGCCAAAACGTCGTAAATATTCTGCATATTCTGGATTTGCAATAATGGGAGCATGACCAGCACCTTCGTGAATAATATCCGGCGCAGGCGTATATTCGATATGTTCGAGTTGTCGAATGTCAGATGCAATTACAAGCACATTATAGGCCTGAAATTCCATAAAAGCATTGGGTGGAATAAATCCGTCCACGGCAACAGCAGCCCAACCTATTTCAGTCAGAATACGGTTCATGCCATACATACTCGGAATGTTGTCAATCTCAATTCCTGTCTTTTTCAAGCCATCTAAGTAGGAACTATGGGCTACTTTTGATAGGTAATCTACATTTTTGCGCATCACATAACGCCAAACCGCTTGATTTATCGGCGTGTAATCGCTATAATCCTGAGGCTTAATGAATTGTCTTAAGTGCTTTGGCAATCGGTCTAATAACGGATTGCTTTCTATAGTTGAGTTCATATCGAAAACGTTGTAGTTCTACTGCAAAAGTACGAATTTCAGGAGCTATTTCCCGCTTTTCATTGCAAGTTTTTGCAAACCCGTTTGTTTTTCTAACGTTCCTAAAAGAGCTTCCTCCGGTCGCTTTTTATAAACAAGAAAAACCAAAACGGCTTTCGCAAAAAGCTTTCCATTCCAATCGGGGCTAGGGGAGTTGGGTATTGAAAGATGTTTTCCGGATTTACTACTGCACCACTTCAAACACCAAAACCTGCGTTTTTTGTTTGTCTGAAAAATTATTATCCGAAACAAAAATGATCGATGGACTACCATTAGCCAATTTTGGTCCAAAAGTAAGTCCTTCGATATTATCAATAAAGATCCCCAAATCATCCATGTTTAGGACCAGTTTTTTTGAAGCCAATTCCAATTTTTGATTTTGTAAGGAAGCATAATTTTTAACATTAGTTGCCTTTTTCAAATCACACAAAAATACTTTTACCGTGCAGGCTTGCGTTCCGGTCGAGTAGGAGCGTTCCACTACCAATAAGTGATTTTTACCATAATACTGAATTGCTGAAATGCCATTTACAGCAAAAGCTCCTTTCGGATTGGGTTCACGTGCAATAGGTTCTAGTTGATAACCGTACTGAGCGGTGTTCTTTTTTGTTTTGGCATCAAATTGATAGAACCGGATTAAACCTCCTTTGCTGGTATTGGCTTGTTCGCCGTCTTCAAATAAAGGTTCTTCAATGTTGGTGTAGATATTTTTATATTTTTTGTCAAAGGTTATTCCTTCTAAAGTACCGTTGTTTCTCGGACCTTTTTCCAGTTTTTGCATTTTTAAATTTTCAGGTAAGGTAACATTGCCTAGAAAATTACCTTTTAAATCCATGAAGTTCAGGGAAGGATTTTGTAAGACTTCTTTATCGGCAGTAATCACTCGCGCGCCTTCGCTGCTCCAAACCAAAGTGTTTGTTTTTGGATTGAATCGGATGTCTTCTGGGTCTGCTGAGGTAGTTGGTGTGGTGTTCCAATTTCCATACGCTGTTCCGGTTTCGTTTTTCAAATAAGTTAGGTTTTGAAAAGTAAAACTTTTTATCTTGTCTTCGACCAAATTAATCTTTGCAGTATAAAATCTGGAATCGTTAAAAATCGATCGATCGTCACTAATCAGGTAATACAAATCATTTTTTACATCATAATCGATTCCGGATAAACCACCCACTTTTGTATTCTGAAACGTTTGGTCAAATGGAATTTCAATCGAACTGATTAGCTTTAAACTTGGCGTTGCTTTGTTTTCAGCGGTTTGTTTTAAATTGGAACAAGAAAATAGAAAAGTTGGAAAAACGGCAAGAAATAATAATTTACGCATAAAGAAATGTGTTGCTGTTTGCAAAAAGGAACAGATTTTGGAATGAAAAACCATTTAAAAAACTACGAATTGTTCGTTTGATTTTTTTCAACATTACGGAAATAGTCAATTTTGTAATTAAACATTTCAGCCATATTTTTGGCGCGAAGTTTCGCTTCTTCGGCTAATGGACCTACAAATAAACTATCCGTAGTTTCTGTGAAAATTTCCATCCAGCGGTCAAAATGTTCTTTGGCAACCGGTAACTGTTTGTGTGGCGGAAATGGACTACCGGTATAGGAATGTACTTCGAGTAAAATAGTTTGCCAAAAACGGTACATTTTTTCCAAATGTTCCGGCCAACGATTGCCTATTTTCTCATTGAATACGGGGCCAATAAATTCGTCTTTTTGAACTTTGGAATAAAAAGTATCCACCAGTGATTTGATATCTTCGAGCGTGGTAATGTCTGTTTGTAATGTCATGATTGGGTATAAAAAAAGCCTACGCAAAGGTAGACTTTTATGTTTGATTCAGATGGGAAACTATTTTGCTTTAGGTGGAAATTGCTCTAAAATTTTAGCAACAAATTCGTTGATTTTTTTTTCTTTTTCACTGCGGTTTTCAGTTAAATATCCAACACCTTCCCCTTGCCAAACTAATTCTTTTTTCTTGGCATCAATTAAATCAATATACAATGTTCCTTCAGTTGAAGAGGAAACATAAGTGCTGCGGCCTCCCCATAAATAAGGATTCCATCCCCATCCCCAACCGTAACCCCAACCTGCGTTGTATTGGTTTACGTCAATTCGTTCTCTTTCTTTGGTAAGTATATTGATTAGCAAATCTGGATTTTCACTTTTAGTCATCCCTTTTAAGCTTAATTCTCGGTCTATTGCATTGAGTATTCTTTTTTTATCCAATTCTGAAATTTCAACTTTATCAATGCCTTTTTTATGAAAAGCGTATGTTTTGTATTGAGTAAAGTCGACATTATTATCATAGTCGGAATATACCTTTACGGAACTGCATGAGGCAGCTAAGAAAAGTAAAAGTACTGGGAGGAGTTTGAATGCTTTCATGGCTTGATTATTAGATTACTAAATGTTACTAAAGATACGTTCAAATTTTTTAAAAATCCAACAAATTATCGGCTACTATGTTAGGTATTGTGACTTTCAATAAAGGTTGCGTCTCCATTGCTCTTTTTATGGCAAATAGTGCGCCTTCATTTCTAGCCCAGCTTCTTCTAGAAATTCCGTTATTGACATCCCAGAAAAGCATGGATGCTAAACGTCTTGATGCTTCTTTTGAACCATCAAGAACCATACCAAATCCACCGTTTATTACCTCTCCCCAGCCAACTCCTCCGCCATTGTGAATGGAAACCCAAGTGGCGCCGCGAAAACTGTCTCCAATGACGTTTTGAATCGCCATATCAGCTGTAAAACGGGAGCCGTCGTAGATATTTGAAGTTTCTCTGTATGGAGAATCGGTGCCGGAAACATCATGGTGATCACGTCCTAAAACGATAGTTCCTATTTCGCCTTTGGCAATAGCCTGATTAAATGCTTCGGCAATTTTTACACGTCCTTCAGCATCAGCATAAAGAATGCGGGCTTGTGAACCTACAACAAGCTTATTTTCTTGGGCGCCTTTTATCCAGTGAATGTTATCCTGCATTTGTTGTTGAATTTCTTCGGGAGCAGTTTTTGCCATTTCTTCAAGAACCTGGCAGGCAATTAAATCTGTTTTAGCTAAATCTTCCGATTTCCCAGAAGCACATACCCAACGAAAGGGACCAAAACCATAATCAAAACACATTGGTCCCATAATATCCTGGACATAACTCGGATACCTGAAATCGATATGGTTCTCTGCCATGACATCAGCACCGGCACGGGAAGCTTCTAATAAAAAAGCATTTCCGTAATCAAAGAAATACGTTCCTTTGGCGGTATGTTTATTGATAGCAGTGGTGTGTCTGCGTAAGGTTTCCTGAACTTTTATTTTAAACAATTCAGGTTTTTCAGCCATCATTATATTCGCTTCTTCAAAGGAAATATCAGCAGGATAATAACCGCCCGCCCATGGATTATGCAAGGAAGTTTGGTCAGAACCTAAATCGATATGGATATTTTCGTTATCAAATTTTTCCCAAACATCAACCACATTTCCAAGATATCCGATGGAAACAATTTCATTATTGTCTTGTGCTAAAGTGACTCTTTTCACTAATTCATTCACATCGTCAATGACTTCATTGATCCATCCCTGACTGTGGCGAATGTGCGTTATTTTTGGGTTTACTTCGGCACAAACGGTGATGCAACCGGCAATGTTTCCGGCTTTTGGTTGCGCGCCAGACATTCCGCCTAATCCTGAAGTGACAAATAAACCACCTATTGGACTGCGTTTTATTTTACGAAATCCATTCAAAACCGTAATAGTGGTTCCGTGTACAATTCCTTGTGGACCAATATACATGTAGCTTCCTGCTGTCATTTGTCCGTATTGAGAAACGCCTAACGCATTCATTTTTTCCCAGTCATCCGGTTTAGAATAATTAGGAATGACCATTCCGTTTGTTACCACAACTCGTGGCGCTTCTTTATGGGAAGGAAATAATCCCATTGGATGCCCTGAATACATGGTTAAGGTTTGCTCATCAGTCATTTCAGATAAATATTGCATCGTCAATAAATACTGTGCCCAGTTTTGAAAAACAGCTCCATTCCCACCGTAGGTAATCAATTCATGCGGATGTTGTGCCACGGCATAATCCAAATTGTTTTGAATCATCAGCATAATAGCTTTGGCCTGTTCGCATTTTCCAGGATATTCAGTTATTGCTCTTGCATACATTTTATAATCGGGACGCAAACGGTACATATAGATTCGACCATAGGTTTCCAGTTCTTCCGAAAATTCTTTGATTAATTCCGAGTGATGTTGCGGTTCAAAATAACGTAAGGCATTGCGTAAGGCCAGTTTTTTTTCCTCTGTCGAAAGGATTTCTTTGCGCTTAGGTGCGTGATTGATGTCTGTTTCGTATGGTTTTGGTTTTGGTAAAACCGTTGGAATTCCTTGCTGTATTTGTTGTTGGAAAGTCATTTTTGATGTTGTTTCGTTAATTTTTTTGTGTTGATTCTTGAAAGAAGCATTGGCTTCTTGAAAAAAAAATGAAACAACTATGGATAACGAATATCCGACCTGTGGTAGGATTTGTGAATTTTGATTCTATATTTCTGTAAACAAATATCCATTTTTATGTTTGTGTTTTTAAAACTGACGCTCTAATACTGTTTCTTATTTAGATTCTAAAATGCGATTACTTTTTATTACTTCCTGTTTTTTTATCAAAACCATATGGACAATGACGACACCCACTTTTACAGCAATAACCCCGTTTTAAATGGTGTTTTTCAGTAAAACATTTGTAGCCCTCAGGTGTGTAATAGAAATCTTCCCCTTCTATCAATTTATTTTCATTACTTTGGTCAATCATATTTGGGGATGTTCAATGTTAAGAGTTATTTAGTTTTTATGATTCAGCAACGTCAATTCAAAAGATAGAGTATTTCATTAAATAAAAACATTTTATCATTACAAATTTATAAATTTTATAGCGAATGTTTTTGATTGTTGCTAAATATTTAATTCCAAAAGGATTTCGTGGACTGACACTATTTCCCTTTGTATTGGTAAAATTCCCTGAAGATAAAGAAAATGTAATTTTAGTCAATCACGAAAAAATTCATCTTCGTCAACAGTTTGAATTATTAATACTTCCTTTTTTTATTTGGTATTTATTAGAATATCTTGTACGCTTGGTTCAGTACCAAAATGCAAATTTGGCTTATAGAAATATCAGTTTCGAGCGGGAAGCGTATTCGAATGAATCCAATCTAGATTACTTAAAAATTCGATCTTTTTTTCAATTTTCCAGCTATTTGTTTTTGAAAAAATAGCATTTTGCATGCAAACTAAATTTTGCGTTAGAAGATTATAATTTTTTTTGATCAAAAAAATACTTTTCTAATAGCAAGTTCTTCTTCTGTTGTTTAATTACGTAAGAAAATATACGTTTTAAATATAAAAAAATGTATTTAAACGATTATTTATACTTTTTATCGGTAATTTTGAGGTTTGCTAATGTGTTTTTTTTGTAAATTTAACAGATAAAAGCCATTATTCAATTGGTGTCATTGAAAAACGGGAATATAAAAGGCTTAAAAACTAAAAATATTTGCGTCTAATAGATTCATAGCAAGTTCTTTAAATGCTTTATGATAATTGGAAAAACATAGGATTAATAAATAAATATTGCTTACAAATTAATTTAAATCAACAGCTTATGAACTCAAAAATACTTAAAAAAACACTGCTAGTTGTGACTGGTTTTTTAATTCAGAGCAATGTAAATGCACAAATGTATGTAAGTCCAAACACTTACGTTTTTGCCAGTAATGAAGTTGTTTTTATAAAACAACAATTAGAGTTAAATGCGGCAACCAGCAATTTTTATCTAAGGGAAAATGCGCAGTTGTTGCAGGGTTCAAATTCTCCAGGGGTAAATAGTGGATTGGGTAGCTTATCTGTTTTCCAAGAAGGAACCACTAATAATTTTCAATACAATTATTGGTGTTCCCCAGTTGGCGGGAATATAGCTGCCGCAGGAAATTCACCCTTTGGAATTACCCAGCTTAAGGATATTGTGACTTTAACATCTAGTGTTAATTCAACTCCTTTAGGAATGAATAATTATAATGGAACCGCAACTCCATTTGCTATAGCGCCCTATTGGATCAATAAATTAGTAACTTCTAGTACTTATTCGAGTTGGATTTCAGTGGGTACAGCATCTAACATAAATGCAGGAGAAGGTTTTACCATGAAAGGAACTTCCGGAACTAATACGACAACAGTAAATGGCGTTATGAATAATCCAGGGAGTAAGCAACGATATGATTTTAGAGGGAAACCAAATGACGGAACGATTGCAATCAACGTTCTTAATCTTCAATATACATTAACGGGCAACCCATATCCATCTGCAATAGATTTGAAATTATTCTTATTAGGCGCCTCAAATACAACTGGTATTGCCTATTTCTGGGAACATGATAAAACTGCGAATTCGCATTATATTGATAATTTCAGAGGAGGATATGGCGCGTATTCCCCACTTGGAGGCGCTACTAATGGTGCCATTGGAAACATGGGGGTCTACACACCGGCAACATTTTATTCGTACGATGGTAATGGGAATGAAGTCACTAATTTAGGTAGTTCAGGAAATGTTTTTGAAAGACGATTTTGTCCTGTTGGACAAGGGTTCATGTTAGATGGCACTGCTGACGGAATAGTAGAAATGAAAAACAGCTATCGCGTGTTTGTAAAAGAGGATGTTCTAAATTTTTCTCAATTTGAAAGAAGCAGCAGTTCAAACAAAACTAAAAACACCAATGAATTTTTGCCGGCAATTCAATCATTGTCCGGATATGATTATACCATGGTCAACACAAAGCCCGCTCCGCAAATTAGATTAAACGCATTATTAAACGATCAAGGGATTCGTCAGTTGGTTTTGGCGCTGGTGCCTGATGCAACAGATGGTGTAGATCATGCTATGGATGCTATGTTAGCTGGAGATAACGCAGGGGTAGACGCCTATTTTTCATTAAATGAATCTGAATATGTTATTGATGCTAGACCATTTAATGTAGAGACAAAAATTCCTATTGGTTTTAAAAATACGAGCCAAGCCAATTATAAAATAACGGTACAAGAAATTTTGAATTTCACAGAAGCTGATAATATCTATTTGCATGATAAGAATACGGACCTTTATCACGATATAAAAAATGATTTTTATGACTTAACGCTACCTGGAGGTGTTAATAATACACAGTTTGAATTAACTTTCAAAAACAATAATACTTTAGGGACAGAAGATTTAGGGACAGAAGATTTTGTTGTTTTTCAGAATAATAATGCGAAAAATTTAACGATTAACAATCCTTTTCAATTAGATATTGCTACTTGTAATTTGTATGATATTGTTGGGAAGTTAATTTTTAGTAAAAAAGATTTAGGCATGGATGCTACTTATAATTTTTCCACATCCGGTTTAAGTGATGGAATTTATATTGTTAAAATTGCAACAGAGGATAAAATAGAACTTGGGAAAAAGATTATAATTAAAAATTAATTTTTGATTTTGGTACAAATAATAGAAATGCAATCTCTAGAGGTTGCATTTTTAGTATATATAAATTTACTTTGTAAAAAATAAAATAGTTTGAATCAAAAGGTACTCACATTATTTCCGAACTCTATTTCAGTGCAAATCAAAAGGGAAGATTTGATCCATCCTTTTGTTTCTGGAAATAAGTTTAGAAAGTTGAAGTATAATTTGCTTCAGGCGAAAGAAGAAAATCAGGTAACATTACTTGACTTTTGGAGGTGCTTTTTCTAATCATATTGCAGCAGTGGCTTTTGCCGGAAAAGAAAAAGGATTCAAAACCATAGGGATTATCCGCGGAGATGAATTGGCAGGTAAAGCTGCTAAGAATCCGACGTTATTATTTGCTCAAGATTGTGGTATGCAACTGGAATTTATTTCAAGAGAAGAATACCGATTGAAAAGTGAAGTGTCTTTTATCGAAAATTTAAAACAAAAATTCGGCAGTTTTTATTTGATTCCAGAAGGCGGGACAAATGATTTAGCCATCAAGGGATGTCAGGAGATTCTGGGTGCGGAAGATGCTGAATTTGATTATATTTGTTGTTCAATAGGAACTGGTGGAACGATTTCAGGAATCATCAATAGTGTTTTGCCACACCAAAAAGTTTTAGGATTTCCTGCTTTAAAAGGTGATTTTTTAAAAGAGGAAATTCGTAATTTTGCCCAAAATGATAATTGGGAGCTAGTAACAGACTATCATTTTGGTGGATACGGAAAAGTAAATGAAGCATTAATCCAGTTTATTAATCAGTTTTATACCGAAAATCAAATTCCTTTAGATCCTATTTATACGGGAAAGATGGTTTTTGGCGTTATAGACTTGATTCAAAATAATTATTTTCCTGCCGGATCAAAAATTTTACTAATTCATACAGGTGGAATTCAAGGAATTCAGGGAATGAATATGAAATTAAAAAACAAACAATTACCAACAATAGATATCCATGTTTAAAAAAATCCTACTAATTTTTACAGTACTGACTTTGATAGGATGCAATTCCACAAAGCCGGTTATTGCAACAACCAAAAAAGCACCTTTAAAATCAAAATCAGAAGTCGTTAGGACCGTTAAAAAAACGAATCAAATAAGCAGGAACAGCACAAAACCCATCCTTTCCAAACCCACAAGACCAGAACAAAAAAAGAGTGAAACGGAAACAATTGTTTCTACTTCAAAAACAGTAGTCACTAATGATATTGTTAGATTTTACATTTCTCAATATAAAGATGTTGCCATGGGAAACATGAAAAGTTATGGGATTCCTGCAAGTATTATTTTAGCTCAGGGGATTTTAGAATCAGGTGCTGGAAGAGGCGATTTAGCAATAAGTGCCAATAACCATTTTGGAATAAAATGTCATGTGGGATGGACAGGAGAAAGCGTTAAGCACGATGACGATTCTGATCAGGAATGCTTTAGGAAGTATGATAACCCTTCAGAATCATTCAAAGATCACGCGTTATTTTTGACTGGAAGAAGCAGGTATGCCAAGCTTTTTGGTTTTTCCAAAGATGATTACAAAGCTTGGGCAAGAGGATTAAGAGCTGCAGGTTATGCCACAGATCCTAAGTATCCAGATAAATTGATTTCATACATTGAGCGCTATCATTTGGATCAATATGACAGTCAGGTGTTAGATATTAATTATGTTTCGAATGAAAAACAGCTAGTGGAGGAATTGTCACTAGAAACCAGAACTATAGCCAGTAATGGCCTGACCTCCTATGTTGTTCAAAAAGGAGATACATTATATTCCATTTCGAAAAAATTCGAGTTAAAGGTGGAAGATTTAAAACAAAAGAATAATCTTTCGGATAATGCGCTTTCTATTGGACAGAGATTAATGGTAAAATAATTGAAAAAATAACTATAATTCATAATTCATAAATGTTATATCAAAGAAGTAGTCAGCTTTTTGCTGAGGCAGAAAAAGTAATTCCAGGAGGCGTGAATTCGCCGGTAAGAGCATTTAAAGCAGTGGGCGGAACGCCAATTTTTGTAAAGAGCGCTAAAGGTGCTTATTTGTACGATGAAGATGGAAACCGTTTGATAGACTATATCAATTCTTGGGGACCCATGATTTTAGGACACGCTTACGAACCGGTTGTACAAGCCGTGATAGAGAAAGCAAAGTTGGGAACCTCGTTTGGAATGCCAACAGAATTGGAAACGCAAATCGCAGCTTTAGCAGTAGCGATGGTTCCAAATATCGATAAAATCAGATTTGTAAACTCGGGTACCGAAGCATGTATGAGCGCTGTAAGACTGGCTCGCGGATTTACCAAAAAAGATAAAATAATAAAATTCGCAGGTTGTTATCACGGTCATTCGGATTCGTTTTTAATTCAGGCCGGAAGTGGAGCAATTACTTTTGGTTCACCAAACAGTCCTGGAGTTACTGCAGGAACGGCCAAAGATACTTTGCTGGCACGATACAATGATTTAGAAAATGTAGCCACTTTAATCGAAGCAAATAAAAATGAAATCGCTGCCATCATCGTAGAGCCTGTTGCGGGGAATATGGGCTGTATTCCGCCTAATAAAGGCTTTTTAGAAGGCTTACGCCAATTGTGTACCGATAATGATATTCTATTAATCTTTGATGAGGTTATGACAGGATTCAGGTTAGCTGCAGGTGGAGTTCAAGAATTACTAAATGTAAATGCTGATATTGTTTGTTTTGGGAAAGTAATTGGTGGAGGATTACCTGTTGGTGCTTTTGCCGCTCGCGAAGAAATTATGAATTATTTGGCCCCGTTAGGTCCCGTTTATCAGGCAGGAACATTGTCAGGGAATCCATTGGCAATGGCCGCAGGATTAGCCATGTTACAAGCTTTAGATAGTGATCGTGCTATTTTTCAAAGATTAGCAGATAAAACAGCGTATTTGGCTGCAGGAATTGATAAAGTATTGAAAGCAAATAATGTTACATTTACAATCAATACTATTGGCTCAATGATTTCGGTTCATTTTGATGCAGCCCCGGTTGTTGATTTTAAAACCGCTGCAAATGGCGATAACGAAACGTTCAAGAAATTCTTCCACGGATTGTTGCAGGAAGGAATTTATATCGCGCCCTCGGCTTATGAAACGTGGTTTATTACCGATGCCTTAACCTATGAAGATTTAGATTTTACCATTCGAGCGGTAGACAAAATATCGAAAACATTTTAAATAAAAAAAGCCCCAAATTCGAGGCTTTTTTATGAACTAAGATGAAATAGTTTAAGTAAATGGATTATTTTTTATCACCCATTTGTGCTGCTTTTCTGCCGTTATGATGCGCCATTCTTTGATTCATTCGGTGGTGGTTTTTCCCTTTCATGTCTTCCCATTTTTTGTATTGGTCAGCTGAAAGAATTTTTTTCATTCTTTCTTTCATTACAATTTGCTCATCTAACATTTGATTTTTTTTAGCAAAACGTTCATCAGCGGTAAGTTGTTTTTTAGCCGAATCTTTGTTTGCTTTTCTCTCTGCCATTCGGGCCTCTCTTTTGGTACTTTGTTCAGCAATAACTTTACTCATTTCTTTTTGCTGAGAAGCATTCAAATCTAATTCTAAAGTCATCTTTTTCAAATGCAGCTGATTTCTTTGCTCAGAAGTCATTTGTTCCATTTTGGCTCTTTCCGGTCTTGCTCTTCTTTGTTGTGCAAAGCTTGTCAATCCGACAACTAATAATGCGGCGATAAATAATTTTTTCATTTTGTATTTTTTTAAGTTTTATAGATATAAGACAAGAATAGGTTTGAAAAGTTTAATCGTTAACAAAAGTTTATCGTTTTGGTTTTACGATTAAAGGTAAAGTTGAAGTTATTTTTTTTTCTATCAAAAGGTACAAAATAAGTGCAGTTTATAGATGTGAAAGCATGATATTTATCAGTTTTTATACGGTTTTGTTTCTCGATTTTTGTGGTTTATTTATTTAAATCATTTAACATGACAACACCCAAAACACTTCATACGTTTCATATTCCGGTTATGGGACTTGCTTACACAATTGATAGTCCGATACGAGTGGCAAAGTATGGAATTTCGTCCGTGATTTCAATTATGGATGATGAACTTATTGAAAAAATGAATGCTTTTTACAGCAAGAAATTTGATTTGCCGTATCAGGGAATTACCCAAAAAATACATGATTATCGCGCAGAACGCATTACTTCTTATCTGAATTTGGTAGACAAAATCGTTAAGGAAAAATTTGAAAACTTTAAGACGGAATTATCCGAAAGCAAATCAGCTTTGGAAAATTACATCGCGATGCTACCCAACAAATCAGAAATTAAAGCAGGCCTGCAAAACTTGATGGAAGACGGTTTCGCTTTCAAAGAAAACATCAAAAATTATCTGGAGAAAAATCTTTATCCGGGCGATATTGATGTCAATATTATGACCAAATTAGATAAGGATAATTTCATCAAAGAGGAACAATTACCCATTATTTTTAATGACGCACATGCCGCGCTTCGTGGGTTTGTGAACAGTACATTAGAATCTTCAGTAGTTTTATCGGCTGGGATGAATCCAAGATTATACAGCTATTTTGAAAGTTTTTCGGCCTTCTTTCCAGATGCGAATAATGCATTGAAAAAGAAAATCACTCTGAAAGTAAGCGACTTTCGTTCGGCGATGATTCAGGGGAATTTTTTGGCTAAAAAAGGACTTTGGGTTTCTGAATATCGAATCGAATCCGGACTGAATTGCGGTGGACACGCTTTTGCAACCGAGGGCTATTTATTAGGACCGATTCTAGAAGAATTCAAACAGAAAAAAGAGCAATTAATTCAATCCGCTCATGAGTTGATGGTAAAAGCATTGGGACTGAAAGAAATGCATGTTCCAGAACAGCCTTTGGATTTAAAAATTACGGTTCAAGGTGGCGTAGGAACTGCTGAAGAACACGATTTTCTATTGGATCATTATGAAGTGGATTCCGTGGGTTGGGGTTCGCCTTTTTTATTGGTTCCTGAAGCCACATCGGTAGATGAGCACACCAGAGATTTATTGGCTGGAGCCAAAGAAGATGATCTTTATTTAAGTCATATTTCGCCGTTGGGAATTCCTTTTAATACGCTGCGAGGAACGACGAATGAAAAATTCAAATTGAAGCGAATCGAGGAAAGCAAAGCGGGAAGTTCATGTCCAAAACGATTTTTGGCGCTAAGCAAAGAATATGATGTCAAAGGAATTTGTACATCTTCCAAAAAATTTCAAGATTTAAAACTGGAAGAATTACTGCTTCAAAAAGATATTTTAACTGCTGAAATTTTCGAAAAAAAGAAAAACAGTATTACGGAGAAAGCCTGTCTTTGTGTGGGTTTAGCCAATGCTTCGTATCTTGAAAATGACATTAAGATAAAAGGGCAGGCGCAAGGGGTAATCATTTGTCCAGGACCTAATATGGCGTATTTTGATCAAGAGGTTTCGCTGTCTAAAATGGTGCAGCATATTTATGGAAACGCATCAGTATTGACGGTTACTGATCGACCAAATCTATTTGTGAAGGAGTTACAAATATATTTGGATTATCTGAAAAATGAAATTTCAGCGGTTACTGAAGAAATCACTTTGGGACAAATTAAAAAATGGAATTCATTCAAAAATAATTTACTCTCAGGAATCGGATATTATGAAGATTTATTTGCAGCAAATCCTTTTTTCGAAAGCACTAAAAAAGAGATTTTCCGTCAATTTGATTGCTGTAAAATGGAATTAAACGAGATTGAAATCCCCGAATTAAAATTGGCGTAAAGCATTCAAGTATTTGGTTTTGAATAGAGTGATTTTATTTATGATTATTCTATTCAAAACTATTTTTTATCAAACAATCATTTAGTAATTTTGCACGGTGAAAAAAATCATATTCATAATTGTATTAATCATGCTTGTAAAGCCAGTTCTTCCGGTCTTAGAGTATGTCGTGAATTATGAATACATTTCAAAAGTACTTTGTATCAATAAGGACAAACCGAAAATGCAATGTAACGGAAAATGTCATTTGATGAAAGAATTAGCCAAAGCTTCTGAGGCTGAAAAGCCACTTTCTTCCGATAAAAAAGGAAATGCTCCTATACTTGATGTGATCATTTTTGAGGAAATCAAATCTTTCGAAATTGCAACAGTTTTTTTTGATACTAAAGAAAAAATAAACCCATACTATTCTAATTTATACTTTCATTTGAATAGTGCTTCTGTTTTTCACCCACCCACTTTTATTTCTTAAATTTTTAAGCATGTAGTATGCTTGATTTCTTCTGTTCTATACAACAGATGAAAATTTGTTTGCTTTTTTTGGAAATAATAACCCAAAAATAGCATGCGAAACAGTACTTATATTCAAAATAAAAAACTTTAAGAAATGAAATTTCAATTAAAAAATATACTAGCTGTAATGGCTATCTCATTCACCTTGTTTTCTTGCTCTAATGACGATGATAATGAAATGATTACCGGAAACGGAAATCTAAAATTAGAATTTGACAACGTGTACAAATCGGCTAATTTTGCTTTCAATACGAACTACACCAATTCGAATGCTGAGGTTGTAGCGGTTTCAAAAGTGAAGTATATTGTGAGTAATATTGTCTTGTCAAAAGAGGATGGAACTACCTTTACTTACCCAAAAAGTCAAAGCTATTTTATTGTAGATGAAGCTACACCTGCAACATTGGTTTTGAATCTTTCAAACATTCCTGCCGGAAATTACACTAAAGTAAAATACGGAATTGGAGTCGATAAAACGCAGTGGGAAGCAGGAGCAACCGGTCAAGGAGATTTCTTGGCAACAGCCCAAACCGCTGAAATGATGTGGTCTTGGAATGCAGGTTATAAGTTTGTGGCTTTCGAAGGTACTTTTACAGCTCCTACGGTTACAACGGCAAAAGAATTTAAAGTGCATACCGGACAAACAGGAACCGATTATAATTATGCTGAAGTTACTTTGAGTTTTCCTGAAAATGCTTTGGTACGAACTACAATTACACCTCAGGTACACATCATGACTGACTTGTCTCAGGTTATAGATGGAACTAATAAAATCAATCTTACGGAAGCGGCAACCGTTATGGGTGGCGCTAAACTGGCTTTGGTTACTACTAACGTTTCTTCTATGTTCAAAATTGATCACGTTCACAACGATTAATTTTTTAATCAAAAAGCGGTTGGAAATTAAATCTCCGACCGCTTTTTTAAAAAAATATAAAATGAAAGCAAAATATATCATGTTGCTCATTTTTCCGTTGCTGTGGTCTTGTTCTGCTGATGAAAGCGAAGACTATCAGGACGTTCCTCTGAACTTTCAAGTTCCGGCAAATTTTCCGCCTTTGGCATACAATCTGGCGAATAATCCACCTACCGAAAAAGGATTTGAACTGGGAAAAAAACTTTTCTATGACGGCCGATTGGCTTCGGATGGGATTGTTTCCTGCGGATTTTGTCACATTCAGGAAGATGCATTTACGCATCACGGCCATACTTTGAGTCACGGAGTTGATGACGCTATTGGAACCCGAAACACGCCACCAATCCAGAATTTAGCCTATCAAACCACTTTTATGTATGATGGAGCAACATCACATTTGGATTTGCAACCTATCATTCCGTTCACAAGTCCTATAGAAATGAATGGCGATTTTGCTAAGGCTGTTGCCATGATGAAAGGCGATCCAGTGTATCAGAAATTATTCAAAGTTGCTTTTACGGATGGACAAATCAATTCCGAAAATATGCTTAAGGCCTTGGGACAATTTATGGTTATGGTGACGTCCTCAAATTCCCGTTTCGATAAGTACCGCCGCAATGAATCTGGCGGAACGCTCACGCAAGACGAGAGGGACGGTTATGCCATTTTTAACCAAAAATGTTCCAGTTGTCACGCTACCGATTTGTTTACGGACAATTCTTTTAGAAACAACGGCTTGCCAATTGATCCCGCGTACAATGATATTGGGCGTTTTCGCGTCACGGAGTTGCCTCAGGATAAGTACAAATTCAAAGTGCCAAGTCTAAGAAACATAGAAAAAACAGCACCTTACATGCATGATGGACGCTTATTTACATTAGAAGCTGTTATGGATCATTACAATTCCGGTGTAGTCAATTCAGCAACTTTAGATCCCATTTTGAATAAAAACGGATCACTCGGAATCCCTTTAACAGCGACAGAAAAATCAAAAATTATTGCTTTTCTAAAAACATTGACAGACACGCAATACCTAACAGACAAACGCTTTTCTGAATATTAATTTTAGAAGCTATTTCCTGCTGTACACTGCAAGTCCTCGCTATAAAAGCCGTTTTTCTAAGTCCTGAAAAGAGCTTCCTTTGGTCGCTTTTTCTGGACAAGAAAAACAAGCTTTTTCCGCTCCGGGCTTTCCGTTTCCATCAGGGCTAAAACAACAAACATGAAAAAATACACATTGCTTTTAGTACTTCTTTTTCAATTGGCAAACGCCGCCGAAAAAGACAGTTTAAATACCGTAAATCAATTTACAAAATACTATTCCTTCCTTGAAGAAGAGGATTTCTGCGATGCCTGCGGTTGCTCCGCCAGTGGCGGAAGCATGGGATTCGCCTCGATGTTGAACTCTAATTTCGTTGGGATTCGATATTTCAATCAACAATACAAATCTACTGATGGCTTGTACAGCAATTCGCCTTGGTACAAAGAAAATTTCAACACCGTTCAGGTTTGGGGCCGAATCCCGGTTAGCGAAAAGGTTCAGGTTTCAGCATTATTGCCGTATCATTTTCATGAAAGAGAAACCGCAACTGGCAATAAAAGCATCAATGGGATTGGCGATATTACTGTTTTGGCAATGTATCGTTTGTATCAAACCCATAAAGACAGTACGTTTTTGGTACATACATTACAATTGGGAGGTGGGATAAAAGCGCCGACCGGAAAATTTAATGAGGCAAATTCCGGTAGTATAAATCCAAGTTTTCAAGTAGGAACAGGAAGTTGGGATTATCTTTTGGCAACTGAATATGTGGTTAAAAGAAAACAATTTGGTTTAAACTCGATGCTGAATTATGTTATAAAAACGGAAAATCAAAAGAGTTATCGTTTTGGGAATCAGTTGAATTATGCAGGCACCTTTTTCTATTTGTACGAGAAAAATAGTTTTTCTATTGTTCCACAACTGGGTTTTGCTGGTGAAGTTTATGAAAGTAATTACCAGTACAATCAAAAATTAAGAAATACAAACGGAGATATTCTTTTCGGGAAATTTGGTTTTGAGGTTGGTAAAGACAGACTTTCTTTTGGAGCTAATGCCATGTTACCCATCAATCAAAATCTTACCGGCGGCAATGTAGAAGCGAATTACAGATGGAGTGTAAATTTGAATTATAGTTTGTAGTTGTCGAGCCTCTTTTAAGTTGGAGATGCTATTTGATACCATTCCAAATCCTTACTTTTACAGTCCAATTAAAAAAAAGAATATGTTTCAAAATAAGAATTTTTGTTTTTCGTTTTGCTTCTTAATAATTAGCGCTCTTAGCTTTGCACAGGCAAAAGAATATGTTTTGCAATTTAAAACACCATCAGAATTGCATCGTTTTTTAAAATATTCGAACAAAAGTATCCCCTTGATTAGTGCGCATAGAGGTGGTCCAATGACTGGATTTCCAGAAAATTGTATAGCAACATTTGCAAATTCTATTCGATACAATCCTACAATTATAGAAACGGATATTGCGCTGAGTAAAGATTCTGTCTTGGTTATGATGCATGATAACAAGCTGGATAGAACCACGACGGGTGCGGGTAAGATAGAAAACTACACTTATAAAGAACTGCAACAATTATTTCTGGAGGATAACGAAGGCAACCAAACCCTTTATAAAATAGAAACTTTAGATCAGGTTTTACAATGGGGAAAAGGCAAAGTAATTTATAACCTTGACGTTAAAAAAGATGTTCCCATGAAAATGATTGTTGATGCAGTGCGCAGGAATAAGGCGGAAGCCTACTCAGTTATTATAACATACAACGCAACTCAAGCCGCCGAAGTAGCGCAACTGGCTCCGGATTTAATGATTTCGGTTTCGGCGAGAGGAAAAGAAGATGTGGAGCGTATGGAAAATCTTGGTGTCAAAGTGGATAAAATGATCGCATTTGTGGGTACGGCAGAACCAAAGGCAGAAGTGTATCAGTATTTACACAGCCGCGGAATAGCTTGTATTTTGGGTACTATGGGCAATTTAGATAAAAGTGCTGCTGCAAATGGAGATGCTTTGTATTACAAATTAATTGAAAATGGCGCAACTATTTTGTCGTCTGATCGGCCTGTTCAAGCAGGAAAACAAGTAGCAAAATTCAGTGCTGACAAAAAGCTAAAATCAAGGCATATTAAAATTTTAAAGCGATAATACGAAATATAGTTTTTATTAAATTCTCTAATATTTTCTTGAATTGTCTGAAGCCTTTTCTGCCGGAAAATTTCAAGGTGTTTTTTACTTTTACAAACGTTTCAATTTAGTTGTTTTTAAGTTTTTTTTAGAATTTTAAAACCGTAACGAAATATTCTTCGTACATGGTTATAGAACTAAATAAATAAACAATGAAAAGCAAACAACAAAATTTAGGATTTGCGTCTATAATTGGACTAGCACTGTTATCTTTTACTGCAATTTCATGCAATGATGATGATAACAATGAAATGATGATAGCTGTTGCGGCACCTGACGTTAATTTTACTGCATTAGCCAGTAATAATACCATTCTTACATTCAATGCACGAAATTTAGGAACTCCAAATTCAACCACTCCTATTGTTGGTTTACCTACATCAGAGAGTATTGTAAGTATTGATTATAGACCCGCAACAGGACAGTTATATGCAGTAGGATCGTCTAGTCGTTTGTATTTTATAAATGAGAAAAGTGGAGTTGCAACAGCATTAGGTGCTGGATCTTTTTCTCCTGTTGTTGCCGGAGCTAACGCTTCATTGGATTTTAATCCAACAGTAGACAGAATTCGTTTGGTAACAGAATCTGGTCAGAATTTAAGATTGCACCCAGAATTAGGAACTGTTGTAGCCACTGATGGAGTTATTAATGGTGGTACAAATCCTAAAATAGGTGCAGTAGCGTATACAAATAGTATGGCTGGTGCAACAGCAACGATGTTGTATGATATAGATTTCGAACAAGATAAATTGTATATGCAAACACCGCCAAATGATGGTGGACTTCAACTTGTGGGTGACTTAGGTGTGAACTTTCAAGGTGTAGGGGACATGGATATTCTAGCGGATAATTCAACTGCTCTTGCTATAACAAATAATACTAGTGTATCCACTTTATATACAATTGATTTAGCAACAGGAAAAGCTGTTGATGTTGGGAAATTCACTGCTCCAGTGATAAGCATAGCATTCAAAACTAACCCAATTGCATATGCAACAACTTCCGGAAATATGTTGGTTCGTTTCAATCCTACAAGCGGGAGTAATAATTCTGTTGCATTAACTGGTTTAGCTGCAAATGAAAGTATTGTCGGTTTAGATTTTAGACCTGCAAACGGAGGTTTATATGCTATTTCAAATCAAAGCAGATTGTTTTCTGTGAGTACAGCTAGTGGAGCATTAACAGCAATTGGGTCTCCTTTGTTAACGGCATTGTCAGGTACTTCTTTTGGTTTTGATTTTAATCCAACAGTAGATAGAATCAGGTTGGTTAGTAATACAGGTCAAAATTTACGTTTACACCCAGACTTAGGAACAGTAGTGTCAGTAGATGGTAATTTAAATCCTGGAACACCATTTGTGAATGGAGCTGGTTACACCAATAATATTGCTGGAGCTACAACAACTACTTTATTTGTAATTGATTCCCAAACAGATATGATGTATCGTCAAGATCCACCAAACAACGGGACATTAGTTGCTATTGGAGGCTTAGGAGTAAATGTTGATGCTGATAGCGGATTTGATATCGGTGGAAACAGTGCTGCTGCATTTGCTTTGTTGAAAGTAAATAATGTTACATCAGTGTACAGTATTAACTTGACAACTGGCGCAGCTACTAAAGTTTCCGATATAAATATTCAAGCTACAGCTATGGCTGTTGGTTTAGGATTCTAAAACTAAAATATTCTTTAAAAAAAGTCGGCTCTTTGATTAGAGCCGACTTTTTTTGTTTGAGATAAGAAATAATAATCATTGATGATTATTTTTATTTCAAGCTGACTATTTTAAAAATGCAAAGCAAAACCAATATTTAACTGCAAGCTATTATCATAATACTGTTTATGAGTAGCTATGTTG
The DNA here is from genome assembly GCF_056156265.1 of Flavobacterium sp. TS_SC_5. Classification (NCBI taxonomy): domain Bacteria; kingdom Pseudomonadati; phylum Bacteroidota; class Flavobacteriia; order Flavobacteriales; family Flavobacteriaceae; genus Flavobacterium; species Flavobacterium sp. TS_SC_5. The sequence continues at coordinate 250,067 of NZ_CM149588.1, read as the reverse complement.
TATCGAATTCCAGGCTCGATACTTACATTTTTTCCTAAAAATACCGCATAACCAATTTGCGCACCTAGGTAGGTTGGATTAGCATCTGCTTCACCAAAACCAACTCCATTATAAGAAAGCTCGATAGGAATCATTGTTTTCAAATAGTATTTAGCTCCTATTTTATAAGCAATCGGTTCTCCATTTCCATCTATTTCACCGTAGCCTAATCCTAATTTAAGCGCCAGATTATCTTTGATAAAATAACCTCCTTCAGCTCCAATGTTGTAGGAAGTGATCCCGTCTGAAGAACTAAAATGCATTGCGGTAGTTCCTACGTTTCTACCAAAGCCAGTATTGGCTTCAATAAGCCATTTTCCTTTTGATACTTGGCCTTCTTTGGCTTGACCATTGGCAAAGGCAAAAGCAAATAAGGCTAAGATCGATACAGTAATTTTTTTCATATTGATTTGTTTTTTGTTCATCCAAAAATAGTTTTAAAATTGATTAACGTATGAATTTTATGACTTATTTAACCTTATGGATTATTGGTACAAGTTTTTATTCTTAAGAAAGTACTCGAAATGGAAAATAAAAATAAAAAAAAGGAACTCCATTACGAAGTTCCTTTTTAATATTCTGATATAAAATAAATTATTCTTTCAGTCTACACGCTTTAGTATCGCCATTCACGACAACTTCAGTCAATCCTAAAGAAGATAAGTTTTTCATGGCTTTGTCCCATTTTTTACCACTCAATCCAGAATTAATTTTAAGTAGACCAAATTCCATTTGGTTATTGTTAGTTTGCAATAACACAACAATCAATTTCTCGTCATCTTCCAATTCAATTTTAACTTGTTTTTTCTCAGGTCGCATTTGAGGGAACAACAATACTTCTTGTATGGAGGAATTATTGGTCAGGAACATCATCAAACGGTCCATTCCAATTCCTAATCCAGATGTTGGCGGCATTCCGTATTCTAAGGCTCGTAAGAAATCCTCATCGATAATTCCTGTTGCTTCATCATCTCCTTTTTCAGCCAATCGCATTTGCTCTTCAAAACGCTCTCTTTGATCAATTGGGTCATTCAATTCAGAGTACGCATTTGCCACTTCTTTTCCACAAACCATTAATTCAAAACGCTCTGTCAATTCTGGATTGTCACGGTGTTGTTTACATAACGGAGACATTTCTTTTGGATAATCCGTGATAAATGTTGGCTGAATATAATTCCCTTCGCATTTAGCGCCGAAAATTTCATCAATCAATTTCCCTTTACCCATAGTTTTATCCACGTCAATTCCCATGCCTCTTGCAGCATCAAATAACTCTGTTTCATTTTTTCCTGAAATATCAAAACCAGTAAAATGCTTAATAGAATCTGTCATTGTAACTCTTGCATACGGAGCTTTGAAGTTCACAGTGTGTTCTCCAAAAGTCGCTTCGCTGGTCCCGTTTACACCAATGGCGCAATGTTCCAACAAGTTTTCGGTGAATTTCATCATCCAGTTGTAGTCTTTGTAGGCCACATATATTTCCATGGCAGTAAATTCTGGGTTATGTGTACGATCCATTCCTTCGTTACGGAAATTTTTCGAAAACTCATATACGCCATCAAAACCACCAACAATCAATCTTTTTAAGTACAACTCATTCGCAATACGCATGTATAATGGCATATCTAGCGAGTTGTGGTGCGTGATAAAAGGTCTTGCCGCAGCACCACCGGGAATTGGTTGTAAAACAGGCGTTTCTACCTCAAGATACCCTTTGTCATTAAAGAAAGAACGCATCGCATTGAACAATTTTGTTCTCTTAATAAACGTTTCTTTCACATGATCGTTCACGGTTAAATCCACGTAACGACGACGGTATCTTTGTTCAGGATCAGCAAAAGCATCATGCGTTTTACCATCGGAATCCGTTTTTACTACAGGTAGCGGCTTCAGGGCTTTTGCAAGCACCGTCAAACCATAAACATGAACTGAAATTTCACCTACTTGCGTTTTGAAAACTGTTCCGCGAATCCCAATAAAATCGCCAATATCCAATAGTTTTTTGAAAACCACGTTGTACATGGTTTTTTCCTCATCAGTCGAAATATCATCCCTGGAAACATACACCTGAATGCGACCTTCAGCATCTTTCAATTCCGCAAAACTAGCCTTTCCCATGATGCGTTTCCCCATCAAACGACCGGCTAAAACAACTTCCTTTCCCTCGTACTTTTCGAAATCGGCTAGGATTTCGCTGGAATAAGCGGTTGTAATAAATTCGGCTGCCGGATAAGGCTCAATGCCTAAATTGCGTAATTCGGTAAGTGCTTCTCTGCGTAATATTTCTTGTTCGGATAATGCCATTGTAAGCTGTTTTAAGAGCGCAAAGATACTATATAAGTAGCAAAGTAGCAAAGTGCTAAAGGTTTTTTGGAGCTATTTCCAGCTTTCCGTTGCAATCTTTTTATTTTTAAAGAAAAAATAAAAAGGATTTTTACTTTAATCTGGGCTATTAATTGTAGTTATTATTTTACATTTGGTAAAAATAACGATTCAAAATCATAAAAATTGAAAAATAAAATTTACACTTTTTTGCTTTTAGGGCTACTCGCTACAAGCTGTCAAGTCACAGAAACCATACATATAAACGAAGATGGAACTGGAAAAATTGAAATTAATGAGTTGCGAGACGAGCATAGTTATATGCAATTGATGGGAGAAAACTACTCCAAAGAAGAAGTTTTTAGAGATACTACTTATGTTTTTCAGGATTTTATAACGAAATATTCCGAAACCTTTTCCAGATTACCAGCACTTGAAAAAGCCATTTTTCAAAAATTTGGTACTGTAAAAGTACATATCAAGAAAAGTACATTCGAGAAAGAATTCCACACAACTATCACTCAAAATTTTACTAAAATAGAGCAAGTTGCTGATTTGTATAAAACCGAAGAATATGCGGATGATATTGTAAATAATTATGCATTGGTTGCCGAAGAACATTATTACAGTGTCAGCTTTACTTTTGACGGAAGTGTTTTCAAAAGGATAGTGAAAATTACGGATCCGATAGAATTAAAGAAACAGCAGGATAAGATTGAAGGATATAAAACGCAGGTTTCTAAATTCAAAATCACACAGCCTTTTGTTCTAAAATATCATTTCCCAAAGAAAATAAAGTCTGTATCAAATCCGAATGCAAAAATTAGTGAAGACAATAAATCACTGGAATTGCAATTTCTGATAGTGGATTGTTTGGTGAATCCGGAGAGCACTAATCTGGAAGTTGTCTTAGAGTGATTCATTCGATGCTTTTCTACTCATTAAGTTTTCTTAAAAACTTTGTACCTTTGCCGCTCTTAACCGTTGCATCTTTCATGAATGAATAAAACCATCCAACTTCAAGATTTAGGAACTAAAGATTACAAGGAAACTTGGGAATACCAAGAAGAATTGTTCAAAGGAATCGTCGATTTAAAAATTCGAAATCGCAGAGAAGAACTTGAACTCGCCACTCCAAATTATTTTCTTTTTGTAGAGCATCCACACGTTTATACTTTAGGAAAAAGTGGTGATTTGAGTAATTTACTGTTATCTGAAAAACAATTAGCAGCCAAAGGAGCAACTTTTTATAAAATCAATCGCGGCGGTGATATTACGTATCACGGACCTGGACAAATTGTGGGCTATCCAATTATTGATTTGGAAAATTTTTTTACTGATATTCATAAGTATTTGCGTTTTCTGGAAGAAGCTATAATTCTTACCCTTCAGGAATATGGAATAGCTTGCGGAAGAAGCGAAGGTGAAACCGGAGTTTGGTTGGGTGCAGGGACTCCCTTTGCCAGAAAAATTTGTGCCATGGGAGTGCGCGCTTCCCGTTGGGTAACCATGCACGGATTTGCTTTAAATGTAAATGCTGATTTGGGTTATTTTGACAATATTATTCCGTGTGGGATTCGCGGGAAAGCAGTAACTTCTTTAAACGTCGAACTTGGCGTAGAAAAAGTTAATGAAGAAGAAGTCAAAGAAAAAATACTGAAACATTTTTCCCATTTATTCGAATGTTCGATTATTAGACAATGAGATTTTTAGACTTCTAAGGTTCTTCGTGAAATATAAAGATCTAAGAAGTCAAAAGATCTAAATTTCCAACTTTAATTGTTCCGGCAATAATCTAAAAGTCATTCGGTGGTATTTTGTAACGCCGTAGATCCGGATTGCTTCCCTGTGTTCTTTGGTGGGATAGCCTTTATTTTGTTTCCAATTGTACATTGGGAATTCCTCATGAATAGTATTCATATATTCATCCCGATATGTTTTTGCTAACACGGAAGCAGCGGCAATACTCATGAATTTTGAATCTCCTTTTACAATACTGGTATTTGGAATTGAATTTAGGATTTCAATTTCCGCATCGGTAAAAATTTTCCCTCCACGGTTTTTTATTCCACCTTTGGGTATGAATGGGCTATTTCCGTCTACTATAATATGTAGTGGTCTTGGATCTAATTTTAAAACACTTTCCTGCATTGCTTTTATGGAGGCATTCAGAATGTTTATTTCGTCAATAACTAAAGGTTCCAGGTGGGTTACTGCAAATGAAATGCATTCTTGTTCTATAATAGGTTTTAATTTTTCTCTCGCTTTTTCTGACAATTGCTTGCTGTCATTCAGTAATTCATTCTGAAAATTTTCAGGTAATAGTACAGCGGCAGCAGTAACCGGTCCTGCCAGACAACCACGACCGGCTTCATCCGTTCCGGTTTCTAAATTTGGCGTTAAAAAGAAAGGGCTTAACATTAAATTAATTTTGGCAAAAATATAGCTTTATAGAGCATTATTAGCGCATAATAAAGAGTAATTATCAAAAAAAAATGTGGTAATCTGTTATTTGGAGAAGAAACTTTAACAAATGTTAACTTCTTTGTTTGTAAAATAAATTTGTTTCTTTAAGAAATTATTATGATTTTTGTCAAATAACTAATTCAATAAATTAATATGAGATCAAAGTACAAATGGATTATCACGCTATTCTTGGCGTTATCAATGCAGTTATCGTTTGCTCAAGAGAAAACGGTATCTGGTGTAGTGTCTGATGCGACAGGGCCTTTGCCTGGTGTAAATGTTTTGGTGAAGGGCACCAGAATAGGAGTTCAGACTAATTTTGATGGAAAATATTCTATCAAAGCAAAAACAGGAGATGTTTTAGTTTTTTCTTTTGTGGGAATGACAGATGCTTCCAAAACGGTTGGAGCATCAAACACATTAAATGTCTTGTTGATGGACGGAGTAAGTTTGAATGAAGTTGTTGTTCAAACTAATTTAGGGTATTATTCAAAAGATTCAAGAAAATTATCTTCCTCAGTGTCGACAATTTCTGCAGATGAAATTGCTAAGCAATCCCCTGCATTAACTATTCAAAACGCATTGCAAGGTCAAGCGGCGGGTGTACAAGTTACTGCAGCGAATGGAAAGCCAGGTGCTGCTGCTTTTGTTACTGTTCGTGGAGCTGTTAGTATCACAGGAGGTACGGCTGAGGCTATTTATGTAGTTGATGGTGCTTTTGTAAGTGGTACAGAAGCTTCTGCTTTAAGTTCAAATGATATCGAATCTGTTTCGGTACTTAAAGATGGAGCATCTGCTGCAATTTATGGTGTACGTGGTGGGAATGGAGTTGTAGTAATTACAACTAAAAAAGGTAAAAATGCAAAAGGTAAATTTCAATTCAATAATTCACTTGGATTTACACAAAAAATTGCTGACCCGTTTGATATGATGAACGCTGACGAGAAAATTCGTTATGAAGCCTTGATTGGCGCAGGTTCGACGACGGCATCCACGGTAACTCCAGAGAGGTTAGATTTGTTGCGTTCTTATGATCACAACTGGCAAGATGACTTGTTAAGAAAAGGATTTGTGCAAAACAATAATTTCTCTTACTCAGGTGGTAATGATCAATTTACTAATTTTATGTCTATTGGTTATACTGAAGATACTGGTATTATCGACAAGCTTAAAGGTTTTAATAGAATCACTGGTAGGTATAATAGTGAATACAAAGCAAATGATAGAGTAAAGTTTGGTTTTAATGTTGGTGGATCTTATGAGAAATTTAATGATTCAAGAGATCGTAACAATGCACAAAGCCCAATTAGAGCTATGTACGATTACAATCCTTACGAACCTTTTTTTGCCAGAGATGCTAGTGGTAATGTTGTAAACGATGTTTTAGGTAATCCAGTTTACAATACAAGTTTACTTGCAGGTTTTCCAATTCAAGAGGCTATTGTTAATAATACAGAGCAACGTCGTTTCTTTAGATTATATGGTCGTCCATATGTAGAATTAGGAATAGTGAAAGATTTGACGTTCAAAACTCAAATGAACATGAACTATGAAAGATATCAGAGAGAGACTTTCACAAAACCATTTTCGTTTTTGGATTTAATTGTTGGAGATCCTACTGCTAGAGGTCAAAAGACTGATAACGGGTGGGATTCATTAGAGTATCAGTTGACAAACAGTTTGAATTACAAATATAGTATCAATGGTAAGCATAACTTTGAATCTACTGTATTGTACGAATATTTCAAATCAAACTTTAGATCTCATTCCTTAACTAGAAAAGGATATGTAAATGGTGATTTACCTACTGCAGGTACAGCAGTAGTTGGGGTTCCTTTCACTGCAAGAACTGAAAATGCAACTGTTTCCGTTTTTGGTAACATCGATTACGATTTTGATGGTAAATATTTAGTGTCTTTATACGGACGTCGTGATGGTTCATCAGTTTTAGGAAGTAACAATAAATATGAGTTTGCAAAAGGAGCATCTGTTGGATGGAATGTTACTAGCGAAGCTTTTATGAGCGATGTTAAATGGTTGAATAATTTGAAGTTAAGAGCATCTTATGGAGAGTTAAATTCAACTAATGGAATTGGTAATTACACTGCTCAAAGTCTTTTTAGCACTTCGCAATATGGTGGAAACATCGGAACAGTTTTGACAGGAAGTACAGTTGGAAACAACAACTTAAAGTTTGAAAAAGCAGAGAAATACGAAGTAGGTATTGAAGCTGCAGTTTTGAATAACTGGTTAACTTTCTCTGGGTCGGTATTTAAAGATAGAAGAAATGACTTTATTTATAGTGATAACACTACTGTTGGTACAGGGTTTTCTACACTTATTAACGCTGGTGACTGGACTTCAAAAGGTGCTGAAATTGAGTTGAAAGCTTTTGCAATTAAAAATGAAAATACAACTTTGTCTTTTTATGTTAATGCTGCTGCTTTTGACAGAGAAATTAATGAGCTAAACCGCCCTGGAGATCCAAATAATCAGCTTTCAAGAGGTTTAACATGGAATAAAGTGGGTCGTTCACCTGATGATTTCTTCCTTGTGCCTTACGCAGGAGTAAATCCTACTAATGGTCGTGCAATGTATACTAAATTAGATGGTACTGTTACAGATGTGTATAGTGCTGGTGATAGAGTGTTTACCGGTAAAACTCCTTATGCAAAGTATGAAGGTGGTTTTGGTATGCAATTTGCGTATAAAGGATTTGATATCTCTACTGATTTTGTATTCAAACAAGGAAACTATACTTATAACTACATGTGGCAAAATATGACTGCAGATGGTGCTGCGCCAAATAGAAATCAGGCTGTTGCTGCATTTGATTATTGGACTACAACTAATACTACTGCTTCGTTACCTGCTCCAAGACAATTGTCAGGGATTAACTCTAATCTAGAATCAGATCGTTTCCTAGAGGATGCAAGTTATATTAGATTTAGAAATCTTAATGTTGGGTATAAATTTACTAAGAAAGCTTTTACTAATTTACCTGTAGATGATGTTAGAATATACACTCAAATGCAAAACTTATTTACATGGAGTAAATTCAATGGAGATCCAGAGGTAGGAATTGGTAGTGCAGAGAATCAAACGGGAACACAAGCGAATCCTCTTATTCCTGGACAATTTGCATTGTATTCTTATCCTAATGTTCAAACATTCCTTTTTGGAGTATCAATTAATTTATAATTAAAATAATTATGAAAAAAATAATTTACATTGTTGCTTTATCTTTCGCATTAAATTCATGCGACGATGAAGATATCACATTCGCACCTTATAACGCAGTTAGTGAGTCAATTGTTTTGCGTAATGCGACTGACTTTGAGAACATGCTAACTGGAGCGTATTCTTATATGATAAAAAATGGCGGTGACGGAGGTTACGGTTCTGAATTTATCATCGACTCCGAAGTATTGACTGATAATCTAATTCTTAAAGTTGAAGGACGTCAGTCTAATGCTGGTGGTTTTAGATTGCAATCAGTGCCTAATAGCTCTCATTTTAATTACTTCATCAGCGCATACAGAGCTGCCGAAACAGCAACTAGAGTTATCGATAATATTAATGTTATCCCTCAGGATGCGGCTAGAGATAATATCGAAGGTCAAGCTCGTTTCATAAGAGCATTGAACAATTTTGATTTAGTTAGGATTTATTCTAAAATTCCTACTCAGGCGGCTGATGCTAATGCTTCTCTTGGAATGTATTATCTAGATGTAGTAGCTCCTTTTTCTAAACCATCAAGACCAACTGTTGAAGATAGTTATAAAAAAGTAGTTGATGATTTGCTTATTGCTGCAGATAAAATTGGTACGACTAATGCAATTGCCTCAGGAAAGGCTTCAAAGGCAGCAGTTTATGCTTTGTTGTCTCGTGTGTATCTTTATTTAGGAGATTTTCCAAAGGTTATCCAATATGGAAACCTTGCTATTGCAGGTAATACTGTTTGTCCTAGAGCTAGTTTTGTTAATCTTTGGAAAGATGCAAACGCGTCTGGTGTTTTATTCAAACTTAGAATTGATCAAGTAGATGGTGTAACTCCTGGTGTTGTTTACAATCAGACTGTTGCAAGTGGTGTTCGCTCTGAGTATGTTGTACCTAAGAGTTTCTCAGATTTGTTTCAAACAACAGATATTAGAAAATCTGCTTACATTCAGACAAGTGCTTATAATACCGTACCTTATAATCATGTTGTTAAATACCTTAGTCGTTTAACTGGTAATCCAGCTATTGTTGATATTAAAGTGCTTCGTATAGAAGAGGTTTATTTAAACATGGCAGAGGCTCAGTATAGAATCAATGGTGGAGGTTTAGCATTTCTTGATGCGGTAAGATCACAAAGATATGCTCCTTTTGTTTCAGGTAATGAAACTGGAGCTGCGTTACTAAATGCCATTTTACTTGAGAGAAGATTAGAGCTTGCTTTCGAAATGGATCGTTTCTTTACATTAAAAAGATTAGGTTTGGCAATGGAAAGAAATGCTGTTGAAGGTGACTACGCTAGTGGAGCTGGTACCAAAGTTGAAACTACAGCTTTGACAATACCTGCAGGTAACTTTAAATGGCAACTTCCTATTCCACAATCTCAAATAGATTTGAATAGTAATTTACAGCAAAATCCTGGATACTAATTAATAGCTTTAATATTAGAATTAACCTCCCTTTTTAACCATTTGGGAGGTTTTTTTTTAAAGTGTTTGTTTATATCTTAGGTTACTAAAGTTAATCTCTAATCTTTTACAAATGAAAAAAATTTTATTTTGCATACTGATTTTTCAATTTTCAACTGCGCAGAACTTGCAAGAACGAAATAAGATTACTCAGTCCTATGATACTGAAAAGATCAGTAATTTTGTTGATGAATTAGCTGAAGCGCAAAAGGAACAAAAAAAGAAAGTTCAAAATTATAAGCTTCAACACAGGTTATTAGATTCAGAAACGAATTCTCTTCAACGGATTTATGATGGAGTGCCTTTTTTTTACACGATTGAAAACGATGCTTCAGTTGCTACTATTCGTGCCAATTCATTGCAACCAAATGGTATTTTAGGTCTTAATTTGACTGGTAGTGGTATAACTGCTGGGGTTTGGGATGGAGGTAAAGTTCGTCATACTCATCAGGAATTGGCGGGCTCAAAGATCACTTTTGGTGATGGTGCAATTTCTCCCAGTGCCCATTCTACGCACGTAACCGGAACCATAGTGGGTATAGGAGTAGTACCTAGAGCCCGTGGGTTCGCATATGAAGCAAAAGCAAAAACATATTTTTGGGATAGTGATGTTGAGGAAATGGCAAGTTTTGGAGGTGAAGGTTATTTAGTATCAAATCATTCATACGGTTATGGTATTACTAATTCTTTTTCTAACGCCAGATTTGGTTACTATGACCAGACTTCTTCTGATTTTGATAAAATTTCAGAAGTGTTCCCGTATTATCAAATTGTGGTTGCTGCAGGTAATTCTAGAAATAGTACCCATTCACAAATAAATGCTAAAGGTGGTTTTGATATGCTTACTGGTAGTGCTGTATCTAAAAATACGATTGTCGTAGCGGCTGTTAATTCTGTTCTAAATTACACAGGTCCAGAGAGCGTGACAATGAGTTCGTTTAGTAATTATGGACCTACTGACGACGGAAGAATTAAGCCGGACATAAGCGCTAAAGGCGTTAGTGTGTACTCATGTAATGGACCAAATGATAATACCTATGAGATCTTAAGTGGTACGTCAATGGCAGCTCCAGCAATAACGGGCTTAATTGTATTGTTACAGCAGCATTATAATAATTTGAATGCCACTTTCATGAAAGCTGCAACAGCCCGTGGTTTGCTTTGCCATACAGCAGATGAAGCAGGATTTTCCAAAGGACCTGATTATGAATACGGTTGGGGTTTAGCAAATGGTGAAGAGGCTGCTAAAGTTATTAGTGCAAACGGGAAGACATCATTAGTTTTAGAAACGACCTTAACAGATCAGGTGGTTTTTTCGAAGCAGGTTTCAATTTCGTCACCAAGAGCATTAAATGTTTCGATAGCATGGACTGATCCAGTTAATTTAGGAGCTGTTATTACTCCTGTTGTTGAAGATAATAGGAATACTAATCTAGTGAATAATCTAGATCTTAAGATTATTGATGAAGCAGGTATTTTATACTATCCTTGGAAATTAGATCCTTCTTTGGTAAATAGCCCGGCAACTCAAGATTCTGATAATAATGTTGATAATATTGAAAAAGTATCAATTGTAAATGCTGCAGCAGGTAAGTATACTATTCAGGTCACTAATAAAGGTAGTTTATTGGCAGGGGTTCAAGACTTTACATTAATTGCTAGTGGTTTAGATAATTTGACTTTAAATAGTGTAGATTTCGAAAAAAATAATTTGATGAGAGTTTACCCTAATCCAGTACAAGAAAATTTATTTTTCGATTTACCAGATTCGTTTTCTCCATCAGATGTAATACTTTACGATATTTCAGGAAAATTAATTAGAAGCTTTAGATACGAAGGAAAGAATAATGTAAAGGTAGGAGACCTAAAATCAGGTGTCTATATTGTCAAGTTTGTTAGTAAAGATGAAATCCTTAACTATAAGTTTATTAAGAAATAGAAACTCTGGTATAATTGCAGTCTTTAAAAAACATCCACGTACGCTGGATGTTTTTTTATTTATAGCCATTTATAATATACCTTTGTCAATCATATACCGTTACCTAATTAGATTCCTATCAAATGAGAATAGTATTTTATCTGTGTTTTTTGGTCTTTCCAGCTGTAGTATTTTCTCAACAAAAAAGAGAAGGGGTAATAAAGTATGATAGTCAATATAATAGCACTGATTCTGTTAAAAAGCAGACTGAAAAAATCGCAACCATTGATCTCTACAAGGTAATCACCATAGAAAATGATACTACTTATATCGATACTTCGCTTACGATTCAAAAAGAATACAGCCACAACTATTTGCGAAAAGACATTTTTGGACTTCTACCTTTTGCAAATGATGGGCAAACTTACAATACACTGCAATATAGTTTAACTGATTTTTCGCCGTATCCAGAATTTGGCTTTAAAGCAAAACATTTTAATTTTTTAGAAGCAAATCAAATACGATATTATTCAGTTGCTACTCCTGTTACCGAATTATATTTTAAAACTACTGTTAGAAAAGGGCAGTCTGTCGATGCTTTTATTACATTGAATACTTCTGAAAATCTTAATTTTTCGATAGCTTACAAAGGATTGCGTTCAGAAGGGGAATATCTTAATCAATTATCTAGTACGGGTAATTTTAGATTTACCACAAATTACAACACTAAGAACAAGCGCTATTTTGCAAAAGCCCATTATACCTTTCAAGATATTTTGAATGAGGAAAATGGCGGAATCACAACTATCGAGAATTTTGAAAGTGAAGATCCAAACTACAATAACCGTCAACGATTTGAAGTCTATTTTAATGATGCCAAATCATTTCTAAAAGGGAAAAGAATTTTTCTCGATCACAATTTTAGAATTAATCCTAAAAAGGGAGATAATAATTTGTACGTAACACATCAATTTAATTACGAGAATAAGTTTTTCGAATACAATCAAGCAACTGTCCCATCAACAGTTGGTTCTGAAATAGTCTTCCGTTTTGGAGAATCTTATTTGGATAGTGGTATAAATGACCAAACTCGTTATAATAAAATGTATAACAAACTAGGGTTGATATATGAGAACACTACTTTAGGAACTTTTCATTTTTTTGTAGATGATTTTAGATCAAACTATTATTACAATCAAATCCTTATTTTTGATGACCGTACGATACCAAGTTCTTTCAGTCAAGAAATTAATAGCGCTGGTGGGCAGTATGAATATCGACGCAATAAATGGAATGGTAAATTTTTATATTCCAGATCGGTAACGGCACAATCGCTGTCTAATTTAGATGCTAAATTACAATACGAACTGAATGATGAAATTCAACTTGCATTTCAGTACCAAAATATAAATAAACTGCCAAATAATAATTATAATTTGCACCAAAGTAGCTTTGTACAATACAATTGGTCAAATGATTTCAAAAATGAAAAAATCAATACAATCAAAGCAAATGCTGTTTCTCCTTGGGTTAATGCCGAGCTACAATTTTCAGTTTTAAAGGATCATTTGTATTTTAATAACATTTCAAATTCAGAGCAAATCCTTGCCAAAACCCAAATTGTGGCTCCATCACAATACGATGGAACTATAAATTATTTATCGATTAAAATCAGCAGAGAGTTAAAATTTGGAAATTTTGCTTTGGACAATACAATTTTATATCAAAAAACGGAACAAGCCGAAGCTGTTTTAAACGTTCCTGAAATTGTTACTAGAAATACGTTTTATTATTCCAATTATTTGTTTAAAAAAGCGCTATTCCTACAAACGGGGATTTCACTGAATTATTTTTCCAAGTATTATGCTAATGAATACAATCCTGTAATAGGAGAGTTTTTTGTGCAAAATGAAAAGCAAATTGGGAATCATCCCAATCTTGATTTTTTCATCAATGCAAAAATGCAACGAACAAGGATTTATTTTAAAGTAGAACATTTTAATTCGGCTTTAACTGGGAACAATTTTTATGCTTCTCCCAACAATCCATCTCGTGATTTCACGATTCGATTTGGTTTGATTTGGAACTTCTTCAATTAATTTCTTCTTAGAATTATAGGGTGCCAATTATGTTTTATTGGGCGTTTTATCGTGCTATCCGCTATAGCTGCCGCTTGCTTAAGGGAGGCAAAGAAAGGATATCGCTTTTATCACGAACGCAAAATACCGTAAACAAGAATATTTTATAACAAAATACTATCTTTGCAGCAGTATTTACAACAAATCACAATCTTAAAATAAAACTATAATGCGCTACGCAGATAATATATTAGGCACAATAGGCAATACACCTTTAGTAAAACTTAATAAAGTTACTGCCGAAGTAGAGGCTTTGGTACTTGCAAAAGTCGAAACATTCAATCCTGGAAATTCAGTAAAAGACAGAATGGCCGTAAAAATGATTGAAGATGCTGAGGCTGATGGACAATTAAAGCCAGGCGGAACCATCATCGAAGGAACTTCCGGCAATACCGGAATGGGATTAGCATTAGTAGCCATCATAAAAGGGTACAAATTGATTTGTGTGATTTCAGACAAACAGTCAAAAGAAAAGATGGATATTCTTCGTGCTGTGGGAGCTAAAGTGGTGGTTTGTCCTACAGATGTGGAACCAACAGATCCACGTTCCTATTATTCGGTTTCTAAACGTTTAGCAACGGAAACGCCTAATTCTTGGTATGTAAATCAATACGATAATCCTTCAAATGCAATAGCGCATTACGAGCAAACAGGTCCTGAAATTTGGGAACAAACGGAAGGTAAAATCACTCATTTTGTTGTTGGTGTTGGTACTGGAGGAACAATCTCAGGAGTAGCAAAATATTTGAAAGAGAAAAACCCAAATATTAAAATCTGGGGAATAGATACTTACGGTTCTGTATTTAAAAAATATCACGAGACTGGAATTTTTGATGAAAATGAAATTTATTCGTACATCACCGAAGGAATTGGAGAAGATATATTACCAAAAAATGTAGACTTTTCTTTAATCGATGGTTTTACAAAAGTAACGGACAAAGATGCTGCGGTTTATACTCGTAAAATTGCACTTGAAGAAGGAATATTTGTAGGGAATTCTGCTGGAGCAGCAATTAAGGGATTGTTGCAACTTAAAGAACATTTTAAACCTGAAGATGTTGTTGTGGTACTTTTCCATGATTCGGGAAGTCGCTATGTGGGTAAAATGTTTAATGATGATTGGATGCGCGAACGTGGTTTTCTGGAAGAAGAAATCACAAAAGCAGAGGATGTAATCAAAGATCACATCGATAAACCATTGATTGTGGTTCGTACTGAAGAATTAGTTTCGCATGCTATAGAAAGAATGCGTAAATACAAAATTTCTCAAATTCCCGTGATTGATATTACTGGATTTGTAGGTTCTGTTGACGAAAGTGATTTGTTTCAAAGTTATGTAGCTGACAAAGATGTAGCAGATAAGCCGATTAAAGATGTAATGGGAAAACCTTTTCCAATAGTGAAGCACGGAACACCTATCGAAGAAGTTTCTAAATTATTTACTAAAGAAAATGAAGCTGTTTTAGTAGAATTAGAAAATGGAAGTCACCATATTATTACTAAATATGATATTATTGGTTCAATAAAATAAGCTTAAAATTGGAAGTTATTTCCTAACTATACTCCTGCAAGATTCGAAAAACCTTGCAGGTTTTTTGGTTTAATTAGTTTGTTGTTGTAAAAGTTTTGGAGACTAAAATTTGCAACAAGAAATAAAAAGAAAGTTATCGAATGCATTGAACTTGTATAATTGATAGTACTTTTGTAAATCTAAAAACACCAACCTTAAAATCGTAAAACAAATTGACCTTTACTGCTATAGATTTTGAAACTGCAACTGGACATCATCCCTGTTCTGTAGGTATTGTAACCGTAGAAAACGGAATAATTATAGATGAGTTTGTCAGCTTGATTAAACCGCCTAATAATCTGTATTCGCCCTTTACGATTCAAGTGCATGGAATTTATCCTCGCGATACCGTAAGTGCTAAATCATTTGCCCAAGTGTATCCTGAAATTCAAAAAAGACTCCAAAATAGAGTAGTAGTGGCTCATAATGAAAGTTTTGACAGGAATGTTTTAGCGAAATCAATGGCGCTTTATAATTTAGATTACGCTGATTTGAATATTGCTTCTCGTTGGGAATGTACTGTGAAAATTTATAGGGCTAAAGGATTGAAACCAACTAAATTGAGTGATTGTTGCCGAGAAATGAACATTGCTTTAAATCATCACGAAGCTTTATCTGATGCTCGGGCTTGCGCCAAATTGTATCTGATGAAATAGAAACACTTATATTTCCCAATTTCGCTACTCTCTTTAGTGAAATTTCTGATTTTTTTTATTTTAGATAATTTGCTATTTCTTTTTTTACTACATTAGTCTTCAATCTAATATGTTCAATATGAAAGAAGATTTTCTTCATTATCTATGGAAATTCAAGAAGTTTGATGCCTTGAATTTGAAAACCTTCAATGGTGAGGAAATTACAATTGTTAATGTTGGACAATATTTAGAACTTTCCGGGCCTGATTTCTTTAATGCCCAAATAACTATCGGGGATCAAAAATGGGCTGGAAATGTAGAAATTCATGTTAAATCATCTGATTGGTATGTGCATCATCACGAAAGAGATGAAGCCTATGAAAACGTAATTCTTCATGTGGTATGGGAACACGACACTGAAATTTTCAGAAAAAATAATACAGAGATTCCTGTTTTGGAACTTAAAAAATATGTTGATGCTGTAACGATTTCTAATTATCAATCTTTAATTTCTCCTAAATCATGGATTTTCTGTGAGAGACAAATTCAAGAAATTGATGAATTTGTGTTTAAAAATTGGCAGGAGCGTTTATTTTTTGAACGTTTGGAAAGAAAATCAAAACCTATATTTGAATTTTTAGAACAAACCAATCACGATTGGGAAGCGGTGTTATTTTGTCTTTTGGCGAAGAATTTTGGATTAAACACGAATGGTGAAATCTTTTTGAAAATTGCTCAAACTATTCCGTTTCCTGTTGTCAGAAAAGAAAGTTTTGAGGTTGAGAATCTGGAAGCTTTGATTTTTGGGACTGCTGGATTATTGGATTCGGAGAAGGAAGATAATTATTTTAAAGATCTAAAATTCAGGTATTTCTATTTATTGCATAAATACCAACTAGAAAAAATTTGTACGGAACCAGTTCAATTTTTCAAGCATCGTCCGGATAATTTCCCAACGATTCGGCTTTCCCAGTTGGCGAACTTATACCACAATCAGCAGAATTTATTCTCAAAAATCAGTGCCATAAATTCTTTGAAAAGTTGTTATGACTTGTTTCAGGTTTCAGTTTCTGAATATTGGTTGAATCATTATCAATTTGATAAAGAAAGCCCAAATAAAAGGAAATCGGTTGCTAAATCTTTCATTGATTTGATTGTTATAAATACGATAATTCCGTTACAATTTGCTTTTGCAAAAAGTCAGGGAAAAGAAATCTCCGAGGATTTGATTCAACTCTTACATGAAGTTGCACCAGAAAAAAATGCTATTATTGATAAGTTTCATTCTTTTGGAATAGTGTCAGAAAGTGCGTTTGTGACGCAATCATTGCTTCAACTCAAGAATGAATATTGTAACAAAAGTAAATGTTTGGAGTGCAGTGTAGGGATAGAATTACTCAAAAAACAATTAGTGGTTTAGCTAAGGCAGCAACTGGATAATTTTGTAATTTTGCACATACCTAATAATTTTTTAAAATGGCAGTAATTATAAAGCTCAAGTTTTTTTTTGAGAAACACGGTTTTCATGTTTCCTCCCGTTTGGCGGATACTTTAGGAATGCGTGCGAGTAGTGTCCGACTTTTTTTTATTTATTTATCTTTCGTTACCGCTGGACTGTGGTTTGCCGTTTATTTAACGCTTGCATTCTGGATTCGATTGAAGGATTTGATTCGGGCAAAACGCACCTCTGTTTTTGATTTGTAAAAATATTTAAAATAGAAAAAGGGATTATAAAGTAGTTGAATACTTTATAATCCCTTTTTTGATTATGATATGAGTCTACTTGTCAGGATTATTCAATTTACTATTTTTCTTTCCGTAGATAAAATAGATAGCAACTCCTAATGCCATCCAGATGATTAACCTAGCCCAGCTTTCATTTGGTAATGAATACATCAATGCCAAACAGATTAATATTCCTGCAATTGGAACATAAGGAACGAACGGTGTTTTGAATGATCTTGGTGCGTCCGGCATTTTTTTACGCATTACTAATACTCCAATACATACTAATACGAAGGCTAACAATGTTCCTATACTTACCATGTGGCCCAAATCACTTACGGGTACGAAACCTGCAAAAAGGCTTACAAATACCATAAAGAAAAGATTTGTTTTCCATGGTGTTCTGAATTTAGAATGAATATCACTAAAGAATGAAGGTAATAAACCATCTTTACTCATGGTGTAGAAAACACGACTCTGTCCCATTAACATTACCAACATTACAGAAGTATATCCCGCTAAAATGGCTACTATTAAACCAGTTTGTAAAAAGGTATATCCTGTTCTGGCAAATGCTGTTGCCGCTGGTTTAGCATCTCCTGCAAATTCACCGTAGGGTACAAGTCCAGTCATTACGTGTGCAAATAAGACATATAATATAGTACAGATCACTAATGATCCTAAAATACCAATCGGCATTCCTTTTTGTGGGTTCTTTGCTTCTTGTGCAGCTGTAGATACAGCATCGAAACCAATGAATGCAAAGAATACAGTTCCAGCTCCAGCGGCAATTCCTGACCAGCCAAATTCTCCAAATACACCAGTGTTTTCTGGGATATACGGAGTGTAATTTGCAGTGTCAATAAAGCTCCAGCCTAAAACGATAAACATGATAACTACGATTACTTTTACTACAACTAAAATGTTGTTTATTGAAGCAGATTCTTTTGTTCCTCTTATTAATAATAGTGATAACATAGAAACAATAAAAATTGCCGGTAGGTTTATCATACCGCCTTCTATAATAGTTCCATCGCTTAATTTTAAAGTTTCCCAAGGCGAGCATATCAAATTATGGGGGAGATGTATTCCATATTTGTTTAGTAATTCTAGTAAATAACGCGACCAACTCACACCAACTGTTGCAGCTCCTAAGGCATATTCAAGGACTAAATCCCATCCAATGATCCAAGCCATAAATTCTCCCATTGTAGCATAAGAGTAGGTATAAGCACTACCTGCTACTGGTATCATGGATGCAAATTCAGCATAGCAAAGTCCCGCAAATGCGCATCCTACAGCGGCTAAAACGAATGATAGTGTAACTGCCGGGCCTGCATGTTCTGCGGCGGCAATACCTGTTAATGAGAATAATCCTGCTCCAATAATTGCTCCAACTCCAAGTGCTACTAATGAACGTGAAGACAAAGTCCTTTTTAATCCTTTTTCAGATTCTGATGCTTCATTTAGCAATACCGAAAGTGGTTTAGTTTTCCAAATTGACATGGGTTATATGGTTTTGTTTGTTATTAAGCTCCAAATGTATTGTTTTTTATAAAAAATAAAAACAATAAATGAATTTTAAGTTGTAAAAAGTGATGTATTGCCTTTTTTAATATTCATTTCGTATAAAAAGGGTCTATTGAAAATGTTAATTTTCATTTGAAATATTTTTATTTTCAAAGTTATTTTATCTTAATTTTATTTCTAATTTTAGACTCATTATTTCAACGTGCAAATCCATCAATACAACATGAGTTTCAAATCGATTCAAAGTTATTTTAAATTCACCAAGGAACAGCGCACAGGTATTTTCTTTTTGTTTCTAGTTATTGTCGTAATGCAACTCGTATTTTTTTTTGTTGATTTTAGCGCTGTGAGTAAAGAATATCCTGAGAAACAAAAATGGCTTTCTCTCCAGTCTGAAATGGATTCTCTTAAAATGGATACTAAAAATAGCAAACCGAAAATATATCTTTTCAACCCTAATTTTATAACGGATTATAAAGGATATAAGTTGGGAATGTCAGTTCAGGAGATTGATCGTTTGCTGGCTTTTAGAAAAGAAAATAAATACGTAAATTCACCTCAAGAATTTCAAAATGTGACAAAAGTCTCAGATTCCTTGCTACATGTCATGGCTCCTTATTTTAAATTTCCGGATTGGGTAAATAATAAAAAATACAATACTAAATTTAAAGAATATACATCGTATCAAAATCAGGCTTTCGCCAAAAAAGAAAAAATTGTTCTTATTGATATAAATCAGGCAACAAAAGAGGATTTAGTGAAAATCTATGGAATTGGCGAAGCGATTTCTGTTCGGATTTTGAAACAAAAAGAAACTTTAGGAGGATTTGTTTCCATGGAGCAAATGAAAGAGGTTTGGGGATTATCTCCCGAAGTAATCGAAAATTTGAATAGTCATTTCAAAGTTTCAATTCTTCCTGACTTTAAGAAAATTGATATTAATAACGCGTCTTTAAAGGAACTTGCTCAATTTTATTATTTCAGATACTCCTTGGCTAAGGAAATAGTAACATACCGGAGTATGAATGGAAATATTAAAAATATTGAGGATTTAACAAAAATTAAGGGATTTCCTGTTGATAGAGCGAATATAATTGGCTTATATTTGGACTTTAATTAGAAGTGTCAAATTTTTGGCTATTGACAGCAATATTATAATGCATTTTAAAATAGATGCATTACTTTTCTATTCACTAATTATTTTAACCGTAAAAAAAAGAAATCTGAGGCATAGCTATATCATTATGTTTCAATTAATACCATTTGTTAAAAAAAAATTATATAATATATGAATTCAAATTATTTCACTGAAGAACACCAAGCATTTAGAGAAAGTTTAAAATATTTTTTGCAGAAAGAAGTTGTTCCGCATATTGAAAAGTGGGAAAAAACAGGTACAATAGAGCGTTTTATTTGGGAGAAATTTGGCGAGATGGGCTACTTTGGTATTGCATACCCGGAAGCTTATGGTGGTCTAAATCTCGATTTATTTTACACCGTTATTTTTCTAGAAGAATTACAGAAAATCAAGTCTTCAGGTTTTGCTGCTGCAATGTGGGCTCATGGATATTTAGCGATGACCCATTTGAATGCAGAAGGTGATGAAAGAATAAAGCAAGACTACTTAGTACCAAGTATTGCTGGAAAGAAAATTGGAGCTTTATGTATTTCAGAGCCTTTTGGAGGCAGTGATGTTGCAGGGATGCGCACTAATGCTGTGAAACAAGGAGACAAATATATTATTAATGGTTCTAAAACATTTATTACAAACGGTGTTTATGCAGACTATTATATTGTTGCAGCAAAAACTAATCCTGAACTTGGTAACAAAGGGATTAGCATCTTTCTGATGGATACTGGTTTAAAGGGTATATCTGCTGTCAAGTTAGATAAATTAGGTTGGAGAGCATCAGATACAGCTGAAATAGCCTTTGATAACGTAGAGATTCCAGTAGAAAACTTAATGGGTGAAGAGGGGAAAGGGTTTCCTTATATCATGCAGCATTTTGCTTTGGAGCGTTTAATTATGGCTATAAATGCACATGCTAGAGCTGAATATGCGATAGATTATACAATAGATTACATGTCGCATAGAGAAGCGTTCGGAAAAAAAATCAGTAAGTTTCAAGCATTGAGACATACACTTGTTGAGCATGCTACAGAGGTAGAACATTGTAAGGTGTTTAACTATGCTGCAGTTGCTCGTTTAGGTAAAGGGGAGTACGTTGTAAAAGAGGCAACTATGGCTAAACTGAAATCTACAAAAGTTGCAGATGATGCTATTTACAGCTGTTTGCAAATGTTAGGTGGTTATGGTTATATGGAGGAATATCCATTAGCGCGTTTGTTTAGAGACAGTCGTCTAGGACCAATAGGCGGAGGAACTTCAGAAATTCTTAAAGAGATTTTAGGCAAAATGATCATTGATAATCAAAATTATGAGCCAGCTGTGAAATAATAGCTCGCCGATAATCAATTCAGATAAATGATAGCGAATGTTGAATAATTTCTAAATTATTTCTCTTCGGAGAGGAATTACTGAAATTAAAAAAATAGCGATTTATAGAAATTTGTTGAAAGCGCAAGTGTTTTTAAAATCATAAAAAAAGCGACAATCAGTTACGATTGTCGCTTTTTTCATTTATGCCTTCTATAATTATTTCTTGAACAATCTCGTGTTCTCCCTCTTCTAAGTTTTCTGTTAAATGTTCTTGTTCAGATGTCTTCTTGTTGATGAAAAATTTTGCATATATCGGAAAATGATCAGATCCGAAATGTTCTAAACTTTTTAATTCATCAATAAATACATCTGACGTGTGAAACATCAAGTCAATAGGAAATCTTAGAAACCAGTATTTGGTATGAAAACTGGAGATAAATCCTCTGCCAATTCTTCCGTCTATAGTCTCGCTGGTTTTTCTAAATAAGATGGAGGATTTTGCCCAAGCCACATTGTTAAAATCCCCAACTACAACACAAGTATCAGCGTTTTGTTTTATTTTTTTTGCGATACTCAAAAGCTCTCCATCACGCTCTTTGGAATTTTTTTCCTCAGTAGGACTTGGCGGTGGTGGATGGACGCCAAAGAAAGTAAATTCAAAATTGTCTCCAGTTCTTATTTTTGCCTCAATGCTGGGAAGATCATCCGCTACAAAGTAATGAACGCTGTGATTTGTTATTTTTAATTTAGAATATAAATGCATGCCATACGTATTATTCAAGGCGACTTTAACATTGTATTTGTATTTGTGATTCAAAACTGAGAGTGCTTTTTCCTAATTTTTATCAGATTCCATGGTTAAAAAAATATCCGGATTGTATTTATTAATTAGAGCTATAAATTTTTCATATTCTTTGTTTTCTTGAAATACGTTTGCCGAAAGGACTGTAATTATTTCTGAAGAAATATTACAAGGTTCTTTTTGTACTGATTTGTGAAAAGAAGTGTATTTGGAAAGAGTTGCAAGATGGTCTATAATACTTATTAAAGTCAATAGCTGAAGAATAGGTATCCAAACATCAGATTCATCTATCAAGATAAAGCTAAAGATTAAAGCTGTACTCTGTAAAATAAGTATTTGAATTTTCCCAAACTCAAAAAACCTATAGAACCAATGTGTCAGTGGCATATAGGGTAAAATACTTGCAAATAGCAGTAGAATAAAAATTACGATAAACCACATAAACTTTATTTAGTTGATAAAAATAAATAAAATTATGCAAATACTTGTAAGTTCGCTTTATTATCCTACTTTTGCAAACTTAAAGAAAGGGGGTGTCTATATTATGTTAATTATACCAATTAAAGACGGAGAAAATATCGATAGAGCGTTAAAACGTTACAAAAGAAAATTTGATAAAACAGGAACTGTTCGTCAATTAAGAGCGCGTACTGCTTTTATTAAGCCTTCAGTTACAAATAGAATCAAAATTCAAAAAGCGGCTTATATCCAAAATATGAGAGATAACTTAGAAAGTTAGTCGATTCCATTAAATAAAAAACCGTTAGTAATCAAAATTTTATAACTTTGATGCTAACGGTTTTTTTTATGTCTACAAATACAGATGCATTTCGAGATTATCTCTGTTTAGAGAAAAAATATTCTCCTCATACAATAACAGCTTATTGCAACGATATTAATTCTTTTGAGTCATTCAATAAAATTCATTTTGATCAGGAAAATATCGAACGAGTGAATTACGGTCAAATTAGAAATTGGATTGTTTCATTAGTTGATGATTCAGTATCAAATGTTTCGGTGAATAGAAAAATTGCATCCTTAAAAGCATTTTATAAATTTCTATTAAAAACAAAACAGATAGAAGTTAGTCCGCTGTTGAAACACAAAGCGCTTAAAATTCCTAAAATAATACAGATTCCTTTTTCTGAAAAGGAAATGACGGCTGTTTTGGATCAAATGCAAAACACGGTCGGATTTGAAGAGGTTAGGAATAAGCTCATAATTGATTTGTTGTATACTACAGGAGTGCGAAGAGCAGAATTGATTCATCTAAAAATGGATAATGTTAATTTGTCATCTAGTACAATTAAGGTGTTAGGGAAGCGAAATAAAGAGCGTGTTCTTCCTGTGTTGCCAATAATTTCAGATCAGTTTTCTTTATACGTAAAAGAAAGAAACTCGTTGTTGGTTATGGTTGATGATGATTATTTTTTTCTCACAAAAAAAGGGTTAAAATTAAATGAATCTTTTGTGTATCGATTAATAAATTCTTACTTTAGTACTGTCTCTGAAAAAGTAAAAAAAAGTCCTCACATTTTGCGACATACATTTGCGACACATTTATTAAATAATGGAGCAGATTTGAATTCGGTGAAAGAATTATTGGGACATTCCAGTTTGGCATCTACTCAAGTATATACGCACAACAGTTTAGCGGAACTGAAGAATATATATAAAGATGCGCATCCGCGGGGAAGAAAGTGATTTGGTGTGTAACAATTAAAAAAGATGATTATGAAGGTAAGTGTTCATGCAGTTAACTTTGCTGTTGACAAAAAGCTAGTAGATTTTGTTCAAGAAAGAATGGACAAGTTGGAAAAGTATTATGACAAAGTCGTGTCAGCGGATGTTTTTTTGAAAGTTGAAAAGACAAGTGATAAAGAGAATAAAATTGCGGAGGTGAAAATAAACGTTCCAGGAGATGAATTTCTAGTAAAAAAACAGTGTAAAACTTTTGAAGAGGCCGTGGAACTTTCGGCAGAATCTCTAGAACGAATGTTATTAAAAAGAAAAGAAAAGATAAGTTCTCATATTTAATATAAATTTTTTTGAAAAAATGTTTTGATTGAGAGATAAAATCTCTACATTTGCAGTCCGTTAGAAATAGCGGACTTTTTTTATTGATTCGCCAGCGTAGCTCAGTTGGCTAGAGCAGCTGATTTGTAATCAGCAGGTCGTGGGTTCGAGTCCCTCCGCCGGCTCAAGACTGTAAAGGTTTGATGATAAAAAAAGTAGGGGAGATACTCAAGCGGCCAACGAGGGCAGACTGTAAATCTGCTGTGTGAACTTCGCAGGTTCGAATCCTGCTCTCCCCACAAGGATTAATCTTAGATTGCAATGGTGTGGATTTAATAGTCTGAGTATTGCGATTTAAACTCTTTGATAAGGGGTTCTGCCGACTTAGCTCAGAGGTAGAGTGCTTCCTTGGTAAGGAAGAGGTCGCGGGTTCAATTCCCGTAGTTGGCTCAAGTAAGTAGGAAATAGAAATTAATATATAACAAGATTAAAATTAAGTAAAATGGCAAAAGAAACCTTTAACCGTAACAAGCCCCACTTAAACATTGGTACAATTGGGCACGTGGATCACGGAAAAACTACATTAACGGCAGCAATCACAAAAGTTTTATCTGATGCTGGTTACTGTCAAGCAAAATCATTTGATCAAATTGATAATGCTCCTGAAGAAAAAGAAAGAGGTATTACAATTAATACATCTCACGTTGAGTATGAAACTGCTAATCGTCATTACGCTCACGTTGACTGTCCAGGTCACGCGGATTACGTAAAAAACATGGTTACAGGAGCTGCTCAAATGGATGGTGCTATTCTTGTGGTAGCTGCAACTGATGGACCAATGCCTCAAACACGTGAGCATATCCTTTTAGGACGTCAGGTTGGTATTCCTAGAATGGTTGTATTCATGAATAAAGTGGATATGGTTGATGATGAGGAATTATTGGAGCTTGTTGAAATGGAAATTAGAGACTTATTGTCTTTCTATGAATATGATGGTGATAATTGTCCAGTTGTTCAAGGTTCTGCTTTAGGTGGATTGAATAATGATCCAGCTTGGGTACCAAAAATCATTGAATTAATGGCAGCTGTAGATTCTTGGATCGAAGAGCCAATCCGTGATACTGAAAAACCATTCTTAATGCCGGTTGAAGATGTATTTACAATTACTGGTCGTGGAACTGTTGCTACAGGTCGTATCGAAACTGGTATTGCTAATACAGGAGATGCTGTTGAAATCATTGGTATGGGAGCTGAAAAATTAACTTCTACTATTACAGGAGTTGAGATGTTCCGTAAAATCCTTGATAGAGGTGAAGCAGGAGACAACGTAGGTTTGTTGTTAAGAGGTGTTGATAAAGAATCTATCAAAAGAGGAATGGTTATCATTAAGCCAGGTTCTGTTAAGCCACACGCAACTTTCAAAGCTGAGGTTTATATCTTGAAAAAAGAAGAAGGTGGACGTCATACTCCATTTCATAATAACTACCGTCCACAGTTTTACGTTCGTACAACTGATGTAACAGGAGTTATTACTTTGCCAGAAGGTGTAGAGATGGTAATGCCAGGAGATAACTTAACTATCAATGTATCTTTGTTAAGCCCAATCGCAATGAGCGTTGGTTTACGTTTCGCTATCCGTGAAGGTGGTAGAACTGTAGGTGCTGGACAAGTTACTGAAATTGTAGGTTAATCTCCTAAAAATTATATAAAGCCAGTTGATTTTCATAACTGAAAAGTCGCTGGCTTTTAACTAACGGGCGTAGTTCAAGGGTAGAATAGCGGTCTCCAAAACCGTTGATGGGGGTTCGAATCCCTCCGCCCGTGCAAAAAAATATATCACAATGACAAAAGTTGTAAATTACATATCAGAAGCATTTGAAGAGTTGAAATCAAATGTAACTTGGCCGGAATGGCCTGAGGTACAACGTCTCACGATTGTTGTGGCTGTTTTTTCAGTTTTGTTTGCCTTGGGAACATGGGGAGTTGATGAAATTTTCGCGAAAGCTTTAGCTGGATTTTTTAACTGGATAAAAGCTTAATTTTTTTGTTATGGCAGATGTAAATGTTAAAAAATGGTATGTCGTTAGAGCGGTAAGTGGCCAAGAGAATAAAGTTAAAGCATACATCGAAACCGAAATCGCAAGATTAGGAATGGGTGATTATGTTTCTCAGGTTTTAGTTCCTACTGAAAAAGTCGTTACTGTGAAAGAAGGGAAAAAAATCGTTAAAGATAAGGTTTATTTTCCTGGTTATGTTATGATTGAAGCGAATCTTGTTGGTGAAATACCGCATATTATTAAATCCATAACAAGTGTTATTGGTTTTTTAGGTGAGATAAAAGGTGGAGAACCAGTTCCGTTAAGAATTTCAGAAGTAAACAGAATGTTAGGTAAAGTTGATGAGTTAGCTGTAAATACAGACACGCGTTCAATTCCTTTCAATATCGGTGAGACAATTAAGGTTATTGATGGACCTTTTAATGGATTTAACGGTACTGTTGAAAAAATTAATGAAGAAAAGCGTAAACTAGAAGTAATGGTTAAAATCTTCGGAAGAAAAACACCGTTAGAGTTGAGTTTTATGCAAGTTGAAAAAGTATAATTTTTTGTTACATCTATAATATCCATTGCAATCGCTTCCAATGATTGTAGTGTTAAATTTTTTAAAAAATGGCTAAAGAAATTAGTAAGGTAGTTAAACTACAAGTTAAGGGAGGTGCTGCGAATCCGTCGCCACCGGTTGGACCTGCTTTAGGAGCTGCTGGGGTAAACATCATGGAATTCTGTAAGCAATTTAATGCCAGAACTCAAGATAAACCCGGCAAAATATGCCCAGTACAAATTACTGTGTATAAAGACAAATCATTTGATTTTGTTGTAAAAACTCCTCCAGCTGCTGTCCAGTTATTGGAAGCTGCAAAGCTAAAGTCAGGATCAGGTGAACCAAATCGTAAAAAAGTAGCAAGCGTTACTTGGGACGTTATCAAAGCAATTGCTGAAGATAAAATGGTAGATTTAAATGCATTCACAATCGAATCTGCTATGAGCATGATTGCTGGAACTGCTAGGTCTATGGGTATAACTGTATCAGGAGATTCTCCTTTTTAATTAAGAGAAAGACATGGCAAAATTGACAAAAAAGCAAAAAGAGGCTGCTTCAAAAATTGAAAAGAACAAACTATATTCTCTTAAAGATGCTGCGGCATTGATAAAAGTAGTTGCTTCTGCAAAATTTGATGAGTCTGTTGATATCGCAGTACGTTTGGGTGTAGATCCAAGAAAAGCGAATCAAATGGTTAGAGGTGTGGTAACATTACCTCATGGAACTGGTAAAGACGTTAAAGTATTAGCATTGGTTACTCCAGACAAAGAAGCGGAAGCTTTAGCAGCTGGTGCTGACTATGTAGGTCTTGACGATTATTTACAAAAAATTAAAGACGGTTGGACGGATGTTGATGTTATCATCACAATGCCTTCTGTTATGGGTAAATTAGGTCCATTAGGTCGTATTTTAGGACCTAGAGGTTTAATGCCTAACCCTAAGACAGGTACTGTAACTATGGATGTTGCAAAAGCTGTTCAAGAGGTTAAAGCTGGTAAAATTGACTTTAAAGTTGACAAAACTGGTATTGTGCATGCAGGAATTGGTAAAATTTCTTTTGGAAGCGAGCAAATCGTTGACAATGCGCACGAAATTATTCAAACATTAATCAAACTTAAGCCAACTGCTGCTAAAGGAACTTACATCAAAAGTATTTACCTAACTAGTACTATGAGTCCTGCAATTGCATTGGACCCTAAAGCGGTATAATTGGTAGTTAAAAATTTTTAGTATGACTAGAGAAGAAAAATCAATCGCGATTGAAGTTTTAACTGCACAGTTAGCTGGTACAAACATTGTTTATGTATCTGATATTTCTGGAATGAATGCAGAATCAACTTCAAACTTGAGAAGAGCTTGCTTTAAAGCAGGTATAAAATTAGAAGTAGTTAAAAATACTTTGCTTGCAAAAGCAATGGAAGCTTCAGCTAATGATTATGGAGATTTACCTTCAGTTTTGACTGGTAATAGTGCTATATTCATTTCTGACATAGCTAACTCTCCTGGTAAAATAATCAAAGATTTCAGAAAAAAATCAGCTAAACCTGTATTAAAGGGAGCTTATATTAACTCTGAAGTTTATATTGGAGACGATCAATTAGATGCACTAGCAACTATTAAATCTAAAGAAGAGCTTATAGGCGAACTTATTGGATTATTGCAGTCACCAGCACAAAGAGTTATTTCTGCTCTTCAAAACCAATTCGCAAAAAGTGAAGAGGCTACAGAAGAAGTGGAAGCATAATAAAGGTAGGGTTTTACTCTAATTTTATTTAAAAACGCGCACAATAAATAAATTATATTTTTACAAATCATTTTAAAACGATAGAAAAAATGGCAGATTTGAAACAATTCGCAGAACAATTAGTTAACCTAACAGTAAAAGAAGTTAACGAATTAGCAACAATATTAAAAGATGAGTACGGAATCGAGCCAGCTGCTGCAGCTGTAGTAGTTTCAGGTGGTGGTGAAGCTGCTGCTGAAGAAGTTCAAACAGAATTTACAGTTGTGTTAAAAGAAGCTGGTTCTTCTAAATTAGCAGTTGTAAAATTAGTTAAAGAACTTACAGGTTTAGGTTTGAAAGAAGCTAAAGATGTAGTTGATAGTGCACCAAGTAATGTGAAAGAAGGTGTTTCTAAAGAAGAGGCTGAAGGTCTTAAAAAATCTTTAGAAGAAGCTGGAGCTGTTGTTGAACTTAAATAGTTAAACTCAGTTTAAGGAATTAGGTTTAGGTCTTGGGAGTCACCCAATGACCTAAACCATTTTTCGTATAACAAAAGTCTAGCTTGCTCAATTGCGGTTTAGTCTTTTAAACAAATTCATTTTACCCATTACGAGGAAAAAAAATTAACAGATAATAAGAAAGTAGTTATCTTAAATTGGTTTTTAAAAGATGTAATGGTTGTAAAAGAAAAGTATAAATAAATCCATATTTGTACAAAAAAAATTACTTTTTTAATCAAAATTTTGTCCATTGATGATAACAAATCAGACTGAAAGATTGAATTTTGCCTCAACAAAAAACATTCCTGACTATCCAGATTTTCTAGATGTTCAGGTTAAATCGTTTAAAGATTTTTTTCAATTAGAAACTAAATCTGACGAAAGAGGCGACGAAGGGCTTTACAATACCTTCATGGAAAATTTCCCAATTACTGATACAAGAAATAACTTTGTATTGGAATTCCTTGATTATTTTGTGGATCCACCTCGTTACACAATTCAAGAATGTATAGAAAGAGGTCTTACCTATAGTGTGCCTTTAAAAGCAAGGTTGAAACTGTATTGTACAGATCCAGAACATGAAGATTTTGAAACTATTGTTCAAGATGTATATCTTGGTACAATTCCTTATATGACACCAAGCGGTACCTTTGTTATTAATGGTGCTGAACGTGTAGTTGTTTCTCAATTACACAGATCTCCTGGTGTTTTCTTTGGTCAATCATTCCATGCAAATGGAACAAAATTATATTCTGCCAGAGTAATTCCTTTTAAAGGTTCTTGGATAGAATTTTCTACAGATATAAACAGCGTAATGTATGCGTATATCGACAGAAAGAAAAAATTACCGGTTACTACTTTATTCCGTGCTATTGGATTTGAAAGAGACAAGGATATCCTTGAAATTTTTGATCTTGCAGAAGAAATTAAAGTTTCTAAAACAGGACTTAAAAAATATATCGGTAGAAAATTAGCTGCTCGCGTATTGAATACATGGCATGAAGATTTCGTAGATGAAGATACTGGTGAAGTAGTTTCTATCGAACGTAACGAAATAATCCTTGATAGAGATACTATTATCGACAAAGATAATGTGGAAGAAATCATTGATTCTAACGTTAAATCTATTTTGTTACATAAAGAAGATGCTAATCAAGGTGATTATGCAATCATTCATAATACGTTGCAAAAAGATCCAACAAACTCTGAAAAAGAAGCTGTTGAACATATCTACAGACAATTACGTAATGCTGAACCGCCTGATGAAGAAACGGCACGTGGTATTATAGATAAATTATTCTTTTCTGACCAACGTTATAACTTAGGTGAAGTAGGTCGTTACAGAATTAATAAAAAATTAGGGTTAGATACTCCAATGGAAAAGCAAGTCTTGACCAAAGAGGATATCATAACTATCGTTAAATATTTGATTGAATTAATCAACTCTAAAGCAGAGATTGATGATATTGATCACTTATCAAATCGTCGTGTTAGAACAGTTGGTGAACAATTGTCTCAACAATTCGGTGTTGGTTTAGCGCGTATGGCGAGAACTATTCGTGAGAGAATGAACGTTAGAGATAACGAGGTGTTTACACCAATAGATTTGATTAATGCCAAAACATTATCATCTGTTATTAACTCTTTCTTTGGTACAAACCAGTTGTCTCAGTTTATGGATCAAACGAATCCACTTGCCGAGATTACGCACAAGAGAAGATTATCTGCACTAGGACCAGGTGGACTTTCGAGAGAGAGAGCAGGGTTTGAGGTACGTGACGTTCACTATACGCATTACGGACGTTTATGCCCAATTGAAACTCCTGAGGGACCAAACATTGGTTTGATTTCATCTCTTGGTGTTTATGCTAAAGTAAATGGAATGGGTTTCATCGAAACACCATACCGTAAGGTAACTAACGGAGTTGTAGATTTAGTGTCTACTCCAGTTTACTTAAGTGCAGAAGAAGAAGAAGGAATGTTAATTGCTCAGGCAAACATAAAAATGGATACTACTGGTAAAATTACTGCCGAAGACGTTATTGCACGTCAAGAAGGTGATTTCCCGGTAATTGAACCAACAAAAGTAGATTACACGGATGTTGCTCCTAACCAAATTGCTTCGATTTCTGCATCTTTGATTCCTTTCTTGGAACATGATGATGCGAATAGAGCTTTGATGGGATCTAACATGATGCGTCAGGCCGTACCATTAATTCGTCCTGAAGCTCCTATTGTTGGAACTGGTTTAGAGCGTCAAGTAGCTTCTGACTCTAGAGTATTGATAAATGCTGAAGGAGATGGAGTTATAGAATACGTAGATGCAAACATCATCACTATCAAGTACGATCGTTCTGAGGAAGAAAGAATGGTGAGTTTTGAGCCAGATGAGAAAACATACAATCTAATTAAATTTAGAAAAACCAATCAAGGTACAAGTATCAACCTTAAACCTATCGTAAGAAAAGGGGATAGAGTGGTTCCTGGACAAGTATTATCTGAAGGATATGCGACTCAAAATGGTGAATTAGCTTTAGGAAGAAACCTAAAAGTTGCATTTATGCCATGGAAAGGGTACAACTTCGAGGATGCGATTGTAATTTCTGAAAAAGTAGTTCGTGACGATATTTTTACCTCTATTCACGTTGATGATTATTCATTAGAAGTTAGAGATACTAAATTAGGTAACGAAGAATTAACGAACGATATACCGAACGTTTCTGAAGAAGCTACAAAAGATTTAGATGAAAATGGTATGATTAGAATTGGAGCCGAGGTTAAACCTGGTGACATTCTTATCGGAAAAATTACTCCAAAAGGGGAATCAGATCCTACTCCAGAAGAGAAATTGCTTCGTGCAATTTTCGGGGACAAAGCAGGTGATGTAAAAGATGCTTCACTAAAAGCATCTCCTTCTTTACATGGTGTTGTTTTAGATAAAAAATTGTTCGCAAGAGCAGTAAAAGATAAACGTAAACGTACTCAGGACAAGGATGCTTTAGGGGCACTTGAAATGGAGTTTGAAGTTAAATTTGTTGAATTAAAAGACAAATTAGTAGAAAAACTTTTCTTGATCGTAAACGGAAAAACATCTCAAGGTGTAATGAATGATTTGGGTGAGGAAGTTTTACCAAAAGGTAAAAAATATACTCAAAAAATGCTTTATGCTGTTGAAGATTTTGCTCACTTAAGTAAAGGTCAATGGGTTGCTGATGATGCAGCTAATAAAATGGTTAATGATTTAATTCATAACTATAAAATTAAATTGAACGATTTACAAGGTGCATTACGTAGAGAGAAATTCACTATTACTGTTGGAGATGAATTGCCAGCAGGAATCTTGAAATTAGCGAAAGTATATATTGCCAAAAAACGTAAACTGAAAGTTGGGGATAAAATGGCGGGACGTCACGGTAACAAAGGTATTGTTGCTCGTATCGTTCGTCATGAAGATATGCCTTTCCTTGAAGACGGAACCCCAGTTGATATTGTGTTGAACCCATTAGGGGTACCTTCACGTATGAACATTGGTCAAATTTATGAAACGGTACTTGGTTGGGCTGGTATGAACTTGGGTAGAAAATTTGCTACACCAATTTTTGACGGAGCAACTTTAGATCAAATTAATGAATTGACTGACGAAGCTGGAATACCACGTTTTGGACATACACATTTATATGATGGTGGTACAGGAGAGCGTTTCCATCAAGCGGCAACAGTAGGAGTTATCTACATGTTGAAACTTGGACACATGGTTGACGATAAAATGCACGCACGTTCTATAGGTCCATACTCGTTGATTACACAACAACCACTTGGAGGTAAAGCTCAATTTGGAGGTCAACGTTTTGGAGAGATGGAAGTTTGGGCACTTGAAGCTTATGGAGCATCAAGTACTCTTAGAGAAATCTTGACTGTGAAGTCTGATGATGTTATTGGTAGAGCAAAAACTTACGAAGCAATCGTTAAAGGTGAATCTATGCCAGAACCAGGATTACCTGAATCATTCAATGTATTGATGCATGAATTGAAAGGTCTTGGACTTGACATTCGTTTAGAAGAATAGATAATAGTTGAAGTAATCAGTCTCAATTTTTATTGGGGCTGATTACTCATTTATAAAAGTTTTTAGGATTTATACCCGTAAACCGTTCCGATTTTTTACTAAGACCCAAATGGTTTTGTAAATAGCACTTTAAAATTTTATTTAAAGTTTAGAGAAGTAATTCGAGGTAATAGTTTAATGATTTAAGAAAGTCATAAATCTACAATCAATTTTTAATTGCAAATAAATCAATAGTAAAAACTATGATGAATAATAGAAATAATACCAATAAAGATAAAAACCCTGTAAAAAGGTTTAATAAGATCTCAATCGGCCTTGCATCTCCTGAATCTATCTTGAAAGAATCAAGAGGTGAAGTACTAAAGCCAGAAACCATCAACTACAGAACGCACAAACCAGAGCGTGATGGTCTTTTCTGCGAGCGTATTTTTGGACCAGTAAAAGATTTTGAATGTGCTTGTGGTAAATATAAAAGAATACGTTACAAAGGCATCATCTGTGACCGTTGTGGTGTTGAAGTTACTGAGAAAAAAGTACGTAGAGACAGAGTAGGTCACATCAATCTTGTTGTGCCAATTGCTCATATCTGGTATTTCCGTTCTCTTCCAAACAAAATTGGTTACATACTTGGTCTTCCATCTAAGAAATTAGATATGATTATTTACTACGAAAGATACGTAGTTATCCAAGCTGGTATTGCTAAAAATGCAGATGGAGAATCATTACAAAGATTAGACTTTTTGACAGAAGAAGAATATTTAAATATTTTAGATACACTTCCTGCCGACAATCAGTATCTTGATGATTTTGACCCAAATAAATTTGTTGCCAAAATGGGAGCAGAATGTATTATGGATTTATTGGCAAGAATTGATTTAGATCAATTGTCTTACCAATTGCGACATAATGCTAACAATGAAACGTCTAAACAACGTAAAACGGAAGCGCTAAAAAGATTACAAGTTGTGGAATCTTTCCGTGAGTCTAACTTAAACCGTGAGAATCGTCCGGAATGGATGATTATGAAAGTGGTACCAGTTATTCCACCAGAATTACGTCCGCTTGTGCCACTTGATGGAGGTCGTTTTGCAACTTCAGATTTAAATGATTTATACCGTCGTGTAATTATACGTAACAACCGTTTGAAAAGATTAATGGAGATTAAAGCTCCAGAAGTTATCTTAAGAAATGAAAAACGTATGTTGCAAGAATCTGTAGATTCACTTTTCGATAATACTCGTAAAGCATCTGCAGTAAAAACAGAATCAAACAGACCATTAAAATCATTATCTGATTCGCTAAAAGGTAAGCAAGGACGTTTCCGTCAAAACTTACTAGGAAAACGTGTGGATTATTCTGCTCGTTCGGTAATTGTTGTTGGACCTGAATTAAAATTATCTGAGTGTGGTATCCCTAAAGATATGGCAGCAGAATTATACAAACCTTTCGTTATCCGTAAATTGATAGAAAGAGGAATTGTAAAAACTGTAAAATCAGCTAAGAAAATAATAGATAAGAAAGAGCCTGTAGTTTGGGATATCCTTGAAAATGTAATCAAAGGTCACCCAATATTACTGAATCGTGCTCCTACTTTGCACAGATTAGGTATTCAAGCATTCCAACCAAAATTAATTGAAGGAAAAGCAATCCAATTGCACCCTTTAGTTTGTACGGCATTTAATGCGGATTTTGATGGGGATCAAATGGCAGTTCACTTGCCTTTAGGACCAGAAGCTATTTTGGAAGCACAACTATTAATGTTGGGTTCTCACAATATTCTGAATCCTGCAAATGGTGCTCCAATTACGGTACCTTCTCAGGATATGGTTTTAGGTCTATATTATATGACCAAAGAACGTTTATCAACTCCTGAACTTAAAATTTTAGGAGAAGGAATCACTTTTTATTCCGCTGAAGAAGTAAATATTGCTTTGAATGAAGGAAGATTAGAATTGAATGCTCGTGTGAAAATTAGAGCTAAGGATTTTAATGAAGCTGGAGAATTAGTTTTTCAAATTATCCAAACAACTGCAGGTCGTGTATTATTTAATGAAGTAGTTCCGGAAGCAGCTGGTTATATTAATGATGTATTGACTAAGAAAAACCTTAGAGACATTATCGGACACGTTTTAAGTTCTACAGATGTACCTACAACTGCAGCTTTCTTGGATAACATGAAAGATATGGGTTACAAATTTGCTTTCAAAGGTGGATTGTCATTCTCTTTAGGCGATATTAGAATTCCAGATCAAAAACCAAAATTAATTGCAGACGCCAGAGAACAAGTTCAAGGTATTTCTGCGAATTATAACATGGGTCTTATTACCAATAACGAACGTTACAACCAAGTTATTGATGTTTGGACTTCAGCAAATGCTCAATTGACAGAGTTAGCAATGAAAAACATTAGAGAAGACCAACAAGGTTTCAACTCAGTGTATATGATGCTTGATTCTGGAGCGAGGGGTTCCAAAGAGCAAATTCGTCAGTTAACTGGTATGCGTGGTTTGATGGCTAAGCCTAAAAAATCTACTGCTGGTGGTGGTGAAATTATTGAAAACCCGATTCTTTCTAACTTTAAAGAAGGTCTTTCTATCCTTGAGTACTTTATTTCTACTCACGGTGCGCGTAAAGGTCTTGCGGATACGGCTTTGAAAACGGCCGATGCAGGATATTTAACAAGAAGATTGCATGATGTATCTCAAGATGTTATCGTTAATATCGATGATTGTGGTACACTCAGAGGTGTTGAAGTATCAGCATTGAAAAAGAATGAGGAAATAGTTGAATCATTAGGTGAAAGAATTTTAGGACGTGTTGTTTTACAAGACCTTATTAATCCTTTAAACAATGAAGTTTTAATTGAATCTGGACAACAAATTACAGAAGTTATAATGAAAGCAATTGATGCTTCTCCTATTGAGAAAGTGGAAGTTCGTTCTCCATTAACCTGTGAAGCGTTGAAAGGAATTTGTGCAAAATGTTACGGTAGAAATTTAGCTACAGGTAAAATGACACAAAGAGGTGAAGCAGTTGGTGTAATTGCAGCACAGTCTATTGGAGAGCCTGGAACACAGTTGACATTACGTACATTTCACGTTGGTGGGGTTGCGGGTGGTATTTCGGAAGAATCTAGTATTGTTACGAAATTTAATGGTAAACTGGAAATTGAAGATTTAAAAACGGTTAAAGGAGAAGACAGTGACGGTAATGCAGTTGATATTGTAGTATCTCGTTCAACTGAATTGAAATTAATCGATGAAAGAACAGGTATTTTATTAAGTACTAATAATATTCCTTACGGTTCTAGTATCTTCGTTAAAGACGGACAATCTGTAGTTAAAGGAGATGTAATTTGTAAATGGGATCCATATAATGGAGTTATCGTTTCTGAATTTACCGGTAAAATTGCTTACGAAGAATTAGAGCAAGGTCAATCTTTCATGGTTGAAATTGATGAGCAAACTGGTTTCCAAGAAAAAGTAATTTCTGAATCTAGAGCTAAAAAATTAATTCCAACTTTATTGGTTTACGGTAAAGACAATGAATTGATTCGTTCTTATAACTTACCAGTTGGTGCCCACTTGATGGTTGAAAACGGTGAGAAAATTAAAGCAGGTAAAGTATTGGTGAAAATTCCACGTCGTTCTTCTAAATCAGGAGATATTACTGGAGGTTTACCAAGAATTACAGAGTTGTTAGAAGCTCGTAATCCTTCAAACCCAGCTGTTGTTTCTGAGATTGATGGTGTTGTTTCTTTTGGAAAAATCAAAAGAGGTAACCGTGAGATCGTTATCGAATCTAAATTTGGTGATATTAGAAAATACTTGGTTAAATTATCAAGCCAAATTCTAGTTCAGGAAAATGACTTTGTTAGAGCAGGTGTACCTTTATCTGATGGAGCAATTACTCCGGATGATATTTTAAGAATCCAAGGACCAGCAGCTGTTCAACAGTATTTGGTTAATGAAATTCAAGAAGTATACCGTCTACAAGGGGTAAAAATTAACGACAAACACTTTGAAGTAGTAATACGTCAAATGATGCGTAAAGTAAGAGTACAAGATCCAGGTGATACTTTATTCTTAGAAGATCAATTGATTCACACTAAAGATTTCATCGTTCAAAACGATAAATTATATGGTATGAAAGTGGTTGAAGATGCTGGAGATTCTAGTGCATTGAAAGAAGGACAAATTATTACGCCTCGTGAGTTGCGTGATGAAAACTCTTTATTGAAACGTACAGATAAAAATCTTGTTGTGGCTCGTGATGTTGTTACTGCAACAGCAACACCAGTTTTACAAGGTATTACAAGAGCATCGCTTCAAACGAAATCGTTTATCTCTGCCGCATCTTTCCAAGAAACTACTAAAGTATTGAACGAAGCTGCTGTTGCAGGTAAAATCGATTACTTAGAGGGATTGAAAGAAAATGTAATTGTAGGACATAGAATCCCTGCCGGAACGGGTATGAGAGAATATGATAACACAATTGTAGGTTCGAAAGAAGACTACAATGACATGATGGCTAACAAAGAAGAATATATTTATTAAGATGAGTAATTCTAATCAACAACAAGAGCAGATTAACATTGAGTTAGACGAAAAAATTGCGGAAGGAATTTATTCCAATTTGGCAATAATAAATCACTCTTCATCAGAATTTGTTTTAGATTTTGTAAGTATCATGCCGGGTATTCCTAAAGCTAAAGTGAAATCAAGAATTGTCTTGACGCCACAACATGCCAAAAGATTGCTAAAAGCAATTGGGGAAAATATTCATCGTTTTGAAGTCGCTCATGGCGAAATAAAAGACACTGAACAAGCACCAATTCCGTTAAATTTTGGTCCTGCGGGACAAGCATAATACTCTTAAAAGGCTCCAGAAATGGAGCCTTTTTTATTTTTAAGTTATTTTTGAATGTGAGGATTTGCTAGTAGCATTCAACGTTTTAAATTTGAAATACAAGTGATTGGAATGATTTTAGGTTTTTAAAAATCAAATCTGATTCTCAAAAATGCACTTCGGTTTTGCTAGAAACTTATTAGTAATAATTGGAATGTTTTTTAGTTTGTGCTTTGTTATTATTTGAGCCTTACCATTATTTTACCACTTTAGGTTAACGTGTTTATTGAATACGTCAACATTAACTCATCATTAAATCTTGGCTATTTACAACAAATTTGTGCTTTAAACGAGTATTCTGGTTCTTTATCGAAAATATTTTTCGCTCGTTTGTAAATGATATACTTTCGCTCTCGAGATAGACAAATGTATTCTGTCTATTATAAAAAAACGAATTGTTATGAAATATTTTTCTTTAGAAGCAAGTAAAAAAGTCATGTTGAATGGCTTCCTAATGTTTGCTTTTATTTTTGTGTCTAATACTACTGTTTTTGCTCAAACTTCAAAAAATGTAGTAGAAGTGAATACAATTGAGGTTACTTCTAATACTAAACAAGATAATGTTTCAGCAGTTTCTACTTCAAATAGTATGAACTTCGTATTGTGGTTTATGGGTTCTAAGCAAGATCCAAACTCGACGATATCTATAGAAGGTACAAATACTAAAAAACAAGTTATTACTTCAGGTACAGCGCCAAATCGTTTGTTAATCAAAGCTTTTTTGAAAAAAGCAGTTAACTTGGAAAGTATGGTTGCTTAAGCTAAGATAATTTTTTAAATACATAAAAAAAACGCTAATTTTTAAATTAGCGTTTTTTTTTATGTAATTTTTTTTACTTTGATTTCTGGATAACATATTGTCCTGCAGAAATTATTTTTAATTGAAATATTATTCAAATTCCGAAGTAAAGAATAGTTTTACGTTTGGATATTTATTTTGTGTCATTTGAATCGTAAAATCAGAATCAGCTAGGAATACTAATTGTCCATATTTGTCATGCGCCAAGAATTTTTGTTTGATCCTTCTAAACTCTTTAAACTCTTCACTTTTTGGATCATTTGGTTTTACCCAACATGCTTTGTGTACGGGAAAGTTTTCATAGGTACATTTTGCGCCATATTCATGTTCTAAACGATATTGGATTACCTCGTATTGAAGTGCTCCAACCGTTCCAATGATTTTTCTATTGTTCATTTCAAGTGTAAATAACTGCGCGACACCTTCGTCCATCAACTGATCAATTCCTTTGTCCAGTTGTTTGGCTTTCATTGGATCAGCATTATTTATGTATCGGAAATGTTCCGGGGAGAAGCTTGGAATTCCTTTGAAGCTCATGATTTCCCCTTCGGTTAATGTATCTCCAATTTTGAAATTTCCAGTATCATGTAAACCAACAATATCTCCAGGATAGGAAATATCTACAATTTCTTTCTTTTCAGCAAAGAAAGCGTTTGGACTGGAGAATTTTAAATTCTTCTTTTGGCGAACGTGATAATACGGTTTGTTTCTTTCGAAAGTTCCAGATACAATTTTTATAAAGGCCAGTCGGTCTCTGTGTTTGGGATCCATATTGGCATGGATTTTAAAAACAAATCCAGTCATTTTCTCCTCTTCTGGATCCACTAATCGTGTTTCGGAATCTTTAGGTCTTGGTGACGGAGCAATTTCAACAAAACAATCAAGCAATTCTCTAACACCAAAATTATTTAAAGCGGAACCAAAAAATACAGGCTGTAATTTTCCGTCTAAATAATCCTGACGATCAAATTTAGGATAAACTTCGTCTATCAATTCTAATTCTTCACGCAATCTATCAGCGGGTTTTTGACCGATTATTTTCTCCAATTCTGGATTTTGAACATCCGAGAAAGCAATTGTTTCTTCAATATTTTTGCGGCTGTCGCCACTAAATAAGTTGATGTTTTGTTCCCATAAATTATAAATTCCTTGAAAATCATAACCCATTCCAATTGGGAAACTTAGCGGAGTAACGGTTAGACCCAGTTTTTGCTCAACTTCATCCATCAAGTCAAAAGCATCTTTTCCTTCTCTGTCTAATTTATTGATGAATACAATAATCGGAATTTTACGCAACCTACAAACAGCTACTAATTTTTCCGTTTGTTCCTCAACACCTTTAGCAACATCAATTACAACAATAACGCTGTCAACAGCGGTTAAGGTCCTAAAAGTGTCCTCGGCAAAATCCTTATGTCCTGGAGTATCAAGAATGTTTATTTTCTTGTCTTTATAATTAAACGCTAAAACCGAAGTAGAAACTGAAATTCCTCTCTGGCGTTCAATTTCCATAAAGTCACTCGTTGCGCCTTTCTTGATTTTATTGTTTTTTACAGCACCTGCTTCTTGAATCGCACCACCAAAAAGGAGGAGTTTCTCAGTAAGTGTTGTTTTTCCGGCATCAGGATGTGAGATAATCCCGAAAGTTCTTCTACGTTGTATTTCTTCTAAAAAGCCCATATTTGTATAAATAGTCTGCAAAAGTACTATTTATAAATGCTATT
This sequence comes from Flavobacterium sp. TS_SC_5, assembly GCF_056156265.1. Lineage (NCBI taxonomy): Bacteria > Pseudomonadati > Bacteroidota > Flavobacteriia > Flavobacteriales > Flavobacteriaceae > Flavobacterium > Flavobacterium sp. TS_SC_5. Next base: position 209,460 of record NZ_CM149588.1, on the reverse strand, counting down.
TAAAAAAATTGTATACTCTAATTGGAGTAAAGGAGTTTTGAAGATTGATTTCGGGTAAATTTAAGCCAGTCATTGAAAGTCCAAAATTAAAATCTGAGAAATAAAGAAGGCTGTCTTTTCAGACAGCCTTAGTGCTATTAAAGGATTACATATTGATTGACCAAATAGAATATCCATTTGGAGGACATTGAATTTTTACCCATTTGTCTGCCTGAGTTGTTGGTAACCAAGTTGAATTTCCTGTGAAATCTTTAATTTGAGCATTAACCCAATTTGTCTGAATCCATCTTTCTTGCCAAGTGGATGAATTATTAATGTAAACCACTAAACCAGGATTTCCGTTGTAGCCGTTTCTGCGAGCAATATATTCATCGGTATCGGTGTATAGAATTGAGGTGTTTCCGGTCGCTTTATTATTGTGAATCCAAATAAGATTGTTCATTTTTGTTTTGTTCAGCCATTCTTCATAATCGCGATAAAATAGTGTTGGATACCCTTCATGTGTCAAAATGTAAGCGTATGCTAATTCTTTTTTCCAAATTTCGTCAGTGTCATGGTTGGATACGAAAGTAACCGCTTTATAAGGGTTTCTTTTCCACATCATGTCATCATTTAAAAGGTTTAGATTATTTCCGTCAAAAGCATCATTCATTTTGTAGTAACAGGCAAAATCAAAAACGGAACTGTTGGCAATATTAGCCCAGTCGTTAAGTATGTTGACGTTTGAATCCCACAATTCGCCAACAGAGAAGCCGCCAACGTTTGCATTCCAGTCTTTGATAACCCACGGAGCAAAACCTTTCACGTAATCAAACCTCCAGCCATCAAATTTCATGGTATTTTTATAATATTTACCTACGCCATCGGCCCTTTTCCAAAGCCAGTCTTGTACATTAGGAACGACATGTGCTAAATCCGGAAATCCTCCAAAAGCCCCTTCATCATTATTTCCATAAGAATTTTTATAAAAATCAGCACTGGTTCTCTTGAATTTCCCAGAAGCGACACCAGTAAAATTAGTATATGTTTGTGTTCCTGTAAATGGATTACTTTCTAATTGTCCGCCACTGTTGTGGTTTAAAACCATATCAGCATAGACTTGCATGTTTTCGGTATGTACTTTCGTGATCAAACTTTCTAATTCTGTGCGGGAACCAAATCTAGTTTCTATCGTTCCATTTTGATTGTAATTTCCAAAATCGAAATAATCGGTAGGATCGTAACCCATAGAAAACGGTCCGTTTTGAGCTTTTGAAACGGGAGGAAGCCAAATGGAACCAATACCAACATTTGACCAAGCAGTTATTTTTGCGTTTACCGTATTCCACCACGTTCCACCAGCTGGCACATCCCAATAAAAAGCCTGCATCATTACACCGCCACCAGGATTTGCAACGTATCTGCCTGTTGTGCTTGATTGTTTTCCTGTACTAAAAGGATGACCATCGTGATTTGTAACATTAATCACTTTGAATTGTGCAGTGGCTTCTTTTGAATTGGTTACAAGGTCATCATTTGAATTACACGAGTACAAGCAAACGAGTAAAGCGGATAATAAACAAATTTTAAAATTTTGTTTTTTCATAAAATAGGAAATTTAGGTTAATTAATAGATTTTGGGTAATGGTAATAGTATTGAAATGATTAGTTGTTGTTTTTTATTTTGATTTAAATTTTAAAATGCATTTTATTAAAATCAAAATAAATAATATAAAATAATAGTATAAAATTATTTTTATACTATTATTTTAGATAAAAATGCAACTTTTAAGCTAATTTATACAAATTCTTACAAGATATGCGTCAGATTTTTTTTAATGAAGAACGAAAACGTTGTAGTGTTTACAAGTTTTTAAATAGAGCGCTAAAAATGAGTATTTTAATAGCTATGATTTTTAATTTGTAACCTTAAAAATGAGAAATTCTTGGCAGTTCTAAGAATTTTTGATAGAATGAAAAAATACTGTAATCATAAATTCTGGTGGTTATTCGGAGGTGTCAAATAAGAGAAAACAGTGATGATGCATTTAATTACTGTCAATTTAAGTAAAAGCAATGCGTATTTATGATGTTTTTTCGTAGCTAACCTTCAGTTTCTTCATGGTTTACAAACGGAATCAGCTGATAAATAAATGCGTTTATAATTTTTTGTTAATAGTACTTAGGAAACTTGTATTATGTAATTGAATTGCTATTTTTGTTCGATTTAAATTTAAAGAATACTTAAGAATTGTATTGTGAAATTTCAATTCCGTTGTTGATTCTTAAAGTGTATATTTGCCAAAAATATTCTGGCAGGTATCAAGAGGTTTAATTACAATAGAATAAGTATATTTTTACGATAAATACAAATGAGAATAATGCCAATAAATAACATAGAAATGAAATCCGTTAATAATAGAATTGCACTTACTTTTTTTCTTTTAATTTTTACAAGCGTTATAACAAGTGCACAAGAAATTATTAAGGACACCGTGATAGTTCCAATCAAGAAAATCCAATCAACTGGTAAACAAAAAATTGATGGTGTGATTGCTACTGTTGGAGATTACATCATTTTAGATTCAGATATTGATAAGTCGTATCTTGAAATTTCAGCTGGAGGCGGATCTGTAAAAGATATTACAAGATGTCAAATGCTTGGTAAATTATTAGAAGATAAATTGTATGCGCATCAAGCTATTCAGGATAGTATTGTAGTAACAGACTCTGAGATAAAAGGAATGTTAGAAGAGCGTTTGAACTATATGGTAGGGCAAATTGGATCTTTGGAAAAAGTAGTGCAGTATTACAAAAAGGACTCAGAAGAAGAGTTTAGAACTTATTTCTCAGATATTTTGAAAGAAGGAAAGTTGACTTCAGAAATGCAGAAGAAAATCGTTGATGAAGTAGAAATTACACCAGAAGAGGTTCGAAATTATTTCAAAACAATTCCAAAAGATGATCTTCCATTCTTTGGGGTGGAATTAGAAGTTTCTCAAATTGTTATTACTCCAAAAGTTTCGGCAGAGGATAAGCAAAAAGTGATTGATAGATTGAATGGTTTCAAAAAAGAAATAGAAGAGGGTTCAAGTTTTTCTACTAAAGCAGTTCTATACTCTCAAGATCCGGGATCAAGATCTAGTGGAGGGTTTTATAAGATGAATCGTAAAACACCATTTGTAAAAGAATTTAAAGATGTTGCTTTTAGTTTAGCGGAAGGTGAAATATCAGCTCCTTTTGAAACAGATTTTGGATATCATATTATATATGTGGAAAAGATAAAAGGGCAAGAAGTAGAATTGCGTCACATATTATTGTCACCTACGGTTACTGAAACGGCACTGAATGAGGCGAAAGAAAAGATTGTTTTAATCAAAAAAAGAATCGAAGATAAAGAAATTACTTTTGCGGAAGCAGCCAGAACATTGTCTGATGAAAAAGAAACAAGAGCAAATGGTGGTGCGTTAATCAATCCACAAACACAGGATACGCGTTTTGAATTGACTAAAATGGATCCTGCTTTTTACAGTCAAGTTTCTAATTTAAAGGAAAATGAAGTTTCAGCTCCAATTTTAGACCAAGGAGAAGAAGGTAAGAAAAAATTCAAACTAATTACCGTAACCAACAGAATTGATGAGCATGCTGCTGATTATGCGAAAGATTACATCAAAATTAAAGAATTGGCACTGAAAGATAAGCGAATCACTGCAATTGGAAAATGGTTTGATGAGAAAATAAAAGAAACGTATGTTAAAATTATTGGTGAATATAGAGATTGTGCTTTTACCAACAATTGGCTTAAAAAGTAGGCTTCTTTTTGTCCTTCACGGGCTGGATTATCAATAAAAAAGTTTTCGTTAAATAAAGAAAAAGAGTTAGTTTTATGATTTCATAATGCTAACTCTTTTTAATTTTAAAACACTTCATACATGTCAGACGTAGCAGCAATACATAATTTAGTTCAAAAAAGGAATGAGCTAAAAAAAGAAATCGCAAAAATCATTGTAGGTCAGGATGTTGTGGTAGATCAAATCTTACTTTGTATTTTTTCTGGTGGTCATGCATTGTTAATAGGTGTTCCTGGATTAGCAAAAACTTTGATGGTGAATACGTTGGCGCAAGCGCTGGGTCTTGATTTTAAAAGGATTCAGTTTACCCCGGATTTGATGCCTTCGGATATTTTGGGAAGTGAAATTTTAGATGAAAGCCGTCAGTTTAAATTTATAAAAGGGCCTATTTTTTCGAATATTATTCTGGCAGATGAAATCAATCGTACGCCGCCAAAAACGCAAGCTGCATTGTTAGAAGCCATGCAGGAACGTTCTGTTACTATTGCAGGAGTAAATTATAAATTAGACTTGCCTTATTTTGTTTTGGCAACTCAAAATCCAATTGAACAGGAAGGAACGTATCCTTTACCTGAAGCCCAATTAGACCGATTTATGTTCGCCATAAAATTAGAATATCCTTCTTTTGCAGAAGAAGTTCAAGTGGTGAAGCGCACAACTTCGGATATAAAAAACACAATAAATCCTTTATTCACCGCTCAGGAAATAATAGATTTTCAACATCTGATTCGCCGAATTCCTGTAGCGGATAACGTTATAGAATATGCGGTAACATTAGTCAGTAAAACCCGTCCGGATAATCTTTTATCAAATGAATTTGTCAAAAATTATCTGGATTGGGGAGCAGGACCAAGAGCATCTCAAAATTTGATTTTGGCGGCTAAAGCCAATGCAGCTTTTAATGGAAAATTTTCTCCGGATATTGAAGATGTGAAAGCTGTTGCGACAGGGATTTTACGTCATCGAATTATTAAAAATTACAAAGCCGACGCTGAAGGAATTACAGAAGAAATGATTATTGCCAAGTTGGTATAACTGTTTTTTTTTTGAACTCTGAGCTTGATTGTTGATCGTAACTACAACGTTTTCTTAGTTCTGATGGTTTTTCTAATTTGATAATCGTTAGAATATAATTAATTAATTATCGATTAATCAGTTTAGTGTTAAATTTTTTAAAATTCATCAATTTTAAAGGGTAAAAATCAGTATTCACTAATAATATCATTTCAAAAAACCACATCTATTAAATTTTTTCAAATATCATCTTAAAGAGCTAAATTTGCGTCGTGAATAAAAATACAGCTATTATGGCTTGTAATTTTGAGTAAGTTAAAAATAATTAGCCTTTAACATTGAAAACAATTTACTATGAACATTTATAACGATTATCTAAAGGAAATCGAAGACAGAAAAACTCAGGGACTTAACCCGAAGCCAATTGATAACGCTGATTTATTAAGCGATATCATCACTCAAATTAAAGATTCAAATAACGCAAATCGCGAAGCTTCAATTTCGTTTTTTATTTATAATACGGTTCCTGGTACAACACCTGCAGCTGCTGTGAAAGCTTCTTTTTTGAAAGAGATTGTTCTTGGTGAATCAGTAGTGAATGAAATAACACCAGCATTTGCATTAGAGTTATTGTCACATATGAAAGGTGGGCCATCAATCAAAGTTTTACTTGACTTAGCTTTAGGAAATGACATTACAATTGCAAAAGCAGCAGCAGAAGTATTAAAAACACAAGTATATCTTTATGAGGCTGATACTGATCGATTAGAGGCGGCACTTAAAAGTGGTAATGAGATTGCAAAAGATATTCTAGTGAGTTACGCTAAGGCGGAATTCTTTACAAAGCTACCAGAAGTAGTTGAGGAAATTAAGGTTGTTACTTATGTTGCTGGTGAAGGAGATATTTCGACAGATTTACTTTCTCCGGGGAACCAAGCGCATTCACGCTCAGATCGTGAACTGCATGGAAAATGTTTGATTTCGCCTGAAGCTCAAGATGAAATTAAAGCGCTTCAAGCGCAACATCCGGACAAAAGTGTGATGTTAATTGCTGAAAAAGGAACTATGGGAGTAGGTTCTTCAAGAATGTCAGGAGTGAATAATGTGGCTCTTTGGACAGGTAGAAAAGCAAGTCCTTATGTGCCATTCATAAACATAGCTCCAATTGTTGCCGGAACTAATGGTATTTCCCCAATTTTCCTTACCACTGTTGATGTTACTGGTGGTATTGGTCTTGATCTTCAAAACTGGGTAAAGAAAACAGATGCAAATGGAGCGGTTCTTCGCAATGAAAACGGTGAGCCTATTTTAGAAGAAGTTTATTCTGTTGCAACTGGAATAGTGCTGACTATTAATACAAAAACAAAAAAACTTTACAACGGCGATAAAGAATTAATTGATATTTCTAAGGCATTTACGCCTCAGAAGATGGAATTTATTAAAGCTGGTGGGTCTTACGCTATTGTATTTGGAAAAAAATTACAAACTTTTGCATCAAAGACTTTGGGAATTGATATCGTACCGGTATTCGCTCCGTCAAAAGAGGTTTCTATTGAAGGACAAGGTCTTACGGCTGTAGAAAAAATATTTAATAAGAACGCAGTTGGTTCAACTCCAGGTAAAGTTTTACATGCAGGTTCTGATGTGCGTGTAACGGTAAATATCGTAGGATCACAAGATACAACTGGCTTGATGACTTCTCAGGAATTGGAGTCTATGGCTGCTACTGTGATTTCTCCAATTGTTGATGGTGCATACCAATCAGGTTGTCATACAGCTTCTGTTTGGGATAATAAGTCTAAAGCAAACATTCCAAGATTGATGAAGTTCATGAATGATTTTGGTTTGATTACGGCTCGTGATCCTAAGGGGAGCTACCACGCAATGACAGATGTAATCCACAAAGTTCTTAATGATATTACTGTTGATGAATGGGCGATTATTATAGGGGGTGACTCTCATACAAGAATGTCTAAAGGTGTTGCTTTTGGAGCCGATTCAGGAACAGTTGCACTCGCACTAGCTACGGGTGAGGCTTCAATGCCAATTCCGGAGTCAGTAAAAGTTACCTTTAAAGGTGATATGAAAGAATATATGGATTTCCGTGATGTTGTTCATGCTACACAATCTCAAATGTTGAAGCAATTTGGTGGAGAGAATGTTTTCCAAGGACGTATTATTGAGGTTCATTTAGGAACACTTACTGCTGATCAAGCTTTTACCTTTACAGATTGGACTGCAGAAATGAAAGCAAAAGCTTCTATTTGTATTTCTGAGGATGATACTTTAATTGAATCATTAGAGATCGCCAAAGGTAGAATCCAGATCATGATTGATAAAGGAATGGATAACGAGAAGCAAGTCTTAAAAGGATTAATCGCTATCGCTAATAATAGAATTGCAGCAATCCAATCAGGTGAAAAACCTGCTTTGATTCCTGATGCTAACGCAAAATATTTTGCTGAAGTTGTAATCGATTTAGATATCGTTGCGGAACCTATGATTGCAGATCCAGACGTAAATAATGCGGATGTTTCTAAGCGTTATACGCACGATACCATTAGACCACTTTCTTTTTACGGCGGTGTGAAAAAAGTAGATCTTGGTTTCGTTGGATCTTGTATGGTACACAAAGGTGATTTGAAGATTCTTTCTCAGATGCTAAAAAACATAGATGAGCAATATGGTAAAGTAGAGTTTAAAGCACCGCTTGTCGTGGCACCTCCTACATATAATATTGTAGATGAACTTAAAGCTGAAGGAGACTGGGAAGTTTTACAAAAGTATTCTGGTTTCGAATTTGATGATAATGCTCCTAAAGGCGTGGCACGTACAGGATATGAAAATATTCTATATTTAGAGCGTCCAGGCTGTAATTTATGTATGGGTAACCAAGAAAAAGCAGAAAAAGGAGATACTGTAATGGCAACATCTACGCGTCTTTTCCAAGGAAGAGTTGTTGAAGATACAGAAGGTAAAAAAGGAGAATCACTGCTTTCTTCAACACCAGTTGTTGTATTGTCTACAATTTTAGGTAGAACTCCAACTCTTGAGGAATACAAAGCTGCAGTTAAAGGTATAAATTTAACGCAGTTTGCACCATCTCATAAATTATTGGTTAGATAATAACTGATTTTTGTTAATTATATCAAAAAGCTTGAGTCTTTCAACAGACTTAGGCTTTTTTTATTTTAATAGGTCTTCTGTTTTTTGTACCTTGTGGTTTTAAAGATAATAACAGAAAAAAATTAGATATGGCTTTTGATATTGAAATGATTAAAAAAGTGTATGACAACATGACAACTCGTGTTGATAAAGCACGCGAAATAGTTGGACGTCCTCTTACATTGACAGAGAAAATTTTGTATAATCACCTTTGGGATGGAATGCCGTCAAAAGCTTTTACAAGAGGTGCTGATTATGTTGATTTTGCTCCAGATAGAGTTGCTTGTCAAGATGCAACCGCTCAAATGGCGTTGTTGCAATTCATGCATGCCGGTAAATCTAAAGTAGCGGTTCCTACAACAGTGCATTGTGATCACTTGATCCAAGCGAAAGTTGATGCTGTAACTGATTTGGCCAGAGCAAAAACACAAAGTAATGAAGTGTTTGAATTCCTTTCTTCGGTATCTAATAAATACGGAATCGGTTTCTGGAAACCAGGAGCAGGGATTATTCACCAAGTAGTACTTGAAAATTATGCTTTCCCGGGTGGAATGATGATTGGTACTGATTCTCATACTGTGAATGCAGGTGGTTTAGGAATGGTGGCAATTGGTGTTGGTGGTGCTGATGCAGTTGATGTTATGTCAGGAATGGCTTGGGAATTGAAATTCCCGAAACTAATTGGAGTAAAATTAACTGGAAAACTATCAGGTTGGACAGCTCCAAAAGACGTTATCCTAAAAGTAGCCGGAATTCTTACCGTAAAAGGTGGAACAGGCGCTATCGTTGAATATTTTGGTGAAGGTGCAACTTCTATGTCTTGTACGGGAAAAGGAACTATCTGTAATATGGGTGCCGAAATTGGTGCTACAACTTCTACATTTGGTTATGATGATTCTATGAGCCGTTATTTGCGTTCTACAAACAGAGCTGATGTTGCAGATGCTGCTGATAAAATTGCTCCATATTTAACAGGCGATGCGGAAGTTTATGCTAATCCAGAATTGTATTTTGATCAAGTTATCGAAATTAACTTAAACGAATTAGAGCCACATTTAAACGGACCTTACACTCCAGATTTAGCGACTCCAATTTCTAAAATGAAAGAGGAAGCTATCAAAAATAACTGGCCTTTGAAAATTGAAGTAGGTTTGATTGGTTCTTGTACCAATTCTTCTTACGAAGACATCGCTCGCGCAGCATCAATAGCCAAACAAGTCACCGACAAAAAATTAAAATTAAAATCAAAATTCACGATCACTCCAGGTTCTGAGGTGGTTCGTTATACAATCGAGCGTGACGGTTTTATCGATACTTTCGATAAGATTGGTGCGACGGTATTTGCTAATGCATGCGGACCATGTATCGGAATGTGGGACAGAGAAGGAGCAGAAAAAGAAGAACGCAACACAATTGTTCACTCTTTCAACCGTAACTTCTCCAAACGTGCCGATGGAAATCCAAACACATTGGCTTTCGTAGGTTCACCGGAATTGGTAACGGCTTTGGCAATTGCCGGAGATTTAAGTTTCAATCCGTTGACGGATTCTTTAATAAACGAAGATGGTGAAGAAGTAATGTTAGAAGTGCCAACAGGCGACGAATTGCCGAAAAACGGATTTGATGCTGAAGACCCAGGTTTTCAAGCACCGGCAGAAGATGGTTCAGGTGTTCAAATCGCGGTTAGTGAAACTTCAGAAAGATTACAATTGTTAGCGCCATTCTTGCCTTGGGACGGAAAAAATATTACAGGAGCTAAATTATTGATTAAAGCTTTCGGAAAATGTACAACAGATCACATCTCTATGGCTGGACCATGGTTGCGTTTCCGTGGACATTTAGATAATATTTCTAATAATATGTTGATTGGTGCTATAAATGCATTCAACCAAAAACCAAATACAGTGAAAAATCACTTGACGGGTATTTACGATGCAGTTCCTGCTGTAGCTCGTGCTTACAAAGCGGCTGGTGTTCCTTCAATCGTTGTTGGGGATCATAATTACGGCGAAGGATCTTCTCGTGAGCATGCAGCAATGGAGCCTCGTTTCTTAGGTGTGAAAGCGGTTTTGGTGAAATCATTTGCGCGTATCCACGAAACAAACCTTAAAAAACAAGGTCTTTTAGGACTGACATTTGCTAATGAAGCGGATTACGATAAAATTCAGGAGGATGACACAATCAATTTCACTGATTTAGTAGATTTTGCTCCAGAAAAATCATTAACATTAGAATTCGTTCACGCGGATGGAACCAAAGATATTATCTTGGCAAACCATACCTATAATGAAGGACAAATTGGTTGGTTCGTTGCTGGTTCAGCCTTAAACTTGATTGCTGCTGCCGGAAAAGCATAAGTATTTCAATACTAAATTTTAAAACTCTCAAGGGAACTTGGGAGTTTTTTCGTTTTAATTACACTTTATTTCTGGAGCTGTTTCCTGCTGACCGTATCAAGCTTTTTTGCACAATTGCTTTTTTCCAAGATAAAAAGGAGCTTCTTTTAGTCGCTCTTTTTACTCTGGAAAAATAGGCAATTCCGCTTCAAAAGGCTTTTCACTCCCATCAGGGCTATTTAATCAAAACCCAATTATTCGTTACTTTGGCATTAATGATAAGAGTGAATAATTTTTAAAAAAGCATCAGATTTGCGGTTAAAATGTGTAGAAAAATCAAAAAAAAGAGTCGTTTGTATTTAAACTACGTTAAAATTAAAAAAAAATGAGCGTTTTTTGATATTATAGTTTAAATTAGCAATAAGAAAAATTAAATTGTATTTGAGCTTATTGGTTATTAGTTACATCAATTCTCTACCTATTTTTATTTTCTGCGCAACAATAGCAATACAATTGTCTTGCGTTACTGTTTGAGTTGCTTTTGCAATCAGAACAAAAAATCAACAAATAATAATTGCACAAATTAGGCTCTCTTTTATCAAAGAGATGAGAATTTTTTTACAATTTTTTAAATAAAAATAGGAAATAAAAGTGCAAACCTAAGCGAGATTTAATAATTATATCCCGAAATCGCTATGAAGAATACAATGGGGTAAGTAATTTGAAATAAATGAATATGACTTTTAGAGTAATAGTAACATTAGTTTTTTTAAATAGTATCGTTCTTTTTTCACAGGAGAAAATCACAAAACACACTATAGTAAAAGGGGAAACAATATCGAGTATCGCTGAGAAATATGAAGTAAAACAAAGCGCTATTTTTAAATTAAATCCCAATGCCAAGAATCTTTTAAAACTCAATTCCGTTTTATTAATTCCTATCGCTTCTACAAAAAATACTGTTTCTAAAAGTAAGATTACAATAAATAATTCCGTTAAAGAACACGAAGTTCAAGCTAAAGAAACACTTTACGGAATCGCAAAACAATACGGAATTTCCTTTAAAGAATTAAACCAAGTCAATCCGACACTCGCTTCTTCTGAATTAAAAATTGGTCAAAAAATAAATATTCCCGGTAATTCTACCGCATCTGAAACAGCGACGATTGCACCAATAAAACAAACCGGATCAAAAGATGAAGTGGCTAATTTACCTCAATCCACTGAATCTATATCCACAAAACCTGATACATTTACTTGGGAAGTATTGCCAAAAGAAACCAAGTATTCCATCACAAAAAAATACGGAATCACAATTAAGGAATTTGATAAAGCCAATCCAGGAATAGGCGTAAAAGCACTTAGAGTTGGTCAAAAAATAAATATTCCAGCGGCTCCTTTTTCAGAAACGGTTTTAGCATCGCAAGAAAGTAAAGAGTTACCAGTACTTATTTCAAAAAATGCTACTTCATTAAAAACTATCGCACCAACATTAGAAGAAGCTGTCGTTATCCAAACAACTACAGATTTATCAAAAACAGCAGCGACTCAGTTTTCTCAAAATGAAACAACTACAGATAATACACCACAGCTGATTATCCGTGAAGTACAGCCAAAAGAAACTAAATATGCCATTGCAAAACAATACGGAATTACCGTTAATGAATTAGAAAAGCAAAATCCAGAAGTTAAAAAAGGACTTCCTGTAGGCTACAAATTAAATATTTCGGCAAATACTCTACCTGTTGAAAATGCAGTTGTAAGTACTGATAGCTACCATAATTCGGAAATTCAAACTTCTAAAATTGATTTTAATAACGCTGCGAAACCAACTTTCAGTCATGATTTTTTAGATCAGTTGATAGAACGTGCTTCTGAAAATATAGGTTCACGGTACCGTACCGGTGGAACCACAAAATCAGGATTTGATTGCTCAGGGCTTATGTGTACTACTTTTGGCGCATTTGATATTAAATTGCCAAGAACATCTCGTGAACAATCCAATATTGGTACTAAAATCAATACACAAGAAGCAAAAAAAGGAGATTTAATTTTCTTTAAAACAAATGGCAGAAGCCAAATTAATCATGTAGGAATGGTTGTTGAAGTTTGTGAAGACGAAATTAAATTCATTCACTCATCAGTTAGCAACGGGGTAATAATCTCATCTACCAAAGAGAAATATTATCGAAAAAACTTTTCTCAAATTAATAGAGTACTACAATAGTTTCTTAGAAAAATAAAAATATTCATATTAAAAACGTTCCAAGATTGGAACGTTTTTTTTATGTCTTTTAGATTTTTATTTCTCCTTTGTTCCCACTTACATAATTAGTTCCTGTAGCAACTGAGGCCGCCATCTTTAGAAAATTAATCATTTGGTTTCCGTCAGTGTCCCAAAAGTAAGCACTTGTTGGTTTCACTTTAATAAGAGAAATGTTAGGGTCATTTTTTCCTTCTTTAAACCATATATTTACCACTGGAGACCACAGCTCTTCAATTTTTTCTTGATTGGTAACTATTGATGCGTCACCATTTACAACCATGTAACTTCCTTTTCCAGGATGTGCAAAAAATAATTGAACACTGGAATCTTGCTCAATTTCTTTGTTTTTATCACTATTTTTTTCGCTGAAGAACCAAATGTTTCCTTCATCGCATACTTTTACAGCTCCCATAGGTCTGGTGGTTGCTCCGTCATTCGTTTTGAGATTGGTACAAAAAAGGCAGGTGTTGATTTCATCAACCAGACTTTTAAGTTTATCTATTCCTTCAACTGTATGTTCATTTGCTTGATCACTCATAATCCTAAGTTTTAGTTCTATTGTTAGACTCCGTAAATTCTTTTACAAAGTTGGGAAACAAAACACAAAAAAGGGTTACACAATTAAGAGTAAAAGTTTCAACTTTCATATATCTGTAGCTTAAGTAGCTGATGATTAATACATACAACTTCCGAAGAATATAAATTAAAAGGGAAGTGTCAGGATTTGGTTATTTTTTAACACTGTTAATTTCAATCCAATATCCATCGGGATCTTGGATATAGATTTGTTTGATTCCATCTGCGCGAACCGTAATCTTATCAAGTGTTCCCGGCCAGTCGGAATAGGTAATGTTGAGGTTTTGTAGCTTAGTGATTAAAGCATCAAAATTAGTGACTTTAAACGCCACATGAACCGCTTTGTTTATGGTAACGGGTTCTTTTATGGTTGACACAAGATGTAATTCTTTCCCATCTCCCAATGAAATCCATCGAATTCCTTCTTTTTTGGTAAGGTTGGTGATTTCTGAAAGCTTCAATATATTTTTATAAAAATCAACAGAGCGATCCAGATCTTTCACTGAAAGTGCCATGTGATCTAACTTCAAAGTAAAAGTTTCTAGATTTTGTGACCAAAGTGTTCCCGTACAAAAAAATGCAAATAGGAGCGGAAGTAGAAATTTTGTTTTCATTTTGCTGCGATTGCGTTCAGTATTTTAATCGATTTACCGTTTCATTATTGCCACTTCAAATGATATATTGATAACTAGGATACAGATGAATTATCGTTTAAGCAGTACGTTGTTTATTGTTTCAATCCAATTCTCTTTGTTACCGCTATTCGTATCTATGGCTGTGCTATTATTGTTGTAAGGCCTATACATATTTATATTTGGACGCGAAAATAATCCCACTGTTGGAGTTAGTACAGAACTTGCTAAATGCATAATGCCGCTATCTGCGCCAATAAAAAGTTCAGTATTGGCAATGACAGCGCCAATTTCACGGATGTCTTTGCTGTAAAAAGTAGTTGCTTTAAATCCTATTTGTGATATGTTTTCAACGGGCAAAACTTCGATAATATTATAATCAGAATATTCTATTTTCAGTCTTTCATAGAATTCTTCCCACCAAGATTCTGAATAACATTTGTCAGAAGTAGCATAGGTAAATATGCAAATGGTCTTTTTGTCATTTTTAACCAGTTCTTTAACAATTGTATGGCGTTCAGCAATTTCTGAAGCACTCAATTTAAGGTCTAATGATGGAACAGGATTTTCATTTTTTGGGAACCCTAATTTGGTCAAAAAACTTCTGAATTCATACACAGGATATTTTGCAATATGCTCATAATCGTTGTGCTTCAATTGCATTTCCTCATCCAGTTCTCCAAAAAATTTGTATTTGGCATCAGCAAATTGTGCTGATAATCGCCCGGATGAGGAGTTTTTATCAACATTAATTACAATGTCATATTTTTGCTTTTTAATTTTTACCCAAACCTTGAAATAGTCGATCAAATTTTTGAAAGGTTTTTTAGGAAGTTCAATGATGTAATTGATGTTGGTGTAATTTTTAAAAACAATTGGTGCCAAACCTCCTTTTACAAACAAATCAATTTTACAATCAGGGAAAGTAGCAATTACATCCTGTACCAGTGGCGTAATGAGTAATAAATTACCCAGTCTGTGATTGGGTCTGGAAATTAAAACCCTCTTTATTTCGATTTTTTGAGATAAATCGATTATTTGATTCTTTTGTGAATTCCCAATATTTTTAGTTAGGTTATGCGTTACAATTCTTCGAAATACATTTACTTTTTTTAAGATATTCATGCTTTTAAAATATTATGTAATGTTGAAATCATTTTAAATATAAATTGAAAAGGTCTGTTTTTATTCTTTTTTACAGAACATAAAATAAATAACACCACTCAAAACGGATTACCTAACGAGCAAATATACAATATAGAAGCTAATAATATTTGTAGCTCCTAATAATATACTTTATTCTTAAGGATTGAATATGCAAATAAAAACGGCACATAAAGTTACGCTGCATTTTTGCAATTAATTTGATAGTTGTGTTCTTCAATGGTTGGATAATTCAATGCTAATGTCCTCTTTTTTGATTGTGTGAAAATATTAGATATTCAAAAATTTCCAATTTCTAATTTCTTTCGGTTGTCTGCGATTGCTCCTAATTTAAGTGTAGCATAAAATAGAATTAATGTAAATTACGATTTGGAATCGTAAAAAAGCGCAGCAATGCAGAAAGGTCCTAAAATATTTTGCAATCTTTGAATTCTAAATTAAATTCAAAGCATTATGAGCAAGACTAAACTAACAATCAATCGCAATGGTTCTATAAAAATAGAAGGTGATTTCGAAATAACAGACTGTGAAGGAAAAACATACGGATTAGAAGGAAGAACGGCTCTGGGTCTTTGCCGTTGTGGATTGTCAGCAAATAAACCTTTTTGTGATGGTTCTCACCGCAATGGTTTTGAGCATGAATCAGCTGCATTTGACTTACCACCGGTGAAAACAAAGTAATATCGTTTCCTGATTCGATTAAATAAGAAAAGCTAAATCCGATAAGATTTAGCTTTTTTGTTTTTTATTTGAAACAATTAAACTCTATGGTTTATTCGCTGGATGTACTGCTATTCAAATATCACTTATTTTTTAAACTGCTGATAATTGCCATCACATCTAGATCGCCCAATCCTTCTTGTTCTGCTGCGGCATAACTGTCATACAAAGGATGAATGAGTGGAGAATTGAGTCCGGCTTCTTTGGCCAGTCTTAAATCTTTGACTAAATGTTTCAACGCAAATGCTGCCGGATAGGAATCGTTCAGAATGGAAGGTGTTTTGATATTCGTGATTCCGTTGCCACAAGCGCCTTGGTTGATGATGTTGAGCATGTCTTCTTTGCTTACACCGTTTTTCTCGGCAAATAAAACCGTTTCGGCTATGCCTTGAAGGTTCAATCCTAATAAGTAATTGATGGCTAACTTAGCCGAACTTGCCACGCCAGGTTCACCTACGTGAATCGCAATTTTACCCAAAACGTCAAATATCGGTTTGGCTACTTCGTAATCTTCACTCGAAGCACCCACTAGAATGACCAAAGTCCCGTCTTGTGCTGGCTTTACACTTCCAGAAACGGGAGCGTCTATGAAATGCACGTGATGTTGGTTGCAAATGGTGTTTAAATAACGCGAAGTTTCCGGAGCAACTGTACTCATATTGATGATGGTTTTGCCAGAATTGGATTTAGACAATAAACCTGTTGGTCCCTCAAAAACTTCTTTGACAGCCGCGTCGTTAGATAACATCGTCAAAACTACATCACAGGTTTCCATTAGTTCTTGTAAACTGCTTGCTGATTTTGCTCCTGCAGCCAGTAATGGCGCTTCTTTCTCTTTGGTGCGATTGAAAACCGATACTTCAAAACCCGCTTTGAGCAGGTTCATCACCATTGGATTTCCCATGTTGCCAAGACCTGTCCATGCTAATTTTAATGTATTCATGATTTTTAGTGCTAAATGATACGTTTCCTTTTTTGCTGTTAAAACTATAATAACATCAGGAAAGCGACACTAAAGTACGGTTTATTTCTGGGAAAGGAACATAAAATTACGAGTGTAACGAATTATAAATATCCAAACGAACGAGTTTTATAAATTCAGGTAGTGCTATAGTAAATTCAGAAGTTCATAGATTGTAATTCCCAGGCCTATTCCAATTAGAAACCAAACATATCTTTGCTTTTTGTCTGTTTTTACAAATTGTTCCTTGAGCAATACGCCATTTTCCTTTAATTCAAGTTTGATTTCTTTTTTGTCGAATTGTTTGTATTTGGATTCCAATATTAAATCTTTGGCGTGTAGTTTTATTTCATGGGTAATTCCAGAAAAAGAAAACTTTTTGGAAATTCTTTTTCCATTCAGTAAAACGCTTTCAATTCCAAAAACTGAGTTTAAGAATTCTATTTTATTCGAGTCAATATTAAATTTAGCGTATTTCATTTTTAGTTTGATTTTGCTAATGTTCCGCTGCATTGAAATGTTGTATGGAATTAGACACTATATCAAAACAGTTTTTTGTAGTAATTTTTTACAATGTTATTATGTTGATTTCACCTTTTTTATTTCTTATTTTTATTTCTGAAACTGTGATATTCTCAAAAATTGATTTATTAATAAAATCACATAATTTATAGTTTTCGTAGTTTTTGCCATTAATTTCAATGATTTCGTCACCGTAATTTATTTTAGCTTTCAATTTTTCATCCCAGACAATACCGATGGAGAGCTTATTATTTATTATTGTCCGAGAAAACGGTAAATATTTTTCGATTAAATCTTTATTATGTTCATATTGTTCAAAATAAAATTTTTTGTTAATAAAATCAATTGTACCTATACCATTTTCGAATAAGCCAATTCCTATCCTCGAATTATTATCATTTGTAGTTGTAGTCGATATATTTAGGAAAGCTGAATTTGCAATCTTCATATGTTTAAGTAGTAATCTAACCTGTTCACTTTCTGGAGAAGTCCCGCTTAATCCAATGCTTTCTGAACCTTTTCCATTTGCAACTTCACTAAAAATTTTTTCATCTTTAAATTTTATATAATTTTTATGTGAAATATCATAAAAACCTTTCATTCCTGTATCCAATAGTACTTGTTCTTTACCACTATCTTTTGAGCCAGTTAATTTTAACCATATAAAAGGACTACTTTGTTGCCCAAATAATGATAGTTTTGAACTATTTTCATTGTTTAAGTGAAGTTTTTTAGGATCATTAGTTATTATTAATATTTTATTTTTAACATCAATTTGAATAATCGAATTTCTTAATAAATTACTTCCAATAAAACCATCAATTTCAAAACAATCAAATGCTAAATTATTTTCGTCTTGCGAAGATAAGGCAACTGCATTTTCAAAAATAATACTACCTATTGTCAAATTTGGTAATTGAACAATATTCATTGTTGACTTTATTTGATTTGCATCACTAATTTTTAATTCCTGCGAACTTTCAAGATTTAAAATATTACTTAACCTTTTTGTTATTAAGTTTGGTGCACCTGTATCTAATAAAAATCTATATTTATTTTCATTTATTAGTACTGAAACTATTATTTTTCCATTAACATATTCAAAAGGTATTTCTGAATAATAGTTTAATTCTTTCGAATTCCCTAAATTGAAATTTATGCTTTGCGCAACACAATAATTTGAAAGCAGAAGAAATATTACGATTCTAATATTTATCATTTGTTATTATATTTTGGGTTGAATTACCGTGAACTTGTTTATACTCGCCACAAAATTACGTCTATACACACCCCTAATCGGGTAGATTGTCACTATAGAATTGCGTTTTTTATTTTCTCAAATATATTAAATTTTTCTTACAATTTTCTTGAAAAGAATAAACGTTACAGTTATTTCGGTTTGCGTGAGGGAGGGAAGTGGCATCCTTTATTTTCTTTCTTTAAGAAAATAAAGATACAGCGTACCGCCCGACCCAAAGTGGCGAGGAGGAACGACAAAGCTAGCTTCAGGGTCACTTCCAAAGGAACAATAACACTCTTCACCACTCACCACTCACCACTCACTTTTCACTTTTCACTTTTCACTTTTTACTTTTTACTTTTCACTTTTCACGATTCACTTTTCACGTCCCTTTTATGAAATTTCCAAAAAAAGTATATCTTTAGCCAACTAAAACCACAACCCCAAAACCAAAAAAAAATATGGAAGACCAAAAATCAGACGATTTTAAAAGAGAATTAGGATTACTTGACGGAACCATGCTTGTGGTGGGTTCTATGATTGGTTCCGGGATATTTATTGTAAGTTCGGATATGGTTCGGCAGTTGGGTTCGGCCGGTTGGTTGATTGCTATGTGGGTGCTTACGGGCACCATAACGGTAATTGCCGCGGTGAGTTATGGCGAATTGAGCGCGATGTTTCCTAAAGCGGGAGGTCAATATGTGTACATTAAGGAAGCGTACGGGAAACTGGTGGGTTTCTTGTACGGCTGGAGCTTTTTTGCCGTGATTCAAACTGGTACTATTGCCGCCGTGGGTGTGGCTTTTGCTAAATTTGCCGCCTACTTGTACGCGCCTTTGAGTGATAAGAATATTTTATATGAGATTGGAGATTTCAAACTCAATGCGGCTCAGATCGTTTCTATTTTCACCATTATTTTGCTGAGTTATATCAACAGTCGTGGGGTGAAAAACTCTAAGATTCTACAAACGGTGCTTACGGTGGTCAAAGTGCTCTCGCTAGCGGGTTTGATTGTTTTTGGTTTTATTGCTGCGGATGGAGCAGTTTGGGATGCGAATTGGGCCAACGCTTGGTCGGCTCAAAGCCTGAATGTAGATACTGGCGAGTGGTTGCCTATTGGTGGTTTGGCATTAATTAGTGGTATTTCGGCGGCCTTTGTGGGTTCGCAATTTTCGAGCGTGGCTTGGGAAGGTGTGACCTTTATTGCAGGTGAAATTAAAAACCCAAAACGCAATGTGGGCTTGAGTTTGTTTTTAGGAACCTTGATTGTAAGTGTAATTTATATTTTAGCCAATGTGATGTACTTGGCAGTAGTGCCTTTGTTTAATATTGCTACTGCCGAATCTGATCGTGTGGCGGTAGTGGCTTCTCAAACTATTTTTGGATCGGTGGGAACTTTGATTATTGCCGTGATGATTATGATTTCGACTTTTGCGTGTAACAATGGTTTGATTATGGCTGGTGCTAGGGTTTATTATACGATGGCTCAGGATGGTTTGTTTTTTAAGAAAGCGGCCCAACTGAATAAAGCAAGTGTTCCTGCGTGGTCTATTTGGGCACAATGTCTTTGGGCTTCGGCTTTGTGTTTGACAGGGAAATACGGTGATTTGCTTGATTTTGTGGTGATTATTGTTTTGATATTTTACATTTTGACCATTTATGGGATTTTTATTTTACGTAAAAAAATGCCAAATGCAGAGCGTCCGTATAAGGCCTTTGGTTATCCGTTACTGCCAGCACTGTATATTTTAATTACGGTGGCAATTTGCATGGCGTTATTGTATACAAAACCATCTACATGTGGCTGGGGCGTTTTGATTATGCTGATTGGTATTCCAGTGTATTATTTGACAAAAGCGAAGGAGTAGTTTTTTTTAATTATGAGTTATTAATTATTAATTACGAATTGTGAATTGTGAATTGTGAATTTGCGGATGTTAAATGAAATTTTCAAATAAGACTTTTTTGGAAATCAGTGAAAATCAGTGAAAATCCGTGTCATCTGCGGCTAAATTCGGTAGAATAACAAAAAAAATCCGTCTCGTTTTGATAACGCGACGGATTTTCTATTGAATTCAGGCTGGGTTGCGATTGTCTTAAATTTAAAACTAAGGAGACTAAAAACTAAAAATAAAAAAATTACAACCTCAAATCCACAACCTGTAAACGGCAGGCTAGTAATACGTAAAACGTCTTACTTTGGCAATGTATTTTGCTAATCGGATTACTTGGTGACTGTAGCCATATTCGTTATCGTACCAAATGTACAACACGATATTTTTTCCATCAGCAGAAACGATTGTGGCGTTACTGTCATAAATTGCCGGCTGCGATGTACCAACGATATCCGATGAAACCAACTCGTTATTCATGGAGTATTTGATTTGCTCCACCAATTCGCCTTCCAAAGCATATTTTTTCATGATGGCATTGATGTCTTTAACGGATGTTTTTTTGGCTACTTCCAGATTCAAAACGACCAATGAACCATTAGGAACCGGCACACGAATCGCATTTGACGTTAATTTTCCTTCCAATGACGGCAGTGCTTTTGCAACAGCACTTCCGGCACCCGTTTCGGTGATTACCATATTCAATGCTGCTGCTCTTCCACGACGGTATTTTTTGTGCATATTATCCACAAGATTCTGGTCGTTTGTATACGCATGGATGGTTTCTAAATGTCCTTTGACAACTCCTAAAGTGTCTTCAACAGCTTTTAATATTGGTGTAATGGCGTTTGTAGTGCACGATGCCGCCGAAAAAATATTGATTTCGTCAGGATTGTATTCGTTATGGTTTACACCGTGAACAATATTTGGAACACCTTTTCCGGGAGCAGTAAGCAATACTTTATCAGCACCTTTCGAAACTAAATGACGGCTTAATGCTTCGTGTGTGGTGAAAGCGCCCGTGTTGTCAATTACTAATGCATTATCAATTCCGTACTGTGTATAATCAATTTCTTCTGGACCATTTGCCGTTATCACGTGAACGGTTGTTCCGTTAATAATCAAAGCATTATTTTCTGTATCAGCAGTAACTGAACCTTGAAAATCACCGTGAATAGAATCATATCGCAATAAAGAAGCTCTTTTTTCAAGCGAAGTAGCATCATTTTTATCACGTGTGACGATAGCGCGCAAACGCATTTGACTTCCTTTTCCTGTTTTCGACATTAATTCTCGGGCTAATAATCGACCAATACGACCAAAACCATACAGTACGACATCTTTCGGTTGAATTTCCTCTGAATTTTTGGCATTTTTCAATTTATCAATGACGAAATATTTGGCGTCTGGATATTTATCTTCTTCTAAACCATATTCGTAGGTAAGTTTTCCAATGTCCAATTTTGCAGGAGGTAAATTCATTTCTAAAATAGCTTTTCCAATTTTAACTGAATCAAATACTGAAATAGGTTTTCCAACAAATTCGGCCGCATATTCATGCAGGTTGATAATGTCACTGACATTTCTGTCAATTAATTGATTTCGGAATAGGACCATTTCTATGGATTTATCATACCATAAATCGCTGATAATTTTAATCAGTTTTACTCCTGCACGTCGCCTGTCGGCTTGTAATGAAACTTCCTTCTCGTATAAAGTTGTGGTTGCCATGTTGAAAATTTAATGAAAAATAAGTGATTGTATTTTTTAAAATTTGCGCAAAAATACCCATTTCAATCGATTTCGTAGCGCATTTTGTGAATTATTTATAAAATAAAAAAGCCACCTTGTTTTTTCAAGATGGCTTAGTTTAAAAAAATTAAATTTTTTAAAGTATCACACGAAGTACTTCTCCATTTTTATTAATCATTTCGATACGCACCGTTTGATTTTCCTCTTTTTTATTTAAAAGCTTAGAAACGGTTTCCACATCAGTAGCTTTGATATTGTCAATACTCAAGATAATATTTCCTATTAATTCGTTTTCATATTGTTTCAAGTTTTCGCTGTTAATGGATTTGATTTTTACACCGTAATCAATTTTGAATTTTTTCTTGTCAGCAGCTTCAATGTTTTCTAATTCGATACCTTTAAATTCTGCACTGAAAAATTCATTTTTACTCAACACTACTGGAACCACTCTCGTTTTTTCATCTCTGATATAGGTAACCTGTACTTTATCATTCGGTCTTTTTGTATTGATGTATCCGGAAAGGTCCGCAAAAGTTGCCACATTTTGTTCGTCTAATTTGATGATGACATCACCTTTTTCAAGTCCAGATTTCTCGGCACCAGAATTTTTAGTTACTTTATTAATGTAAAATCCTTGCGTTTGCGAAATTCCGTATTCTTTAGAACTAATGCTATTCAATTCGCCTCCTTCAACGCCAAGAATTCCACGCTGCACATTCCCAAATTCCATTAAATCTTCAATGATTTTTCGGGCAATATTCGAAGGTACCGCAAACGAATACCCAACATAAGAACCGGTCATAGATGAAATCATCGTGTTGATTCCTATCAGTTCACCACGCGTGTTTACTAAGGCTCCACCGCTATTTCCGGGATTCACCGCAGCATCTGTTTGTATGAAAGACTGGATTCCGCTGGTATCTAAATCTCTGGCTTTCGCCGAAACAATTCCAGCAGTTACCGTGGACGTTAAATTATAAGGATTACCGACAGCCAAAACCCATTCGCCCACTTTCACCGAATCAGAATTGGCAAAAGCGGTATACGGTAATTTCTCGTTTGCGTCAATTTTCAATAAGGCAATATCCATTTTCGAATCGGTCCCAATGAGTTTTGCCACATATGATTTTTTGTTATTTAAGGTAATTTCAATTTCTGATGCGTCTTTGATTACGTGATTATTGGTCACAATATAACCGTCCTCAGAAATGATAACACCAGAACCTGTACCTACTTGTTCCTGCGATTGCCCGCCTTTATACCCATAAAAATATTCTAAAATAGGATTTGTAACGGTTCTGCGGGAGACGTTTTTTACGTGCACAACCGTATGAATAGTTTTTTCTGCAGCCTCAGTAAAATCAAGTATATCTGATGATAATCCTACTTTTTTTCCGTAAGAATCCGATGCCGTTGTTACGCCTGAATTTTTATCATTAGAAAAATATCCATCGTTGTCAAATAATAATTTGTATGAACCTAGTGTTACTACTCCGCTCAACAAGGAAACCAAAAAAAGTGTTGAAAATTTTTTCATAAGTAAATTCGTTTATTAAGATATTTCCCTATAAAAATAAAACTAAAATTGATTCGGAAAATGTAGTTTAACGCTCTTTAACAATGATTAACATTTCATTAATAGTTCGTACTTTTGTTGGACTCAATACAAATTAAAATGCAATTAGAATTTTATAAATACCAAGGAACAGGAAATGATTTTGTGATGATTGATAATCGTTCGGAATTTTTTCCAAAAGAGAATACACAACTCATTGCACATTTATGCGACAGACGATTTGGAATAGGAGGTGATGGGCTGATTTTATTGGAAAATGATCCTGAAACTGATTTCAAAATGGTCTATTACAACTCTGATGGAAACCAAAGTTCCATGTGCGGCAACGGTGGACGCTGTTTAGTGGCTTTCGCCAAAAAGCTACAAGTAATCGAGAACGATGCGACTTTCATAGCAACAGATGGTTTGCACCATGCGACAATTGGCGACGACGGATTGGTTTCACTTCAAATGATTGATGTTGAAGAGGTAAAAGTGAGTCCAGATCATGTGTTTATGAATACAGGTTCGCCGCATCATATACAATTGGTAGACAATTTAGAAAATTATGATGTCAAGGAAAACGGAGCCGCCATTCGATATGGAGATTTATACGTGAAAGCAGGAAGTAACATCAATTTTGTCAAACAGATTGATGACACCACTTTTTCATTAAGAACGTACGAAAGAGGCGTAGAAGATGAAACGCTTTCTTGCGGGACAGGCGCTACAGCAGTTGCAATTGCAATGAACGCTTTAGGAAAAACAGCTGCCTCTTCTATTGATTTAAATGTTGAAGGCGGAAAATTAGCCGTTTCTTTTGATAAAAAAGAAGGGAAATTTACTAATGTTTTACTGAAAGGACCAGCAGAATTTGTATTTAAAGGAACGATTGAGATTTAATTACAAATTAGGAATTAAAAAAATGCCGGATCTATCAATTTTAGTATTGTTATTATTTGTTTGTAGCTTTCTTTTTTATTCTCAATTCAAAAAAGGTGGATTTTCAAAAATGAATTATTACGATAAACATCGTTCAATCATTCGTTTTATAATTATTCCTATCGTAATGATAATTTTCCTGCTAGCTATTTTTAAGAAATTGGTTTTTAATTCATAATTATTTAAAATGAAAACATTAAAAGGCGATAACATCTATATCCGTGCATTAGAACCCAATGATTTGGAGTTTGTCTATGCTATAGAAAATGATCAGAGTATTTGGGAAGTAAGTAATACGCACACGCCTTACAGCCGGTTTTTAGTGAAACAATATTTAGAAAATGCCCACCAGGATATCTATGAAGCCAAGCAATTGCGATTGGCTATTTGTCAAGATCAAGATTTTCCCGCTTTGGGTTTAATCGATTTATTTGATTTTGATCCAAAGAATAACAGGGCAGGAGTGGGCATCGTTATCCAAAATAATGAAAATCGAAAACAGAATATTGGTTCAGAGGCTTTGGCATTATTAATAGAATATGCTTTTTATAATCTTAATTTACACCAATTATATGCAAATATTGGTACCGAAAATGAAGCTAGTATAGCTCTTTTTACTAAATTTGGATTCGAAATGATAGGCGTAAAAAAAGATTGGACCTTTGTGAACGGTATTTACAAAGACGAAGCTATTTTTCAATTAATCAACACTAAATTTTAAAAAGTACAGTTTTAATTCCGCACCTTTTAAACATAAAGGGAAGATTATAAATATTAACACTCCAACAAAAAAATACCACACATGAATATTAAGAAGGTCATTACTATAGTTTCCGTAATTTTAATATCACTATTAATGATTTACGGATTGGTTATTTTACGTCAAATTTTTTCCTCCAACACAAAATTTTCGGAGAAAGAAGTCTATGTTTATATTCCAACGGATTCTAAATATGATGATGTCAAAAAAATAATGGCGCCTTACATCGAAAACATGGATCGATTTGACATGGTTGCCAGCAAAAGAGGGTATTCTGAGAATGTGATTCCGGGACGTTTTTTAGTTACAAAAGGAATGAACAGTTATGAATTGGTAAAAACCATGCGACTTAATTCGCCAGTAAAGTTAGCGTTCAATAATCAGGAACGTGTAGAAAATTTAGCGGGACGCGTAGGTTCGCAAATAGAAGCCGACAGTTTATCCTTATTGAATTCTTTCAAAGATTCTATTTTTCTACAGGAAAACGGATTCAATGAAGAAAACGTTTTGGTGATGTTTATTCCGAATACTTATGAGATTTATTGGAACACTACCGCTGAAAAATTCCGCGATAAGATGATCAAAGAGTATCGTAATTTTTGGAATAAAGAAAGAGTTGCCAAAGCACAAAAACAAGGACTGACTCCAATTGAAGCAACTATTTTGGCTTCAATCGTTCACAAAGAATCCGTTAAAAAAGACGAAAGACCAAGAATTGCCGGCGTATATTTGAATCGTTTGAGAGCTGGAATGCCGTTGCAAGCGGATCCAACAGTTATTTTTGCGATGAAAAAGAAATCGAATGATTTTAATCAGGTAATCAAAAGAGTTTTCTATAATGATTTGACAATGGCACATCCTTATAATACGTATATGAATTTGGGTCTGCCTCCTGGACCTATCGCAATGCCTGACATCACAGCGTTAGAAGCTGTTTTGGATCCTGAGAAAAATAATTTCATTTATTTCTGTGCCAGTGTGGAACGTTTTGGATACCATGAGTTTGCCGCTTCTTTAGATGAACACAATAAAAACGCCAAAAAATATTCGGATTGGATCAACAGTCAAGGCGTAAAAAGATAGTTTTGAGATACAAAACACTCTTACTTTTTTTATGCTTAATTGGATGTCAAATTGGAAATTCTCAAAATACCGCAGAAAGCTTTTTTAAACCGTCCGATTCTTTAAATAGGAAAAGACAAAATTCAGTGGTTATTTCGGAGGCTGTTTTGGCGACCGGAACTTTAGCAGGTTTAAACCATCTTTGGTACGCCGATTATCCTAAATCTGATTTTCATTTTATTAATGACAATTCTGATTGGCTTCAAATGGATAAAGCGGGACATGTTTTTTCCTCCTATCATTTGGGACGTTTTGGTGCCGAAATGCTACAGTGGAGCGGTGCTACTAAAAAGAATCAGTTTCTTTACGGCGCTGGGCTCGGTTTTGCATTTCTGACCGCCGTTGAGGTTTTAGACGGATATTCTTCTGAATGGGGCGCTTCCTCCGGCGACATTATTGCTAACGCTACTGGAACCGCTTTGTACGTTTCCCAAGAATTAATGTGGCACGAACAACGGATTACGCCAAAATTCTCTTTTCATACTACAAAATATGCAAGTGAACGACCGGAAGTATTAGGTAATTCCTTGTCGGAGCAAATTTTAAAAGATTATAACGGACAAACCTATTGGCTTTCGGTCAATTTACATTCTTTTGCTAAAGATTCTAAAATACCAAAATGGCTGAATTTAGCATTAGGTTATGGAGCCGAAGGAATGCTTACTGGGAGAAATGAAGATACAACCGCTTTTTTAGCCTCACATCCACAACGATTTAGACAATTTTACCTGAGTTTGGATGTCGATTTAACAAAAATTAAGACCAATTCCCATTTTCTAAAGACCGTTTTTTCTGTTTTTAATACCGTTAAAATTCCTGCACCAACCATCGAATTTGTGCATTTTAACGAAATAAAATACCACTTCATCTATTTTTAGAAAAGTTTAACTACCTGATTATCAGTATAATTATTTTTGTTGTATCTTTGTGCGTAGAAATTTCATAACGGGACAGCGTTTGAAGAAAAACAATTTATGATTAAGAAATGGTATTTTTATGCAAGTTTAACTGTAATTACAGTTTTTTTGAGCTCAGGTTTTAGACCTTTTAATTTGGAAACCAACCCATGGTTTCTCATCAGTGAAGAAGATGGTACACACTACTTATATCCATCGCAACAACAAGAAGAATACACCAATTTAAACATCCCTTATACTGGAAACTTCTTTATTGGTTTCAAAGAAGCCATTGGCTACAGAGAATCTGAAAATAAATATAAAAAAATCAATTCTTTAGGTTATATGGGTAAATACCAGTTTGGTATAGAAACATTAAAATCAGTTGGTATTTACAATCGCTCCGCTTTTTTGAATAGTCCTGAACTTCAAGAAAAAGCTTTTTTAGCGCTTTTAGCAAAAAATAAATGGGAGTTAAAAAAAGAAATTGAAAAATACGAGGGTACTATATTAAACGGTATTCAAATCACAGAATCAGGTATTTTAGCGGCAGCACATTTAGGAGGCGCAGGATCTGTTAAAAAATATTTTAAACACAAAGGGAAACGTAATTTTAGAGATGCCTACGGGAGTTCGATACGTTCTTATATGAAAATGTTTGGAGGTTATGATACTTCTTTCATTGTTGCAGATATTAATGCAAAAGTGAAAAATATTTAATCACTTTTACTGCTAAATAAAAAAGAGGCTGTCATGAATTTGACAGCCTCTATCCGTTTAATTATAAATGGATTATTTTGCTTTAAGAATTTCTCCATTTGGACGTACTAATAATTTAACTACTTCCTTATCCTTTTTGATTTTAACATTATACTGTTTCTTGATGACGTCTCCGTCCTCCTGTGTGTATAAGAAACTGTCATTGACAATAGAATAGCCAGGATACGTTCTGTAAATGGAGTAAATAACTTCACTGGGAAGTCTTACGTTTTTAAAATTTTCTACCACGCGTACTAATTTTCCGTTTTCATTATAAGTAGCGGTCAGTGAGCCATTTTTCAGTTCCATTACCACAAGATATTCTTCATAACCCTCTGCATCTTTTCCTAAATCATAAGCGATGAATTTTTCTTCCACCATTTTTACTCTTTGATCCGGATTATTATCTGGTATGTAAACTGAAAAATCAGTTCCGACCCTTTTGATAACTACTCCTGGCAATTCTTCGATTTTGATTTTTCCTTTTTCTGTTTCCTGAGAAAATACAGTTATAGAAAAACTGAAAAGAATGACAATAATAAGTGATTTCATAATATTTAGTTTTAAATTAATTAATGAGTTTTAATATTTGTAATACTTTAATAAATACTAAGGCTTGTCTTTTCTTCCCCTTTTTTTTTGAAATATTTAATTATCTGTTTATCAATGATTTAAAATATGAATTATCATATGTATATGTAAATTTACTTATTTTTTAAAGGCTTGACTGTTAACGTATTCCATAAAAATTGTTAATAAAAGGGTAGAATTTTATATTTTTTTAATAGGATTTAAATGATTTACTCTCAGTGTTTTAATAAAAAAAAGCACCAACCTTTCGATTGATGCTTTGTATGTGATAAATTTTGTAAGTTATTTTTACTCGAAACTTCCCATTAAAATTTCTAATATTTTAATAGCTGCTTCACTGATTTTTGTACCAGGACCAAAAACAGCAACTGCACCGGCGTCAAATAGAAATTGATAATCTTGTGCGGGAATTACTCCGCCTACAACCACCATAATATCTTCCCGACCGTATTTTTTAAGCTCTTCAATTACTTGAGGCACCAAGGTTTTATGACCCGCAGCAAGTGAGGAAACTCCAAGGATATGAACATCATTTTCAACCGCTTGTTTAGCCGCTTCGGCTGGCGTTTGGAAAAGAGGGCCAATATCAACATCAAAACCAACATCAGCGTAACCGGTGGCTACCACTTTTGCACCGCGGTCATGTCCGTCTTGTCCCATTTTTGCAATCATAATTCGTGGGCGACGTCCTTCTTTTTTAGCGAATTCATCTGCTAGTTGTTTTGCTTTTTCAAAACTTTTATCGTCTTTTATTTCTTTGCTATACACACCGCTAAAGGATTTGATTTGTGCTTTGTATCTTCCAAAAACTGTTTCTAACGCATCGCTGATTTCTCCTAATGTAGTTCGGTTTCGGGCTGCTTCAACAGCTATTTCCAGTAAATTTCCTTCGCCAGTTTGCGCACAAAGGATTAATTTTTTCAGGGAATCATGAACTTTTTCAGAATCTCTGCTAGCTTTGATTCGGTCTAATTGTTCCAATTGTTGTTTTCGGACCATTTGGTTATCGACATCCAGAATCTGTAAAGGATCTTCTTTTTCTAATCTATATTGATTTACTCCCACGATAATATCTTGACCGCTGTCTATTCTGGCTTGTTTTCTGGCTGCCGCTTCCTCGATTCTAAGTTTTGGAATTCCAGATTCAATGGCTTTTGTCATTCCGCCCAGGTCTTCTACTTCCTCGATAAGTTTCCAAGCATTTTCTGCGATTTCATTTGTCAAACTTTCTACGTAATAACTTCCGGCCCAAGGATCGACGGTTTTGGTAATTTTAGTTTCTTCTTGTAAATAGAGTTGCGTGTTTCTGGCAATTCTAGCCGAGAAATCCGTTGGTAAAGCAATTGCTTCATCTAAAGCATTGGTATGTAAAGATTGTGTTCCTCCAAAAGCGGCTGCGGCTGCTTCAATACAAGTTCGCGCTACATTATTAAAAGGATCTTGCTCCGTTAAGCTCCAACCAGAAGTTTGACAATGGGTTCGCAATGCTAATGATTTATCGTCTTTTGGTTCAAATTGCTTCACTAGTTTTGCCCATATCATTCTTCCCGCTCGCATTTTTGCTATTTCCATAAAATGGTTCATTCCAATCGCCCAGAAAAAAGACAGCCTTGGAGCGAATTCATCAATTTTCATTCCGGTCGCTAATCCAGTTCTAATGTATTCCAGTCCATCGGCCAGCGTGTATGCTAATTCAATATCAGCAGTGGCTCCTGCTTCTTGCATGTGGTATCCAGAAATTGAAATCGAGTTGAATTTTGGCATTTTTTTGCTGGTAAATTCGAAAATATCAGCAATGATTTTCATCGAAGGCGTTGGCGGATAAATATACGTATTACGCACCATGAACTCTTTCAAGATATCATTTTGTATCGTACCGGAAAGTAACTCGGGTTTTACGCCTTGTTCTTCGGCGGCGACAATATAGAAAGCCATAATAGGTAAAACAGCGCCATTCATCGTCATGGAAACGGACATTTCATCCAGCGGAATTTGGTTGAACAATACTTTCATATCTTCGACGGTGTCAATCGCAACTCCCGCTTTTCCTACATCGCCCACTACGCGTTCGTGATCCGAATCATAGCCACGGTGTGTAGGTAAATCAAAAGCAATGGATAGTCCTTTTTGACCTGCAGCCAAATTTCTTCTGTAAAAAGCATTGCTTTCTTCAGCGGTCGAAAACCCTGCATATTGACGTACAGTCCAAGGACGACGAACGTACATTGTGGCGTAAGGTCCGCGTAAATTGGGTGCAAAACCAGCTCCAAAATCAAGATGAGTAAGATGCTCAATATCTTGTTTCGAATAAGTTGGTTTTAGTTCGATTCCTTCTGCGGTTAGAAATGCATCAGCCAAAGAATTTTTATTCTCTACTTTCAACGGTGTCCTTTCTAATTTTATATGTTGTAAATCTTTTCTTTTCATTTGTTTAGTACCAAATTACACGAATGCTGATGAATTTTTAATTTTGATTAACCGAAATTTCCGGATGTTATTCAAGATCTAATCTTTCCTGTTCTATTTTCTCTGCCAGACGTTTTTCGATTATTGGTGTAATCAAGGTTTTTCTTGGTTTCACTTTTACAAAAGGAAACAATTCTAAATCATGTTTCATTTTATCCTGTTTATTAGGATGTTTGTTTGTGCCTAATAGAATTTCTTTACCAGAATCAAATAATTCCTGAGCTGTATCAGCACTTTCCTGAATTTTCCTTTTGATGATTCCGTCATTAAGTTGTTTTAGGAAACCGCCATTTGCCTCAATATCTTTAAATAATGCCAACGCTTTCTCGGCTAATTGATTGGTGAGATTTTCAATATAATAACTGCCGTCAGCCGGATTATTGACTTTGTCAAAATAACTTTCGTTTTTAAGAATCAACAATTGATTTCGGGCGATTCGGTCGCCAAATTCATTGTCTTTATGGTACAAGGCGTCGTACGGTAAATTTGCAATAGCATCTGCTCCGCCAATAATTGCACTCATACATTCGGTTGTGGTTCGCAACATATTTACATTATAATCATACAATGTTTTGTTTCGTTTTGTTGGCGAAACAATAATGTTGCAATCTAGATTGTGGTTGTATTCTTTGGCTATTAGATTAAAAAGTAATCGTAATGCACGCAGTTTTGCAATTTCAAAAAAGTAATTTGTCCCAACGGCTACTTCAAAAACTATTGGTTGGTTTATGTTTTCAATTCGATTGAAATATTCATTGGCTTGTCCTAAACTATAAGCAATTTGCTGCACCATATTGGCACCTGCATTTTGATACAAAGCAGCATTTATACTGATTAATGAAACTGATTTTGTTTCTTTCGATAGTAAATTTAGTGTATCAAAATTGCTTTTTTCTTTAGTTGTAAACCAGTTTCCGTCTTTGGCTAATTGCCCAATTGGATCCAGATTGCAAAAAACAGCAGTATTATTTTTTTTTGCGAAAGCATCAATTTTTTTAACGAAATCGATTGAAATAAATCCAAGATTAAAATAAACGGTAACTTTTTCTAATGGTAATTGCTCCAAAAGATTAGTAATATCAATTGATTCGTTTTCTATTGAAAAACGAAGGCTGTCAGCACCACGACTCAAGGTGTCGCGTGCTCTTTCTATTGATTTGTCAACATCGTAGACAAATATATTTTGGCAAATTTTAAATTCAGTCGCCTTAGTGGAAACAGGAATAGCTTCAGTGAATTCATCTTTGTGGTAAAAAGGTTTCACCTGAATGTCTTCCGGAGAATTCCAAACTAAGGTTTCATTATAATCCGCTCCTTTGAGTTCAAATTGGATTTTTTGTTTCCATTGCTTGGAGGAAATGGGATTGAAATCATCGAAAAGGTTTGTAGCCATTTTGTTTGTTATTTTCCTCACCCCAGCCATCTCCAAAGGAGAGGGAGCCGAAACTTGGTGTTATGTTTTTAATAATTACTATAAATTTTACACTCCCTTACCTTTGGAAATTGTTAGGAGGTTATTTTATTTTTCAATCGTGTCACCTTCGAATTCGATGATATAAATATCTTCACTATCTTTTTTCATATAGTATTTTTCGCGGGCGTATTTTTCTATTTGTTCTGAATTCTTTAATTGCTTAATGTTCTCCTGATCTTTCTTTATTTCTTCTTTATAATAAGTGGCATTATCCTCTAGATCTTCAATTTGTTGGTCTAGAATGCGGTGATCGAAATAGGAATAATTGTCCAGAAAAATCATCCATGTACAAAAAAATAACAAAACCCAGACATATTTGTTGCTTAAAAATTTAAACCAAGGTTTCTCTTTGTACGGATTTTTCATTTTATTTTTTTTAGCCCCGATTAAAGTGGAAATCCTTTTAGTAGGTGATGATGACGAAGGAAGATTCACGTACTAAAAGATTGCAACCTCGTCTTTAAGACGAGTCGGGAAATAGCTCCTAATAATTATTCCATTAAAATTACAACTAAATTATAGAATTCTTTGATTTATTACTGCACGAACCACATCAATGGCTACGGTGTTGTATTTGTCGTTTGGTATAATTATGTCAGCAAATGCTTTAGTTGGTTCGATGAATTGCTCGTGCATCGGTTTTAATGTAGTTTGATATCTATTGATCACTTCATTCATATCTCGTCCGCGTTCTACAATATCACGTTTCATCCGTCGGATTAATCGTTCGTCAGAATCGGCGTGAACGTATATTTTTACATCAAATAATTCTCTTAATTCTGGATTTGCCAAAATTAAAATTCCTTCTACAATCATCACTTTTCGAGGATGTGTAAAAACTGTATCGTCAGTTCTGTTGTGAGTTACAAACGAATAAACAGGTTGATGAATGTTATTTCCTTCTTTTAATTCCTTGAGATGAGCTACTAATAACGGGAAATCAATAGCACGCGGATGATCAAAATTAATTAATGCCCTTTCGTCAAATGAAAGTCCGTGGTTTTCTTTGTAATATGAGTCTTGAGAAATTATACCAACTTCTGTTTGTGGTAATTCATTCATAATCTGATGTACAACGGTTGTTTTTCCGCTTCCTGTACCACCTGCAATTCCTATAATGAGCATAAATTTTTTGTTATGTTTTTATCGGGACAAAAATAGGAATTTAATCGGGAGCAGTTTTTCTTTTTTTAAGAAATATTGCTAAATTACTATATTTAATGGGAGTTATTTCTTGATGTTTTTCTATCTTTAGTTTCTAAAATTTAAAATATTGTATTCACAAATCAATAAAAATATAAGTCGGTATGTCACTTTTGACGTAAATGAATTAGAAATTTTCAATTCTCTGTTGGAATACAAAACGGTTCTTAAGAAAACGATTATGCTTCAGGAGGGTGAGATGTGCAGTTTTGAAGCATTTGTTATTAAAGGCTGTGTCCGAAAATATTATATTGATGCTAATGGTTTTGAAGTTATTCTACAATTTGCGATTGAAAATGCTTGGGTGAGTGATATATCTTTTAGTATTTACGAGGATAATCCTAGTAGAGTGTACATTGAAACTTTGGAAGATTGTGAATTCTTCCTTTTTAGTCCAGAAACAAAAGAGGAATTATTTGCCAAAGCACCAAAGTTTGAACGCGCTTTCCGTATCTTGATGCAAAGGAGTCTTGCGGTTACACAAGACCGTTTATTTAATACTATTTCTAAAACGGCAACCGAGAAATATTTAGAGTTTCTCGAACATTATCCCACACTTTCACAGCGAGTTGCCCAGCATTATATTGCTTCTTATTTGGGAATTTCAGCTGAGTTTCTTAGTAAAATAAGAACTAAAATTGCTAAACTTTAAATTCTCGTTTTTTTCATTTCTTGTCCTAGTTCAATGCATGTGCTTTTTTTTTGACGCAACTTTGCATCATACTATTAAAGAACAGGACTATGGAAAATACAGATAAAATAATAGACGGTGTAATTACTAATTCAGTTTTGCATAAAGCAAATACTCGCGGTCATGCTAATCATGGTTGGTTAGAATCCTATCATACGTTTAGTTTTGCCAATTATCAAAATCCAGAATGTATGAATTTTGGTGTGTTGCGCGTTCTAAATGATGATAGAGTCAGCCAGGGAATGGGTTTTGGAAAACATCCGCACGATAATATGGAAATTATTTCTATTCCTCTCGAAGGTGATTTAGAACACCAAGACAGTATGGGAAATACTACCGTAATCAAGGAAGGTGATATCCAGGCGATGAGCGCCGGTACTGGAATTTTTCACAGCGAGTACAATAAAAATAAAGATCAGTTGGTTAAATTTTTACAGATTTGGATTTATCCAAATAAAAAAAATGTAACGCCTCGTTATGACCAAATCACTTTAGATTTAAATGATCGTCACAATAAATTACAGCAAATTTTATCGCCTAATCCAGAAGACGAAGGGGTTTGGATTCATCAAGATGCTTGGTTTCATATTGGGAAGTTTGACAAGGATTTTTCTACTTCGTATGAATTAAAAAAGCCAGGAAATGGAATTTATGCTTTTGTTTTAAAAGGAGATTTTACAATAGGAAACATCGCTTTAAATGAACGTGACGGATTAGGGATTTGGGATACAAATACAATAAAAATTACCGCTAAATCAGCTAATGCAGAGATCCTATTGATGGAAGTTCCGATGCAATTGTAATCTACTAGATAATAGAAATAAATAATAATAATTTAAATAAAATAATATTATGTCAACAACAAAATGGGTAATTGACCCAACACACTCCGAAATTGGTTTTAAAGTTAAACACATGATGTTTACAAATGTTTCAGGTAAGTTTTCAAAATTTGATGCAACAATTGAAGCAGAAGACAGCAATTTAGAAAACTCAAAAATTGAATTTACAGGAGCAATTGATTCTATAACAACAGGAAATGCAGATAGAGATACTCATTTATTGAGTGCTGATTTTTTTGATGCTCCTCAGTTTCCAGAAATTAAATTTAGCGCTACTTCTGTTACTAAAATCAATGAAGGTGAATACGTATTAGTGGGAGATTTAACATTACATGGTGTTACAAAATCAGTGAAACTAGCGGCAGATTATGGAGGATTAATGAAAGATCCATGGGGAAATACTAAAATGGCTCTTGCATTAGAAGGAAAAATCAACAGAAAAGATTGGGGATTAAACTGGAATTCGGCTCTTGAAACAGGCGGTGTTTTAGTAAGTGAAGAGGTTCGATTAAACATCGAATTGCAATTTTTGCAACAATAATATAAAGTAATTAGACACAAATTTCAAATGAATTATGTCATTTGAAATTTGTGTTTTTTTAAAGATGAAATGATGGAAACCACTAATATTTTATACATAGGAAGGCATCCCGAAATTTTGGCAACTGTAGTCCGATTGATAAATACAAACGAGAATTGGAATGGAGTAGGCGTTATGAATGATGAGGAAGCGAAGGAAATTTTTCTAAAAAAAGATTTTTCTATTGTATTGTTAGGTTCCGGAATTAAGGAAGAAAGCGAAGCTGAATTGTGCACTTTTTTCAAAAATAAAAATCCAAATATTAGTATTGTTCAGCATTATGGGGGTGGAAGTGGTTTACTGAAAAGTGAAATTCTGCTTGCCTTGGATAACAATAAAAATTAAACCATTAAAAAGAAAGATTTCTTAAGTGTTAATTCTTAATTTTTCTTAATCTCTTAATGGTTTAATTTTTTAAAACTATTATTTGTTCTTCTTTGCTTTGATCATCATTTCCAGTTGATCCCAAAGTTCCTCTGGAATTGCTTCAAGTAAATTGAATTGTCCAGCGCCTTTGAGCCATTCACCACCATCAATTGTAATAACATCACCGTTGATGTATGCTGAAAAATCAGAAACTAAATAAGCAGCTAGATTGGCTAATTCCTGATGATCTCCCACACGTTTTAACGGTACTTTTTTAGCCATATCAAATTTCTCGGCTAAATCTCCAGGTAACAATCGGTCCCACGCACCTTTAGTTGGGAACGGTCCAGGAGCAATTGCATTCGAACGAATTCCGTATTTTGCCCATTCTACCGCAAGACTTCGTGTCATGGCCAAAACTCCTGCTTTTGCAGTAGCGCTAGGTACCACGTAAGCAGAACCTGTCCAAGCGTAAGTCGTAACAATATTCAAAATGGTCGATGATTTTTGTTTGGTGTCAATCCAATGTTTTCCAAAAGCAAGTGTACAGTTTTTGGATCCTTTTAAAACGATATCAATTACAGTATCAAAAGCATTGGCAGATAATCTTTCGGTTGGTGAAATGAAATTTCCGGCCGCATTATTCAGTAAAATATCTACTTTACCAAAAGCTTTCAACACCTCTTGCAGCATGTTTTCTACCTCTTCGTAATGACGTACATCACATTGAATTGGAAGACAAGTTCCGCCTGTTTCCGTCTCCAGTTCTGTAGCCGTATTTTTTAGTTTTTCTAAATCTCTGGAAGTAATGGCCACTTGCGCACCCAATTCCAAGAAATATTTAGTCATTGCTTTTCCTAAACCGCTTCCGCCTCCGGTTACCACAATCACTTTGCCTTTTAGGGCATCGTCGCGTAACATTTTATCTGTATAGCTCATATTTCAATGTTTTTTTATTGTAAATATAATAAAATTAAATAGTATGCATGCATAATAAAAATAAATTTCAATTTTGATTTTAGATGGCACACAATCTTTTAGCGGCTTCTTCAAGCGTAGCATTGTCTTTGGCAAAGCAAAATCGAATTAATTTCAGGTCTTTTCCATCGGCATAAAAAGTAGAGATTGGAATTGCAGCAACGCCATGTTCCATGATAAGTCGTTTGCAAAAATCAATATCATTTTCATTTGATATAGCTACATACGAAACCACTTGAAAATATGTTCCTTCGCACGGCATGAGTTTGAAGCGGCTGTCTTTTAATAATTGTCTAAAATAATCCCGTTTTTCCTGATATAATTTCCCAATTTCAGAAACTGAAACAATATCTAAATACTCGCTAATAGCAATTTGACAAATACTATTGACGCTAAAAACTAAAAATTGATGTACTTTTTTGATTTCATTCATCAAATATTCTGGTGCTACTAAATAACCAATTTTCCATCCCGTAACATGGAATGATTTTCCAAAAGAGGAAACCATCACACAACGATTCAGTAGTTTCTCGCGTGTATGAGCTGAAATATGTTTTTCCTCGAAAGTGATGTATTCATAGACTTCATCAGAAAGAAGTATGATATCAGGGTATTTTTCGAGCAGCATTTCCAAGTCTTCAAAATCAGATTCCGTTAAAATTTTTCCCGTTGGATTATGCGGATTATTGATGATAATCATTTTGGTTTTTGACGTACATGCTTCCTCGATAATTGCCCAATTCGGAGTATAATCATCATTCAGTGCTACCCGAACTGGATTTGCGTTGCATAATAATACGGGCGCTTCATAGCAATCATAACTGGGATCCAAGATCATCACTTCGTCATTGCTTTTTACCAAAGCTGTTATGGTGGTAAAAATGGCTTGTGTTGCTCCAGCGGTAACTAGCAATTCCGTTTCAGGCTGAATTATTCTTCCGTAGGAGTTTTTGACTAATGTTGCTATTTTTGATAATAACGGCGGATAGCCGGACATTGGGGTGTATTGATGTACATTTTCTTTGGCCAGTTTGGCAACAATATCAGTCAATCTTTCGTCAACAGGAAAGTTTGGAAAACCTTGAGAAAGATTGATGGCGTTATATTCAGCAGCCATTTTTGACATAACTGTAAAAATACTCGTGCTGATATTTGGAAGTTTACTCATAAAAAAATCATTAATTCTAATTATAAAAATAGTTTTTTATAATTAGAATTAATGACTAGAAGTATTGTTTTATCTTTTATTAACTCTTTTGAGTCAAAAAAATTAAAGTTTACTATTGTTATATAAAATTGTAAGTTCTAGAGTTTTACTATTATCATTCTTAAATATTAATAAAAAACATTTTGAATTTACATCTTGTGAATAATAAAAATTGTAGGTCGTTTATGTAAATCGATGGTTTCTTTTTTCCAAGCCGCAATTTTTTTGGTTTTAATATATTCTGTTGGCAAGGTAATATCCGTAGCAATGCATAAATGCGTTTCAGGATGTAGCGTTTGTACTAAATCCTCCAGTAATTTGTTGTTGCGGTACGGAGTCTCGATGAAAATTTGAGACTGGTTTTTTTCGAAAGAGACTCTTTCTAATGTTTTAAAACTGGCTTTCTTTTCGTCTTTTTCAATAGGTAAATAACCATGAAATGTGAAACTTTGTCCGTTCATTCCTGATGCCATCATGGCCAAAAGAATAGAAGAAGGACCTACCAAAGGGATAACTTGAATTCCTTTTTCATGTGCTAATTTTACAATAACTGCTCCAGGATCAGCAACTCCGGGACAACCGGCTTCGCTCATTAAACCCATATTATAGCCTTCCAATAAAGGTTTTATGAAGTCTAAATGTTCTTTAGTTTCAGTGTGTTTGTTTAATACAAAAAGTTTTAACTCGGATTGTTTCTTCTCAGGATCGACCTCTTTGATAGATTTACGAGCCGTTTTATCGTTTTCAACAATATAATAATCTATGAGATCAATACTTCTTTTTATGGTTTGCGGCAAAACGTCCATAGGATCACAATCACCCATTGTGGTGGGGATTAGATAGAGTCTCCCTAAAACAGTATTTGATTTCATAGGTGTAATTTATGTTCCTAAAAGTAAGGTATTTGTAGTGTGGTTTGGTCAGGATTGTATTATGAACCCACAGTAATTTTTTACAGAAAAATTATGTGTGCTTCGCTATTAGTTTTTTTGCAATTATCTCGCAAACTTCATCTAGCATGTTGTGAACAATTTCGAAACCATTTGGTAAACCAAAATAAGGATCGGGAACATCTACTTTTTCGTTTGGGAATAATTCGTTCAAAATAAGCTGAACTTTTTCTTTTTGTTGTTGGTTTTCAGCAAGCTTAACCACATCCTCATAATTGGAGTTATCCATCACGTAAATGTAATCAAAGGCATCAAAATCAGTTGTACTGAATTGTCGTCCTTTTTGATTTGAAATGCTGATTTTATTTTTTTTTGCAACAGCAATAGAACGTTCGTCAGGCGCGTGACCAATATGCCAAGAGCCCGTTCCTGCAGAATCAACTGTGAATTTGTCTTTAGGAAGTTTGGCAGCCAAAATACCTTCAGCCAACGGGGACCGGCAAATATTTCCTAAACAAACCATTAAAATTTTTACGGACATGATGCGTTTACAACGTTAATTTTTTATTGATATCTTCCACAAATTTCTTGAATTGTTTGTCGGTGGCCACTAAATTATCAACAGTTTTACAGGCGTGTAACACCGTTGCATGATCGCGGTCACCAATTTGGGAACCAATATTAGCTAAGGAAGCTTTCGTAAATTTCTTTGCAAAAAACATGGCTAACTGACGCGCCTGAACTACGTGTCTTTTTCTTGTTTTCGACTGTAATGTTTCTAAATCCAATTGGAAATAATCCGAAACAATTTTTTGAATATAATCGATGGAAATTTCTCTTTTTACATTTTTCACAAATTTTTCAACAACACTTTTTGCCAATTCCAGTGTCACTTCTTTTTTATTGAAAGACGATTGTGCTATTAGTGAAATGATTGCTCCTTCTAATTCTCTAACATTTGATTTGATGTTGCGGGCAACATATTCTATGATTTCCTCAGGGATTTCTACACCATCTCTATACAATATGTTTTTCAGGATTGAAATTCTGGTTTCATAATCCGGTTGGTGTAACTCCGCAGATAATCCCCATTTGAAACGGGATAATAAACGCTGTTCAATATCTTGCATGTCAACAGGCGCCTTATCAGAAGTTAAGATTACCTGTTTGCCATTTTGATGCAAATAATTAAATATATGGAAAAATACGTCCTGAGTTCCTGATTTACCAGAAAGGAACTGTACGTCATCAATAATTAAAACATCAATTAATTGATAGAAATGGATGAAATCATTACGGTTGTTTTTCTTAACCGAGTCGATATATTGCTGTGTGAAAATTTCAGCTGAAATGTATAAAACGGTTTTTTCAGGGTATTTGTCTTTTATTTCTACACCAATAGCGTGTGCCAAGTGTGTTTTTCCAAGACCAACTCCACCAAAAATTAACAAAGGATTAAACGAGGTTCCACCAGGTTTATTGGCGACAGCCATACCTGCAGAACGTGCTAATCTATTTGAATCTCCTTCTAAGAAATTATCAAAACTATAATTTGCATTAAGTTGCGATTCGATTTTTAGATTTCGAATCCCCGGAATAACAAATGGGTTTTTTAATTCTGGGTTTAAATTTTTAAATGGAGCATCAACTTCCTGTGGTTTCATGGGAACTCTATTCGCACTTGGCAACTGCTCCGTAAACGGTTGTTTATTGCCATAAGTGTTTTCCATTCTGATTTTATAAAGTAACTTAGCGTTTTTTCCAAGTTCTTTGGTCAGGGCCACTTTTAGTAATTTTACATAGTGCTCTTCTAACCATTCATAGAAAAATTTACTTGGAACTTGAATATATAATGCATTATCGGTAAGTTCAACTGATTTGATTGGTTCGAACCAAGTTTTGTACGCTTGGTCTTGGATGTTGTCTTTTATGAAAGACAAACAGTTTTCCCATACTGATTGAGCAGTTTTGTTCATATATTCTATTAAATTGTTTTTAATTGGTAATTGTTATCTTACTAAAAAAAAGGCGTTTTGTTATTTATTATCGGGGTAACAAATATGTGAACAAATTTTTGTAAAAAAAAATATATAGGGTAATAATTTCACGAATTATTGTTGTAAGGCACTCTTTGAAATTTAAATTTTTAATACATAATTAATGAAAGATCATCAAATAGAAGTTAGGGTTCGTTACTCAGAAACCGACCAAATGGGGGTTGTATATCATGGGAATTATATCCCATATTTTGAAATAGGAAGAGTGGAATGGCTCAGAAACAAAGGGATTTCATATAAAAGTATGGAAGAAAGCGGTATAGCGCTACCCATAGTTTCGATGAACATAAATTATAAAAAATCAGCTCGGTATGATGAGTTGTTAACGGTTCATACGGTTTTCAAAAATCAGAGTTCGGTGAAGATAGAATTTGATTGTGCTATTTATAATGAGTCGAATGAGTTATTAACAACAGCCCAATTTATTCTGGTTTTTGTGTCCTTAAAAACGGGTCGACCAACAGCTCCTCCGGATTATATTTTGGAATTGTTAAAAACTATGGAATAAATTATAAAAGAGGCAATTTTGTAGCGAAATTAAAGTCGATTTATTTTGATTTCAAACATCGAATTAAAAATGTCGAATACCATTTCGGCACTTTTTTTTCGTGTTTTTAGTTCAATTTTTCCAATCGGAAGCGTAGTTATTTCATCTATTTCCATT
Organism: Flavobacterium sp. TS_SC_5; assembly: GCF_056156265.1. Taxonomy (NCBI): domain Bacteria; kingdom Pseudomonadati; phylum Bacteroidota; class Flavobacteriia; order Flavobacteriales; family Flavobacteriaceae; genus Flavobacterium; species Flavobacterium sp. TS_SC_5. Next base: position 167,347 of record NZ_CM149588.1, on the reverse strand, counting down.
TCCTGGGATACCATTTCCAACTTTTTTTCCTTGATTACACGCATCACTTTATTCATGTTTTTGTAATCAAAAGTGATTTCAAAATGAATATCTATTGTTTTTTCGACAATGTTGCAACTTTCAAGAACCAGCTGCGCAGTAGTTTTATAAGCCGAAATCAATCCGCCAACTCCTAATTTTACTCCACCAAATATCCTAACCACAACTATCAATACATTTGTGACTGTAAAGGACTGAATTTGTCCATAAATAGGCATTCCGGCACTATTACTTGGTTCTCCGTCATCATTTGCTCTGTAAATTATTGCATCACTGCCCATTTGGTAGGCATAACAAAAATGTCCTGCATTAGGGTGCTGCTTTCGCAAAATTTCAAGGAGTGGTTTTACCTCTTCATCGGTTTTGATTGGATACGCATAACCAAAAAACTTGCTGTTTTTTTCTTTAAATAGAATTTGCTCGGATGGGATTTCAATAGTGCGGTAGGTATCTTTCAATTTGAATACAAAAGGGAGTGAAATTTAAATTAGAATTAGCTTGCTGAGGTAGTTGCTGTCAAATTATCTTTTTGTCCAATAAATGAATGACATCTTCTTCTCCCACTTGTAAATTCCAAACTTCAAATCCTAAAGCGAATGCGGCATCTGTATTTTCTTTTTTATCATCTACAAATAACGTTCGTTTTGGAGCTAATTCATGGTTGTTTATCAGATGATTGAATGTTTCAGGATTTGGTTTTCTCAAGCCAAGTTCAAATGAAAAATAAACTTTTTCAAAACATTGATAAAAATCCCTGTAAAATGAAACTCCATGCGTTTGCTCGAAATTTTCGATGTGAATTGCATCCGTATTGGATAATAAGAAAAGACGGTATTTCTCAGAAAGCATTTGCAGAAATTCTAATCGATACAACGGAAAGTCAAGAAGTATTGCGTTCCAGGCGGACAATATTTCCTTTATGCTGGCAGTAGGAATGTGTTTTTGAATTCCAAAAAGGAAGTTTTCACGGGAAATTTGCCCAGTTTCAAACTGTTTATTCAAAAAATCCAGATCGTCATTCCATTCTTTTAAGCCTAATTTTTCAAAAGCAGTAATGGTGGCTTGCTTATCTAAATTGATAAAAACATCTCCAAAATCAAAAATGATAGTATTAATCATGGTTTCTAAAAATTATAAGTTCGTCAGCACCAACAAAATGTTTTTCGAACTGTTTATTAACAAGAATAGGCGCTTTGATTCCATTTTTAAATGGGATCTTTCCAACAAATATTCGTGCTTCATCCCAAAGATTGGCATCGATAAAAGTTTGTAAAGTTTGTCTTCCGCCTTCAATAATAACGGATTGAATTTGATTTTTATATAACGATTGAATAACTTGCTGTGCTACATTTTTTTTAAAATCGATTGTTTCAAAGATACTGTTTTCTTTTTCAAGAGTAGTTTTAAATCTGGAAAATAGGATAGTTTTAACTTGATTATCAAGGATATGATTGTCTTTTGGGATTCGGTTATTTTGGTCTAAAACCACTCGAATCGGATTGTTTCCATACCAATCTCTGGCATCTAGTTTTGGATTATCATCAATAACCGTTTGAGTTCCCACGAGAATCGCTTGTTCTTCAGTACGCCACTTGTGTACTAATTGTCTAGAGTACGTATTGGTAATCCACACCGGTTTTCTTTCTAATTTTTCAGTGGGTGCAATAAAGCCATCTTGACTTTCGGCCCATTTCAAAATGATATAAGGTCTTTTCTTTTCGTGAAAAGTAAAGAACCTTTTATTAAGTTCATGACATTCCTTTTCAAGGATGCCTACGGTGACATGTATTCCGGCTTCAATCAGTTTTTTGATTCCGTTTCCAGCTACTTTTACATTAGGATCCACTGTACCTATGACCACATTTGGAATTTTATTTTTGATAATTAAATCACAACATGGAGGTGTTTTTCCGAAATGACTGCAGGGCTCCAGACTCACATAAATCGTGGCTTTTTTCAATAATGATTTGTCCTTTACGGAATTTACAGCATTGACCTCGGCATGTGGTTCTCCTGATTTTTTATGCCAGCCTTCGCCAATGATTTTATCTTTATAAACTATAACACTGCCCACTAACGGATTTGGATACGTTGTTCCCAAGCCATTTTTGGCTAATTCGATGCATCTTTTGATGTATTTTTCATGTATTTTCACCACACAAAAGTAGTAATTTTGGAGGTTAGCCCCAATCCTGTATCGAAACTTCGGAAGCGATTTGGGATTTGTTTGAAACTTTTTAAAATAATAGCAAACAATTTCTATTTTTGCAGGTATAATTAGATTTTGAAAAAATGGAAAATTACATTATCAGAAAAATAAATAAAGAGGACAATCCAGAAGTAGCACAATTAATTCGTGCCATTTTTGACGAGATGGATATTCCAAAAGTAGGAACGGCTTATGAAGATCCGTATTTGGATTTGATGTATGAAGAGTACAATAAACCAAAATCCGTGTATTATGTAGTGGAGAACAACGGAAGAATTGTGGGTGTAGCCGGAATTGCTCCGCTTGCAAATGAAGCAGATAGCATTTGCGAATTACAGAAAATGTATTTCTTGCCTGAAACACGCGGCATTGGAATTGGAACTGAAATGATGGAAGTGTGTATTCAAAGTGCTAGGAATTTTGGTTTCGAAAAATGCTATTTGGAAACGATGCCATTTATGCTTGATGCACAAAAATTATATAAAAAGACAGGTTTTGAATATATTTCTGGTCCTATGGGAAGTACTGGTCATGTTAGTTGTCCGGTTTGGATGCTAAAAGAGTTGTAAGTTTTAAAAGTTGAATTGCCGAATTGCTTCATAGCATCGATACCACTATAAAATGAAAATCAAAGAATACAGAAGCCAGTTTATTCAGCAACTTACACCCATTTGCGATGCAGGTGAGGCCGAGAGTTTTTTTTATTTGGTTCTCGAGGATAAACAGCAATTAAAAAGAATTGACTTGGCTTTACATCCTGATTTGGTTTTTTCGGAGGAAGAAATTGTAGTTTGGAACTTGATTTTAGAACAATTGAAACAGGAGATTCCGATTCAATATTTGTTGGGAAAAACCAGTTTTTATGGTTTGGATTTTGAAGTCAATGAAAATGTTTTGATTCCAAGACCAGAAACCGAAGAATTGGTCGAATGGATTATTGAAAGTCAAAAGTCAAAAGGAGAAAATAAAAAAATCCGTATTTTGGATATTGGAACAGGAAGCGGTTGCATCGCAATTTCTTTGGCAAAAAATATTCAAGATGCTCAGGTTTTTGCGATTGATGTTTCTGAAAAAGCTTTGGCTACAGCCCAAAAAAATGCAGAAATCAACTCTGTAAACGTTACTTTTATCAATCAAAACATTCTTGAAGCAGACGATTTAGTGCAACAATTTGATATTGTTGTGTCCAATCCGCCTTATGTCCGGAATCTTGAAAAGGTAGAAATCAAGAAAAATGTTTTGGACAATGAACCACATTTGGCACTTTTTGTAGAAGATAACGACGCATTAATTTTTTACAAAAAAATAGCCGAATTAGCTCAGAAAAACCTCTCTGAAAATGGTCAGTTGTACTTTGAAATCAATCAATATTTAGGTAAGGAAATGATTGATTTACTCGAAAAAATGAACTTCAAAAACATCGAATTGCGAAAAGATATTTACGGGAACGATCGCATGATTAGTTGTCATCGCTAGGAACGAAGCGATGTTATTTAATTTAGGTTGCTGTACCTGTAAAAGTACTTGTATTACGCGGTTTGCGTGAGGGGTAGAAGCTAGTTACCTTGTAACGCGGATGACCCGACCGTATTAAAAAAAGGGGCTATTAACTCATATGGTTAATAGCCCCTTTTCTTAATAGGGTCACGCCCAAATTTTTTTCCTGAAAAATTTCATGCAATGATTTTGAACACTACTATTATTCGTATCGTAACGCTTCAATTGGATCCAATACAGCGGCTTTGATCGCAGGATATAATCCAGAAGCAATAGCTACGATGAAACTGGTGATAAAAGCCGCCATAATAGCGCCCCACGGAATTACGAATGCAAAATCCATTGCAGTTGCAATACCAAATCCAATTAGGATTCCAAAAATGATTCCTACTAATCCGCCAAATTGTCCAATCAGCATTGTTTCAATAAAAAACTGAATAGCTATAGTCGTTTTTTTGGCTCCCAATGCTTTTCTGACCCCAATTTCTCGAGTACGTTCCGTTACCGAGACAATCATAATATTCATCAAAGCGATAGAAGAACCAAGAACGGTGATAATACCTATCAGCCAAGAAGCAAGTCCCAAATATTGAGTGATGCCTAAAATTCGGTTGATTAAATCATCACTGCGGACGATTCCAAAATTATTGTCTTCCACGGGACTTAATTTACGAACCCTGCGCATGGTGCTATTTGCATTGTCAATGGCTTGATCCAGTAATTCTTTTTTGCTAACCATAACGCTCACCGTATAATTGATGTTAGGCGCTGTAAATATGGATCGCGCTAATTGTATTGGGATCAAAACTCGTAAATCCTGACTGTTTCCAAAAGTTGATCCTTTCTCTTTTAATACTCCAATAACCCTAAACTTAGCGCCTCTTATTGAAATTATTTTATCAATAGGATTGACGTCTTTTAGTAATCCTTTCTCAAAATCAGAACCCACAACACACACATAGGCATTGTTGTCAATATCAAATCCTGTAAAATTGCGGCCGGCACTCGTTTCTAAACCGGAATTAGTCATAAAAAATTCATCGACACCTACAATTGAATTTTCGGGATCCGTTTTTGAAGATTCAAATTTTACTTCAGCACCAGAAGTAGCGGTAAATGAAAGTGAAGTTTCCGTAAAAGGATATTTGTATTTGTTTTTGAAAGCAACGGCTTCAGGATACGAAACAATAGGATTTATTATTTCGCGCTCGCCTCCGCCACGATTTCTAGTCGTGTTTTCGTATTGTTTAATGTTGAAAGTATTGGCTCCCATCGATGCAAAATCGGAGGAAATTGTGTTTTCCAGCGCTGAAACAACCGTAAGAATACTAACTAATGCCGTGATTCCAATAGCGATAATCATCACTGTAAGAACCGTTCGCAACAATTGCGTTCTGATAGAACCAAATGCAATCCGAATATTTTCTTTGAATAATTTTAACATCATGTAAGTTTGACACGAAAATACAAATTTTGTTACAAATTTTCTTAAGAAGACAGAATATTTATTTCAAATGAATATATTTGGTAGGATAAAAATCGAAATTTCCATTTTGAGAAAATATTTTTTTTAAAAACCTAATTTATAATTAATTGAAATGAATAATATTTTTTTTGCTTTTTTCTGTATTCTTTTTTTTAGCAATGTTGGGAACTCCCAAAATTTTAAAATCACTAAAATGATTGCTGATAAAACAACAAAAGTACCTTTAGAAAATGTTAGTATTTATAATGATAAAGATAATTCTACAACAAATCAAGAAGGATTATTTGTGTTTATTTCTGGCCAAAACGAAATCAATTTTAATTTGCTTGGCTATAATTCTCTGAAAACTACTTTTGAAAGAATAGAAAGGCACGACACCATCTTTATGGAAGCCAAAGCGTTTGAACTAAAGGAAGTTGTTGTGGCTAATAATGAATCGTTTATTAAAAAAGTCTATGGTAAAATGGTAGACAATTATAGTGCAAAGTACACTTCAAACTTTTTTTTAAGAAATGTACTCAAAAAAGGTAACAGCATTGTCGTGTTGCAGGATATTCACGCCAAAAGAGGTAAAAATTCATTTCCCAAAAATTTTAGCGAGATCGAAGTTTTAAATATGAGGAAAACTAGTTTTTTTGAAAAAAAGAAGCAGATTGATTTTGCCTTTCCAGATTTTACAGAATTTTTTGGTGGATTCTATCCAGCGTTGGATCAAAATATTTTTACCGAGGTGGATTATAATGATTTTGATTTTAGAAAATTTTTATTTGAAGCCAAACAGAAAAATGTTTTGGGGCAAATTAGTAAAGGGTATTTTATTATTAATAGAAATGATTATGCAATTGTCGAATTTTTTATAGCAATGTACGATAATCCTGAAGTAATTCCTTTTAAGAAATTTAAGCTTTCGAGTACACAATACAGGACCAAACGATACGAAAAACTCGTCACATACAACAAAAACAATACATTAAATAAATATTACCTCAATTTAGCAAAACTGAATGCACAAGTAGAAGTATTGGCTGATAAAAATAGCGATGAGTCATTTAATTACAACTTAACAATGGATTATTTTACAACCAATTCTATTACTAATGAAAAAGTGGAATCCAATTTTGCTGTTGACAAGGATGTTTTTAAAGCTAAATTTCCTTACTCGGCAACTTTTTGGAACAATCAAAATCAATTGCCTTTGACTAATGAGCTTAAAGATTTTTTGAAACGAGTTTCTGACAATAAAGATCAAAAGAAGGAATTTGAGATAATTGGAAATTTCTAATTTTTTTTATTTTAAAATCAGGATATTTGCAGAGAGAATTACGATTTTCAAAGTATCCATTACGATTTTGAATAAATCGATTTTGTTTTTGAAATTCGTATTTCGTAATTTGTAATTAATTAAAATGGCATCAAAACCGAGCATCCCAAAAGGAACAAGAGATTTTTCACCAACTGAGGTGGCAAAACGTCACTATATCATCCAGATTATAAAAAGCAACTTCGAGAAATTCGGATTCCAACCCATAGAAACACCATCATTCGAAAACTCTGAAACCCTAATGGGAAAATACGGGGAAGAAGGCGATCGTTTGATTTTCAAAATATTAAATTCCGGAGATTATTTGGCGAAAGCCAATGTAACGCACCTGGAAAATAAAGACAGCACAAAACTGACGGCAAGTATATCGGAGAAAGCATTGCGTTATGATTTAACCGTTCCGTTTGCGCGTTATGTGGTACAACACCAAAATGAAATTGAATTCCCGTTCAAAAGATATCAGATTCAACCGGTTTGGAGAGCAGATCGTCCGCAAAAAGGCCGTTTCAGAGAATTTTTTCAATGTGATGCGGATGTGGTAGGTTCTAAATCGTTGTGGCAAGAAGTAGAATTGGTACAATTATACGATACCGTTTTTTCAGCTTTGAGTTTAGAAGGTGTAACTATCAAAATAAATAACAGAAAAATATTATCCGGGATTGCGGAAGTAATCGGTGCATCAGATAAATTAATAGATTTCACGGTAGCGTTGGATAAACTCGACAAAATAGGCGAGGATGGCGTGAAAAAAGAAATGATTGAGAAAGGAATTTCAGAGGATGCGATTCTGAAAGTTCAGCCGTTGTTTAATTTCACAGGAACTATTTCGGAGAAAATAAACCAGCTTGCGATTTTGCTTTCGGAGTCCACTGAAGGAATGAAAGGCGTGGATGAATTGCGTTTTATTTGTGATAATGTTGCTAATCTTGGTTTATCGACATCAATTTTAGACTTGGATGTAACCTTGGCTAGAGGGTTAAATTATTATACAGGCGCTATTTTTGAAGTGGCTCCGCCAAAATCAGTTGCAATGGGTTCCATCGGCGGTGGCGGAAGGTACGATGATTTGACAGGAATTTTCGGATTGAAAAACATGAGTGGCGTGGGAATTTCTTTTGGATTAGACCGAATTTATTTGGTTGTAGAAGAACTGAATTTATTTCCGGAAACTGTAACGGCAACTTCCAAAGCGCTTTTTATCAATTATGGTGAAAACGAAGCTTTTTATGCGATGAAAGCAATAAAAGAATTAAGGAATGCAGGCATTAAAGTTGAAATGTATCCTGATAATGCGAAAGTAGCCAAGCAGTTTCAACATGCGGATAAAAGAGGGATTCCATTTGCTGTAATTGTAGGAGAGCAGGAATTGGCTTCTAATACTTTTTCTCTCAAAAATCTAATGACGGGCGAACAGCTTCCATTAGATTTTGAAGGTGTAAAACAAGCATTGTCAGATTCTTAAATTTAAAAGCAGAAAAAAAGCTTCGTTTTGGTAAACGAAGCTTTTTTAATATAAAATAATGGTGAATTAATAATTGTTTAGAATAGAACCTTTGGTTTTTTATCTTTTAAAAGTGTTCTAAATAAAAAGTTGCAACAAAGCTAAATAAAGATTGCTAAGATAATCTTAAAATAAACTTAAAATTTTAAGTCTACAGTAGTTATGTTGAGAAGAAAAGTCAAATCAGCAAAAAGATGACAATTTGACATTTTAAAAGAATTGGCAGTACTTTTGCAATCCAAAAAGGAATAAAAATGAAGTTTAAGAATATTTTTAAAAACACTAGTACTATGACTACTGAAAATACAGAAATCGATCAAGAATTAGATGAAACGACATTAGAAAATAATGCCAATGGGGAGCAAATGATTATTGAGGAATTAAGTGTAGAAGAGCAATTGACGCAAGACTTAGCCAAAGAAAAAGATAAATATTTACGATTATTTGCTGAATTCGAAAATTACAAACGTAGAACTACTAAAGAGCGTATTGAATTATTCAAGACGGCTAATCAGGAAGTTTTATTAGCAATGTTACCTGTATTAGATGATTTTGACAGAGCTTTGGTTGAAATTAACAAATCGGATGACGAATTGTTGACTAAAGGAGTAGAGCTTATCCACGAAAAATTAAAAAGTGCTTTAGTTTCTAAAGGTTTAGAGCAAGTTGAGGTTAAAGCTGGAGATGCATTTGATGCTGATTTTGCTGAAGCAATTACTCAGATTCCTGCTCCAAAGATGAAAGGTAAAATTGTTGATGTTCTTGAAAAAGGATATAAGTTAGGTGATAAAATTATTCGTTTTCCAAAAGTTGTAATAGGGCAGTAATAGATTCGCGATTAATCGCGTATTTATATCACGCATTGATTCGCACTGCAGTGTGTCTCTACAAAAGAAAAAATAAAAATGAAAAAAGATTTTTACGAAATATTAGGCATTTCAAAAAATGCTGACGCTGCTGAAATCAAAAAAGCATACCGAAAAAATGCTTTGCAATATCATCCTGACAAAAATCCTGGAGACAAATCGGCAGAGGATAAATTCAAATTAGCTGCTGAAGCTTACGAAGTATTAAGCGATCCTCAGAAAAAAGCAAAATACGATCAATATGGACATCAAGCTTTTGATGGTTCTGGTGGTTTTGGCGGAGGTGGTGGTCAAGGCGGAATGAATATGGATGACATATTCAGTCAGTTTGGTGATATCTTCGGAGGCGGTTTTGGTGGATTCGGAGGCGGAGGAGGCGGCGGAGTTCGTCGTGCTAAAGGAAGTAACCTTCGTATCAAAGTAAAATTGACATTGGAAGAAATTGCCAATGGAGTGGAGAAAAAAGTAAAAGTAAAACGTAAAGTTCAAGCACCGGGAGTATCCTATAAAACTTGTTCTACTTGTAATGGTCAAGGACAAGTGATGCGCGTTACAAATACAATTTTGGGCAGAATGCAATCAGCTTCTACATGTCCAACTTGTAGTGGTTCAGGTCAAATTTTAGATAAAAAACCATCAGAAGCAGATTCACAAGGAATGATTCTTGAGGATGAAACGGTTTCTATAAAAATACCTGCGGGTGTTGTGGACGGAATGCAATTGAAAGTTTCTAATAAAGGAAACGATGCCCCAGGAAACAGTATTCCGGGAGATTTGATTGTCGCCATTGAAGAATTGGAGCATGAGTTCTTGAAACGTGAAGGAGAGAATTTACATTACGATTTATACATCAGTTTTGCTGAAGCTGTTCTTGGAATTTCGAAAGACATCGAAGCTATAAACGGAAAAGTGAGAATCAAATTGGAAGAAGGAATTCAATCCGGTAAAATTTTGAGATTAAAAGGAAAAGGAATTCCAAGTATCAATGGATATGGAAACGGAGACTTATTGGTGCATGTAAATGTTTGGACTCCAAAGACACTGAACAAAGAACAAAAGCAGTTTTTCGAAAAAAATCTAACTGATGAGAATTTTATTCCAAATCCTGAAAAATCAGATAAATCATTTTTTGAGAAAGTGAAAGATATGTTTTCATAATAAAAAACTTAGAGACGCGATTTATCTCGTCTAATCAAAAAAATATATCCCCCCATCCTTGTTAAAATAAGGATGGGTTTTTTATGAAATCGCCACTAACAATTTGTTTGTTGCAAACAATTGAAAATCATCGAACTCCGATGAAAATAAAATATTGTGAGATAAACACCGATAAACATAAGGCGATAACATATATGCTACTTAAAATTAAATGCTACATATATGAAACTATTCTAAGTATTTCGATACTAATTATTTACTTTTACACCAATTAAAAAATAAGCATGAGTAACATTCTTGAAGTGAATAAAGTTGTAAAGCAATACGGTGATTATGTGGCACTTAACGAGGTTTCATTAACGGTTCCAAAAGGAAGTATCTACGGACTTTTAGGTCCAAATGGAGCCGGAAAAACATCACTTATCCGAATCATAAATCAAATTACATTGCCTGATAGCGGTGAAATTATTTTGGATGGTGAAAAACTGCAACCTAAACACGTTCAATATATAGGCTATTTACCCGAAGAAAGAGGATTGTACAACACAATGAAAGTGGGAGAACAATGCTTGTATTTGGCTCAAATGAAAGGGCTTTCTAAGGCTGAAGCCAAAAAACAACTGGAGTATTGGTTCGAAAGATTAGAAATTCAAGGCTGGTGGAACAAGAAAATTCAAGAGCTTTCTAAGGGAATGGCACAGAAAATTCAGTTTGTGGTTTGCGTTTTGCACAAGCCTAAACTGTTGATTTTTGATGAACCTTTTTCTGGTTTTGATCCCGTAAATGCCAATATTATAAAAGATGAAATTCTAGCGTTGCGAGAAGAAGGAGCGACCATAATTTTCTCGACACACCGTATGGAAAGTGTAGAAGAATTATGTGATCATATCGCTTTGATTCACAAATCCAATAAACTTATTGAAGGGAAACTGGACGATGTCAAAAGACAATTTAAAACCAATAGTTTTGAAGTGGGTATTTTATCAGAGAATGTAGAAGGATTGATGTACGCAATTACGCAGAAATTTACTGTTGGTCCAGCTAACTTTAAATCACTCAACAGCGAATTAAAACTGGAAATCCAACTAGGAAATGCTACACCAAATGAATTATTGAATATCCTCACGCAATCTGGACAAGTAACACATTTTGTAGAAAAAATTCCAAGTGTCAATGACATTTTTATTCAAACAGTAACACAATAGACTTTCTTAGACTTTTAGAAATCTAAAGGTTTATAATTCTAACAGTCTAAAATGTCAAATAATCTAACCATCTAAAATGTCTATAATAACATTAATTATAAAAAGAGAGTTTATAGCCAAGGTTCGCAATAAATCCTTTATTGTTATGACTTTTTTAAGTCCGTTACTTTTTGTTGCAATAGCATCGTTTGTAGCGTATTTAAGTTCGATGAAAGCAGAAACTAAACGAATCGCTATTCATGATGAATCGGGTATGTTTATAAAGGAATTTGCTTCGCAGAACAATAAAAATGAGGAATACAAATACCTTGATTTGTCTCTAATAGATTTAAAATTCCTGAGAGACAGTATCACAAATGAAAGTTATGAAGGATTATTGTATATCCCAAAAGCGAGTAATTCCAAGGATTTCGAAAGTAAAATCCAATTTATTTCAAACAGTAGTCCAAGTATGTCATTCGTTGAAAATATTCAGGATATAATTGCAAATAAATTGACAAAAAACAATTTAGAAAAAGCTCATTTAGATACGCTGGCAATTAAAAACGCCCAGTCCAAAGTGAATATCAGTTTGACAAAAGCATCCGGTGAAGAGAGTGTCAAAGGACTTAACGAAATCAAAATCGGTATCGGTGGAGCATTTGGATACCTCATTATGATGTTTATAATCATCTACGGAAACATGGTGATGCGAAGCGTCATTGAAGAAAAAACCAGCCGAATAGTTGAAATCATAATTTCCTCAGTGAAACCATTTCAATTGATGATGGGAAAAATTATCGGAACTTCATTAGCCGGATTGCTGCAATTCTTCATATGGGCAATAATCGGACTGTCTTTAATGTTTGCAGCTTCTGTGTTTTTTGGAGTAAATGTGGGGCCTACTGCCAGAGTTTCACCAGAAATGATGCAAAATGCACAGCAAGAAATGACCGGAACTGCCCAAATGTATATTAAGGAATTATGGAATTTACCTATTGCAAGTATCTTAATTGGATTTGTGATTTATTTTATTGGCGGCTATTTTCTTTACAGCTCATTTTACGCGGCAATAGGTGCTGCAGTTGATAATCAAACGGATTCACAGCAATTTCTGTTGCCAATCATTATGCCGTTAATGTTGAGTGTTTATGTTGGTTTTTTTACAGTTATCAATGATCCACATGGCACAGTTGCGGTTGTTTTTTCAATGATTCCGCTCACCTCGCCAATCGTTATGTTGATGCGAATTCCGTTTGGCGTACCTTTGTGGCAAATCGCAATATCTGTAACGTTATTATTTGGAAGCTTCTTTTGTGTAGTTTGGTTTGCTGCAAAAATATACCGAATAGGGATACTGATGTACGGCAAAAAACCAACATGGAGTGAAATGTACCGCTGGTTGAAATATTAAATAAAGCTCGGTTCAGCTTTGTTAAAACTTAATTAATTTATGGAGCTATTTCCCGTCTCGTCCTGAAGACGAGATTGTAATCTTTTTATTTTTAAAGAAAAAATAAAAAGGATTTCCACATCAATCGGGGCTAGGGCATCAGTTTTCAAAAACGTTGTCTGTTAATTTGAAATTAAAATTTTGTGTCTTGGTGGCTAAACAAAAATAAAAATATGTCAAAAATACTAATTATAGAAGACGAAGCCGCAATTCGAAGAGTACTTACAAAAATACTCTCCGAAGAAAATGATAACTATCAGGTTGAAGAAGCGGAAGATGGTGCTGCAGGTTTTGAAAAAATAAAAAATAACGATTACGATTTGGTTTTATGCGATATCAAAATGCCAAAAATGGATGGTGTTGAAGTATTAGAAGCAGTCAAAAAAATTAAACCCGAAATTCCTATGGTGATGATTTCCGGTCATGGCGATATGGAAACGGCAATCAATACGATGCGTTTGGGAGCGTTTGATTACATTTCAAAACCACCCGATTTAAACCGGTTGTTGAATACGGTTCGAAACGCTTTGGACAAAAAACAACTCGTAGTTGAGAATAAAATTCTGAAGAAAAAAGTCAGCAAGAATTACGAAATGATTGGTGAAAGTGAAGCCATCAATCACATCAAAGTGATGATTGAGAAAGTAGCACAAACCGAAGCCAGAGTCTTAATCACGGGACCTAACGGAACCGGAAAAGAATTGGTTGCCCATCAATTACACGAAAAGAGCGAGCGCGCGAATTTCCCTTTAATCGAAGTAAACTGTGCTGCTATTCCATCTGAATTGATTGAAAGTGAATTATTCGGTCACGTAAAAGGAGCGTTTACATCGGCAGTGAAAGACCGCGCAGGAAAATTTGAAGCGGCGGATAAAGGGACTATTTTCTTAGATGAAATTGGTGATATGAGCCTTTCGGCGCAAGCCAAAGTGTTACGTGCTTTACAGGAAAGTATGATCACCAGAGTGGGAGCGGACAAAGACATCAAAGTCGATGTTCGTGTGGTTGCAGCTACCAATAAAGATTTGAAAGTCGAAATTGCCGAAGGGCGATTCCGTGAAGATTTATACCATCGTTTGGCTGTAATTTTGATAAAAGTTCCGGCTTTGAACGAAAGACGGGATGATATTCCGATGTTGATTGCGCATTTTGCAGACAAGATTGCTTCGGAGCAAGGGAATGCCGTTAAAAAGTTCTCTGCAGCAGCGATTAACTTGTTGAAAGAATACGATTGGACAGGAAATATACGTGAGTTAAGAAATGTTGTGGAGCGCTTGATTATCCTTGGCGGAAGCGAAATTTCCGAGAATGATGTGAAGTTGTTTGCATCAAAATAAAATTAATTTAATGATTTAAAAATGTAATGATTTAAAGATTTGGCACTAGTTTAATCTTTTAATTTTTAAATAATTAATCTTTCAATCTAAAATAAATGAAACTAAAAAAAATAAATGAAGAGTTACAACAAGCCCTAATTGAAAACGGTTTGACCGATGCCAATGCGATGCAAAAAGAAACATTTTCGACATTGAAAAGTGGTTCGGATTGTATTATTATTGCACCAAAAGGAAGCGGAAAATCAACGACAATTGTGCTAAATGTAATTCAGAGATTGGCAGGTGCAAATGAAGAATCTCCAAGGGCTTTGATTATTGTTGAAGACAAAGCGAAAGTGTTAGAAATGGAATCTCTTTTTGAAAAATATGGAAAGAATTCTAATTTAGAAGTTTATGGTGTTCATGACAAAGGAGATATGGAATATGATAAAAATTATATTTCCAGCGGAATTGATGTGTTGATTGGGACTCCAAATAAGTTAAGCGAAATGTTTACCACGGCTGGATTTAACGTAAACCGATTGAAAATGTTTATCCTTGATGATGCTGACCCAATTTTGAAGTTGCGTCATGAAACAAAAATCATGCGTATTTCGAATAGTATTGTGAGAACCCAACGTATTATTTTTTCGGAACAATTCACAGAACGAATAGAAGTTCTTGCTGAAAAAATGTTAGAGGAGCCTTATGAATTCGATTTTGATGGAGAAGAGGATGAAGTTGAAGACGAAGATTTCGAAGAGGATGAAAACTTGGAGGCAGATGAAAATGTTGACTTCGAGGAGCAAGAAGGTGATGAAGAAAACGGTATAAAATAATTAAATAAAGAGTGAAATGGGATTAATGAAAGTGTTTTCGGGAAGTGAAATTTTAGCAATGGCGTTACAGCAGAGAATCGAAGCCATAGGTGTAGATACCGTTTTGAAAAATAATATACAATCGGCTCGATTGGGAGGTTTTGGAACTTCGGGACAAGCAGTAGAATTGTTCGTTCAAGAAACCGAGTTTGCAAAAGTAAACCCTGTTATTGAAGAATTCAGAATGAGTATTTAATTCATTTACAATAAAAAAAATAGAATGAAATATAAAATGTTGGTTTTGGACATGGATGATACTTTGTTGAACGACGATCATACCATTTCAAACGAAAATAAAGTAATGTTGTCTAAGGCAAGAGAATTGGGTGTTCATATCGTTTTGGCATCCGGAAGACCAACTCCAGCAATGATTGCTTACGCCAAAGAATTACAATTGGATAATTCTTATATGATATCCTATAACGGAGCTGTTATTACAGATTTGAAGGAAGATAAAGTGATTTTTGAGCAAACATTAACTCAACAACAAATCCATGAATTGTATGATTACAGTTTAAAAAGTAAGACACACATTATTACTTACGTTAATGGGAAAATTGTAAGTGAAACGGATTCTGAATATATTGAAATAGAAAAAAATATTACGGGTTTAGAACATAATAAAGTTGTAAGTTTTAAAGATGAAGTCCAATCTTCAGCTGTGAAATGTATTTTGTTAGAAGAGCCTGGATATTTAAAAGAAGTAGAAAGAGACTTGAAAGTCGCAATGCCACATCTTAGTGTCAGCATGTCAAAGCCTTTCTTTCTTGAAGTAGCGCAGAATGGAATTGATAAAGGTGCCAGTATCAAATTTTTAGCCGAAAAACTGGGTATACTTCAAAGTGAAATTATTGCTGTTGGAAACGCAGGAAATGATTTAACCATGATTGAATATGCCGGACTGGGAGTTTGGGTCGATAATGTAGATCCTGAATTGAGAGATAAAGGAGATGTTATTGTAGCATCCAATAATAATCATGGTGTTGCAGAAGTTATTAAACGATTTATCTTGAACTAGAATTTAAATCAAAAAGATAAAATTATTATCCGATACTTTGTTTTGTAAAAGAGCAGAGTATCGATGTAGTAAATTATTTTAAGATTTATTTTTCCGAAGATTTAAATTCAGACAACATAATAGTAACAGATAGAGATTTCCCTAGGTTTTTATTTTCGCTAGACTGTCATAGTAATGTCAGCTTTATTTCCCACTCTTTCTTGAATAATATCATTGATTACACCTATTTCATCTAAATTCATTTCGATTACATGTGATGAGATATGAAGTAAAATAGTTTTAGTTTTCTCAGTTATTGCATTATTTAGTAAAGGTGTTGAAAGTGCCAGTTTGATAGCTTTTCTAGCTCGATTTCTACCCGAAAAAACCGCAAAACCAACAAATAATGGTGTGTTATTACCGTATTCCGATTGTATTTCTTTCTTGAATAAAAGGTTTCGGTTTTTAACAAATTCTTTTACAAAATAGGAGTTAATATTTTTTAGATTATACTCATAAAAAGCTGCAGGATAACTATCAAGAATCATTGAGGTTGTAAACTGATTTTTTGTTTTTTGACAATTTGAATTCACCTTACTTTTTTTATAAAGCAAGGAAAACAAGTCATAATTCCATACTACACCTTTGAGAAAATATTCTTTTTTTAAATGACATGTTGTTTCATTTGCGCTTGGATTTCTAAGGTGCAAAAACTCTTTTACATTAGCATCCTCTGTTCTTGACAAAGACATAAAAAACAAAGCCATATAATCGAGGTATTTTATGGGCATATTCTCAAATTCAAAGAATAATTTCAGCATCGTATCAAAAGAAACCAGATGATGATTTTTTTTAGTTTTTAAAATTTCGTATTCCTTTTCAAAACCAGAAAAAAGGATAACAGCAATACATATATCAGCATTGGAGATTTCTATTGAATACGGTTTTGGAGTCACAACAAGATTGTCGTGTTCCTTAAAATCAACCATATAGGCTAATGTTTTACTTATTACTTCGTTTTTTAAATTGTCGAGTAAAATACAAATGTCAAATCTATCGTATGCAAATTCCATTTTAGTTAATTTTAAATTATGCCTACTCTTGGTGGTTTTCGGCTTTACCAGAAGACGAAATTAGAAGGCGATTAGGACAAAGGATGGCGGAGTGTTTTTTTTTATGTATAAAAAAACGACACTCGAGTGGGAGTGTCGTTTTTGAGTATGTTTTTTTATTTTTAATTAATTTTTTCAATTTCAATAATCTCTTGAATAATTTCTTTTATATCCTTATAAAAAAGGCTGTAAGTTCCTTTTTTAATATCTTCCCAAAAAGCAATATTATTAGTCCAATTATAACTATTATCAGTATAAGTTGAAAATCTTTTATATACCCATTCATTAACAGTAAATCCATTGTTTCGATACTTATTTTTAATTTCTTCGGAAAAATTTTCATCAATCATAAATCCAATTGAAACATCTTGAGCAAAATCATCATTTTTTCTGTCTTTCCCAAAAAGAATACTAATTCTTTTTTTGTTTTCAAGTACAACATCAACGCCATAATATGTGGTGTTTTCACAATTTTCAAATTTTAATTCATTTGAGATTTTGAGAGATTCAATAAAACCATTATAAATTTTCTTTTTTAAAGCCCTAATGTTATTTGCAATTTCAAAGCTTTCACTTATGTTTTCTTTCATTCTTTCAACAATTTCATCACTCATCTTGTTATTATTTGATTGGTTAGTTAAACTTTTGATTAAAAATAAATATTGGTTTAAGGTTTCACGAATAATCGGTTTATTTGCCATTTCCTTGATACTTTTTTCAAGCCATTTAACAATTTCAATTTGATAAGAAATACAAATAAATTCATTTCCGTTTCGTAAAGTTCCTTTTGAATTTTCAGAAGCTTCCTTACCGTCTAATGTTAAATATAGAATTGGGGCATTTTTATCATATTCATTGTATCTAACTAATTGTAATGGTTGATCTCCTGCATAAACTTTATTTTCAATTATAATATTATTTCTACCATCATTAATTATAATATCAATTCTTCCTCCTTGTTCGGCTTCATAATTTACTTTACCTGCAAATTTTTCTTTTTCCGCTTTGCTGTTTGCTGAATTGAAATTATTTAGTAATTGCATTTTTGATTCATCATTTTCAAAAGCATTTTTTACAGTTTCTATAAATAGTTTCAGAAACAAATCTTTTTGACCATGTCTTCCTTTTGCATTGAGTAAATTAGTCAAAATTGAAGAATGACTTAACTCGTCACTTCTTACTCCTAATATGTCAAATACATTGTAATGTTCACCTGAGTATTCAGCAATGTCATCATATTTTTTTTGAATTATAGAAACTTGTTGTAAAAGGTTTTTTATTTTTTCCATAAATTTTATTTTTTAATTTCAATTAACCTCCTCATTCACAACTCCGCACATGCCTTTGCATCACTAAGCGCATCGTGATGATTAAGTGGAATATTATGTTCTTGGCACAAGGTAGTTAAATTCGTCTTATAAATCTTATAAGTACAAAATTTATTATAGTCAGGAATTGGTAAATTATAGTAGTCGAGTGTTTTGGTCAAAACTGGAAAGTCAAAGCCAAAACCATTGTGCGCCACTACATTTTGGTTTTCTATATACGGTGCGATTTGGTGCCAAACTTGGGTGAAAGTAGGTGAGCTCAAAGTGTCCTTCGCAGCAGTTCCGTGTATGTCCGTAAAGCGATTCCAATAATAATTCTCGGGTGGCTGAACCAGTATATTGATTTCTTTGGTAATGATTCCGTTTTCTACTCTAACCAATCCAACTTGGCAAATGCTATTCCTGTAACCCGTTGCAGTTTCAAAATCTAAGGAAGTAAAAGAATTCATAAAATTTAATTGCTATTCATTACTATTTGTAATATTCATTCCTGAAATTTCTATCTTATACAGTCTACCATCAATTACTAATCGATTCATAAAACCTAACGGAATAGTCGCTGTTGTTCTATCATCTATTCCATCAGGGAATTTTTCCTTAAAAGTACGCTCTAGCTTATCAATCCGTTTTGAAAATAAGCTCACAAATTCTTCTTTTTCCATAATTATTTATAAAGATTTGACATTTCCGAAATTCTATTTTTGATGTCGTTTTGAAGTGAAAACGGAGCAATTACTTTTACATTCGAGCCGTATTTCAACAATTCCATTTTAATATCGTTGGTGGTATGAATGAGAATTTCTATGATTACAATATCTTCGTTTTCTTCCACAATGCGTTGCGATTCGTGCAACGGAAATGTTTTGATATAGTTACCCTGTTTATTAGAAAACTCCAAAACCACTTTTTCTGCAACCTCATAAGTTTCAACTCCAAAAGCGTGTTGGAACTCCTTTTCTACGTTATAGGCAATGGGTTTGAACTTGGTGTCGGTAATTTTCAGGTTAGAGATTCGGTCTAAACCAAAGGTTTTTACGGTTTCATCTTTTTTATCCAAAGCAACCAAATACCATCTTTGTTGCGATTCTTTTATGGCAATTGGTTTTACTTCCCGTAGCGTACTAAAATCATCCCAATGTTTTTGATGTGTAAATTTTAAAATAGTGCGGTTTTGTATAGCATGAATAATCCCGTGGATGTGTTCGGTTCCTAATGATTTTCGTTTTTCAAGAAACACACTAGGCGAGAGTTTATCTCCTTCTTTAAGTGCATGATGTATCGAAAAGGCATCAATCATTCGTGTCACGGATTGGTCTTCTAATTCTTCTTCATCAATAGTATAGGTTTTGTCTTTTCGGTTGTATTGAATAACTATTCCAAAAAGAGTTTTAATATCTTTTTTATCGCGTTCAAAAGTACGTATGGCATATTCAAAAGTCGTATCAATATCGTCTTGTTGTAGTTTATGCATCACATGATCTTGCAATTCAGTAAAACTACTAGGTCTGCTTCTCAAGCGGTCTATAACGTACAAATACCTTTTAAAATAGATTAATTTTGACATAATGATGTGATTTATTTTTCAAAGATAAGTAGTTTGTCTGCCGTTATGTGACGGAGTAAATAAATCTTAATTAAAGTGTTTCTTAAAAATGGAGATAATCTAATGTTTTAATGGATTTGTTCGTAAATTTGCAACCTCAATTTTTTGACAACGATTTCATTAATTGAGTTATCTTATGGAAAACAGAAAAAAAGTAGCCTTTTACACCTTAGGCTGTAAACTAAACTTCTCAGAGACTTCAACCATTGCCCGTAACTTACAAGACGAAGGATTTGACCGCGTTGATTTTGAAGAAGTGGCTGATATGTATGTGATTAATACGTGTTCCGTTACTGAAAATGCTGATAAACAGTTCAAGCAAGTCGTGCGAAAAGCAATGAAATTAAATGATAAAGCATTTGTCGCGGCGGTGGGTTGTTATGCGCAATTGAAGCCGGAAGAATTAGCAAACGTTGATGGAGTGGATTTAGTTCTTGGTGCAACTGAAAAATTTAAATTGGCTGATTATATCAATGATTTGTCTAAAAATGATTTTGGCGAAGTACATTCCTGCGAAATTGCCGAAGCTGATTTTTATGTTGGAAGCTATTCGATAGGGGACAGAACTCGTGCTTTCTTGAAAGTACAAGATGGTTGCGATTACAAATGTACCTATTGCACGATTCCGCTAGCAAGAGGGATTTCGAGAAGTGATGAACTGGAAAATGTACTGAAAAACGCTTCAGAAATTTCGAAACAAAATATTAAGGAAATTGTTCTTACCGGAGTAAATATTGGGGATTACGGAAAAGGAGAATTTGGAAATAAAAAACACGAACATACCTTTTTAGAATTAGTTCAGGAATTAGACAAAGTAGAAGGAATCGAAAGATTGCGAATTTCATCCATTGAACCGAATTTATTGAAAAATGAAACGATAGAATTTGTATCGAAAAGTAGAACTTTTGTACCGCATTTTCACATTCCGTTGCAATCTGGAAGCAATGAAATTTTGAAATTAATGAAACGCCGTTACCAACGGGAAGTATATACGGAACGCGTAAATAAAATACGGGAAGTAATGCCGCACGCTTGTATTGGTGTGGATGTAATTGTAGGTTTTCCAGGTGAAACAGATGAGCATTTCCTTGAAACGTACCATTTCTTGAATGAAATGAATATTTCGTATTTACACGTATTTACGTATTCAGAACGAGATAATACCGAAGCAGCTGCAATGGAAGGAGTTGTTCCTGCTAATGTTCGTGCAAAACGCAGCAAAATGTTACGCGGTTTGTCCGTAAAAAAACGACGTGCTTTTTACGAAAGTCAATTGGGAAGTAATAGAACTGTTTTATTCGAAAGTGAAAATAAAGAAGGGTACATTCACGGTTTTACCGAGAATTACGTAAAAGTAAAAACACCTTGGAATCCCGAATTAGTAAATACCTTACATGACATTAATTTGACTAAAATTGATGAAGATGGAAGTGTGCGAATGGATTTTGTTTCAGCTTTGGTGTAATTATTAAACATATAAGTCATATAAGCAAAAGATCAAAAACCATTAAGGGATTAAGTTCATTAAGTTTTACACTTAATGAACTTAATCCCTTAATGGTTTAAAAAACTTTGATGACTTATATGTTGAAAATTTTAAGGATTCGTAGACCAAATACTACTGTTTTTGATGAAAACGCGTCGGTTTAGTTTCAGTTGCGCAATGATTAATTCGGCCATATCTTCTGCCTGCATTACGGTTTCTGGGTTGCCATCTGTCAATTTTAATTCTTTGGCCATGTCAGTAGCAACAGTACTCGGAGTTAATGCAGTCACACGAATATTATGTTTGCGAACTTCTTGCATCAATGATTCCGTTAATCCTAAAACGGCAAATTTAGAAGCGCTATAGGCGCTCGTTAACGCATTTCCGCTTAATCCGGCTGTGGAAGAAATGTTGATGATATCACCCGTTTGTCTTTCGATCATATTTGGCAAAACGGCACGGGTTACATAATACGTTCCCATTAAGTTTACGTGGATGATGCGTTCCCAATCCGTTGGTTCTAATTCTAAGAATTTTCCAAAAGCGGCTATTCCAGCATTGTTGATTAAAATATCAATGGTTCCAAATTCAGCCAATGCTTTGGCAACGGCAGCGTTTACCGAATTGATATCAGCAACATCGGCGGTTATTGCCATCGCTTTTACTCTCAAAGAACGCACTTTTGCCGCTACACTGTCTATTTCTTCCTGAGTTCGTGCTACCAAAATCACATTTACGCCTTCTTTGGCTAATGCCAAAGCAATCGCTTTTCCAATTCCTTTTCCTGCGCCTGTGATTAGGGCATTTTTATTTTTTAAATCTGTCATTTTGATCAATTTTATATGTTGCAAGCAAAGTTAAACTATTCACTTTTTTTTAAAGAAATCACAGTGTGAAAAAAAGTATAATTTTATATTACTACAATTGCGATGTTTTGTTGAGTAGAGCTAATAAATCCCATAAGAAATGGCACATTATTAAAATTTTAATGTTTTTGTATTTTTGATAGTGCAGGGCAAATATAATTCCCATAAAAACGGGACCAATTATTTGTATTAGAGTTCCGTAGCTATAATGTATAAGCCCGAAAAGAATACTTGATGTAAGGATTGCTACATGAGTGTTTTTTAGTAGTATTTCTAATCTGGGAACTAGGTATCCTCTAAAAATTAATTCTTCCGTAACACCAGCAGTTATTGATGTAAATAGGATTAAAAAAATATTGTTTTTAAAAAGATTCATGATTTCGTTCATCGTTTTACTGTCAATATTTGAATCAGTTATTTTAAAAATAAAATATACAACGAGCATTGTCAGAAAAAGAGAAAACATTAGTTTAATTACCGATTTAATAAAAAATTTCAGCGAATATTTTTCTTCAGGCCATAATAGAAAAGGCTGTCTTTCGATTTTAATGGAATACATATACAGTAATAACAGACAAACCCAAATAGCTAATCTGGAGATAAAAAATGTTATTTGTTTACTAAAATTAGTGTACTCTAATAATGGAAATGATGCTGCAACAGTAAATAGAATTAGTAGTAAAAATAAAATCCCACCAATTAGGACTGATTTTTTAGTTGTTTTTAAATAGTCGGTCATTTTAAATTAAGTCGATTGTCAATTTGTAAATATCTGTTTCCAAGACTTCGGTGTCTTTGTCTTCACAAAGTAAGAATTCGATTTTGTCCTTTGAATTGGTGTATAAAGTCAATCCTTCAAATTTATGAGAACTGCTAATTTTTTGGGTAAAATCGATTTTCATAGTTTTCAGGTTAATGCTCCCAATAAAACTCCCTAAAACTTCGCCATCATCATACGTTGATTCGGTATCTTCGGCTGTCGCTAAAAAATAAATACTGTCTCCGACTATAATTCCATCGGTAAAACTACTGCGTACTCCTTTTATTTTTGGGAGTTTGTAGTCGTTTGAGAGAATAGTGAAATCGTTAGTGAGGTTTTTTCCTTCGATGGTGAAAAGGACATTTTTATTGGAACTTCCGTTGCCACGATTTAATAAAAACCAACTTTCGCCGTTATAGATGGCGCCTTCGAGGTTGAAATCTTCGGGTTTTATTATTCCGAAATTTTGCATGACGGCATACAAATCGGCGAGGTCATTTGTGGCGATTATCTTTTTATCAGTAGAATTGACTTGTATCATTTTGTTCCTTTTCTCGGTGGAACCGGAACCAAAAACATACAAGCTGTCTCCAAAATGGGTTATGGCTTCAAAATCTGCTTTGTCTTTTTTGAGTGTGTTTTCTGTAGGGTTTTCCACTAAAGGATGGCGTTTTAAATATTTGGAATCCATGTGGTATTCATAAAGAAAACCGCTGTTGTCACCAATAATAAGTAGGGAATTATCTTTATAAATAAGTCCTGATGCAGAACCAATGCCGATGATTTGAAACAGTAATTCGAGTGTGAATTTTTCCATAATATTTGTTGTGAAAAAGAATGCCTAGCCCAGATAGAAGAGGAAATCCTTTTATTATTTTTCTTTAAAATAATAAAAGATTGCAACGGATAGCTGGAAAATGCTCCTTTTAATTTGTTATATTTGAGTTTACAAAGATAAAATATTTCTTATGAAGTCTATAAATCCCGATGATTTTAAAGTGATTGGCAAAATTGAATTGGCCAAAATCCCAACGAACTTGTTTAATGGAGCCAGTGATGATGCCAAAGAGGAGAAATTGGATAAGGTTCAGGCGAAATTGAGCGAGTTGCAGGATGTTATGTACGCGCACAATCGATACGGCGTTTTGATTTGTTTGCAAGGGATGGACACATCAGGAAAGGATAGTCTGATTCGCGAAGTTTTCGAGGAATTTAATCCGCGCGGTGTTGAGGTGCATAGTTTTAAAACACCCAATTCAACGGAATTAGAACACGATTATTTATGGCGACATTATTTGGCTTTGCCAGAAAAAGGGAAATTTGCAGTATTTAATAGAACACATTATGAGAATGTCTTAGTTACTCGCGTCCATCCGGAATATATTTTGAATGAAAATTTGCCTGGAATTGAAAAAGTAGAAGATATTACGCCGCAATTTTGGGAAAACCGTTTGGAGCAAATCAATAATTTTGAAAAACACATCACGCAAAACGGAACTATTGTTTTGAAATTTTATTTTCACCTGAGTAAGGAAGAGCAACGCAAACGCTTATTGCGAAGATTGGAAGAAGTGGAACACCATTGGAAATTTTCGCCTGGAGATTTAACGGAACGTGAACATTGGGATGAATACATGCAGTATTATGAGGAGGCAATTAATAAAACGGCCACTAAAAATGCTCCGTGGTATATTATTCCTGCTGATGATAAAGAAATGGCGCGTTATGTTGTGGCCAAAATTATCTGGGAAGAAATGCAAAAATATACAGATATCAAAGAGCCGCAGTTAGATGAAAAAGTAAAAGCTAATTTTGAGATGTATAAAGACATCCTGAAAAAAGAATAGACAAAAAAAATGCGCTGAATTTCAGCGCATTTTTTAATAATATTATTGGTGATTTATAGTTTGAAACCATAAGCTAAACGAACACCTACTTGTCCAACTCCTCTACCAAGAGAACCGTTACTGTTTAAACGATCAAAATGATTATAGTGTGTATAGTTCAAAGAAATATCTATGTATTTAGTAGCATACCCGATACTTGGAGATAACAATAAAGAAGTTTTGTCTCTAGTATTGTCCACATTGCTTACTGCAAATGCTGCACCAGCTTCTCCCATAACGTAAAATTGGTCTTCCCAAATAAAAGCTTTGAAACCCGCTTTGGCTGGGATGATACCTAAATCTTTTCCTTCTGTTTGACCAGGAAAAGCATCAGCTTTGCTTACAAATAAATTAGTGTAACCTGTAGTCAAAGTCAATGAGTATATTTTTGATAAATCATATTGTCCTCTTACATCTGCACCAAGTGATAATTTGTAAGGATCATTAACTGAATATCCTGCATTTGCACCAAATCCTAAACGGAATCCTTGATCGTAATTTGTTGTTTTATTTGTTTCTTGAGCTTTTACATTACTAGCAAACATCATTGAGATTGTAAGTGCTAATACGAATTTAATTTTTCCTGCGATTTTCATAATTGTATTTTTTAATATTTTTGTTGTTTTTAGGGGTTTTGTTTGCTAAAACAACGGTGCAAAAGTAAGTCCTCAAGTATTTAAAAAGTTATAGAATTAAGTCCATTTGTTATAGAATTCCTTGTTTTGTGTACCTCAGCTAAAAAAAACAATTCTTTAAAATGCAATAGTATTATCACAATTCAATGCTTCTAATTATATTTGCCCAAAAAAAGGCAAAAGTGAATTTTTCAAAATACTTCAAAGAGTTTTCTTATAATATTAAATTAGCATATCCTGTAATTTTGGGAATGTTGGGACATACACTAATAGGAATAGTTGATAATTTCATGGTAGGCAAGTTAGGTTCTACTGAGTTAGCGGCCGTATCGCTTGGAAATAGTTTTATTTTTATAGCAATGTCTCTAGGAATAGGTTTTTCTACGGCAATTACTCCATTAGTTGCGGAAGCGGATGCCGAAAATAATGATCAAAAAATCCGCACTACTTTCCACCACGGATTGCTTTTATGTACGGTTTTAGGAGTTGCATTGTTTATTATGACTGTGCTGGCCAAACAAATTATGTACATGATGCACCAACCCAAAGAAGTGGCTGATATGGCCGCTCCATATATAGATTGGGTGGCGTTTTCATTGATTCCAGTGATTATATACCAGGGTTACAAACAATTTGCGGATGGTTTAGCCAAAACTAAATATTCGATGTATGCTATTTTTATGGCAAATGTGGTACACATCTTCTTTAATTATGTTTTGATTTACGGAATTTGGATTTTTCCAAAATTAGGAATTCTGGGTGCTGCACTTGGAACGGTTTTGTCCAGAATAATGATGGTGGTCTTCATGCATTACTTGATGAAACAAAATTCGGCATTGAAAAAATATTTTAAGAATTTCAGTTTTAAAGAAATACGAAAATCAATTTTAAAAAAAATCATAAATCTAGGTATGCCGTCAGCAATGCAAATGCTGTTTGAAGTAACGTTATTTACGGCTGCTATTTGGCTTTCGGGTTCTTTAGGGAAAAATAGTCAGGCTGCCAATCAGATTGCACTTATTCTGGCATCCTCCACTTTTATGGTTGCGATGGGTTTAAGCGTCACGGCAATGATTCGTGTGAGTCATACTAAAGGAATGAACGATTATAAAAATTTGATTGTCGTTGCAAGATCTATTTTTCTTTTGGCAATTATATTAGAAACTTTCTTCGCAATTATCTTTGTCGTGTTTCATAATTTTTTACCGCATTTATTCTTGAATATGAGCGATTCGACTCAAATGTTGGATAATGAAGAAATTATCTTAATCACTTCAAAATTACTATTGATTGCAGCTATTTTTCAAATATCGGATGGAATTCAAGTTGTGGTTTTAGGAGCGTTACGCGGTTTGCAAGACGTAAAAATACCCATGTACATTACCTTTGTGGCCTATTGGGTTATTGGTTTTCCTATTTCCTATTATTTAGGAAAATACACAGAACTGAAAGCTGTTGGAATCTGGATCGGACTTCTGGCAGGTTTAACAGCTGCCGCTTTATTTTTGTATATTCGCTTTGCGAAATTGACAAGAAAGTTGGTGATGCAAAACGATAATAAATAAAATAATAAATTACTTAAATATTTAATTCATGGAATTACCAAAATTTTTACTTGGCGACAATACTGATTTTCCCGAAGACATTTTCATCATACACCTTGATTACCCAAGATTTATAATTAATCTTAAAGATGATGAGGTGGAGTTTATGGAAGAAGCTGAAGATCTAGACGAGGCAGAATTAAATGCTGAAATGGAAGGATTGATCGTTCTTGCCAATGAGTTTTATGATCGTGAAATGGAACGCTACGAAAAAGAGTAGGTTTATTTTTTAAAATACTTTTCTAATAATTTTTGAGCGGCTGCAAAGGGTGAAATTTCATCATTTTGCACCGCTTTTTTAGTTGATTCCAGTGATTTTTGAATTTCCGGGTTATTGTAAAAATTAGTTTTCAATTGCTCGTTTATGGTTTCCAGCATCCAATATTGATTTTGTTCTTTACGTTTTTCAAAGAAATAATTATTGCCTTGTGTCAGTTCCAGGAATTTCAAAATGGTTTCCAAAACATCAGATATTCCTTCATGGGTAATGGCGCTGCAGGCTGCGGTTGTGGGCGTCCAACCTGATTTTTTGGCAGGGAAAAGATGCAATGCTCTATTAAATTCCATTTTGGCAAGGTTGGCTCTTTTAATATTATCACCATCGGCTTTATTGATGACAATAGCATCTGCCATTTCCATGATACCACGTTTGATGCCTTGCAATTCGTCACCGGCGCCAGATATTTTTAACAGCAAGAAAAAATCAACCATGCTGTGCACTGCGGTTTCACTTTGGCCTACACCAACCGTTTCAATAATGATGGTATCAAAACCGGCAGCCTCACAAAGCGTAATGGTCTCTCGGGTTTTTCGAGCTACACCACCTAAGGTTTCCCCCGAAGCCGATGGACGAATAAAAGCATTTTTGTCTTTAACCAGTTCTTCCATTCGGGTTTTATCACCCAAAATACTTCCATGCGAAATCGTGCTGCTGGGATCAACGGCAAGTACCGCTACTTTTTTTCCTAAACCAGTCAGGTATTTTCCAAAAGCTTCAATAAAGGTACTTTTTCCAACTCCAGGAACGCCAGTAATTCCTATCCTGACAGATTTATTTGCGTAAGGTAAGCAGGCATTTATTACTTCATTGGCTTTCGCCAAATGATTGATATTCGTACTTTCGACTAAAGTAATGGCACGACTCAGTGCAGTAATATTTTCGTTTAAAATTCCTTCAACCAGCTCTTTTGCCGACGGTTGTATTTTTCTAAATTGCTGAATATTCCCAACAGCAACAGCGCTGATAATTTCTGGAGCAGAAATTCCGGGTTTTTCGTTTAATGCGCTTGGATGGTATTTTTTATTTGGCAAAACTATTTTTTAGAATAGTAAAAGTAGTGAAAACAAAAACAGTTTCAAAAAGCAACGGCCTTATGAAACTGTTTTATTTTAGAAAATATATAGAATTAATACGCTGCTGTAAAACGAACCTGATGGTGTTTTGGGGTTTCAACTTCATCTGCGATAACTACTGCTGCATCTTCAACGGATAAAATACTTCTCTGATTTTCATCAAAAACAGGATTTTCTAATCCAAGGCGGTATTTACCGGTTCTTCCTGTAGTGATGCCTTGATGCATTTCAAGAGCCGGACTGAAAAATGCCCAATCCAACTCTTTTTCGTCTTTAATAATATTCAAATAATCTCTTGCGGCAGTTGCTCCTGTATAATATTCTTTTGGGAAATCGGGTGTGTCTACTGCTTGCAAATTAGGAGCAACAAACAAACTTCCGCCACCGCCAATGGTAATAAAACGTTTTACACCGGATTTTTTAACAGCTTCTTGAATCGCTTTTGAACCTTCTAGGAAATCGGTATATAAATTTGGATTGGTCCAACCTGC
Source organism: Flavobacterium sp. TS_SC_5 (assembly GCF_056156265.1). Classification (NCBI taxonomy): domain Bacteria; kingdom Pseudomonadati; phylum Bacteroidota; class Flavobacteriia; order Flavobacteriales; family Flavobacteriaceae; genus Flavobacterium; species Flavobacterium sp. TS_SC_5. Next base: position 138,318 of record NZ_CM149588.1, on the reverse strand, counting down.
GCTGAAAGCGTTTACAATCACATCATTTCCAGCAATAATTTTAGACAGTTCTTCAACGTTGTTGATGTCTGCTTTTCCCCATTTTATAGCTGCGTTTCCATTATTTTTAGGATTTCGGGCTAGAGCCGTTATTTCATGATTGCGACTTGCCAATTCATTTAAAATTGCTGAACCTACAAATCCTGTGGCTCCGATAATTGCGATTTTCATAATTATGTGTATTTAAAAGTAATAAAAAATGTTACAGTTTTATATAAAAAAATAGTTTTAAAATTGATTAGAAAAATTTTCCAATGTAATGCCGCTTAATTGTAAGCTGATTTTCTCATTGATATTTTCATATAAATCTTCTAAGTTCTTATTTATTTTTTTTCCGACAGGGCATTTTGGATTAGGTTCGTTTTTTGAAAAACCTAAGGTCACAGTATCAAAAGTCATTTTGAATATGGTGTCTAATGAAATATCTGATGCCGATTTTAATAATTTTGTTCCTCCGTTTTTGCCTTCTTTGCTTTCCACAATATTATTTTTTTTCAGGTTCGCAATTTCTTTTCTTACCAAAACAGGATGTAAGTTCACGCTACCCGCAATAAATTCAGAGGATAAAAATTCGTCTGGGAATTTAGTGAGTAAGGTTAGGATATGTATTGTTATTGCAAATTTACCTGAAATCATACTGTAATAAAATATATTACAAATATACGTCTAAAATTGTAATTTCCAATTATTGTTCCTTTTTTAACTTATTGTAGCATCTAAAGCAGGATTTTCTACTTCTCAAAATAAATTTAAGTGGTATTTTTGTAATCAAATTAAACTATGACTAATTTCATCCTAATCTTTGTTTTCCTATTCCTTGGAATTGTATTCCAAAATATAAAAGGCTTTCCTGTAACAATTTACAAGCTGTTGAACAAGATTGTTATTTATATCTGTCTTCCGGCTTTGGCCTTGTATTATATTCCAAAAATAAAATGGAGTAATGAATTGTTATTTCCAATTGGAGTTGCTTGGATTGGTTTTGTTGTTTCCTATTTATTTTTTAGTTTTTTAGGCAATAGGTTGGGATGGTCTAAAAAACTTATTGGTTGTTTAATTTTAACGGCCGGTTTGGGGAATACTTCCTTTTTAGGTTTTCCAATAATTGAAGCATTATACGGAGAAGAAGGTTTGAAAACAGCAATTCTGGTGGATCAACCCGGTTCTTTTGTGGTACTTTCTACTTTAGGAATTCTTGTGGCAACTTTATACTCCAGTGGCAACCTAAATGGTTTTCAAATCGCAAAAAAAATTCTTCTTTTTCCTCCATTCATAACTTTTTTGATTGCTTGTTTGATGAATATTCTTAATGTCGATTTCCATGAATACGTGCAGCTTTTATTCCAAAAACTGGGAAGTGGAGTGACACCTTTGGCATTGCTTTCGGTCGGTTTACAACTGCGTTTTGAACGAAAAAGCCAGCATTGGAAGTTTTTAGGATTGGGGCTTTTGTATAAATTAATTTTAACTCCGGCTCTCATTTACGTGTTGTATGTCGTAATTTTGCAACAGCACTCTAAAATTATCCAAGTTGCCATAATGGAGTCAGCTATGGCGCCAATGATTACCGCATCTATTTTAGCATCTACCCACGGTTTAAAACCCCGATTAAGCAGTATGATGATTGGTTTTGGAATTCCATTATCGTTTGTCACCTTGTTGTTTTGGTATTTTGTGGTTCAGTATGTTTAAATTTTAAAGCCTGAATCTGAATCAATAATTAGTAATAAAGTTTTATAAAATATGAATGCATCTCTTGATACTACATCAAAACCAGACACAACTCCTATTGCGCAGCAAACCGTATATTCCATATTATTTTCTATAGCGTTCGCCCATTTATTGAATGATTTATTGCAAGCCGTAATTCCGGCAGCGTATCCTATTTTAAGGGAAAATTTCAATTTAACTTTTACACAAATCGGATTAATCACCTTGGCTTATCAACTGGCGGCTTCGATATTGCAACCTTTGGTTGGTTTATATACCGATAAAAGACCAAAGCCCTTTTCCCAAATTTTCGGCATGCTGTTTACCTTGTCGGGAATCGTATTTTTATCCTATGCTTCCAGTTTTGAAATGATTATAGTTTCGGTAGTTTTGGTCGGAATTGGTTCCTCTATTTTTCATCCTGAAGCGTCCCGGATCTCCTTTTTGGCATCAGGCGGAAAGCGTGGTTTGGCACAATCCATTTTTCAGCTGGGAGGCAATGCCGGAACAGCAATCGGACCTTTGTTGGTTGCTTTAATTGTGGTTCCAAATTCACAATATTATATCATTTGGTTCGTGGTTGTTGCTATCATTGGATTGATTGTCTTAAGTAGAATTGCCCTTTGGTATCAAAACCATTTGAGTTTGAGAAGTGCCAAAAAAGCAGTAATCGATTTGCCCAATTTGTCCCAAAAGAAGATTATAATTTCAGTGGGAATTTTGCTGGTTTTGATATTTTCAAAATTTTTTTATATGGCCAGTATGTCCAGTTATTTCACTTTTTACCTGATTGAAAAATTTGGATTATCGGTGCAGGAGGCGCAATTTCATTTGGTTTTATTTTTGGCTTCTTGTGCTATTGGAACGTTAATTGGCGGACCGATAGGCGATAAATTCGGAAGAAAATACGTGATTTGGTTTTCTGTCTTGGGAGCAGCGCCTTTCACATTATTGTTGCCGTATGTTGATTTGTTTTGGACAGGTGTTTTATCAGTTTTAATTGGAATCATCATCTCCTCTGCGTTTCCGGCAATCTTGGTTTATGCACAAGAATTATTGCCTAAAAAACTCGGAATGGTTTCCGGTCTTTTCTATGGTTTTGCCTTTGGAATGGGTGGTTTGGGTTCCGCTTTATTAGGGAATCTTGCAGATCATACCAGCATTACGTATGTCTATTATATTTGTGCGTATTTGCCTTTGATAGGGATTATAGCGCTCTTTTTACCAAATCTAAAGAAAAAATAACACTACTTTTTAGGAGCTTTTTTCCTGCTCTGCACTGTATTCCCGATTAATAAAAACTACGGCTGAAAAAGCCTTGTTTTTCTAAATCGGGAGATGCCGCGGCAATCAGGGCTAGGGTATTTCGTTTCCTGATTGCTTTCTGTTTTTCATAAACATTAGTACAATTTTAAGATTAGATTTCTGCTTTATTGCTTTTATTTCAATACCTTACAGTGTTAATAATCAATAAATTAAATTACTATGGCAACATTACGATTAGGCGATATTGCTCCTGATTTTGAAGCAGAAACGTCACAAGGAAAAATAAAATTTCATGAATGGTTAGGAGATTCTTGGGGAGTTCTTTTCTCCCATCCTGCTGATTTTACACCTGTTTGCACTACTGAGTTAGGAACTGTTGCGAATTATTATCCTGAATTTGAAAAACGAAATGTAAAAGTAATTGCATTAAGTGTGGATGGAGTAGATTCGCACATGGAGTGGATCAAAGACATCAATGAAACTCAAAATACAACTGTAAATTTCCCAATAATTGCCGATGAAGACAAGCATATTGCTGAATTATACGATATGATTCATCCTAATGCAAGTGAGAGTTTCACTGTTCGTTCAGTTTTTATAATTGCACCAGACAAAAAAGTAAAATTGACGTTGACGTATCCTGCATCGACCGGTAGAAATTTTGACGAAATATTACGTGTAGTTGATAGTTTGCAATTGACAGCTAAATTCAGCGTAGCAACACCTGCCAACTGGAAAGATGGTGATAAAGTGGTAATCTCGACCTCGATTAAGGATGAAGATATCGCTACTAAATTTCCAAAAGGATACGAAAGAGTAAAACCGTATTTAAGAATGACTCCGCAACCTAATAAATAGTAAATTTTTAGAGTACTTCATAAATAAAAAAGCAGAATGAATTTATTTTCATTCTGCTTTTCTATTTCGTCAAAAGTTTAATGCTTTACTTCTTATTGGTAATTAATAACCCGGAAATAATGATTCCCATGCTTATGATTTGCGTTAGTAAAATGGCTTGGTTAAGAAAAAAATACGCCAGAATTCCACTGAAAACGGGAATCAAATAGTAAATCAAGGCTGTTTTTGACGTCCCAATTAGTCGAATGGCTTCGTTCCATAAATAAAATGAAATTAAGGAAGCGCAGATGCCTACATAGGTAGTTACCAAGACTGTTTTGGTGTCAAAAATTACTTTTTTGTAATAGACATGTTCATACATGTAAAACGGAAACAGTAAAATTGTACCAATTATAAAAACACTGAACAAAAATACTTTTGGGCTTAGTTCATCTGGTTTTTTGCGAACTAATATGGTGTAATAAGCAAAAAAGAAGCAAGCCACGAGCATTAATAAATCCCCAATAGTGAAGTTGATATGGAGTAATGCTTGTAAGGAACCTTTGGAAATAAGCACAACAACTCCAGTGATTATTGTTACAATTCCCACTATTTTTATATTGGACACTTTCTCTTTAAAAATAATTCTGGAGAGAACAACAATAAATAACGGAATCGAAATGGCAATTAACGATAAGTTGACTGCACTTGTTGTTCTTCCTGCAAAGTATATCAGCGTATTAAAAATAGTGATGCCCAATACTGCTGTAAGCGTAAGATACCGAATGTTTGTTTTTATAATTTCGAAACTTTTAATCGTACTTTTTATGGCAAATGGAGCCAAAACGATGCAAGCAACAGTCCAGCGCCAAAAAGCCAATCCGACAGGAGGAATATGACCTTTGATACCACTTGCAATTACCATATTTACGGACCATAGCAAGGTAGCGAATAAGGCAAATAAAATTCCTTTAGTCGTATTATTCATTGAACCAAATTATGAATTTTGGCATATTGTAATAACAAAATCGTCTTTGCGTCTTGCATTTGACCAGATTCAATCATAGCATATGCTTCGTCATAAGTCATTTCCATTACGTCAATATTTTCTTCTTCATGTTCCACTCCGCCACCGTCACTCACTTTCATAGATTCATCGTATTCACCAACAAATAAATATAATATTTCGGTTACTGCACCGGGAGACATATACGTTTCCATTACTTTTTTTACTTTAGAAATTCGGTATCCAGTTTCTTCTTCCGTTTCTCTTATGATGCATTGCTCTGGATTGTCTGCGTCCAAAAGTCCGGCGCAAACCTCAATCATCATTCCAGTTTCATTTCCGTTAAGGTATGTAGGTAAACGAAACTGACGTGTTAGAATAACTGTTTTTTGCTGTGTATTATAAAGCAAAATTGCAGCACCGTTTCCTCTATCATAAACTTCTCTTTTTTGCGTAATCCAAGATTCGTCTTTTTTTTGATAGTCAAAAGTTACTTTGTTTAATATATACCAATTGTCTGATAGCAATTCGGTTTTTTGTATTTTGATAGTTGGATTTTTCATTTTATTTTGTAATAATATTTTTAAGGATTTCGAGGTTTAGCAGCTAAGTTTTTATACGTGGAGCCCCAGTTGTTATTGTTGGTATCATTAGGAGTACCATCAGCAGTGAGCAGTGCATCTTGGTCATTTTTATCGTATTTCCATACCCATGCACATACAGAAAATCCTCTATTGTATACAGCATTAAGAAAATAGCGAGGGTCCATTAAAATCCCTGCATTCATAGGTGCTGTTTCTCCAAAAAGGACTGGTAATTTTTGCTGTTTTAATAAATCCAGCCTATTGTCTATTGCAGTTTCACTATCTAATAACCATTTTTCATAAGCGTGAATATCAAAGACAATATTAGAATTTTTTTGTAGAAAAGAATTCCCTTTTTTTAGCAAAACACTTTCGTCTTGTCCTTGTTCAGCACAAGGTATAAGAATTATAGAGGGATTGCCTGTAATTCTAATAATGGCAACAAGTTCTGTCATGTCTTTTTCCCAGACTTCATCAGTATAACCATCAGCTCTGTCAAATCTGTAGGGCTCATTCCATACTTCGATCCATACATCTGGTTGATTTTTAAAATGCAACGCCCATTCTTGTAGTTTTTCTTTATAGGGTTTCCACCAAATGGTTTTTGAAGGACTTTTGCCTGTAAATTCTGTTTCGTTTTTTCCGTCCCAACCAAAACCGCATAAAATAGTAATTCTGTTATTTTTTCGATTTCCATCCACAATACTTTGTAATGAATGTAAAAAAGAACCATTACTGTCTTTTATAGGCATACCGGTTAAGGGTTGTTCTTGAACATTCCCTATAAATTCCCGCGCTATGTCCATATTCCAACTACTCATTTTTAGGTCATTTGCCCCAAAAACTTGAAATGAATTTGTTCCAATCAACTGAATGGGTTGGTTGTCTTTCAATATTTTATTTCCTTTGATGCTGTATTTTTGATTGTCAGTGCTTAAAGTAATATCTTGCTCCTCCCTACAAGACAAAAGCATACTAAAACAAGCAAATAGAATTGCGTACTGTAAAAATTTTTCTTGTTTTGGTATCATGGTGAGCTGAAAATGGGTTAGCTATTCGATTACTAAAGTATAAAAAAACGCTCTGAATTTTCAGAGCGTTTGGTAATCTTATTTTAGAATAGTTTGCTTTCTGTCTGGACCTACAGAAACAATTTTGATAGGAACTTCCACTTCTTTTTCAATGAATGCAATGTATTCTTTCAACTCTGTCGGTAATTCGTCATAGGTTGTCATACCAGTCAAATCTTGTTTCCATCCTTTGAAATCCTGATATACTGGAGTTACATTTTCTGGCTCGATGTTATAAGGGAAATGAGAAATTTTCTCTCCTTTATAATTGTATTCCGTACATACTTTCAACGTTTCAAATCCTGAAAGCACATCACCTTTCATCATCATCAATTGTGTTACACCATTCACCTGAACAGCATATTTAAGCGCTACTAAGTCTAACCAGCCACAACGTCTTTGTCTTCCGGTTACTGAACCAAATTCATTTCCTACACGTGCCATAGTTGCACCATCCTCGTCAAAAAGTTCTGTTGGGAACGGACCACTTCCTACGCGTGTTACATACGCTTTGAAAATTCCATATACTTCCTTGATTTTATTTGGAGCAATCCCTAAACCGGTACAAGCACCAGCAGCAGTTGTATTAGATGAAGTTACAAATGGATACGTTCCAAAATCAACATCTAATAATGAACCTTGAGCACCTTCACATAATATTGCTTTACCAGCTTTTTGCGCTTGGTGTAAATATTCTTCGCTATCAATGAAATCTAATTTTTTTAGTTCTTCGATAGCTTCAAAAAATTCTTTTTCTAATTCTTCTAAATTATATTGGATAGCAACATCATAGAATTTTATCATTGCTTCATGCTTGTCAGCCAAAGCTCTGTAACGATCTGCAAAATCTTCTAATTCGATATCGCCTATACGGATTCCGTTTCTTCCGGTTTTGTCCATATAAGTTGGGCCAATTCCTTTTAAAGTAGAACCAATTTTTGCTTTACCTTTAGAAGCTTCAGAAGCCGCGTCTAATAAACGGTGCGTAGGTAAAATTAAATGCGCTTTTCTTGAAATGATTAATTTGCTTTTGATGTCTAAATTAAATTTCTCAAGACCTTCAATTTCTTTTTGAAAAACTACAGGATCAATTACAACTCCGTTTCCAATGATATTTATTGCAGTTTTATGAAAAATACCGGAAGGAATAGTTCTAAGAACATGTTTTATTCCGTCAAATTCCAAAGTATGTCCTGCATTTGGACCTCCTTGAAAACGAGCAATAATATCATATTTAGAAGTAAGAACATCAACAATTTTTCCTTTTCCTTCATCTCCCCATTGTAATCCTAGTAATAAATCTACCGTCATTCTGAATGTTATTTGTAGTTAGTTTTTATATTTATGAACGATTTTCTTCGTCCAAGTTGTTTTTTTGTTTCTTTGTTCCATACAGATACAACGAGTGGTTGGTAATTTCTATATCGAATATTTCTTCAATTGTTTTCTTTATACTTTGAATTCTAGGATCACAAAACTCGATTACTTCGCCAGTATCCGTCATAATAATATGATCGTGTTGCTTATCAAAGTATGATTTTTCGTAATGTGCCTGATTTTGTCCAAATTGATGTTTGCGCACTAAAGCACAGTCCAATAATAATTCAATCGTATTATAAAGGGTTGCTCTACTCACACGATAGTTTTTGTTTTTCATTTTGATATACAAATTTTCTACGTCAAAATGTTCTTCGCTGTCGTAAATTTCCTGAAGGATAGCATAACGTTCAGGAGTTTTGCGATGTCCTTTTTTTTCAAGATACATTGTAAAAACATTTTTTACAATTTCTTGGTTTTTGGTGTTGTCTGTGGAAATGAGTGTCATATGCTGGCAAAGATAAATTTTTTAGTTTAAACTTTAAAGTTTCCGGTTTGTTTAGTTTTAAGTTTGTTCCGTTTGTATTTGAAAATCCTAAAGACGGACTCCAATAAACAATATCACTTTTCTATGTTTTATACTCCCGTGTTACCTTATCGATTCCATCAATTTTTTTGATGTTACTGATCATTTTTTTCAATATTGTATTGTTTTGAACAATTACGGCAACCTGACCGTGAAAAATTCCCGCATCAGTACTCAAAGAAATGCTCTGTATATTCACATGCATGTTATTCGAAATTACTTTCGTCAGTTGGTTTGTAAGTCCTAAAACATCCATACCGGTAATGTTTATAATGGCTTTGAACTCTTCCTGTGAAGAATCAATCCATTTTGCTGACATTATTCGGTACGCATAATTTGATTGCATACCTATGGCGTTTGGACAATCTTTCTTATGCACTTTTATACCTTCGTTTATGGTCACAAAACCAAAAACGTCATCTCCAGGAATTGGGTTGCAGCAAGGCGATAATTTGTAATCCAGTTTGTCATGTTCTTTTCCAAAGACAAGCATGTCATAACTGCTGCTTATTATTGGTTTGTGAATATCCTCATCTGAAGTGCTGCTTGGAGAGCGTTTCATTTTATTTTTAAAAAAATTAATGAAAGTATTGCTCTTTTGTGCCGCGTAATCTTTGAGTTGCTGGTTTTCAATAGCGCCAATTCCAACTCTGTAGAATAAGTCCAGGCTTGTTTTTAGTTTGAAAAAGTTGACTAATTCATTAATCACTTGTTCGCTCAATGTTATTTTTAAATGCTTTAATTTTCGGGTCAGCAGTTCTTTTCCCTCTTCACCAATTTTCTTGGTATTCTCGTTTAGAACGTTTTTAATTTTTGTTTTGGCTCTCGATGTCGTGACATAATCCAGCCAGTTGACGGTTGGTTTTTGATGTTGAGAAGTAATAACTTCAATTTGATCACCACTTTTTAATTCGAAATTCAAAGGGACTAATTTCCCATTGACGCGCGTTCCTCTGGTTCGAATTCCTATTTCGGAGTGAATACTGAACGCAAAATCCAGCGAAGTGGCGCCTTTCGGTAATGACTTTATTTCTCCTTTTGGAGTAAAAACAAAAATTTCTTTAGAATATAAATTCATTTTAAAATCCTCGACAAAATCCACCGCATTTGTTTCAGAATTTTCTAAAGCTTCTTTTAATAAATTTAACCAAACATCCAAACCACTTTCTTCGGTAGCTCCGTTCTTGTACTTGTAATGTGCGGCATATCCTTTTTCGGCAATTTCATCCATACGTTCGCTTCGAACCTGAACTTCAACCCAGCGACCTTTTGGTCCCATAACGGTAATGTGCAAGGCTTCGTAACCGGTTGATTTTGGTGAAGAAATCCAATCACGCAAACGACTTGGACTCGGTCTATAATGATCTGTTACGATTGAATATATTTTCCAAGCAACAAATTTCTCATCGTGAGGAGTTGATTTGTATACAATACGTAACGCAAATTTATCGTACACTTCATCAAAACTCACGTTTTGCGCCTGCATTTTTCTGCGAATAGAATAAATAGATTTTGGACGTCCTTTTATAATATATTCAACTCCTTCGGCATCTAAAGAGGCTTTCAGGACATTAGAAATATCTTCAATATAAGCATCTTGCTCTTCTTTGGTTTCTTTTATTTTACTGACAATTTCTTTGTAAATGGCGGGTTCCGTATATTTTAACCCTAAGTCTTCCAGTTTGGTTTTTATGTTGTACAAGCCCAATCGATGTGCCAAAGGTGCATAAATATACAGGGTTTCCGATGCGATTTTGGTTTGTTTGTCCTCATGCATCGAATCCATGGTTTGCATGTTGTGCAAACGATCGGCTAGTTTAATCAGAATTACCCGTACATCATCGTTCAACGTCAATATCATTTTACGGAAATTTTCCGCTTGCATAGACACATTTAAATCTCTTTGGACTAAAGATATTTTTGTTAATCCTTCAACGATTTGAGCCACTTTTGGATTAAACAAACGTTCAATATCCTGAACTGTAGTGGGCGTATCCTCTACAACATCGTGCAATAAAGCAGCGGCAATGGATGTAGCACCCAAACCAATCTCTGAAGCAACAATTTTTGCCACAGCAATAGGATGGAAAATATAGGCTTCACCGGATTTTCGTCTTTGTTCTTTATGCGCTTCAACGGAAACATCAAATGCTTTTCGGATGAGTTTTTTGTCATCATCACTTAATGTTTGGTAGCTTATGCGAAGTAATTCTTTGTATTCTTGAGCAATTGCTTTATTTTCTTTTTCTATATCAATTTCTATCATAACGGCATGGTTCAATTTCTAAAAATAGAAATTAGTTGGGAGATGTGCAAGTAAAAAAGGGTTTCGTGGTGCAAATAACAAATGTGACATTCAACTTGATTATTGAACTTTACTAAAATCTAAGTCCTGAAAATCATAACTAAAATCAGTTAGCTCAGAAATAGGTTTCATCGTTAATCGTACTGCTTTTCCAGTGGCATCACATTCAAAAAATAAGTGGGCATCAGCATGAAAATAAGCATTATCCCATTTTACCACGTAATTAGTGTCTTTGTAGAAAAAAACTTCACCAGTAAGTTGTGGAGAACGTTTTGAAGCAAAATACAAGCGTCCCTTTTTTTCTGAAAGTATAATTTCACCAAACCAATTGTCTTTGTATGTTCCTGTAAAGCTTTTGAAATCAATTTTTATTTTATCTTTTTTATTCTTGGCTACGGTTGCCCAAACTTCATCAGTTACTTTGTCAGCGGAGGCTTCGTTTTCTTTTAAACTCGCACTATAATTAGTCACATAATCCTCGGATTGGATTCCTAAATAACTGTCTTTTATAGTATTGCTGATTGCTCTGAATGCCGCTCCTGATTGCTGATTGGTCAATACAATAATTCCCAGATTCAATTCTGGTAAAAGCGTGACTTGCGTAACAATTCCTTCTAATCCGCCGGTATGCGTTACTTGTTTGTATCCTTGTACGTCACTTAAAAACCAGCCCAATCCGTAACCACTGAAATGAGTATTGTAAGGAGGTCTTGTGGCCGCAGGAATTATGGTTTGTAATTGCCACATTTCGGCGTGTTCTTTTTTAGAAAATAATTGCTTGCTATCCGCACCATATTGCCCGTTGTTCATTTGCATAATGGTCCATTTACTCAAATCATTTACACTGGAGTAAATACCGGCTGCTGCATCAAAAAGTTGGTTTTGGTAGCGTTTGATTACTTTTAGTTTACCGTCAATAGGAACGTGCGGTGCAATGATGTTTGTAGTATCTTTTAAACGTAAAAAAGAAGCAGCGCTATGATTCATTTCTAAAGGTTTCATCATGCGTTCTTCCACAAAATCACACCAACTCAAACCGCTTGCTACGCGAATAACTTCTCCGGCAACAATGTACAATAAATTGTCATAATCGTATTGCGTTCTAAATGCCGAAACCGGTTTTAAATACTGTAAATTCTGAATAATATCTTGTGCAGTAAAATTACTTCCGTCAGGCCAAATCATCAAATCTCCAGCGCCAAGACCCAATCCACTTCTGTGCGTCAATAAGTCCCGAATCGTAAACTCATTTGTTACATATTCATTATACATCTTGAAATTAGGAAGGTATTTGATGACTTTATCATCCCATTTTACTTTTCCTTCATCAACTAACATGGCCAAAGCAGCGCTTGTAAACGCTTTACTGTTGGAAGCAATTCCAAAAAGCGTATTCGCATCGACTTTTTCATTAGTCAAAATAGATTTTACACCATATCCTTTAGCATGAATAATCTTTCCGTCTTTGACTATTGCCACAGCAATCCCAGGAACGTTGAATGTTTTTAAAGTGCGATCGACCAATTCATCCACTTGAGGGGAGCTAATTTGTGCGAAAGAAAATGTGGTTGAAAGTAATGCTATTGCAACGAATAATTTATTTTTCATATTTTTTTGTTTTTAAATCTGCCATCAAAAATCGTTAATCTGCAATCTAAAATCTAAAACCCTCTTTGTCTTTTGGCTTCAAAAATTAAAATTGCTGCGGCAACCGAGACATTCATAGAATCGATTTCGCCTTGCATCGGAATAATAATATTTTGGGTAGCTTCTTTTCTCCATTCCTCTGTCAATCCCGTGGCTTCCGTTCCTACGACTAATGCCGTTGGAGTTGTGTAATCCTGAGTGTGATACGAAGTCGAATTTTGTAAAGTTGCACAATAAAAATTAATGTTTCTTTCTTTTAAAAAAGCGATAATTTCGGATGTTGTTCCGGTTGCAATTTGGTTCGTAAACAAACAGCCCACGCTGGAACGCACGATATTTGGATTGTATAAATCACTTTTTGGATTCGCAATAATCACCGCATCCAGATTTGCAGCATCGGCGGTACGTAATAAAGCACCAATATTTCCTGGTTTTTCCGGTGCTTCTGCAATAAGAATCAAAGGGTTTTTAGATAATTTTAAATCGGATAATTGCATCGATTTGGTTTTGGCTACAGCCAAAATTCCTTCGGTGGTATCACGATACGCCAGTTTTTGGTACACTTCTTTGTTGATTTCAATCAGCTCGGCATTTTTTGATAATGTTCTGGCATCCGTTTCGGAACAAATTTCAGGTGAAAACAATATTGTTTCCATTTCGTAACCACCCTTTATGGCAATAGAAATTTCGCGTTTTCCTTCCATTAAAAAAGAACCGGATTGTTTGCGGGCTTTCGCTTTTTCCTGTAATTGCACTAAAGATTTTATGTATGGATTTTGTATCGAAGTAATTTGTTTCAAGACTTTCAACTATTTAATTAATAGTTACAAAGATACATATAGAAAATCCAGTTTTCTAATCGGATTGGAATATTTATTGGGATGCATAAGTTTCATTAATTGTAGATAGTCCTAGCTGTTTTCACGAGTATTTTCTCTATTTTTGTCAAAATTCAAATTCAAATGTTTCACTTACTTGACATCATCGGTACAATGGCGTTTGCCATGTCAGGCGCATTGACAGCCATGAGTAAAAAGCTCGATCCTTTTGGGGTTTTTATCATTGCATTTGTTACTGCGGTTGGTGGTGGAACCCTACGGGACATCATGATTGGGCGAACACCTGTAGGGTGGATGCTGGATTTAAAATACGTTTATGTGATTATTATCGGGTTTGTTTTGGCAATTCTTTTTCGAAAAAAATTCGATAAATTAAGAACTTCCTTATTTTTATTTGACACGATTGGATTAGGTGTTTTTACATTGATTGGTCTTGAAAAAGGAATCAATATTGGACTTCATCCAGTTATTTGTGTGGCTTTAGGAACGATGACCGCCTGTTTTGGAGGTGTTATCCGAGATATTTTGTGCACTGAAATCCCCGTCATTTTCAGAAGAGAAATTTATGCTACGATTTGTATTTTGGGCGGAATTATTTTCTTTATCCTACGAGAATTTAATTTAGAAAAGGATGTTTTATACTTAACAACCTCTCTAGTTATCATTTCGGTTCGTTTAATGGCCGTGAAATTCAAATGGTATTTGCCCACTTTAGAACATAAATAAAAATTGATTACTTTCACGGAGTCTAAAATTTAATAGTGAAAAATTATTCTGTCAAACCATATCGGGTAAGTGATTATGCAAATTGGAATGCCTTTGTTGGTCAGGCCAAAAATGCTACTTTTTTATTTCACCGAGATTTTATGGAATACCACAAAGATCGATTTGAGGATTTCTCGTTGATGGTTTTTGAAGACCAAAAACTTATTGCTGTTTTACCGGCAAATAGAGTTGGAGACATCGTTTATTCCCATCAAGGATTGACATATGGCGGGTTGGTTTATTCATCAAAATTAAATGGAGAAAAAGTAGAAGAGATTCTGGATTCTATTTTGTCTTTTTTTAAAGAAAATGAGGTGCGATCGTTCTTTTTTAAATCTATTCCGTTATTCTATACTTCGAAGGGCAACGCCGAAATGGAATTTTTTATGCTTAAAAAAGGAGCGTTTTTAGACAAAAAAGAAATGAATTTAGGTATTAATTTAGCCATGCCTTTAACAATTTCAAAAAGTAAACTCAAACATTTCAGAAAAATTGAAGAACTCGATTTAGAAATGGTCGAAGAACAGCATTTGGAATCGTTTTGGGAATTGGTTTTGGAGCCAAGATTATTGGAGAAATACAATGCTACGCCCGTACATACTTTACAAGAAATTACTAAACTAAAGGAAAAATTTCCGAATAATATCAAACAGTTTTCAGTATATTTTGAGGAAGTTATTATTGCAGGTATTACACTTTTCGAAACGGAAACCGTTGTTAAATCGCAGTATGGTGCTACCACTAAGAAAGGAGAGGAGTTGCGTGCGTTGGATTTTTTATTCATTAATTTGATTCAAAAATATAAGCGCAAAGGCAAACTTTTTTTTGATATGGGAATCGTAAATGAGGATAATGAAAAAGGATATCACGCTGGACTTTTGAAACAAAAAGAAGAATTAGGATGCTCGGTTTACAGTCAGGATTTTTATAAAATGAACTTTATATGATTCCATTTCTTGATTTAAAAAAAATAAACGAACCGTATGAGACCGCTTTTCAGGAAAAATTGAAAGCAGTTTTAGATAGCGGTTGGTATATTTTAGGGAATGAAGTCAAGGAATTTGAATCTAGTTTTGCCAAGTATTGCGGTACAAAATATTGTGTAGGTGTTGGAAATGGTTTTGACGCTTTAGTTTTGATTTTCAAAGGCTATATTCAGTTGGGGAAATTGCAAAAAGGCGATGAAGTTATTGTTCCTGCTAATACATATATTGCCAGTATTCTCGCTATTTTGGAAGCTGATTTAATCCCTGTTTTGGTAGAGCCAAAGTTGGAAACCTACAATATCAATCCAGAATTAATTTCTCAAAAGATTACTTCAAAAACCAAAGCGATTCTGGTGGTTCATCTTTATGGGCAATTGGCAGAAATGGATAGGATAAATGAAATTGCTATGGCAAATAATTTATTGGTTGTTGAAGATTCAGCACAGGCTCACGGTGCAATCAAAAATCAAGAATCAGCACCAGAGACCGTAGGTCGAACTGACGAAGTAATCAGCAATCAAAAATCAAGCGTAGCGTATAGTTTTTATCCAGGGAAAAATCTTGGAGCATTAGGTGATGCAGGTGCGGTTACCACAAATGATTTTGAATTAGCCAAAGTGATTCAGTCGCTTCGGAATTATGGTTCGGAAACCAAATATTACAATGATTATGTTGGTATAAATTCAAGATTAGATGAACTGCAAGCGGCTTTCTTAAATGTGAAATTACCGTTTTTAGATGCTGAAAATGAAAAGCGGAGAACAATTGCCAAACGGTATTTGTCGGAAATTAAAAACGATAAAATAAAGCTCCCATTTTGGGATCTTTCAAATAATCATGTCTTTCATTTGTTTGTCATTCGAACTCAAAACAGAGTGGATTTACAAGACTATTTAGATAAAAACGGAATCCAAACCGTAATCCATTATCCGGTTGCGCCGCATAAACAAGGGGTATTTTATCACTGGAATCATTTGTCGTTTCCAATCACTGAAAAAATTCATGATGAAGTATTAAGTTTGCCTATAAGTCCAGTTTTGACAGATGATGAGGTGGGTTTTATTATTTCAATTTTAAACAAGTATTAAATAGTGTCTGATAGCAAAACTTCATATTATCAAATTGTTAAAACTACCTCGCTTTTTGGTGGTGTACAATTTTTCACTATTCTTATTTCTATAATTCGTACTAAATTAATTGCTATTTTCATTGGTCCAGAAGGAATGGGAATTGTGACTTTATTGAATTCAGCTATAAGTGTTATAGGTGGCGTTACGAGTTTAGGAATAGAAACTAGTGGGATTAAACATGTTTCCAGCAATTATAAAAATGATGATTTAAGTAGTATAGCGACTATTGTAGCAATTGTAAAAAGGCTGGCATTATTAACGGGAATTTTAGGATGTCTTGTTACTGTTTTTCTTTCCAGTTGGCTGAGTCAGTTAACTTTTGGGAATTCAAATCATACTTTTTCGTTTGTTTTTATTTCAATTACGTTGTTGTTTAGACAATTAATGATTGGGGAATTTGTGGTTTTACAAGGTTTAAGGAGAATGAGGCTTTTGGCGAAAGCCAATTTTTACGGAAATTTGTTTGGATTGCTATTCTCAATTCCATTGTATTATTACTACCGAATAGACGCTATTATCCCCACAATTATTATCGCTTCACTTTCGTCATTGTTATTTTCTTTCTTTTATTCGAAAAAGATAAAATTGAATAAAATTGTCATTTCTAATAAACAATTGACCAGCGAAGGAAAAAGTATCATTAAACTGGGAATTCTTTTGACATTAAGTGGTTTGTTTACTTTACTTTCATCCTATTTAATCCAAATTTATGTTGGGAATCAAGGAGGTTTAGAACAAGTAGGATTTTATAATGCAGGTTTTACGTTGTTGAATTCCTATGTTGGAATAATTTTTACGGCAATGAGTACCGATTATTTTCCAAGACTGGCTTCAATAAGTGATGAAAACGAAAAAGTCAGAACAAGTGTAGTACAGCAATCTTTCATCTCAATATTGATTATAACACCTATAATCGTACTGTTTTTAACACTAATTCCACTCATTATAAAAATTATTTATACGCCAAAATTCATTTCGATTATTCCAATGGTTTGTTTCGGGATACTAGCCATGTTATTCAGAGCAGTTTCCTGGTCGATGGGTTATATTTTGATTGCCAAAGGAGATTCAAAAATGTTTATCAAAACGTCTTTTGGTTTTAACCTTATTTCGTTATTTTTAAATGTTTTAGGATATTATTATTATGGATTAGAAGGACTTGGAATTAGTTTTTTTGTCTTTTATTTGATTCATTTTATTGGATTAAAAATAATTACTAAAAAAAGATATGGTTTTTATTTTGACTCTGATTTTTATAATATTTATGGTATTTGCTTTTTGATGTGCATGGCTACTTTTTTATTTCGATATATTCCAGATTCAATTATAAAATATAGTTTAATGTCAGCAATGGTGGTACTTTCAATAGTTTTTGTTTTATTTCAAATGAATAAAAAAATGGAACTGAAAGGTTTGTTTAATGCTTTAATTAAAAAGAAGAATGATTGAAATTTTAAAAAATAATTATAGAAAAGCTAAATCAGTTTATAAAAAATTACAATTGTATTATGCTGTAAATTGGACTAAAACACTCTATTTTAATTTCAAAAAATTTCCTTTCAATACCGCCAAAAAACTACCTGTCTTTTTTTATGGAACGGTAAAATTTGCCTCAATAGCCGGCAAAATAGAAATTGAAGGAAAAATTAAAAAAGGAATGATTGGTTTTGGACAGCCTTATGAAATGAATACGCTCCATAAGGGGATTGCAGAAATTAATATTTTGGGAAAAATAGTATTCAAAGGACATGTTCAATTTGGTAAAGATTATTTTATCTATATCAGTGAGAATGGTTATTGTGAATTTGGCCACATGGCATCTTTGGGTTCTTATGCTAAATTGATTTGTATAGAGCGAATTGTTTTAGGTACTTATGCCCGTTTTGGTTCGGAATCCCAAATCATGGATACTAATTTTCATCAGATGATGGATCCCCAAACGGGAGAAAAGTGTGAAATGACCGCTCCAATAGTGATTGGAAACTATAATTATGTAGGCAGTAGAGTTTCTGTCATGCAAAAGACCAAAACTCCGGATTACTGTACCGTTGCCTCCAATAGCTTGTGTAATAGTGATTATACTACTTCGGGTTCGAATATTTTGATAGGCGGTATTCCTGCAAAATTTATAAAAGATTCTGTTTCCCGAGATTGGGAAGGGGAAAAAGATTCCTTAGATGCTTATTTAATCGTCTAGTTTATGAAGTCACGAAATTATTCTCAACTTAACTTCTAATAAAATATACTTTAATACTAATGCGAAATTAGATGTTTTATAAGCCAAAATCATCTCAAAATGAATTCGTTTTAAAAGGGCTTTATTTTCATCTTTTGTTTTATTGAGATCAATTGCTTTTTTTAAAATCAAATACGTGGAGTAATTTATTTTTTTTGCTCTTGAATCTTTCTTCTTAAAAAAATCGGTTCCTAAAGAGTTTGGTACAATCCTTTTCTGCATTAGGATTTCGTCGATAAAATCAAAATCATAAATTCGAGAAGCACGAATCCAAAAATCCAAATCTTCGTAAACTAGCGTTTCATCATAGCCATTTAAATGGTCAAAAACAGATTTCTTGATCATCGCCGAAACGGAACAAATACTGTCTCCGCCTGAAAGAACTGATTTATAAATATCACCGGTTATTCTCGGGGTAATTACTTTTTGAAAACTATCAACAGGGAAATAATAAGATTCAAATTTGCCTTTTTCAGTGATTAATTCAACATTTCCATATACAATTCCAAGGTTTTTGTAAGTTGTGTTTTTGAAAGCATGTATTTGTGAAGCAACACAATAGGGTAGTAACACATCATCCGCAGCCAAGTCAATAATATATTCTCCTTTGGCTTTTTTGAGTGCTTTATTGAACGATTTTGTACTTCCTAAATTAGTTTTATTTGCCATAAATTGAATTTTAGGGAAATCAATACCCCATTTTTCAATCACTGATTTAGAATTGTCAGTACTGCAATCGTCAATAATAATTAGCTCTATATCCTTATAGTCTTGATTAATTACTGAAAACAAACTCTCTAAGACATACTTTTCCTGATTGTAACACAAGCAAATAATGGTAACCAATGGATTGTGTTGCATATTTTTTTAAAAGAGTTATATTTGATACGAAAATAACAAATCGATAATGATTTTGCCTAACAAAAAAATTAAAATTGCTTTAATTGGTTATCGATTAAGTCATGGTGGAGCCGAAAAAGTGATGGCTCTTTTGTCTCAGTTTTTTGAAAAAAAAGGAATAGAAATTCACAATATCATTGTTCTTGATGAGGTTTCCTATTCCTATTCAGGGAAATTAGTCAATTTGGGGAAAATGAAAAATGGCACCAATGGACTTTTTAATAAATGGAATCGCTTGGTATTTCTTAAGAAATATCTTGAGGAGAATAATTTTGATTTTATAATTGATTTCCGATTTCGAATAAAACCTATTCAGGAATTAATAATAGCAAAATGGCTCTATAAAACTAAATCTATTTTCATGGTTCATAGTTATTTAATCGATCACTATATGCCTAATTGGTCTTTTCTTACCCGTTTTATGTATGGAGATTGTTATAAATTAGTAAGTATTACAAATGAATCCAAAGCATTAATAGAAAGAAAACACCAGCTTAAAAACGTTGTCAGAATCTATAATCCAATCGATATTGATGCTATTGCAGAAACGAGTAAGGAGTTAAATGAACTTCTTTATGATTATATTATTGGCGTAGGCCAAATGGAAACAAACATCAAACAATTCGACAAATTAATAGAGGCGTATTCAAAATCTATTTTGCCAAAAAGCAATATTCATTTAGTCTTATTAGGAGAAGGAGAACGAAAAATGACACTTCAAAAGTTTGCAAAAGAGAAAAAAATTGAAGACAAAGTACATTTTTTAGGATATAAAAATAATCCGTTCAAGTATTTAAAAAAAGCTAAATTTTTCGTTTTGAGTAGTTTAAATGAAGGCTTGCCCAACGTTATTTTAGAATCACTGGCTTGTGGAACTCCAGTTGTTGCGTTTGATTGTTTGTCAGGACCCAGTGAAATGATTCAGCATAAAGAAAATGGATTGCTAGTCGAAAATCAAAATATTGAAAAACTTACGGAGGCCATGAATTTATTTGTAGAAGACGAGAATTTATATCGATATTGCAAACAAAATGCACCACAAAGCGTACAGTCTTTTTCGGTTTTAGCTATTGGGCAGCAATGGTTGAACTTGATGAAAATTAGTTTATAACACAATTATGACAACATTAAAAGACATACAATTACTTAAATTACCCGTTGTAGAAGATCAGCGTGGGAATTTGGCATTTATTCAAGAGGATGTTTTGCCATTTGAATTCAAACGTGTGTATTATCTTTTTGATGTGCCAAGTAATGCATACAGAGGAGGGCATTCACACATTGCTCAGCAAGAAACGCTGATTGCTTTGAGCGGTAGTTTTGAGGTTGTTCTTCAGGATGGATTAGACAAAAAATCATTTATATTGAACAAACCAAATCTTGGATTATTGATACCAACAGGCATTTGGAGAGAATTGCAAAATTTTTCTTCTGGAGCCGTTTGTTTAGTTTTGGCTTCTGATGTTTTTAAAGAAGAAGATTATATTAGGGATTTTGATGCATTTTTGGAGTCTAAAAAATGAAGCTTCTTTATATAGTTCCCAACATAAATAACGAAGGCGGTGTAGCCAGAGTCCTTTCTATAAAAGCTAATTATCTGGTCGAAAAATTGGGATATGAAGTTCATATTCTGACTCAAAACGAGGGTTTTTCTCCTTTATTTTATTCTTTCAATTCCAATATTATTTTTCACGATATATTATTGAAAGGTAATTTTTTTCAGTTTTTTAATTCTTTTTCCAAAGGGTTAAAAAGTAGAATTAAAGCAATTCAACCTGATATTATTGTTGTTTGTGATAATGGACTAAAAGCATATTTAATTCCTTTTATTTTAAAAAATAAAGTCCCTCTTGTGCTAGAAATGCACAGTTCTAAGTTTATTGAGGAAAGAGAAACAGATAAAAATATTTTGACGAAAGTTGCATTTAATTGTATTCATGCGTTAAAAAAAATAGGAATAAAGAAATACGATCGGTTTGTTGTTGAAACGAGCGAAAGCATTACAGAATGGAATGTAAATAACACTATTGTTATCCCAAATCCTTTATGGTTTACTTCTGGAAAACCGAGTACTTTAGAAAGTAAAAAAGTCATTGCTGTAGGACGACATACGTATGAAAAAGGTTTTGACAGAATGTTACAAATTTGGAAAAAAGTTATTGCGAAACACCCAGATTGGATATTGGAAATTTATGGAAAATCAAATGAAAGTATCGATTTAAGAGAATTGGCTAAAAGTCTGGATATTTCTAAAAATGTTGTTTTTTATGAACCGGTACGCAATATAAACGAGAAATATCTACAGGCCTCTTTCTATCTGATGACGTCTCGATTTGAAGGTTTTGGGATGGTTTTGATTGAGGCAATGGCTTCTGGATTGCCTTGTATTGCTTATGATTGCCCGTGCGGACCGAGAGGCATTTTGTCTCAAAAAGAAGATGGTTTTTTGATTGAAAATGGAAACGAATCAGATTATGTAAAAGCAGTCGAGACTTTAATCGAAAATGTAAAATTAAGAAGAGAGATGGGGAAAAAGGCAAAATTATCCAGCGAAAAATACCATATCGATGCTATTATGGAAACTTGGAATCAATTGTTTATTGGAATCAAAAAGAATTAATTTTGTCATTTATTGAGCACAAATAACCCACTCGAAACCAATTAAAAAGAAGTAAATTAGGATTCTTTCCAGTCAAATTTTTGACTAGATATCTTTCAAAAAGGGAATGTATTTTTGAAATGATAAAAGTAGATTTTGTTCTTTTTAAAAAATGATACAATTGAATCAGTCTTACAAATTCAATATCAATTTTTTCTTCTCCGTATAATGAAATCAAATTTTCTAAAGACTGTTTGGTTTTATTTAGATAAACTAAATTGGTATCAATGTCACCATGTTCAACAGGGTTTTCAATGTGATTTACGTTAGATTTTAAAAGACTTAACTCATACGAAAGTTGTGTGTCATCATGACCGTATTTCTTTCTGTTGGTGTCAAATTTTACTTTGTTGAAACAGCCCTTTTTGATTACAGTATTATTAAAAAGTAATGATTGATATGGCTTTTTCTTTCGGTTTGCTGCAGATTTGTCCTCAATAAATCTTCCGTATTTCCAACGTAGTTTTTGATTGTAGAAAGGACATTTTTCAGGATGCAACCTTCCGCCATAGACAACATCAAAATCTTGAAGATTGTCAATGTATTTTTTTATAAAATTGTCATGGATAATATTAGAGTCCCCATCGATAAAAAGTAAATAATCAAATTTTGCTTTCTCAGCAAGGGAATTTCTGTTTTCTCGATGTGCCAGATTTTCTTTTAAAGAGACAAAACTGCAATTTGATACTGCATTTACATTTTCATTACATGCATTCAAACTTGATTGAGAAGCATCGTCTTGGCACAAGATTTCAAAAGCTATTCCGCAATCTGTACATTGTTTGTGCAGCTCTATAACCAGTGGATAAACATTGTAATTGTATAGAGGAACAAGAATGGAAAGCATTACGCGTTTCGCTGCTGAATCACTTCAAAAATTTTGGAGTCTTCACATTTTAATGTTTTCGAAGGGAATTTCATTAATAAAGCATAATCGTGCGTCGCCATAATGATGGTTTTTCCGTTAGCATTGATTTTCTTTAGGACTTCCAATACTTCAGCGCTCGTTTGTGGATCTAAGTTTCCTGTTGGTTCATCCGCAAGGATTAATTCCGGATCGTTAAGCAATGCGCGAGCGATGGCCACACGTTGTTGTTCTCCTCCAGAAAGTTGATGCGGCATTTTTTTGCCAAAATCTCTCATTCCCACTTTAGCTAAAACTTCGTCAATCTTATTTTGCATTTCTGCGTTGTCTGTCCAGCCAGTTGCTTTAAGTACAAAAAGCATATTGTCATTTACAGTCCGGTCTGGAAGTAATTTAAAATCCTGAAAAACGATTCCAATTTTTCTTCTTAAAAACGGAATATCATCTTCTTTTAGAGTTGATAAGTCAAAGTCTACAATGTTTCCTTCTCCTTCGGTCAAAGGTAAATCAGCATACAGAGTTTTCATTAAGCTACTTTTTCCGGAGCCTGTTTTTCCTATGATGTAAAGGAATTCACCATGAATTACCTCCAAGTTTACCTCTGATAAAATAGATTTTCCTTCTTGATAAATCGTTACATTTTTTAAAGACAGTACGGATTGTGACATAATTTGCATTTGTTTATCGGGTAAAAGTAAGAAGATAACGCATCTATTCAAAATAAATTCTATTCTATTAGGCAGAATTTAAAAAATTACAAATAATATTGAAAAGTTAGGAAGTTTGATTTGATTAATATTTCGATAAAGAAGGTTGAAATCTAAACTGTAAAAAAATTATTCATAATAAAAGCCAATTGTGATTCGTTATAGAGGACAGAATATAATATATTTGAATTATTAAAATAAAATCACAATGCGTAAACTTACTTGGGGCTATTTCTTATCATTTTTTATTATAACGGCCAGTATTTCGGCACAAAAATCAACTATTTATACACACGATTCTAAAGATTTCAATAAAGCGGTTTTTTTATTCAAAGATGAGCAGTATGCCTCGGCACAACTTATTTTTAATAAAGTAAGGGAAACTGCAGCAACTGAAGAATTGAAATCAGATTGTGCGTATTATGCGGCGAATTGTGCCATTCGAACCAATCAGTCGAATGCGGATGAATTAATGGAGCAATTTGTTTCGGATTATCCTACGAGTGTAAAACAAAATCAAGCGTACATTGAAGTGGCACATTTTCATTTTAATCAAGGAAATTATCCGCAAGCGTTACAATGGTTTGATAAAGTTGACGAAAGCAGTTTAAGCAGAAAGGACCAAGATAAATTCAATTTTCAGAAAGGCTATAGTTTTTTTAATGCCAAAAATAAAAAACAAGCTACAGTGTATTTGAATAAAGTGGTGAATTCAGCTGAATATGGTTCTCAAGCCAAGTATTATTTAGGTTTTATGGCCTATGAAGGCGATGATTACAAAGAAGCTACAAAATATTTTGACGAAGTTTCGGGCGAAGAAAAATACAAAGAAAAGCTGTCTTATTATCAGGCGGATATGAATTTCAAGCTGGGGAATTTCCAAAAAGCAATTGATTTAGGGCAGAAAGCAATGGCTAAATCGACTCCTTTGGAAAAATCTGAACTGAATAAAATCATTGGTGAAAGTTATTTCAATTTAAAAAAATACGATACTGCAATTCCATATTTAGTAGGTTATAAAGGGAAAAAAGGGAAATGGAATAATACGGATTTTTACCAATTGGGATATGCGTATTACAAACAAAAAGACTATGAAAACGCAATTTCTCAGTTCAATAAAATTATTGGCGGTAAAGATTTCGTAGCTCAAAATGCCTATTATCATTTGGGAGAAAGTTACCTGAATACAGATAAAAAGCAACAAGCTTTGAATGCTTTCAAAAATGCTTCTGAAATGAGTTTTGATGCTGCAATTCAAGAAGATGCGAGCTTGAATTATGCAAAATTAAGTTATGAATTAGGGAATTCGTATCAAAGTGTTCCAGCTGTTTTGCAAGCTTTTTTGAAAAAATATCCAGATAATGCAAGCCGTTATGAGGTGGAGAAATTATTGATTGATTCTTATATTTCTTCTAAAAACTATAAAGAAGCCTTAGTTTTATTGGAAAGAAATAAATCACCAGAAAATAAATTAGCCTACCAAAAAGTGCTTTTTTATAGAGGTTTAGAATTATATACCGATGGAAATTATCCGGAAGCACTGAAAATGTTTACGAAATCCGTAAGCGAACAAAAAGATGCTGTTTTTACGGCTCGTGCCACTTTCTGGAAAGGCGAAACGGAATATGTTTTAAATGATTTTAAAGACGCATTATTAAGTTTCAAACAATTTGTTGGTGCCAACCAAGCTTCTAAAACACCGGAATTTAAAAACAGTAATTACAATATTGCATACACGTATTTCAAACTGAAAGAATACGAGCAAGCAGGTGATTATTTCCAAAAACAAATTGAAAAAGCGCCTAGTGATAAAGTACGTTTGAATGATTCGTATTTACGTTTAGCAGATTGTCGTTTTGTGACTTCAAAATACGGTCCCGCAATGGATGCGTACACCAAAGTGATTGAGTCTAAAAGTGTAGATGCAGATTATGCGTATTTCCAAAAAGCTATTTCCTACGGATTTCTAGCTAAAAACAATAAGAAAATTGACGAACTAAACGCTTTTTTACAATTGTATCCAAAATCAGAATACAGAGATGATGCACTTTTTGAACTGGCAAATACATACGTTGCTGAGAATAAAAATGACCTTGCCATAAAAACATACGAAAGATTAAATACGGAATTCAAAAAAGGTTCTTTCACTTCCAGAGCTATTTTGCGTCAAGGATTAGTGTATTATAACACAGACAAAGATGATCAGGCATTGTTGAAATTTAAAAAAGTCGCGGCTGATTTTCCTAGAACTCCGGAGGCTTTAGAAGCGGTAGCAACTGCTAGATTGATTTATGTGGATAATGGCAGAGTAGATGAATATGCAACTTGGGTTCGTACATTGGATTTTGTTGCCGTAACGGATGCAGAATTGGATAATGACACGTATGAAGCTGCTGGAAAACAATTTCAACAAAATAATGTAAAACAGGCAATAGCGGGATTTAGTGGTTATGTAAGCCAGTTTCCTCGTGGGATTCATGCTCTAAAAGCTAATTATTACCTAGCTCAATTGTATTATGCTGAAGGCTCTGAGAGCAAATCGATTCCTAATTACGAGTATGTAATTGCCCAATCCAGAAGTGAATTTACAGAACAATCATTGTCTCGATTGGCTCAAGTATTCCTAAAAAGCAAAGAAGATCAAAAAGCAATTTTAATTTTGACCCGTTTAGAAAATGAGGCGGATATTTCTCAGAATAAAACGTATGCGCAATCGAACTTGATGAAATTGTATTACGACAAAAAAGATTATCCAAATTCAAGTATGTATGCTGAGAAGGTTTTGATGAATCCAAAAACGGATGATAATGTAAAAAGTGATGCGCAAATCATAATTGCACGTGCGGCAATGGAAACCGGTGATGAAGCGAAAGCGAAAGTTGCTTACGCAAAATTAATGACAATTGCCAAAGGAGAGTTAGCCGCCGAAGCCTTGTATTATGATGCTTATTTTAAAAATAAAGAAGGAAAATTTGAGGTGTCAAATGTTGCAGTTCAAAAATTAGCGAAAAATTATTCCGGATATAAATATTTTGGAGCCAAAGGGCTAGTTTTAATGGCGAAAAACTTTTACGGATTAAAAGACAGTTATCAGGCGACTTACATTCTAGAAAATGTAATTCAGAATTTTACTGATTTTCCGGACGTCGTTTCAGATGCACAAACAGAGTTGAACGCTATTAAGGCGGAAGAATCAAAAACTAACTCATCGATAACAAAATAAAAAATCAAGGTTTGAAAGTTGGGAAACAACTTAAATCAAACGTAAATTTTTAAATAATCGAAAGCCAAAAAACAAAATGGAATGAGTCTATCTTTTTATATCGTTGATGTTTTTACAGAGAAAAAATATGCGGGGAACCAACTCGCAGTTTTCTCAGGTGCCGATGCTTTAACTGGCAAACAGATGCAAGAAATTGCTCGAGAAATAAACTTTGCAGAAAGCACTTTTATAACCAAGCTCAATGCTGATGATAATTCGGCAACCATCAGAATTTTTACTCCGGAGCACGAAATGAAGTTTGCCGGTCATCCAATCATTGGGACTTCGTGGGTTTTGATTAATAAGATTTTTAAACATCAACCGGAAAAGATTACACTATCGGTGCCTATAGGTGAAATTCCGGTGCGTCAAGCGGGAGATTTGGTATGGCTACAGGCTGCTCAACCCGAGTTTTTAGATACTTTTTCAGCAGAAGATTTTTTGAACTTCAGCAATTTAAGAACTGCTGATTTTGATGATAAATTTCCCATTCAGGAGGTGACTACAGGAAGTGCGTTTGTAATTGTTCCTGTAAAAAATAAAAAAGTTTTAGAGAATTTGATTTTGGATAAAACTAAAATGAATGAATGGTTGCAGGCAAACTGTAAAACAAGTCATAGAGCGTTGTATTTTTATTGTTTAGAAGATGCAAAACTTATTAGCAGAATGCTATGTGTTGAAAACAATCAACTTATTGAAGATGCCGCTACGGGAAGTGCCAGCACTTGTTTACAGGCTTTTCTTTTAAAATATTATTCACCAGTAATTAAAATTGTCAATCATCAAGGAGATTTTATAAACAGAGCTTCCCAGATTTACTTTGATGGAAAATTAACTGAAAATCATTTTGATATAAAAATAGGAGGAGAAACGCAATTCATTGCAAAAGGCGAATGGGAAGTATAAAAATAAGATTAGGCGCATTAGAAATAAGAAGTAAAAAAATAAAACATGACATTTAAACAAATAAACATAAAATCATTTACAAATAGGGCAACAACGTTTTCGGCTCCTTTCCTTTCGGGGAGAGTTGGGTTGGGGGTTTTATTTCTTTTATTTTTCCAATTTTCGTTTGCGCAAAAGAAAGAGCAAATAGGAACCGAAACTGTAAATGTTGTTAAACCTTATACGCCAAAAATTTCCGATGCTTTTAAAGTAAAAGAAATTCCAGAACTGGATGAAGAAGGAAACGCTAAAAAAGAAACCATAAAATACACGATTTTCTCTTTTCCTGTAGCATCTACTTTTACACCGTCAAAAGGAAAAGCTGAAGGTGTAGAGAAGGAAAAGCAAGCACATTTGTTTAAAAATTACGCGACTTTTGGTGTTGGGAATTACGGAACCTTTATTGGAGAATTATTCGTAAATCACGATTTAAATAATACAGATTATGTAGGTGGAATGTTTCGCCATCATTCGTCAGAAGGCGGAATCAAAAATGTAGCATTAGAAAATGGTTTTTACGATACATCGCTGGACTTAATGTATGGTTCCAATCAAAAAAACGTGTCTTGGAATTTGGATTTAGGATATCAAAACCAGATTTATAATTGGTACGGATTGCCGTCGGAATTTGGAAATACTTTATCAGCCCAGAATCAAGTGTTCTTGATTAATGGAATTGATCCCCAGCAAACGTACAGAACCATATCGCTGGGCGGAAATGTAGCTTTTAACGAAAGTATTTTAAACAAAGCAAGTATTAAATATAACCATTTTTCGGATGCTTCAGGATCTTCAGAAAATAGATTTTATGCAAAACCAACCGTTGAATTTGACGTGATGGAAAGTGCTGTGAAAACGGATTTAACGGTAGATTATGTGGGAGGAAATTTCGATAAAAATTATTTAAACACGAATGTCGAAGCCATCAAATACGGATTTACAAATTTTGGAATCTCACCAAGTTTTGTAATGCAGGAGGAAGATTGGACGCTGAATATTGGTGCCGCTGTTTTTTATAGTATGGACAATCAACACAGCAATAATTCCTTTTATGTGTATCCAAAATTCAATGCTTCGTATAAAGTTGTTGGCGATTTGATGATTTTCTATGCGGGTGCAGAAGGAAATTTAAAACAAAATTCATATCAGGATTTTGTGAACGAAAATCCGTTTTTATCTCCGACTTTGAGCATAACTCCAACGGATCAGCAGTATGATGTTTTTGCAGGATTAAAAGGGAAATTGACCAATAATGTGAGTTATAATATAAAAGCTTCGTATGTAAATGAAAGAAATAAAGCCTTATTTAGAAGTAATGATTACAATGAAAATGCGGGTAATGAAGATTATGCGTTTGGAAATTCCTTTCAAGTGGTGTATGATGATATGAAAACATTAAGTTTTTATGGAGAATTAAAAGCTGATTTTTCTGAGGATGTAACTTTTGGAATCAACGGAACTTTCAGCAGTTTCACTAATGATTTTCAGCAAGAAGCCTGGAATATGCCAGCAATAAAAATAAATTCAAATCTTGATTTTAATATTACAGAAAAATGGTTCGCTGGTACAAATGTGTTTTACGTAGGGGAGCGAAAAGATTTTCAGATGAATACGGCCTTTTCGTCAAATGCAGCTCCTGTAACTTTGAAATCCTATTTTGATGTCAATGCAAATGTAGGCTACAAATACAGCGACCGATTGACGGCTTTCGTCAGAGCTAATAATATTACAAATAATGCGTACCAAAAATGGTTGAATTATCCAGTTCAAGGTTTTCAGGTGATTTTAGGAGTAAACTATAAATTTGATTTTTAAGGTTTTACTTAACCACCAAGTTCACAAAGAAAGCGCAAAGTCCACATAAAATATAATTAAAAAAAAATGTGAATATTGTGCTTCCTTTGTGAACTTTGTTCATTTTGCCGTTTAATAATAATTTTAATTTTTTTTGCATTATGAAAAGAATGCTAATGATTTTTATTTGCTTGTTTTCATTAAATACCTTTTGTCAAACCATAGAAGGAACCGTTTTTGACGAAAACAAAATGCCAATCGTAGGAGCGTCAGTTTATTTGGATGGAACCACAATAGCTACTTTGACTAATGAAAATGGAAAATATTTTTTGAATGTGAAGAGTAAAATTAATACCTCATTGGTTATCCGATATATGGGTTATGAAACTGTAGGTATTTCCAATCCTTTTGAAAATAACAATAGAAAAATTTATTTAGTTCCAAAGCAAGTTGTACTTAATGAGGTTATTATAAGAAAAGATTATTTTACAAGGAGCCAAAAAATGCAACTATTTAGAGATCAGTTTTTAGGAACTTCAAAGGGAGGGAAATCATGTAAGATTAATAACGAAGAGGATATTAATTTTGAATATGATTATAAAACAAATACATTATTTGCGACATCAGATAATCCATTGAAAATTGATAATCCATATTTAGGTTATCAAATCGAATTCGATTTATATGAATTTCATGTCAAATTTCAAAAAAAGAGTATTAAAAATGCAGACGTAACTAAAAGTTTATTTTTGGGGACAACCTTATTTAATGAGATAAATAAAGAATCTAAAATAAAAAAAATCAGGGATAATGTTTATTCTGGTTCTGCGATGCATTTCTTTAAAAATCTTTCTGAAAACCGTTGGGGTAAAGATCTTTTTTTATTGTTTAAAGGAGGTTTTCAGGATATTCCAGAAAATTATTTTACAATTTCCAAGGAAGGTAACTTAAAGAAGATTAGTATCACTTCGAATGTTAAATTTGAAGGCCTTTTAGTTGGCTCTAAACCGAGATTTTATGCTAATTTTATTTTCCTCTACAATAAAAAGAAACAATCAAAAGTGGTTTTTTTGACAAATGTTTTTTATGTAGATGAATATGGAAACAATTCGGATAGTGATAAGATTGAGTTTGGGGGAGATTTAGCGACGAGAAAATTGGGAGACATGTTACCAATGAACTATGTCCTATAAATTTTTATTTTAAGAACTCTTATAAATAAATATAGAATAAACACCGGTTAGAAAATATCCGCAATCCAAAAAAACGATGACTTTCAAACAAAAAATACATACCCATTATTTACAATTAGTTCAGGATCGAATCGATGTTTTCAAAGACATGATTGTGGCGCTTACCGAAGATTCTAAGAACGATGCCAAAGGTTCTGCGGGAGACAAACACGAAACCGCTTTATCAATGATGCACATTGAGCAGGAAAAACTCAATCGTAAATTGAGAGAAGTATTGGATCAAAAAACAGTTTTGGATAAAATTGACGCTACTGCAATTGCTGAGACTATTATTGTTGGGAGCTTGGTAAAAGCGAACGGAATCTATTTGTATCTGAGTGTGGCGCTTCCAAAAATTAATGTAGAAGGAATTAATATTATCGCATTATCACCACAATCTCCTTTGGGAAATAAACTCATGGGAAATCAAGAAGGTTTTACTTTTGAGATTAATGGTACGAAGTATTTGGTGGAGGCTATTAAATAGAATCCGTCCCGAAGCTTCGGGAGTTGTATCCGTATTATCTGCGTCCCATTTTACAATTCTCAACTTCTATTCCTTTTTTTATTCTCTTTTAATTACATTTTAAACACAAATACTGTTTTTTAGTTGTAATGTATAACTAAAAATAGCATTTGTGTTTTTCAATTAGAACTATAACTGCATCTTTGCCTTATCAAAATAAACAAAACATTAAAAATATATAGTTATGTGCGGAATAGTATGTGCCTTTGACCTAAAACAAAAAGCGGAAGTTTTAAGACCGCAAGTATTAGAAATGTCTAAAATTATCCGTCATCGTGGACCGGATTGGAGTGGAATTTTTAGTAATGAAAAAGCCATTTTGTCTCACGAACGTTTGGCAATTGTTGATCCTGCTTCAGGGAAACAACCGTTGTTCAGTGAAGACAAACAACTTGTTTTAGCCGCAAATGGTGAAATCTATAACCACAGAGAATTACGCAAACAATTTGAAGGGAAATACAACTTTCAAACCGAAAGTGATTGCGAAGTAATTCTGGCACTTTACAAAGAAAAAGGACCTCATTTTATAGATGAAATGAACGGAATATTTGGATTTGCTATTTATGATGTAGAAAAAGATGAGTATTTTGTTGCTCGTGATCACATGGGAATTATTCCATTATATATTGGTTGGGATGAGCACGGAACCTTTTATGTGGCTTCTGAATTGAAAGCGCTAGAAGGATATTGTACCAAAATCCAATTGTTTCCTCCAGGACATTATATGACGAGCAAAGACGGCGAATTTTTGCAATGGTATAAAAGAGAATGGACGGATTACGATGCTGTAAAAGACAACGTAACTAGCATTGATGAAATTAAAGTCGCTTTAGAAGCTGCGGTTCACAGACAATTGATGAGTGATGTGCCTTATGGTGTTTTGCTTTCTGGAGGTTTAGATTCTTCTATTACTTCGGCTGTAGCCAAAAAATATGCGCAAAAACGTATTGAATCTGGAGATGTTGCTGATGCTTGGTATCCTCAATTACATTCTTTCTCAGTAGGATTAGAAGGTTCTCCGGACTTAGCTGCGGCTCAAATTGTGGCGAATCATATAGGAACGATTCACCACGAAATTAAATTCACTATTCAAGAAGGTTTGGATGCGGTTAAAGATGTAATTTACAATTTAGAAACCTATGATGTGACTACTATTAGAGCATCGACACCTATGTGGTTAATGGCGAGAGTTATCAAATCAATGGGTATCAAAATGGTATTGTCGGGTGAAGGAGCAGATGAACTTTTTGGAGGATATTTATACTTCCACAAAGCACCAAATGCAAGAGAGTTTCATGAGGAGAACGTACGTAAATTAGGTAAATTGCACATGTACGACTGTTTGCGTGCGAACAAAAGTTTAGCAGCATGGGGAATTGAAGGGCGTGTTCCATTTTTAGATAAAGAATTTATGGATGTGGCGATGCGCGTTAATCCACAGGATAAAATGATCAACAAGGAACATCCTATGGAAAAATGGGTAGTTCGTAAAGCTTTTGAAGAGATGTTGCCGCCAAGTGTAGCTTGGAGACAAAAAGAACAATTTAGTGATGGTGTAGGATACGGTTGGATCGATACCTTGAAAGCAGTGGTAGCGGTGGAGATTTCAGATGAACAATTGGCAAATGCTAAATACAAGTTTCCTTTACAAACACCAACTTCAAAAGAGGAATATTATTATCGTTCTATTTTTCACGAGCATTTTCCAAGTGATGCCGCTGCTTTGTGTGTTCCGCAAGAAGCAAGCGTGGCGTGTAGTACAAAAATTGCATTGGAATGGGATGAAGCATTCAAAAACATGAATGATCCATCCGGAAGAGCAGTAGCTAGTGTGCATGATGATGCGTATGCAAAGGCATAAACACAATTAATTAAGATTTTACAAATAGACAAACGCTCTCCTTTTCGAGAGCGTTTTTTTTATGTAAATAATCAGATTGGTCAAGTTGAGGATTCAAAAATTTCTTTTAATTCACCTTTGTTTAAAATAATTCGGTTCAGTTTTTTTATATTAGCACAACTAAAATGTTTATTATGAGATCTATTACTTTATTTCTTGCTTTATTTTTATTGATCTCCTGTGATCAAAAAAATAAAGTTACCGTTGATACTATTGTTACCGATGCAACTATCTACTCGGTAGATAACTCTTTTGCTGAGGCTTCGGCTCTGGCAATTGATAAGGGGAAAATTGTCGCTATTGGTACTAATAACGAAATTTCAAAACAATATGAATCCAAGAATACAATAGATGCGGAAGGAAAATTCATTTATCCAGGATTAATTGACGCGCATTGCCATTTCTATAGCTATGGTTTAAGTTTGCAAGAAGCTGATTTGCGCGGTACCAAAAGTATGGAGGAAATAATTACTCGTTTAAAGGCTTTTCAAAATGATAAAAATCCAACATTCATTTTAGGTAATGGTTGGGATCAAAACGATTGGAAAGTAAAAAAGTATCCTACAAAAGAAGATTTAGATGTCGCATTTCCTGATATTCCAGTAGTTTTAAACAGAGTTGACGGTCATGCGATTATCGTTAATAGTAAAGCCTTGAAATTAGCAGGAATCACTAAAGATACGAAAGCAGATGGCGGACAAATTGAAATTGCAAACGGAGAACCAACAGGAATTTTAGTTGACAATCCGATGGAATTAGTGTTTAAAATAATTCCAAAACCAACCCGTAAAATACAAATAGCCGCTTTATTGGATGCCGAAAAAGTGATGTTTGACTATGGATTGACAACGGTGAATGATGCAGGATTAGATCCGGACATTATTCATTTGATGGATAGTTTGCAAAAAGCAAAAGTGCTGAAGCTTAATGTGTACGCTATGATTACGGCAAATCAAAAAAATATCGATTTGTATCTGAAAAAAGGAATTTATAAAACGGATAATTTGAATGTGCGTTCTTTTAAAATGTATGGTGATGGCGCTTTGGGTTCTCGTGGTGCATGCATGCACAAACCGTATTCTGATAAGCCAGGCCAATATGGCGCTTTGTTGGCACCAATTTCTGGATTAAACGATGTTGCAAAACAAATTGCGGCTTCAAAGTTTCAGCTGAATACGCATGCAATTGGGGATTCGGCAAATACGGTGATTTTGAAAATTTACGGAGATGTTTTGGCTGGAACCAAAGATAGAAGATGGAAAATTGAACACGCACAAGTTTTGCGTGAACAAGATTTTGATTATTTTAAATTTGGAATTATTCCTTCGGTTCAACCTACGCATGCCACATCCGATATGTATTGGGCAGAAGATAGATTAGGGAAAGAAAGGCTTAAAAATGCCTATGCTTATAAAAAATTACTTCAAAAAGCAGGAATGGTGGCTTTAGGAACTGATTTCCCTGTAGAAGAAGTGAATCCGATGTTGACTTTTCATTCAGCAGTTGCAAGAAAAGACAGTAAGGAATATCCAAAAGGAGGCTTTCAAATGGAAAATGCGTTGACCAGAGCCGAAACGTTAAGAGGAATGACAATATGGGCTGCTTTTTCTAATTTCGAAGAAAAAGAAAAAGGAAGTTTGGAAGTGGGGAAATGGGCTGATTTTGTAATGTTTGATCAGGATTTAATGAAAGTGGATGAAAGTAAAATTGTGAAAATGAAACCAACGAACACGTTTTTAAAAGGTCAGAAAGTGAGATAAGTATGTGAGTCATCTTTGATGATTTGTAATTGTAAAAGAATAATTTTATTAATTTAGTATTTTAATTACATTTTAAATGTAAAATCAATCTTTTTGTTTTAAATATGAACTAAATAGTGTGTTTGTGTTTTGTATTTGTAACTGCTATCGCATATTTGTTGAGTTGAATTGGTAAAAAATAAAAATACAGACTTATGTGCGGAATATTAGCCATTATCGGAAGAGGAAAAGATGAACAGTTGTTTGGAGAGCTTTCAAAAAGAATGACGCATCGTGGTCCCGATGAGAGCGATTTGCATGTTACTGAAAAAGGGTATATTTTAAGTCATGAAAGGTTGTCGATAATTGATTTACATTCCGGAAAACAACCGATACAAGGCACGAATACTGCCTACATGGTTCATAACGGCGAAATATACAATCATCAGGAATTAAGAGATGGCGTTTTGAAAGAGCATACTTTTAGAACAAAATCAGATTCTGAAGTTATTGTGCATTTGTACGAGGAGTTTGGTTACGATTTTTGTAATCGTTTGGATGGCGACTGGGCTTTTGTGGTAGTTAATGGTGATGATTTTATTGCCGGCAGAGATCCAATGGGAGTAAAGCCATTGTATTATGGTCTTGACGAAAGAGGTAGAATCTATTTCTCCTCTGAAATGAAACCTATTGCAGATCAATGTAAAACATTTTCTACTTTTCCACCAGGACATTATTACACTCAAAAAACAGGTTTTGTAAAGTATTACAAACCGGAATATGAAGATTATTTAAAAGCCGACCAGGAATTAGATTTAGAGTTAATTAGAGAAACGTTGATCGAAGCAACTCGTAAACGATTAATGAGCGATGTGCCTATTGGAGTGTTGCTTTCTGGAGGATTAGACTCTTCACTGACTTCAGCAATTGCTTCACGATTATTAGCAGAAAGCGGTAAAAAATTACATTCATTTTCAATTGGTTTAGATGCGGATGCGCCAGATACTGCTGCAGCCAGAAAAGTTGCTGAGTATTTAGGAACAGAGCATCATGAAATTTATTTTACTGTCCTAGAGGGAGTTGAAATTTTAGAGAAACTAATTTGGCATTTAGAAACATATGACGTGACTTCGGTACGAGCAAGTACGCCCATGTATTTCTTGTCGAAAGCGATTACGGATTTGGGTGTAAAAGTGGTACTTTCAGGTGAAGGAGCTGATGAAATCTTTGGTGGATATTTGTATTTTAGAAATGCGCCTTCGGCAGAAGATTTCCAAAAGGAAACTATAGAAAGAGTACAGAAATTATTTACCGCCGATTTATTAAGAGCTGATAAGTCAACTATGGCTCACGGTTTAGAGACTAGAGTTCCGTTTTTAGATAAAGCGTTCTTAGACATTGCCGTTCGTATTAAAGCAGAAGAAAAAATGCCTAAAACGTACGATGGAAAAGAAAAATATATTTTAAGAAAAGCATTTGATACACCTGAAAACCCTTATCTTCCAGAAGAAATTTTATGGAGACAAAAAGAACAATTCTCGGATGGAGTAGGATACAGTTGGATTGATAAATTGATTGAATATTGTGCAACCCAAGTTTCGGACGAGCAATTAGCTCGAGCTGCAGCCGAATTTCCATACAATTCTCCTATAACTAAAGAAGCTTATTTTTACAGATCGATATTTAATAAATATTATCCGCAAATAAGTGCCGCGCAAACAGTTAGGAAATGGATTCCAAAATGGCAAGAAAATCTAGATCCAAGCGGAAGAGCCAATGCAGCTCACGTTCGAGCAGATATTGGAATTGCCAAAACAGGAGTTGTGGTTTGAAACAAAAATTTGAATTTTTTATAAATGAAGAACGCTCTCAATTTTAGGAGCGTTTTTTTTCGGGGTTATATGAACAAATGTTAATAACTTAAGAGCTTAAAAAGGGATTTTAACGGTTATATAATTTGCGTTTTTATATATTTGCGTGTTAGACAAAAATTACATTTTTTTAGAATAAAATATATGAGCGAAGAAATCAAGAAGGACAATTATTCAGCGGATAGTATTCAGGCATTAGAGGGGATGGAGCACGTAAGAATGCGCCCTTCGATGTATATTGGAGATGTTGGTGTTCGAGGACTACACCATTTAGTGTATGAGGTTGTAGATAACTCTATCGATGAGGCAATGGGAGGCCATTGTGATACGATTAGAGTTGATATAAATGAAGATGGTTCTATTTCTGTTGAAGATAATGGACGTGGTATTCCGGTTGGTATTCATAAAAAAGAAGGTGTCTCGGCATTGGAGGTTGTAATGACT
The DNA here is from genome assembly GCF_056156265.1 of Flavobacterium sp. TS_SC_5. Classification (NCBI taxonomy): domain Bacteria; kingdom Pseudomonadati; phylum Bacteroidota; class Flavobacteriia; order Flavobacteriales; family Flavobacteriaceae; genus Flavobacterium; species Flavobacterium sp. TS_SC_5. Next base: position 101,151 of record NZ_CM149588.1, on the reverse strand, counting down.
AAGATTGGTGCCGGAGGAAAATTTGATAAAGATTCCTATAAAGTTTCTGGAGGTCTTCACGGTGTTGGTGTTTCTGTTGTAAACGCTTTATCGAACCATTTGAGAGCAACTGTTCACAGTAGTGATGGTAAAATATACGAGCAAGAATATGAAAAAGGTAAGGCGTTGTATCCTGTTAAGCAAATTGGTGAAACGACAAAAAGAGGAACAATTGTTACTTTCTATCCTGATCCAAGTATTTTTACCCAAACGATTGAGTATTCTTATGATACTTTATCCGCTCGTATGCGTGAATTGTCTTTTTTGAATAAAGGAATTACAATCACTTTTACAGATAAAAGAGAAAAAGATAAAGATGGAAATTTCGTTTCTGAAATTTTTCATTCTGATGAAGGTTTAAAAGAATACATCCGTTACTTAGATGGAAATCGTGAGCCAATTATTGCGCATGTTATTTCTATGGATCACGAAAAAGGAGAAATTCCAGTTGAGGTTGCTTTGATTTATAATACGAGTTACACGGAAAATATTTTTTCTTACGTAAACAATATCAATACACACGAAGGAGGAACACACTTGCAAGGGTTCAGAACCGGTCTTACAAGATCGTTAAAGAAATACGCAGATGCTTCGGGAATGTTAGATAAACTGAAATTTGATATTTCAGGAGATGATTTCCGTGAAGGATTGACTGCTATTATTTCGGTGAAAGTTCAGGAACCACAATTTGAAGGACAAACGAAAACAAAACTTGGAAACAGAGAAGTTGTTTCTCCGGTAAGTCAAGCGGTGAGCGAAATGATTGAAAATTATTTGGAAGAAAATCCAAATGATGCCCGTATCATTGTTCAAAAAGTAATTCTTGCAGCACAAGCGCGTCATGCAGCCAAAAAAGCGCGTGAAATGGTACAGCGCAAAACCGTGATGGGTGGCGGTGGATTGCCAGGAAAATTATCAGATTGTTCGGAACAAGATCCGGCAAAATGTGAAGTATACCTTGTCGAGGGAGATTCGGCAGGTGGAACTGCAAAACAAGGTCGTGATCGTGCGTTTCAAGCTATTTTGCCTTTACGTGGTAAGATTTTGAATGTTGAAAAAGCAATGCATCACAAGGTTTTTGAAAACGAAGAGATTCGAAACATATTTACTGCACTTGGAGTTACAATAGGAACTGCAGAAGATAGTAAAGCCTTAAATATTGAAAAATTACGCTACCATAAAGTAATTATTATGTGTGATGCCGATGTCGATGGTAGCCACATTTCTACTTTAATCTTAACGTTCTTCTTCCGTTTTATGAAAGAATTAATCGAAGAAGGTCACGTATACATTGCAGCACCACCTTTATACTTAGTTAAAAAAGGAAATAAAAAAGAATATGCCTGGAATGATGTACAACGCGATCAGGCGAATGAAAGAATGGGCGGAAGCGCAGGAATTCAGCGTTATAAAGGTCTTGGGGAAATGAATGCGGAGCAATTATGGGAGACTACAATGGATCCAAATTTCAGAACTTTACGCCAGGTAACTATTGACAGTTTAGCGGAAGCCGATAGAGTTTTCTCAATGTTGATGGGTGATGAGGTTCCGCCAAGAAGAGAATTTATTGAGAAAAATGCAGTGTACGCAAATATTGACGCATAGTAAATGGACTATTAAATAATTAACCACAAAGATTAACAAATAACCGAATAAACTTTAAAATATGAAAGTTACCATTGTAGGAGCAGGAAATGTAGGAGCGACTTGTGCGGATGTGATTTCTTATAGAGGAATTGCAAGCGAAGTGGTGTTATTGGATATTAGAGAAGGTTTTGCTGAAGGTAAAGCATTGGATATTATGCAATGTGCTACTAACACAGGTTTTAATACCAAAGTATCAGGGGTTACCAATGATTATTCTAAAACAGCAGGAAGTGATGTTGTGGTAATTACATCAGGGATTCCAAGAAAACCAGGGATGACCCGTGAAGAATTAATAGGAATTAATGCTGGAATTGTAAAAACCGTTGCTGAAAACGTATTGAAACATTCGCCAGATACTATAATAGTTGTAGTTTCTAATCCTATGGATACCATGACTTATTTAGCATTGAAATCTACGGGATTACCAAAAAACAGAATTATTGGTATGGGTGGAGCGTTAGACAGCTCACGTTTTAGAACGTATTTGTCATTGGCCTTAGATAAACCTGCAAATGATATTTCAGCGATGGTCATCGGTGGGCATGGTGATACAACTATGATTCCTTTGACAAGACTGGCTTCTTATAATGGAATACCGGTTTCTCAATTTTTATCAGAAGAAGAATTGCAAAAAGTAGCTGCGGATACAATGGTAGGAGGAGCCACACTTACAGGACTTTTAGGGACATCAGCATGGTATGCTCCGGGAGCTTCAGTTGCTTTCTTGGTAGATAGTATTTTGAACGACCAAAAGAAAATGATTGCATGTTCTGTTTTTGTTGAAGGAGAATATGGTCAAAATGATATCTGTATTGGTGTTCCATGTATTATTGGTAAAAATGGAGTGGAAGAAATTCTTGACATTAAACTGAATGATGCTGAAAAAGCCTTATTTGCTAAAAGTGCAGATGCTGTTAGACAAATGAATGACGCTTTAAAATCGATTTTGGTATAAAAATTTACATATAAGAAAGATAAGACTGCATCATTGCAGTCTTTTTCTTGAGATTAATCTATAAATAAATTGGTTAATCTTAACGTTAATTATATATTTGCTCGGTTTAAAAAAAATGAGATAACTCGGTATATTCTTTTTTTATTATAATAAATGAGTGTAAAGCGTTGTTTTATAAGGTTTAAAGCAAAAATAAATAAATAAAAAATAATTAATTTTTAGTAATAATGCAGAATAAAGGACTTATTAAATTTTTCGCAATTCTATTTGCATTGGTAAGTATTTACCAACTTTCTTTCACATTTGTCGCAAGCAAGGTAAAAAACGATGCAAAATCTTTTGCTAATGGAAATGCTGACAAAGAAGTAAAATATTTAGATTCTATTGGTAAAGAAGGAGTGTTTAATCTTGGGTTTACTGATTTTACTTACAATGAAGTTAGTGATAAGCAAATCAACAAAGGTCTTGACTTAGAAGGTGGTATCAATGTTATACTTCAAATTTCGGTTAAAGACATTTTAAAAGGGTTGTCTAATAATTCTAAAAACCCAGTTTTCAATAAATCTTTGGCTGATGCTTCTGCAGATTTACAAGGTAATAAATCATATTTAGACAAGTTTTTTGATGCTTTTGATGCAAATTCAAAAGGGACTGTAAAATTAGCGTCTCCTGATATTTTTGCAAACAGAAGTTTGCAAGGTGAAGGTGGAGTTGATTTTCAAATGACAGATGCGCAAGTAAAAAAGGTTATCTCTAGAAAAGTAGATGAATCTGTAGAAAGTGCTTTTGGCGTTTTAAGAAAACGTATCGATCAATTTGGTGTAACTCAGCCTAACATTCAAAAACTAGGAAATTCGGGACAAATTCTTGTTGAACTTCCAGGGGCAAAAGATGTGGATCGCGCTAAAAAATTATTATCAAGTACAGCTCAATTACAGTTTTGGGAAACTTACAAAATTGAAGAAATAGGTAATTTTTTAATGGCTGCTAATGAGTCATTGAAAAAAACTGAAATTAAAACGACTGAAGTTAAACCAGTTGTAAAAGACTCTTTGAGTGCATTACTTACTGATGCTAAAGATTCAACAGTTGCTAAAAAAGGAGAAAATCCTTTATTTGATAAAATTATTGGTCAAGGTGGAGGTCCAGTTTTGGGACTTTTCTCTCCAAAAGATACAGCTATAGTTAATGGATATTTGAAAAGAGCTGATGTTAGAATTTTGTTAGCAGGTGACCAACGTTATGCAAAATTTGTATGGGGTAAGCCAATGATCATTAAAGATGCTAAATCAAAAGATATTGATGCTGTAGAACTATACGCTTTAAAAGGGAATAGAGACAATGTACCTTCAATGAGTGGTGGTGTGATAACTGATGCAAGCGATACATTCGATCAAACTGGTAAACCAGCTGTTTCTATGCAAATGAACGGTCAAGGTGCAAAAGCTTGGGAAGAATTAACAGGTAGAGCATACACTCAAAAAAGTAATATTGCTATTGTCCTGGATGATATAGTTTATTCAGCACCTGGTGTATCTACAGGCCCAATTTCAGGTGGTAGATCTGAAATTTCAGGAGCTTTTGATGTGACAGAAACCAAAGATTTAGCAAATGTTTTAAGAGCGGGTAAACTTCCTGCGGCTGCAGATATTGTTCAATCGGAAGTGGTAGGTCCATCCTTAGGTCAGGAAGCAATTGATAACGGTACTAACTCCGCTTTGATAGGATTGCTTTTAGTTTCACTTTGGATGATGATTTATTATGGTAAAGCTGGTTGGTATGCAAATGTTGCACTAGCAGTTAACTTACTATTCTTGTTTGGAATTTTAGCAAGCCTTGGAGCAGTATTAACATTGCCAGGTATTGCTGGTATTGTTCTTACAATGGGTACAGCAGTAGATGCAAATATCATTATTTACGAAAGAGCAAAAGAAGAATTACGTGCTGGTAAAACTCTAGAAGAAGCTGTGAAAACTTCATATAGCTGGAGAGGTGCAATGTCATCTATTACAGATGCGAATGTAACTCACATTTTAACTGGAGCTGTATTGTTCATTTTTGGCTCAGGACCAATTAAAGGTTTTGCAACTACTTTATTGATTGGTATCGTAACTTCGTTATTTACTTCAATCTTTATTGCAAGAATCTTCATTGATTGGAATATAAGCAAAAAGAATGATTTGACTTTTGTTACAAATTTTTCTAAAAACATGTTCAACAACTTTCATTTTGATTTCTTAGGAATGAAAAAATGGACGTATTTATTCTCTAGTATCGTTGTAATTATTAGTGTTATTTCATTAGCTACAAACGGTTTGGATCAGGGAGTTGATTTTGTAGGAGGAAGAACATTCCAAGTGCGTTTTGAAAAACCAATTGAAACAGAAACAGTAAAAGCAGAATTAGCAAAAGTTTTTGATGGTAGTGCTGAAGTAAAAGTTTTTGGGAACGATAATCAGCTAAAAATAACAACAAAATACAAAGTTCAAGAACCAGGAATTAAAGCAGATGAAGAAGTGAATAAGTTGTTATTTGCTACTTTAAAACAACATTTTACTGCCGATATGACGTATGAAAAATTTGTAAATGCGTATGATGGTAAAAAATTAGGTATCCTACAAGCATCTAAAGTAGGGCCAACTGTAGCAGAGGATATTAAAACTAATGCTTATTGGGCGGTACTTGGAGCAATGGCCATAGTGTTTTTATACTTAATGATCAGTTACAGAAAATGGCAATATAGTTTAGGTGCGATTGCAGCTATTGCGCATGATGTTATTTTTGTATTAGGGATTTACTCTTTGTGTTATAAATTCATGCCTTTTGGAATGGAAATCGATCAGCATTTTATCGCTGCGATTCTTACCGTTATTGGGTATTCCATGAATGATACCGTTATTGTATTTGACAGGGTTAGAGAGTTTTTAGCTGGAAAAACTAAAGGTACTTTTGCTGAGATTGTAAATCAATCGATTAATACAACGATGTCTAGAACAATCAATACGTCATTGACGATGATCGTGGTATTATTGATCATGTTTGTTTTTGGTGGTGAATCGATTAGAGGATTTATATTTGCTATGCTTGTAGGTATCGTAGTGGGAACTTATTCTTCACTGTTTATTGCAACTCCAGTACTTGTGGATACAATCTCTAAAGAAGATAAAAGCAAGGTAGAAAAAGCACATCAAGAAAGTTAAAAAAGCTTTTTATATAAATTTTGGAAAAAGAGATTCAGCGAAAGTTGAATCTCTTTTTTTTACAATAATCAATAATTAATTTTTATTCGTTATTTAACAAAGTGTAATAAGGCGTTGCGGACTTTTTAAATCTAAATGTATGTATTGTAAAGTAATTCTTGTTGCAATTATTATATATAGCTCAATTCCATTCTATGCGCAAGACAAACACAGTAAATTTGAATTTGGTCTTGCATACGGATTTGGGAATGAATTCAAGAATAGAAATTACACCTATACAAATGAGTATTTCAAAGGGCAACTATATTATTAAGTTAAAGCAACAAGGAACTTTAGTTATGAGTTTTTACTTCAGCCGGAACTTAATTTTACCACACATCAATTGACAAATATGTATTTTATTAAGCCTGATGATCCGGATTATTTGGCCAAGCGGGAGCAATTTACAAAGCTAAAGAATAGTAGTGAATATGTGCTGAATTTTGGTTTTCTGATGAGGAAACGAGTGCTGAAATCATGTAGTGTCTACGTTTTTGGGAGTGTTGGACCATGATTACAGATACGGAAACAGAGCGCTTGTCCAAAGGTTTTGCCTTCGCAGATGTTTTAGCTTTCGGGTTTGCTTTCAAATATAATAAAGTAACTTTTGATGTAAGACCAAATATTCGTCATGTTTCAAATGCAGGATTGCAAAAAACTAATTCGGGTTACAATACTAAAAACATTGACTTTGGATTTTCATTTCCCCTATAAAAAAGCGTTAGCTACTGTGACGTAACTAACGCTTTTTGTTTAAGTGCTGATTTTGTTTTAATTCGTTAGTTCTTTATCGGCTGTGAATATGAAATACAATCCTATCAGAATAAATGGAATACTAAGCCATTGTCCTGTTGAAAACAGACCTAAAGCGCTTTCAAATCCTCCTTGACTTTCCTTAACGGATTCTACGATAAAACGAACCGTAAACAAAAGAACAAGGAAGCTGCCAAAAATAAATCCGGTATATTTTCTCCTTTCTGTTTTCCAATACATGAAAAATAAGATTGCAAAAACAAAAACATAACAAAATGCTTCGTACAATTGCGTAGGATGTCTTACAGGAACTTGCTCCAGTAAAGTCGCAAATTTAGGATCTGTTGCAATGGCTGTATACGCATCTTTAGGATTCGCAATTTGAGTAGCATTTACTGCGTCCATCGGACTAAAATGATCTTTAATAAATTTTATTCCAAAAGGAGAAGTTGTTTCATGACCAATAATCTCCGAATTGAAAAAATTACCCAATCTGACGAAAATCGCTCCGCTTGCTACAGGAATAACAACTCGGTCTAGGATCCACAATTGTGGTCTTTTCAAGATGTTTTTACTGTAAAAATACATAGCAATTATTATAGAAATAGCAGCTCCATGACTGGCTAGACCTTGATATCCTGTGAATTCAAAACTTGGACTGAATCGAAACGGTAAAATGATTTCTAATAAATGATTGCGGTAATATTCCCAATCGTAAAAGAAAACGTGACCCAAACGCGCACCAATCAAGGTTGCCAACACGGTCCAGATAAACAAAGAATCAAGTTTTTCTATCGATTCTCCTTCTCTTTCGAAAATATTTTTCATGATGTACCAGCCTAATCCAAAAGCAATTACAAACATTAAACTGTAATATCGAATGATAAAAAAGCCTAGATCAATTCCTTCTGATGGATTCCAAACGATGTTTAAAGCGTGTGTCATATAGTGTTAAATTTGTTTATTAGTCGTAAAAATAGAGTTTTAAAGTACATTTATACTAAAAAAGGTTAATGTTTGTGATTGCATGATTTTTTTGGAACCGGATCATAGCCCGTTTTCCCCCAAGGATGACAACTCAAAATACGTTTTATCCCCAAAAAGCCTCCGAAAAACAAACCGTGAATCCGTAAGGCTTGAATCATATAGAAAGAGCAAGTTGGTTCAAATCGGCAAGCGGAAGGTGTAAATGGTGAAATTGCGACCTGATAAAATCGAACTAATAGTACAAAAGGAAATATGAGGATTTTAGAAATCATTTAGTACTAGTTTCTGTTTGAAATTTTAGGCTAATTATTAAAATGAGATTACTCAACACTTAAATGCTAAATGTCGTTCCTTCTTTGCCGTCTTTCAATTGAATTCCCAATGCAATCAGTTGATCTCTGATTTGATCAGACAAGGCAAAATTCTTATTGTCGCGAGCTTGTTTTCTCATTTCAATAAGCATATTCACTGTGCCTTCCAATTTGTCGTTATTGCTGTCCGACACTTTTTCGTCTTCCAATCCTAAAACATCAAAAACAAAAGCATGCATCGCTTTTGCAAAATTGTTTAAGTCATCGGCATTCAAAGTTTCTTTTCCATCCTTTAATAAATTGACAAAGCGAACGCCTTCAAATAACTGCGCAATTAAAATTGGCGTGTTAAAATCGTCATTCATTGCATCATAACAGGATTGTTTCCAAACAGCAATGTCAATCGAGCTTTTTGTGCCAGCAGTGATTTCTTTTAAGGAGTTCATCGCTTCCATTAATCGTTTGTACCCTTTTTCGGCGGCAACAATGGCATCGTCAGAAAAATCAAGAACGCTTCTGTAATGCGCCTGTAACATAAAAAATCGCGCAACCGATGCAGAGAAAGCTTTGCTCAAAATCGTATTTTCTCCGGTCAATATTTCTCTTGGTAAAATATTATTTCCAGTTGATTTCGCCATTTTTTTACCGTTCAAAGTCAGCATATTGGCATGCATCCAGTAATTCACAGGAGTTTGTCCGGTACATGCTTCGTTTTGTGCAATTTCACATTCATGATGCGGAAATTTCAAGTCCATTCCGCCACCGTGAATATCAAAATGATTGCCAAAGTATTTAGTGCTCATCGCGGTACATTCTAGGTGCCATCCCGGAAATCCATCGCTCCATGGCGAAGGCCAACGCATAATGTGTTGTGCTTCGGCTTTTTTCCAAAGTGCAAAATCCTGTGGATTTCTCTTATCACTTTGGCCATCAAGATCACGGGTATTGGTAAGCATATCCTCAATATTACGACCGCTTAATCGGCCGTAATGATTGGTTTCATTAAATTTGACCACATCAAAATAAACGGATCCATTGGCTTCATATCCAATTCCTTTTTCAATGATAGTTTTTATAATTTCAATTTGTTCAATAATATGACCCGTTGCCGTTGGCTCAATACTTGGCGGCAAAAAGTTAAATTCATTCAGAATGTCATGAAAATCTACGGTGTACCGTTGTACAACTTCCATCGGTTCCAATTGCTCCAGACGTGCTTTTTTGGCAATTTTGTCCTCGCCTTCATCTACATCATCCACTATATGACCTACATCTGTAATGTTCCTAACATATCGCACTTTGTAATCCAAATGCAAAAAATACCTAAAAATCACGTCAAAAGACATAAAAGTACGCACGTTTCCAAGGTGCACATTGCTGTAAACCGTCGGTCCGCAAACGTACATTCCCACATTTCCTTCATGAATGGGTGCGAATATTTCCTTTTCTCCCGAAAGAGAATTGTATATTTTTAGATTTTGGCTACTGTATAATGGCATTGTAAATTATTGTTTTCCCCACCCCAGCCCTCCCCAAAGGGAAGGGAGTTGAGACGTGAATGTGTTATTAATAATTGTTATAATCTTGTTCTGATCTTATCAGACCAGGCTCCCTCTCCTTTGGAGAGGGTCGGGGAGAGGACTAGAACTTAGTTTCTAATTTAATGTAATCCAAAAACTCTCTGCGAGTTACTGCATCTTTAAATTTTCCACCAAATTCGGAGGTTACCGTGCTACTTTCAATATCACTGATTCCTCTTGAATTTACACAAAGGTGTTTGGCATCAATCACGCAAGCTACATCTTCGGTGCCCAAAGCGATTTGTAATTCCTGAACAATTTGCATCGTTAAACGCTCTTGAACCTGAGGTCTTTTGGCATAATATTCCACAATGCGATTCATTTTGGATAAACCAATTACTCTTCCGTTAGAAATATAAGCAACATGTGCCCTTCCTATAATGGGTAACAAGTGATGTTCGCAGGTAGAATATACGATGATGTTTTTTTCAACTAACATTTCACCGTATTTGTAATTATTGTCAAATGTTGAAGCTTTTGGTTTTTTTGCAGGATTTAAACCTCCAAAAATTTCCTTCACAAACATTTTTGCAACACGATTGGGCGTGCCTTTCAAACTATCATCAGTCAAGTCCATTCCAAGTGTAATTAGAATGCTCTCAACGTCTTTTTTTATTTTTTCAATTTTTTCATCATCAGTAAGGTCAAAAGCATCGTCTCTTACAGGATTATTTGCGGATAAACTAACATGATTGTCTCCTATTTCGTCTTGAAATTCTTCGTTTTTTATCATTAAAAGCAACTGTTATAGTGGGTATAAATATTTAAGCGGTAAAGATAAATAATAAAAATTAAAGAATTTCTATCGCTCCTACTATTTAAGACTACTTTATCGGTTCGATAAGGCTTTATCATTTCCTTTTTTGGAAGTAAAAAGAAAGGCAATAACGAGTTCGCTATTGCCTTTCTGTGTAGAAAACAATTTACTGGAGTGGTAAATCTAAAATTTCTTGTTTAATTATACTTTTTTAAGTGATGCGTTATAAACCGGAATCGCTGCTTTTAGGATTCTCACGGCACTTATTAAGTCGGCTTTCTTCAAAACATAAGCGATTCGAACTTGATTTAATCCCATTGCTGGAGTAGAGTAAAAGCCTGCTGCAGGTGCTACCATTACAGTTTCGCCATCTAAGTCATAGCTTTCTAAAAGCCATTGTGCAAACGCATCAGCGTTGTCCACCGGCAGTTGAGCGATACAATAAAAAGCGCCTTTTGGTTTGCTTACAATAACGCCATCTATTTTATTTAACTCTTCAATTAGAGTGTCTCTGCGTTCTCTGTACTCCGAAATTACTTCGTCAAAATAACTTTGTGGAGTATCCAGAGCGGCTTCGCTTGCAATTTGTTCAATGGTTGGCGGGCTTAATCTTGCTTGCGCAAATTTCATAGCGGTGGCCATTACTTCTTTATTTTTAGAAACAATGCATCCTATTCTTGCGCCACACATGCTGTATCTTTTTGAAACAGAATCAATCATAATGGCATGTTCTTCGAGTCCGGGAACATTCATCACAGAGTAATGTACATCTCCATCGTAAGTGAATTCGCGATATACTTCATCAGAAATTAAGAACAAGTCATGTTTTTTGACCAATGCAGCCAGTTTCATGATTTCTTCTTTTGAATACAAATATCCAGTAGGATTTCCTGGATTACAAATAAGTATCGCTTTTGTTTTTGGAGTAATCAGTTTTTCAAAATCTTCTACTGCTGGAAGTGCAAAACCAGTTTCAATTGTTGAAATTACAGGAACTACAGTAACACCTGAAGCCGTTGAAAATCCATTGTAATTTGCATAAAAAGGTTCCGGAATAATAATTTCATCACCCTGATCCATCGTGCTTCCCATGGCAAACATAAGTGCTTCAGATCCGCCAGTCGTAATTATAATATCCTCGATATTTACTGAAATGTTTTGATTGATATAATAAGCCGATAATTTTTTTCTGTAGCTTTCATTTCCGGCAGAATGACTGTATTCTAATATAGTTAAATCAATATTTTTAACAGCATTCATGGCAATTTCCGGAGTTTTTATATCCGGTTGCCCAATGTTTAAATGGTATACTTTATTTCCTTTTTTCTTAGCAATTTCTGAATAGGGAACCAATTTTCGTATTGGCGATTCTGGCATTTGTCTGCCTTTGTTTGATATTGTTGGCATAGTCTTAAATTATTGAATTGCAAATTTGCAATTTTTTTTCCGAATTTATTCTAATCAAAAGGAGTATATATTGTTAAATCTGCATTTTGATGTGATTTATTTATTAATTTTATGAAAAGAAAAACGATGAAAAAAATGCTCTTTTTAATTCTTATGTGCTCTTTTAGTTATTCTGTATTTTCTCAACAAGGATTCCAGTTTGAAAAAGAAGCAAATAAAATAAGTGTTTCTTTTAAATTAATCAATAATTTGGTTTTTGTACCTATTAAAGTGAATGGGATAGAATTGAATTTTTTACTGGATACGGGTGTTGTTGAAACTATATTATTCAGTTTAGAAGATAAAAAAGAAGTCCGATATTTCAATACTGAAAGGATACTTCTAAAAGGCTTAGGAAGTCAAGCGGCAGTTGAAGGATTAAAATCAACTAATAATGTATTGGAGTTTGGTAGCATGAAATATAAAAATCATATGTTTTATATTGTTTTGGATCCAGATTTTAATTTATCATCTCATATTGGTATTCCTGTAAACGGTATTATTGGATACCAATTTTTTAGAAATAATTTGGTTGAAATTAATTATAAGAAAAAAAGAATAATTGTTTACAAAGACAATGAAAAGAACAGGAAAAAAACTGAAAAAAAATATATTTCTATTCCAATTACTATAGAAAAATTCAAGCCCTATTTGAAAAGTAAAGTAGTTATGGAAGGCCGCGAAATTCCTGTAAAGTTGCTGATTGATATAGGAAATAGTGATGCGATATGGCTTTTTCAAAATCGTTCAGAGGTAATTAATGTTCCATCAAAAAGTTTCAATGATTTTTTAGGCCGAGGTTTTAGTGGCGATATAGAAGGTAAGAGGGCTAGGATTCAAAAATTTATCATTTCAGAATTTGAATTTAATAATCCTATAGTAGCCTTTCCAGATTCGAGTTCAATTAAAAATGTAAACATGGTTGCAGATAGAATGGGGTCAGTTGGAGGTGAAATTCTGAGAAGATTTGATATTGTCTTTGATTACCAAAAACAAAAAATGTATTTTAAAAAAAATAGTGAATACAATTCTGCTTTTGGGTATAATAAAAGCGGGGTTGAAATACAACATAAAGGATTGCAATGGATTCAAGAAACAGTGCGTCTTGAAACGGTCCCATTAGCCACAAACGTATTTGATTCCAATGATAATAAGAAAAAAGATTTTAAATACAAATTCGTATTAAAACCAATATATGAAATAGCCAATGTTCGGAAAAATTCACCGGCAGAAATAGCAGGATTACATAAAGGAGATGTGCTAATATTGATAAATAGGAGTCCTGCATACAAATATTCTTTGCAAGAGATCAATACTCTTTTTAAATCAGAGCAGGAGCAATGGATTACTTTGGAAGTCGAACGTGATAGTGAAATTTTAAAATTCAGCTTTCAATTGTTTGATGTTTTATAATCAAAAAACGCTTTTGGATAATTTTCCAAAAGCGTTTTTAATTTATTATTGATTAAGAAATTAATTCGAAATTACTTCTCCTTTTATTTTTATAGCGACTCTTCCCGCTTCATAATTAACGGCATTCGATTCAACAGTTATTGTTTTTCTGATTGGACCTGGAGCCATATTGTATTTTACAGTTATTTTTCCTTTTTTTCCAGGCATGATTGGTTCGTCTGGTTTTGTAGGAACCGTACATCCGCAAGTAGACAGTACATTCGTAATAATTAATGGCGCGTTTCCAGTATTTGTAAAGATAAAATCACGAGATCCATTTTCATTCTTGGTAACCTTTCCGTAATCAATCGTGTTGTCTTGGGCGGCAAACTCGATTTTAGGACCATTTTGGGCAAAACTGATACTGCTGATGAGAGCGAATGCGAATAAAGCTATTGTTTTTTTCATTTTGAAATTTTTAAATTCAGTAAAGTAAATGTACTTTGTTTTAATTAACGGACAAATTTTTATTTCCCTTTTTATAGTCTACTTAATTATTTACTTTTGTTCCACATTTTAATTACAAATATCAGACCAAAGTATAAAAGGTTATTTGTTGATTTGGTTAACTAATAAACGGAACCGACAAATAAGTGAACTTAACGAGTAAACGAATCCACGATAAAATGACAATTCCTGCACAATTTGACGCTAAAACTATTGAAAATAAGTGGTATGACTACTGGATGAAAAAAAATTATTTTCATTCGGAGCCGGATCACAGAACACCATATACCATTGTAATTCCGCCACCAAATGTGACTGGAGTTTTGCATATGGGACATATGCTGAACAATACGATTCAAGATGTATTGATTAGAAGAGCGCGTCTTAAAGGTTTCAACGCATGTTGGGTTCCAGGAACGGATCACGCCTCGATTGCAACCGAAGCTAAAGTGGTAGCCAAATTAAAAGCAGAAGGAATCAATAAAAATGATTTAACTCGCGAAGAATTTTTGGCGCATGCTTGGGAATGGACCGATAAATATGGAGGTGTAATTTTGGACCAGTTAAAAAAACTAGGAGCTTCCTGTGACTGGGAACGAACTAAGTTTACGATGGATCCTGATATGTCAGCATCAGTAATTCGTTCTTTCGTAGATTTATATAACAAAGGACTGATTTATCGCGGATACCGAATGGTAAACTGGGATCCCGAAGCAAAAACTACTTTATCAGACGAAGAAGTAATTTATGAAGAACAACAAGGAAAATTATATTTCCTAAATTATAAAATCGAAGGAAGTGAAGATTTCCTGACCATTGCAACCACACGTCCGGAAACTATTTTTGGAGATACTGCGATTTGTATTAATCCTAATGACGAACGTTTTGCACATTTGAAAGGGAAAAAAGCGATTGTCCCTATTTGCGGAAGAGTAATTCCAATTATCGAAGATGAATATGTTGATATCGAATTTGGGACTGGTTGTTTGAAAGTGACGCCGGCACACGATATGAATGACAAAACCTTGGGCGAAAAACATAATTTGGAAATTATTGATATTTTCAACGAAGATGCTACGCTGAATAGTTTTGGATTACACTATCAAGGACAAGATCGTTTCGTAGTTCGTGAGGCTGTCGCCAAAGAATTAGAAACTATTGGCGCTTTAGCAAAAACAGAAATTCACCTTAACAAAGTTGGAACTTCCGAAAGAACCAAAGCGGTAATCGAGCCACGTTTGTCAGACCAGTGGTTCCTAAAAATGGAAGATTTGGTAAAACCGGCAATTAAATCAGTATTGGAAGATGGTGAAATCAAATTGCATCCAGCACGGTTTAATAATACGTACGCGCATTGGTTAAATAACATTCGGGATTGGAATATTTCCCGTCAATTGTGGTGGGGACAACAAATTCCTGCGTATTTCTATGGCGATGGAAAAGAAGATTTCGTTGTTGCCGAGAATATTGAAGACGCCTTAAAGTTAGCGAGAGAGAAAACTTTAAACCTTAAACTTGAAACAAAAGATTTGAAGCAAGATGTTGATGCTTTAGACACTTGGTTTTCTTCGTGGCTGTGGCCAATGTCGGTTTTTGGAGGGATTATGGATCCTGAAAGTGAAGATTTTAAATACTATTATCCAACAAATGATTTAGTAACCGGCCCGGATATTTTGTTTTTCTGGGTAGCGAGAATGATTATAGCAGGTTATGAATACACAGGCAAAAAACCATTTACAAATGTATATTTGACTGGTTTGGTTCGTGATAAACAAAGACGCAAAATGTCTAAATCATTAGGAAATTCACCTGATCCTTTAGACTTGATTGAAAAATTTGGTGCCGATGGAGTACGTGTGGGATTGCTGTTGAGCGCTTCTGCAGGAAACGACATCATGTTTGATGAAGAATTGTGCAACCAAGGAAAAGCGTTTACCAATAAAATTTGGAATGCGTTTAAACTAATAAAAGGCTGGGAAGTTACGGATGCTATTCCGCAACCGGAATCCTCTAAAGTGGCGATTGAATGGTACACAGCCAAATTGCAACAAACACTTTTGGAAATCGAAGACAATTTCGAAAAATACAGAATTTCCGATGCTTTAATGGGAATTTACAAATTGGTTTGGGACGATTTCTGTTCTTGGTTCCTTGAAATGATAAAACCGGCTTACCAACAGCCAATTGACAGCGTAACTTTAGCGAAAGCCATAGAAATGTTGGAAAACAACATGAAATTATTGCATCCGTTTATGCCGTTCTTGACCGAGGAAATTTGGCAAATTCTTGCCGAAAGAACTACAGAAGAAGCTTTAATCGTCTCGACTTGGCCGGAAATGAAACCGTTCAACGAAGCTTTAATTGCTGATTTTGACAATACAGTCGAAGTGATTTCCGGAATTAGAACGATTCGCAAAGACAAAAATATTCCATTCAAAGATACCATAGAATTGAAAGTGGTTAACAATGACAAAGCTTCTACTTATTTTGATTCGGTTGTCACCAAATTAGGAAACATTACTTCGTTAGAATATGTATCGGATAAAGTAGACGGAGCATTGTCTTTCCGTGTGAAATCGAATGAATATTTCATTCCAATCACCGGAAATATTGATGTAGAAGCGGAGATTGCTAAACTTACGGCTGAGTTGGTTTATACGCAAGGTTTCTTGAAATCCGTTCAAAATAAATTAGCAAATGAGAAATTTGTGGCTGGTGCGCCAGAGAAAGTTCTGGCAAACGAAAAACAAAAACAAGCGGATGCTTTGGCAAAAATTGAAACTATTGAACACAGTTTGGCGGGTTTGAAATAACCGTTCAATCTTTTAGAAATATAAAATCCCATATACTGTAAAAAGGAGATGGGATTTTTTAATTAAAAAATCCAAAGTTTTCTGCTCTACAAAAAAAGGAATGAAGCAGAAAAACTTTGGATAAAAATACAACCTAAGTGAGATTTTTAGAATTTATATTTCAAGCTTGTCAATACTTGACGTGGAGCGATTGGGTTTACACTGTAGTTTTCGTGTACCGTGTAATTTAACTCATTTGTCACATTAGATAATTTGCATAATATGGAGAATTTTTTCCATTCATAACCTGCCGAAACATCTATTGTGGTATATCCATCTAAAGGAATTTCTCTATCCCAAATACCGTTAGGTCTTGTAGAATCATATTGATTATTCCAACCTCCCACACGTTTACCAATATAGTTTCCTATGGCTCCAAGAGACATCCCTTTCAAAATCCCTGTTTGTAAAGTGTAGAAAAAGCTCAGATTAGCAGTATTAGCAGGTGTTCTAGCTAATCGGGCTCCTACTATCGGGCTCCCGTTTAATCCTGAAGTTTTCTCATAACGCATGTCGTTGTAGCTGTAGCCGGCATTGATTACTAATCCAGCTACAGGTCTAGCTGTAATATCTATTTCGATTCCTTTACTTTTTGTTTCACCGCTTAACTCTCTTAAATTAGGGTCTATCGGATTGATATTCAAGGTACCGTCAGCTTTGTTAATAGCCGTTTGGACTAAGTTACTGTTTGTAATTTGATATACAGTTACATTAGTACTTAAGGCACCTTTCCACAAATCTTTTTTGATTCCAGATTCGTATTGGTCTATAATTGAAGATTCTAATGGTTTTAAATCTACCGTTGTTCCTGTATTTGGGGTAAACGAGTTTGAGTAACTAGCGAACAAAGACATGTCTTTTGTAGGTTGATACACTAATCCAATTTTTGGCGAAAAAGCATTGTCTAAACGTTTGGCGCCTTCGGCAATGGTTATCGGATTTTTGGTCAAGTTATGCGTAATCGCTTGTGATTCTTGCCAAGACCAACGGAGTCCTGCTAAAAGTTTGATTTTTTCAGTAAATGAAATCAAATCTTGTGCGTAGATTCCGAATCGCTGTGTGTTCGTATAAACCGTTTGGGTTGCTCTTGAGTTTGGTATTGCCAGTGGTGGAACACTTGGATCGTAGGTAAATAAATTTATAGTATCGTACGTAGTGATTACTTTATTATTTGCATCATAAAAAGCGAAGGTGTTGGCTGTTGCCAAAGAATTTTCATAATCTACTCCAGTGAAAATTTGGTGTTTAATATTACCAGTCGCAAAATTTCCTTGTAAACTCAATTGGTCACCAAAAATTTGTTCTGAGTTTTTATTCTGAACCAATCCTCTATTCCAGTCACCAGGAGTGGCATAAGTATCTAGATTTGATAACTGTGCAGTTGATTTAGAGCTTCTATCGTAGTTTTGAAACGAGGTATTAAAACTTAATTTCCAGTTTTCATTAAAGCTATGGTTTAATAATACCGAAGCACTAGCCGATTTTGTGTTTCCAGTAGACCATAACGCACCGTAAAAACTGTTGCGGGGCAAATCTAAAATAGTTTTACCAAGAATTCCTGTTCCAAAATCCGGTGTCCAATCGGCGCTTAAATAATCACCCTGAATTGTAATTTGCGTTTTATCACTTACATTAAAAAGGAATGAAGGATTTACATAAAGACGCTCATTTTTGACAACATCTCTAAAACTTTCTGAATTTTCATAAGAACCAGTAAATCGGTAAGCGATATGTTTATTCAAAGGACCATAAAAATCAATCGATGGTTTGAAGTAGGCATAACTTCCGGCTTGCATGGTGATTTCTCCACCACTTTTGAATGATGGGGTTTTGGTTACTAAATTTAAGATTCCTCCAGGAGCAACGTTTCCATACAACAAGGCAGAACCACCTTTTAGAAATTCCACTTTTTCTAAACCTGAAACTTCCGGTATAGAACCCGCATTATAACGGAAACCATTTTTTAGCATATTATTGGCGGACATATCGTATCCTCTAGAGAAAAACGATTCCTGAGCGCCACCTCTTGCCGAACCAACATAAACACCATTGGCATTTTTGATTACTTCACTAAGACGAATCGCTTGTTGTTGCCCAATAATTTCAGCCCCAATAACTTGTATACTTTGTGGTGTATCCATAGGTTTTAAGCCTGACCTTAATGCAGAAACTAGCTTTTTTTCTTTGTTGGATGTTATAATAACTTCTTTTAGAACTCCTCCTTTTTTGTTTTTTATGGTATCCGTTATGGATTCGAAAGGGTCTTCAAAATTTGTATCGCCAGTTGCACGAACTGATTCTTGCGCAAAAGAAGTCAAACTAAATAAAAATGTTAATGTTGGAAGGAAAATATATTTCATGAATGTTTATTTGGAATAATTAAAAATAACAATGCAAATATAAAACCCAAGTTTGATTTGACAAAACTTATTTAGATTAAATATTAATAATATTTTTATTTAATTATAAGTACTTGTTTTTTAATAAATTGCGATTTTAAAAAAGCCTTTATTTTTTGAAGAGAAATAGTTTTCAATACTTTTTTCGAGGATAAAGCATCATTTTAGCTTTTATAATTTCTGTTCCAAGTCTTAATAATTGCTAATTGTGTGTTCTGTTAATAGCAAAAAAAGTTAGATGTGATCTTTTACAATAAACTTATAAAGTGATAAAAACGTAGAGCTCTTATGGAGTTTAGGTTATTTACAGATGAAATCTAAAGGAGATATGGGTATATATAAACGGAGGTAGCGAACAAAAATCGATTTGAAAGTAAGTTTTTTATGAACTTAAATCTCGGCAGAGAGTCGGAAATGCATTTTATAAAAAATCATTTTTAGTTACAAATTGATTCGGTAGCTATGTTTTGTATAACACTATCTAATTTCTATGTAAAAACCTTGCCTTTTATTTCTTTTTTCGAAAGTTTTTTGATTTCACAACTTTTCCATCATCCGTAATCATGATGCAGCTATAATCAGCGTATTTGTTGAGTAAAAGAAGCCCAGCTGTTTTTCCTAAAACCATTAACGAAGTACTCAAACCGTTCGCCGTTTCAGCATTCGGTCCAAAAACCGTCACGCTACACAAACCCGTTGCAGGATAACCTGTTGCCGGATTGATGATATGCGAATACCGCTTGCCATTAAACACAACAAATTTTTCATAGCTGCCCGAAGTGGTTACAGCATCTTGTTTTAATGGTATGACTGCAACGAGTTTTTCAGGATGAAAAGGATTCGTAATTCCAATATTCCAAGGTTTTCCATTAGGTTGTTTTCCCCAAGTACTCATATCTCCTGATCCGTTTATAATTCCGGCTTTGACGCCTTTTGCAAGCATCATATCTCTACATTTATCGGTGGCATATCCTTCTCCTAAAGCGCCAAAACCAATTTTCATCCCTTTTTGTTTTAGGAAAATGGTAGATTGGATACTATCCAAGATTATGTTTTTGTAGCCCACTTTTTCAACTGATTTCTGAATGGCTTCCGCCGATGGCATTGCTGTCATGGAACCATCAAATTTCCAAATTTTATCCGTTGCCGCAAAGCTGATATCAAAACCACCATCCGTCACTTCAGAAAACCGAATTGCTCTTTGTGTCAACTCAAAAACTTCTCTATCCACTTTCACTGGCCGAATACCTGCATTTTGGTTCACTTCTGATACCTGCGAGTCCGGTTTCCAATCGGAAATTAAATTTTCTATTCGGGTAATTTCAGCAATAACAGTATCAATATTTTTTTCTGCAGATAATGAATCTTTGGCAACAATGGTAATATCAAAACGTCCGCCCATAAGTAAGGTGGTTCTTTTTCGTAGTGTTTGTGCACTACTTGTGAAGTTGCAGACAATAAAAAAAAGGAAGATGACTTGGTATTTGGTTGACATAGCGTTTGATTTTAAATCCTGCAAGGTTTCCAAAACCTTGTAGGTGTCGTTTTCTATCTAAATACCTGCAAGGTCTTTTTCAGACCCTGCAGGAATCGATTAAGCATAAATTTTTCAATCTAGTTTCGGCTCCCTTTCCTTCGGATAGTCCCGTCCCGACACTTCGGGGTCGGGAGGGAAGAGGACCTAATAACAATCCGTCAGCACTTGTCCATTAGTTTTGTAATCAGCAATTCCTTTCCCAGTTTTGTCAAGGCAAAGTGTATCAAAAACAGCTTCTACATCCTTTTGCATCGCAAGCGAACCGCAAATCATTACAACGCCTCCTTGTGTTAGCAAATCTATGAAAACATGAGCGTCACGTTTAATCAAATCCATAACATAATTATGGTTGGCTTCACGGGATAAAGCCAAATGAAAACTTTGTAGTTGCTGTTTCTGAATCATTTCAGAAGCAAATTTTTCATATCTTAAAACAGTTTCAGTTGCGTTTCGAAAACCGCAATACAGATGAATTTCGGTTTTTTTCTTGTTTTGTTCTATCATTCCAAGGAAAGGAGCAATTCCTGTTCCATTTGAAATCAGTGCTACTTTAGATGCTTTTTTCGGGAAATGAAAAGTCGGGTTCTTAATGATTCGTGCTTTAAAAACCGAACCCGGTTTTACAGTATATAGATAGCCGGAACCCAACCCTGAGGGATGTAATTTTACTACTAATTGTATGTTGCCGTTATGATTGCCTATAGAGTAGAGGCGCTCTTGATTGTCGTTTGCTGGATAAATAGCTAGTAGGTCACCCGAAGTAAATTTAGTGCTTCTGTTAGTGCGTAAGGTCATTAAAAAGGTATGTTCCGTATCAGAAATAAGTGTTTTATTAAGCACTGTCATCTTTTGTAAACCTTTCGGAACTTCATTGTAAAGTGATGGAGTCGCCGAAAGTGGAATTCCTGTTTTGGCACTCCATAATTTCACCCAACCTACAAATTCTTCTGCGGATTTGTCGTTTACGGTTTGTAATTCTATTATGCGTTCCGCCCAATTTTGCTTTGCCAATATAGCATCAATCTCAATGGCATAACCGCAAAAATCAGGATACGCTTGAGAACCAAATCCTACTACCGAAACATTTACTTTTTGCTTTTGTTCCTTTTTGTTGATAAGCGAAATAAATTTGCTCGCATTAGATGGCGCATCCCCTAATCCGTGGGTTGAAGTAAATACGATAAGATGTTTTGCTTTCGGATAAACTGAATAATTATTCAGTTCAGTAAGGAAAACTTTTTCTCCGTGGGCAAGCAATTGCTTCTGAATCGCATTGGCAAAAAGGAGCGTGCTTCCATTTTCGGAACCTACCAACAATATGAATGTGCTTTCTTGAGCTTTGTATTTGTTTTTAATGCGACTCGCTCTTCGTTTTAACGTCATGGCAAAACCCGAGTAGATAAAAAACAGAATATTTAAACTCGCTATTCCTAAAATTATCGCCCATAAAATACTTGCTCTCCCGGTATGTAAATCAAGACTCATATTCGATGCTAAAGTTTGCAGCGGAAAAGAAGTTTCACTTACAATTGCTCCGGTAATTTGGTTGACTTCGATTTCTCTGTCCTTTAATGTAATGATATAATATTCTTCGGGATCATCTGAAAATGGGAATTCAATTTTTTGAACATCATCCAGAAGCGTATTTTTAAAAACAGAAGTTGTAGTCTCTTTTTTTGAAAGAGGTGTGGTTGCAACCATTTCAGTTTTTTCCTCAGAATCTGTTTTTTCAAGGAAAAAATTAAACTTTTCCAGGGTTAAATACGTTCCCGAAAGTGCAATAATCAGAATTGGAATCAGCGATAATCGTCCTAAAATAATATGGTAATATTGGGTAAAATTTTCTTTTACAATTTTAGAAAATAAACTGCGAAGACTTCTTTTGCGGTTGATTATCAAAGCAAAACCCGAAATGGAAATCAAAACTAATAAAAAGGAAATAAAGCCCACAATAAAACGCCCGGTTTCTTTAAGGAATAAAGAACGATGGAGCGCTGTGGTCCATTGGATAAACTCACTTTTTTTTATTGGTGTTCCTAGTATTTTTCCAGTTCTTGCGTCAATATAGTCATTGACATCATTGTCTTCCTGGTCGATACCTTGCATGGTAACAAATTGATTGTGGTCAACACTCAATTCAGTTATTTCAGGATAGGCTTTTTTTAGTACAGGTAAGGTTTCACCAAGGGTTATTTTATCAAAATTTTCTACTTTGTATGGCGGTGTTTTCTCTTGTATGGCATCGACTGCCAGGATGACTCCAGTTACGGATGCCAAAACTAAAAATGCAGCAGAAAATACAGCCAAAGTCAAGTGTGCGTAACGCCAAAAAGAAAGAGTCATTTGTAATAAATTTTGACATATAAGTCATATAAGTTTTACGTTTTGTAAAAGCTTATATGACTTATATGGTTTAATGTAATAGCTGTTTATTTTAGATTTTATTCAATCTTACATAGCGAATATAGTTTTTACCTTCTGTTTTTGCCGCTATTCCTTCGGTTGTGAGTGGAATCTCTAAATCAGTGGTGTGGTATTTATGATCTTCTACTGCAGTTTCAAAGCGCAATTTAAATCCTTTGTTGATTTTAGCATCTTCAATTTCTATTGTTGTGATGCTGCGATCGCCACCAGTTATGGAAGCACCCGTTTTGGCACTGATATTTTCTGGTTTTTTAGAATAGAATTTATGCCACTCTTTAAGGGTTTTGTACCATTTTTTGTCGTCACCCATTACGTATAATGTTTTTACGTATTCGCCTTTAGCGTTTACAAGTGAAACTACAATATAAGCGCCTTCGCCCATGTAGTTTGACATTTGGAGCATGCATTTGTATTTACTGCTTTGTGCTGTCGCTTGAAAGGACAAAAGGAATAGAAACGCTATTGATAAACTGATTTTCAGGATTGATTTCATAAGAAGATATTATTTGTTTTTTAAGGAATATGGTAGCGCCATTGTTTATTATTGTTTGTGATTTTGTATCACGGCGATTTATATTGTTATTTTAAAAATTCTAGGGCTATTTTGTTAGTTGTTAACGATTCGTTTTCTTTGGCTAAAGCATACGCACTTTCATCAAAATCAGTGGTAATTTCTTTTTTAGCGCCGATAGAAATAAGGTATTTCAAGATAGCATCGTCTTTTGAAATCATAGCAGCTTTGTGCAACGCTGTTAAACCATCTTTGTTTTTGGCATTGATATCGATGTTTAAACCGGCGATTTTTTTTAATAAAGCCAAATCGTTTTTAATTACAGCAAAATGATACAATGTATTTCCGTCTTTTTGAGGGGTGACCAAATTTAAACCTTTATCCTGAAGTAATTTTATTTTGGTTTCAAAAGGATCTTGAGTCGTTGCATCTGGTCCGCGACCTGATTGTCTATTGGATTGTATCAGGTAATATCCTAAATTGTTTCCGTCTTTGTCAAGAACTTTTGCATCAGCTCCTTTGTTCAAAAGTACTGTTATAGTCTCAGGAGTTCCTGTTTTTACAGCCATTGTCAATGCTGATTCTCCTTTTGTATTTTGAATATTATTGTTTTTTACTATTGGCAATAACAGTTCCAATGCGGCAATATCTCTAGCCGAAGCTGCTGCCATTAATGCCGTATTTCTCTCGTTATTGGCTTTATCAGCATCTACACCTTTAGACAAAAAGTAAGTGATGATTTCGGTTTGGTTGGTTTTGCTTGCTAATAAATGAAGTACCGTTTCACCTGATTTGCTTGTAGCAGTTGGTTTGATTTTTAAGTCTTCAACTAAGTATTTGTATGTTTCAAGGGGAGTTACATCTCTACGGGAACCTCGTGCTGCAAAAAGCAATGCATTATCAGTAGCTTTTACTCCTTTTTCTAACAAGGATTTTAATAATGGTAGGTTTCCTGATTTTGCTGCATAATCAAAAGCAGTATTTCCATCACTATCAGTATCCTTAATCGACATTCCTTGGGTGGTGAAATAGGTAGTAAGCGTCAGGTTTTTGTCGGATGCAATTGCCATTAATAACAGGTTAACATTGTCTTTATACTTTTTCTTTGGATCAGTTCCTGCTTTAAAAAAAGCCTCATACAAAGCGGTATTGCTTTGACCTCCAACTGCCGCAAAGGTTAGCGCAGTTTCTCCTTTGCTGTCTTCTAGATTAAGATCTGAGCCTTTGCTGATAAGGTATTCTACAATTGCTACATTTCCTTTATTAGCTGCCCAGTGTAAGTAAATACGATTGTCATGTGTCAATTTATTGACTTCGTTCCCTGGTTGCTCCAGTAAGAATTGGATGGTTGCTGCTGGCGCATCATTATTAATCGCCATAACAGTGACATCAAAAGCATTAGAAGTGGAGGCGGAAGGGCTGTTACCTTTTGCTATTTCAGCTTTTACTGTATTCACATCTGGACTTGTTTTCCAAAAAGATTGCTCCAAAAGCGTGTTTTTTTGCTGCGCATTCACAAATAAAGTGGCGACTAAGGCAAAAGAAATGAAAAGATTCTTTTTCATAATTTTTTTATAAGGGTTCTTAGTAATAGAGGATGTGTGCTTGTTTAATTCACTTATTTAGAATAAATAAAAATAACGCAAATGTAAAAATAAATTGCATAAAACCAATTATTATTCATGCTATTAAATAATTTTTTTTGTTTTTGTATGCTTGTTTACACTATTTAGATATAAAAAGAATTGAAAGGTTTAATGTAATTGCCTTAAATTATTCAATTTTCTTCTTTGTATTCACTTATGATGAAAACGTTGTTGTGTTTTTATTTTTTTATTTCGTCCTCACTAAATATTGAGTATTATTTTTAGTCGCCACTTGCTCTTTCAATAATTTAATGGTAACGGTATTGTATACTTGAGAATTTCCAATAATGTTCAAAAGCATTTTAGAAACTGTAGTGCTTTTTTCTCTTTTTATACTTGTATTTGTTGGTTTTAACAATAAATTCTTTTAGGGTTTTAACAGAATTTTTTTCTTGCTCTTTTTTTCTTGAGCGTTGGTCTTCATACCAATTTATAAAAAAACCTTGCTGTTTCGAGCAAGGTTGTGATTAGATTATAAAATGTTACATTTTTATTTGATTTTTTTCATCGAAAACTGTTCGGAACTTGGTTTCCCTTGTTGGATTCCCGAAATTTTTGCCACTAAACTGTCAGGAATAATTTGGGTATAACTTATTTTTTGAGGATAATCGTGTTTGGTATTTTCAAAAACCATTTGCTTTTCTGTTGCAGTTGTCAATTTGAAAGCGACCGGTTTGTCATTATTTTGTCCTTTTACGGTTGCGGTATAGGTTAATATTTCACCTTTTTGTTGTAAAGTTATAGATTCAAAATGTAGCGTGTCTTTTTCTTTGATGAAGTACGATTGCGCTTGAAACGTGCTGTCGTTTACTTTTTTCCAATATTCGGTTAGATTACCATCAACGGCTTTGTTTTCCCAATCTCCCAAAAGCCAATTGGCAGCCTTGATTTTTTCTTTTTCATTTGCTTCAGAATCTTTACAAGAAACCAAAGCAAGCAAAAGCAGTATAAAGGTCGTTTTTTGAAACATAAGCTTAGATTTATGGGTTATTTATATGGAGCTAAATTATGAAAAAATAGAATAGGTGTATTTTATTTTTAGTTTTCTAATTCTAAAATCATAATAAATATGCTTAAATACCAACTTATACTAACAATTACACGGTCTCAAAATTAACATGTAAGTCATATAAGGACATATAAGCAATTGTTTTGCAGCTAACCTCAATAATCTTATATGACTTATATGTTTTTAATCTCAAAAATTTATTAGGTATTTCAGTTAAGAAAGGGGTATTAATCTTTCTTTTAAAACCAAATTTAAATGTTCTTATATGACTTATATGGTGAAAAAATTAAACACTGGCTTTCAAAATAGTATAAACCAATTCCTTCGTTGGTTCTTGGTCTTTTAGTTTTAATCGGACGGTATCAAAAGTGACTTTGAAATCACAGCCTGATTTATATTGACTGCAACCATAAGCCGCTTTTCCTTTTAGCACGGTTCCTTTCTGGCATTTCGGACAGGTTAATTCGTTCGGTACGGCTTTCGCCAAAGTTTTCTTCGGTTCTAATTTGAGTTGGAAATTTTCGTCAAAGTGGAGTAAACCTTCCACAATTCCGGCATCGGTTTTAAAATCTTTTAAGTTTACGGTAGATCCTTTTTGGAGCAATCGCAAGTATTGATTTTCGGAAATTTTTTTATCTGCAAAAGTGTAAGGCAATAAAAAGGTGCAACCCGCTTTATAATCGGAACAGCCATACGAAGATTTCCCTTTGATAAGTGTTCCTTTTTTACATTTCGGACAGGCTTCCGCCAAAATTCCTGCTGCTTTCTTTTTCTCGACTTTTGCCACTTCTTTTTGAACGCTTCCCGCATGCGAAATATTGGCGCGTCTGGTTTCACTTCGGACTTCGTACACCAAAGTTTCGACCATGTTTTTCATATTCTTGATGAAAGAACCAGCGGTAAACGTTCCTTTTTCGATATCTTTCAACTGCTTTTCCCAAGAACCAGTCAGTTCTGCCGACTTTACCAATTCATTTTGAATGGTATCGATCAATTGAATTCCCGTTGGTGTTGGCAAAACCTGTTTTTTGTTTCTTATAATGTATTGGCGTCTAAAAAGCGTTTCTATAATATTGGCTCGCGTGGACGGACGACCAATACCGTTTTCTTTCATCAATTCGCGTAAATCTTCATCATCCACTTGTTTGCCAGCGGTTTCCATAGCACGCAATAAGGTGGCTTCGGTAAATTGATTCGGTGGTTTGGTTTCCTTTTCCAAAAACGAAGGTTGGTGTGGTCCTTTTTCGCCTACAACAAAACTGGGCAAGATATCGGCTTCTTTTTCTTTTGTATTCGGATCTTCGAAGACTACTCGAAATCCTTTTTTTAAGATTTCTTTTCCAGTGGTTTTAAATAAAACATCGGCAGCTTTCCCGCCTACGGTAGTATTGGCAACCAAACAATCGTCATAAAACACGGCAATAAAACGTTTTGTAATAATATCATAAACCTGTTGCTGATTGTACTGCAAATTATTTTGTACGCCAGTTGGAATAATAGCGTGGTGATCCGTTACTTTTTTATCGTTGAAAACTTTGGGTGATTTTTTAATCTTTTTTTTCAAAAGCGGTTGAGTCAACGCGGCGTAATTCGTCAGGTTTTTCAGAATACCCGGTACTTTTGGATAAATATCATTGGGTAAAAATGTGGTATCGACTCTGGGATACGTAACTACTTTTTGTTCGTACAAAGTTTGTACAATTTTAAGCGTTTCGTCTGCCGTAAAACCAAATTTGGTATTACAATACACTTGCAAGCCTGTTAAGTCAAACAGCTTTGGTGCAAACTCATTACCATTCTTTTTTTCGACGGAGACAATTTCGAAATCACTTTCCTTGACTTTATTGGAGAGAATTTCGCCATCTTCCTTTTTCAAAAAACGTCCTTCCTCATAACTAAAAAGCGTTTCTCGATACAAGGTTTGCAATTCCCAATACGGTTGCGGTTTAAAATTCTCAATTTCTTTGAATCGGTCTACGACCATTGCCAATGTTGGGGTTTGCACCCTTCCAATAGACAAAACTTGTTTGTATCCTCCATGTTTTACAGTATACAAGCGCGTGGCGTTCATACCAAGTAACCAGTCGCCAATGGCTCTGGAAAATCCAGCGTAGTATAAATTATCATAGTTGGCAGATGGTGTCAAGTTCTGGAAACCTTCTTTGATGGCCTCGGTGGTTAGTGACGAAATCCACAAGCGTTTTACCTCGCCTTTGTATTTGGCTTCGTTCATCACCCAGCGCTGAATGAGTTCTCCTTCTTGCCCGGCATCCCCGCAGTTGATGACCAACTCGGCTTTGTCAAACAAACTTTTTATGATTCTGAATTGCTTTTGAATCCCCGAATTCTCCACCACTTTGGTCTCAAATTTCTCGGGAAGCATTGGCAAGTTGTTGAGGTCCCAACTTTTCCAATGCGGTTTGTAATCGTTGGGTTCTTTCAAGGTACATAAGTGCCCAAAAGTGTAGGTGACCTGATAACCATTGCCTTCAAAATAGCCGTCGTGCTTGGTATTGGCTCCCAAAACGGATGCGATTTCGCGGGCTACACTTGGTTTTTCGGCAATACAGACTTTCATTTTTTGCTATTGATTTCAGGGCGCAAATTAAGAATTTAGAAATTGGTATTAAAAAGAAATCGGAACGAGTTATGAACGGCTTGGGGGTGCTATTTTTAGGAGCAGAACGAATAGTTTTTTCAATCACGAACCGTCCTGCTGTCCGCTGTATTCAGGCTAAAAAGCCTGGGATGCCGCTTCCATCAGGGCTAAAAGATTTCGTTCTATTTTCATAATAACGAAAGAAAATATAAAATGGTGGAAACAGATTTTTATTCTACAGGCCGAAATCAGCGTTCTGCATCTGCTCATTTTTATGGATTTGTCTCCGTTTGTGTTCAATAACGTGAAGCTTGTGATAACGGGTTTCAAGTGGGTAAATGTTGTGTAGATACACCTCAATTGGGTAATAATTACCCAATTGTATTTTGACGTGTTTTTAGTAATGTATTGATTATTATGATTTTATGATTTTGGAACAAGTATTGTTAAATCGAATTGTATAATTCCCACTATCCATTTTATGTGAGTATTTATTTTGTATACACAGTAAATAAAAAAAAATGAAAAGTGAGATTTAAATGAAACAACCTACAATTTTAATAGTCAATTATGAAAAATGAAACCAGTATTTTAAAACAAGTTTATTCTCCAAATCCTGATTTGAGCTCCATTTTTCGAATTAATTTCAGGTCATTCAAAGTTAATTTTAAGAAAAACAGCAGTCCAACAGCGGTTTTAGTGCTGTTTGGAACATTTGTACTACTTATAACAGGAGCATTATTGGTTTATAATTTGCAATCTGATTTTGAAGCCTTACATAATGACAGAGTCAATTCGTTCTGGGGATTGTCATTTTTGATTCTGACCATTTCGTTATTTGTATTTTATGCGAGTGTCTTTTTATTTAACCTGTATCTCTATTTAGTTTATAAACCTATTGAATCCGTAGCAGATGAGTTATTACCCACTTGTACGGTAATTGTTCCTGCTTATAATGAGGGAAAATTGGTTTGGAATACGTTGATTAGTTTAGCTGAAAGCGATTACCCCAAACATAAATTGCAGTTATTGGCCATCGATGATGGTAGTAAAGATGATACTTGGTATTGGATGCAAGAGGCAAAATTGAGATTAGGAGATCGTTTGTCTATTTATCAGCAACCTAAAAACCAAGGGAAGCGTCATGCGTTGGATCGTGGCTTTAAGATGGGTACCGGAGAAATTTTTGTAACAGTAGATAGTGATTCGATTGTCAAAGTGGATACGCTGCGAAATCTGGTAAGTCCGTTTGTTACCAATGAAGATTGTGGTGCTGTAGCTGGAAATGTTCAGGTTTTGAATAATCAAAAAGCTATTTTACCTAAAATGTTAAATGTGAGTTTCGTAATGAGTTTTGAATTCATGCGTTCAGCAGAAAGTAGTTTAGGTTCTGTTTTATGTACTCCGGGAGCAGCAGCAGCGTATCGTAAATCGGCTGTCCTTGAGTGTCTTCCGGAATGGATTAACCAAACTTTTATGGGGAAACCTTCGGATATTGGCGAAGATCGTGCAATGACGAATATGATATTGAAACAAGGATATAAGGTGCTATTCCAGAAGAATGCTTTGGTTTTAACTAACGTACCGGAAGAATATACCGGTTTGTATAAAATGTTCATCAGATGGGGTAGAAGCAACGTCCGCGAAAATATTATGATGGCAAAATATGTTTTCAAGAATTTTAGAAATGGAGCAAAATTTGGAACCAGGCTTTTGTTTTTAAACCAGTCGCTAAAGATAATTATGGCCATTCCTTTCCTGCTACTTATGGTGTTTCTGATCCTCACGCACCCTATTTTAGTGATTAGTTCTACGCTTTTAGGAATATTAATTTTTTCCAGTTTTCCGGTCTTATTTTATGCAAGGCGCTATTCAGTTCTAGAATCCTTTTGGGCGTATACGTACAGTATTTTTTATACTTTTAGTCTGTTTTGGATTTTGCCTTATGCTATTTTTACCGCTAATAAAAGCGGATGGTTGACACGAGGTTTGTCGCAGCAAGAATAATGGCTAATTTGTAATTGACACAAAAAAGGCTTGAAATATTTTAAAATATTTCAAGCCTTTTTTGGGTTATTTTTTTTTCATAATAAGGGATTAGGTTGTTTATTATGGTTTTGGGTGTGCTGTTTTTTAGGAGCAGAACGAATAGTTTTTTCAATCACGAACCGTCCTGCTGTCCGCTGTATTCCCGATTAATAAAATCTACGGTTGAAAAAGCCTTGTTTTTCTATATCGGGAGATGCCGCTTCCATCAGGGCTAAAGATTTCGTTTTATTTTCATAATAACAAAAGAAAGAAACACTAGTGTTAGAGCAGGTCATTGCGAGCATCGAAGCAATCCCATCCAGTTTGTCTATTGTTCATACTCATGAGCACAAAATGCTACGGTAACACTTTAAAAAATCTTTATAATCAAGTACTTATTTGGATTTCATTTCTTTTACGCCTCCCTCACAGTTAATCAGAGGTCTGTCGTCTTCTGTTAAATAAAAATCAATACTAATTTCTCTTTTATTTTTTAGATCAATAAAATTAGTTTGAATTGTTTTGTAGCCAATTGAAATTACTTCAATAAAATAATTACTATACGTTGAATTTTCAGTCTTTATAGCATATTCTCCTGTTGAGGAAACTTGAGTTTTAAGGCAAGATGTTAGCAATGTTGTATTATTTAGCGGTTTGCCTGTCTTGACATCGTACACTTTACCCGAAATGATTAATTCATTAGAATTTGGTATCGACTTTTCCTTGCTGTTGATAATTCTATATCCTCCTGCATTATAAGTGGGAATCAGATCCTTTTTAAAGGAAGAACAACTAACCAAAACCAATAGACAGGTAAGTATTACTGATAGAGAGATGTGTTTTTTCATGGTTTTAAGTGCTGTAATTATTTCTAACTTGAAATTAGTTGCAGCTGAAAGCTAAGTTGCTATCCGAAATTACATTTTAAAAACATCCAACCTTTGCGCAACTGTAGCTGTGGATTTGCAAGTTGTGAAAGTAGTGAAACGTATTAGCTTAATAAAAAAAATGGATCCGATTTTTCGGACCCATTTTATATCATATCTTGAAACTAAAAACGAATGTTTAATAGCAGTAAACTTTAAGTCCGTTGCAAATGCTGGATTTGTCAGAGATTTTTTTTTTTACTATTTAGCTAATTTGATTTTGTTTAAAGTAAAAGTCAAATTTGAAATATCAGCAGTAACCTCATTTATTCTTGAGTTAGTAAAATACAAGTAGTTGTCATAAATACTAAATGTGTCTGCCCATTTAATCTTTTCACCTTCTACCAAAGTGTGAATACTGCCATCTGGTTTTCGATACTGAATTTTATTGTTTTCTAAATCGGCATAATATAAATTACCGTTGTCGTCAAATAGCATGCCGTCCGGTGCTGCAGTTTTTGCTTCAAATCGAACGCTTTCTTCTATGCTTTTTTCATCTTCAGAGTCAAGCATATTTGTTGCAATTGAATAGAGGCTGTATCCTGTAAGGGCATGATAATAAAGACGGTCGTTTGCAGTGTCCAAGGCTATTCCATCAGAATGAATGGTATTTTCCCATTTTTTGTCTCCAAATGTCAAAAAGCCTTGTTCGGCAGCTGTTGATTTGTGCTTGTCTAAAACTCTTCTAGAACGACCAGATTTAATGTCTAGGATGACAATACCAGAGTTTCCTGAGTCAGTAAGATAGATTTTTTGAGTTTTTTTATCTACCCTAAGATCGTTGATATAAGAATTAGGGTGGTAGCTGTTTTTATCTAGAATATAGGTTTTAACTAATTTATCAGTAGCTAAATCAAAAACAAAAATACGTGGTGCATCCAGTACATTTTTAAATAATTGACTTCTGGTGTCTAAAACATACAATTGATTTTCAAAGGCAACTACTGATTGTACTCCAACAAATTTATTTGGCACAACTGGCTGTCCAATCTCCCAAGAATTCCAGTTTTCATCAGGATAGCTTTTTTGAACGGTAGTATTTGTTATTTCCACTACGGAATTAGCAACTCCTTTTCTCCATCTCGGAAAGTTTACAAAAATACGCCCGGAATCAGTAAGTGTGACTCCGGTAACTTGTTGCCCTTTGAAGGCAGCAACTTCTATCACTTGATTTGCTGTGCTGTCAACTTGTTGATTTTTAACTTCGGCCGCTTTCTTGTTAGTTGTTTCTTTACACGAAACAAAGAATGTAACGATTGAAAATATAAAAAGGATCTTTTTCATTGTAATTGGTTTTAACTGTGGGCGACTGGATTAAGTCATTTCGAGGAACGACGCAATCCCATTCCTATTATTTCCTGCTCGTTGTGTGCACAGTTTGCAAAACTACGGTAACTCCTGTGAATATCCGAGTGATCAGGCTTATTTCCTATCGACTTGTTTGAGTCATTGCGAGGAACGACGAAATCCCATCCAGTTTATCTATTATTTATTCGTTTCTCGTTGTGGGCAAAGCATTGCTGTATGTCGTTCTAACTTTAGCAAATTTTATTTCCCTGTGTTTATTGATTATTGGGATGGCTACGAAGTCAGAGACTTCGCAGAGCAATCCGGATTATATTTTGTTGATACGACTTATTCATACTTCGCAGAGCTGGCAAAGTTATCGCGTTGCAAACGCTACGATTGTGCTCAAAATTTAAATTCATCCTACTTAGAAGAATAGTTTGTCCCTTTTAAGATTGCCATCTTTTTTACCTCTTCTCGAAATAGAAGTAAAGCTAATCCGGAAGCAAATATTATACAGCTGATTAACATTAGAAAACCATTATTCCAAATGAAGTAGGAAAGTCCAACAAAAGGACCACCTATTACTACCATAAGAGCACTTACTGGATTTGTTTTGATGAAGTTTAGCGCATGAGCAGCCAAACCTATAAAAAGTAAAGATGGGCCAACAATAATAAATGGGTATAAGATTAATGGTGTATTACTTATTTGTTCTCTTAATTTTTCGCTGCCAATAGCATCATTACCAAAACTCCACATAATAAAATCAATTGTGCAAAGTCCAATATGAGCAATAATTCCTAGAGTTGTAATTACAGAAGCTACGGTGTTAATCTTGTTCTTGGGAAATACATTATTAAAAGAAAATAGTAACACAGCTCCAATTAAATTAAACCAATGTGCTAGATCAATATATTTTTGAGTGTTCAATGAAATAAGAGCAAAGAATACATAACTTGTAACGAAAAAAACGAGTCCTATTGCGCATAACGTTTTTGGTTTGATCATAATTTATTTAAGGTGAATTATTGTTTTGCTTACTTAATTCTTACTACGAAGTCGGGAGACTTCGCAGAGCAATCTCGATTATATTTTGTTGATACGACTTATTCATACTTCGCAGAGCTGGTTTGTTAGCGCTAGGCTAAAGTCATTGCGAGGAACGAAGCAATCCCATCCAGTTTGCCTATTATTTATTTGCTTCTCGTTGTGGGCACAGTTTGCAAAACTGCGCTAACGATTGTGGATATTAGAGTGATCGGTCACAGCCTTTTCCCGCCCTCGCGGGTAATTAATTATTTTGGATTATTCCAGCCAGTTAAAAATTCTCCTAAAGCAAAATCAAGAAATATAACTATCACAATTATTGTTACAATAATTACAATAATCTTTAATGTTTTTTTATTCATTTTAATAATTTATTTTAAACGGACCACTAACGTTTCTAGTACTAAAGCGGGTTTGGGACTAAATTAATCCCATTATTCGAATTTGCCACCCGAGCGATAGCGAACAGGCGAAGCAAATCATCCCAAATACAAAACCCACTTTCCATTAAGACAATTGCCCAAATCCGCTGTAGTGGCTTTTGGCAATTGGCTTTACAATTTAATTGTTACATAGTATTCTGTTATTCTTAATAGTACAAAACAAATAAAAGCAACAGCTAATTTGATTATAAATTTATTTTTTGGTTGTTGAGGTGTATTGAGATTCATTAAAGCCTTTATGCTTTGAATAACTTTATCTTTATTTAACCATAAAATTATTAGAAGTAGCACTTGATATAGAATAGCTGCTTTCAATGCTCCAAGATGCACTTCGAAATATATGTCTTGTAAAATCACATTTACAAGTATAGTAGATGTAAACAAACAACCAATAATTCTAGTTCTTTTCATTAAAATTAATGTTCCTCCAATTATTTCAAAAAGTCCTAAAGTTAATGCATATGATTTGGAGTAACCATAAAAAGCCCACATCAATTCCATTCCAGTCAAGTCTGAAACAGTTTTGTTAATTTCAGACGCTCCATCAAATTGTACTATTTTACCTCCACCATAAACAAACAGTGCAAATACCACAATCCAACTAATTGCATTTTCAAAAATCTCTATTTTATCTTTTCTGTCGAATGTCATTCTTCGTGTTTTTCTTTTCGCTTGTTACCCAAAGGCTAGCGTGAGTTAAGTCATTGCGAGGAACGAAGCAATCCCATCCAGTTTGGCTATTATTTTATTTGCTCATTGTTGTGGGCACAGAATGCAATTCTGCGCTAACGATTGTGGATATACGAGCGATCTGGTATTCGAGCAATCGGGTAACTATTGTGGATATTTGAGAGATCGGTTTCCACTACGTCTTTTTTATAAATTATTAAAGCTTATTTTTAGTTAATTCTGCAATTTTAATTAATAAATCATTACTAGTATCCATACTCAACTGTCTAGTATTTATTAGAATTTGATTTGAATTTTGATAAATGTGAATATTCTCTCTTTTTTTAAGAATGCTTTCATAATAACTTACACTAAAAATATTCTCTATTTGTTCTTTTTCTAGATAACTTCCACAAGCTAAAATAATAATTTCAAAAGATTTAAAGAATTTGTTATTTAACATATTTAAGCGTTCAAAATTATCAAATCTTTTAATTTCGCTATATTTCGAAGGAATAAAATTAATTTCACTTAAAAAAGCATATCTAAAAAATTCATTTTCTGATTTTGGAATTGAAGTATAAATATGATTTAATAAGGTGTAATATTTATTCCAAGTATGACCTGATTTATTTTTATTCAAATATGGAAAAAACGTATTTATGTAATTTTCACTATCGTAAAATTTATTTTTATTACTTCCAATATTATTTTTTATATAATTATCCCATTCTCTAGGATTATTTATACTTTCATATTCTAATTGTTTTAAATTATTTTTATCAAACCCCTTTTCTTTACCTAAAATTAAAATTTTAGCATTTGGATTACCAAAACCAATAAAGTATGGATTTGGAGAGTTTACATTTTCTGGATTATTATAAAAATTATTACTTTTAATTACAGCGAAATTCACTAAATCTTTAAAACTTTCTTTATACATTTTCAATTGATTTATATTTCAAATTATTTTATACGTGTTTTTCATTCCAAGTTTTTTTCAACAACCACCAAGCTAATTTGAAGGGAAAAAAAAGCAGCCATAAAATAATGCTGAGTAATGAAAATGAACTTTTTTGTTTACTGTAATTTGTTTTTTTTACATATTCGTTTTTTTGAACTTTTGTTGTTTTAGGCAATCGAATGTCTTCTATATCGCATACTATTTGATTAGGTTTAATTCTCACACCTGGAAAATGAATTGCTAAAATTGCTAATTTAACTTCATCTCTTTTTAATCCTGTTAAAGTAGATGCTGTTCTATCGTCTAATTCAATAGTTTTATTAATAATTATTGGACCATTTAATTGTCCAGTACCTCTAAATGTTACTTGTTTCATATTTTTTTTTAACTAGTCAGTAATTTACGTATATGTTTGAATATAAATGACTTAGCATCCCTAAACTGTATTGTTTTTTCTAATGAGCGTCATTAGTTATTTTCAAATATATAACTTTATTCCGAAAATACTGATAAAAAACATCTCAGTTTTATATCATTCTCAAAACTACTTCCTTTTATTTTAAGAACTTTACGGAAAACCGTAAACACTATTTATTTAACCCAAACGCCTAGCCCTGATGGAAGGGAAAATCCTTTTTTTATAAAACGCGAAGCAAGTTTTATAAAAAAGATTGGAATGACAGCATGAAACAGCTCCTGAAAAAATTACAAGTTAATGAAGAATGGCTATTCTAACCTAGATTGTATAGCATTTGCCTATATTACTTCGGTAGTTAAATTTCCTCGAGATCATCGTATTTTATCATTCCGAGAAACGAGGAATCACATTGGTAACTCGTTATGAGATTCCTCGTTCCTCGGAATGACAAGTAGCTACTGAAATAGCAAAAAACGAATCTTGCAAACTGAATACTTTTTTCGTAATTTTGCAGTCTAAATAAAGGACTAAGAAAATGTTAGATAGACTTCAAATAGTAAAACAACGTTTCGATGAGATTTCGGATTTGATTATTCAGCCGGATGTAATCTCGGATCAGAAGCGTTATGTGCAATTGAATCAAGAGTACAAAAGTTTAAAAGCTTTGGCTGAAAAGCGCGATGAATACGTTATTTTGATGGCGAATATCGATGAAGCAAACGAAATAATTGCCGATAACAGTGATGCAGATATGACCGAAATGGCCAAAATGCAACTCGACGAAGCCAAAGGAAGATTGCCGGAACTAGAGGATGAAATCAAGTTTATGTTGATTCCGAAAGATGAGGAAGATGCCAAGAACGTGATGGTCGAGATTCGCGCCGGAACCGGTGGGGATGAAGCCAGTATTTTTGCCGGAGATTTGTTCCGTATGTACACGAAATATTGTGAAAACAGAGGTTGGAGAACTTCTGTGGTGGATATGAATGAAGGTACTTCGGGTGGTTTCAAAGAGGTAATTTTTGAAGTTACGGGCGAAGATGTTTACGGAACTTTGAAGTTTGAGGCTGGTGTTCACCGCGTGCAACGGGTACCACAAACGGAAACGCAAGGACGTGTTCACACATCGGCAGCGACAGTTATGGTGCTTCCGGAAGCGGAGGAATTTGATGTTCAAATCGATATGAACGATGTTCGTGTGGATTTTTTCTGTTCGTCAGGACCTGGTGGACAATCGGTAAATACTACGAAATCGGCGGTTCGTTTGACCCACATTCCAACTGGTTTGGTGGCACAATGTCAGGATCAGAAATCACAACACAAGAATAAAGATAAAGCTTTTGGCGTTTTGCGTTCCCGTTTGTACGAACAAGAATTAGCTAAAAAGCAAGCCGAAGATGCAACAAAGCGTACCTCACAAGTAAGTTCTGGTGACCGTTCAGCAAAAATCCGTACCTATAATTATGCTCAAGGTCGTGTTACTGATCATAGGGTAGGAATGGATGTTTTTGATATGGACGGCGTAATGAACGGTAAAATTCAAAAATTGATTGATGAGCTTCAATTGGTCAACAATATGGAAAAACTGAAAGAAGCCAGCGAGGCTTTCTAAGAAACCAGAATGCTACAAAACCAAAAACCAGCGAAAAGAAATTTTCCGCTGGTTTTTTTGCATTCATAACTAACCAATATTATTTTTCTGAAAGGTTTGCGCCTTTTAAAATTCCTTTTTGTTTCCGAATAGAATTCCTGAACGCTTCATATTTGGCGGTTGCGGAATCAATTTTGGCATCAAAGGCCGCTGTATCCTCTAAGTTGTCAATCGTGCTGTTGAGTTCAGTGGATTGTTTTTCGAAATATTTTTCAATTGTAGACCAATTGGCCGCTGCATCAGCAGTAGTTTTTTGGGTAACAGAATCTATAAAGCGAATGTATTTATTTGTAACCAATTCGGCTTTCTTTTCCTTTTCGCTTTTACACGAGGTAAAAGTGATTGTCAGGAAAAAAAAACCGAATAGTAGTATTGCATTTTTCATTTTGGGTTTTTCTTATAATTTGAAACCGTATGCTAATCGAAGTGATATTTGTCCTAAACCATCTTTGACTACGTTGTTTTTAATTACCGAAAAGTCATTAAAATGTTCATATCGTAAACTGATGTCAATTTTATCTGTTGCATATCCAATGGCTGGGCTCAATAACAAAGAGGTATCATTGTATCCGTTTGTCACGGCAAATGCGGCACCAACTTCTCCCATTAAATACAATTGGTCTTTAAGGACAAAAGCTTTGAAACCCGCTTTTGCAGGAATGTAACCCAAGTCATTGTTATCACCTGACACAAACATATTGCTGAATCCTGTGGTTAGGGTCAACGAATATTTTTGGGATAAATCATATTGGAGTCTTGCATCGGCACCCAAACTGAAATCGTACGGATTGTCAAGAGGAAGTCCTCCGTTGATTCCAACTCCAAGACGAAATCCCTGATCGTAATTTTGTACTTCCTGCGCACTTGTCGTCGCTATTCCTAATACGATAGCTACCGTTGTGAAAACTGTTTTGATATTGAATGTGTTTTTCATAATAATTTACTTTAATGAATAAATTTTTGAGCTTAATTTTTGAATTATACCTTTTATACATTTCCCCTGAACGGAAGTTGTCTCTTAAAGCGTTGGCTTATTGATGTTTTTCAAGTTGTCTGCATTTGCAATTTCTGCCTTAATGACCTCTTTTGTATTTCCAAACAATTGTTGGGATTCGTTTTTGAGATCATTTATTGTTTGCGAAATCACATTGGATAATTTATCCGATGAATCTTTAAGCGACTCTGCTAAGTCCGTGCTTTTATCCACGATTTTTTTTCTGGTTTCGCAACCTTTCGCCGGGGCAAATAGTATTCCCAAAGCCGTTCCTATTGCTAATCCTCCAAGTATTCCTAGTGCTATATTGTTATTTTTCATGGCTTTATTTTTTTAAAATTTAAATTATAATGTTATCCTCTTATTACTCGCAGTAAAATGGCTATTACTGCTATTATCAATAAAACATGAATCATGCTGCCCACGCTGTAAACGAAGAATCCTACCGCCCAAAGGATCACGAGCACCACTGCAACTGCGTATAATAAATTTGACATGATGTTCTTGAATTACTGTTTAGTATTAAAATTTTATCGCTGCGTATATACTCAAAACGCTGTTTTTAGAATCTGGAAACGTGTAGGTTTGTCCAAGAACTGTTCTTTCTTTTCCCACAGTGTTTAAACCGTAATTGTATCTGGCTCCGATTCCAAAGCTGTCAAAATCAAATCCAACTCCAGCAGCAACACCAAAGTCAAATTTATTTAAATCGTCTTCATCAATGTTCTCTTCAAAGTTGTACGATCCATTTGCGGATTCGTTGGTGATTTTTGAGTCTACCAGAAATGCTGCGTAAGGACCAAATTGCACATTGAAATTCTTTGTAAGATTTGCTTTCAACAATACAGGAACTTCAATGTAGTTCAGTCTGAATTTTCCTGTTCCTTCTGCAAATGCGTTGTCGTATTGCAATTCCGCTCCTTTTGTAGTGTAACTAACTTCTGGTTGCAGTGATAGGCTTGAAGTTATAGGAAGCTGCGCGAATAAACCAATATTGAAACCGGCCAGAACATTTTCGTCGTCAACATCTTCAGTATATAAATTAGAGATGTTAAAACCTCCTTTTATTCCTAATGATGCGCCAGTTTCTTGTGCTTGAATTGCATTTGTAGTTCCTAATGTTACTAAAACAGCGGCTAATACTCTCTTTAAATTTTTCATCTTTGTATATTTTTTATGTGTTCATTTTTGTTTTACAAAGATGCGATGGCGATTGCAATTGCATGTTACATCAATTTCGAATATTGTTACAGAATTTAAATGTGGCATTATAGAATTTGGTTTTTATCAAGCAAGACCGGCAATAGCAATTAGTTTTAGAGTGGGTTCAGTCGTGTTTAGAAGATGAAGGATGATATTTTGAAAATAAATATCTAATCTGTTGATTATTTAGTTTTTATATAAAAAAAAATACTTTTACAAAACCAAAATAGGTATGTAAAAGTATTTGATAATAGGTTTTCTTAAAAATTTAAGGAGAATGTAGTATTTTCAGAAGAAGGGAATGGTTTTTATTCAGCAGGAATATAAATAGTAAATGTGGCTCCTTCATTGAGTTCAGCATTCGCTACGATAAATCCTTTGTGGTTTTCTACTATTTTTTTACAGATTGCTAAACCAATTCCTGTTCCTGCGTATTCATTTTTGTTGTGCAGTCGGTTAAAAAGAATAAAAATCTTTTTAGCATATTCTTGTTCAAAGCCTATACCGTTGTCCTCGATAGTAATTTTGTAATATTTAGCATTGTTATTGTTGTTAGGAAGAAAATTATCTTCCTGCGCACTGATTAGCGTAGAATTTATTTTAATAACTGGCGCGACATCTTGTTTGCTATATTTTAATGAGTTGCTGATAAGATTAATGAATAACTGTTGTATTTGGAAAGGAATTACACGCAGGGTAGGCAGGGTGTTGCTTTCTATGATTCCATTTCTCTCCTCAATGACTTGAGCTAATTCTTGTTTTGCATTATCTAATAAGGAGTTCAAATTAGCCTCTTCAAAAACTTTTTCAGCTTTATTAGTTCGGGAGAATTGTAATAAATCTTCAATAAGAACGCGCATTCTTTTTGCTGAAGATTGGATGCTGGAAACGTATTGCTGACCAGATTTAGATAAATTATCATAATCTTTACTCACTAGTCTGGAAAGAAAAGTTTCTATTTTTCTTAGCGGTTCCTGTAAGTCATGACTGGCAATATAATTGAATGCGGTAAGTTCTTTATTGTTGCTTTCCAGTTCTCTATTACGTTCCTCAATAAAATTTTGAGCATACATCTCTTCGGTTACATCGCTGGTAGTTCCGATGTGTGTTTTCTCACCAGAAGCAACGGTTACAACCCTCCCCAAAGCTCTAAAATATCTGACTTCACCATCTTTTCGTATAATTCTATAGGTAAAAGGCGGCAATATAGAGTCGGTAGGAATAATATTTGCATTATCAATTACGTGTTGTAGATCATCAGGATGCACAAATTTATAAAACTCTTCCACACTTGCTTTGAAGGACTGGGGTTCACATCCCAATAATCGGTATTCGTTATCAGAGAAAGTGTAGTCATGAGTCTCAAGATTGTATTGCCAACTTCCAAAACCTCCTACAATTTCTGCAAGTTTACTGGCTTCAATCGCAACAGAAAGAGTATTTATAGTGCTTTTTAGGATGATTAAATCCCGGTTCATTTTGATAAAAGCAATTGTGATTAAAATAAGTGTAACAATTAGCGTTAAATAAATGAGTAAAGGCGTATAATTCATTGTAGATTCATACTCTTTTTGTCTGTTATTCAGTAGGTTTTTTTGGGCAATCATCATGTCTTCAATCTTCAATCTAATAGAATCCATAGCCTGTTTACCTATTAAAAAATTAGAAACTAATTGTTTCTCATCATAATTCTTTTGCTCTGTGAGGTATAAGGTTTTTGAGAGGTAATTTTGCCTTTTATTAATAAAAAACAACAGTTTTTTTAGATTTGCCTGCTGTGTTCTGCTATTCTTAGTAAGTTTAGATACTTCGTTAAAAGATATCTTAACTAATTTTTTTGATTTCAGGTAGGGTTCCAGAAACTTTTTGTCCCGAGTCAGGATATAACCTCTTTGACCAGTTTCAGCATCTTTTATGAATGAAATTAAGCGTTCAAGTTCAGTATTCACTTCATGACTATTACTTACATAATTGGACAATTTTTTTAAAACCGTAATATGTTTGAAAGTAATACCGCCAATAAAAAATATTACTGCAACAGAAATAATAAAAATTATTTTTAAAAAAAGCGGTGATTTGTGAAGTTGCAAATAATTCATTTTACATTCTCATTAAAAAATTATCTTTATTCAGCCCAGAGGTATGGTATTGCCAATTGATGGTCACTACTTCTGAAAGGATTTTTTTTAAATTATCGAAATCATTTGGTTTCTTAATGTAGATATTGGCACCGTTTATAAACGTTTCTTCAATATGCTCTTCAGATGATGAAGTAGAATAGATGGCTATTGCAATGTCATTCAGTTTTTCGTTCTTTTTAATTTCCAAGAGACATTCAACTCCATTCTTTTTTGGCATGTTTAAATCCAGAAACAAAACGTTTGGCAAAACAGAATCTTCATGATTAAGATAATCCATTAACTCAACACCATCATTAAAAGTACTCACTTTTGTATTTATTTTCAATTCATCAAAGGCATCCGTAAAAAACAATCTGTCATCTTCGTCATCGTCCGCAAGGCAAATATTTATAAAATCAGTAGTCATATACTATTGGTTTAATTGTTGTTTTTATTGGATAATTCTCTTCGTTTCGAAATAATTCTCTGGAAAGCGGAAGGCGTCATTCCTGTTGTATGCTTGAATTGTGTGCTTAAATGTGCTACACTCGAATAATTCAACTGAATGGAAATTTCAGTTAAATTAAGTGGCGTGTTGATCATCAATTGTTTCGCTAATTCTATTTTTTGAATAATGATAAAATTTTCAATAGAAGTATAGGTTACTTCAGAAAAAACATTGGACAAATAGGCATAACTAAGATTTAATTTATCCGCAATATACACGGAGCTTTTTATGTTTAACGGCTTATCACTGTTGACCATTTCAACGATAGCGTCTTTTATTTTTTGAACCAAAACACTTTTCTGGTTTTCAACTATTTCTATGCCATATTCTTTAAAAACAACAGTGATTTCAGCTACTTTTTCAGAGGGTATTTTTTCTAAAAAATTAAACTCACCAAACCCGATAA
Source organism: Flavobacterium sp. TS_SC_5 (assembly GCF_056156265.1). NCBI lineage: Bacteria > Pseudomonadati > Bacteroidota > Flavobacteriia > Flavobacteriales > Flavobacteriaceae > Flavobacterium > Flavobacterium sp. TS_SC_5. The sequence continues at coordinate 57,894 of NZ_CM149588.1, read as the reverse complement.
TATTAAATTTATACCCCAATTCGGAAAGTTTTTCCTGGACAATTTTTTTTGTCAGTTGAGCATAATCAAACTTCAAATATACTTTCATAAATATTTTTGTTTAAGGGTAAAGATATAAAAAGGTTGCTTTCAAATTCATCTTGCGTTTCAGAGAAAATTGAATTTAAAAACCGAAAAGGGTTATGAGTAAAATTTTGTATCAGTTTTTTTGTAACTAAATTTTATATTTTTATTGATTATTAATGTTTTATATGAGCATTTTCTTGTTTTTAAGTCATAATAATAAAATTTAAAAACATTCAACAATAGTTAATTTTGTGTTTTTTTTAACAGCAGTGAAATTTAAAAGCAATCAATTGATACTGATTTTTGCCTGTAAAAATTCTCTGGAGTATATGCGTTTTGTATTTAATAACTGGGTTTTAAATATTTTTTATTTCCTCTTCATAAATTCCATTGTAACGGATTATGCCTGCAATGTTCTAAAGAATTCAAATATTGTTTTAGGATTATAAGTGATATTGATTCTATGTTCGTAATTTTGCGCCACAACTACAGATAAAATGACAACACAAAAATTAATTCAACAAATTCAACAAAAAAAATCATTCCTATGCGTCGGTTTAGATGTTGATTTGAACAAAATTCCAAAGCATTTATTAGAATTAGAAGATCCTATTTTCGAATTTAATAAGGCAATTATTGATGCCACACATGACCTGACGGTATCCTACAAACCCAATACCGCTTTCTATGAAGCTTATGGAATAAAAGGATGGATGTCACTTCAAAAAACTATTAATTACATCAACGAAAAATATCCTGACATCTTCACTATCGCTGATGCAAAACGTGGTGATATCGGGAATACGTCATCAATGTATGCGAAAGCTTTCTTTGAAGATTTGAACTTTGACAGCGTTACCGTTGCGCCTTACATGGGTAAAGATTCGGTAGAGCCTTTTCTGGCTTTCGAAAATAAACATACGATTATGTTGGCTTTGACTTCCAATGAAGGTGCTTTTGATTTTCAGACTTTGAATGTTTCCGACGCTTCGGGAGGAAAAGAATTGTACAAACAGGTGTTAGAAACGTCTAAAACATGGAAAAACAGTGAAAACCTGATGTATGTTGTAGGCGCTACCAAAGCGGAATACTTTACTGAAATCCGTAAAATTGTTCCAGATAGTTTCTTACTTGTTCCCGGAGTTGGTGCGCAAGGCGGAAGTCTTGCTGAAGTTTGTAAATACGGAATGAACTCCAATGTTGGGTTACTGATTAATTCTTCCAGAGGAATTATTTACGCCTCAGATGAAACCGATTTTGCCGAAAAAGCTAGAGCAGAAGCGTTGAAAATGCAACAGGAAATGGAAGAGATAATGAGTTTAAAGTTTAAAGTTTAAAGTTTCAGGTCGCCCAACTTTGAACATTAAACCTTTAAGTTTTTGTCAGCACGAAATGTTATTGCTATTCCATAATTCTCAGAACCATTAAGACATTAAGTTTCATTAAGAAATACTTTAAAGCTTAATTTCTTAATGGAAAAAAGCATAATATAGTAGTTAACCATGCAAGGAATATTAGGACATATAAGATAACCCATTTGAAGATTTCGCAACTTAAATAAACTTACATGGCTAATATGGTTTAAATTTTATTTTGGAGCTGGCTTTTAATTACAAATACTATTTAAAGCTTAATTTTCTTAATTTCTTAATGGAAAAAAGCATAATATAGTAGTTAACCATGTGAGGAATAGTAGGACATACAAGATACCCGATTTGAAGATTTCGCAACTTAAATGAACTTACATGACTTATATGGTTTAAATTTTATTTTGGAGCTGGCTTTTAATTATAAATACTATTTAAAGCTTAAATTTCTTAATTTCTTAATGGAAAAAAGCATAATATAGTAGTTAACCATGTGAGGAATAGTAGGACATACAAGATAACCCATTTGAAGATTTCGCAACTTAAATGAACTTACATGGCTAATATGGTTTAAATTTTATTTTGGAGCTGGCTTTTAATTACAAATACTATTTAAAGCTTAATTTTCTTAATTTCTTAATGGCAAAAAAGCATAATATAGTAGTTAACCATGCAAGGAATATTAGGACATATAAGATACCCGATTTGAAGATTTCGCAACTTAAATGAACTTACATGGCTTATATTTTTTAAATTTTATTTTGGAGCTGGCTTTTAATTATAAATACTATTTAAAGCTTAAATTTCTTAATTTCTTAATGGAAAAAAGCATAATATAGTAGTTAACCATTTAAGGAATATTAGGACATATAAGATAACCGATTTGAATATTTCGCAACTTAAATGAACTTAAATGAACTTACATAGCTTATATGTTTTAAATTTTATTTTGGAGCTGGCTTTTAATTATAAATACTATTTAAAGCTTAAATTTCTTAATTTCTTAATGGAAAAAAGCATAATATAGTAGTTAACCATTTAAGGAATATTAGGACATATAAGATAACCGATTTGAATATTTCGCAACTTAAATGAACTTACATGGCTTATATGTTTTAAATTTTATTTTGGAGCTGGCTTTTAATTATAAATACTATTTAAAGCTTAAATTTCTTAATTTCTTAATGGAAAAAAGCATAATATAGTAGTTAACCATTTAAGGAATATTAGGACATATAAGATACCCGATTTGAAGATTTCGCAACTTAAATGAACTTAAATGAACTTACATGGCTTATATGTTTTAAATTTTATTTTGGAGCTGGCTTTTAATTATAAATACTATTTAAAGCTTAAAGTTCTTAATTCCTTAATGGCAAAAAAGCATAATATAGTAGTTAACCATGCAAGGAATATTAGGAAATATAAGATACCCGATTTGAAGATTTCGCAACTTAAATGAACTTACATGACTTATATGGTTTAAATTTTATTTTGGAGCTGGCTTTTAATCATAAATACTATTTAAAACTTAATTTTTCTTAATTTCTTAATGGTTATAAAGCTGCTAATTTATGTTTTAATAATATGAACTTTAAACTATAAAATTGAAACAAAAAATTCTAATCGATCAAATAGGAACATCTCATTCATTTGAAACGTCTCCAAAACGTATTATTTCATTGGTTCCGTCTCAAACAGAATTACTTTATGATTTGGGTTTGGAAGACCGAATAATAGGAATTACCAAATTCTGTGTGCATCCGTATCATTTTAAGTCAACGAAGAAAATCGTTGGCGGAACCAAGAAAGTGCATTATGAGAAAATCAGATTGTTGCAACCGGATATTATCATTTGTAATAAAGAGGAAAACACACAAGAAATAGTAGCAGAATTGCGTAAAATTTGTCCGGTTTGGGTGACGAACATCATCACGATTGAAGATAATTTCCAAATGATAACCGACTTTGGTCAGCTTTTTAATTGCAGAACCGAATCCCAGAAATGGAACGACAAATTGGCTTTTGCCTTGAGCGATTTTAAAAACTTTATCAAGGATAAACCGGAGCAAAAAGTGGCCTATTTTATTTGGAAAAACCCTTTTATGGTCGCGGGTTCTGATAATTTCATTAATGAATTACTGAAACTAAACCATTTTAAGAATATTTACCAAACTTCGGGGCGTTATCCTGAAATCGAGCTCAAAAAAATTCGTCTGGATGGTGATCCTGATGTGGTCTTCCTGTCATCAGAACCCTATCCTTTCAAGGAAGAAGATGCTTTTGAAATAGGTCGTTTTACGCACCACGCAAAAACGGTGTTTGTCGATGGTGAAATGTTTTCTTGGTATGGAAGCCGTTTACTAAAAGCGTTTGATTATTTTAAAAAGTTGCACCAAAAATTATAAATCGCATTCCTCTAAAATCAATTCTTCCGGAGTTTCGGTGGGATTTATAGAGTTTTTTTCGAGGTCGAAATTAAATTTCGCAAGTATTTGGTATTCTTTTTTAAGCTTTTCTATTTCACTTTTCTCTATCAATAATCCTTTCATGGGTGTAATTTTTTTGCAAAATTACGGTATACAATTATAAAACAAGCATTATTTTTTGTTAAGATTGGGATTTAAAATTAAAGTCCTATTTTTACAAAAAAAAATACGTGATCAATTATACCATATACGAAAATAAAAACACCGATCATTGGGTAACTTTTGTGCATGGTGCCGGCGGGAGCTCTTCTATCTGGTTCAAGCAAATTCGCGATTTCAAAAAACAATATAATGTGTTGTTATTGGATTTGCGTGGTCACGGAGAATCAAAACCTACTTTAAAAACGGCTTTCAAACAGAAATATACTTTTTCGGCTTTGGCCAATGATATTCTGGAGGTTTTAGATTTTTTAAAAATAAAAAAATCACATTTTGTAGGTATTTCATTGGGAACAATCCTCATTAGACAATTGGCTGAAATGTATCCGGAACGCGTGCAAAGCATGATTCTGGGCGGAGCAATCCTGAAGATGAATTTCCGTTCTCAAGTATTGATGCGATTGGGAAATATGTTTAAATATGTTTTACCGTATCTTGTTTTATATAAGTTTTTTGCCTTTGTGATAATGCCTAAAAAAAGTCACAAACAATCCCGTATCCTTTTTATCAATGAGGCCAAGAAATTATACCAAAAAGAATTTATAAAATGGTTTAAACTCACAGCTGAAATAAATCCCGTGCTTAAATGGTTCCGTCAAGTCGAATTGAATATTCCTACGCTTTATGTAATGGGCGAGGAGGATTATATGTTTTTGCCATCGGTTCGTAAAGTAGTGGAAAATCATTATAAATCGTCGAAACTATTTGTAATTGAAAAATGTGGACACGTAGTCAATGTGGAGCAACCTAATGCTTTTAACGATGCTGTCCTTTCGTTCATAAACACAGCTAAATAAAAAAAGCCTGCACTATGAATGCAGGCAATTCTTTAACTAACCAAAACCAAAATAATAAATAACCAGTTTATTACTCTGCAAAGATCACACTTTAACAGTTGTTTTGCTGTTAAGATTTTGTTATTACTTTGTTGTACATAAGTTAAGATTTTTTACACTTTTTATTCTTTACAATTAATTAGTTTCGGAAGATTTTATTGGTGCATGGTTGACAATATACAGTGCAGAAACTAGTTCGAAAAAAGATTTTTTTTATAAAAATACCACCGTTTTATTGTCATAAACCATTGTTTTTCTCTCGGCATGCAGTTTTATGGCTCTAGCCAAAACCATACGTTCCAGATCGCGCCCTTTCATAATAAAATCTTCTATCGAATGACTATGCGAAACTCGGGCAATATCCTGCTCGATAATCGGACCTTCATCCAATGCTTCGGTTACATAATGACTGGTGGCACCAATGATTTTCACACCGCGTTTAAAAGCGGAATGATAGGGTTTTGCCCCAGGAAACGCCGGAAGAAAAGAGTGATGAATATTGATAATTTGATTCTTGTATTCTGCAATCAAATTTGGAGTGATGATTTGCATGTAGCGTGCCAATACTATAAAGTCAATATTGTATTGCTTCAATAAATCCAATTGCTTTTGCTCGCCTTCGGTTTTAATGTCTTTAGTAAACGGAACATAATGAAACGGAATAGAAAAACGTTCCGCCACTGCTTTCAAATCTTCATGGTTGCTGATGATTAAAGGAATTTCGAGAGGCAATTCGCTGGCGCTGTAACGTCCTAAAATATCATACAAGCAATGGTCGTATTTAGAAACAAACAAAGCCATTCTTGGTTTTTCGTCTTGAGTATACATTTCCCATGACATATTGAATGGAGAAGCCAACTTGGCTTGGAAATCAGTTTTAATAGCTTCAATATTCCAATTTTTGGCACTGAATTCACATTCTAAACGCATGAAAAAGACATTTTCATCGGCATCAACATGTTGATCTAAATAAATAATATTGCCATCAATGGACGAAATATAATTCGTAACGGATGCTATAATTGCTTTTTGATCTTCGCAATGGATTAGGATTGTAATTTTTTGCATTAGCGTTCTGTTTTCAGCTTTATTCTTAGTAATGAATAGTATTTTTCAAAACTAAATGTATTTGTGCTTATAAAAAAGTTGGATTAGGCTGTTTTATGTTTGAAAAAAACAGCCCAATTTCAATCTATTTGTTATCCTGCATTGCAAAAACTTTCTGCAACAAAACAGAAGTTCTGGCACTTAGGTTCGTTCTGATGTTTTTCTCTTCAACGGCAACCATTTTGAAAACGCCATTCAACGCTTGATTCGTAACATAATCGGTCAAATCAGGATTTACTTTGTTAACTAAAGGAATGCTGTTGTATTTTGTAATAATGTTAGTCCAAACTTTATCGGCACCTACTTTAGTAAACGAATTTTTAATCACCGGATTAAATTTTCCGTACAAAGCCATAGAAGTGCTGTTTTGTAAATAATTCGTCGCCGAACTTTCATTTCCCATCAAAATCGTTTTGGCATCCATAAATGTCATGTTTCTTACGGCATCAACAAATATTGGCGTCGCTTCCTTTACGGCGTCTTCAGCAGCACGATTCAATACTTTCAAACCTTCGTCAGCCAAAGAACTCAATCCAATTCTTCTCAAACCGGCGTCTACTTTTCTCAATTCTTCCGGCAATAAAATTTTCACGGCTTCATTTCTGTAAAACCCATCGGTTGTTGTCAATTTGGTCACCTGTTTTGAAATCCCATTATTCAGTGCTTCCCTCAATCCACCGGAAATATCAATACCGCCAATTCCTTGCGTCTGTGGAAATTGATTCATAACTTGTTGCATTTCGGCACAACTGGAAAGCGAAATTGCTACTGCTAAAATTAAAATTTTCTTCATCGTAAATTATTTTATAATTAATTCGCCTTCCGGCATTTGTAAAAATACTGTTTATTCAAAAACAAAGCCAACTATTCTTTTGGAGCACAAAGTTTAGTAGTATTAATGACGATTTGTCCCGCTTTCCGCTGTATTCCCGATAAATAAAAACTACGGCTAAAAAAAAGCCTTCGTTTTCTAAATCGGGAGATGCCGCTGCAATCGGGGCTAAATAACAAAATTCTTCCTTATTTATTAACAACGAGCAGCAACATCAAATAATTTTTAAAATAAAATTGTAAATTGCAGGCTTAAATTATCATATTCATAAAATGGAACAACAAAAACCATATATCCCTAACAATAAAGTAAGAATTGTAACCGCAGCAGCCCTTTTTGACGGTCACGATGCCGCAATCAACATCATGCGTAGAATTATTCAGTCTACAGGCGTTGAGGTAATTCATTTAGGTCATGATCGTAGCGTGGAAGAAGTAGTCAATACAGCGATTCAAGAAGATGCAAATGCAATTGCGATAACTTCCTATCAAGGAGGACACAACGAATATTTCAAATACATGTACGACTTGCTTCAGGAAAAAGGAGCAGGGCAAATCAAGATTTTTGGCGGCGGCGGCGGTGTAATTCTGCCTTCAGAAATTGCCGAATTACAAGCGTACGGAATCACCAGAATTTACGCTCCAGATGACGGACGTGCGATGGGATTGCAAGGAATGATAAACGATTTGGTACAAAAATCGGATTATCCGGTTGGCGATAAACTGACGGATGAAATCAATCATTTGGAAGAAAAAAATCCAAAAGCAATTGCCAGAATTATTTCATCAGCAGAAAATTTTCCGGATGTTGCTGCAAAAACTTTGGAAACCGTCCAAAAAAAGAATAAGGGTTGTAAAACTCCAGTTCTTGGAATAACAGGAACCGGTGGGTCTGGAAAATCATCTTTGGTAGATGAATTAGTGCGTCGTTTCCTTATCGACTTTCCTGAAAAAACAATCGGATTAATATCTGTTGATCCATCCAAACGTAAAACAGGTGGAGCACTTTTAGGAGATAGAATCCGAATGAATGCTATTAATAATCCTCGTGTTTACATGCGTTCTTTAGCTACACGTCAATCCAATTTGGCATTATCTAAATATGTTGCTGATGCAATCCAAGTGATTAAAGCGGCAAATTATGATATCATCATCTTGGAGACTTCTGGAATCGGGCAATCTGATACAGAGATTATGGATCACTCTGATGTTTCTTTATATGTAATGACACCAGAATTTGGTGCTGCAACCCAATTGGAAAAAATCGACATGCTTGATTTTGCTGACTTGGTAGCGATAAACAAATTCGACAAACGCGGTTCTCTTGATGCGTTAAGAGACGTGAAAAAACAATACCAACGCAACCACAATCTGTGGGATGTGAATTTAGATACACTTCCGGTTTTCGGGACAATTGCTTCGCAGTTTAACGATCCGGGAATGAATACGCTGTACAAAGCGATTATGGATAAAGTCCATGAAAAAACGAATTCTGATTTGAAATCTACGTTCCAAATCACGCGTGAAATGAGCGAGAAAATTTTCGTTATTCCACCACACAGAACGCGTTATTTATCTGAAATTGCCGAAAGTAACCGTAAATATGATGTTACTGCCGTAAGCCAAGAACAAGTTGCACAGAAATTATACGGGATTTTCAAAACGATTGAAACAGTAGCCCAAAAAACTCCTGAAATAAACAAAGCAGGAATTAATGACGATTCAGTTTTGCCAACAGCTATAGAATTGGAGAAATCTGGTGCTGCTGAGGACAAAATCTTTTTGAATCTTTTACTGAATCAATTTGTCAAAGTAAAAATGGATTTGGATCCGTACAATTGGGAAATCATTTTGACTTGGGATGAAAAAGTAAACAAGTACAAAAATCCAGTTTATACGTTTAAAGTTCGTGACAGAGAAATCAAAATGGCTACGCATACAGAGTCGCTTTCACATTCTCAAATTCCGAAAATAGCATTGCCAAAGTACAAAGCTTGGGGTGATATTTTACGTTGGTGTTTGCAGGAAAATGTCCCTGGAGAATTTCCTTTTACGGCAGGATTATATCCTTTCAAACGCGAAGGAGAAGATCCTTCTCGAATGTTTGCCGGAGAAGGTGGGCCAGAAAGAACCAACAAACGTTTTCATTATGTAAGTGCAGGATTACCGGCAAAACGATTGTCAACTGCTTTTGACAGTGTAACTTTATACGGAAACGATCCGCATGTACGTCCTGATATTTATGGGAAAATAGGTAATGCCGGAGTTTCTATTTGTTGTTTAGATGATGCTAAAAAGCTATATTCTGGTTTTGATTTGGTTCATTCGATGACTTCGGTGAGTATGACGATTAATGGACCGGCACCTATGTTATTAGGCTTTTTCATGAATGCGGCGATTGACCAACAATGTGAGTTTTACATTAAAGAAAATGGTCTTGAAAAAGAAGTAGAAGCAAAAATTAATAAAATATACGCAGCTAAAGGAGTAGAAAGACCACATTATCAAGGGGATTTACCGGAAGGAAATAACGGATTAGGGTTGATGCTTTTGGGAGTAACCGGAGATCAGGTTTTGCCTTTAGAAGTGTATGACGAAATCAAAGCAAGAACGTTGTCTCAAGTTCGTGGAACGGTTCAGGCTGATATTTTGAAAGAAGATCAGGCACAAAACACTTGTATTTTCTCTACTGAATTTGCGTTGCGATTGATGGGTGACGTGCAGGAATATTTCATTACTAAGAATGTTAGAAATTTTTATTCGGTTTCTATCTCAGGATATCACATAGCCGAAGCAGGAGCGAATCCAATCACACAATTAGCTTTCACACTTTCTAATGGTTTCACGTATGTGGAATATTATTTGAGTCGAGGCATGAATATCAATGATTTTGGACCCAATTTATCGTTCTTTTTCTCAAATGGAGTAGATCCTGAATATGCAGTTATTGGTCGTGTAGCGCGAAAAATTTGGGCGAAAGCCATGAAAAACAAATATGGAGCCAACGAACGTGCACAAATGTTGAAATACCATATTCAAACATCGGGACGTTCTTTGCACGCACAAGAAATTGATTTCAATGATATTCGTACGACTTTGCAAGCTTTGTATGCGATTTATGACAACTGTAATTCGTTGCATACGAATGCTTATGACGAAGCAATTACCACACCTACGGAAGAATCAGTGCGTCGTGCGATGGCTATACAGTTGATTATCAATAAAGAATTAGGTTTGGCTAAAAATGAAAACCCAATTCAAGGTGCTTTCATTATCGAAGAATTGACAGATTTAGTGGAAGCTGCAGTTTTACTGGAATTCGACAGAATTACCGAACGTGGCGGAGTGCTTGGTGCTATGGAAACGATGTACCAACGCTCTAAAATTCAAGAAGAAAGTCTGTATTATGAGACTTTGAAACATACGGGTGAATTCCCGATTATTGGAGTGAATACGTTCTTGAGTTCTAAAGGTTCTCCAACAGTAATTCCAGCCGAAGTTATTCGTGCTACCGAAGAAGAAAAACAATACCAAATTGATATGTTGAATCATTTGCATCAATCAAATCAGGATTTGGTAAATGAGCATTTAAATACGCTTCAGGAAGCTGCTATCAAAAACGAAAATTTATTTGAACATTTGATGGAAGCGACGAAGGTTTGTTCGTTAGGGCAAATCACATCTGCTTTATTTGAAGTAGGCGGTCAGTATAGAAGAAATATGTAAGCAGAGAACCACTTTTTGCATCGCAAAAAGTGTGTGAATCGCTTATCCCGCTTTCGGGCGGGATCTCAGGAATCACTATTTCGTTGCATCGCAAAAAGTGTATAAATCGCTTATCCCGCTTTCGGGCAATAGAGATTTGCATTAAATATTTTTAAAAGGCCTTTCAGCGATGAGAGGTCTTTTTTTGTTTAGTAATTATTGCGACTTCATTTTATTTATTCTAAAGTATTATATTTACTTTTCAATCATCTAAAAAACGTTCCAATGAAAAAATTTCAAATTGTATTATTATTTTTCCTTTTTGGGCATGTTGCCGATTCTTATGCTGCAAAAGCTGATACGTTGCAAATTCCTAGTATGGCAATGAATAAAACATATAAAGCTGCGGTAGTTTTACCAAGTTCTTATGCTAAAAGCAAAATTAATTATCCAGTGCTTTATCTGTTGCATGGCGCTTATGGCCATTTTAATGATTGGTTATCTAAAACTCCGGATAAGAATTTATTGCACAATTTAGCCGACCAATATAATATCATAATTGTAATGCCGGAGGGAGAAACATTCAGTTTTTATCTGGATAGTCCAGTGAATAAGGGAAGCCAGTTTGAAACTTACATCACGAAAGAAGTAATTGAAAAAGTAGATAATACCTATCGAACCATAAATGACAGAAAAGGGCGTGTAATTACGGGGCTTTCCATGGGAGGCCACGGAGCTTTGTATCTTTCGACAAGACATCCGGAACTTTTTTGCGCCGCTGGAAGTATGAGTGGAGCTGTAGATATGGGAAGTATAATTAATCCGGAATCTAAGGAACGAGTTACTAAATTGATGGAGCCTGTTTTTGGTATTGAAGGAGCGCCTCAGGAAGTATATGCAGCTAATGCGGTTTTGAATATGGTGGATAAAATAAAAAGTAACAAATTGGAATTGATTATAGATTGCGGAGTAGATGATTTTTTGATTGAATCCAATCGAGAGTTACACCGAAGACTCGTTTACAGTAAGGTTTCTCATGATTATACGGAACGTCCAGGAGCCCATACTTGGGAATATTGGGAAAATGCTTTGCCTTCTCATGTATTATTTTTCAGCAAAATCTTAAAAAATAATCTCTAATGGTGAAATAGATTCTATAGTATTTAAAAATTTTAAAAGGCCTTTCATAGATAATAATGAAAGGCCTTTTTATTGGTTTACTCTTTGATTTTTTTCAATTTCAAATAGCCAATATGCAGTGGATTTTGATCTAATTGTGTTTCTGACTTCATGATTTTTAACGAATATAAAGCTTTGAAATATGCTGGCAGCATATCTGCAACATTGTAAATATCATCTATATCAATTCCGTATTGATCATCAATATGCGAAGGTGCTTGTTTGAAACCACAATGTTTGTAAAATGCAGTTTTTTTTGATTTTTTAGATGCCAATGCTAAACTAGTAGCAACTGTAATCATTTTATAATGGTATTCTTCAAATTCATTTTCTTTATACCCACCTAAATTGATGAAAAATAATTGTTCAGGGGTAACTTGTGCTTCAGTATTTTTTGGAACAATCTCAATAGTGAAATCATCAACTACAGAAACTTCTCGCCAAGCATCAATATGAATTTTACCTTTAGCTTCTGGCCAAAAACTATTGATATGAGGAATCAATTCTTTCAAGGAATTACCAATTCCAAAAAAAATATCATGCTGTTCTGTAAACCGTCCTTCTGGAACACAACCTAGCATTATCATGTATAATTTAAGTTCTTTTTCCATTATTCAAAAGTACATTATTTTTTAAAATAAAGTTTGGCACAATTCATGGATAGAGTCTTTTATATAAATTATAAAAACGAAATCGAATGAAAAAAATTACCTTATTCTTAGTTTTCATCGGGATGATGGCACTACAAAGTTGTGAAGTAACAGAAGTATATGATGATGCCCCAAGAAATGAAGTGTTTGAAGTTACGACTTCATTCAATTCCAATAACAATTATAGCAGATTGGTAGCATTTAATCCGCCAATTTATTCCTCGGATTCCGTCTTAGTTTATCATTTATACGATACTGTAAATGGTCAGGATGTTTGGAAGTTAATGCCTCAAACCTATTATTTTAATGACGGAGGAGCATTAGATTTTAATTATGATTTTTCTAGGTTTAATGTAAATATCTATCTTTCGGCAAATTTTAATCTTAACACATTGCCTGCAAGTTGGACTCAAAACCAAACCTTTAGAATTGTTGTAATACCAGATGGTTTTGCTAAAACAATTAATAAAAATAATATTGACTCTGTAATGTCTGCATTGAAAGTTGACGGGAGTGGCGTCAAGAAAATCAATTTGTAAAGAGAAATTTTAATAATAAAAAAAGGAAATCGTGAGATTTCCTTTTTTTATTGCTTTTACTTTTAGTTTTAAACCATTTCTTTACTACTCTTTCTAAGCGATGCAACAATTCCCGCGATAAGGGAAAGGGCTATAAAAGCCAATGAAACCCATTCAGGCAATTTAAGATAATCATGGAGCAGCATTTTAACACCTACGAAAGTCAAGATTGCAATAAGGCTGTACTCCAAATGTGCAAATTTGTCTAGCATGTGAGCCAAAAAGAAATACATAGAACGCAAACCTAAAATAGCAAAAATATTAGAACTAAATACTAAAAATGGATCGCTGGTAATGGCTAAAATTGCAGGAACACTGTCTATAGCAAATACTACATCCATAACTTCAATCACAATTAGTGCTACAAATAGAGGAGTAGCAGCTGTAATATGTCTTCTTTTTACAAAAAAATGCTCACCATCAATGTGATTTGAAATTGGCATCACTTTTTTCAAAGCCTTATAGATGAATGATTTTTTTGGTTCAAATTTTTCATCCTTTCCACTGAATAGCATTTTCATGGCGGTGTATATTAGAAAACCTCCAAAAATGTAAGTCATCCATGTAAATTTGTTAATAAGCAAAACGCCAAAATAGATCATTAGACCTCTAAAGATAATAGCGCCAAGAATTCCCCAAAACAGCACTCGATGTTGATATTTTTGTGGGATTTTAAAGGCTGAGAAAATAATAGCGATAACAAAAATATTATCAATACTAAGGGATAATTCTATCAAATAGCCCGTGATGAATTTTATTGATGCCGCTGCAGGTTTCAAAGAATCTGGATTAGCAATATAATCCGTAGTGTAAAGCCAATAAATTACTCCTGAAAACATAAATGATAATGTAACCCAAATTGCGGTCCATTTTCCTGCTTCTTTAGAACTTATAATATGTGGTGTTTTATTAAAAACACCTAAATCAAGAGCTAAAAAAATTAAAACAGCGGCTAAGAAAGATATCCAGACAATCATAAATTTAAGGTATTTATATTTTGTGTAAAGATACTTTTTGATTATTAAACTTAACTAGAAATTTTAAGGAAAAGTTTTTACTTTTTACTCTTTGGGATTTTTTATGAATCTGTTACTTTCGAAAATAATGGCCTTAAAATTACTAAGTTGTGATTTTAAGCGTGTATTTTTAATAATATCATAAATTTAGGTATTAAACCCATAAAAATTAGAGGTAAAATTTTATAAAAGTAATAATTAAATTATATTTGCATCAAAATAATAGGGGTCTAATTAATTAAAATCAATTTTTATGTCAACATTACGTTTTCAAGCTTTGAGAGAAGCATCGACGAGAAAGCCAGTTAAATTTGAAGAATCTGATAGGAAATCAACTATTTTTGGTTCAAATGTCTTTAATGATAAAGCAATGAAGCAATATTTAACTTCGGATGCTTTTAAAGGTGTGCGCGATGCAGTACAGCATGGAACTAAAATAGACAGGAAATTAGCGGATTATATTGCCATGGGCATGAAAGAGTGGGCCTTGGCTAAAGGAGTGACTCATTATACACACTGGTTTCAACCACTTACAGGAACAACTGCAGAAAAACATGATGCTTTTTTTGAGACTTCGTATGATGGTAGTGATCCAGTAGAAAAATTTGGTGGTGCTCAATTGGTACAACAAGAACCGGATGCGTCCAGTTTTCCAAATGGTGGAATTAGAAACACATTTGAAGCAAGAGGATATACCGCTTGGGATCCAACATCTCCAGCATTTATTTTTGGAACTACTTTATGTATTCCAACAGTTTTTATTTCATACACTGGAGAAGCTTTAGATTATAAAACACCATTATTGCGTGCTCTTATGGTTATGGATGAAGCAGCTACTGAGGTATGTAAGTATTTTGATAAAAATGTAAAAAAAGTTACCGCCACTTTAGGTTGGGAACAAGAATATTTCTTAGTAGACAGAGCGTTAGCAAACTCTCGTCCTGATCTTATTATGACAGGAAGAACTTTGTTAGGACATACTTCGGCTAAAGGGCAGCAATTAGATGACCATTATTTTGGCTCAATTCCAACACGTGCTTTAACGTACATGAGAGATTTAGAACAAGAATGTATGTTGTTAGGAATTCCAGTAAAAACACGTCATAATGAAGTAGCACCAAATCAATTTGAGTTGGCACCTATTTTTGAAGAGACAAACTTGGCAGTAGATCACAACTGTTTGTTGATGGATGTAATGCAAAAAGTAGCTGAACGTCATGAACTGAAAGTATTGTTCCATGAAAAACCTTTCAAAGGAGTGAATGGTTCAGGTAAACATAACAACTGGTCTTTAGCTACTGATACAGGTGTAAACTTGTTGAGTCCTAGTAAAACGCCAATGAGTAATTTGCAGTTTTTGACTTTCTTCATTAACACAATTAAAGCTGTAAATGATAATGAGTCATTATTAAGAGCAGCTATTGCTTCTGCTAGTAATGACCATAGACTAGGAGCAAACGAAGCGCCACCAGCAATTATTTCAGTGTTCATTGGTGGACAATTGACCAAAGTTTTAGCGGAATTAGAAGGCGTAACTACAGGAAAATTATCTCCTGAAGAAAAAACCGATTTAAAATTAAATGTAGTCGGAAAAATTCCAGATGTTCTTTTAGATAATACGGATAGAAACAGAACTTCCCCATTTGCTTTTACAGGAAACAAATTTGAATTCAGAGCAGTAGGATCGACGGCAAACTGTTCTAATGCAATGACTACTTTGAATGCAATTGTTGCAAAACAATTAAGAGATTTCAAAGTTGAGGTTGATGCATTGATTGATTCAAAAGACATGAAGAAAGATGATGCAATTTTTAATGTTTTAAGAGAATATATCAAACAATCTAAAAAAATCCTTTTTGAAGGAGATGGATATAGCGAAGAATGGGAAGCGGAAGCTGCAAAAAGAGGCTTAAGTAATTTCAAAACTACACCGGAAGCATTAAAAGCCAGGATTTCTAAGCAGTCATTGGATTTGTTTTCGGAATTAAACATTATGAATCACGTTGAAGTTGAAGCGCGATATGAAATTGAATTAGAAGAGTACACTAAGAAAATTCAGATCGAAGGTCGTGTTTTAGGCGATATTTCAAAAAACCACGTTATTCCAACAGCAATTCGTTACCAAAATACTCTGATCGCCAATGTTAAAGGTTTGAAAGATATTTTTGGGGATGATTTTGAAACAATAGCTAAAGAGCAAATTGTTTTAATAAAAGAAATTTCAGGACATATTGAAGGCATTAACTCAAAAGTTGAGGAGATGACAAACGAAAGAAAGATAGCAAATAATTTGACTGATGCGCAAGAAATGGCAGAAGCATATTGTAATAAAGTAAAACCATACTTTGAAATTATAAGAAATCATTGTGATAAATTAGAGTTGTTAGTTGACAACGAGTTGTGGACTTTAACTAAATATAGAGAATTGTTATTTACTAAGTAGTAAGTACAAATTCTAAAATTTTTAAAAGCCTTTCCGTTTTGGAAGGGCTTTTTTTGTCAAAAACTCTTATAGAGGATAATAGGACGATAGGGTTGGTTAATAGATTGTATTCCTGTTTTAGTTTATCTTAGGTAATTTAATAGATGCAGTTAAAATATCCTTGTATTTTTTACTGTGGTTACTAATTTAGTTTTAATTAGCCATATTAAGCGCAGAGTACTACAATATGGATAGTATATGTAAAATTGTATTATTTTCTTTTTTCTTCATGATAATTTGTTGTTTTTGTTGTGAAGTTCTTTTTAATTGTATCGATGAGGTAAGGTATTTTTGCAGATCTAGTTTATGTAGTCTCTTTCTTATTTATGAATTTTATGAAAAACGTAGTTCGTCGATACAGAATTACGTTTCATCGAAAAATATTTTAATTATATGAAAAACAGGTATTTATACGTGTTTTCTTTTAATTATGTTTTTTATCTTTGATATGTAGTAATGAAATAAGCAAATAATTAAAAATGTATTTCTTATTAATTATTACTTAAAAAAGCAGATCCCAAATCACTTTTTTGAACCTATATATTAATTTGTATTAACAACCAATTAAATATATTTATTATGAAAAAAGTAATTTTAAGCATCTCCGCGATGCTTGTGGCCTCAATTAGTTTTGCACAAGGAAATGTTAGTGCAGTAAATCAGTTTGGTATTGCAAATGCTGCTGTTATTACACAGTCTGGTTTAGAAAATGATTCAGATGTTTTGCAATTAGGATTTGCAAACATGTCTGTCGTTGATCAAGACGGTAGACATAATGAAGCTGACATCAACCAAGGAGGAGCTTTGAACTATGCAAATGTTGACCAAAAAGGGCGTCGAAATGATGCTTACATAGGTCAATTAGGAATCGGTAATGCTGCTTACATCACTCAAGATGGTAGAAGAAACGATGCTGTTATAGGACAAGCAGGTTTCCTTAATTATGCTAGAACAACGCAAATAGGTAGAGACAACTCTTCAACTACTTTGCAGTTTGATATAGCGAATTCTTCTAACACCATGCAAGAAGGACATGATAATAACTCTCTTGTGTTTCAAGTTGGTATAGGAAATAGTGCCAATGTTGATCAATATGGAGAATATAACATGGCAGTAACTAATCAATTTGGTACGGATAATACTTCTTACATCAATCAATTTGGGACAGCAAACTATGCTTGGACTATTCAAACTGGGGATAGCCATTTAAGTACAGTAAACCAATGGGGAGCTGGAAATATGAGTTTAGTTATGCAATCTAACTAATTACTTTCTAAAAGGTGGAATTGGATAGCCAATTCCACCTTTTTTATTTTAAAAAAAATTATTATTTAGTTTTCATAAATATTTAAATATTTTTAATGAAAACTAGCATAATAGAATCTTTTGACTGCAGTAGATTATTTTAGGAATAGTTTATAAGTATTCTAAAAAATATTTAGTTTTAATATTCATAATCAATGACTCATGAAACCAAAATTCGATATTTTTTTATTTCTAACCATGTTTTTTGCGATATCCTTTGTAGAAGCACAAGAATTAAATTCTCCTGTAAATTCATTATATCTAGTGAGTAAGGATTTGATATACGCTGGAAATAATGAAATTAGCCAAGTTCAACAGTCATCAAATATTCAGTTTCTTATGAATAATAACTTAATACATATTTCTCAAATAGGTTACAGTAATTATTCAGATATAAGCGTATATAATGAAAATTCTAAGATTTTAATTGGTCAATACGGATCAAATAATTATGTATCGGTTGACAAAAATGCGTATGAATTGACGCAATCAGTCACTCAGAATGGAAATAATAATTATGTGAGTGATTTTTCATTATATACTTCGGGTTCAATCAATATGACGATAAATCAGGAAGGAAATAATTTGACGCTATTTAACAATGGGTCTAATTCAATATCCAAAGATTTGAAAATTACTCAAACAGGAAATTCGGGAGCAATTTATATTTTTAATCATTAAGATATGAAAAGATTTTTAATTAAAATTGTGCTATTGCTGTTCTATTTTAATATTCAACTTTTGACCGCACAGGTTGTTTATAAAGAAGTTAAAGCAAAGATTGATATTGAAGAAATTGAAAATACTTTGTCAGTTGCAGGAACAGTTGAGAATTTAAAGTCAGAGTTTAAAAATATTTCATTTAAGCTTTCTGTTTTTAAAAAAAACAAATCAAATTCCAATAAATCAAACAATGCTCAAGATGGTCGCGTTACGCTTGAGCCGATACAGAAAATCACGCTTTCTAAAACTCAGATTAATAAAAGCGCTGAAGATCAAATTATCATATTGTTGTTGATTTATGATGAAGATAATAAAATAATAGGAAAAGATCGGGTTGTTTTTGGGGATGATGATACAAATTTAGGGATTCTAAAGCCTAAAGATGGATTAGAGATGGTAGGTATTGTATCCAATGACACGAAAACTAAATTAGGAAATGATTTCTATGATCTTTTCTATAATGCGTATTCAAAATTAAAATTGAATTCTAGTAAGATTATCTCCGTTCAAGAAGAATTGACCTTCGGTCGAACCACCAAAATTTCTATAAATGTAGATAGTGAGGTAATTGAAGAATTTATTGCAAAACCTGATGAAGATTTTTTGAAATTTATGGCAGAAACGTCTTCTGCAAAAGTTTTTAAATTTTTCAAGAATATTGAAAAACAAAATAAATATATCACTCAATATTGAATGTTCATTCAGGAGCTTATTAAAAATTTTATAATGACTTACCATCGAACGATATTTGCGTTGCTTTTTGGGTTTCTCGATCATGTTTATATAAATCAATTTCAGTATGAGAACATTATTTTCAATGGCATTAGTTTTAGGAGTTTTTATAAACTCAAATGCACAAGATTTAGTTTATAAACCAAAGAATCCTGCTTTTGGCGGCGATACATTTAATTATCAGTGGCTACTTAGTTCTGCTGAAAGTCAAAATGATTTTAAAGAAGATACCAAAACAGGATTTGAACAGAAATCAGAGTTGGAACGCTTTAAAGAAAATCTCAATAATCAGTTATTAAATAAAATTTCTAACTCATTATTTGAAAACCAGTTTGGTGATAAAGGTATTGCTGAAGGATCCTATGTTTTTGGGAGTTTAGCGGTAGATATCTACCCATCAAACCTCGGTTTAGTTGTTGATATACTTGATACAGACACCGGAGAGCAAACACAGATATTTATTCCTGGCAACAATTGATATTTTTTTGATTGGATTAAACTACTTTTTATAATTAGAGAATTAGCTCCATGCTCTAATCATTCTTCATTAAGAAACTTGTAGAATATTTTTTGTTCCCAAATAAGTTAATATAAGATATAATCATGAATAAAAAACCTACTGTCATTCTTCTGCTTGTATTTTTGTTTTCTGGTTGTGCGGCTTATTTCAATCAACCTGTAGGCGTCGAAAAAGCGATTTATGGCGAGAATACTCCTGCTACTTCTTCATTATTAAAATTGCCTAAGCCAAAAGAGCCTGTTGTTGTTGGCGTTTATAAATTTAAAGATCAAACGGGTCAGTATAAAGCCATAGAGCAAGGGAGTACATTTAGCACAGCAGTTACGCAAGGAGCTACATCAATATTGATTAAGGCTTTGGGGGATTCAAAATGGTTTGTCCCTATTGAAAGAGAAAATCTAGGAAATCTCTTGAATGAACGAAATATAATACGGTCTACAAGGCAAGAATATGCAGCAAGTTCAAATACTAATGAATCGCAATTGACCCCTCTTTTGTTTGCTGGAGTTTTATTGGAAGGAGGTATAATTTCCTATGATTCTAATATAATAACGGGTGGATTTGGCGCCAGATATTTTGGAACAGGAGCCTCAACACGTTACAGACAAGACAGAATTTCAATTTATCTCAGATTAGTATCTACATCAAATGGGAAAATTTTGAATACGGTTTATGTTTCCAAAACAATTTTATCTCAAAGCGTGGATGCTAATTTATTCAAATACGTTAACATAAGAAGGCTTCTTGAAGTAGAAACCGGATTTACCAGAAATGAGCCAATTCAGCTTGCTGTTACTGAAGCAATTGAAAAAGCCGTAGAAGGATTAATTGTTGATGGAATTAAAGATAATCTTTGGGAAGTAGACGCCACAAATATTCAAGTCAAAAACTTTTTAAATTCTTACACCAAAGAAAAAGATGAAGCTGATTTAGCCTTGCTTTACGGTAGAAATCGAAATGAAAAACGTGGTAGATTTGGAGTGGAATTAGTCGGAGGAGCAACCTATATGGCAGGAGATTATCCAGATCCGATAGCCAAACCGATGGTAAGAGGAGCTCTCAAATTTTCTTTGACTCCAAATTTTAATATTAGTGCCTCTACCAATGTATTTTTACTCGGAAATAAAAACAAATTGGATGTAGGGTATGCTTCATTAGATTTAAATTTAGAATATCTAGTACTTCCCTACGATGTATTGACACCATACTTTTTTGTAGGAACAGGGACAAGTTTCAATTCAGATTATAAAAATTTACACACTAAAATTCAGTATGGAGCAGGTTTAGAATATTTAATAACCAATAATTTTGGATTTAAATTATATGGGGAACATAATTTAAATTTTTCTGATAATGTCGACTATGTAATTAGTGGCAAAAGAGATGATTATTATTGGCGTTTTGGAGCTGGAATCACTTATTATTTTCCAAATAAATCAAAAATAAAGACAAAAAAACGTTAGGATTAAAATCAGCATGTTTTACGTTAATGATTGGTTGTCTAATAAAAATAATACAATCTAAAGATGAAAAAAATAGGGATAAAAATAGTTATATGTTTTATTTTCTTGGTTTCTTGCAGTGAAGAACTAATTGATGATAGCGGTATGGGGAAAGTTAAAGGCAGAGTTGTTGATGCAGAAACTTTTGAGCCTTTAGCGAACGCAAGAATTTCTACCAGTCCAACCACCAGCACCTTTTTTACAGACAAAGACGGCTACTTTGAATTTAGTGAAATTCTTGTTGGGAAATATTCTTTTCAGGCACAAAAAGATGGTTACATATCTAAATTTGAACCTGCTACAATCACTAAAAATGTGACCGTACAAATTATTTTTGAACTGGACATATCAACAGTAAATAATAAACCACCAGATATTCCTGTATTAACAGCACCTTTAGATAATGCAAAAAGTCAAAGTTTAAAACTGAATTTAACTTGGACCGCTACTGATAAAGAGTCTGATCCGTTAACGTATACCGTAACACTTAAAAATGGTACTACTGATGTTATAACTACTTATAAAGATATAAAAACTACTACGTTTGAAATATCAGGTTTGAGTTATAGTACAAAGTATTATTGGCAAGTTTCTTCTTCAGATGGTATAAATAGTCCGTCAAATAGTGTAACAAATACCTTTACAACTTTGGCATTTCCAAATCCTAGATTTTTGTACATCAAAAAGGTAAACAGTAATAATGTTATTTTCACTGCTGACGAAGCTGGTAATGAATTACAATTGTCTTCTTCTGAGGTGAATAGTTTTAGACCCAGAAAAAATTTGCAAATAAATAAGATTGCCTATATTAGTTCAGATGGATCTCAAAATCAAATTTACACCATGGATCCTGATGGTTCAAATGTTTTTAAAGTAACGAATTCAATTCCTATTGCAGGATTTAATATGGAACACATTAATTACTGCTGGAGTACTAATGGAAGTCAGTTGATTTATCCGAATTTTGACAAACTTTACCGGATTGATGCAAATGGAGGAGGATTGATAGAATTATTTAAAACACCGAATGGTAAGTTTATATCAGAATGTGACTGGAGTCAAGATGGAAGCCAAATCGTACTCAAAGTAAATGATATTTCAGGTTATAATGTTGAAATTTATGTAATAAATAGCGCTGGAGCTTTTCTTTATGAAGTGCTCTCCGGATTAAATGGAGCGGTAAGTGGATTAAATATTTCTGTGGATAATCAAAAAATTGTTTATACGAGGGACATTTCAGGTTATCAAAGCTCAAATTACAGAAGATTAGATTCTCGAATTTTTATCTACAATCGTATCACTAACACTTCAACCGAATTAGATACTAAGAAGCCAGATGGCTACAATGACTTGGATGTTAAATTTTCTCCTAATGAAGCAGATGTGATTTTTACAAATACGTCTAATGATGGAATTTCCATAAAAAATATTCAAAAAGCCAGTATCAGTGACGTTGATTCCCGTACCACTTTATTTACCGGCGGCTCTATGCCAGAGTGGAAGTAATAATTCATCTTTTTTGTGAAAATGTCTATCTGTTTCGGATAGACATTTTTTTTGACATGCATTTTTAAGATATTCCTCTCTTAGATCCTAAACGTAAGGTGTGCATGAATTTTCTTTGCGGGACAAATTTATCAAGAAACAGTTCTTAAACTCGATAGGCAAAACTCAAAAAAATAATTACCTTTGCCGTACAACTACCTGCCTAAAAGCAGGCTTCACAACTATACTACATGAGTTCAGATACTTCAAAAAGATATGCGCTACGCGGTGTTTCGGCATCCAAAGAAGATGTTCACAATGCAATAAAAAACATTGATAAAGGATTGTTTCCACAAGCTTTCTGCAAAATTGTTCCGGATTATTTAACGCAAGATGATGACTATTGTTTGATCATGCATGCGGACGGAGCAGGAACTAAATCCTCTTTGGCCTACATGTATTGGAAAGAAACAGGAGATATTTCCGTTTGGAAAGGTATTGCTCAAGATGCTTTAATCATGAATATTGACGATTTATTGTGCGTGGGCGCAACGGATAATATTCTGCTTTCGTCCACAATTGGAAGAAATAAAAATTTGATTACCGCCGAAGTGATTTCAGCAATTATCAATGGAACCGAAGAACTGATCAAAGAACTGGATTCTTTCGGTGTAACCATACATTCTACAGGTGGTGAAACGGCAGATGTGGGTGATATTGTTCGAACAATAATTGTAGATTCAACAGTTACAGCTCGCATGAAACGTAGTAAAGTGATCGATAATGCTAATATCAAAGCTGGCGACGTAATTGTAGGATTGGCTTCTTTTGGTCAGGCCACTTACGAGAAAAGCTATAATGGCGGTATGGGAAGCAACGGATTAACATCAGCGCGACATGATGTTTTTGGGAAATATCTGGCAACTAAATATCCCGAGAGTTTTGATGCTGCAGTTCCTGAGGAATTAATCTATTCAGGCCAAGTAAAATTGACGGATGCTGTTGAAAATTCACCAATCGATGCCGGACAATTAGTGCTGTCACCAACCAGAACCTATGCGCCAATAATCAAGAAAATTTTAGACCAATATTCTTCTAAGGAAATTCACGGAATGGTGCATTGCAGTGGAGGAGCGCAAACTAAAATTTTACATTTCGTAGAAAATTTACACATCATAAAAGAAAATTTATTTCCGGTTCCGCCATTGTTTCAGTTGATTCAGGAACAATCTAAAACGGATTGGAAAGAAATGTACCAGGTATTCAATTGTGGTCACCGTATGGAAATTTATGTTCCTGAAGCTGTAGCACAAGATATTATAGCGATTTCTAAATCATTCAATGTTGATGCTCAAATCGTAGGTAGAGTAGAAGCTGCTACTACTAAAAAACTGACTATTACCAGTGAATATGGAACTTTCGAATATTAAATAAACTTCAATTGAAGTTTATTTTCAATCTTTCAATTCTTTAATTTTTTAATTTTTTATCTATGTACGAATTGGTTTTTTGGAAATATCTTGAGGGAATTTATCTCAACCATCACTTGGTTTATGAAGCGATTATTGAAGAGCAAGCCGAAATTGAAGGTCTGGAAGAACTTCCGGTGCAAGTGATCTTAAATCGAATCGCTTCGGTATTTTCCAAATGGGAAAAAGTAGATGAGAATAGTTGGAAAAATAACACTGGAGTGGGTGCTTTTCATATCAGAACGACGCCCCAAAGTATAAAAATTGATTGTTATGGCACTGAAGGGAAAACAATGGATACTTTAGTGAATGTAATGGAAGAATTCAAATGTCCGCTGTATGACCCACAAGTTCCGGAGCGTCATGACGAAATGAATGAATAAAATTTTCAGGAGCTATCCAGCACTGCGTTGCATCCCGATCCTTCGGGACTCCCTAAAAAAAAATATTTTTCTAAATCCTGAAAGGAGCTTCCATTGGTCGCTCTTTCAGGATAAGAAAAATTATTTTTTTGCAGTCGGGATTTTCACTTCGATCTGGGCTAAAACAGTCAGTGATGTATAACCCAAATTAGTTTAAAATCAACTTATTTTATCGCTGGATTATTTAGAAGAATTGGTTCTCCAAAACCAATTTGCTCCAGCTTTTTTAACTGCGTTTCAGCATCACCCACCACTAAATAAATCATTTTATTAGCATTCAAATACTTTTCTGAAAGTTTTTTTATCGCGTCAATAGTGCTATTTTTTACAATGTTTTCCTGTTGCTTTGCGTAATCATCAGCGTAATTGTAGTTGCTGATATCATATAGCATTTCCAGTTTTGCAGAAAGAGTTTCAAATGCTCGGGCATTACTTTTTATTAAATATCCTTTCGTCACTTCAAGATCATTCTCGTTAAAGTTTTTTCCATATTCCAAAAGAATTTCTTTAATCAAACTAACGGATTCAAACGTTACATTAGAACGAACTCCACTTGCAACAGTAAATGGACCTTTGTTTACAGAACCATCAAATGACGAATTGATTCCGTAAGTATATCCTTTTCCTTCGCGCAATTGTTGCGTCAATTGTGAGGCGAAACTACCACCGCCTAAACGGTAATTCATGATTTGAACAGAATAGAAATCCTCATCAGTTGCTGCAAGGGCAGGATACCCAATTCGGATTACCGATTGTTTTGCACCGGGAACATCATAAAAATAAATTTTTGAGGAAGCTATAGTATTTGTAGTTAATGCTTTAGGAACCATAATTTTTTTAGTCTCCCAATTTTTATTTAAATCTGCTAATGAATTTGTTACGTCTGCTTTTGAAATAGCACCCACAATTTGAAAATTAGTAACTGATGGAGTAGTGTTTTTAGTATAGTAATTTTTCAAATCGGCAATTGTAATGCTATTTACAGAATTTTCGGTACCAATTCGGTTGTTCGCCAAAATCGATTCTTTACCGTAAAGTAATTTTTTGAATTCATTTCTGGCAATACTATTTGGATCTGCTTTCTGCTGCAAAATTTGGCTTAAAGTACTTTGTTTAATCAAATCAAATTCGGTACTATCCCAGCGTGGTTGTAAAATTATTTCCTGAACTAATGCCATAGTTGCAGCGTAATTTTTGGCTAAAGTATTGCCTGAAATAAATAAAGATTCATCAGTTGCATAAGCTCTTATAGTTGCTCCCAGACTTTCAATCGCATTTTCAAGTTGCTCGGGAGTTTTATTTTTGGTTCCTTTTGTCATCAGTTCCGCCAATATATTCGAAACGCCTATTTTATCTGTGTTTTCAAGTAACATTCCGCCTTTTAGTTGCAATTGAAATTGAACAAGCGGCACTTCGTGGTTTTCAATTCCTAAAACGTTTAGACCGGATGACAACTTGCTTTTCCATACAGTTGGTAATTTTACATCAGGGCTTTCTCCATAAGCCGGTTCAACAGTTCGGTCAAATTTAGAAGGTGTTTTTTCATAAGTAGCAGCAATACTGGCATCAAAGGAATCTTCTTTTCCTTCGATAATTTTTTCTTCCACAACTGCGGCTAATAATGAACCATCCAAAATTAAATTGGCCTCTCCTTTTGGAACAAAACTAGTGGCCACAAAATGTTTTCCTTTGATGTATTTTTGATACACACGCATCACATCTTCAGTAGTCACCGCAAGAATATTTTTGACATCTTGATTGATATAATCCGGAGTTCCTGCGAAAATTTCATACTGCGCCAGTTGAAATCCTTTTCCTAAAACACTGGATAAATTCGTGTAAAAAGCAGTTTCTTGTCCCGCTTTAATTCGGTTTAAATCACTTTGAGAAATTCCTTCGGCTTCAAAGTTTTTAAAAGCTTCATTGACGCCGTTTATTACGTCATTCAAATTTGTTTTTTCAAATGCCGTAACGCTCAACATATATTGACCCGCAATTTCTGAATTGTATTGGAAAACATCGGCGGCATCCGTTAATTTTTTTTCTTCTACCAAGGTTTTATATAGAGGTGCTTTTTTACCTTTGGAAAGATAGCTTGCCAAAACTTCTAACGCATAACTGTCAGGATGGTATTCGTAAACTGACGGCCATGTTAGCGTGAGTTGAGGCAATTTAGCAAAATTATCTTCGTAATATAATTTTTTAGTTGCGGTCAATATCACTGACTGCTTTTCCATTTTTGGAATTGTTTCTCCGCGTTTGATGTCTCCAAAATATTTTTCAACCCAAGCTTTAGTTTGTTTAATATCGAAATCACCGGCAATTGTCAGCGTAACATTGTTTGGTACATACCAGCGGTTATAGAAACTTTTTACATCCTCAAGCGTAGCATTTTGCAAATCTTCTAAAGAACCAATAACGTCCCAGTTATAAGGATGCGTTGCCGGATATAAATTTTTAGAGATTACTGAAAAATTATGTCCGTAAGGTCGGTTGTCATAACTCTGTCTTTTTTCATTTTTAACGACCTGCTTTTCTTTGGCTAAAACCGGCTCTGTTACCGTGTTGATGAAATAACCTAATTTATCAGCTTCAGCCCAAATCATTTTTTCTAAAGCATCTTTTGGAACTGTCTGAAAATAATTAGTACGGTCTCTGCTCGTAGAACCATTGGCACCTTCACCGCCAATACGAGCACTCATTTTATCCAGACCTCCTTTTCCTAAATTCTCTGATTCCAAGAAAAGTAAATGCTCAAACAAATGTGCAAATCCTGTACGTCCCGCTTTTTCTCTGGCAGAACCTACATGGCTGGTCAACGCAACTGCAACTACAGGGTCTGATCGGTCAATATGCAAAATAACTTGTAATCCATTTTCAAGAGTGAATTTTTCAAATTCTACTTTGAATTCTTTTGATTTTTTATTTTGGGAGTTAGAGGAAAAAGTACTAAAAAGTAGTAAAAAGAACGCTAATAACTGGATTGGTTTCATTTTTTTAATTTAGGTTCAACATTATTTTCACTGCAAAGAATATTTTTGCTTTTGACACTAAAAGTAAGAAAAAATAAAATAGTAAAACAGTAGAAAGAACGCAATTGAATCTTGGTTTGTGGCTATTGCCCAATCAACAAGGTATTTGGTAGATTTTAATCTGAGCGTAAAATAGTTTTCAGAACTAATCTAATATCGTTTATATTTGGTCGTCTTAAGTTTACAACACTAAAATGAATACCAATATGGATTTTAACTTTTCACATCCGCTAGTTTTGGAGGACGAAACCGTTTTATTGCGTTCCTTACGAGAATCAGATTTCGAAAATCTATTGGAAATTTCCATTAATGAACCGGAAACTTGGCAATATTCATTGGTACGTGCCAATGGCAGAGAAAATCTAGAAAAATACATTCAAATTGCGCTAAAAGCAAGAGAGATGAAAACCGAATTTCCCTTTATAGTTTTCGATAAAAAATCTGGAAAATATGCCGGAAGTACTCGTTTTTATGATATCAATCTTCAGTTTAAAACGTTGCAATTGGGCTATACTTGGTATGGAGAATCATTTCGGGGAACAGGACTGAACAAGCATTGTAAATATTTACTTTTGCAATATGCATTTGAAACACTTGGAATGGAGCGGGTTGAATTTCGAGCTGACAATAATAACGAGCGAAGTATTGCAGCCATGAAAAGCATAGGTTGCAAAGTGGAAGGTATATTACGCAATCACATGCCAAGTTTAGGAAGTGATGCTCGGAGGGATAGTATTATTTTAAGTATTTTAAAAAATGAATGGTTTGATGAAGTGAAAGAGAATCTGAAAAGGAGATTATAGCATAAACAATCTTTTGCAAATGTAGTTTTCAAGTTTAAAGCATTTTATCAGTATTTCCTTTTCGGAAACCAATTAATTGTCTGTATTTTGATTCGGATTCTTTCAGATCTTCTTCCATCTGTTTGTATTTACTGATGTCTTTGATGGTTACCACTGCCGCAACTACAGTGTTATTTTGATCTACTAACGGGCGACCGCTGATCAGCACTCTTTTCTTTTCCTGAGCTACTGGATTCCAAAGAATAATTTCTACATCAGTAGTCACTTCTCCGCTTAGTGCGCGCTCCATAGGTAAATTTTGGGAAGGAAAAATAGTTTTTTCATCTGGAAAATATAGCTCGAAATGATTGCTTAAATTTGTTGAAATTTCGTCGTCTTCCTCAATACCAAATATCTCGTTGGCCATATGATTGGCCATGATTATCTTTTTATCGGCATTAGCCACAATAATTCCTTCGCTGATATTTTCGACTATTAGCCGTAATTTTTCCTCATTTTCATAGAGATTTTCTATGGCTGTTTGTTGTTCGTTTTCTAACTCTACTAGCTCCGTGACATTGCGGGCAACGGAATAAAACATCCCGTTTTTAACATCAATATTACTATTCCAATCGAGCCATTTGTAAGAACCGTCTTTGCACACAAATCGTGTTCTGAAATTGACAACAGATTCTCCTTTTAAATGTCTTTGCAATATTTCGCCAGCAGTTTGTTTGTCATCAGGGTGAATTAAATCTATGAATTTAATGCGGTCCATATCATATTGATTGTAACCAAGCGTTTTTGTAAAAGCGGGATTTATTTTAATGAAATGTTCCTCTTTGGCTACTGTTAAAATATCGAAAGCCATGTCAAAAAACATATTTGCTATTTTCAACGATGCTTCATTTGCAATCAATTCTGAAACATCACGTGCAACTGCGTAAATAATTCCGGTTTGAATATCGATTGTGCTGGTCCAGTCAAACCATTTGTAGGAGCCGTCTTTTAAGCGTTCCCGAACTCTGTGAGTGACTACAGAATCACTGATTCTTAATTTTTTGACACCATCCATAAAGATTGACACGTCATCAGGATGTATGAAACTTAAAAACGGTTTGTTTAATATTTCTTGCTGATCATATCCTAAAATTCGGGTAAAGGCAGGATTGACTTTTATAAAATTCTCGTCTTTAATCACTACAAACATATCGAATGACATGTAAAAAAATGTATTGGCAACATTTAGAGCGTTTTCAATTTCTTTTTTGTCGGTGATATCACTAGCTACGGCATATAGTAATCCGCTATTCACGTCAGGAAATACGGACCAGACGAGCCATTTGATTGATCCGTCTTTACAAATATATCGGTTTTCGAATTTAATGGAGGCAGCTCCAGTCTGTAATTTTTGTACTTCTTTTTTAGTGATTTCTATATCGTCTGGATGCGTAAATTCAATAAAATTTTTGCGCAAGAGTTCTTCTTCTGAATATCCCAATGTTTTACTGACAGCCGGATTTACTTTCACAAATCTTTCCATCGATGAGATAATCATCATATCCACTGACATAGTGAAGAATTTTTCAGCCGCGGCGAACGACTCTTCCAGTTTTTTTCTTTCGGAAATATCAGTAAAAATTCCACCTATGGCATAAATCCTATTAGAAGTGTCGTATAAAGGAAACTTCACGGCAATGTAGGTATGTTTGCCGTCAGGTTGGTCAATAACTTCCTCTGTTTTTAATTCTTTCAAAGCCTTAACAACTTCAAAATCGGTATTGCGATAAGCATCTGCTACGTTTGAAGGTAGAAAATCATGATCTGTTTTGCCTATAATTTCCTGATTTGTAATTTTAAACAGAGATTCAAATTCATTATTTATCAATAAATATTCTCCATTTATTTTTTTTATGAATATTGGACTCGAAGTATTGTCTATAATAGATTGTAGTAGTTGTTTGTTTTCCAGAAGTAATTCTTGAGAACGATTTTTAGCTCGAAGTTGGGACCGAATAATAAAATAAACAACGGTCAGCAAAATAAGGGATAGAAAAATCAATGAAATTTCAATCCAATTCAATGAATTATCAAACTCTTGATTTCTATGTTTATTGATTCTTAAAATAAAAGCCCCTGCTATCGCAAAAACGACAAACAGGTTGAGGATAAATCCAATGATTATTTTTTTTTCTAATGAAATTTTCATATTCGTGCAGTATAAAAATTAAAAGAAGTCTGTTCGATATTTAGAATCGATATAAGTACTTGAAAGTTAGTGAATTAAATTGAATTAGCAAGTGCTTCAATAATAATTTTGCCAAGTAACCTATCAGGTTTTGGAAGGAAGTTGCTGTTTATAGGGAAGATATTGACACTGCCTTGAATAGGTGTGATGGCTTGTTGTTTTACATCAAATTATTTTCGATTTCTGTTGTGTCAGAAATCTATATTCTTGTCTCGTTTTTCAAAAATATTTCTGATTTCCCTAGCGCTGCAGGTGCATAACCACTAATTCATAGTCTTTAAAAATTTGCAACAATGAAAAAATAAAATAAAACCCATATTCCTATAAAAATAATCCAAGATAAACATTATTTAAATCTTTATTTAAGTCTTTTTTAATTAAAAGACGCTATAAAATCCAACCTATAAAGGCAATTACCAAGCCTATTACCATTCCAACTCTTGACATAATTTATTTATCTTATAATATGATTAATTCCTATTGTCGATTTTCGCTAACGTTTGTTCTTCTAAAACCTATAAACAAACTGTTTTTGTCTAATCACAAAGTAAGTCTATATTATTTAAAATAAAATGAAAATTATTTAAGGGAAGAAAGTTAAATGTTATTACTAAATGAAAAGGGTAAAAAAGAACATAAATCGCTCCAAAAAAGAGCATGTATAATCCTCTTGAAATTGCGAGCTAAGAATCCAACGAAACTCTAATTGTTAGTTGTAGTTTTATGTTTTATTTAGAATTCGCATATTTCGCTTTTGTTTGGGGATTCTTGATCCGTCGTTAATAACTATTGGTTTAGATAAGAAATGCAATTCTGTGTTAAATGGTTATGTCAAAACACTAAACAACATATAATTTTTGCATTCAATGCTTGCTAGGATTAATAGCACAGGCTGTTGGCAACTGGCTTTAATATTTAATTGTTAAGCAGTATTCTGTTATTCTCAGTATTACAAAACCAATAAAAGCAAGAACTAATTTAATTATCAATTTATATTTTGGCTATTAAGATTTTTCGATATTTAACAAAGACTTTATACTTTGAAAAAGGAGGTCTTTGTTTAACCATAAAATCAGTAGGGTGAAAAATTGATAAAGAATCGCTACTTTTAGAGCACCAAGATGCACTTCGAAATATACATCATGTAGTATCACATTTACAACCACAGTTGACGTGAATAGACAACCAATAATTCTAGTTTTTTTAATTAACATCAATGTTACTCCTATTATTTCAAAAAGCCCTAAAGTTATTGCATATAATTTTGAATAACCATAAAATGCCCACATCAATTCCATTCCAGTCATTTCAGAAACTGTTTTGTTGATCTCAGAAGCTCCATCAAATTGTACTAGTTGACCACCACCATAAATAAACATTGCAAACACTACAATCCAAGTAATAGCATTTTCAAATATTTCAAATTTATCTTCTCTATCGAATTTCATGGTGTATGTTTTTATTAAATGACAAAATAAAAACTGTGGGTCAATTTTTGTTAGTTTCGACAATGAATTTAATTACTTAATTTCTTTTGTAGCGGCAATATTCTTGTAATAATGAAGCTTAAATTTAGAGAAAAACCAACGAGTGTGATCCTTATCGGATTGATTTTTAAACCTAATTAACTAATTCTACATAATGAGGTTATTAGGTGGTTTGAAGGATTAAGTAAAGTAATTATAAGGTTAATTTAATTTTACTCTTTATGATTAGGTTTCGTTTCGAGATTTTGACTTTGTCGATAGGTTGGCTATTTGTAAAAGTTTGGTGTTTTTTCTGCTAAATTTTGGGTTTGCAGTAATTATATTGTAAAACGGTAAATCCAATAAACCAAGTAGTAAAAAAAAGAATTTGAAAATCTTGCTTTAGCATGACACTTTCTGTTATCTTGAATATAATTTTTAAAAATCCACACTTTGGATTTACAATCAACTTAAAATTTTTTAGTGTTCTCTTGGGTGCCTGTCCTGTATACACTGATCTAGAACTTGATATAAAATTACATCGCAATGTGTTTTATGATTTCGTATATTCTGTAGAAATTTTAAACTAAAAATATAAAGTAACTTTAAAAAGTATAGTTATTGATTAATTCACTGAGTATTAAAAATCTTTTATGATTTTGGCTTTTTGATTTTAAATACACATCTAGTTTTGTTAAAACAATAAAATATAGTAGTTTAGCTTTTAGATTTTAAATCAATTTGACTAAAAAATAGTACGTATGTCGGAGCAAACTACCTCGGAATTGCAAACTCAAGGAAAATCGATCAATGCTATTCCATTAAGAACGGCGCAAAAATGGGCCAAACGTTGGACTAAACGAGAAGGTAATTATAATAAACACCATCATGTCAATGCTTTTTTAATACCAAAAGTAGATTTACTAGAAGTTTTAGCAGAAGGAGTAGATGCCGTAAGAGCTTATATTGGAGTGGATGATGCCGGTACTGAAAAATTAATGATCGTAGGGACAAAATTCAATCCGGAAACAGGAATTTATGTAGATATGATTTCTAAAACTCTAGGAAATTCAACAGGAGGAGAAGATAATATATACGATTTTACAGAGCCTTGCCCGCCAGCGAGTGATCCTGAAAGTCCATTAAATTTCTAATTGGTAATGTGGAGTTTATTTGCAAATATTGGGTATTTAATTTTATTTCTTAACCTAATTCTGTTTATTAAAGGCGCCCGAAATTACGGGAAAGCATACTCAATTTTTACATGGTATCTTGGTGTAATTTTTTTAATCCAAATTACTTCAATGACCTTGAAAAAATTTAATATTAATAACTTATTTCTCTCGCATTTTTATTTTATTGGTCAGTTTATACTTCTGAGTCTTTTTTATATAAATATTTTAAAAGGAGAATTACAAAAAAAAATAGTGAAAGTTTGTTTAATCATAGTCTTAATGTCTTTAGCAGTACAATATGTGAATGACTTTTCATTGTTTTTAAAATTTAATCTTTTCGAAATATTCATCACTTCCTTATTATTGATTCTATATGCCACTTTTCATTTTTATAATATGTTGAATGAAAAAAAAGAGTTTTATTTCATTAATATGGGTGTTTTATTCTATTTGTTTGGCAGTACAATTTTGTTTTTGGTAGGGAATCTGACAATTGTTTTAAGTCCAAAAATGAATAAAATTACATGGATTTTGAATAGCATATTGTATATCTTATATCAGATTTTTATATTGGTAGAATGGAAAAAAAGTTTTTCTAAAAAAAGAGAATTTAAAACAATTTTATGAAAGTCAATACACTGCAGGAAAGTGAAATAATTGAAATCATAGTGTATAGTTTTGTCGCTTTCCTTCTGATGGGATTGGTTTTGATATTGTTTTTTTATTTTTCAAGGAAGAAAATTATCCAGAAGGAATTAGAAAAAAAGGATTTAGAAATTCAGTATCAAAAAGAGCTTTTAAGTGCCGTAATTATCACTCAGGAAGAGGAACGCAAGCGTATTGCACAAGATTTGCATGATGATATCAGTTCTAAACTGAATATCGTTTCGTTAAACTCTCACTTGTTGACCACACCTAATTTATCTCAAAACGAGATTCATGAGATTACAGCAAACATTATCAACCTAACCGGGAAAGCTTTAGATAATTCAAGAAAAATTGCACACGGTTTGTTGCCTCCCGTTTTAGAAAAATTTGGACTTCATGCAGGAGTCGAAGAATTATGTTTGGAATTTAGCAGTTCCAAAGCCGTGAAAGTAAATTATGAAAACAAAACTGCATTTGATATCAGAGACATTGATAAACATTTGCATGTTTTTAGAATTTTGCAAGAATTGATGAATAATTCGCTTCGGCATGGAAAAGCTACTGTTATTGCAGTCCTTTTTGAGGAAAAAAATGGAATCAAAAACTGTTATTATTCAGATAACGGAATTGGTTTTGAAATGAAATCCGACGAAAATCAAAAAGGTCTCGGAATGAAAAATATAGAAAGTAGAATCGCTTTTTTGAATGGTAAATTGACCTTGGAATCGGCATTAAACAAAGGAATTTCGGTAGTTTTTAATTTTTAAAAAATGAGCAAAACTATAAAAATTATATTGGTGGATGACGAGATTCTTTTTAGAAAAGGAATTTCATTTTTATTGGGTCGCGAACCAAATATTGACATCATTTTTGAAGCGTCAAACGGGGATGAATTGATTTCTTTTCTCCAAAATAATAAAAATAATCATCCGGATATTATCATCATGGACTTGAAAATGCCTGGAATTAATGGTGTTGAAGCAACTAAGATTATTCATGTGGATTTTCCAAAATTAAAAATCATAGCACTAACCAGTTACGATTCAAAGTCTTTTGTTGCCAATATGATTGCTGTAGGTGCGGTTTCGTATTTGATAAAAAATGCAACCCCGCAAGAATTGATTATAACTATAAATGAAGTTGCTGAAAAAGGTTTTTACTACACGGATTATGTCATGAAAATTATTCAGGATGATGTCTTGACTGCTAAAAAAACAAAGAGCGCATTAGATAATAATTTTTTGACAGCTCGTGAATTTGAAGTATTAAAACTGATTTGTTCGCAAAAAAGTACGGCTGAAATTGCCGAAAAGCTGTTTATAAGTCCAAGAACGGTAGAAGGTCATCGCAATAATTTATTGTTGAAAACAGAATCCAGGAATATTGCTGGTTTGGTGGTTTATGCTGTTCAGAATGAAATTATGGATTTTGAAGTTTAATTTTTTTTGAAAATTTGGTTAATTGCTTGAGGAACGGCAATTGTGATGCATTAGTAATTGTTCTTTATTTTGCAGAGTTTTTGAACTGAAGTGCATACCCTTTCAAGTCTTTTTTTAAACTTGTTTGATATAGTTTTTTAACAGAGCGCATACCTCCAAAATCCCGATATTAAGAGAATAAAAATTTTGATGTTCGGATTAATTTTAATTTTGGATCAAATTCAGTTTCAGATTGAATGAAATTGGGGGTAATTTGGCCAAGTTGGTTTTCAATTATTTCACTTTCATAATAATCAATGCTAGCTTTTTCTAAAGCGATGCTGTGTAAAGCAAAATGGATTCTGTAATCCAACTCTTGTCCGAAAACATTTTTATAAAATCAGAATAAAATGAATTCGTAAGATAACCAAATCCCATTTTTAAATTTGAATTTCCTTAAAATCGAATATTCAATATCGGGTAATAACAATTAAGAACGAGCAATTTTTATTCTTTTTAAGTTGAAAATTGAGGTGTTGTCAGTAGATTCTTTTGAAATAATGAGATAATACGCATTGTAGATATTTATCCAAAAGGTTTTTCTCAAATCATCACTATCCAGACTTTTCTCTAGTTTTGCTGCCCGGATATAGAAAAGTTGTCTTCTCAGCAAGCTTGAATCGCCATCTATTTTTGCAGCGACGATAATTTTTTCTGATAAAGCGGTATAATAATTTCTCAAAAAATTGTATTTTTTGAGAATGATTCTCATCCGTTACAGGCTAAGATGTTGGTAGCAAAGCATGTAAAAAGTTATAATTAGGATTACTAATAAACACAATCCTATTTTTTTTATTAAATTCAGAAGATTGAACGGATCATTACTTTCGTTTGGATTCATGATTAAATTTTTCATTTTGGTTTATTAAAGGATATATGCGAATTTATAAATAAGAAGTAATTTGGCTATGCGTATTTTTACGGGTTTTTTAGAAAGCGATGATAAAGCTTCATTTAAACGTTAAATTTTATTCATTTGAAGTCCTTACTTTCTATCTTTGAGATATAAAAATTATTACAAGATGCTCAAAAAACTCTTCTATATATTCCTTTTTCTATTGACCATAACTGCCAAAGCTTCTTTCATTTTGGTTCCAATGGATGAAACTACGCAGCAAAACCATTTGAAAGCATACGGAATTACCTTTTGGTGTTTGGATAAAAATTACAAAGCAAGTTGGTTACTCAATTACCGTGGTGGCTCTTTTTTATTGCCTGATACAGAAGAAATTCGTAAAGAATGCCAGATACGCGGTGTCAGTTTTGAAATTATCTCTGATGCGGAAGAATTGACAATCTTAAATGAAATCTCGAGTCCTTCCCAAAATATGGAATCTGTGGTGCTGGAAAAAGCACCTAAAATTGCGGTGTATACTCCTAAAGGAAAACAACCTTGGGATGATGCTGTAACGTTAGTTTTAACGTATGCTGAAATCCCTTTTACCGCAATTTATGATGAAGAAGTATTAAGTGATCAACTGTTGCTTTACGATTGGCTGCATTTACATCATGAAGATTTTACGGGTCAATACGGCAAGTTTTACGGAGCTTATAAGAATATACCTTGGTACATCGAGCAAAAGAAAGAGGCGGAGACTTTAGCAACTAAATTAGGATATGCTAAAGTGTCTCAGGAAAAAGGAGCTGTTGCCAAAAAAATCAGGGACTTTGTAATTGGTGGTGGATTTATGTTTGCCATGTGTTCTGCAACGGATAGTTTTGATATTGCTTTGACAGTGGATGGCGTAGATATTTGCGAGGCTATGTTTGATGGAGATCCTAGTGAAGGAAATTACCAATCTAAAATGAATTATAGTAATTCATTTGCTTTCAAAGATTTTACATTAGAAAGAAGACCCGAACAATATGAATTTTCGGATATAGATATGACTACAAAAAGAAGAATTCCTATGAATAAAGATTATTTTACTCTAATGGAATTTTCGGCTAAATGGGATCCAATTCCAAGTATGTTGTGTCAAAATCATACACAGTTGGTCAAAGGGTTTATGGGACAAACCACTGCATTTGATGCGCCCTTAATAAAATCAAATGTGTTGATTATGGGAACTTGTGAGTTAAATGGGGAAGCACGTTATATTCATGGTCAAAAAGGGAAAGGAATGTTCACATTCTATGGTGGTCACGATCCGGAAGATTTTCAGCATCAGGTGGGTGATCCTCCAACAGTTTTGGACTTGCATTCTAATTCGCCCGGGTATCGTTTGATTTTGAATAATGTATTGTTTCCGGCAGCAAGAAAGAAAAAACTGAAAACATAATGTACGACAAAAGCCAATCGGAATTCGATTGGCTTTTGTCTTTTTAACCCTGATGGCAGTGGCATCCTTTGTTTGCCTTCTTTAGGCAAATAAAGATATAACGGACAGCAGGATTAGCTCCTGAAAAAATTACACTACTCCGTGCTCATTTTCTTTATCTAGATATTCTTGTACGATATCAATGGCATTGGTTACTACGTCACTTAAAGCGGTGATAAAGCTTCCTTCTTCGGCACAATTTATAGCATGTTTGATTGCTTCAGTTTCTTTAGGAATAATTTCATAGGTAACGGTTTTTCCTGAAGTTTTTATTCCATCTAGGATTAAATTAATAATTTCATCCTCGGTTCTTCCTCTGAGATATTTTTCTTGTCGGATGATAATATGGTCGAACATACGGGCTGCAATGGTTGCACATTCCCTGATATCTTCGTCTCTGCGATCACCAACACCTGCAATTATTCCAATTTTCTTGGTAGCATCTACACTTTGAAGGTATTCTTCAACCCCTTTATAACCGGATGCATTGTGAGCAAAATCAATTAGTACTTTGAATTTTTTGAATTCAAAAATATTCATGCGACCTGGTGTTTGAGCAGCACTTGGAATAAAAGTTTGCAGGGACAAACTGATATCTTCAGTCTTGAAACCCCATAAATAGCTCGCTAAAGTGGCTGCAAGTACATTGGCAATCATGAATTTTGCTTTTCCGCCCAATGTTAAAGGTACGTGCGTGGCACGCTCAATGCGGATTTTCCATTCTCCTTTTTTGATAGTGATATAGCCATTTTCATAGACTGCAACTGTTTTTCCTTCAGCGCAAAGTTTTTTGATAAAATCGCTGTCTTCGCTCAAACTGAAATAGGCGACATTGCAATTCAAGTCTTTTCCTAATTTTATACAATGTTCGTCATCACCATTTAGAACAGCCCAGCCGTTTTTCTTGATGCTTTTGACAACTGTGGCTTTCACTCTGGCCAAATCATCTAAAGTATGTATGTCACTTAAACCCAAATGGTCTTCCTGAATATTTGTAATGATTCCGATATCACAACGGCTAAAACCCAAACCAGAACGAAGAATTCCGCCTCTAGCCGTTTCCAGAACGGCAAATTCCACGGTTGGATCTCTCAAAATATATTCGGCGCTAAGAGGTCCTGTTGTATCTCCTTTTTCCATCATATGATTTTGAACATAAATCCCATCTGATGTGGTGAAACCTACTTTGAAACCATTGTTTTTAACAATATGTGCCAATAGTCGGGTAGTGGTGGTTTTTCCATTAGTTCCTGTCACGGCAATTATAGGAATACGACACGATTTTCCTGGAGGATATAACATGTCAATTACCGGTGCAGCAACGTTTCTTGGCAATCCTTCAGAAGGTGCAAGGTGCATTCTAAAACCGGGAGCCGCGTTGACTTCCAGAATTACACCACCATTTTCTTTTAACGGTTGTGTTAAATTTTCGGCCATAATATCAACGCCGCAAACATCGAGTCCAATAACTCTTGAAATTCTTTCGGCAAGAAAGATATTTTCCGGGTGCATCATATCAGTCACATCTACAGAAGTTCCTCCGGTGCTTAAATTTGCTGTAGATTTTAAAAATACAATTTCACCAATTCGTGGAATTGTTTCCAAAGTGTAGTTTAGTTTTTCTAATAAATCTTCTGTATCACGGTCAACATCAATTTGAGTCAGTACATTTTCATGTCCATAACCTCTTCTTGGGTCCTGATTCGTAGTTTCAATTAATTGCTGAATGTCGTCCGTTCCATTTCCTATTACGTGAGCAGGAACTCTTTTTGCGGCAGCAACTAATTTATTATCGATAACCAGTATTCTAAAGTCGAAACCAGTGATAAATTTTTCTACAATGACACGTTTTCCATATGCTTGTGCAAAAGCTAAACCGGCAATTGCATCCTCCCAATTGGTTACATTAATTGAAGCACCTTTTCCGTGATTTCCTCCCAGCGGTTTTAGGACAATAGGATAGCCAATTTTTTGTATCACTTCAGCTAGACTTTCTTCGTCTACACAAATGCTTCCGCTTGCTACAGGAATGGAGGCCATCTCTAGCATTTTTTTGGTTTGTTCTTTGTTGCAGGCAATATCTACTGCAATACTGCTGGTTTTACAGGTGATTGTTGCCTGGAAACGCATTTGATTAATACCATATCCCAGTTGTACTAAAGAATTTGTTCCAAGTCTAATCCATGGTATGTCTCTAGAAACGGCTTCTTCTACAATACTTCCGGTGCTTCGCCAAGTCTCACGCGCTCGCGTATTTCTCGCATTTTCTGTAAGTCGGCATTCACATCATATTCGGTTCCTGCAATTAATGCTTCGGCAATGGCAACAGAGGATTCTGCTGCAAAAAGGCCTACATTTTCTTCGGTGTAACTAAAAACTACATTATAGGTCCCTAGAGTTTTAGTTTCTCTTGTTCTACCAAAACCGGTTTCCATTCCAGCAAGCGACTGAATTTCAAGTGCAATATGTTCAATAACATGTCCCATCCAAGTTCCGCGTTCTACTCTGGAAAAAAATCCGCCTCGACAACCTTCAGAACAACGGTGTTCGATCATTGAAGGAAACATTGCTTCAATTCGTTCTTTAAATCCGTCTATTTTATTGGTTGGAAATTGCTCCATTTCTTCCAAATCCAAACGCATTTGGATTAATTTTTTTCTTTGAATACTCCAGATATTCGGACCTCGAAGGGCTTGTACTTTAATTATTTTCATAAAAACGGAAAGATTATTTTTTGTGTGAAAAAAGAGTTAATTACAAAGGCTGAATTTTCATTTTTTGACCAATGTTGATTTGGACAAAACAAGGTAAAGTACAATCTTACAACTTAATCTAAATAAGTTAGATTGCAACTAAATTAAAGTTTTTTACAATACGAATCAAAATTTATTCTTTCAAAATTAATTAATAGTATTTCTGTTTGCAATTATTGAAAAAAATAGAACTTCAAAGGTCCTATTTTTATCTTTTTGGTTATTTTTACCAAATGAATATATTAGGAAAACTTATAATAATAGGCGGTGCAGTAGATAAAGGAAGTTTTACGGAAACCGTTTTAGATAAAAATGCCACGAATAATTTAAACTTTTTTGAAACAGGAATTCTAAAAAGGATACTAAATGAATCAAAGCACAAAGAAAAATCACGAATAGAAGTTATAACAACCGCTTCGGTTATTCCACGCGAAATCGGACCTGAGTATGTAAAGGCTTTTGAATATTTGAACGCAAAAAATATTGCTGTTTTGCATATCGAAAGGCGAGAACAAGCCGCTGATCCTGAGGTTTTGGCTCGATTGCAGGCGGCAGATATTGTTATGTTTACCGGAGGCGATCAGTTGCGATTGAGTTCTATTCTGGGAGGAACACCGTTTCATGATCTGTTATTGGATAAATACCATAATGAAGAATTCATTTATGCAGGAACTTCGGCTGGAGCTGCAGCAGCTTCCAACAACATGATTTATCAGGGAAGCAGCTCCGAAGCTTTATTGAAAGGTGAAGTAAAAATTTCAAGTGGATTGAGTTTAATTGATGGTGTTATTATCGATACTCATTTTGTACAACGCGGAAGAATTGGCAGACTTTTTCAAGCCGTTGTAGGAAATCCGAGAGTACTTGGAATAGGTTTAGGTGAGGATACAGGATTGCTAATTACCAATAATAATGAAATGGAAGCGATAGGCT
Source organism: Flavobacterium sp. TS_SC_5 (assembly GCF_056156265.1). NCBI lineage: Bacteria > Pseudomonadati > Bacteroidota > Flavobacteriia > Flavobacteriales > Flavobacteriaceae > Flavobacterium > Flavobacterium sp. TS_SC_5. The sequence goes on along the minus strand of NZ_CM149588.1, from coordinate 16,435 downwards.
CCGGTTTGGTTATTTTAGTAGACGGTCGCGAAATAAAAGATACTAATTTAACGAAAGTAGAGTTAGGTCAACCCATATCCATCTCCCATTTGGTGACTCATGTTATGAGTAAATTTGACACTTACAATCTTGAAACGCATAAAATGCACATTCAATCTTCTCATTACCTATAATAGTTAGTTTGCGAATAACAGATTTTACACACTAAACTAAAAGGCTTCGATCAATTATGAAACTAATTATACACGGTGGTTTTTTCTCGGAATCATCAACAAATCACGAAACAAAAGTTGCTAAGCAAAATGCGTTAGAAAGAATTGTAAAAGATTCCTATGCCTTTTTACAAACGCATTCCGCATTAGAAACTGTTGTTTATGCGGTCTCTCTTCTGGAAGATGACGAATTGTTCAATGCCGGAATTGGGTCCCAAATACAAAGTGACGGAAAAATCAGAATGAGTGCCGCCGTTATGGATGGCGAAACTCAGAAAATGAGTGGCGTTATCAATATCGAAGAAGTGAAAAATCCTGTTCATATTGCCCAATTATTGATGCAATATGACGACAGAGTTTTAGGCGGAAGTGGAGCTACTAATTTTGCACGGCAACATGGTTTTGAAGTTTTTTTAACAGAAATTCCACAAAGAAGAGCTGAATATGAAGCGAAACTGAAATCATTGGGGACAGGAACTGTAGGTTGTGTCGCTTTGGACCAAAACGGCAAAATTGCTGTCGCAACTTCAACTGGTGGAAAAGGATTTGAAATTCCGGGACGCATTTCAGATTCGGCTACTGTTGCGGGGAATTATGCCAATGCATTTTGTGGCGTGAGTTTGACAGGAGTAGGTGAGGATATTGTGAGTAATGCCACTGCCACAAAAATTGTGACTCGAGTTACCGATGGTTTTTTATTACAAGAAGCTTTTACTAAAACGTTCAATGAATTAAAGCCTTTTGATGGTTTTGCCGGTGCCATTGCCATTGATAATAAAGGAAATGTATTTCATCAGGATTCGCACCCGAGTATGGTTTTTGCCAGTTTTGACGGCGATAAATTTGAAGTTTTTGATTAATTTAATTCAAAGAAAATTCAAACCAAATAGGAATGTGGTCAGAGATAATTCGGGCTTCTTTTAAAGAATTAAAGTTTTTATAAAACGGAATAATTCCTGAATTTATAGTATTTACTTTCGAAGATTTGAAATACATATTATCAAATTCCGAAGCCAGACAATTGTCGTTTTTGCATTCTTGTTTCAGCGATGTTTTTTGGTTAACCAAAATTGACTGATAGCCCATTTTTTTCAAAGGATTAAAAACAGTATGCGATTGCGGACAATTGAAATCACCCACGAAAATTAAATTTAAATTGGGATATTCATCTGGTAAATACTTGAAATATTTGATCTCCGTTTCAGGTTGTCTTTTCTTTGTTATCGCATGAAAATTGACGACTGTAAATTGTTTGTTTTCATACTCAAACGTACAAAAATAAGGTTCTCTGTCAATCTCCAAATGGTATTTTTTTTCGAGCCAGGCTCTTCCTATTTTTTTAACCTTGCTTGTTTTCCAAATAAAAGCATAACGCTCGGTTTTGTAGGCGCTGCTGCTGGTAGGATCACTAATTACATAATCCCATTTTGTGCCTTTGCGATTCAGTTCATCCGCTAATCGGGCTACCGCCTGTGCCCCACCATATCCCGCCACGACTTCCTGTATGGCGATTATGTCATATTCTTTAAGTGAATTTGCAATATAGTTGATTGTTTGTTCAGATTTTGATTTTCCAAAGTTTTCGATATTCCAGGAAACAAGTTTCGTTTGGGAGAAAATAAAGAAGGGAAGAAGGAGGAATAGTGCTAAATAAAGTGATTTTAATGTAGTCAATTTTGGTGATTATTATGGGTCTTATAACTTGTAAAATTAAAACAATTCAAACTCAGATTGCTTAGTGTGATGGACATTTTTTTAATTGTATATTTTATTGAAGTTAAATTTTTTTTGAAGGATTTGTCCGTTTTTAGATAACTGAATCATGCTAAATTTTAATTAAAGCCTCACTGCTCTTTTTTATTTTACAATCGTAAATCTCTTTTCGGATGTTATTTACAAAATTTATTATTTCATGTTTGGATTTGACATCTACTTTTTTTAAAAATGACACCGTTTTTTAAACGTATTTTAGACTATTGCTTTTGTATTCATTCATTTTCAAAATGATAATAATTACTAGTTAGAAAGCTATTAACAGGATTAAGTCCATTTGGGAATGAATATAGCTAAATCCAACTAATCCTATTAAAATTATGAAGATTAGGGCAATGTAAATGATTTTCGTTTTTTTTATTGTGATGTAAACTAAGTCCAAATCATAAAACAAAATTTCCTTTTTTATGTTTTAAAGATTAAAAGTAGCCCGTTCTCCGTTAATGATAGTTGTATGAAATTATTTTTTAAATCATGATTGTTCTTAATCTTTATTGAATTAATTATAGTTACTGATTTTTATTTAAATACCTTATTTAGTAATGTTTGGAAGGGGAAATATTATTTATTTTTCCCCATGAACGATTCACTAAAAATATATGACAAATTGAACCTAATATCATAATTCCGATTTGAACAGCAAAAAGTAGATTGGGGTTATGAAGGAATACAGATACCATTTTTTTCTTTTGGTATTTTGAAATATTTATGATCAAAAGGATTATTCTGCTTTAGTTTTTGGATTTGCATATCTGTCTTTATAAAACATGATTTTTCCTTTATTGTGCCTTGAGGAATGTTGATTAAAGTTTTTACTTTTGGGGGTGTCAAACTCGTTTTTCATCGTTTTTTTTTCATGAAATTGCCTAGAAAGTTTGCTGATATCTTCATCAGAATCATATTTCCGGTTGCCTTGTACTGTTATTAGAATACTGTTTTCTATGTTTCTTCTTGAATTGGTGTTTTTACGTTTAATTTTTGTTGGATAAGAAAAAATCAAAATTATTAGAATAGTTACCAGTAAGATATTTTTTTTCATTTTTGTCTTTTTAAAAAGATTTACTCACAACAAGCAGGAACTATTTTTAATTGAATTTTTACTGTTTTTTTATCTGACTTTGTGTCAAAGGTTTTTTATGAGTATCTTTTTTAATTTTTTTTATACAAAGCCTCTAATTTGATTTTCATATTAGTATCAGGGAATAATATTTACTTGAAGTGATTTCTTGTAATCCTTTAGGTATTCTTTTACGTAATTATTATAATCTTGAAGAATTTTATTCCATTTTTCAATTGGATGATTTTCAGTTTCACTGTTCAGCACTTCGTTTTCCGTCATTACTAAATTATTCGCAAAATTATTTAAGTTTTTTACTTTCATCAAAGGTAAAGGCAATAAAATCCCATTCTTTACGGTAAACCGTATTGCACCGAAATAATTATTTGAATCTGCTATAAGTTGTTGTTTTTTTGAGGTCAAGCATTATGTAGCTTTGAAGGAAAACGAGATTTTGCTTCATATTCTAACCAGTAAAATTTATTTTAACTGTAGATTTGTAGGTTAAAAAGTTTATAATTTGATCCAGTTACTTGCTATCCAATCTTGTAATTGAGCTTTAGAAACTTCATTTTCTAACGCTGCATGTTGTAAAAAATTTTCAACTTTTTGGAAACTTGCTCTGGTTTGAGGAACTTTATATTTTTCTAAAAACTGATTGCAGAAACGGATTACTTCAATTTCTTCTGTTTTGTCAATGTACATACCGACAAGTATTTCGGTATGTTTTGGATTATTTTCCAAATCAATTTTTTGTGAATATCCTCTAAATGCTAAGTCGTCTTTTGTAAAATTCGCCATTTTAAATGAACTTAAAGTTTGTGGTGGCAAACCTAATGTCTTTTAAAATTTTATCTTTACGGTAAACCGCAAAGGGAGTGGTTTTTTGTGTAATTTTAATAAAAATGCAATTTCTCTTTTAAGAATCGTTTTTTGTTTAAAATACACTTTTGAATACATTTTGGATTTTCATTCAGATGATGAAACTGTTTGTAGAGGTAATGTTAGATTACACCAGTCCTAAATCTTTAGTGATAGCTATCAAATGCACATTGTTACTTGCTTTGAAGTATATTTTTAATTTATTGATTCGTTTTTCCAAACTACTGCTGCCATTTGGAATAATTCCTGAATCTTTGAATTCTTTCGAGATATCGTCTAGTGTGAAACCTTTGGCTAATGACTTCAAAAGTGTAATATCATACGCTTCAATTTCAAAAAGTGATTTATCTCTTAGCGCATATTCAATTTCTGAGGAGAGCTCAATTTCTTTGTTGTTATAGATACGCTGAATTGCCTTTTTTAGCTCCGGAATGCTGTCTCTACCCTTAGAAACATAGGCGTTGATTCCTTGATTTTTAAAAAGTGACTTTATTCGGAATGATTTATCTTCAATAGAAAAGACAACTGTTTTTATATTTGGCTGTACTTTTTTTATTGCTTCAATCAGTTCTTCGCCAGAAGTTAATCGGTTTTGTCGATGGTCGGGCTTAAATGATAAATCACTGATTAGTAAATCATACGGTGCATTATCATAAATCGCTTTTTTTATTTTCAAAAAAGCATCGTCACAGTATTTCGAATGATGAATTTCTACTACAGAAATTTCCTCGAGCGCTTGAATAACACCAATGCTTATGGTGTCTAAATCCTCGGCAATTAAAACTTTATTAAACATAAGCTGCAGTGTTATATTGGAAAATCTATAGTTATTCTAGATCCTTTATCGGATTTAGGATCAAAAGTAATAGTTCCTTTTATAGTACGAATACGGTTTTCCACATTGAGTAGCCCGATTTTAGAAATTAAAGTAGAATTTCCTATTTCAACTCCGTTATCAGTGTAATCAATTTGTAATTTATTTTCATTTTTTTTGAAAGTTAATACTACTGAACTACATTTACTGTGTTTTTTCATATTGACCAGTAATTCTTGAATTACACGATACACAATGATTTTTTTATGGTTTTCTAACTCCGACCATTTTATTGCATCTACATCATTTATTAGTACGTTAACGATTGGTGTATTAAATCCGGACATCATGTCTTTTAAATGGGGTACAAATGCAAGTCCGGTATCAATGTTGCCATTTTCTCTTGAAATGTTTCTGGTACGAGTATAAATGTTGTCTAAACTGGGAATTAAAATCTCTTTATTTTGATTGGTTGATAGATTTTGAATTTCGGCAAAAGCCATTGTTTGATATGCATCATTAGCCAATTCATCATGAATTTTTTTAGATATTCGGGTTTCCGTATTGTAGGATACTTTTTTTTTTCTCTTCTGTTTTTAATCACTATTAGATATGTTATAATGATACTAACTACAGTAATAATTGAAACTATAGCATATAGTAGTATGTTTTTCTTTTTTTGTTTTTCGGATGTAAGTTCTTTTTGGGCTTTTAATTTTAGATTTTCATCCTTTTCTTTCTTAAAATCATATTTGATTTTAGCAAATTGATTTTTGGCTTTTTGCCTAACTTTGTTGATGCTGTCGTTTATTGTATAAAAGCGAGTGAATGTTGTTTTAATTCATCTCCTGAACTGTTTTGTATCAATAGTTCTAAACATTGTAATCTATCGTCAACATAATTAACTTTTGTTGCTTTTTCATAGGCCACGTAGATGTAATTCTTTGCGAAATTCAGTTTTTTTGTAATATTCAACAGATGATAATAACTCCCAATTAGCGCTCGTTCATCATTTATTTGTTCTCTTGTTATTCTCGATTTATTTAAGTATTCAAGTGCTTTTGGTTTTTCTAATTTTAAATAGCAAAATCCTAGATTATCCAGTATTCTGGAATAGTTTTCTGTATTGTCTAAAATTTCTTTTTTTTAAGTCAAAGGATAAAGAGTCTGTATGGCATCTTGATATTTCTCTTGCCTCATATTGACTAAGGCAATGTTGTTCATTATCCCAGATTTCATGTCTTCATCCGTTTTTGAGTTTATTGCTTTATTGAAATTAAATATAGCGTTTTCATTTTCATATGTATCAAAATAAATATTGCCTAGATTTATGCATATGTTGGTTTCTCCATAAGGTAAATTATCATTATTTTCCATTATAGGAAGTGCTTCAGTTAATATAGTTTCACTACCGGAGTAATCTGCCAATAATCTTTGCGTTTGTGCCAGCCATTATATTGATAGAATGACTTTGGAAGTATCCTTTTTTATTTCGGCAACTAACTTAGTTTTATTAAAATAGTAATAAGAACTGTCATATTTTAAGCTTTCATGGTGTTTATAACCTAGCTCTAAAAATTTAATAATTTCTACTCGATCAAATTTTTTTGGAGTGCTACCTTTAGGCTTTTTATTACAGGATTGTAAAAATACAAGTACTATTAATACGGCGATGTAAACCGGGAAATATAATTTTTTAAAAACCATCTTTCGAAATTACTTAAAATAACTTTATAACAAAAGTTATTTGATGAGTATATAGTGCCAATTTTAAAATGGAATTATAAACAAAAAACCCCAATCTTTCGATTGAGGTTTCTATATAAGTAAGTAATCTAAATTGAGTTGATAAAACGTTTATTTTACTTTATTAAGTACTGCTTTGAAAGCTTCTGGGTGATTCATCGCTAAATCTGCAAGAACTTTACGGTTCAATTCGATTCCGTTAGCTTTTACTTTTCCCATGAATTGTGAATAAGACATTCCTTCCAATCTAGCTCCAGCGTTGATACGTTGAATCCATAATGCACGGAAATTTCTTTTGTTCACTTTTCTGTCACGGTAAGCGTAGCACATTGCTTTCTCTACCGCATTCTTAGCAACTGTCCAAACGTTTTTACGTCTACCAAAGAAACCTTTGGCTTGCTTCATTATTTTTTTTCTTCTTGCTCTTTTAGCAACTGAATTTACCGATCTTGGCATAATTTTATTGTTTTTTTGTAGCAGGCGGCCTGAATTTAATCAAAAGCACTTAATGGCCATACTCCAAGGTTATTTTAAATTGTTTTAACCTAAAGAATTATTAAATAATTCTTAATTGTTGTTTGATGCTTTTCATATCTGTTTTGTGAACTAACGCTGAATGTGTCAAAGCTAATTTACGTTTTTTAGATTTTTTAGTCAAGATGTGACTTTTAAAAGCATGCTTTCTTTTAATCTTTCCAGAACCAGTAACTTTAAAACGTTTCTTGGCGCTAGATTTGGTTTTCATTTTAGGCATTTTTTCCTAGTATTTTAATTTATTCTTACTTACTTATCATTTTGTCTTAAAGTCAAAAGTCATAAAGTCTAACGTTAAGACTTTTGAACTTATGACGTTTTTATTTTTTCTTCTTCGGAGCAATGAACATAATCATTCTCTTTCCTTCCAAAACTGGCATCGCTTCCACTTTACCAAATTCCTCAAGATCAGTTGCTAATCTTAGTAATAAGATTTGGCCTTGATCTTTATAAATAATCGAACGCCCTTTAAAGAAAACAAAAGCTTTCAATTTGGCTCCTTCTTTCAAGAATTTTTCTGCGTTCTTTCTCTTAAATTCATAATCATGCTCATCTGTTTGAGGTCCAAAACGAATTTCTTTTACGACTACTTGGGTTGATTTGGCTTTTAGGACTTTATCACGTTTCTTTTGCTCGTAAACAAATTTCTTGTAATCCATTATTTTACAAACCGGCGGTTCTGCATTTGGAGAAATCTCCACTAAATCCAGTTCAAACTGATCCGCTAATCTTAAAGCTTCTGAAAGTTTAAAAACTCCAGGCTCAATATTTTCACCCACAAGTCTTACTTCTTGTACACCACGAATAAGATTATTTATTCTGTGTGCATCCTTTTTTTCTACGCGAGGTTGATAACCTCTGTTGCTTCTTATTGCTATGACTTTATAATTTAAGTTAAACTGTAAATACTTTTAATGTTTTATTGATCTCTTCGTTTACGATAGCAACAAATTCCTCTATTGTAACGGTGATATTTCCTTTTCCTTCTTGTCCGTGACGACGGATAGAGATAGTACCATTTTTCTCTTCTTCCTCGCCTACAATCAACATAAACGGCGTTTTTTGCATCTCGGCATCTCTAATTTTCTTCCCGATTGTCTCGTTTCTGTTGTCGATGAGGGCGCGAATTTCGTGATTTTCTAGCAAATCTAAAACTTTTTTTGCATATATTTCATATTTCTCGCTCAAAGACAATATTATAGCTTGTTCTGGCATTAGCCAAAGCGGGAAATTTCCTGCTGTATGCTCTAATAATATAGCGATAAAACGTTCCATAGATCCAAAAGGAGCTCTATGGATCATCACCGGTCTGTGTAATTCGTTATCAGATCCTTTGTAGGTTAAATCAAAACGTTCCGGCAGGTTATAATCTACTTGAATGGTACCTAACTGCCATTGTCTTCCTAAAGCATCTTTTACCATGAAATCCAGCTTCGGACCATAGAAGGCAGCTTCGCCATATTCAACAACGGTTTTCAAACCTTTGTCTGCAGCGGCATTAATGATGGCATTTTCTGCTTTTTCCCAGTTTTCATCACTACCTATATATTTATCTCTATTCTCTTTATCTCTCAAAGAAATCTGAGCTGTAAAGTTTTCGAATCCTAATGAACCAAATACATAGAGTACCAAGTCGATTACTTTCTTAAACTCTTCGTCAAGTTGTTCCGGAGTACAAAAAATGTGCGCGTCATCTTGAGTAAAACCTCTTACACGAGTCAAACCGTGTAATTCGCCACTTTGTTCGTATCTGTAAACCGTACCAAATTCAGCATAGCGCTTTGGCAAATCCTTGTAAGACCATGGACGTACATTATATATTTCACAGTGATGAGGGCAGTTCATCGGTTTCAATAAAAACTCTTCTCCTTCAGCTGGAGTACTTATGGGTTGAAAACTGTCTGCACCATATTTTGCATAATGACCTGAAGTGACGTACAATTCTTTTTGACCTATATGTGGTGTGATTACTTGCTCATAACCCGCTTTCTTCTGTGCTTTTTTCAAAAACTGCTCTAAACGATCTCTCAACGCAGCACCTTTTGGCAACCATAATGGTAAACCTGCTCCAACTTTTTGTGAAAAAGCAAATAACTCCAATTCCTTTCCTAGTTTTCTATGGTCGCGACGTTTTGCCTCTTCCAGTAATAGAAGGTATTCTGTTAAATCCTTTTGTTTGGGAAACGAAGTTCCATAAACACGGGTTAACTGTTTGTTTTTTTCATCACCACGCCAGTAAGCACCGGCAACGCTCATGATCTTCATCGCTTTGATTATTCCGGTATTTGGAATGTGACCACCGCGGCATAAATCAGTAAACGTATCATGATCGCAAAACGTAATTGTTCCGTCCTCAAGATTAGTGATCAATTCAGTTTTGTAAACGTTATCCTTATATAGTTCCAAAGCGTCAGCTTTAGAAACAGGTCGTAGTTTGAACTCATGCTTTCCTCTTGCTATTTCAAGAACACGATCTTCAATTTTTTTGAAATCAGCATCAGTGATTTTTTGATCTTCAAAATCTACGTCGTAATAAAATCCATTAGAAATTGCTGGTCCTAGTGTTAATTTAATTCCAGGATACATTTCCTCTAAAACCTGTGCCATTACGTGTGAAGTAGAATGCCAAAAAGCCTTTTTTCCACCTTCGTCATTCCATGTATATAATACAAGACTACCGTCCGTCGTCAAAGGGGTTGTTGTTTCAATAGTTGTACCATTAAAAGAAGCCGAAATTACATTTCTGGCAAATCCTTCACTAATGCTTTTAGCAACATCCATTGGAGTTACCCCTGAAGCAAACTCTTTAACTGACCCATCGGGTAAAGTAATCTTAATCATTGTTTATTATTTTAAGAATGCAAATATAGAGCATTGCAGAAATACATACAATATATATGTAAGGTTTGTTGCTATATAGGTGTAAATACAAAGTCGGCACTCCTTATATATAGGTTAAGAGGTGTTTTTTTTTCTATTGAGAGCTATTTCCTGCCATCCGTTTCAATTAGAGTTTCATTTTGGCGTTCCTCATTATATAAAGAAAGGCGATTATCGTAAAGGATAATCGCCTTTCTTTATATAATGAGTCGGGCTATTCGCTTCAAGTCCTCGTCTCGTCCGAAAAGACGAGACTGCGGGCTTTACGCTGCTATCCCTAACGCGAAGCCCGCAATAATTAAGATATCCAGTTTAATTAAGAGTAGAAGAACTCATATTAATACAATAAATCTGGTCACCTTATATATAGTAGCGAATGGAAAAGGGATTTTTGTTATTATATAAGGTATAGGATAAAGTCATTTTATTGGTCTAAAGTAGTTTTTTTGTTCAAATACTGTCAAGGTCGGCTGTTTTGAAGGATTAGAGTTTAGTGAAGAGCTGTTAAAGCATGAACAAAGATTGAATTTCTAAAGCTTTAGTAAATAAAGAAGGGTAGTCGATAGCCGTGCAATGGTACTGAAATAGGTAATTTTGGATTGAAATGGCGTGTATCGGCTAATAGATTGTTGTTTTGTTTAAAAAACTTTGACATTCAAAAACCATGTTTTCAGCAAGTTAAAGTAAAAGTTAAGAAAAGGTCAAAAAAAAGGTTTAAAAAAGCTTGAATAACGGTATAAAGGAGTTAGTTTTGCACCCGCAATGACGCAGACGTTCTTTCAAATACTGGCAAGTAAAGTTAATCAAAAGAGAAAATTTATTTTCTAAAAAAGATTCAAAAAGCTTGTGAGATTAGAAAACGGATGTTACATTTGCACCCCGCAAGACGCTCAAAGTTCCTTGATAGATTGATAAGAAAAGAGAAGCAAACGAGATAAAATTTATCTTAAAAAAACTTCAAATTTTTCTTGCCAGTTAAAAAGAAAGTTGTACTTTTGCACCCGCTTCGAGAAACACTATAACAAGTGTTAAAAGGAGTTAAAAACAAGATAAGAACACGTTCCTAGACATATTGAATTGACAGCCGTTTCGTTCGCAAGAACAAGACACAAGAATAAGAGTAATAGAATCGAGAGATTTGAAAAAACCACTAGAATTTAGTCGAATAACAATAGCTTGAGCAATCAAGCGTACAATATACGATGAAGAGTTTGATCCTGGCTCAGGATGAACGCTAGCGGCAGGCTTAACACATGCAAGTCGAGGGGTATAGTTCTTCGGAATTAGAGACCGGCGCACGGGTGCGTAACGCGTATGCAATCTACCTTTCACAGAGGGATAGCCCAGAGAAATTTGGATTAATACCTCATAGTATATCGAGTTGGCATCAACATGATATTAAAGTCACAACGGTGAAAGATGAGCATGCGTCCCATTAGCTAGTTGGTAAGGTAACGGCTTACCAAGGCAACGATGGGTAGGGGTCCTGAGAGGGAGATCCCCCACACTGGTACTGAGACACGGACCAGACTCCTACGGGAGGCAGCAGTGAGGAATATTGGACAATGGGCGCAAGCCTGATCCAGCCATGCCGCGTGCAGGATGACGGTCCTATGGATTGTAAACTGCTTTTATACGAGAAGAAACACCTCTACGAGTAGAGACTTGACGGTATCGTAAGAATAAGGATCGGCTAACTCCGTGCCAGCAGCCGCGGTAATACGGAGGATCCAAGCGTTATCCGGAATCATTGGGTTTAAAGGGTCCGTAGGCGGTCAGATAAGTCAGTGGTGAAAGCCCATCGCTCAACGGTGGAACGGCCATTGATACTGTCTGACTTGAATTATTAGGAAGTAACTAGAATATGTAGTGTAGCGGTGAAATGCTTAGAGATTACATGGAATACCAATTGCGAAGGCAGGTTACTACTAATTGATTGACGCTGATGGACGAAAGCGTGGGTAGCGAACAGGATTAGATACCCTGGTAGTCCACGCCGTAAACGATGGATACTAGCTGTTGGGAGCAATCTCAGTGGCTAAGCGAAAGTGATAAGTATCCCACCTGGGGAGTACGTTCGCAAGAATGAAACTCAAAGGAATTGACGGGGGCCCGCACAAGCGGTGGAGCATGTGGTTTAATTCGATGATACGCGAGGAACCTTACCAAGGCTTAAATGTAGATTGACCGGTTTGGAAACAGACTTTTCGCAAGACAATTTACAAGGTGCTGCATGGTTGTCGTCAGCTCGTGCCGTGAGGTGTCAGGTTAAGTCCTATAACGAGCGCAACCCCTGTTGTTAGTTGCCAGCGAGTCAAGTCGGGAACTCTAACAAGACTGCCAGTGCAAACTGTGAGGAAGGTGGGGATGACGTCAAATCATCACGGCCCTTACGCCTTGGGCTACACACGTGCTACAATGGCCGGTACAGAGAGCAGCCACTGGGCGACCAGGAGCGAATCTATAAAACCGGTCACAGTTCGGATCGGAGTCTGCAACTCGACTCCGTGAAGCTGGAATCGCTAGTAATCGGATATCAGCCATGATCCGGTGAATACGTTCCCGGGCCTTGTACACACCGCCCGTCAAGCCATGGAAGCTGGGGGTGCCTGAAGTCGGTGACCGCAAGGAGCTGCCTAGGGTAAAACTGGTAACTAGGGCTAAGTCGTAACAAGGTAGCCGTACCGGAAGGTGCGGCTGGAACACCTCCTTTCTAGAGCCTTAGTGTTAGTAGTAATACACGCTAGGGAAAGAAGACGAAAGTTCAAGTTGGAAACAAGTTTCAACATTTTATTACTCTTGCTGTTAATTTATATAAAAAAGAGAGAAAAGAAAATAGAATATAGAGCATAGATTTAGTCTATAATCTTAAGTCTTTATTCTTTACTCAAAAAAAAGAGTGTCTCGTAGCTCAGCTGGTTAGAGTACTACACTGATAATGTAGGGGTCGACAGTTCGAGTCTGTCCGAGACAACAAAAAAAGCATTAAGTACTTATTATTAAGTATTTATACAAAAACGTTCATAGAAACAGATTGAAAGGAAATTCTAGGGTTGAAAGATTACGAATTACAATAATTCATAATTCATAATTCACAATTCATAATTAAAAAAGATTGGGGGATTAGCTCAGCTGGCTAGAGCGCCTGCCTTGCACGCAGGAGGTCAACGGTTCGACTCCGTTATTCTCCACTATCTTCGAGAAGATAGAATATAGAAAAAAGAATATAGATTAAGTCTATTATCTATTCTCTATGTTCTTTATTCAAAAAGAAAAAGTTCATTGACATATTGAGATAAGAAAATAATAAAAAGTAGAAAGCATTTTTTGTTTGTTTATCATTAGACAAGTAAAAGAAACGGTCTTAATTAATTTTAAGATTGGTACAATAAGCAAAATAAGGGCGTATGGGGGATGCCTTGGCTCTCAGAGGCGATGAAGGGCGTGATAAGCTGCGAAAAGCTACGGGGATTGGCACACACGAATTGATCCGTAGATACCCGAATGGGGCAACCCACTATGTTGAAGACATAGTACACCGATAGGTGGGCAAACCCGCTGAACTGAAACATCTAAGTAGGCGGAGGAGAAGAAAACAAAAGTGATTCCGTAAGTAGTGGCGAGCGAACGCGGATTAGCCCAAACCAATGTTGTTACGGCAATATTGGGGTTGTAGGACCACGTTATTTGTTGCGGATTGAATTAGAATCTACTGGAAAGTAGAGCCAAAGAAGGTGATAGCCCTGTATAAGTAAAAGAAGATAACGATAGTGGTATCCTGAGTAGGGCGGGACACGAGAAATCCTGTCTGAATTTGGCGGGACCATCCGCTAAGGCTAAATACTCCTGAGAGACCGATAGTGAACCAGTACCGTGAGGGAAAGGTGAAAAGAACCGTGAATAACGGAGTGAAATAGATCCTGAAACCATACGCTTACAAGCGGTCGGAGCCCTTTCGTGGGGTGACGGCGTGCCTTTTGCATAATGAGCCTACGAGTTAACGTTGCTGGCAAGGATAAGTGGTTAAGCCACGGATCCGTAGCGAAAGCGAGTCTGAATAGGGCGCTTTAGTCAGTAGTGTTAGACGCGAAACCGTGTGATCTACCCATGGGCAGGTTGAAGCTGTGGTAACACACAGTGGAGGACCGAACCGGTTGACGTTGAAAAGTCTTCGGATGACCTGTGGGTAGGGGTGAAAGGCCAATCAAACTCGGAAATAGCTCGTACTCCCCGAAATGCATTTAGGTGCAGCGTTATGCGTAAAGTTATATAGAGGTAGAGCTACTGATTGGATGCGGGGGCTTCACCGCCTACCAATTCCTGACAAACTCCGAATGCTATATAATGTTTCATAACAGTGAGGGCTTGGGTGCTAAGGTCCAAGTCCGAGAGGGAAAGAACCCAGACCATCAGCTAAGGTCCCCAAATATATACTAAGTTGAAAGAACGAGGTTTGTCTGCCCAGACAGCTAGGATGTTGGCTTGGAAGCAGCCATTCATTTAAAGAGTGCGTAACAGCTCACTAGTCGAGCGGACGAGCATGGATAATAATCGGGCATAAGTATATTACCGAAGCTATGGATTTAGAGTTTACTCTAAGTGGTAGGGGAGCATTCTAACAGGGTTGAAGGTGAGTCGTAAGGCCTGCTGGACTGGTTAGAAAAGAAAATGTAGGCATAAGTAACGATAATGCGGGCGAGAAACCCGCACACCGAAAGACTAAGGTTTCCACAGCTATGCTAATCAGCTGTGGGTTAGTCGGGACCTAAGGCGAACCCGAAAGGGACAGTCGATGGACAACGGGTTAATATTCCCGTACTAGTTATTACTGTGATGGGGTGACGGAGTGATGAAAGCGCCGCGAACTGACGGAATAGTTCGTTGAAGTACCTACCTATAAGACCCGCAGGCAAATCCACGGGTTTTGGGGAAATACGATAGTACTCGGAGTCTTCGGACAAAGAGATAGTGCGCCTAAGGGCTTCCAAGAAAAACCTCTAAACTTCAGGTAATAAGTACCCGTACCGCAAACCGACACAGGTAGTCGAGGAGAGAATCCTAAGGTGCTCGAGAGATTCATGGCTAAGGAATTAGGCAAAATAGACCCGTAACTTCGGGAGAAGGGTCGCCAGCAGCAATGCTGGCCGCAGTGAAGAGGTCCAGGCGACTGTTTATCAAAAACACAGGGCTCTGCAAAATCGTAAGATGAAGTATAGGGCCTGACACCTGCCCGGTGCTGGAAGGTTAAGTGGAGATGTTATCTTCGGAGAAGCATTGAAATGAAGCCCCAGTAAACGGCGGCCGTAACTATAACGGTCCTAAGGTAGCGAAATTCCTTGTCGGGTAAGTTCCGACCTGCACGAATGGTGTAACGATCTGGACACTGTCTCAGCCATGAGCTCGGTGAAATTGTAGTAGCGGTGAAGATGCCGCTTACCCGCAGTGGGACGAAAAGACCCTGTGCACCTTTACTATAGCTTAGTATTGACCTTGGATAAATGATGTGTAGGATAGGTTGGAGACTGTGAAGTGGCGTCGCTAGGCGTTGTGGAGTCATTGTTGAAATACAACCCTTTGTTTATCTGAGGCCTAACCCCGTTATGCGGGGGACATTGCTTGGTGGGTAGTTTGACTGGGGTGGTCGCCTCCAAAAGAGTAACGGAGGCTTCTAAAGGTTCCCTCAGTACGCTTGGTAACCGTGCGTAGAGTGCAATGGCATAAGGGAGCTTGACTGAGAGACATACAGGTCGATCAGGTACGAAAGTAGAGCATAGTGATCCGGTGGTTCCGCATGGAAGGGCCATCGCTCAAAGGATAAAAGGTACGCCGGGGATAACAGGCTGATCTCCCCCAAGAGCTCATATCGACGGGGGGGTTTGGCACCTCGATGTCGGCTCGTCACATCCTGGGGCTGGAGAAGGTCCCAAGGGTTGGGCTGTTCGCCCATTAAAGTGGCACGCGAGCTGGGTTCAGAACGTCGTGAGACAGTTCGGTCTCTATCTACTGTGGGCGCAAGAAATTTGAGTGGATCTGATTCTAGTACGAGAGGACCGAATTGGACAAACCTCTAGTGTATCTGTTGTCACGCCAGTGGCATCGCAGAGTAGCTACGTTTGGAAGGGATAAGCGCTGAAAGCATATAAGCGCGAAACCCACCACAAGATGAGATTTCTTTTAAGGGTCGTGGGAGATGACCACGTTGATAGGCTATAGATGTAAAGGCAGTAATGTCATAGTCGAGTAGTACTAATAACCCGTAAGCTTATGTACGCTTTTCTCTCCCGATGCAAATCGGGAGAGAAGAAACTTTCTAACAAAAAAACTTTTCTTTATCTCAGTATGTTAAGATATTATTGCAATTACGAATTCATAATTACGAATTACGACTTGCAAATAATTGCCCAAAGCAATTATAACCTCTTAAGGTGGTTATTGCGGCGGGGCTCACCTCTTCCCATCCCGAACAGAGTAGTTAAGCCCGCCTGCGCAGATGGTACTGCAGTTATGTGGGAGAGTATGTCGTCGCCTTTCTTTGAA